>NZ_CP085036.1:1447776-2895552 GCF_020535405.1 Antiquaquibacter oligotrophicus | reverse complement strand
CGGTCGGTGAAGAGGTCGAATCCGGTCTTACTCACGCAACAACTTTAGTAGCGCGCGGCACACCCTTCGTCACGCGGTCAAGAGCTCGGTGAGACGCGCTTCACTTGCGCCGATCACCTCGAAGCGCTTCTCACGACTTCGTGCGCCGTGAGCGAGGTGAACGTCGGAGAGCCTGACCCCGAAAGCGCTCGCCAGCGCCGCCTCGACCGCGCGAGTTGCCCGTCCGTCGACCGCTCGTTCGGCGACGCGAACCACAAGCGCTCCAGCGTGCTCGCCTCCGACGCCGGGCCGGCGTGACCCGGGATGCACGTGGACGGAAATCAACACGGCATCCGCCTCCCCGATCAGTACACTCCTAGTTCGAGCAAGACCTCGTCAACTGCCTCCGCAACAGCGATGTGCCCCGACTCGTTGAGATGCACGAGATCTCCGGAATCGTACTCCTGTGACAACAGATGGTTGTCGGCGGGGTCACTCAGAAGCACATCGAGGTCGACGAAGCCGTCAACGCCGTCCGGAAGAGAGCGCACCCACTCGTTGTAGCGCAGGCGATCCTGGTAGTACTCATCGGTCGGTGAAGAGGTCGAATCCGGTCTTACTCACGCAACAACTTTAGTAGCGCGCGGCACACCCTTCGTCACGCGGTCAAGAGCTCGGTGAGACGCGCTTCACTTGCGCCGATCACCTCGAAGCGCTTCTCACGACTTCGTGCGCCGTGAGCGAGGTGAACGTCGGAGAGCCTGACCCCGAAAGCGCTCGCCAGCGCCGCCTCGACCGCGCGAGTTGCCCGTCCGTCGACCGCTCGTTCGGCGACGCGAACCACAAGCGCTCCAGCGTGCTCGCCTCCGACGCCGGGCCGGCGTGACCCGGGATGCACGTGGACGGAAATCAACACGGCATCCGCCTCCCCGATCAGTACACTCCTAGTTCGAGCAAGACCTCGTCAACTGCCTCCGCAACAGCGATGTGCCCCGACTCGTTGAGATGCACGAGATCTCCGGAATCGTACTCCTGTGACAACAGATGGTTGTCGGCGGGGTCACTCAGAAGCACATCGAGGTCGACGAAGCCGTCAACGCCGTCCGGAAGAGAGCGCACCCACTCGTTGTAGCGCAGGCGATCCTGGTAGTACTCATCGGGGATGACGAAGTCGTTGCGGCCAGGCTCCGTCGCGATGACGATCTTCGCCTCGGGATGGGCAACACGCAGCCGATCGACCGTTGCTTGGGTGTCATCCCGGACCTGGTCGAACGGGTCCCCTCTGCCGAGGCTGTTCGAAGCCGTCCAGAGCACAACAGCGTCGGTAGCGAACTCGGCGAAACGACGGGTGAGACGGTTGTCGTCGACGTAGTGATCGATCGTGCCCATCGAGACTGCGCTGTTCAGCGCCACCCCGTCGGCAAGCCGAGCCCACCGTCCCGGCCACGCGTCGGGTTCTCCGTAGGTGGGAGCCTCTCCCCCATTGCCGGGTGTTGAGAGGGAACTGCCGTAGACGAGCAAGGTCGGAGCGCGCCCTTCGTAGTCGAACTCGATCCAGATGTCGAGAAGACTGATCCCATTGCCCCATTCACCGGGCCTCGTAGCCTCGGCAACCGAATCGGCACCGCCAGAGATCCAGGAGCCTGAGAACGTGGTGACGACCGGCTGCGTACCGTCGAAGGCGGCCGCCATCGACAGCAGGTGAAACCTCTCGGCATCCAGCTCGTAGCGGTTTGAGTCGATCCACGGTCCCACGTACTCCTCGCCGTCGACAAGGAGCATCGGAGACATGATGCGGACCGGAAGCTCACTGAGCACTCCGCTCGGCTCATTGTCCGTCGCCCGTGGGTCAACCTCGTCAGGTGCGATCCAGATGCCGCCGAGTCTGACCTCCCCCGGGATGGCCTCGTCGAGCCGGAGGTTCTGATTGGCGACATGAACACGAAAACGTGTGGCGTCCTGGGTGATCTGCAGGGGCATGCGCTGGATGAAAGGAAGGATGCCCTCCTCTTCGGTGAAAACGTGCGTCGAGGTCGCACCGCCGAACGTGTACCCGGTGCGCGTCGTCTGTGCGTCCGTGGGGGACGGCTCGGGCGCAGGGACGCGATGCGCAGAGCCGAAAACGGCAACACCTACGAGACCAGCGACAGCCAGCGTGCCGACGGCACCTAGCGCGATTTTGACTGCAAGGCGACGTCTACGGGTACGACGGGGCATTTCACTCCACTCACGACGGTGAAGTGCCCCCGAAGTCCCCTGACGTTGACGCTAGCAGAGCTATCCACCGTGCGAGCACTCACGAGGCGTACTGCGGGAGTCATGTTGTGGTGGGCGATACTGGGATCGAACCAGTGACCTCTTCCGTGTCAGGGAAGCGCGCTACCGCTGCGCCAATCGCCCAGAGTTTTTCGGATCTGGTTCCGAGGTGGAAGATGCAGGAGCATCTCCGAGGTGGCGACGGGATTCGAACCCGTGTACACGGCTTTGCAGGCCGTTGCCTCGCCTCTCGGCCACGCCACCGTGTGTGTTTCAGGCCCGGTACCCGAGGGTCGTTACCTGATTCACTCCGAGCGGATGACGAGATTCGAACTCGCGACCCTCACCTTGGCAAGGTGATGCGCTACCACTGCGCCACATCCGCACTGCACTCATTGCTGGGTGCTAGACGACTGTAGCCGATGACGGCGGGCACTGCCAATTCGTGTGACGGGCGGGTCGTGAAGTTGTGGCAAGATTGAGGCCGCGGGCGATTGGCGCAGTTGGTAGCGCGCTTCCTTCACACGGAAGAGGTCATCGGTTCGAGTCCGGTATCGCCCACCAGATCATCCCTCCTCCGGCTTCGAGAGCACATAGTCTGAGTGCCGTGGCGAAGGTCGAGCAACGGCGAGGAGTCCTCCGGGACTTCGCCTCCGGGATCGGTTTTCTCTTCCGCGGCCTGCGGGTGTGGGCGACCGCGCCGAGGCTCATGGTGCTGGGGATGCTCCCCGCCCTCATAGTCGGTGCAGCCCTCGGAATCGGAATCATTGCGCTCGGAGTGAACCTCGAGGGATTGGCATCCGCCATCACCCCCTTCGCAGACACCTGGGATGAGCCCTTTCTCACCGGTGTTCGTGTGCTCGCAGGCGCGGCCCTTTTGGCGGCGGCCGTCCTCATCGCCATCTACGCGTTCACCACACTCACGCTCGCGGTCGGGAGCGTCTTCTACGAAAAGATCTGGACTCACGTCGAACGCCGATTCGGTGCCGTCCCGAGCAGCCCGGTGGGTTTTTGGACGGGGCTGTGGAGAGGGATTCTCGGCGGACTCCGCCTGGCGGTGCCGACCGTTGGGCTCGGCATCCTGCTGCTCGTGGTGGGAGCAATTCCGCTCGTCGGGCCGATCCTCGCCCCCGTTGTGGGCGCCCTGGCTGGCGGTTGGTTTCTCGCGCTCGAACTCACGGGTTTCGCCTTCGACGGCCGCGGGATGACGTTCGGGGCCAGGCGCGCAGCACTAAGGCAGCGCCGCGCGCGAACGGTCGGATTCGGCGCAGCGACGTACATATCTTTCCTCGTGCCGTTCGGCGCGGTCATCATGATGCCGGCCGCGGTGGCAGGAGCCACGCTCCTGGCACGCGAGGCACTCGGTGAGTCAGTGGCCCTCGCGACGGCGGATGATCGCCCTCTCGCCGGTCCGGAGACCCAACCACAGCAGCATGGCCACGACACCGGAGTAGGCGGCAACGGCGATGCTTCCGAATAGCTGATTCTGAACCGGCAGGATCTGGCCGGTGAAAACGAAGCCAGTGCCACTGGCGAGGATGCCGATGAGCACAACGCCAACCGCGCCTGCGATCAGGTGGGAACCCACCAAGTACCACTGGGGTTGACGCGTCACGCTGATCCAGCGAACAGTCGCGATACATGCTGCTCCCCCGGCGAGCATGCCGAACGAGACTGCGGCGAGCGGCGAAATGATGGGCGCCCCGGCCGTCACGGCAATGAGTCCACTTGTCACTCCCGCGAGCAAGCCTCCCCAGGTTGTGCTCTGATGACTCATTCGCTGCACGGCGAGCCACCCCGTCACGCCACCAGCCACCCCCAGGGCACCGTTGACCAATATGGCCGTGGACAGATCGTCAATGGCGAGTTCGCCCGCCACGAGCCAGCCGATCCACCCCACCATGAGAACGACAACGGCCACGACCACCCAGGCTTGCGGGAGCACGATCGCGCGGAGGCCCCGAGGCCGGGATACCCCGATGAGGAGGACACCCGCGACCGCAGCCCCAGCTGCGACGTTCATGATGAGCGAGCCACCATAATCCAGTGCCACCACACCCCCGAGGCCCGTGAAGAAGGTGACCATCTCGACGGGAACCGACACGAGGATCGCCCACGACAGGGCGAAGATGCTTGTGGTGATGAGAGAACCACTCCCCGATCGCACAGCTAGCGACGCGATCATGGTGGCGATGGCGCCGAGAAGTCCGATGGGCACATAGAGCGGACTCGAGACAACTCCGGGGGCAACCAGCGGAGCGATGGACAACCACGCTGCCGCCCCCAACGCCGCTGTGAGAGCCGATACGGTCATGCTGAACCCTGTCGACCGGGCGGGAGCGAAGCGCGCGTACACGACGGCAAGACTCGCGAGAACGGCGATGAGAGCGAGGGATGCCGGGAGAACCAACTGCGCGTTGTTCATCGTGTGCTCACGCTACCCGTCATTGGCTCTGGACACGCAGAGAGGGTGCCGCTCCGTGGAGCGACACCCTCTCGTGTCAGCGCTGTGCTGAGTTACTTGGTGTCGGCGAGGACGTAGCCCTCTTCGCCGTGAACCACGGTGTCGATGCCAGCGATCTCGTCCTCGTTCTTGACGCGGAAGCCCATCGTCTTCTCGATCACGAAGCCGATGATGAAGGCGAGCACGAAGGAGTACACGAGCACAGCGAGAGCCGCGATCGCCTGAACCAGAAGCTGCGTTCCGTCTCCACCGGTGAAGATGCCGGTGCCGGTCGCGAAGAAGCCGAGGTACAGGGTTCCGATGAGTCCACCGACGAGGTGGATACCCACAACGTCGAGCGAGTCGTCGAAGCCGAGCTTGAACTTGAGGTCAATGGCCAGGGCACAGACGGCACCGGCGATGACACCAAGGAGGATCGCCCACATCGGGGTCAGCGAACCACACGCGGGGGTGATGGCGACGAGACCCGCAACCGCACCGGAAGCGGCGCCGATCGACGTCGGCTTGCCGTCGCGGATCTTCTCCACGACGAGCCAGGCAAGCAGAGCAGCGGCGGGCGCGACGATCGTGTTCACGAATGCCAGCGCGGCAGTGTTGTCGGCAGCAAGCTCGGAGCCGGCGTTGAAACCGAACCATCCGAACCACAGGAGGCCAGCACCGAGAAGAACGAACGGCGGGTTGTGCGGCACGTGTGCACCCTTGGCGAAACCAACACGCTTGCCAAGGACGAGTGCGAGCGCCAGGGCCGCAGCACCGGCGTTGATGTGCACCGCGGTACCACCGGCGAAGTCGATGACGCCGAGACCGAAGACCTCCTGCAGACCATGCGTGGTCCAGCCGCCGTACGCGAATCCGCCCTCCTCAGCGAGGCCGAAGTTGAACACCCAGCTCGCAACCGGGAAGTACACGAGCGTCGCCCAGATGCCTGCGAAGACCATCCACGCGCCGAACTTTGCGCGGTCGGCGATGGCGCCGGAGACGAGAGCGACGGTGATGATTGCGAAGGTCGCCTGGAATGCGACAAAGGCGAGCGGCGGGAATGCTGCCCCCTCGGGCGCCTCAAGCACGTTCGCAAGGCCGATCGCACCGGTGTCGATCGCCCAGGGGAAGAGTGTCCCCTCAGCACCCGGGAATGCGATCGCGTAACCGTAGATCGCCCAAAGAACTCCAATGAGGCCGATCGCACCGAAGCTCATCATCATCATGCTGATGACGCTCTTCGCCTTGACGAGGCCGCCGTAGAAGAATGCCAGGCCTGGGGTCATCAACAGCACGAGTGCTGCTGCCAGGAGAATGAAGGCGGTGTTGCCCTGATCCATGTGTGTACCTCTCTTTGTTGCTGCGAAGGATGCACCGTTGGGTCCATAGGCGGGATCTCACCTCGGGTACGCCGACCAGTTTGGTCACGAGAGGTTTCGCCCGATGTGCCTCGGGTGTTTCGGTTCTGTTACGCGAAAGGGCGAAATGTAAACACTGTGTTTCGCGGACCGGCCGAGGTGCTGTGAGTTAAGCGTCGATATTGGTGAGCGCCACTAAGCGGGACGTTGCCCGCAGATACTTCTTGCGGTATCCGCCGGAGAGCATTTCTTCGGGGAAGATCGCATCCAATGCAACACCGTCCGCGATGACACGGACCTGCGCGTCGTAGAGGCGGTCGACGAAGGCAACGAAGCGCAAAGCATCCGTCTGACTTGTCAGTTCGTGCACTCCCGTCAGGCCGATCGCGGAGAGCCCGTCAACGAGCGCGACATAACGTGAGGGGTGCACACGCGCCAGGTGGGCGAGCAACTCCGTGAAGTCGTCGAGGGTCGTCGCGCCGCTCACCGCGGCGAGATCTTCAGAGACATCCGCCGAGACTGTGGCGTGGGCATCCGTCGACCGGCGGCGGTAGTCCAGTCCATCGATACGCAACGTCTCGAACTTCGCCGCGAGGGAATCGATCTCCCTCAAGAAGTCCTGCGCGGCGAATCGACCCTCCCCGAGTGCATTGGGCGGAGTGTTCGACGTCGCCGCGATGCGAGTTCCGGATGCGACGAGCTCCCCTAGCAGCCTCGCCATAAGGCGAGTGTCCCCCGGGTCGTCCAGCTCGAACTCGTCGATGCACAACAGGGAGGCACCCCGAAAGAGTTCGACGGCTCGGGCGTATCCCAGCGCTCCGACGAGAGAGGTGTACTCGATGAACGTCCCGAAGTACTTACGCCCTTTCACCATGCTCCACAGGGCCGCGAGCAAATGGGTCTTGCCGACCCCGAAGCCGCCATCGAGGTAGATTCCGGGCTTGGCCACTGGCTTACGCCTGCTGAAAAGCCCGCCGCCGGCGCCACCGCCCGTCGCGAAGGCACGCACGGCCGCGACCGCGGCTCCCTGGGAGGGATAGTCGCGATCCGGTCGGTAGGACTCGAGAGTCGCCCCGGCGAACTGCGGCGGAGGTACAAGCTGGGCAACCATCTGGTCGCCCGAGAGTTCGGGTAGCCGGTCGACGAGACGCGTGGGAGCCGTCTGATGCGGCACAGTCATGGGTTGGGTCCGGTCCCACCGATCGGCGTGGCCGAGCCGGTGCAAGTCATTGTGTCGAACTCTTACAGGCACCGCTGAATGCTCGGTCAGGGACGCGTAGATTCGACAGCGGGCGCTCCAAGACTAGCGCTCGTTCTTCCACGACAGATCCGGAGTCACCATGGCCGTCGAACTCGATCCCGCACCGCAACTCGCGCAGTTCGCGCACCCGGAACGCCTCGTCACAACGGAGTGGCTGCAGGAGCACCTGGGCACACCCGGGCTCGTTGTCGTCGAGTCAGACGAGGATGTGCTGTTGTACGAGACCGGCCACATCCCGGGGGCAGTGAAGATCGACTGGCACACCGACCTCAATGACCCGGTCCAGCGCGACTACATCGACGGCCAGGGATTCTCGGAGCTCCTCGGATCTCGCGGCATCTCACGTGACACAACCGTCGTCATTTACGGTGACAAAAACAACTGGTGGGCGGCGTACGCGCTCTGGGTGTTCAGCCTCTTCGGCCACGAGGATGTCCGACTGCTCGACGGTGGCCGCGCGAAGTGGGAGGCGGAGGGCCGCCCGTACACGACGGAGGTACCCACTCCTGCACCGGTCGACTATCCCGTCGTCGAGCGCGACGACTCGGGCATCCGTGCCTACAAAGACGACGTTCTCGCCCACCTCGGCAACCCGCTCGTCGACGTTCGATCGCCGGAGGAATACAGCGGTGAGCGCACGACGGCCCCCGCATACCCGGAGGAAGGCGCCCTGCGCGCGGGACACATCCCCAGCGCGCAGAACGTTCCCTGGGCCAAGGCCGTTGCTGACGATGGCACGTTCCGCGCCGTCGCTGAACTCGACGAGATCTACCGCACGGGTGCGGGCCTCAACGAGGGCGACGACATCGTCGCCTACTGCCGCATCGGTGAGCGGTCGAGTCACACGTGGTTTGTGTTGAAGCACCTCCTCGGCTTCGAGAAGGTACGCAACTACGACGGCTCATGGACAGAGTGGGGATCGGCGGTGCGTGTTCCCATCGTTAAGGGCGTAGAACCGGGTGAGGTTCCCTCCTCGAAGTAGGGTGAAGCCGTGACTGACCCATTACCGGCGCAACTGGCGGCAATCCGCGAGGAGTTCCTGTCGCTCGAGGTTCGAGACCGCCTGCAGTTGCTCTTGGAATTCGCCAACGAGCTTCCTGAGCTTCCCGGCCGCTATGCCGAGCATCCGGATCTCCTCGAACGTGTTGAGGAGTGCCAGTCCCCCGTGTTCATTTTCGTCGAGGTCGACGACAACCGGATCGTGCATCTCTTCGCCACCGCGCCTCGTGAAGCACCGACGACTCGCGGCTTCGCCTCGATCCTGGTGCAGGGGCTGGCGGGATTGAGCGCGGAACAAGTACTCGCCGTTCCCGACGACTACCCGGACACCATCGGTCTCACTCAAGCCGTGAGCCCTCTGCGGATCAGGGGTATGACAGCACTTCTTGGTCGAACCAAACGCCAGGTGCGAGAGAAGATCGACGCGTGATCCTCACGCGCGTGCATCCGGCTCCGACCGAGCAAATCGATACGGATGCCGCGGACTCGCGCGATCGGCTACTCGAGTGGTATCGGCCCCCGACGCACGACTGGCTGAGGATCAACCTCGTCCTCGGTATCAGCGGCAACGCGACGGGCTCCGACCACACGTCGACGTCGCTGTCCAGCCCCACCGACCGCCGCATACTCGGCGTGATACGGCAGCTGGGCGACCTGATTCTCGCGGGCGCGCAGTCGGTGCGAGCGGAGGGCTACCAGTTGCCGCGCTCCTCTCGCCTCGCGATCGTCACGTCGAGCGGCAACCTAGACGGGCATCAACTTTCTGACCCATCGGCAGTAACCGTGATCTGCCCAGAATCGGCGACGGACAGGGTTGCAACTTCTCTCCCCGGAGCCGAGGTGCTCTCGGTCCCGACCGAGGAAACCACCCTCCGTGGCGTCGACATCGTGTCGGCGGCGCGATCGGCTGGTTACCGGTCGATCGTCTGCGAGGGCGGACCGACTCTCGCCTCTCTTCTCGTGCACGAGGGCCTCGTCGACGAGCTGTGCATCACCACGAGTCCGGTACTTCGGGATGCGTCGCCCACGGGTTTTGCTGCCACCGGCGTTGGCGAGCATCCCTTGTCCCTCGAACAGCTCGTGATCGACGACGACGATTTCGTTTTTGCGCGGTGGCTCACGCGAGGTCGTTCAACCAACGACTGATCGCTCCCTCCCACCGGGGGGCGTCGTAGTTCCAGAGCTTCGTGTGCCTCGCCACAGAAAAGCGCTCGTAGGTAACGATGTCAGGCCGCGCTTCGGCCAGTGCATCCGATGCCGTAACAGGCACGTAGCCGTCGTCCTCACTATGAAAGAGCAAGATCGGTGACGTGAGTTCGTCGGCGCGTGCCACAAGATCGAGCCCATGGAGATCGAGCGGCTGCGCCTGGCCCGTGAGAACACCACCCCATGTCTCGCGAAGGAGCCCTATCGCGCCAGCGCGAACGAGCGGTGGCAACCTATTCTCGATCCCCTGAAACTGCAGAGTCGTCACCCAGTCGATCACGGGCGAATCGAGCACGATGCCGGTGATGAAGCTTGCCAGCGTGGATCGTGTGAGCGTTTGGAGGACCGTAGCCCCACCCATCGACCACCCCACGAGGACGATCTCCCGGGCACCGCGAGCTAAGGCGAACCGTATCGCGGCGTCGACATCCCTCCACTCCGTCGTTCCGAGCCCGTATCGGTGGTCCGGCGATCGTGGAGCATCGCCATCGTTGCGATACGAGATCAACAACGATGAGTAGCCAGCATTGTGAAACGTCGGCACGGAACGGAGGGTCTCTTCCCGGCGGACTGCGCGACCATGAACGTGGATCGCCCAGCGCGTCGATTCGTCGGGTGCCGGGATCAACCACGCGGGTGCTGGACCCAGATCCGTGGGAATGTCGACGTCACTCCACGGGAGGCCGAACTCTTCCGGCCCGAGATAAAACCACCCGCTGATCCGCCCTCGACGCGCCAGACTCAGATTCCCGCGATCAACGGTGATGACCTCACGGCGAACCGTGGATTGCGTGTGCTCGACAATCGCTCCGATCCGCGCGTGGCCACGCGTATCGTCGAAAAACAGACTGTATCGGCCCGGCACCTGGGAGTCGGGAGATCGTGTGAGCAGCACAGTCGAGGAATCGGCAGAGACAATTGCCTGGTCTTCGGCAGGACGCCGCGGCGGGGTCACTATGCGACGGGCGAAGTACACGGCAACGGCCGCAGCGCTCGCCGCGGCAACCACCCCGACCGCACCGAGGACCACCCCGGCGACCAAGGCACCGCGAAGGAATGACACCCGCGGTGACAACGATCCCCTCCGCAGTGACGACGATCCCCTCCGCAGTGACGACGACCGGCGTGCCTCAGAGCTTTGCATTGGCTGCAAGCATAATCTTCACTTGTGTCTGAGTCTCCGCAGTCTCCGCGACCCTTCGCTGGTGCGATCGAGGCCATTCGTTCGGCCGAACTCCGGCCAGAACTCCTGCTCTCGGAGATCCCTGCCCCCAGCACTCTCGCTCCGTGGTCTTTCGCGCTTGCCGCGGACGTTAAACCGGCTCGGCACGGCGCCGATTCTGACATGGGGACCGGCCGGTTTGTGCTCCTCTACGACCCATCGGCACCGGAGGCATGGGGCGGAGTGTTCCGCGTAATCTGCTACGTGCAGGCCCCGCTCGAGACCGAGATGGGGGTCGATCCCTTCCTCGCTGAAGTCGCATGGTCGTGGCTCATCGACGCTCTCGACAATCGCGGCGCGGCGTATAGCGCCGCATCGGGCACGGCCACGCGCATCCTGTCCACGGGATTCGGCGAGCTCGCAGCCCAGGGTGACGGTGCCCAGGTCGAAATACGTGCGTCATGGACACCCGCGGACGAACTCGTTGCGTCGCATGTGGAAAGCTGGGGTGACCTGTTGTGCATGCTTGCCGGCCTACCGCCGGCCGTTGAGGGAGTGAGTCTGTTGTCTGCCCGCCGAGTAGGACGTGAGTAGTCCGGAGGAGACGCCCGCAACGGAGCGGGCAGAGGTACCCGTTCAGGCCGAGCACGAGTTCGTCGACGTCATCGCAGACCGCGAAAGATATCTCGAGGCCGTGGACACAATCCGACAAGGTCACGGACCGATCGCGATCGATGCAGAACGCGCATCCGGCTACCGCTACTCCCAGCGCGCTTATCTCATTCAGGTCTTCCGCCGTGGATCGGGCACGTTCCTCTTCGATCCCCCAGCGATCGGCGACTTCTCCGAACTCAACGAGGCGATCATCGATGAGGAGTGGGTACTCCATGCCGCAAGCCAGGATCTGACCTGTCTTCGTGAAGTTGGGCTGGACCCTCGCCGAATTTTCGATACCGAACTCGCAGCTCGACTCGCGGGTATGCCTCGCGTCGGCCTCGGCACTGTCGTTGAAGAGCTGCTGGGCATCCACCTTGCCAAGGAGCACTCGGCCGCGGATTGGTCCACTCGCCCGCTCCCCCAATCGTGGCTGGTGTACGCCGCTCTCGACGTCGAGTTGCTCGTCGATGTGCGCGACAAATTGGATGACATCCTCTCCGAGGCCGGAAAGTCCGAGATTGCCGCGCAGGAGTTCCAGTCGGTCCTCGGTCGCGACCTCGTCATCACGCGTGCCGAGCCATGGCGCCGCCTTGGCGGGCTCCACACGGTCCGAGGTCAGCGAAATCTCGCTGTCGCTCGTGAATTATGGATCGCACGCGACGCCTACGCACGAGAGATCGATACGGCACCCGGGCGGCTCGTTCCCGACTCAGCCCTGTCAGCAGTAGCTCGAGTGTTGCCGGAGAGCAAACGTCAACTCGCGGGAATGAAAGAGTTCACCGGACGAGCCAGCCGCTCTCAGATCGACCGCTGGTGGAATGCGATCCAGGCTGGAGTAACGACCACAGACCTCCCCGCCCTTCGTGTCCAAGGTGACAGCGTCCCCCCACCCCGGGTGTGGGCGGAGAAGAACCCGGTCGCGGATGCCCGGCTCAAGAAAGCCCGCCTCGCGGTTACGACGATCGCGACGGAGATGTCGCTTCCCGTCGAGAATCTCCTGACGCCGGAGACCCTGCGCCGGGTCGCATGGACACCGCCAACGGCCGTGACGCCCGAAGCCGTGGGGCTCGCACTCGAGGAGCTTGGCGCGCGACCCTGGCAGATTGCGGCAACAGCACAGGTAATCGCGCAAGCCTTTGTCGAGGCCGACCAAAACGCCGAGCGGCCGAGCGAACCCACCTCGTAGGAAGAATCAAAGGATCACGGTCGCCCACAGGGCCGAATCTAGGATCGTGTCGACCAACGAAGTCGTAAGGGAGGCACCGTGGCCGAGACACGTGACATCGTGTTCGTCGATGGCGTCCGCACACCATTTGGGCGTGCTGGCGAAAAGGGTATGTTCTGGGAGACGAGAGCGGACGATCTCGTCGTCAAGGCGATGATCGGTCTACTGGAACGCAACCCGTCCATCCCCAAGGAACGTTTCGATGACGTGGCCATTGCCGCCACGACGCAGACCGGAGATCAGGGGCTGACCCTCGGTCGCACGGCCGCACTTCTCGCAGGCCTCCCCCGCTCCGTGCCGGGTTACGCCATCGACCGTATGTGCGCCGGCGCGATGACATCCGTCACCACCATCGCGGGAGCAATCGCTTTTGGCGCCTACGACATTGGCATCGCTGGCGGTGTCGAGCACATGGGGCGCCACCCCATGGGCTTCGGAGCCGACCCGAACCCGCGATTCCTCGCGGAGAAGCTCGTAAGCGCGGATGCCCTGAACATGGGTAACACGGCCGAACGTATCCACGACCGATTCCCACAGCTCACCAAGGAGCGTGCCGACCGTTTCGCGATGCTGAGTCAGCACAAGGCCGCAGCGGCATACGAGGCCGGAAAGATCCAGCCCGACCTCATCCCGGTGGCGATCCGAAGCGCGGAGGGCTGGGGTCTCGCGACCCGCGACGAAGCGCTACGCCCCGAGACCACCATGGAAGGCCTCGCCGGACTCAAGACTCCGTTCCGCCCACACGGTCGAGTGACCGCGGGCAACTCATCCGGCCTCAACGATGGAGCAACGGCAAGCATCATCGCCAGCGCCGACGCGGCAAAGGAACTTGGGCTCGCCCCCAAGATGCGCATGGTGAGTTTCGCTTTCGCCGGGGTCGAGCCCGAGATCATGGGTATCGGTCCCGTGCCCTCGACGGAGAAGGCCTTGCGCAAAGCTGGTCTCACCATCGACGACATCGGTTTGTTCGAACTCAACGAGGCTTTCGCCGTGCAGGTGCTTTCCCTCCTCGATCACTTTGGAATCGACGACGACGACCCCCGTGTGAATCAGTGGGGCGGTGCTATCGCGATGGGGCATCCGCTCGCCTCCTCCGGCGTGCGCCTCATGATTCAGCTCGCGGCTCAGTTTGCCGAGCGACCGGATGTCCGTTACGGGCTCACCGCGATGTGCATCGGCCTCGGCCAGGGCGGCAGTGTCATTTGGGAGAACCCGCACTACAAGGGAGCAAAGTAATGTCCATCGCCACGTCAGAACGGTTCGCCAAGCTTGCCGCGCTGTCGACCGACGAAGTCGTCACGCACTCCTACGTTCGCGATATCCCCCTCTCAGGAGGCAAAACTCTCGCTCTCGTGACCCTGGATAACGGTAAGGACCACACGCGGCCGAACACTCTCGGACCCCAGACTCTTCTCGAGTTCGCCGGAGTCCTCGATGAGCAGAAGGAACGGGCATCACGGGGGGAGATCGCCGGTCTCGCCGTCACGGGTAAGCCGTTCATCTTCGCTGCCGGCGCTGACCTCTCGAAGGTCAGTGAGATCCCCGATCGCGAAACAGGGCTCCAGATGGCTCAGCTGGGCCACTGGGCACTGGGGAAGCTGTCCGAACTCGGAGTCCCGTCGTTTGTGTTCATCAACGGACTCGCCCTCGGTGGCGGTGTGGAGATCCCGCTCAATGCGGATTACCGCACCATCGACAGCTCGGTTCCGGCGTTGGCTCTACCTGAGGTTTTTCTGGGTATCATCCCTGGCTGGGGTGGCGCGTGGCTGCTGCCCAACCTGATCGGCATCGAGAACGCGCTCAAGGTCATCATCGAGAATCCGCTCAAGAACAACCGGATGCTCAAGGGTCCTGAGGCCTTCGAACTCGGCATCGCGGACGCGATGTTTGAACCCGCGAACTTCCTCGAGGACTCGATCCGCTGGGCTGACGGAGTGATCTCCGGAAAGATCAAGGTCAAGCGCAAGAACGAGCCGGGCAAGATCGAGCGGGTCGCCAAGTGGGATATCGCCATCGGCATCGCCGAGAAGATGCTCGCAAGCCGCATCGGTCGCGTTGCGAAGTCGCCGTACCGCGCACTCGAGCTGCTCAAGGCTGCGAAGAACACCGACAAGAAAACTGGTTTCGCGGCCGAGGACGAGGCTTTGGCCGATCTCATCTCTGGCGACCAGTTTCGCGCGAGCATCTACGCGTTCAACCTCGTACAGAAGCGTGCCAAGCGGCCGGCCGGGGCTCCTGACAGGGAACTTGCGCAGAAGGTAACCCAGGTGGGCGTGATCGGCGCCGGTCTCATGGCTCGCCAGTTCGCACTGCTCTTCGTACGTCGCCTGCAGGTGCCCGTGATCATCACAGACCTCGATCAGGCCCGTGTCGACGAAGGTGTCGCGTGGATCCGCGGTGAGATCGACGAACTGCTGGGGAAGGGTCGAATCTCCGGCGACGAAGCCAACCGGCTCAAGGCCCTCATCACGGGCACAACCGACAAGGCCGATTTCGCTCAGTGCGATTGGGTGATCGAGGCGATCTTCGAGGAGCTCGAGGCCAAGCAGACCGTTTTCGCCGACGTCGAGCAGTACATCTCACCCGAGACCATCCTCGCGACCAACACCTCCTCTCTCTCGGTGGAGCAGATTGGTGCGAAGCTCAAGAACCCCGAGCGGGTCGTGGGCTTCCACTTCTTCAACCCTGTCGCCGTGATGCCACTCATCGAGGTCGTCAAGACCCCGCACACGACGGATGCGGCGCTCGCGACAGCCATGGAGACGGCGAAGAACCTCCGAAAGAACGCGGTTATCACTCGCGATACTCCCGGCTTCGTCGTCAACCGTGTCCTCGCGAAGGTGCTCGGTGAGGCGATGCACGCCGTCGAGCAGGGTACGTCGTTCGAGACGGTCGTCGAGGCAGTTCGACCGTTCGGGCTTCCCATGGATCCCTTTGTGCTGCTCGAGCTCGTGGGGCTCAAGGTTGGCGCGCACGTTCTCGACACACATCACGCTGCTTTCCCCGAGCGCTTCTTCGAAAGTGCAGCACTGCACGAGCTCGCCGACTACGGTCACATCCTGGAGAAGGATGGCAAGGGCAAAGTCAAAGGCATCGATCCGAAGGCTCAAGCAATAGTCGACCGGCACCGCCCCGCCGATGCCAAACCGCTCTCGGCCGAGGAGCTCAGGGTGCGCTTCGAAGACGGTCTCGCCGATGAGATACATCGGATGCTCGAGGACAAGGTCGTCGCGGCCGCCGAAGACATCGACCTTTGCATGATCCTGGGCGCTGGTTATCCTTTCCAGATGGGCGGCGTCACGCCGTACCTGGACCGTGTCGGTGCGTCAGAGCGAGCCTTCGGGGACACGTTCCACCACCCGCCCATCCGCGGCGTCGCGTAACGGTCTCTACGAGGGGTTGTCGTAGCTCGTCTCCCTCTCCGCCGGTACGTCGGCGGGGAGGGGGCGAGCGACAGGGATTTTGCTTCCCAGTACTTGGGCCACGACATCGCGAGCGATGGCTTGTGACGTGAGTCCGACCTGCTCGAGAATGTAGTCCCGACTCCCGTGATCGAGGAACTCATCGGGCAGACCCAGCTCGGTGACTGCCGTGTCAACACCTGCGGCACGCAGATCCTGACGAATACGAGTACCGATGCCACCAACACGGACGCCGTCCTCGATGCTCACGAGAATCCGGTGTTCGGCGGCCAACCCGATGATGCTTTCGGGTACGGGAACCACCCAGCGCGGATCAACGACGGTGGCGCCGATGCCCTGAGCGGCAAGGCGCTGTGCCACCTCGAGGCCGAGCTTCGCCATGGAGCCGACCGCGACGATGAGTACGTCCTTGTGTGGCGCCTCGACCAGGACATCGACACCATCGTCCGTTCGCCGCACGGCGTCGTACTCGGTACCGACACTGCCCTTCGAGAAACGGATAACCGTCGGTCCGTCTTCGATAGCGACCGCTTCGGCCAGTTCCTCCCGCAGCCGAGTCGCATCCCGCGGTGCCGCAATACGGATGCCCGGCACAACTTGCAGAATCGCGAGGTCCCACATCCCGTGGTGGCTCGGACCGTCGGGACCGGTCACTCCGGCTCGGTCCAGGACGAAGGTGACCCCGGCGCGATGGAGCGCGACATCCATGAGCATCTGGTCGAACGCACGGTTGACGAAGGTCGCATAGACCGCGACGACCGGATGCAGCCCGCCGAATGCGAGCCCTGCCGCGGACGTGACCGCGTGCTGTTCGGCGATCCCGACATCGAGTACCCGCTCGGGATATCTCTCAGCCAAGTGATGCAGGCCGGTTGGGCGAAGCATTGCCGCGGTGATACCCACGATCCGCGGATTGGTGTCGGCCAGCCGCACGATCTCGTCGGCGAAAACACTCGTCCATGACGGCTTGCTCGCCACCTCGATGGGCTCGCCTGTCTCCGGATCGATTTGCCCGACCGCATGGAACTGGTCGGCCACGTCCATGAGCGCCGGCTCGTAGCCCCTGCCCTTTTCTGTGATCGCGTGGACGATCACAGGAGCGCCGTAGTTCTTGGCCTGCTCGAGAACCTCGATGAGCGCGCGAACGTCATGACCGTGGACCGGCCCGAGGTACTTGATGTCGAGGTTTGAGTACAAGGCCTCGTTGTTGCTGAATCGAGCGAGGAAGCCACGGAGGCCGCCGCGAACGCCTCGGTAGAAGGCCCTCCCCGGAGCGCCGAACTTGTCGAACAGGCGTCGGCTCGACGAGTACAGGTTGCGGTACGAGCGGCGCGTGCGCACGTTATTGAGGAAGTGCGCCATGCCACCGATCGTGGGGGCGTACGACCGACCATTGTCGTTGACGATGATTACGAGATTGCGACTGTTGTCATCGCTGATGTTGTTGAGGGCTTCCCACGTCATGCCACCCGTGAGCGCACCGTCACCTACTACGGCCACCACGTGACGATCACCCTCGCCGACCATGGTGAATGCCCGAGAAATCCCGTCAGCCCACGAGAGCGAGCTTGAGGCGTGTGAGCTCTCGACGATGTCGTGGATGGACTCCGACCTTTGCGGATAACCGGCCAGTCCGCCTTCCTGACGCAGTCGGCTGAAATCTTGCCGGCCCGTGAGGAGTTTGTGGACGTACGACTGGTGCCCGGTGTCGAAGATCATGGCGTCACGCGGTGAGTCGAACACGCGGTGCATGGCGATCGTCAGCTCGACGACACCGAGATTCGGACCCAGGTGGCCACCGGTTTTCGACACCTCGCGAACGAGGAACTCGCGTATCTCCGCAGCGAGCTCGGTGAGCTGATCGACACTCAGATCATCGAGGTCTCGTGGTCCGTGGATTCCCTCGAGCAAGCTCATGACCCAACCCTAGACGAGGCTCCTCAGCACATACTGCAAGATGCCGCCGTTGCGGTAATAGTCGGCCTCACCCGGTGTGTCGATGCGCACGATCGCGTCAAACTCGACGGTCTCTTTGCCCTCGGGAGAGAACTCGCTGGGGGCGGCAGTTACCTTGACCGTCTTCGGGGTGACGCCGGAGTTCAGCTCCTCCAGACCCTCGATCGAGACGATCTCGGTTCCGTCGAGGCCGAGCGACTCCCAGCTCTCCCCCACCGGGAACTGCAGCGGCACAACACCCATGCCGATGAGGTTCGAGCGGTGAATACGCTCGAAGCTCTCGGTGATGACCGCCTTGACTCCAAGGAGGCTCGTGCCCTTCGCGGCCCAGTCTCTGGACGAACCGGAACCGTACTCCTTGCCACCGAAGATGACGAGCGGGGTTGCCGCTGCCTGGTAGTTCTGAGAGGCGTCGTAGATGTAGGACTGCGGTCCACCGGGCTGTGTGAAGTCGCGAGTGAATCCGCCCTCGACAACCGCACCGTCGTTGACGGCACTCACAAGGAGGTTCTTGAGACGGATGTTGGCGAACGTCCCGCGAATCATGACTTCGTGGTTTCCGCGGCGCGAGCCGAAGGAGTTGAAGTCCTTGCGATCCACGCCGTGGGCGGTGAGGTACTCGGCCGCCGGGGTGCCCGGCTTGATGCTGCCGGCCGGGCTGATGTGGTCGGTCGTCACCGAATCGCCGAGAGTCGCGAGAACGCGAGCACCCGTGATGTCCGTGACGGGCGTGAGCTCCATCGACATACCGTCGAAGTAGGGGGCCTTGCGTACATACGTCGACGACTCGTCCCACTGGAAGATCGCGTCATCCGGAGTGGGCAGGCTACGCCAGCGCTCATCGCCGTCGAAGACCGTGGCGTACTGCTTGATGAACTGCTCGCGAGAGATCGACGAGTCGATAGTCGACTGCACCTCCTCGGGCGAGGGCCAGATGTCGCGAAGGAAGACGTCGTTGCCGTCATGGTCCGTGCCGAGAGCGTCTGTCTCGAAGTCGAAGTGCATGGACCCTGCCAGGGCGTAGGCCACGACGAGCGGCGGCGAAGCGAGGTAGTTCATCTTCACGTCCGGGCTGATGCGACCCTCAAAGTTGCGGTTACCCGACAACACTGCTGTGACTGCAAGGTCATGCTCGTTGACGGCCGCGGAAACCTCTTCGATGAGAGGACCGGAGTTACCGATGCAAATCGTGCAACCGTAACCCACGGTGTAGAAGCCGAGGCCCTCCAGAGCCTTGTCGAGACCCGACTTCTCGTAGTAATCGGTGACGACCTTGGATCCGGGGCCGAGAGTTGTCTTCACCCACGGCTTCTGCTTGAGGCCCTTGTCGAGCGCGTTCCGAGCCAGGAGCCCTGCGGCAAGCATGACCGACGGGTTGGACGTGTTCGTGCACGAGGTGATCGCGGCGAGAGTCACCGCGCCGTTGTCGAGGATGTACGAACCGTTGTCCGTTGTCACCTTCACAGGATTGGATGCCGCTGCGGGGCCGCCACTCGCGATGTGAACCTCACGCGTCTCGTCCTCCTCCTCGCCAGGCACAGCGCCCGGATCTGAGGCAGGGAACGAGTGCTTGGACTCGAGGTCCACGATGTCCTCTGACGTGCTCGGGGTCGCGTAACTGAGGATGTCCTGCTCGAACTGGGACTTGGCCTCCGAGAGAAGGATGCGATCCTGGGGGCGCTTGGGCCCCGCGATCGACGGGACGACCGTTCCGAGATCGAGTTCCATGTACTCGCTGAACACCGGCTCGACTGAAGGGTCGTGCCAGAGCCCCTGGAGCTTGGAGTAGGCCTCGACGAGAGCTACGGCATCCTCGCTACGCCCGGTCAGGCGCAGATAGTCGAGCGTAACGTCGTCGATCGGGAACATCGCCGCAGTGGAGCCGAACTCCGGGCTCATGTTGCCGATCGTGGCGCGGTTGGCCAAGGGTACGGATGCCACGCCCTCACCGTAGAACTCGACGAACTTGCCGACGACGCCATGCTTGCGGAGCATGTCGGTAATCGTCAGGACGACGTCGGTTGCCGTTACCCCGGCCGGAATCTCACCCGAGAGCTTGAAACCGACGACCCGCGGGATCAGCATCGACACCGGCTGGCCGAGCATCGCGGCCTCGGCCTCGATTCCGCCGACACCCCAGCCGAGCACACCGAGACCGTTGACCATGGTCGTGTGAGAGTCAGTTCCGACACACGTGTCGGGATAGGCGCGCAGCACGCCGTCCACGGTGCGGTCGTAGATGACCTTGGCCAGGTGCTCGATGTTGACCTGGTGGACGATTCCCGTGCCGGGAGGGACCACCTTGAAGTCGTTGAATGCCGTCTGTCCCCACCGAAGGAACTGGTAGCGCTCGCCGTTGCGCTCGTACTCGATCTCGACGTTGCGCTCGAGGGCGTTCTCGGATCCGAAGAGGTCTGCGATGACCGAGTGATCGATGACCATCTCTGCCGGCGAGAGCGGATTGATCTTGTTGGGATCGCCACCAAGGGCCGTGACCGCCTCCCGCATCGTGGCGAGGTCGACGATGCAGGGAACACCCGTGAAGTCCTGCATCACCACGCGGGCTGGGGTGAACTGGATCTCGGTGCTCGGCTCAGCGGCTGCATCCCACGAGCCAAGGG
This sequence comes from Antiquaquibacter oligotrophicus, assembly GCF_020535405.1. Taxonomy (NCBI): domain Bacteria; kingdom Bacillati; phylum Actinomycetota; class Actinomycetes; order Micrococcales; family Microbacteriaceae; genus Antiquaquibacter; species Antiquaquibacter oligotrophicus. The sequence continues at coordinate 2,875,007 of NZ_CP085036.1, read as the reverse complement.
CCTCGATCTGGGCCTTGGTCACGTTCGCACCGTCTTCGGTGCGAAGCAGGTTCTCGAGGAGCACCTTGAGGCTGAACGGCAGCCGCTCATGACCGGGCACCGCGTCAAGCCGGAAGACTTCATACTCGGTCTCTCCGACGGAGAGTGTGGACTTCGATCCGAAGCTGTTCACTGATGACACGGTGGTCTCCCTTGCTGAGGCTGCGTCCATCTTGCTGGCCACCCAACGACGGGTTCCAGCAAGGTAAGCCTAAGACCGCTGCATCATGACGGATATGTCGAATGAGCGATCAAAGTATCTTGACATCAAGATACTTTACCTCACGATGTTTCCGACTCAGCGACATCCTCGTCCTCACTGGGACGGGACCACGCAGTACGCACCAAGAGCCACGTCACCCAGAGCATCGCAGCGTAGAAAGGCACACCGAGAATGAGCTTCGCGGTAGCGAGAGCCCCGGCGTTTCCGGCGAAGTACAGCGGCAGCTCCACGATCAGTCGAGTGGCGAAAAGTCCGCACCACAGGATCGTCGCGATGAGCGCGACGCGGAACTTTGCTCTGTCTACTCGCCACTGTGTGCCCTCGCCCGTGATGAGCGCGGCAACGATTCCGATGAGCGGCCAACGCACCACGATGCTGATCACGAGAGCGATCAGGAAGATGCCGTTGATGAAAAAACCGATGAGGAAGTTGTCCTCCGCGCGCCCCGTGATGAGAGCGAGTCCCGCGGAGACGCCGAGAAGCAGTACTCCAGCCACTGATGAAGTCCAGGGCTGCCGCGCGATCACGCGGGCAATGATGAACACCACGGCCAAGGCCAGGGGGATCAGCACAGACGGGAGCACTAGCCCGGTGATGGCGTAGATAACGACGAAGCCAACCCCCGGTAAGACCGACTCCACGATCCCGCGAACACCGCCCATTGCCGCCAGAAGTGCCTGCGAGCTCGGTGCCTCACCGGGAGCAACTCGTCCCAGCCCGGAGCGGCGAGCAGCGATGGCGAGGTTCTCGCTGAGGCTCGGGGTAGTTGACTGCTCGTTCGAGTCGTCGGGCGTGCTCACGCGCCAGCTCCCGTGGCTGGCATCGACAGCGGAATGAGGTCGCGGGGCGGCATGGGCGTGTTGCCACGCACGACAACAATCGAACGGAAGAGATCCTCGATCTTCGCTGCAGCCTCGGGGTTTGAGACTCCCTCCCCCGCAATCACGCCACGCAGGAACCATCGTGGGCCATCGACTCCCACGAACCGCGCCGCCCGCGGCTCGGCCCCCGCCACAGGAATCTGGGCGACAACCTCAGGACCGAACGGCCCCTGCTGCACCACGGTGGTGCCTCCCTGCCGGTCGATCTGCTCGATAATCTGGGCCATGATCTCGTGCCACAGCCCGCTGGAACGCGGCGCAGCGAACGGCTGCACCTGAAGCGTCGAACCGGCGTAATCCAGGCTCACGGCGACAACACGTTTTGTGCCCTCCTCGACCTCGAGTCGAAGAGCGAGATCCGTGCGCGGTAGCACTTTGACGCCACCCAGATCGACGTAGGGTCGCACCGGATTCGCCTCGGATTCGTCGAGAGGGCCAGCACTCGCGCGATCTGTGGGAGCGGACTTCGGCTGCTCAGCGGCTTCGGGCGCCGTATCGGTCACGATGTCTCCTGATTTCTCACTGGTGGTGGTCAGAGGCGGCCAGTCGAGCCGAAGCCCGACTCACCGCGGTGGCTGCCCGGGAGCGTCTCGACGGGCACAAAGTTGACGCGGGTGACAGGCATCACAACAAGCTGCGCGATGCGGTCCCCCGCGGTAATGGAGAACGTCTCCTCGGTGTCGGTGTTGAGGAGTGTCACGCGGATCTCCCCGCGATAGCCAGCATCCACCGTTCCCGGCGCGTTGACGATCGTGATGCCGTGTTTGGCGGCGAGACCGCTTCGCGGCAGCACAAAAGCGGCAAAACCGTCGGGAAGGGCGATGGCTACACCCGTGGGGACAGTCGCTCGGGCTCCGGGAGCCAGATCAACCGACTCAGCCGCCCGGAGATCCGCACCCGCATCCCCCGGGTGCGCGTAGACAGGTACGTACTCTGCCGAGATGAGGACGTCCACACGTGATTCCACGCATCGAGGCTAGTGCAGAAGTCTGGACACGTCAGTTCGCTCGCCGCAGGGAACTCTGGTCGAATGGAGGTATGCCGTCCTACCGAGAGCGCTTGTGGCCCGCCCCGTGGATGTTCGTCGCGGTTGCGCTCGTGATACCCGCGAGCCTTCTCGTGTTTCTCCCCATCAACTTTGTCGCGGGAGTGGTTGTCGCACTCGTGCTGTATGCCGGATGCATCGGGGTTCTCCTCGCCGCATCGCCCACCATCTCGGTCGTCGACGGCGTTTTTCGTGCGGGGAAGGCGAGTATCCCGATCGAGCTCATTGGCGAGACGAGCGTGTACCGCCGCGAAGATGCGACCTGGCAGCGCGGCCCAGGACTCGACGCGCGAGCGTGGCTGCTCCTTCGCGGCTGGGTCGATCCCGTCGTTCGACTGACGATCGATGACAACAACGACCCGACGCCGTACTGGCTCGTGTCGTCGCGTCACCCCGAGGAACTTGCGCGCGTGGTGCGCGAGGTGCGATCAACGAGTTCCTAAGCGGCGCACTCCAGGCAGATCGGGCCGAGCTTCGACTCGTGATCGATCTGCGAGCGGTGCTTCACCAGGAAGCAGCTGACGCACGTGAACTCGTCGGCCTGCGGAGGGAGCACCACAACGTCAAGATCATCGAGGTCTGACAGGTCGCCGCCAGCGAGCTCGAAGCTACCCGGGTTATCGGCATCCTCGGCATCGATCGAGGCCGAAGCCTTATCCGGAACGCGCTCCTTCAGTGCCTCGATCGACTCAGAATCGTCGTCGGTCTTCCGGGGGGCGTCATAGTCGGTTGCCATGCCATTCCACTTCTGTATTCACCACTCACGAGGGGGCCGTATCGAAAACGGCGGGGACAGTGTGCATCAATCCGTAGGGAATAGCAAACCGTTGTTGCCGCTTCGATCCGACCCCACCCACCAACTTCCGGCACGCCCTTTCTATTCCCGGGAATAGTGCCCTGTGCGTGTCATCCTTGAGCCGAGTCGTGAGGGCTGGAGGTCGTTCAGCATGCAAGAACTACGGGTAATCGGGGTCGAAGAGGCCTCGCTCATCGTGGCGTCCGCGGAAGGGACGCGTTACAGCATCCCCGTCGAGGATGTGCTGCAGGCGAGACTACGTATCCCCCAGCAAGACATCGGCTCCGATCGTAAGATCGCGCCCAAGGACATTCAGGCCCACATTCGGTCCGGAATGTCGGCACAGGACGTCGCCGCGATCACCGGTGCACCGCTGGACTACATCCAACGGTTTGAGGGTCCTGTCGTTGCGGAACGAGAATTTGTGGTCCAGTCCGCGCTCGACGTCCCTGTGCGAACGGCCGCCGACAATGACCCGCTTGCAGAACCCACGACGTTCGGCATCGTCATTCGTCAACGACTGGCTGCCCTCGGAGGCTCCGGAGAGCGTTGGGCAAGCTGGAAGGAAGCGGGTAGCGGCTGGGTCGTGAAACTGTCCTTCATCGCAGACCAAATCGAGCGGGATGCTCGGTGGCAGTTCGACCCGCGGAAGCAGTCGCTTGTGCCGCTCAACACCGAAGCGGTGACGCTGTCGCAGCAGGGCGATTCCGCCTCGGGACTCGTGCCTCGATTGCGCGCGGTTGCTCCGGGAGAAACTACGTCAGAGGGCGATCGATTCGACAGCGGCGCCTTCCTCGTCGAGAGCAGCGCACCCGAGGCGGTTTCTCCGTCGCCCGAGCCGGTGCCGATCGCACGCGCTCGAATGGATGAGGCCGTTCACGGCAATCAGACGGCAGATCTCCTCGAGGCACTCCGCCGTCGACGCGGTGAGCGAGAGTCCGCACCCATGGTCGAAGGCGACGTCGCGGACGATGGCGGCCGCTCGCAGCATCCCTCGACGGGATCCGTGCGGGTAATCGACGTTCCTCTGTCCCCCATGGAAGACGACTCGTCGATGCGGTCCACCGCACCTCAGCCGACCGCGCGAAAGAAAGGCAGAGCGTCGATGCCCAGCTGGGACGAGATCGTATTCGGTGCTCGACCTGACGAGGATCCCGCCTAGGCGAACGCTCCGAATCGCAGAAGCGGCACTCTGAGCTCCGCTGGGGAGAGCGAGCCGTGCTGACCGACCATCGATCGCGCAGAGCCGGCGGTTCGCGAATCGTAGTAGGCGACCGCTTTGCGCGCAGCCACAAAGACATCGCCGGGACGACCTGACAACGACGGGGCCACAGGGCCCCACCATCCGGATGCCTCGACCTCTGCTCTCGAGGCAATCCACGCTCGACTGCCTTCGGCGTCCCTCCAACGGTCGAGGACGACCTCGAGGTCAACCGTTTCATCGAGGTGAAGTTGGAGGCACCTCGGTTCGCCAGCAATGTGCCGTACGCCGTCGAGGAGGCCCTCCTGCTCGTCAACGAGGACATGCGCGTGCCGCGGGACGTCGAGCACGCCATGGTCAGCAGTGACGATAAGCCCGTCTCGCGACCCCAAACCTCCGACCAGTCGCCGGACTGCCAAATCCACGAGTTCCAGTCCCGCCGTCCACTCGACCGACTCGACCCCTTTCGCATGGGCGACGACATCGAGTTCTGGAACGTAGAGGTACCCGATTCCCGGTCCGGGCTGCCGCAGCCACGCAAGCGCCCGGTCCACCCGATCCTCGACCGATTCGCCCGCCACGTACCGCGCTCCCCTCAGCACCGCTCGCGTGAAGCCCGAGTCACTGTAGCGTCGCGGCCCAATGGCCACGGCATCCCACCCGTTGCCGACCGCGACCTCGAACTGCGTGAGAAGCGGCTGCCACGTCAGGGGGTCCATGGCGCTGTCCCAGCCGCTGAGCTGATTGACAACCCTGTCACGCACAGGGTCGAGCACGCTGTAGCCGAATAACCCATGGCTTCCCGGCAATGCTCCCGTGGTGAGTGACGCGATACCCGCGGCCGTCGTCGAAGGAAACCCCGACTCGATGATGGTTGTGCGACCCAAGCCTCGAGCGAGGGTGCGAGCGTGCCCTGAGCGGGCCGCGAGCACGTCTGCTCCAAGGCCGTCCACGAGGACGACGAGCGCCTTCTCCGCGGGCGGCAGGTCCAGTGTTCCCGGCTGCGCCCCGATGCTCGCGAGGCAACTTGGCAGAACGTCGGCAAGGCTCGGCGCATGCGGTTTGGGCGCCGGTAGCATGGGGGCAATCTTATGGCTACCCGTGATAATCCCCCCACAGTCGTGCCCGCTGGCGAACGCATCGAGGACGTCGATGTATCGGCCGAGATGCAGGGTTCGTTCCTCGAATACGCCTATTCGGTCATCCATTCACGCGCCCTGCCGGATGCGCGAGACGGTCTGAAGCCGGTCCAGCGCAGGATCCTCTTCCAGATGACCGAGATGGGCCTGCGACCCGATCGTGGACACGTGAAGTCCTCGCGCGTCGTCGGCGACGTTATGGGAAAACTGCATCCGCACGGCGACGCCCCCATCTACGACGCCATGGTCCGCCTCGCGCAGGACTTCGTGATGCGTGTTCCGCTTATTGACGGACACGGCAACTTTGGTTCACTGGACGACGGTCCAGCCGCCCCGCGCTACACAGAGGCGCGGCTTCAAGCGGCCGCGCTGGCGCTCACCGACAACCTCGACGAAGATGTCGTCGATTTCGTTCCGAACTACGACAACTCCTTTCAGCAGCCGGGTGTCCTGCCTGCTGCCTTCCCGAACCTGCTCGTCAATGGCGCGTCCGGGATTGCGGTCGGCATGGCGACGAACATGGCACCCCACAACCTCATCGAAGTAGTGGGCGCGGCGCGACACCTCCTCGAGAATCCGGATGCCACGCTCGACGAACTCATGAGCTTCGTGCCGGGACCGGACCTGCCTTCCGGCGGCACGATCATCGGCCTCGAGGGAATCAAGGACGCCTACGCAACGGGTCGCGGAGCGTTCAAAACGCGAGCTCGCGTGTCCATCGAACCGATTACGGCTCGGAAGACGGGACTCATCGTCACCGAGCTTCCGTATCTCGTCGGCACCGAACGAGTGATCGAAAAAATCAAGGACGGCGTCAACGCCAAGAAGATCAACGGCATCTCCGACGTCACCGATCTCACGGACCGCAAACACGGTATGCGGCTGGTCATCGGCATCAAGACGGGTTTCAGCCCCGATGCCGTCCTGGAACAGCTGTATCGACTCACCCCACTCGAAGACAGCTTTTCGATCAACAACGTCGCACTGGTGGAGGGTCAGCCCCGCACGCTTGGCCTAAAAGACCTCCTCACGGTCTATATCGAGCACCGACTCGACGTTGTGCGTCGCCGAAGCGAGTACCGGCTTGCACGACGCCTCGAAAGGCTCCACCTCGTCGAAGGTCTCCTCGTCGCGATCCTGGACATCGACGAGGTCATTCAAGTCATCCGCTCGAGCGACGACGGCGAGCAAGCAAAGTCGAGGCTCATCGATGTCTTCGACCTCAGTGAGCTCCAGGCCGACTACATCCTTGAACTTCGTTTACGCCGACTGACGCGCTTTAGCCGTATCGAACTCGAGGCAGAGCGTGACCGCCTGCGCACCGAGATCGCTGAGCTTCAGGCCATCCTTGCCGACCCCGCGAGGATCCGTGCTCTCGTATCCGCAGAGCTCGATGAGGTTGCCGAGAAGTTCGGCACACCTCGACGCACCCTTCTCACGGAGGCGCGCCCCTCCGTCGCTACGTCATCGGCGCGGAAGAACGCCCCCGTGCTAGAGATCGTCGATGCACCGTGTGAGGTGCTCCTGTCGACGACAGGACGAGCGATTCGCGTCGACATCGGTGAAGAACCTGTGACCGCGGTAGCCCGCCGGCGCAGCAAACACGACGCGATCAGATCACGCGTGGTGACGACAACACGATCCGAGATCGGTGCGATCACGGCGAGCGGCAAACTCGTGCGCTTCACGGCGGTCGATCTTCCCAGTGTGCCCGCCAACTCGATTCAGCTCGCCGCGGGCGCTCGCATCACCGACTACCTCGCCCTCAGCGCGAAAGAGACAATCGTCGCGCTTGTCCCGCTCTCATCCGAGATACCGATTGCTCTTGGCACCCGGCAGGGTGTCGTCAAGCGGGTGACCCCGGGGGCGTGGCCCTCGCGGCCGGAGTTCGAGGTCGTGAGCCTGAAGCCCGGTGATGATGTTGTCGGTGCCGCCCTCGCCCCCGACGACCGGGAACTCGTGTTCATCACGTCCTCCGCACAGCTTCTCCGTTTCGGCGCGTCAACGGTCCGTCCGCAGGGTCTCGCGGCTGGAGGGATGGCGGGTATTTCGCTTGCCGCCGGTGCGAACGTCATCTATTTCGGAGTCGTCGATCCGGCAGTCGAGAACGTCGTGGCCACAGTATCGACGTCGTCGTCCACGATTGCAGGCACGGATGCTGGTCGAGCGAAGGTTTCCGACCTGTCCGAGTTTCCCGGCAAGGGCCGCGCAACGGGCGGCGTGAGAGCGCACGCCTTCCTCAAGGGCGAAGATGTGCTCGGCCTCGCCTGGGCGGGTCCGTCTCCCGCACTCGCGGTAGGAACCGACGGTGCCGCACGTACTCTGCCCGCGAGCGGCGCTCGACGTGATGCATCCGGTACACCACTGGATGCGGTTGTGGGATCGATCGGACAAGCGCTGAGCCCGGAGACTACCTCGGGCTAACGGTCGACCCCCATCGCAGCGAGCACCGCGAGGATTCCCCACCAACTCGCGAGGCCTGCGAGCAGACCGACCCAGATTTGTTTGCTTGCGCGCCACGACAGCCAGCTGGCCACGGCAGCCACGATGGCCGGAACCGTTTCGGCGAGACTGAGGGAACCGCGCGGCGCGAGAATTCCGGGCACAGCGATGGCAGCGAGTACGGCAGGGCCGATGAGGGGGAGGTACTTCGCGACACGCTGGGGAGGTCGGACCTTCCTGTTGACGAGGAAGACCACCCGAGAGGCGAACGTCACTACTCCCGATGCAATGAGGGCGAGCAGCTCATGCATCGCGTCGGTCCTTCACATTCATCGCCACAACTCCCGCCGCGATCCCCGCAGCCGCGCCGACGAGGATCCCCACTCCGAAGGGCAGATCGTGAGCTGCGAGGGCAGCCACTCCGCCGACCGTTGCCGCGACGAGCCCAGGCATGTCGCGAATGAGTGGCAGAGCGAGCAGAAGGAATGTCAGCGGGATCGCCAGCTCGAGGGGCACCCACACCGGGATGAGCCCGCCAACGGCCAGTCCTATGGTGACGAGAGCCGTCCACCCCACGAGACACGTCAGGCCGGCGGTGAAGTAGTAGGCACGCTTCCGATCGGCGTCCCCTCCCCCGCCCTCACCGTCAAACCGGGCTGCAGCAAGAGCGTAGACCGGGTCTGCCAGCAGATACGCGGCAGCGAAACGTTGCAGCGGAGTCCACTCTGCGAGGTGCGGAGCGAGTGCCGCGCTGTAGAGCAGGTGGCGAGCGTTGATGATCGCGACCGTAGCGACGACAAGGGCGATTCCCGTTCCCATGCCAAGCAATTGCACCGCTGCCAATTGCGCCGCTCCCGCGAAGATCAGCGGCGAACTGAGAAAGGCCAGCACGGGATCGACCCCGGTCGAGGCCATGGCGGCGCCAGCGGCAAGACCGAACGGTATGTAGCCGAGAACAACGAGGCCCGCGTCCCTCGCCGCAGACAGTCTGACCGAACGAAGTGGCTCGCGCGCTGAAAGGTCCCGACTCACCGACTCACTCTTGCACCGTGTTGGCGGTGGGCGCCACGTCCGATTGAGAGAACGTGGACCGACCAGAACGCTACACGTGCGGGACGAACGCCTGCCATGCGATGCGCTTGTCGTGTCGAGGGTCCTCTTCGACCCGATCACGTTCGCCGATGATGAGCGTTCGACGCCGCCGCTTCGTGTACCGCGGCCACGACTCGAGCGGACGACCTGTGCGGGCGAAGGCGATCCAGTGTTCCCGCATCCGTTCGCCCGCGCGGATGAACCCTCGTCGCCCACCCAGTGCCCCGAGCACACGTCCGAACGCACCGTTCATTCGTTCGAAGAGCGCGAAGAGTTCGAGGCCATGGGTGGCGTCGTGGCCGGTGAGCTTGAGAAGTCGGGTCGTGGCATCAAACCGATACATGAAGGTGGCGCCTATGCTGCTGTGGCGCTCGGCGAGTTTGACGCTCGGGTACCAGAAGGCAAAATCTCCGCCGAAATCGGCAGCGGGGCGCCTCGCGGGTAGGCCCGGATACTGTGCCTTGAGTGCCTTTCTGGCTTTCTTTTTGGTTCGAGAGAAGATGGCGCGAATGCGCCGCGGGTTGCTCGCAAGGATGTCAAGGCGTCCGCGGAACAGCGAACCCTCCCGATCGTTGGTTCCGATGATGAGCGGAACGGGGTGCTGTCGTCCGGCTCGGAATACATCGAGCGGGCGTTCGGTCACAAGATCGCCGTCGATGACGGGGGCCAGAGGCATGGTGCCGGGCCTGGAATCGGGCACGGAACGCTGCATCCGTGTTGTCGCCGCAACAATCGCGTCGACCGGTGCCGTCATGAGGAGCGACGCCGCGTCCTCGACCGACGTACTCTCGGTATCGCTGTCGTCGACAGCTTCGCTCAGTAGTTCGAGGTAGTCCCTCGCCCACTCGGCGGCCACCTCGGCTGGATACACCGCATTTGCTGGCGCACTTTGAGCGATCGCGCGCTGGAACAGTCCGGCCGCTCTCGGCACGGCCATGAGGGTCGTCACGGCATTCGCCCCGGCCGATTCGCCGAAGACGGTGACGCACTCCGGGTCTCCACCGAATGCTGCGATGTTGTCGCGCACCCATTCGAGTGCCGCGAGCTGATCGCGCAAACCAAGATTGTTGTCCAGGCGACGTTCTGGCGTGGACCACGCGGAGAAGTCGAGATACCCGAGCGCGCCGAGGCGATAGTTCATGTTCACGAATACGACGCCGCCTTCGCGCACCAGCCCCTCACCCTGACCATGGATCTCGCGAGCGGAGCCGACGCTGTATGCGCCACCGTGGATGAATACCATCACCGGTCGCGGCGCCTGTTGCGTAGACGGCGGCGCGATCACATTGATGGTCAAACAATCTTCTGACATCGGTACGTGCGTTGGTGGCCCGGCGAACTGTCCATTGCGGTCCTGGGGTGCTACCGGGCCAAACGCGGCGGCCGAACGAATCCGGGTCCACGGCACAACCGGGGCGGGTGCTCGAAAGCGGAGATCGTCGATCGGTGGCGCGGCGTACGGTATCCCACGCCACATTCGCAGACCGCGACGCATGGCGCCCTCGACGACACCCCCCGTGACCTCCACACGCATGCGCGCATCCTAGGAAGCGCGGGTGAACATCACACGTCGATACGGTCGCGATTCAATCCCTGACCCGCGATGATGAACTCTTTGCGCGGAGCCACTTCGTTGCCCATGAGCAACTCGAACACCGAGGTGGCCATCTCCGCGTCACCGATATTTACGCGACGAAGGGTGCGATGAGTGCGGTCCATCGTCGTGATGGCGAGCTGATCGGCATCCATCTCACCCAAACCCTTATAGCGCTGGATGGGGTCCTGGTATTTCTTTCCTGACTTCCGCAGGCCCGCCAGAACCGCGGTCAGCTCGGCCTCGGAGTAGGTGTAGATCGTCTCGTTCGGTTTCGAGCCCGGGTTGATGACGACAACGCGGTGCAACGGCGGCACGGCGGCGTACACCCGTCCGTCACGAATCATGTCCGGCATATACCGGAAGAAGAGGGTGAGCAGAAGCGTGCGGATGTGGGCGCCGTCCACGTCGGCATCACTCATGATGATGACCTTGCCGTATCGGGCCGATTCGAGGTCGAAGCTGCGCCCCGATCCCGCACCGATCACCTGAATGATCGACGCGCATTCGGTGTTCGAGAGCATGTCCGACACAGAGGCCTTCTGCACGTTGAGGATTTTGCCTCGGATGGGCAACAACGCCTGGTACTCACTGTCTCGCGCGAGTTTGGCTGTACCGAGCGCGGAATCACCCTCGACGATAAAAAGCTCGCTATTCGCTACATCGTGTGACCGACAATCGACAAGCTTCGCCGGGAGGGTCGAGCTTTCGAGCGCGTTCTTGCGACGCTGAGTCTCCTTGTGTGCGCGCGCCGAGATGCGCGACTTCATCTCCGACACGATCTTGTCGAGGACGAGGGATGTCTGCGCCTTATCGTCGCGCTTCGGCGACCCAAATCGTGCCGCCAGCTGCTTGGCCACAACACTCGAGACGATGGAACGCACAGCTGGCGTGCCCAGCACCTCCTTGGTCTGCCCCTCGAACTGCGGTTCCGGTAGGCGAACGGTCAGTACCGCCGTCAGCCCAGCGAGCACATCGTCTTTCTCGAGCTTGTCGTTACCCGCCTTCAGCCGACGGGCGTTCTTCTCCACCTCGGACCTGAGGAACTTCAGGAGGCCCTGCTCGAATCCGGACTGGTGGGTTCCACCCTTCGGGGTCGCGATGATGTTCACAAAACTCTTGAAAACGGTGTCGTAGCCGGTTCCCCACCGAAGAGCGATGTCGACGGTGCACTCACGCTGGAGTTCCGTGGGCACCATTGCGCCGTTGTCCTGAAGCACGGGCACGGTCTCAGTGAAGGCACCGTCGCCTGTCAGACGCCACGTGTCGGTGATCGGGGCATCCTGGGCAAGGTGCTCAACGAACTCCGCGATCCCGCCCTCGAAGTGGAACGATTCGGCGCGAGGCTCCTCGCCGCGGAGGTCGCTCAGTTCTAGTGCGAGCGATGGCACCAGAAAAGCGGTCTGCCGCAAGCGGTCGACCAGATCGTCGGTCTGGAACGACGCGCCCTTGGTAAAAATCTGACGGTCGGCCCAGTAGCGCACCCGCGTGCCGGTCACGCCCTTGGCCACGCGGCCGATCACACGGAGCTCACTTCCCGAGATGAACGGCGTAAACGGCGCGTCCGGGGTGGGAGCGCCCTCGTCGGCGAACACACCCGGTTCGCCGCGATGGAACGACATCGCCCAGGTTTTGCCGTCGCGATCGACCTCAACATCGAGTCGCTCGGAGAGTGCGTTGACCACAGAAGCCCCGACGCCGTGCAGTCCACCGGAGGCCGCGTACGAACCAGAACCGAACTTGCCACCAGCGTGCAGCTTCGTGAAGACGACCTCGACTCCGGTGAGGCCAGTCTTGGGCTCGATATCGACAGGAATGCCTCGCGCCGTGTCGCGCACCTCGACACTCCCGTCGGGATGAAGGATGACGCCGATGCGGGTACCGAAACCGCCGAGGGCCTCGTCCACCGAGTTATCGATGATCTCCCAGAGGCAGTGCATGAGCCCACGCGAGTCCGTCGAACCGATGTACATTCCCGGACGCTTCCGCACAGCTTCGAGGCCTTCGAGCACCGAGAGATGCCGTGCGGAATAGTCGTTCGATGCCATTCGTTCTCCTCGATCTGACAGGCCGGGCACTCAACCCTAAGCGGCGGGGACGACGTACGCGTTCAGCGAAATACCCGTCTCATGACGCAATGCGGTAACACGGGCGTGCTTGTATTGATACACGCCACCCGGGCATTCAGTCGTAAGGAGCAGATCATGTCTCAGATCACCAGCGAGAACATCGGCACCGACGAACTGGAGCGCAACCTCACGGCGCTCGATCGCTGCGACAGCTGCGGAGCCCAGGCCTACGTTCGGGTGACCCTCGCCAGTGGCGAGCTTCTCTTCTGTGCGCACCACGCGGCGAAGTTCAAGGAGAAGCTGTACCCGAACGCTCTGTCATGGCACGACGAGTCCTCGAAGCTCCTCGAGAACGCTTCCGCCGAGTAATCGCGGAGTACCACGAGAGTTCGATGAGCCAGGGCACCGTTGCCTCTGGGGTCAGGCGCGTTGCACGCATCGACCTCGAAGCGTTACGGGCGAACCTCGCCGCGCTCGTGGCAGAGGACTCCTCCGTGGTTCTGGATGCTCGCGCCGACGCCTACGGACACGGTCTGACCCACGTCGCACAGGCAGCAGTGGATGCTGGCATCGGGACGATTCGCATCGGCCTGCGTGATACGCCGCCCCGCGGCATCCGGCGGTCGATGCTCATGACCGTACCCTCGGTGCGACCGACCGCGGCCGACGCCGCGTACGGGTTCGACGGCGTAGCCAAACCCGTCATGACACTGGTCGGCGAAGTGATCGCTGTTAAACCCACAGAGGAGGGAGCTGGAGTCTCCTACGGGTACACCTATCGGACCGAAGAGCCCACAACGCTCGCCCTCGTCGGACTCGGGTATGCGGACGGTATCCCGCGTCTGGCATCCAACCGCGCCACGGTTGCGATCGGTGGACGATTCGCGCCGATCGTCGGCCGCATTGCCATGGACCAGTTTGTTGTGGACTGCGGGAGCGCGCGCGTGTCGGTCGGTGACGACGTCACGCTGTGGGGCGACCCGGGATTCGGGCATCCGACAGCGACCGATTGGGGTGTCGTGACCGAACGCCGGGCACTCGACCTCACCGCAGGTCTGGGATCGAGAATCACTCGGGTGCACTCATGACCAGCCCTCGCCTCGACATCGATCTCGGCGCCTTCGCGCACAACGTGGGGGTGCTTTCGGAGATCGCAAAGCCCTCGCGCACCATGCTCGCTGTCAAGGCGAACGCCTACGGCCACGGGATGGTACCGCTGGCGCGTCGCGCGCTCGAGTCGGGTGCCGACAGTCTCGCCGTTCTCGACGTTCCGGCTGCGCTCGCGCTTCGACGCGACGGTATCGACGCCCAGCTCTTCGCCTGGCTCCACTCCCCCGAGACCGACTTCGAACGTGCCATCGAAGCCGACGTCGACCTCGGCATCTCCTCTCTGTGGGAACTCGAGGCCATCGTGGCTGCGTGGCACGGTAAGCCGGCTCGTGTGCACCTGAAGATCGACACCGGGCTTCACCGCAACGGGGCTCGACCCGAGGACTGGCCCGCTCTCGTGTCGGCCGCCATGGTCGCAGCGCGTGACGGTTACCTTCGCATCGAAGGAATCTGGTCGCATCTTGCAGACGCGTCGCCCGAAGACGATGCCGAGGCGCTCACAAAACTACTGGAGGCTGTGGAGACCGCACGTGATCTCGGATGCACCCCACCCCTGCTCCACTTGGCTGCGAGCTCTGCGGGTATTCGCGAACCAGAAGCTCGACTGGACCTCGTGCGTTTCGGAATCGCTGCCTACGGCATTTCGCCCTTCGACGACGAAAGCGGGCGCGACCTCGGACTGCGCGGAGTCATGACCATGCGCGCACCGCTGTCAAAGACGGAAGGTGGCGAAGGCATCATTGCTCTCGGCACCGCCGATGGCGTCCCGCCGAACGCCGCCGGTCGGGGGGAAGTCACCGTGCGAGGGCGCCGCCACCGTGTCGTCTCCGTCGACATCGATCGACTCGCTTTCGAGTTGGGCGAGTCCGCCGCGGAGGCCGGCGACGACGTCATCGTGTTCGGCCCGGGCGACGACGGCGAGGCGACCGCTGAGGAATGGGCTCGCTGGTGCGAGACGATCGGAGACGAGATCGTCGCGCGTGCAGGCGAAAGACTGCCGCGGTTCTATCGGGACTGAGCCCCGACTAGACGCGCGAACGGACCGCCTCACGCGAGAGCCGAGCACGCTCGTCCACCTCTGCCAAAGCGGGTTCTGGCTGTCCGAGCACATCGCCCGACAGGTCGGCGGCAACCGTGAGCACGTCGTCCGCGAAGGCCGGGTTCATGGGGAGGAATGGCCCGTGCAAGGTGGTGGCCAGCGAGGAGCCGAAGCGCGCAACCGGCCACTCAGCGGCGACCCCATCGGTCGTGAAGCTCACACCGTGGTTCTCGAAGCCGGCGACTCCGTCACGCCACACTTCTCGCACAACGCGGTTGTCGCGCGCACGGGCATCCGTGGGAAGAACTCCCGCGCCATCAACAAGCTCGCCGTTTTCCGCCGTGAAGGTGCGGCCAAGCAGCTGCCAACCGGCCGCCACGGCCAAGAACGGCACACCCTCGTCTGCCCACTCACGCAGGCGCGGGGCAATACGCGCGAGATCAGAGCGGACAAGGTCCACCCCCGACGCTGGCCCACTACCGATGTGAACCACGTGAACCTCGTCGGGAAGCTCATCTCCGACGTCGTGGTTGTGCACGGACACGTCGACACCCCGCCATTGCGCACGTTTGGTCAGCGCGAGAACGTTTCCGACGTCGCCGTTGATGCCCAGCTCCCGAGGATAAAGGTGAAGGATGGAGATCACGCCGAACCCTCCAGCTCCAGGTATCCCAGGTGTTTACGCACGAGCATCATCTGCTCGTAGTTGAGGATCATCGTCTTCATGCCCCGCGTCGGTGGGGGTAGCGCGAGGAACGCAGCCAGCGCAGGACCCAGGTCGGGTATCACGTGATGAACGGCAATCTCGGAATACCCGAATCGTGTGGCCAGCTGCCACGCCTTTGTTCCCGTCACGACATCGACGTGGTCGAGCATGGACAGGTCGGACCCGTAGATCCATGAAGGATCGGGTGTCCCCTCGTCCACGGCAACCATGACCTGCTCCGGGAAGCGCTCGAGATAGTCGAGGTTGACCTGAAGACTCGGCGGGTTTTTCATCGTCAGGAGCTCGACGTCCTCGTCACCGACGCGGAGCACTTCGCCGCGTCCGTACACGGGCTCCATTGCCGCGAGTCCTGCCGAAACCGCGTCCGATTCGAACGAGTCACCCAGGAGTGCGAGAGCCATCGCGGATGCTGCGGCAGCGTCAACCGCGTAGTGGAGGCCGCGCGCCGGAAGCGAGACGCTGAACTCCTCGCCCGCAGCGCTGAGAGTGGCCGAACGACCTGTAAGCGCCTCGACGGTGACCGCGGCGTTCTTGCGCGCAGTGGCCACGGCGAGAGCCGGGTTGTCCCCACGCGCGAGCCACGCAGGACCTGCCGCGAGCAGGGACGGTTCCACGGCGAATTCTGTCCGCACCGCTCCCGATCCCGAGATCCGGTCAGCGAGTGCCACGAGGTTCTGATCGTCCCCGTTCACAACGAGGTGACCAGTCGCAGCGCGCGCGAAGTCTTCGAGCATCCCGGCAACTCGCGCGGGCTCGTAGAACCGATTGAGCTGATCCACTTGCAGGTTGACGAGCAGAACGCTGTGGGGCGCGAGCTGGCGGGCGAGGCGCGGCCCGAAGGCCTCGTCGACCTCGAGCACGGCAACGTCCTCGCGAAGCCTGCCGTCAAGAGGGACGGATGCCAGCATCGCTGACGCGATGCCCTGCGGAAGATTGGCGCCGGTGGGATTGGAGAACACCGACACCCCGTGGGCTCGCAGAATGCTCACGAGCATGTGCGTCGTGGTCGACTTGCCGTTGGAACCCGACACGAACACCACCCCGAGGGGCATCCGCTCGACAGCGCGAGAGAGAAAACGAGGCGACAGCGCGAGCAGCACGCGCCCGGGCACCGCTGAACCGCCGCCGCGCAGGCGCAGCAGCCACCGTGCGAGGCGGCCAGCGAGGATTGCGACGGCCGTCAGGATCGTGTTCCTACTCGAGGTAGTCGCGCAGCGACTGTGACCGCGAGGGGTGCCGGAGCTTCGCCATCGTCTTGGACTCGATCTGACGGATACGCTCGCGCGTGACGCCAAACGTGTCGCCGATCTGGTCCAGGGTCTTCGGCATACCGTCGCCCAGACCAAAGCGCATCCGGATCACTCCGGCCTCACGCTCGGACAGCGAATCGAGGAGACTTTCCAGCTGCTTCTGCAGCATCGTGAAGCCGACAGCATCCGCGGGGACGACCGCCTCGGTGTCCTCGATGAGATCACCGAACTCACTGTCGCCGTCCTCGCCAAGAGGCGTGTGCAACGAAATGGGCTCGCGGCCGTACTTCTGGACCTCGATGACCTTTTCGGGCGTCATGTCCAACTCGCGGCTGAGTTCCTCTGGGGTGGGCTCGCGTCCCAGGTCCTGCAGCATCTGGCGCTGGACGCGCGCAAGCTTATTGATGACCTCCACCATGTGCACCGGGATACGGATGGTGCGAGCCTGGTCGGCCATCGCGCGGGTGATCGCCTGGCGGATCCACCATGTCGCGTAGGTCGAGAACTTGAAGCCCTTGGTGTAGTCGAACTTCTCGACCGCACGGATGAGTCCCAGGTTTCCTTCCTGGATCAGGTCCAGGAACTGCATCCCGCGTCCGGTGTAACGCTTAGCGAGCGACACCACGAGACGGAGGTTCGCACCGAGCAGGTGGCTCTTCGCGCGCTGACCGTCCTTGGCGACCCACTGCAGCTCGCGACCCAACTGGGAGCGCTGCTCACTGGCCGACATCGTCGAGAGCTTGTCCTCAGCGAAGAGGCCGGCCTCGATGCGCATCGCGAGTTCAACCTCTTCAGCGGCGTTAAGGAGGGCGACCTTACCGATCTGCTTGAGGTAGTCCTTGACGGGATCAGCCGTTGCACCGGTGATGGCCGCGGAGTAGACCGGGACCTCGTCCTCGTCATCAACAAGCGACAGAACAAGCGCCCCGGTCGGAAGCTCCTCGTCCTTGCCCGTCGACTTCTCCTCGTCCTCGTCGTCGCTCGCGGTCTCAGCGCCCTCGACTACCGCCTCGCCCTCGTCCGGCGTCTCATCCGCCACAACAACTTCTTCTTCGTCCTCGATATCTTCGGCGTCCTCGGCGTCGATCTCAGGATCGTCCTTCGCGGACTTGGAAGCGCGCGTCGACTTGGCTGCAGGCTTCTTGGCTGCAGGCTTCTTGCTCGCCGGAGCCTTCGCTGCTGCCGTCTTCTTGGCGGGAGCGGCCTTCGGCTCGTCCTTATCACTCTCGACTGTCGCCTCGGGCTCGGCACTGGCGGCCTTGCGCGTTCTCGGAGCCTTCTTTTCGGCGGAAGCAGTCGTCGTTCGGGTTGCCATTCCAACACCTTTCAGGGGTTTCAGGGCAGTACTAAGACCCATGTCAAGTCTTGGGCCGACGGCCACCTCTCGCGAGATGATCCACCCATAGACAGACCGGGTCTTGTCCACAATTATTGCACGCTTTGGCTGCGCTCTTGACACGCGGTGTGAATAGCCCTAGAGAACTCGACGCGAGGCGGTGTCGTCGCGGCCTCGCCGTCGCCCACTATTTCTCGCGCCGGCGCCAGCGTCTCACCAGTACAACCCAGAGGGGGGCGACAGTTATTCCCTCCTCCTCATGCAGTCGCGCACGAGTGCGTCGCCGAGCACGCAACAGCATGACCACTCCGAAACCGATCACGAGGTACTGCGCAACGAACGCGATTCGGAATGAGTCCAGCGAATAGAGCTCGGCCGGGATGCCCGTTCCCCCTCGCACACGGTCGATCTCGTCCAGCGCGAAGCCAACAAGAAGCATGATGGTGAAGCTCGCCGTGAACCCGCCAGCATTGACAACCCCCGTGGCCGACCCCATTGATCGGAGGGGATTGAACGTCCGCGCGAAATCGAATCCGATCAGGGAACCCGGCCCACCGACGGCAATCGCGACAACGAGCGCAACGATCAGCCATACCGGAGCAGCGCCGGGCCAGAGCAGAACGAGCGCCCACAGGATCCCCATCGCAGCGACGATGCCGAGCACGAGCGAGGACCGCCTCAGCGGGAAGCGCGCCGAGAGCAAACCCAAGATCGGGCCCGACACTGCGGCGACCACCACAACGAGAGTGAGGAGAAGCGCCGCGGCTTCTGGACCGTATCCGAGTCCAATGGACAGGAAGGGGAAACCCCACAGAAGCGAGAACATCGTGACGGAGGGCTGCGAGACGAAGTGTGACCAGAAGCCCAGTTGCGTCCCTGGTCTCGAGAGCGACTCGCGGAGTTGCCGAAGGGAAGCTCCCCAGGACACGTCACTGTCGGTGGTGCGTGGTTTTCCTTGCACCGCGACGAGCACCACAACGATAACGATGACGGACAGACTCGCGATACCGAGGTAGGTCCACTCCCAGCCCCACGTGTGCAGAGCCGCCACGAGGGGAAGCGCAGAGAGGATCTGACCGACCTGGCCCCCGGTGCCGAGAACTTGAGTGACGATCGGGAGAGTTTTGCCTTCGAACCATGTCGCAAGGAGCCGGATGCACGACAGAAACGTCATGGCGTCGCCCGCGCCCACACCCACACGACCGAGCACCGCGATCTCGATTGACGGCGCGAGGGCTAGGACCGCCTGACCGATGCACATCAGTGCCGCGCCGACGACGATAAGAAATCGTGGCCCGACGCGGTCGATCATGACCCCGACGGGCACCTGCAGCGCGGCGTAGACGACGAGTTGAACGACTGCCAGGCTCGATAGTGCCGCGGCGGTGACGCCGAAGCGCTCGGTCGCTTCCACGGCTGCAACGCCCAGCGACGTACGGTGCAGCACAGCGACGAAATACGCCGTCATGGCGACGGCGAAAACGAGCCAGGAGCGCCGCGAGTTCACCGACGCAATGCTAGCCGCACCGCTACGGGGTGGGTTCCTCTCCCCCGTCGCTTCGCGACGCCAGGAAGTTCTGGAGCTCGGCCGCAATCTCGTCGGCGGTCGGCAACTCGCCGTCCTCGTCGATAAGCGGCGAGCGGAGCGGGTTGTCTTGCATGTAACTGTCGTGGCGCTCTTCGAGCGTGCCCACGAGACGGGCGAGCTCTTGGTTGCCTTCCACCTGGCTTTCGATCCGCGCAATGAAGTCGCGGCCCTCCTCGCGGAGCTGATCGGTGGCGAAGAGAAGCCCCGTCGCGGCGCTCACGCTTTCCAGAGCTGCCACGACCGCACTCGGGAACTCCGTCTCCGCCAAGTAGTGGGGAACCAGGAGAACAAATCCGGCGATCGGGTGCCCGACCTCCTGCAACCGATACTCGATGAGGTGCAGGGCGTTAGCCGGCGCTTGCGTGCGCGGCTTCCAAATCGACATTGCGTCGGTCAGCTCGGAGCGGTTGCCACTCACGGTGACGCCAATGGGTCTCGTGTGAGGCACGGGCATCGGAATCGCGTGTACCCACGTGGTCGTACGCACCTGGAATCGATCGATCAGGGAGAGCACCGCTGCCGTGAAGCGCTCCCACTGGAAGTCGGGCTCGTAACCGGTCAGAAAAAGGAAGGGCTGCTCGAGTTCGTCTTCTGCAAGGTACAGAGCGAGGGACGGGGGTCGGTACTCCGACACGTGATCCTGATCGAAGTAGATCGTCGGGCGCCGCGCACGGTAATCGAGCAGGGCGTCCGAGTCGAATGTCGCGATCGGTCGGTGCTGCAGGGTCTCGAGCAAGTGCGAGCTGAACTGCGTGACCGCGGATCCGGCATCCGCAAACCCGGTCAGTGCGGCAACGAGTGGGAGACCGCTCGGAACCTCATTCGCATCGAGCGACAAGTCGAAAAGTCCCGCTGGATCTTGCATAACTCAACTGTAACTGCGCCCCACCACGCACCTCGGGCCTAGAAACATGCCGTGAGCGAACACGCCGTACGATGGCCGGATGACTGTGCCAGCGCTCTCGCTCACCTCTGAATCCCCGCTCTCCATCGAGGGTGACGTCCTCGTCCTGGGGGTGCGAAAGACGGAAGAGGGACCAGAGCTCCTCGGCAACTTCCCCGAGCTCGCAACCCTCGCGCTGGCGCTCGACAGCATCGGCGTCACGGGAGCGCTCGACGAGGTGCGACGCATTCCCAGTGATGTTGCAGCGACGGAGAGTCTCGCGCTCGTCGGCGTAGGTTCTGGCGCGGTGACGGTGGATGATCTTCGTTACGCCGCTGGGTCGGCAACACGCCAGTTGCGCGGGATCGAGTCCATCGTCTTCGGCCTGCCGTCCGAAAGCCCCGAGGAGACACTCGCGATTCTCGAGGGGGCAGCGTTGGGCGCCTACTCGTTTACTGAGTATCGGTCTGCGTCGCTACAGGGCACAAAGGAACCCGCGTCGTCCATCGTCGTGGCGGCTGCTGGCGACGATGAGCTCGCCGAGCGCGCACACATTATCGCTACGGCAGTCCACACCGTTCGCGATCTCGTGAACACCCCGGCATCCGACCTGTACCCGGAGACCCTCGCCGATCGCGCCCGTGTGCTGGCAACCGACGCCGGCCTCTCCGTCGACATCCTCGACGACGACGCGCTCGCCGCAGGTGGCTTCGGTGGACTCGTCGGCGTCGGTCAGGGATCCAGCCGTGGGCCCCGCCTCGTGAAGATCACCTACTCGCCGGCCGGGGCGACCACTCACCTTGCCCTCGTCGGAAAGGGCATCACGTTTGACACGGGTGGTCTTTCGCTCAAGCCTCCGACCTCGATGATCGGGATGAAGTACGACATGACGGGCGCGGCAACCGTGCTCGCCGTGACGATCGCCGCAGCAGCACTCAAAGCGCCGATTCAGATCACAGCGTGGATGTGCCTCGCTGAGAACATGCCGTCGGGCACCGCGACACGTCCGGGCGACGTCATTCGCATCCGTGGCGGCAAGACCGTTGAAGTGCTCAATACCGATGCGGAGGGCCGGCTCGTCCTCGCTGACGGGCTCGTCGCGGCCAGCGAGGAGGAGCCCGACGCCATCATCGACGTCGCGACACTCACCGGGGCAGCATCCGTCGCCCTCGGTAATCGTTATGTCGGGACCATGGGCGACACCGACCTCGTCACCCAGGTTGTGGATGCCGGGACTCGCGTTGGTGAGACGCTCTGGCCCATGCCCATCCCCTCCGAGGTGCGGCCGCTACTCAACTCGGACATCGCGGACATCGCGAACATCAAGCCGGGCAACACAGCGGGCGGCATGCTCATTGCCGCGGCATTCCTGCGGGACTTCGTCGGATCCTCTGGCCCCGAGGACAACCGCCGCACGATCCCGTGGGCACATCTCGACATCGCGGGGCCCGCCAACAACGGCGCAGCGGGATGGGGCTTTACCGGCAAGGGACCGACGGGGGTCGCCGTGAGAGCCCTCATCGAACTGGCCGAGTCGTTGACAGCCAGGTAGTAAGGTTTTTTAGGCGGAATGGTCCGCCTCTCAATTCGGGCCCGAACACACCACGGGATCCGACGCCACGGGTCCTCACCGATGGATCCCCACAGAGGAGTAGCTGCACATTGTCTGAGCACACTTTTGACCTCGTAGTCCTCGGCGGCGGGAGTGGCGGCTACGCCGCAGCTCTGCGCGCCACGCAACTGGGTATGTCTGTCGCGTTGATCGAGAAGAACAAGCTCGGCGGTACCTGCCTCCACGTCGGGTGTATCCCCACCAAGGCCCTCCTGCACTCCGCCGAGGTGGCGGATGTCTCGCGTGAGTCCGCCAAGTACGGAGTCACCACAACGTTCGGCGGTATCGACATCGCCGCGGTCACCGGATACCGCGAAGAGGTCGTCGCCAGCAAGTACAAGGGACTCCAGGGCCTCATCAAGTCCCGCGGCATCACCGTTGTCGAGGGGGCTGGCCGCCTGGTCTCGCCCACGACCGTTCAGGTCGGTGACGACACCTACACCGGCAAGAACGTGATCCTGGCGACTGGGTCCTACTCCCGCACGCTCCCCGGCCTGGAGATCGGTGGTCGAGTCATCACGTCAGAGCAGGCGCTCGAGCTCGACTTCGTGCCCAGCAAGGTTGCCGTTCTCGGTGGCGGTGTGATCGGTGTCGAGTTCTCGAGCGTATGGAAGTCATGGGGCGCGGATGTCACGATCATCGAGGCTCTCCCCCACCTTGTGCCCAACGAGGACGAGGCGATCTCCAAGCAGTTCGAGCGTGCCTTCCGCAAGCGCGGAATCAACTTCAAGCTCGGCGTGCGTTTCCAGTCGGTGACCCAGGATGACAACGGCGTTGTCGTGACCCTCGAGAACGGTGAAACCGTCGAGGCTGAGCTCCTCCTGGTTGCCGTCGGGCGCGGCCCCAGCACCGCTGGTCTCGGCTTCGAGGAAGCGGGCATCGCGATGGACCGCGGTTTTGTGCTCACCAATGAGCGGCTCGCCACCAACG
Organism: Antiquaquibacter oligotrophicus; assembly: GCF_020535405.1. Classification (NCBI taxonomy): domain Bacteria; kingdom Bacillati; phylum Actinomycetota; class Actinomycetes; order Micrococcales; family Microbacteriaceae; genus Antiquaquibacter; species Antiquaquibacter oligotrophicus. Next base: position 2,852,011 of record NZ_CP085036.1, on the reverse strand, counting down.
TCCCCGGGGTCTACGCCGTCGGAGACATCGTGCCCGGCCTGCAGTTGGCGCACCGCGGATTCCAGCAGGGCATCTTTGTCGCCGAGGAGATCGCGGGTCTCAACCCGATCGTCGTCGACGACCTCAACATCCCCAAGGTCACGTACAGCGACCCCGAGGTCGCATCGATCGGTCTCAGCCAGGCCAAGGCTGTCGAGAAGTACGGTGCCGAGTCGGTCAAGGCCTACGACTACAACCTGGCCGGAAACGGCAAGAGCCACATCATCGGCACGTCCGGTTCTGTCAAGGTCGTACGTGTTGTCGACGGCCCGGTTGTCGGCGTGCACATGATCGGCGCTCGCGTCGGTGAGCTCATCGGCGAAGCTCAGCTCGCCGTGAACTGGGAAGCGTACCCGGAGGACATCGCGCCCTTCATCCACGCGCACCCGACTCAGAACGAGGCGCTCGGCGAGGCATTCCTCGCGCTCGCGGGCAAGCCGCTCCACGGAATCTGACCCGTCCACCACCCCACGAACTAAGCTTTCATTCGAGAAGCGTTATAAGGAGCATCACTGATGAGCGAATCCGTCAACCTTCCGGCACTCGGCGAGAGTGTCACCGAGGGTACGGTTACCCGCTGGCTCAAGCAGGTCGGCGATCGAGTCGAGGTCGACGAGCCACTGCTCGAGGTTTCAACGGACAAGGTAGACACTGAGATCCCTTCCCCGATCGCGGGCGTGATCGAGGCGATCCTGGTCGCCGAGGACGAGACCGTTGAGGTCGGCACTGCGCTCGTGACGATCGGTGATGGCTCGGGTGGCGGCGACGCTGCACCGGCCGAGCCTGCTGCGGAAGCAGCACCGGCTCCCGCAGCCGAGGCGGCCCCCGCAGCTGAGGAGCCCGCTCCCGCACCCGAGGCCGCACCTGCTCCCGCCGCTGAGGTCGCACCTGCTCCCGCCGCTGAGGCTCCCGCTCCCGCACCGGAGGCGGCACCCGCGCCCGAGGCAGCACCCGCTCCTCAGGCCGCTCCTGCACCGGAGGCAACGCCCGCACCCGAGTCGGCACCGGCTCCCGCGCCCGAGGCGGCACCAGCGCCCGCCCCGGAGTCGACACCTGCACCCGCCGCGCCTGCACCCGCAGCCGAGGCCGCTCCCGCAGCGAGTGGTTCGTTTGCTGGCTATGTGACCCCGATCGTGCGCAAGCTCGCCCACGACAAGGGCATCGATCTCGCCACGGTGACGGGAACGGGTGTCGGAGGACGCATCCGCAAGCAGGACATCCTCGAAGCCTCCGCGCCGACCTCGGCACCGGAGGCTCAGGTGGAGAGTGCACCGAGTGCGCCCACCGCTGTCGAGGTTTCTCCGCTGCGCGGTACCACCGCTCCCATGTCCCGCTTGCGTAAGGTGATCGCCGAGCGTGCCGTCATCTCCATGCAGTCGTCCGCTCAGCTGACGTCCGTTGTCGAGGTGGATGTCACGGCTGTCGCTCAGTTCCGCGACAAGGTGAAGGGCGACTTCCAGCAGAAGACCGGCGTCAAGCTCTCGTTCCTGCCGTTCTTCGCCCTCGCGGCCGCCGAAGCCCTCCGTACCTATCCGATCATCAACGCCACCGTTGACGGCGATTCCATCGTGTACCCCGCGCAGGAGAACCTCAGCATCGCCGTTGACACCGAGCGTGGTCTTCTGACGCCCGTGGTGCGCGATGCCGGCGAGCTCGACCTCGCAGGCCTTGCCACTCAGATTGCCGATCTCGCCGAGCGTACGCGTGACAACAAGCTCAAGCCCGACGAGCTCGCAGGTGGCACGTTCACCCTCACGAACACGGGTTCGCGCGGGGCGCTCTTCGATACACCGATCGTGTTCCTCCCGCAGTCCGCAATCCTCGGAACGGGAATCGTGACCAAGAAGCCTGTCGTCGTCACCGACGCTGGCGGCGATGCGATCGCCATTCGTTCGATGGTTTACCTGGCTCTCTCCTACGACCACCGCATCGTTGACGGCGCAGATGCTGCCCGCTTCCTCACCGCGGTGAAGAAGCGTCTCGAGTCGGGCGACTTCGCCGCGAACCTGGGCATCTGAATCACAGCAGAAACGCTCTGATCCTCCAACCGGCTTCGGTCCTGATCATCAGGACCGAAGCCGGTTGTTTTTCTGCCAACGTCAGAGAGACCACTACCGAACCGCCGAGCTGCTCTCGGAGCTCTGCCTGGACAGGGTGCCTGAATCTCGGCACGGTACCGTCGTCGTCCGCTCCATCGTGGAGCATCTGAATTGCCCGCGAATCGGCTTCCATCGCAGCCGATCCGAGATGATCGACACCGTCGAGGCACAGCAGTGACGCCTGCTCGAAGCACTTCTCACGCTCCAGCAGTAGCTCCCCGACTGCCTCAACGGGATCGTCTGAGACCACCACTCCACTCGGCGGCAACGTAGTCGACGGAGACGCCCGCGGACTCGCGGGTGGCACGGCGTCGGTGGCGGGCGGAGGTACCGCGATGACGGCAATAAGCAATGTAGCCAGTGCAGCGGCGCCGACTATCCAAAAGCGGGGGCGCACGGTGGCTGCCATGGTCCGCGTCACACGCAGGGCACGCGCCCATCGATCCGCCGCCCCCGCAGCGGGTCGGCGATCAGTGTGGATATCCCGTCGCCGTCCGGGGTTCTGGCCGCTCGCGTGTGACACGATTGCGAAGGACTGGCGGTCCTCCGCGCCCTCAAAATCGACAGCTCGAGGACGGTCTCGCTCGAAGAGCCGCGCCGAGAAAAGGTCAGCCCAGCTCTCCGACGAAGTGGAGGGCATCAGGGTAGTGGCGAGTTCATGAGCATCCGCCAGCGCGAGAACTGCCTCGGCGAGTCGGCGATAGCTCTCGAGGTCGGCGGCGAAAAGAGGATTGGCGTCCCTTTCGGCTGGGGTCGATGCATCCGTCACCTGTCCCCGGCCGAACCTCGCGAGGACGGGGGCGCCGTCCGCCGAGAACAGCACACTCTCCGGTGAGATCCGACCGTGCACGGCGCCAGTACCGTGCATCCGCTCCACTGCGCGCGCGAGGGGCACCAGTATCGTTGCCGCTTCTCCGATCTCGAGGCGCGTTCTCGACGCGAGCAATTCCCCGAGAGTTCGCGGCCCGTGCCGCTCCATGATCAGCGCCGGTCGTCGGTCCGGCGCTGACGCGACATCGATGAGGCGCACAACGTGCGGACCCGCCGCCGCAGCGAGGACATCCATTTCGGCCTGGATCTCCGCGAGTTCGGCAACCGATCGGTAGAGCTTGACGGCAACGGGTTCGGCCTCGCCAGAGGGCTCCGCACAGTGAGCGAGGTAAACCTCGGCACGCCTTCCCTCAGCGAGAAGGCGGGTCAACCGGTATCCACCGACGATGTCACTGCCCATTCGCCGATCGTGCCAAGCCTCGGTGTGCTCGCATCACCATGACAAGAACTCCGAGAGACATCGCTCCGCGGCAGCGTTGTGGAGGAGAAGTCCCCCTCCCGCACTCACCCCACGTAGCCTCCGGCCCCCGATGGCCGCCGCCGGGCGGGTTCCGGAAGGACGGTATCCTAGAGAGTATGGCTCGCACCTCCTCCTCGTCCCCGTCAAAGGCACCGAAGGAGCCCGGTCGTCTCAAGCAGATGTACCAGGTCTTCCAGATGACCACACGCTACGACAAGAGGGCGATCTGGTACCTCCTGGCGAGCTTCGTTCTGCCGCTCGTTGCGGGTATCGGCCTCGGCGTCCTTCTCTCCGGCGCCAACGTCGTCGGCCTGATCCTCTACATCGTCGCCGGCCTGCTGGGCGGAATTCTGCTTTTCCTCATCGTGCTTGGCCGTCGTGCCGAGCGGGCGGCGTACTCACAGATCGCGGGACAGCCCGGTGCGGTGGGCGCGGTACTCAAGAGTTCGCTCCGTCGTGGATGGACGGCAAGCGAGATGCCCATCACCGTGAGCCCGAAGACTCAGGATGCCGTCTACCGCGCGGTAGGGCGTGGAGGGGTTGCGCTCATCGGCGAGGGCCCCCAGAGCCGAACCCGCCCGATGCTCGAGGACCAGCGCAAGGTTGTGGCACGCATCCTCCCGAACGTGCCGATCAACTTCGTCTTCGTGGGTCCGGACGAGGACTCGACAGCTCTGCACAAGCTGCCGGCCAAGCTCAACAGTTTCAAGTCGGCCCTCCGCAAGAACGAGGTGCTCGCAGTCTCCAATCGACTGAACTCCCTCGGCAAGAACGGACTGCCGATCCCGAAGGGAATGGACCCGATGAAGGCCCGTGCGCCTCGCCCGCGCTAACGGCCGATCAGCGCTCGTTCGTTAGCGACGCACCAGAACGGTGCCGGCCAGCCTGTCGTGCATCCCTCGCTGGTCCTTGTCCCAAATCACCGCGGGGATGACGAGGCAGAGCAAAGCGGTGCGGACGAACGGGCGCCACGCACCGAGATAGCCTCCCGCGATGGGTACCACCCGGAGGCCCAAGATGAGGTGTCCAACACTCCCCGAAACAGTCAGCAAGAACACGATCTGCGTGACCGCAAAGATCGCGAGAGTCGCCCACGGGTCGTAGCGGAAGAACGCAACCGAGATGAGAACAGCGGCTCCCCAGTCGATCGCGAGGGCAGCGATGCGACGACCGATACGCCCCACCGAGCGCGGCCCCGTCTCGGGAAGTCCGAGACGTTTGCCCGGCCAATCGGACGACACGGACGAGCTCGATGACATGCTTCGAGACTATCGCGGCACCGACGCGTAACATGCCGGAAACATTTGCGTGACCCTCGCGAAACCCCTGCACCATAACCTCGTTGTGGCCGCGTCTGCTGCCGTTCAGCACCAAGCTCATTGGAGTCCTTCACATGTTCAGTGATTCTTCAGAAGTGCTCAAGTTCATCAAGGACACCGACGTCAAGTTCCTTGATATTCGCTTCACGGACCTACCCGGGGTCCAGCAGCACTTCAACATCCCGGCGTCCACCGTCGACGAGGAGTTCTTCTCCGTCGGCCAGCTCTTCGACGGTTCGTCGATCCGCGGGTTCGCGAACATCCACGAGTCGGACATGCAGCTGATCCCCGATGTCACGACCGCGTACGTCGACCCGTTCCGCACTGAGCGCACGCTCATCATGGTGTTCGACATTTACAACCCGCGTAACGGCGAGATCTACGGCAAGGACCCCCGTCAGGTCGCCAAGAAGGCTGAGAAGTACCTCGCCTCGACCGGCATCGCAGACACCGCGTACTTCGCCCCTGAGGCCGAGTTCTACATCTTCGACGATGTTCGTTACTCCGTGACTCAGAACCAGAGCTTCTACTCGGTGGACTCCGAGGAAGGCGCCTGGAACACCGGTCGCGTCGAGGAGGGCGGAAACCTCGCCAACAAGACCCCGTACAAGGGTGGCTACTTCCCCGTCAGCCCCATCGACAAGCAGGCCGACCTGCGTGACGACATCAGCCTCAAGCTGATCGACGCCGGCCTCATCCTCGAGCGCGCCCACCACGAGGTGGGAACGGGTGGTCAGGCTGAGATCAACTACCGCTTCGACACGATGGTGCACGCGGCAGACGACATCCTCAAGTTCAAGTACATCGTCAAGAACACCGCCCTCGAGTGGGGCAAGGTCGCAACCTTCATGCCGAAGCCGCTCTTCGGCGACAACGGTTCGGGCATGCACACGCACCAGTCGCTGTGGAACGACGGCAAGCCGCTCTTCTACGACGAGCAGGGCTACGGTGGCCTCAGCGACGTTGCTCGCTGGTACATCGGTGGTCTGCTCAAGCACGCCCCCGCGGTGCTCGCGTTCACCAACCCGACGCTCAACTCGTTCCACCGCCTGGTTCCGGGCTTCGAGGCTCCGGTCAACCTGGTCTACTCGGCCGGTAACCGTTCGGCCTCGATCCGTATCCCGATCACGGGAACCAACCCGAAGGCCAAGCGCATCGAGTTCCGCGCGCCGGACGCATCAGGTAACCCGTACCTGGCCTTCGCGGCGCAGCTCATGGCTGGCCTCGACGGAATCAAGAACAAGATCGAGCCGCACGAGCCCGTCGACAAGGACCTCTACGAACTCCCGCCCGAGGAGGCCAAGCTCATCCCGCAGGTTCCCGGTTCGCTCGCTGAGTGCCTCAAGGCGCTCGAGGCCGACCACGAGTTCCTGATGGAGGGCAACGTCTTCACGAAGGACCTCATCGACACGTGGATCGCCTACAAGTGGGAGAAGGAGATCATTCCCGCTTCCCAGCGTCCGCACCCGTTCGAGTACGAGCTGTACTTCTCGGTCTAATCGCTGCGACGTCAGTCACACGAGCCCGCCACGTCAATCGTGGCGGGCTCGTGCGCGTTCGTGGCGGTTTAGCTCTTTCGACGCAGCGCCCGGTCCCCCAGCGTGAACCCCAGCGATGCGATGAGGAGCCACAGGATGCCGGGGCCCGCCGACATGTACTGCAGCGGCGACACGGCGATGAGCACGGTGAGCCCGCCGAGGATGATGCTGACGACGGCGAGCCACGCGGGCACGAGCGCCCCGCGTCGTGAAGCCCCTGCGGCGAGGGCAGCGATGCCGGCGCCAGCCCACAGCCACGGGATCGTGGCGATCCAGTGCGAGTACATGCCGATATCGGACGGAAGGTTGATGGCGGTATCCCCCACACCGAACAAGAACTCGGTATCGAGGCCACTGCCGAGGAGCTGAGCCACAGACACCAGAGCGATGCCCACCAGCGCGATGGTCGGCGCGAGCGTCTGCGTTCGGTGGACACTCTGGAGCCTCCGGTGGAGGCCAGCTGCGAACACAACCAGGAGCAGTGCGGAGACCACGGTCGTGATGTGGAACGCGACGAGTAGCGGTCGCTTCTCGGCGAAACCTGCGTCCATGATCTCGGACGTGATGACCGAGCCTGGCACGTACTCCGGCGACAGGCTCATGGAGAGGAAGACGCTTGCCCCCGAGGTCAGTGCGGCGACGATTCCTACCACCGCCCAGCCGCGGCTGACCACTGTCGGCGCCGCGGGTACCGGAACGGGGGCATCAGTCGAGACGGGTGTTGACATGGGAGACCTTTCCTTTCGGATGTTCGCCGCGGTCGCGGCATCCATCACGCTGTCGGTCCTCGCAGCCTGAAGTACAGGGTGCGATGTCCCGGGATGCCGGGCATCCGGTCAGGTCGTGGGCGGCGGCTTCGACGTGGTGCCGTAGAAGCGGCGCTCGAACACCTGGCGTGCCAGCCGCGTCACCCGGAGGTACTGCTCCTCGAACACGCCTGCCGATCCCGGTGGGTACTCGAGCAGCCGCGCGACGCCCTCGAGTTGGAGGAGGTCCTTCGGCAGCACATCCGAGGTTTTGGCGGTCCACAGAGTCATCGCCGACCGCGCGCGCGATGCGAGAATCCACGCGTCTCTCAGCTTGTGGGCATCCTCGGTGTCGACTAGTCCTGCGGCTTCGGCCGCGGCCAGCGCGCCGAGCGTGGACGTCGTGCGCAGGCCGGGCACTCGAGCACCGTGCTCGAGCTCCAGCAATTGCACAAACCATTCGACATCACTGAGCGATCCGCGGCCGAGCTTCAAGTGTCGCGTGGGGTCGGCCGCTTGCGGGAGGCGTTCGTTTTCGACCCGCGCCTTGATGCGTTTGATCTCGCGGATGTCGTTCTCGGAGATGGATTCCGGATAGCGGACAGAGTCGGCGAGCTCCTCGAAAGCGGCGAGCAGGTCGGCATCACCCACGGCGCCGCGCGCTCTGAGGAGCGCCTGCGCCTCCCAGGTCAGCGACCACCGCGCGTAGTACGCGCGGTACGAGTCGAGCGAACGAACGATCGCCCCGTTGCGACCCTCGGGTCGTAGACCGATGTCGAGATCGAGAGGGACTCGAAGATCTTCCGTGTAGCGACTGAGGGCGTGCACGATGCGCTCGGCGCGGCGCTGGGCTTCCTCGCCGTCGGCTCCTGCCGGCCGATAGACGTACATGACGTCGGCGTCCGAGCCGAAACCGAGTTCCTGTCCGCCGTATCGGCCCATCGCGATGATGCCGAACTCGATCCCGTCACCGTATCGATGGGCGAGGGCAAGGGCTCCCGTGAGGATGGCGGTCGTGATGTCCGAGAGTGCTCTACCGAGCTGCCCGATGGTGATGTTCCCCACGATGCCCGCGAGGGCCAGGCGCAGGATCTCACGTCGCCGCGCCGTGCGGAGCGCCAGGGCTGCGGCATCCTCGTCGTCGCGGTGTCGAGCGACCGTGGCGTGAGTCTCCTCGAGGAGCTGATCGAGCGGTCGCGGTCGCAACTCGTCCTCGTTCTCGAGCCACGCCGCCGCTTCGGGGATCCGCTCGAACAGCGAGCCAACGAACTTTGACCCCGCGAGTACATGGGTGAGACGCTGGGCCGCGCCCGATGAGTCGCGCAGCATCCGCAGGAACCAGTACGCCTCCCCCAGGTCCTCGCTCAGGCGCCGGAACGCGAGCAGCCCGTAATCCGGGTCGGCACCTTCGGCAAACCACTGCAGCATGACGGGCAGCAGGTTGCGTTGAATCGTGGCGCGGCGAGAAACGCCACCCGTCAGTGCCGCGATGTGGGCAAGCGCACCGCGTGGATCACGGAATCCGATCGCCGCGAGGCGGGCCTCCGCCTGCTCGCTCGAGAGCACGAGGCCGTCCTCGGGGAGCGCCGCAACAGCCGACAGGAGTGGGCGATAGAACAGCCGCTCGTGAAGCCTGCGTACCGCGTTTTTGGTCCGCTGCCACTGCTCCGTGAGATCGCTGGCGTTGGTCGCGAGCCCGGATGCCCTGGCCAGCACACGCAGCGCCTCCGGGTCGGTCGGCATGAGGTGGGTCCGTCGAAGTCGTGACAGCTGCAGGCGATGTTCGAGGACCCTGAGAAACCGGTAGTCCTCCGAGAACTCCGCTGCCTCAACTCGACCGATGTAACCCTGTTCGGCGAGGGCGACAAGGGCGGGCAGCGTCGCACGCTGACGCACTCCGGCATCCGATTGACCGTGAACCAGTTGAAGCAGCTGGATCGTGAACTCGACGTCGCGCAAACCGCCGGGGCCGAGCTTCAATTGCACGTCGATCTCGGAGCTCGGAATGTGCTCGGTGACACGCTCCCTCATGCGCTGAACGGACTCGACGAAGTTATCTCGGGATGCGCTCGACCAGACCTTGGGCGCCAACGCCTCGACGTAGTCGTCACCGAGCTCTCGGTCGCCCGCGAGGGGTCGCGCTTTGAGGAGCGCCTGAAACTCCCAACTGCGCGCCCATCGGTCGTAGTAGGCGACGTGAGAGGCGAGGGTACGTACGAGCGCGCCGTCCTTACCCTCCGGGCGCAGGTTGGCGTCGACCTCCCACAGCGATGGTTCGGAGGTGAGCTCGTTGATCCCGCGCATGGTGTGCATGGCGAGTCGTGTCGCGATCTCCACGGCCCGGTCGTCCGAGAGACCATCGGAACCTTGTGCCACGAAGATCACGTCGACGTCGGACACGTAGTTCAGTTCGCGCGCGCCCGCCTTGCCCATTCCGATGATGGCCAGGCGCGTGCGGGACACATCGTCGGCCGGGAGTGTGCTGTCGCGACGCGCGATCGCGAGCGACGCGTCGAGGGCCGCGCCAGCGAGGTCGGCCAATGCGGCCGCGACCGTGTCCAGGGCCGCAAGCGGGTCCGGATGCGAGAGGTCCCAGCCTGCCAGTCGTGCCAGGTGTCGTCGATACCGGACTCTGAGCGCAATCCATGCGGGTTCGCCGCTCAGACCTTCCGTCGCCGCGGAAAGATCCGCGGCGTACTCCTCAGCGCTGAGAGGTGCGGCGAGGTGTTCCGCCAGCACATCGAGTTCGCCGGGGTGCCGTGAGAAGAACGACCCGAGGCCCTCGGAGGCCCCGAGGATGCGAATGAGGAGGGCCGAGGCATCCGGATTCCCCATCACCGCTTCCACGGGCTGGGGTGCACGCTCGCGAAGGTCGATCAGGAGGCGCAGTGCTTGGTCCGGATCAGCCGCCTTCGCGAAAACCGGCACGAGGTCGGGGGCACCCAGTTCGGCGAGGAGTGTGGACGCTCCCCCGAGATCGGTGAACCCGAGGCGCGCCAGTTCGGTCAGCGTTGTCTGTGCTCGCGTCATGGTTCACCAGCGTCGGCGGTCGGCCGCGCGCCTAGAGGATCTCGAGGCTGCTCTCCAGCTCGTAGGGGGTTACCTGAGCGCGGTACTCGCGCCACTCGCGTCGCTTGTTCAGCAGCACGTAGTTGAAGACCTGCTCGCCGAGCGTCTCCGCAACGAGTTCCGAATCCTGCATCAGGGTGATGGCGTGGTCGAGGCTCGCGGGGAGCGCCTCGTACCCGAGTGCGCGGCGCTCCGAATCGGAAAGCTCCCACACGTTGTTCTCCGCCTCGGGCGGGAGTTCGTAGCCCTCCTCAATACCCTTGAGCCCCGCTGCGAGGAGCAACGAGAAGGCGAGGTACGGGTTGGCGGCCGAGTCCATCGCACGGTACTCGACGCGCGCGCTCTGGCCCTTGCCGGGCTTGTAGAGAGGAACACGGACGAGGGCCGAGCGGTTGTTGTGGCCCCACGTCACAAAGCTCGGGGCCTCGTCGCCGCCCCACAGTCGTTTGTAGGAGTTCACGAACTGGTTGGTGACGGCGGTGATCTCGGGCGCGTGACGCAGGAGCCCCGCAACGAACTGACGCCCGATTTTCGAGAGCTGGTAGTGGCCGCTCGCGTCGTAGAACGCGTTGGTGTCACCTTCGAACAGCGACATGTGGGTGTGCATGCCGGAACCGGGGTGGCCGGAGAGCGGCTTCGGCATAAACGTCGCGTAGACACCCTGCTCGATCGCCACCTCCTTGATGACGGTGCGGAAGGTCATGATGTTGTCCGCGGTCGTCAGAGCGTCTGCGTAACGCAGGTCGATCTCGTTCTGACCGGGGCCAGCCTCGTGGTGGCTGAACTCGACGGAGATACCCAGGTCCTCGAGCATCCGCACGGAACGGCGACGGAAGTCGTGGGCAGTTCCGCCGGGTACGTTGTCGAAGAATCCGGCGGAGTCCACGGGCTCGGGTGCGCCACCCTTGAGCTTTGAGGACTTGAGCAGGTAGAACTCGATCTCCGGGTGCGTGTAGAAGGAGAAACCGCGGTCGGCGGCCTTGGCTAGGGTGCGCTTCAGGACGTTGCGGGGGTCGGAGAACGACGGCTGACCATCGGGCGTGAGGATGTCGCAGAACATGCGCCCGGTCGGGTCGATCTCCCCGCGCCACGGGAGTATCTGGAAGGTCGCGGGGTCGGGAGCGGCAAGCAGGTCAGCTTCGTAGGCGCGCGTGAAACCTTCGAGCGCGGAGCCGTCGAAACCGAGGCCCTCGGCAAAGGCACCCTCCACCTCTGCCGGGGTGATCGCGACACTCTTGAGAGTTCCGACGACATCTGTGAACCAGAGCCGTACGAACTTCACTCCACGTTCTTCGATCGTCCGAAGAACGAAGTCGCGCTGCTTGTCCATCACTACCCTTTCGACTGATCCGGTAGACACCGGGAGCGTGCCAGCGGCACCCTCATAGGCTACTTGCTCCGCCCTAGACTTACTGCATGGCAGAGCAGGCGCTCAAGCGCGTTCGAACCCGGCATTTCCAGCGCGCCAAGGAGAACGGGATCAAGTTCACCGGGCTGACCAGCTACGACCAACTCACCGCCGGCATCTTCGACGAGGCCGGAATCGACTTCCTCCTGGTCGGTGACTCCGCGGGCAACAACGTCTACGGCTACGACACCACACTGCCGGTCTCCATCGACGACCTCATTCCGCTCGCGCGTGCCGTCGCCGGAGCCGTCAATCGCGCGTTTGTTGTTGCCGATATGCCCTTCGGCTCATACGAGACCGGACCAGACGAGGCCTTGCACACGGCGTTCCGGTTCATGAAAGAAACCGGCGCCCACGCGGTGAAGCTAGAGGGGGGTGTGCGCAGTGCCGAGCAGATTCGCAGGATCGTTTCGGCGGGCATCCCGGTCATGGCCCACATCGGGTTCACACCTCAGAGTGAGCACGGGCTGGGCGGCCACGTCATTCAGGGTCGAGGCGAACAGGTAGAGCAGCTCCTCGCGGATGCCCACGCTGTCGAGGATGCCGGAGCCTTCGCCGTCGTACTCGAGATGGTGCCGGCCGAAGCCGCGGCACGCGTGACGTCCGAACTGCGTATCCCGACCATCGGCGTCGGCGCTGGTCCACACGTCGATGGTCAACTCCTCGTGTGGACGGATTGGGCAGGGTTCACCAAGGGCAGGATCCCGAAGTTCGTGAAGCAGTACGCCAACCTGCGCAAGACCCTCACGGATGCCGTCTCGGCATATCGGGAGGACGTGGAGACCGGCAGCTACCCCGGACCCGAGCACTCCTACGAGGACTGATCGTGGCGGGGCAGATTCGAGTTGGCATGGCCGGCTGGGTCTACCCCGATTGGCGCGGAACCTTTTACCCCGCGGGACTCACCCAGAAACGGGAGTTGGAGTACGCGAGTCGGCACGTGACATCAATCGAGCTCAACGGCTCGTTCTACTCGCTACAGAAACCAACGAGTTGGCTGTCGTGGCGGGACGCCACCCCTGACGATTTTGTTTTCGCGGTCAAGGCACCGAGGTTCATTACCCACATCAGGCGGTTGGACGATGTGGCAGAACCGCTCTCGAACTTCTTTGCCTCGGGCATCCTCGCGTTGGGCGCGAAGCTGGGCCCGATCCTGTGGCAGCTACCGCCCAGCCAGGAGTTCGAGCCGTTCCTCCTCGAGCGGTTCTTCTCCCTCCTCCCCCACGACACGACAGCCGCGGCGGCGCTCGCTGCTAAACGAAGTGACCGGATGCACGGAAGCGAGTATCTCCTGACCGACGCACATCGCACCGTCCGTCATGCGATCGAGGTGCGTCACCACAGTTTTGCCAGCCCGGAGTTCACGGAGCTCGCGCGCGGCCACGGAATCGCGATCGTCTACGGCGATTCCGACTCACGCTGGCCGGTCATCGACGAGCGCACCGCGGACTTCAGGTATGCGCGCCTGCACGCTCACACCTCTCTGCATCCCCACGGCAGCTACGACGGGGACGGCATAGCCGAATGGGCGGAGCGAACCGTCACCTGGTCACGCTCCGGTGACGACGTCTTCGTGTACTTCGACGACGACTCCAAGGTGCGCGCCCCGCACGACGCGCAGTCGCTTCTCGCCGCCCTGCAGCCCGATGTATCGAACGTGTTACATCACCGCGACGACGACATTTCGTAGTCGCTCATCGCGCAATCTCGGGCGCGAGAGCGTGATTTACAGGGTTGACGCACTGCCGAAACTCGCGTGGACTTTACACTCCGTAGCCTCGACTTGACGGAGACGAACCACCTTGTCGATTGCCGCCCCTGCGATCCAGAGCGGAACATCGGTCTAAGGGCCCCGCCCGCGTAGTTCCCGCACCGCTGCGGCACGAGCGAACGATCCGCCCGCACCGAACGGTGCGACGCTCACGCCGTCTCCATCACCTTGACCCGATTGGATGCAACGACATGAAGCACACCGCACCATCAGCACGGCGACGTCGAATCGCGAGCGTCGTCGCTGCTGCCGCAGCCGTGGCCATCGGCCTCGCCGGTTGCGCAGCGCCCAGCACTGACGACGCCGGCTCCGGCGGCGACCTGACCCCCGTCAACTACCAGCTCAGCTGGCTGAAGATCACCCAGTTCGGTGGCTTCTTCGCCGGTGAGGCTGAGGGTTTCTACGAGGAGGAGGGAATCGCTCCGACGTTCACGGCGGGCGGTGCGAACATCCTCGCCTGGCAGCAGGTCACCGGTGGCGCCGCGCTCCTCGGCGACGAGGACAACACGCTGCTCCTCCAGGCCATCGAGAGTGGCGAGGACCTCGTCGCCCTCGGCGCCGTCTTCCAGAAGTCCCCGATGGCGATCATGAGCCTGTCCGAGGATCCGCTGCTCGAACCGTCGGACTTCGAAGGAAAGACGCTCGCGTTCCCCGACAACGGCATCGAGCAGTACACCGCCGTTCTCGAATCGCAGGGTGTCGACATGTCGACGGTCACCGTGGTCCCCGCGGGCGCCGACCCCACCCAGTTGGTCACGGGCCAGGTCGACGGTTACGCCGGCTACGCCACAGCCCAGGGTGCCGCCCTCGAGCTCCAGGGCCTCGATGTCGAGTATCTCTACTTCGAGGACCTCGGTATCCCGAGCTACGGCAACGTCATCATCACCACGAAGACCAATCTCGAGGAGAACCGCGACCTCATCGTGAAGTTCCTCCGCGCGACCGTCAAGGGCTACGAGTGGATGAACGCCAACCCGGAGGATGGCGCGGCACTCGTAGTTAACGAGGTCAACCCCACCGGTGGCCTCGACCTTGAGACCGAGACTGCGGCCGCGGGTATCCAGGCCGACCTCATCGCCGGCGAGAACGGCGTCCTGCGGCTCGACGTCGACAAATTCCAGACCATTATCGATTCACTCGTCGAGGCCGGAACCCTGTCGGCTCCACTCGATGCCGCCGACGTCGTGGACACCTCGGTGCTCGACGAGGTCTTCGGCGACAAGACCGCGCTCCTGCGCTAACCACCACAACTAGGAAGGGCGACAGCTCATGATCATCGATGCCTACAACAACATCTGGGAAGCGTCGGGTAACTCCGACTACCTCACCGGTGAATCCTTCACCGCGGAGGACCTCATCCCCTTCCTCGATGAGGCTGGCGTTGACATGGCCGTGGGCTGCTCGCTCGGCCAAGCAATCAACAACGAGTACATCGCGGCAGTCGTGGGTAAGTACCCCGACCGGTTCATCGGCTTCGGCGGAGTGAACCCACGACTGCCCGATGCGCTCGAAACGGTCGCCGAGTGCGCTCGCCTCGGCCTCAAGGGTGTGAAACTCCACCCCACCCTGCACGGCTATCACTTCGCCGACCACGGACTGCTCGACCCGATCTTCAAGGCCGTGACCGATGCCGGTCTCGTGATTCTGGTGAACGCCCTCGACGACCCGTGGTGTGCACCGCTGTCGATCGAGGAGATCTCGAAGAACTTCCCCGAGGCACCGCTTCTCATCGCGCATATGGGAACGGTATGGAACACCACGGAGGCGCTCATCGTCTCCGAGCGCAACCCGCACATCTACCTCGAGACCTCGAGCACCCAGTTGCTTGAAGTGCAGACGGCGTACAAGCGGGTCGGCCCGGAGAAGATCGTCATGGGTACCGACTGGCCGGGAAGTGTTCCCGCCCTCGAGAGGGCGAAGATCGCGCGCGCGATCCCCAACGACGCGGATCGCGCCCTCATCGAAGGTGACAACCTCGCCCGCATCCTGCGCCTCTCATGAGCACCGGCACGGCACCGACCGTCACTCTCGACTCCGTCGGGATGGACTTCCCCGTCGGACGCACGACCTTCACCGCGCTCGACGGTGTCAGCCTCTCGCTTCCCGAGCGTGGATTCACGACACTCCTCGGCCCCTCTGGCTGCGGCAAATCCACTCTCCTCCGGATCATCGCGGACGTCATCCAGCCCACCCGTGGCTCGGTCGATCTGTTCGGGATGACTCCTCACCAAGCACGCACGAGCGGTTTGTTCGGTTTCGTGTTCCAGGACCCGGTGCTCCTGCCGTGGCGGTCGGCGCTCGGCAACGTCGAACTGCCGCTGGAAGCTCAGGGAGTCAGCAAGTCCGAGCGGCGAGAGCGCGCGATGGAACAGCTCAGACTCGTCGGCCTCGACGGCTTCGAGAACCACCTTCCCGCGAAACTCTCCGGCGGAATGGCCAGGAGGGTGGCCATTGCACGTGCGCTCGTTGTGCAGCCGAGCATCCTGTTTCTCGACGAGCCGTTCAACGGACTGGACGAACTTCGCAGGCGTCAGATGAACGTGGAACTCCAACGCATCTGGAGTGCGAGTGGAACCACCGCGCTGCTCGTGACCCACAACGTCGCCGAGGCCGTATTTCTCTCGGACACCGTTGTCGTGATGGGGCGCAATCCCGGCCACATCCTCACGGAACGCACGATTGACCTGCCGCGACCTCGCAACATCGACGATGCCCTCTCGCCCGAGTTCATCGCGCACGAGCGCGCATTGACCGACCTGTTGAGCGCCCATGAGGCCGGCATCGATGACACCGGGACGTCAGACGGATGAGAGCCCTCCCCCGTCCGCTCATCCCGGCGGTGTTCTTCGTCCTCCTGCTCGTTGCGTGGCAGTGGGCGGGCCAGTCACTCGCGGGACCCGGCGCCGTTCTCGTACCGCCATCCACCATCGTCGAAACCTTCGGCACCCGTTGGTACGCGCTGCTCCTGAACGCAGGGATCACCCTCAGTGAGGCAGGCCTCGGGTTTGTGTACGGTTCTGCGGCCGCCATCGTGCTGGCCATTGTTGTGGATAGGTTCCGCGTGCTCGGCGAGGGACTGTACCGACTCGCTCTCGTCATCTACGCGATTCCCGTGATCGCCATCGCGGCGCCACTCACCGCGACGCTCGGGCTCGGAGCCGAAAGCAAAATCGCCGTGGCCGCACTGTCTGCCTACTTCCCGGTGCTTGTCAACCTCACGGGAGCACTGCGCACCCTCGACCCCCGAATCGACGAACTCAGTCGAGTCCTCGCCATGGGCTACACCAGAACACTCGTGAGCATGCGAGCACCGGCAGTAGTGCCAGCCCTCTTCTCGTCGTTCAAGATCGCTGGCCCCGCAGCCTTCATCGGCGCGATCATCGCCGAATGGATGGGCGCCGAGGCAGGGCTCGGGGTCATGCTCATCCAGGCAATGTTCACCTTCTCCGTTCCCGTTCTCTGGACCGTGCTCGTCGTGGCGACCGCGCTCAATGGACTCATCGTGCTCTTGTTCGATGTCGCGGGCCGCCTGGCGGCACCGTGGCACGTATCGAGTCGGGGTGAAGCATGAGCATCCTGACGCACGTCCGCCGTCGCACGTCCCTCCCCGCGTGGGTGATGACCGCCATTGTTGTCGGGGCGGTGCTTCTCATCTGGCAGCTCGCCGTTGTGCTCCTCGGAGTGTCACCGAACATCCTGCCGACACCCAGCCAGATCGCCGTTGACGCGAACTGGCCCGTGGTGCTGGAGTCGGCCGCCAGCACAATCCTCGCCACTCTCGCGGGGTTCGCTGTCGGAAATCTGGTTGGCCTCGCCCTCGCGATCCTCATCTGCGCGTCGCGCACCTTCTCCGACATCGTGTATCCCATCGCCGTGGTCGTGCGCGCTATCCCCGTCGTTGCGCTGGCGCCCTTCATCACTCTCGCGTTCGGACGAGGTCCGGGTGCCACGGTGGTTGTGGCCGCCCTCATCGTCTTTTTCCCCACCCTCGTCAACGTCATCCTCGGCCTGCGATCGGTCCCGCGCGAGGCGATCGAACTGTTGGCCGTCATCAACGCATCGACGATCTTCGGATATCTCGCGGTGCGTATCCCGTTCGCGATGCCTGCCTTCGTTTCTGCCCTCAAAATCTCCGCACCCAATGCCGTGCTCGGCGTCATGACCGCGGAATGGATCATCGGAGGCAGCGGACTAGGGCGTTTGGTTGTGCAGTCGTGGCTGAGCCTCGACATCACAACGATGTGGGCGGCCGTCATCCTCTCAGCCATCGTCGCCTCGGCACTCTTCAGCGTCGTGAGCATCGCCGAACGTCTTCTTCTCGGATGGGCGGTGCGTACGTGAGCAGGTCCACCTTCAGGGCGCGTCGGGTAATCGTCGACGCCCACTCCGCACCCCTCGACGACGCGACCGTCGTCGTCGAGGACGGGGTCATCACCGAGGTCAGGTCGGGCATCCGTGGAGCGACAGATGGCCCGGTGATCGACGTCGACGGACTTCTCTCGCCCGGGTTCGTTGACGCCCACTCCCACCTCCGGGGCATCTCGCTCGAAGAACACGGGGCCGGTGCGCGCCAGTTCGAGGCGTGGATTCTTTCGCTCTCCGCCGTGACCACCCTCGACCCCGGAGACGAGGCCGCCCTCGCGTGCGCGGAACTTCTCGCGACCGGTGTGACCGCGGTGCAGGGTTTCGTCGACGCCGACCCGGAAGGCCTCGGTGTCGAGGGTGCGCGGGCGGCACTCCGTGGACTTGAAGCAACGGGCATCCGCGGGCTCGTCGTCCTAGGATTCGCCGACCGCGCCCTCGGAGCACCCGAGCCGCCGGAGGGCGAATGGGCGGCTGTACCGCGCACGGAACCGACGATCACGCCCGATGACACCGCGGCACTCGTCGCCGCGTGGCTCTCGACACCCAGCGCGCCCACAACTGACCTCGGTGCAGGCCCGATCGGTGCGCACTGGTCAACGGATGCCCTCCTCGAGGTATTCCGCGATGCCAGCCCCTCGATGCGCTCCCATACGCACCTCCACGAGAGCAGGCACCACCGCACGTGGCTGACGGGTGAGCGATCCCCCGTTGACCGTCTCTCCGCAGCTGGGCTGCTGTCCGAGCGGCTTTCCGCCGCGCACGGTGTGCACCTCACTGGCTCCGAACTGTCTCGGCTCGCCGCGACCTCGGTCAGTCTCGTGCACTGCCCAGCGTCGAATGCCGCTCTCGAGGTGGGTTCGGCGCACGTCGCCGAGTGGCTCGAGGAGGGCATCTCCGTGGGTCTCGGTGTGGATAGCCAGAACACCGGGGCGCCCGACTACTTCGACGTGATGCGAGCTGCCCTGACAACCTCGAACTCCGTGGCGCGGCCGTTGTCCGCCGAGCAGGTCTTCGACATGGCAACAGTCGGTGGCGCCGCCTGTCTCGGAATCCCCCTCGGCGGTCGAATCGCCGTCGGAGCCCCCGCAGATCTGATCGAACTCGACCTCACACGCGCCGGTGTCGCAGACATCGTTGAGCAGGGCACGGCGACCGCTGTGCGGTCGAGTTGGGTGGCCGGCGCACGCGTCGTCGACGATGGCTCCCCTGTCTTCGATGCGTCGGAAGCACGCACTCGCCTCCGCGCTGCCCTGAACGACGATCGCGCCGAGCGCGAAGCTCGCCTGGTGCGACTCGCACCGCTCCTCGATCGCATCACCTCCATCGCGGGGGGTGCCGCATGATCGCCGAACTCGCTGCACGAGGCACCGCCCTACTCGGTGAGGCGCCGCGATGGATGCCGTGGGCTGGTGGTCCACCTTCGCTCCTCTTCAGCGACCTCCTCTCGGGAGTCCTCTTCCGGCTCGACGGCGACAAGACGACCCCCGTGCGTTCATTCGACGGCGAAACGGTGAGCGCCGTCATCCCCCTCGCCGACGGCGGATCCGTTGTAGCGCTGCACCGGAGCCTTGCCGTCTTCGACGAGGCGGGCAACGAGGCCCACCGCATCCCGCTCGACCTGGCTCCGGGACTGCGATTGTCCGACGCGACGGCTGGCCCGTCCGGTCACCTGTGGATCGGGGTGGTTCCCGCGGGCGACGAGCCGCTTCCCGGTGCCCTTCTGCGCTACGGCGCCGATGGGGTCCGGGTCATTCAGGACGGTGTCGGCTTTTCCAACGGTCTCGGCTTCTCGTCCGACGGAACGACCATGGTCCACATCGACAGCGACGCCGGCACGATATTCCGCCGCAGCCACGACCCCCACACCGGCGACGTCGGTGACCCGGAGGAGTTCTACCGGGTTCCCGAGAACTCGGGGGCGTTGGACGGCCTGTGTCTCGATGACGGCGACCGCGTATGGGTCGCCCTCTTCGGCGGCGGTGAGGTCGTCTGCATCGACACCGACGGTGCCGTCGTCGACAACGTGCTCGTCCCCGCTCTGCGAACGAGCAGCTGCACGTTCGTGGGGTCGACCCTCTACATCACCACGGCGCGCGTCGGCGCGTCTGATCTCGAGCTCGCAGAGTTCACCCTCTCCGGTTCACTTTTCCGCTACGAGACGTCCGTCTCTGGCGGCCCCGTCTGGGAAGGACGTATCGCATGACCATCGACACCGGATTGAGCACCCGCTCCGGCATCTCCCTGCCACGGGGGTCGGGAATGGGCGGGGGCATCGTGCCCGGCGTGTTCGACCAGGCGGAATCCATGCGCCCCACGATCTACGGTGAGCGCTGGGCGATCGTCGGTGGGCATCCACTCGTGAGCGAGGTCGGGGCCGACATTCTGCGGCGCGGCGGTAACGCGATCGACGCCGGTGTCGCGGCCGGCTTTGCTTCGAACGTCGTGCAGGTCGAGATGTGCAACCTGGGCGGGATCGCCCCGATCCTCGTTCGTGAGGCGGGGGCATCCGATGTGCAGGCCGTCGCCGGTGTTGGCACGTGGGGAGCGCGCGCGGACCTCAACGAGATCGCGAACGCCTACGACGGCGCCCTCCCGCTCGGCGGGGTCCCGTCGATCGTGCCGGGCGCGGTGAGTGGGTGGCTCACGTCGCTCAGCAGGTTCGGCACGATGAGCCTGCCCGAGATCCTCGCCGCCCCCATCGACCTGGCACGCGACGGCTTCCTGCTCGACCCGCGCACCGCGTCGCACCTCGAACGGATGGGCGCGGGATTCTCTCGCTGGGACACATCGAGCGCCGTGTACCGGCCGAACGGGTCGCCACTTCGGGCGGGTGAGAGGCTCCGCCAACCGGCCCTCGCGAACACACTTCAACGACTGTCGGATGCCGCTGCCGCTGCCACCGCGGAGGGCCTCGATCGCGAGGCCGCGATCGAGGCGGCACACACACTCTTCTACGCGGGCGACATCGCCGAGACCATTGCGGCCTTCGTCACGGAACGCGGCGGCTACCTCGACAAGGAAGACCTGGCCGGGTTCCGCGCCGATGTCACTCCAGCACCCTCCGTGCGCTTCGGAACGTGGGACGTGCACGTCACCCCCACCTGGTCGCAAGGGCTCGTCATCGCGCAGGCGCTCGGAATCCTGGAGAAGCGGGGCATCCGTTCCATCCAGGACGGTTCCGTGGACTACGCACACGAGATCATCGAGGCGCTCAAGCTCGCCTTCAGCGAGCGAGAGCGGGCCTACGGTGACCCCCGGTTTACCGCTGAGAGTGCTGACGACCTCCTCGCCGATGATCACCTGGCGAGCCTCGCCGCCCTCATCGGCGAGCGGGCGCTGCCCAACATGCCCACCGTGTCACAGGCAGGGCCCGCTCTTCCCTCGACGACGGCAATCGTGGTCGTGGATGCCGACGGCGCTGCTTTCTCGACCTCACCGAGCGACACGATCGACGGCGCCCCCGTGATCCCCGAACTCGGCATCATCTGCTCCCCGCGGGGTGTGCAGAGTCGCCTCGTGGAGGGCCACCCCAATGCCCTGCGGCCGGGTGGTCGCCCGTGCGTGACTCCTGCCGCCGTCATAGCGCTCGGTTCGGGCGATGACGTGTGGGCCGCGGCCTGTCCTGGAGGCGACGTCATCGTGCAGGCGATCGTGCAGGCGATGCTGCAACACGACGTCTACGGCAAGACTCCTCAGGCCGCCGTCGAGGCACCACGGCTCTTCGGCTCCAGTTACCCCGGTGGTTTCCACCCGCACCCGGTTGGTGAGTCGCTCGTGTTCGTCGAGGCAGGGCTCGGCAACGACGTTGCCGCAGGACTCGAGGAGCGCGGTCACGAAATCATCGACTGGCCGGCGAACGAGTTCGACGCCGGAAGTGTTCAGACCATCGTCACGACCACCGCGCCGGGAGGAGCACGATTGCTCGCGGCCGGCGCCGACTCACGGAGGACCGCATATGCACAAGCACGATGAGCACGGCAGCGCGCTGGCCTGGTCCTGGCACCATGCCGGCCTCGTTGTGGCCAATCTCGATCGAGCGATCGAGTTCTACACATCCGCCCTCGGCTACAAGGTTGAGTTCTTGGTGCGTGAGATGGATGACCAGTTCCAACGCACCGTCGGCGTCGACGGTGTCGTATGCGACCTCGCGCAGCTCACTGCCCCGTACAGCGGAACACTCCTGGAACTCCTCGAGGTGCGCAACGTTCCGAGTGGTCTCGACCCGCGCCTGCCGGTGCACGTCGGTGTCGGCCACGGGGCGTATCAGGTCCGCGATCTCGAAGCATCCGTCGATCTGCTCACCGCTGCCGGCGGCAACGCGATGGGCGAGATCGTGAGCTTCGAGGAGGGGCGCGCCATCTACTGCTGGAGCCCAGCGGGGACGGTCGTGGAGTTGGAGGAGGCCTGGTGAACAATCCCGAGTTGTGGCGTGACCGCTACCGCCTCATGGTGCTCATGCGCCGCTTCGAGGAGGCGTGCCTCACGGGCGTCGCGTCGAGAGAGATCCACGGCGAGCTGCACACCGCGATCGGCCAGGAGGCCATCGCCGCAGCTCTCGCCGAGAACATCCGGGAGGGAGACGCGCTCGCGAGTACCCACCGCAATCACCTCCACGCGATCGCCAAGGGCATCCCGCTCTACCCGCTCATGGCCGAGATCTTCGAGAAGGAGACGGGCCTGTGCGGCGGCTTCGGCGGGCACATGCACCTCTTCGACAAGGAGCGCCGATTCTCCACGACGGGAATCGTGGGCGCCTCGCTTCCCGTCGCCCTCGGTCACGCCTACGCGGCCAAGCTGCGCGGGGACGACACCGTCGCCTTCGCCGTCATCGGCGACGGCTCGGTCAACGCGGGCGGCTTCCACGAGACCATGAACATGGCGAGTGTGCTGGGCCTCGCCCTCGTCGTCGTCATCGAGAACAACGAGTGGGCGATCTCCGTGCCGTTCTCCGCCGCCAGCTCCACTGCCAAGCTCGCCGAGCGCGCGGTCGCCTACGCGATCCCGGGCGAGCGCGTCGACGGACTTGACGTGGATGCCACGTCCCAGGCGATCGGGCGCGCCGTCGCCCACGCCCGCAGCACCGGTCCCGCCCTCGTCGAGGCCATGTGCTACCGGTTTCGCGGACACTACGAGGGCGACCTCGACCTGTACCGCAGCCAGTCGGAGAAGACGGACCGTACGACGACGAAGGATCCCGTCGTGTTACTGCGTGCCCAGCTGCGCGACGGCGGGATGCTCGACGAGGCCACCCTCGAACGACTCGAGTCGCAAGTCTCCGCCGAGATCGACGCGGTCCTGGCGCAGGTGCGCGCCGACAAGCAGCCCGACCGCAGCCGCGCGCACGACCACGTGTTCGCCTCGGGCCTGAAGGGAGCGGTCGCATGACCATGACAGCCAACCCTACGAACGAGACCAGCGCACCGCGCAACATCAACATCTCGCAGGCCGTCGCCGAGGGTCTGCGCCTGGCCATGGAGGCCGACGACCGCGTTGTCGTGATCGGCGAGGATGTGGCAACCCAAGGCGGTGTCTTCGGCTCGACCCGCGGGCTCCTCAAGGCGTTCGGCCCCGAGCGCGTGCTCGACACCCCCATCTCGGAGATGGCGTTCACGGGCATGGCCGTTGGCCTCGCGATGGACGGCTACCGCCCGGTCATCGAGATCATGTTCGTCGACTTCATCGGCGTGTGCCTCGAGCAGGTCTATAACGCCGTCGCGAAGATCCCCTACATGTCGGGCGGCAAGGTCGACATGCCCGTCGTCATCAAGACTGCAGGTGGCAGCATCGGGGCTGCGGCCCAACACTCGCAGACACTCTGGGGACTCTTCGGGCACCTTCCGGGACTGCGGGTGGTGGCGCCCAGCAACCCCTACGACTCCAAGGGGATGATGGCGGCGGCCGTGGCATCCGACGACCCCGTCGTCTTCATCGAGCACAAGGGCCTGCTGCTCGAGCGGGCGCAGGACTTCGAGTTCGGCGCGAACGTGCCGCGCGAGGCCTACGACGTTCCCCTCGACAAGGCGGCCGTCGTGCGCCCCGGCAGCGACCTCACGCTCGTCACGCTCAGCGGGTCGGTGCGGCACGCGCTCACGGCGGCGGATGCGGCGATCCTGTCCGGTGTCGACGTCGAGGTCATCGACCTTCGCAGCATCGTGCCGATCGACTGGGAGACGATCGGCACCTCGCTCGCCAAGACCCGCGCATTGCTCGTTGTCGACGAGGACTACCTCGGCTACGGACTGAGCGGCGAGCTCATCACGGGGGCGATCGAGCGCTTCGGTCTCGGCTCCCTCGATTATGTCGGCCGACACGGTAATCCGGGCATCCCGGTGCCGGCGGCCCTGAGCCTGGAGAGAGAGATCGTGCCAGGAACCGAGTCCATTCTGAACGCGATCGTGCGAGCGGGGGCCGAGCGATGAGCCCCCGACACGTGGTCGTCGTTGGTGGCGCGGGAGCGATCGGCTCCGTCGTCGCGGCCGTGCTCGCCGAGCAGGGCATGCGCGTGACCGTCGCCGACTTTGCCGATCCGTCGACGATCGTGGATGCCCTCCCCGGTACCGGTCACGCAGGGCTCACGATCGACGTCACAGACCGCGAGAACGTGCTCGCCGCGCTTGGCCCTGCCGCCTCCGTCGGACGCTATGACGCCCTCGTTTTCGCCGCCGGCACCAACTACACGGGCCCCGTCGCGACAACCGACTGGGACGCGTGGGACCGCGTCATGAACGTGAACCTCCGGGGCGCCGCGTACTTCGGCCAGGCCGCATCCCTGAACCTCGAGGCCGACCCGCGCGAGTGCAGCATCGTCTACTTCTCCTCCACCGCGGGCCTCGTGGGCGAGGGCGGCGCGAGCGTCTACGCGTCGAGCAAGTTCGGCCTCATCGGCTTCATGCAGTGCCACGCGTCGGAGATCGCGCGCTTTGGCGCCCGCGCCAACGCTGTGTGCCCGGGCAACATCGACTCCCCCATGCTGCGCACGCTCGCGGCCCAGGTCGCCGAGCGCAACGGCGTCACGACCGAGGAGACGCTCGCGCTCTTCGCGGGATCGAACGCGTTCAACCGCCTCATCGACATCCGCGAGGTGGCCCAGGTTGTCGCGTTCCTCGCGAGCGCCGCATCCACCGGCATGAGCGGGCAGTCGGTCGTCATCGACGGACCGCCCAACTAGGAGGACACAGCATGATCAACGTCGACACCGTCATCGCCGATACACAAAAGCTCATCGGCATCGAGAGCACCAATCCGGGGGTGCTCGAGGCCGACGTGGCCGAGTGGCTCGAGCAGCGGCTGACCGGCATGGGGCTGGATGTGGCGCGGCACGAGGTGCAGCCCGGCCGCGACAACCTGAGTGTGGTCATCCCGGGAGCCGACCGCGCCGCGCCTCGCCTCGTTCTCGTCTCGCACATGGATACCGTGCCGATCGGCTCCGGCTGGACCCGTGACCCCCTCGGCGGGGAGATTACTGACGGCCTGCTTTACGGTCGCGGTGCGTGCGATATGAAGGCGGGACTCGCCCTCACGCTCGGCCTGCTCGACGCCCTCATCTCGACGGGCACCGTGCCGCCAGCCGACGTTGTGTGCTTCTACACCGTCGACGAGGAGGCCCCCGGGATGCTCGGCGCCTACCAGCTCGTGGAGGACGGGCTCCTGCGCCCCGACGACCAGATCCTCGCCCCGGAGCCTTCCGGCATGCGCTTGCGGATCTCGCAGATGGGTCTGCGCTGGCTCACCCTGACGGTCACCGGGAAGATGGCGCACGCCGGTCGCGCGCATCTCGGCACCAACGCCGCGCACATCATGGCCCACATCGTCGTCGAGCTCGAGTCGGCCTTCGCGGCCCTGCCGTTCGACGACGACATCCTCGGACGCCCGCGCTTCACGACGGGTGTCATCACGGGCGGCGTCTCAACCAACGTTGTGCCGGCGCTGTGCACGGCCGAGCTCGACCTGCGTATCGTGCCGCCGCTCGTACCGGAGGACGCCGTGACCATGGTCGAGCGCGTCGCGACCGACGTCATCCGACGCTACGAGGACGCGTCCTTCGAGGTCGAAGCACTCGGGGCGAGACGACCGCCGGTGCGGGCATCCGACGACTCCAAAATCGTTCGTTCTCTGCGCTCGTCGTACCTCGCCGTCGCGGGACGGGAGCCCGAGGTGGGCGGTGCCGACGGTCACGAGGCGTATACGGATTCCGCCATGATCGCCGCACTCACCGGATCCGAGTCGAGTACTGTCCTCGGGCCCGGCGCGACCGACCAGGCCCACACCGCCGACGAATTCGTGCCCGTTTCCGACCTCGAACTCGGTTCGAAGCTGCTCTGGGAGATGGTGCGAACATGGTGATTCGACTCCCCCAGTACGGTCGTTCGCAGAATGAGCTGCCAACGGTTGCGCAGACCCTGGAGTTCCCGACCATCGTTCGCGGTGATCCCGTCGTTGTTGCCGGAGCGGCCGGACTCGATCGCCGCGTGCGTTGGGTGCACATGAGCGAGATCGTCAACA
The DNA here is from genome assembly GCF_020535405.1 of Antiquaquibacter oligotrophicus. Taxonomy (NCBI): domain Bacteria; kingdom Bacillati; phylum Actinomycetota; class Actinomycetes; order Micrococcales; family Microbacteriaceae; genus Antiquaquibacter; species Antiquaquibacter oligotrophicus. Next base: position 2,825,864 of record NZ_CP085036.1, on the reverse strand, counting down.
TCGCGGGTCTGCTCCACGGTGGCGAAATGCTCCTGACCATGGGCATCGTGTTTCCGGATGACGCGGCAGAGCTCACAGCGTATGTCGACCGGCTCGTCGAAGCCGGAGCCGCCGCCCTCGTCATCGGTCTCGGGCCGCGCTACCCCGATCGCCTTCCCACGGCACTCGTTGAGGCTGCCGAAAGCCGCGGGCTCCCGCTCATCGCCCTCCGGCGCAAAATTGCGTTCATCGACGTGACGGAGGAGGTGCACGCATCCCTCATCGACGTACAGATTCGAGACCTTCAAGCCTCCGAGAGCATCCACATGATCTTCAGTGCTCTCGCCGTGCAGGGCAGCAAGCCTGAACTCGTCCTGCGCCAGGTCGCCAAGCTCTCGGGCTTCGCGGTGGTTCTCGAGAACCGTTCGCGCCAGATCCTCGCGTTCGACCCAGCCGAGCGGGCCGCGGGTGACGTGCTCGCGGAGTGGGCCGAACACAATGGGCAGCCGCACCGCCCGGTTCGCACCTACTACGACCCGCTGAGCGGATGGTTGCAGACAACAGTGGGGGCCCGCGGAAACGACTGGGGTCGCCTCGTCCTCATGGCGCCGTCCGCAGGGGCGCGTGACCTCGATGCCACACTCGACCCCACGATGACCGTGCCCCGCAGTCTCATCATGCTCGTCGAGCAGGCGGCCTCTACCCTCGCCATCGGTCGCCTGGTCGACCGCGAGTCGCACCTTCTCGATCTCACCACTCACAGCAGCGTGCTCGCTCACCTGCTGTCGGGGGACGGTGACCCCGGTGAGCTCGAAGAGCAGGCCCAGGCGCTCGGGGTGTCCTTCAGACGCAGTCGACTCGCCGCCTTTGCGTTCCGTTCACGGGACTCGTCGTCTCAGGATCCCCGTGATCGACAGCGCGCGCTTCGCGCGATTGCATCCGCCATCTCCGATGCTGGCGCCGACCGCGGTCGTTCCTCTCTCGTCGCGCCCGTCGACGATTTCACGGTGGGCATGGTCACCACCGTTCCCGGAGGTATCTCCGACATTGACGAAGCGGCCAGGATCGTCGAACGTCTCGACAAGGCGGGTATCACCGTCATCGCCGCGTGCGGCGGCGGCGGACGCGGTGCCGCTGCGGCACGAACCGCACTTCTCGAGGCCATCGAGACGGCGGGAACCGCCGCCAGCATGGGATGGTCCGAGCCCGTCGTCACCGCGAGCGATCTGGGCCTTCGGGGACTGATCCACACGCTGCGCGACGACCCTCGAGTCATCCAGTTCGCGGAACGGACGGTTGGCGCTCTGGTTGCCTACGATCTCGAACACCGCACCACCCTGGTGCCACTCCTTCGTCACTTTCTCGATGCCGGGCGTAACAAAGCAGTCGCTGCCCGCAACGCGTTTGTGTCACGACCGTGGATGCACGAGCGCCTGCGCCTCATCGGAGACGTTCTCGGTGTCGACCTGGACGATGAAGCGACCTGTCTCGACCTGCAGGTAGCTCTCCTCGTAATCGGCACTCAGCAGGACCGCGCGCGATCTCAGAAGCGAGCGGGGTCGTGACTCTCAGCACATCCGCCGTCGTCCGAGCGTTCGCGGCCATCGAGGCTGCCGACCGGCCGGAGATCTGGATCTCGCTTCGACCTGAGGCCGAGGTCATCGCCGAGGCAGCGGAGGTGGACGCGGCCGCCCATGCTCCGCTCCGCGGCATGGTTTTTGCGGTGAAGGACAACATCGACGTCGCGGGTCTTCCCACAACACTCGGCCTGCCGCTGAGCCGCCGAGGCGACATCGCGGAACAGGATGCAACGGCGGTAGCGCGATTGCGAGCCGCTGGTGCCATCGTCATCGGCAAAACCAATCTCGACCAGTTTGCAACCGGGCTGGTCGGAACGCGAAGCCCCTACGGTGCCGTTCGTAACGCCTGGTGGCCGGAACGGATTTCGGGTGGATCCAGCTCGGGATCTGCGGTTGCGGTGGCGCTTGGCATGGTCGATTTTGCGCTCGGCACCGACACCGCGGGCTCCGGTCGTATCCCTGCCGCGTTGAATCGCATCGTCGGGATCAAACCATCACTGGGCTTAGTTCCCGTCACGGGTATGCGAGACGCCTGTCGCCCTTTCGACACCATCACCGTCTTCGCACGCGAACTGGAGGTCGCGACCCTCGCCAGCCAGATCATGTACGGACCCGACGGGCACGACGGTCTCGCCCGTGAGTGGCCCGTGGATGCCCGGCTCGCCGCCCCCGAACACCCGACTCTCGCCGTTCCGCTCGAGGCAAACCTCGCGAGCCTCGACAACGAAGCCCGCGCTGCATGGCGCGAAGCGATCGAGCACTGGTCTGCTGTCGCCGAATTGAGACCACTCGACATCACTCCCCTCCTCAACTCCGCTCGTTTGCTGTACGAGGGCGCCATAGTCGCCGGTCGCTTCGCCGCCGCTGGCGAGTTCATGTCCGACCACGCGGGCCTCGACCCCACGGTCGCCTCGATCGTTCGCGCCGCCGAACCCGTGCCCGCCTGGCGCTACGTTGCCGACCGAGCCAAGCTCGATGACGCTCGCACCACAGCGTCGGTGCTGCTCGACGGGCTCGACGGGCTCGTGATACCGACCGCCCCCGGGCATCCGACGCTCGCTGAGGTCGCTGCTGATCCAATCGGCGTCAACTCGTGGCTCGGCACCTTCACGAACTTCGTTAATCTCCTCGATCTCGCTGCGATTGCGGTCCCCCACGTCGATGCGTCGTCTCGAGGATTCGGTACGACGGTGGTGACGCGCGCCGGTGAGGATCGCGTCGCTGCGGATCTCGCCGCGCGTGTGCTGGGCGTCGATCGTCCGTCTGGTTTCGATGGCGAGGGGGTCGATCTTGCCGTGTTCGGTGCGCACCTCACCGGTCAACCGCTCAACGGACAGTTGCGCGAACTTGGTGCCCGGTTCGTCCGGAGCGTCCAGACGGCTCCGAGCTACTCGCTGTTTGCCCTCGACACCACCCCGCCCAAGCCGGGACTGGTTCCGCGGCGAGATCTGGGGGCGAGTATCGCGGGCGAGGTGTGGCGAATATCGCCCGTTGGCCTCACCCGATTCCTTTCCGCGTTGCCAGCCCCCATGACGCTCGGGGCCATCACGCTCTCCGACGGCGAGTCGGTGATCGGTTTCTCGTGCACAGTGGACGCGCTCGAGGGAGCCCGCGAGATCACCGAGTTCGGGAGCTGGCCGGAGTACCTCGCTCAGCGCGCGGTGTAGCCGCCGTCGACTATGAGTTCGGTCCCCGTCACGAAACTCGCGTCGTCGGAGAGCAGATAGGCGGTCGCTGCCGCAATCTCCTCCGGTCGCGCGAAGCGACCCGCCGGATGCATCTGCTCCACGGCATCGCGAAACTCGGGATGGGGCGCAAACTGCTCACGTGTCATGGGAGTGTCGACGACTCCCGGGCACACCGCATTGGACCGGATGCCCGCCTTCGCGTAATCCACGGCGATGGCCCTCGACAGACCGATCACACCCGCCTTGCTGGCGCAGTACGCCGGCTCGTCGGCTGTCGCGACAAGCCCCGACATCGACGCGTGAAAGACCAGCGCGCCGCCGCCCGACATCCGCGACACGGCGTGCTTGGCGACCAGGAAAGCGCCGGTGAGGTTGACACCGATAACTCGATTCCACTGCTCGATGCTCGTCTCGACGAGGGGTATCTCGAGGGCGATTCCCGCGTTCATGACCGCACCGTCGAGGCGGCCGAGGCGCTCGATCGTGGCGTCCAGCGCCGCGATCACACTCGCTTCGTCAGTGACATCGCACGCGAGGGCCAGGGCCGGTTCGGATGCCGCCGCTCGCGTTTCGTCGAGGTCGAGGGACATTACAACGGCACCCTCCTGCGAAAGCCTCCGCACGGTTGCCGCACCAATGCCCGATCCACCGCCGGTGACCACGATCACTCGTTCGTTATGCCGCACGACACCACCCCACTCGTTGCCCTGTGTGTGCCACGTTATCCGCGACGCAGGGTGGGAAAGGCGTGGTGCTCGAAGCCGCGACACTGTGTCCGGTTCCGGCCGCCAGAGGCATCAGTTCGTCAGGGAGTGACTCCGCGACGGCTCAGGACTCTGCCGCGTCCTCTGCCGCCCACTTTCGGGCACGCTCGGCGATGATCTCCGGCGCACGCGCGGCTTCCTCGCGTGTCGCGAACGGGCCATCGCGCTCACTTCCGAGGGACTGCGGACCCTCCTCGACCTCGCCAGTCACGTGGTTGTACCACCAATCGGCCATGTGCGCCTCCCTGCTCGTGTGTGCCCAGACTAGGACATGCGGCGGTGTGCCACTCGGTAAGATTGCCCCATGCCCCGCGATGCACAAGGACATTTGGTTGCGGGGTCGGTTTCCCCTCGTCGTGCCGTGCCAGATTCCATCGTGCGGCCCGAATACGTCGGCCGCTCGGCCCCGGCCCCGTATGACGGTAACGACGTGTACTCCTCGGAGGAAATCGAACTCATTCGGGAGTCCGGTCGTATTGCCGCCCGCGCCGTAGAGCTCGTCGGCGAGGCCATCACGCCTGGGGTTCGCACGGACCAACTCGACGTCATCGCTCACGAATACATCATTGGCGAGGGCGCATACCCGTCGACGGTCGGCTATCGCGGGTTTCCCAAGGCGGTGTGCACGAGCATCAACGAGGTCGTGTGTCACGGCATCCCCGACGACACCGTGCTTGTCGAGGGTGACCTCATCAACATCGACATCACCGCGTACAAGAACGGTGTTCACGGCGATTTGAGCAAGACCTTCATCGTCGGCGAGGGGGCACCGGAGGTCGTCGACCTCGTCGACCGCACTCGTGAAGCACTCAATCGCGGTATCAAGGCGGTTGCCCCGGGGCGCCAGATCAACGTCATCGGGCGCGCCATCGAGTCCTACGCGCGACGATTTGGCTACGGTGTCGTCCGGGATTTCACGGGACACGGAGTGGGCAGGGCCTTCCACTCCGGGCTCATCGTGCCCCACTACGACGCCGCCCCCGACTTCGATCGAGTGATGGAAGTCGGCATGGTCTTCACCATCGAGCCGATGCTCACCATGGGCACCCCAGACTCGCCGGGCACCATCGCGTGGGACCTGTGGCCGGACGATTGGACCGTGACCACCCGCGACAAATCCATCACGGCCCAGTTCGAGCACACCCTCGTCGTCACGGAGCGCGGCGCAGACATCCTCACCCTCCCCTAAGGAGCACCCATGACCACCGCACTCGGCGTCGATATTGGCGGAACGGGAATCAAGGCTGCGATTGTCGACATCGACACCGGCGAACTCGTGAGTGAGCGCGTTAAGCTCGCCACTCCTCCCGGCGGTGAACCCGACGATATTGTCGCCACCGTGGTGAAGCTCATCGAGCAGCTGGGCGGCCTGGACGACGACGTCCCCGTCGGTGTGTGTTTCCCCGCGATTGTCAAAAACGGACGCACGATGTCGGCCGCGAACGTCTCGCACTCGTGGATTGGGCTCGAGGCCGAGGCTCTCTTCGAGAAGGCCATCGGCCGCGACATCCATTTCGTGAATGATGCGGATGCCGCGGGCTTCGCCGAGGTCCGCTACGGCGCTGCGAAGGGTGTTCCCGGTCTCGTCCTGCTCACGACCCTCGGCACGGGAATCGGGAGCGCGCTCATCTACAACGGCGTGCTCATCCCCAACTCCGAACTCGGACACCTCATGATCGGCGGGCGCGACGCCGAAAAGCGCGCCTCGAACGCGGCGCGCGAGCGCGGCCGCCTCAGTTGGAAGTCCTGGGCTAAACGCCTGCAGCGTTACTACTCGCACCTCGAGCGTCTCTTTTCACCGGACCTTTTTGTGGTCGGTGGCGGTGTCTCCAAGAGCTACCAGGAGTTTCTGCCCCTTCTGAAGCTGTCGACACCGATCGTTCCCGCGGTCCAACGCAACAACGCCGGAATCCTCGGCGCGGCAGCACTCGCCGTGCGACCGCCAGAGAATCTCGCCGAGTCATCCCAGAGTCGGTAGCGTTCCCTCGACGACACACGCACCGTTGTCGACGGACACACTCGAACGCAACCCCGCCGCCTCGACGGCGCTCACGACGAGCGGCGCCTGGTGCTCCGCTACCTCCGTGAGGAACGACCCCCCAGGGGCAAGCCACGCGTGAACGCCGTCCAGCGCCGCCCGAACGATGTCGAGTCCGTCGGCACCACCGTCGAGCGCAACAGACGCTTCGAAGTCGCGTGCCTCACGCGGAAGCAGATCGATCTCGTCGTGGGGCACGTACGGCGCCACCATCGTGATGATGTCAGCGCGCCCCCGCCAGGAGGTGGGGAGACCGTCGAAGAGCGAACACGTCACGACGACCGCGTCATATCCACTCAGCGTGCGGCGGGCGTTGGCCGTCGCGGTCGAATCAACATCGGTAGCCGCCACCGCGACCGGCACGCGTGAGGCGATCGCGGAGGCCACGACCCCCGTTCCTGTGCACACGTCGACGAGCGCTCCCCCGCGCGACACCCGACGAAGGGCGCGCCGAACGAGCAACTCGGTGCGCGGTCTTGGCACAAAAACACCGAGGTCGACGGGAATCCGAATACCCGCGAAGGCGGCCCACCCCACCACGTGTTCGAGTGGGGTGCCGGATGCCCGCTCCCCCGTCATCCGTTCGAGTTCACGCACATTGCGCGCAGAGGACAACAGGATCGCGGCCTCGCGTTCCGCGAAGACACACCCCGCCGCGCGGAGCAGCCGAGCGATCTCGGCTACTCCGTGATGGTCAGCGTCCAACTACCGGATTGCCCGCTCTGTGAACCGTCGAGGTCCACGGAATCGGCGCCGTCCTCGTACGGCCCCACCATGGTGGCCGTGCCGTCACCGAACTCGATGATGATGCGAAGCTGTCCGCCAGCAACCGTCCATGTGTCGCTCGAGTCGTCGAAGCTCTTGCCCTTGTAGCTGAACCCGAGGGTGCGGTCCTCGTGGAAGTCGAACTCCCACTCGTGGTTGCGAGAATCCGTTCCACTCCAGGTGGTTCCGGCGAGCTGGTCGCCCGTTCCGGTGCCTGAGGTCGAGGGTGCGCAACCGGCGAGAACGAGGAGCAGAGAGGTGCTTGCGGCGACGATGCCGAGCTTGGTGCGGAAAGTCATAGCTGCACGATACTCGTAACGCGCGAGCGCGGGCGGCCTTCTCGCTGGGAACCTGCTGAGGCTACTGGACGGTGATCGAACCGCTGAATCCGGCAACGATGGAGAAGATAAAAAGCACGGCTTGAACGATCCCGCCAAGAGCTCCGAGGATACCCAAAACCAGGCCGGCGATCGCCGGGCCGCTCAGCGTCGGCGCGCCGGTCGCCGCGAGCGTTTTGGCCCGCGACAGGGCAGAGACGCCGAAGACGATCGCGAGAATGCTGGGAACGAGGAACAGGTTGAAAACGATCGCGAGCACACCAGCGACGAGGGCGTAGATCGCCCGCGGATTCGAGCGAGCATCGATGGTCATGAGCGCGGACGTTGTGCCGGTGGGCGCGCCGGGGCCAGCAGTTGCTCCCTGTTCCTGTGGGGCGGGATTGGCGGCGGAGTAGACGACACGGGGGGCCGTCACGACGGGAGCGGATGCACCCCTCCGACTCTCGCTCCACCCGACCCCGTTCCACCACTGCTCGCCGGAACCGTCGGGCGCCGCGTACCAGCCGGGTGACCGCGTCTGACTCATGGGGCGATTGTAGTGAAGGGAAGGTGCGAGGGAATGGGCCGACTGATACGCCGGGTTCTGTCTCCGCGCTGCGGCGAACGCACCGCGGTGGACGGTCATCTATCTACGACGTACGTTGCCGCACGCCTCTAGCGGTCTACCCGGAAGCTGGGCGGGCCACCCGTAGCGCTTCCTGTTCGACCTTGCTCCCGACGAGGTTTACCCAGCCGACCGCGTCGCCACGGCCGCTGGTGGTCTCTTACACCACCGTTTCACCCTTACCGCTGCCTTGCGGCACCGGCGGTCTACTCTCTGTTGCACTGTTCTCGCGGGTTACCCCGGGTGGGTGTTACCCACCGTCATGCCCTGCGGAGCCCGGACGTTCCTCGGGGTCCCGAAGGACCACGCGACCGTCTTGTCGACCCATTCCGGTGGACGAGTCTACTCGGGGCGCGAGAAGTCCGCCTGCATGTCCATGGCAAGGTTGGCGAGCTTGTCGGCGCGCGAATTCTCGAGCCGCGGAATCCATTCGAAGCGGACGGGTGTGCCGATGAGTGCCTCTCGGGCTTGCGCCGCGAGTTCGGCCATATCGGGATGCTTGATCTTCCAGCGCCCCGACATCTGCTCGACGACGAGTTTGGAGTCCATTCGTACGTGGAGTTCGGCATCCGGATCGATCTCGATCGCCCGCTTCACGCCGGCGATCATGCCCTTGTACTCCGCGACGTTGTTGGAGGCGACCCCGCCGAAGAGACCGATCTCGGCGAGGATCTCCCCGGTACTGCCGTCGATTACTACTGCGCCGCTGCCGGACGGACCCGGGTTACCGCGCGAGCCTCCGTCGGCCTCGACGATCAGAACGCGAGCCACCTACAGGCCCGACTCGTCGGTGCGCACGAGGATTGCATCACTCGACGGGCAGATCAGCACGTCGTCAGGAGCTGCGGAACGGATCGACTGCAGTTCGTCCTCGAGGAGGGCGACACCGGATGCTTGCGACACGCCACGCTGGAGCAGGGACGCGCCCGTCCCGTAGCGTGAGCGTTGCTTTTCGTACAGGGCCAGCAGATCCTCCGGGATACGGCCAGCGAGGTCCGCCCGTGCCGCGAGAGCGGCATCCCGGTCACCGGAGATGGACGCGAGCGCGGAATCCCGCGACGCCTCGGTGTGGGTGATGTTCGCCGAGATCTCGTCGAGTTGTTCGCGAACGGATGCGACCTCCTCCTGCTCGCCCTCAAGGCGCTCCATCACGGCGAGTTCGATCTCCTCGAGATCGTTCAACCGCGCGCGAAGAGCGGCCAATTCCTGCTCGAGAGCCGCGACATCCTTGACCGACGAACTGCCCTGCAGTCGATCGGCATCACGGGCAATCCGGTCCTCGACCACTTTCACATCCGCCTCGAGGCGCTTCAGTTCGAGCTGCGTGTTTTCGGCGACACCGGTCACCTCCGCGAGGGTGGAGCGCAGGGCCGTGGCCGAAGACTGGAGCTCCTCGAGCGCGGCGCGCTCCGGGAGGGACTTAGCCCGGTGATCGAGCTGAGCAATGCGCGTGTCCAACGCCTGAAGGTCGAGCAGGAGCGCCTGCTTCTCCGGTGCGGCTTTGAGTGCCATGAGTTAGTTCCTCGCGGTGTCGGTAATAGGTCGGGCGTGAATCATTGCGTGACGACGAAGTCCCACGGGTCGGTGCGGAGATCGCTGACGCTGATCCGCAGAGCGGGCAGTTCGCGGGCCAGATCCTCGGCCGCAGAGTCCAGCCACAGCCACTCGCTAGCCCAATGCGAGACGTCGACGAGAGCGGGTCCGGCGGCGACGCGCGCATTCTCGCGCGCTTCCGAGGCTGGGTGGTGGCGCAGGTCCGATGTGATGTAGACGTCGGCCGCCAGCACATCCGGGTGCGACAGGAGCGAATCGCCCGCCCCCGCGCACAGCGCCACCGATGAAATGGGGGCGTCGAAGTCCCCGGCAACCCGTATTCCCGTCGCTGTGGCGGGCAACACCTCGCCCAGGGCTCTCGCAACGGTCCCCAGGGCCACGGGCCGTTCGAACCTACCGATACGTCCCAGGCCGCGCTGCGGATCAGTGGAGGGGATGATGGGGCGAACGTCGAGAAGCCCCAGTCGCGACGCGAGTGTTCCTGACGTTCCGTTTTCCACAATGTCGGCGTTGGTGTGCGCGGCAATGAGGGCGCAGTCCGCCTTGATGAGGCGCGTGAGCACGGCACCCTTATAGCGGTCTGCCGCGACAGAGGTGACACCCCGAAGAAGCAGCGGATGATGCACAAGCAGCACATCGCTACCCTGCTCGATCGCCTCATCGACGGTGTCCGTGGCGGCATCCACAGCAAGGTGGATCGACGAGACGGGCATCCGGGGGTCGCCGCTGATGAGACCGACCGCGTCCCAGGACTCAGCGCCCGAGACCGGCCAGAGACGTTCGACGGCATCGAGAACGTCGGCGAGTGTGGTGGACACGTGTCCCAGTTTACGGTCGAGGAAGTGGCGTCGACGGCGGCGAAGCGACGGCGGGACCTGCCGTCGGCACCGGGGCCGTCGAGAGCTGCTGCGCCGCGAGAGCGACCGCGCGCAGTTCTTCGGGCGTGCGGAGTTCTTCCTGGCGACGGATGGCCGGAACACCAGCGACGATCGGGAGCAGGATACCCAGCACGAGGGCAATGAGCACACCGGCATCCGTTGCCGCGAGCGGGTCGGTGAGTGGAACACCGAGCGCCGTGAAGAGGTAGCCCTGCCAGGAGAGCCACGGTACCGTCGCCGTCGTCAGGCCAAAGCCGACCGCCGTGAGTACAACGAACCCGATCAGATTGACCCAGCGCCAGTCCGCGTAGACCCCTCCCCGCGAGACGAGAGAGTCGGCCTCGAACGTGCGGTTTCGGATCATTGTCTCCGCCGCGAAGATGCCCGCCCAGGCCGCGGTCGGAACGGCAAGTGTTGTCGCGGCATCCCGAAGGATCTCGGAGAATCCGCCCGGCACCGCTAGCGAGAAGACGAGCGCGAGAATCAACAGGATTGCTCCGACGATGATGACGGAGACGGGACGGGTTGTTCTCACTCCCATCGACTGGAGGGCAAAAGCACCCGAGTACACCGTGATGATGACGCCGGACAGCAAACTCAGGGTCACGGCAGCGATCAAGGGGGCGGGGTACCACGAGGGAAGCATGAGCGCGAGGGTCTCGATGGGCGACTCGACGAGTCCCGACGCGATCGCCGGGTTCGACGCCGCGAGGAGCGCACCATACGAGATCAGGAGGAAGCTCGGAACCGTCGCACCGAACGTTGCCCACAGCATCCCGCCTCCGCTGCTCGAACCCGGTCGCTGGTAACGCGCCAGATCCGACCCGCTGTTGGCCCATACGAGACCGATGAGGCTGAAGACCAGAACAGCGCCGGTGACAACGCCAAGCCAGGACGAGTCGGGCACCGTGAGCGCTGCACTCACGTTGACCTCGCCGGCGGTCAGGACGATGAAACCGACCACAAGGATCGCGGCAAGGATGCTCAGCACGAGCTGGACCCGGGCGAAAAGCGAGTAACCGAAAAGCGCGACCACAAACACGAAAGCGAAGCCCACGCCGAGTGTGATGAGGAGAAGCGGAAGCTCGCCCAGCGCGGCGCTCTCGCCCGTCGCGAGAACGGCTGCAACCGAGGAGGCCGCAAGCCAGAGGAGCACCGCGCCCCAGAAGACACGACCGACCAGCGCTATCGTCGCCGGCACGATGTTGCCGAAGTGACCAAACGACGCACGCGAAATGATCATGGTCGGCTGACCGCTGCGCTTGCCCGCGAGGGTGGTGAGACCCAGCGGAAGGAAGGACAGGGCCACACCCGCAAGGATCGCGACAACCGATTGCCGGAGACTCAGGCCCACGGCGAACACGGTGGCGCCGAGGGCGAGACTGATGACGGAGGAGTTGGCAGCAAACCAAAGCCAGAACATGCGCGCCGCGTGTCCGACGCGTCGGTCCGTCGGAGTCGGTTCGACGGAGACTCGTTCGATTGCGAAGGCGGGTGCTGCAACCGGCTCGGGATCCATGATGACGACGTGGTCCTCGGGGATGCGCACGGTCGCGATAGGGCCCGATGGTGGCGACACGGGGGGCGGGATGACGGCACCCGCTGCTCCCGCGACCGGGATGCGGTCGGTCTCGTCCACATCGTCTTCGAGTTCCTCCTCGAAGGCGGGCTCAACGATGGCGACAGAACCGGTCTCGGTGGGTACAGACTCACCAGCCGATACGGGCAGGAACAACGCTTCGGGAAACGCGGCAGCAGGCGCTGCAACGGTCGCCTCGGGGCTCACCGCTGGCGCAGCTTCGGCGCCGGCGAGGAGGTCGTCGAACGCCGTTGCAGCGCCTGCCGCTGGGGCCACAAACGTTGCCCTGTTCTGTGCGGGCGCGGACTCGTCGACGATCTCTGCGTCGACAATCTCTGCGTCGATGACGTCCGCGTCAACGGTCGGTCCGTCACTCCCCGCGGAATCAATCACTTCCGCGTCGACAACCTCACCCGCGTACGCGGGCGGAGGAGTCGGCGACATCGGGACCGAGGGGTCGACGAGTTCGGGTATCTCTTCGGGCCCCGACTCGACGGTTGACGACTCGACGGTGGACGAATCAACGGTGGACGACTCGATCGATGGCGAGTCATCGTCGACGGATTCCGTGGCTACTGGGGCGTCCGCTTCGATGGGCTCGGGCTCGTCGGAGAGGTCAACCGTCTCATCGCGAGACTGTTCGACCGGTGCGGGGTTCTCCCCCGCGGCCGGCACATCGACGATCCCCGTTTCGGGGCCGGGCGACCACGTGTCGCTGGGCGGCGGAACCTCCCAGGCCGGCAACGCTGCGGCTACGGGCTCAGGCTGCAGCTCTGCCTCTGCCTCTACCTCTGGCTCTGGCTCTGGCTCTGGCTCTGGCTCTGGCTCTGGCTCTGGCTCCAGCTCGGGCTCTGGCTCCGGCTCTGCAGCCTCGGGGGTTGACTCAGATTCGGACGCCGAATCATTCTGTTCGGGCGACGTCGTCTCCGTCACCGGTGCCGGGCCTACCCACAATCCCGGCGCAGACTGAACCACACCGTCGGCCGATGGTTCGGGTTCGGCCACGACTGCTGCCGCGTCCGCCGATTGCTCTGGCACGTCGCCCGGCGTGTCACCGGCGAGCGACCCCTCATCGTCAACCGGGGATTCGACAGGCTCGTCGACTACAACGGGCAGACCCGCTCCGGCGCCTGCCTCGGCGGCAGGCGCGAGTGGCTCCTCGGGGAAAAGAGACGAATCCTCCACAGGAGTCGGAGCGTTTACTTCACTCGGATCCTCATCAACGATCGGCTCTCCGATGTCAACCGGCTCGTCAGCTGCAGCTGCGGCCGGAGGCTCGACTTCGGCCTGCTCTTGCACCGGCGTTGGAGCATGATGGGCGGGAGCAACCACGTCCGTGAACTCTCCGCGCGCTCGATCGACCGCGGCCAATGCATCCGGTGTGCCGAGTGCGAGCATCGTGGACTCCCACGAACTGAACTCACGGGCCTCCTGCTCGCGAAGGCGCAATTGGGTTTCGAGCTGCTCGATGGCCGCGCCCGCGTCGCCCGCGTCCGCCAACGCGAGCAGTTCCTCGTCCCTCAGCGAGCGGCGCGTAGGTGGACCGGGAGGGCCGTCGAGCGCGACGGCCTGGGTCGGATCGGGTGCGGGGAGGCTGCTCCACGGTGCGGGCGGAGGGACATCCGAAGCCACCATGGACGGGTCCGGCGGTGCGGCGGAGGCCACGGGAGTTGCCGAAAGAATGTCCGCGGGTGAGGGCTGGCCCTCGGGAACAGAGTTTTCGGGCGTTGCGGTGGTCGACTCGCCGAGCACCGCGCCGCTCTGCGGCGCGTCGGGTTCGGGTTCGGGCTCGGGCCCGGGCGCTTCGGGCTCGGAAACGGTTGGCTCGACAACGTCTGGCTCAAGAACATTCGGCTCGACAACGTCCGGCTCGACAACGTCCGGCTCGGCGACCTCGCGCTCGGCGAACGCCGGCTCAGCGACAACCTCCGGCTCGGCGGGAGCGGCCTCGGCAGGGGCGGGCACTGCAGGCTCGGGGACTGCAGGTGTTGGCTCGCCAACGGCCAGAGGCTCGGGTGAGGTAGTCGCGCCGGGATAGGACGGCGTGCGGGGAGCGAAGATCGACCCACCGGGAACGGGGGTCGACGCTGTCTCCGGGCTGGGGTTCAGCGGTGGGATTGAGGTGACGAGCGGCGGCGCAGGTGGCTCAGTGGTGCGCGGCGTGGCCACGGGAGCCGTGGGAGCCGTGGGAGGCGCAAATCGGCCGAAGTCTGCGGCGAGAGCCGAGGCGAGTTCGTCATCATCGTGCAGCGCCGCGTCCTCAGCAGAGGGGGGCGTGAATGTCGCCCGGCGCGGCCCCGGGGTGACGAAGGGTGGTTCATGTGAGGTCTCTTCGTTAACCTCGTCGTCACGTTCCATGCCCCAAATACTAGAGCGGACGCTGTCGGCGGCCCGGGAGGCCAGCCGTAGTGAGGAATGTTATGGCGCCGAGAATGAGGGCCAACCCGATCCATCCGAGAGGGTCAAGCCGCTCCCCCACGACCACCACAGCCAGAATCGTGGCAACGAACGGCTCAAGCAGTGTGATCGTTGTCGCCGTCGAACTCGAGAGGGTGCGCATTCCGATGCCAAAGAGCAGGTAGGCAACAAACATCGGTCCGAGGGCTAGATAGGCGGCGATACCGATCGTCAAACCCGTCTGAAGAAGCGGTGCACCCAGGGCAAGGAGCACCGGCACAAGAACGAGTGCTCCGACACCGAACATCGACCCCATGGCGCCCCGCGAGGGAGCACCGGCCCGAATCGCGCGACTCGACGCATAGGTGTACAGGGCGTATGCAAACCCGGCCACTATTCCCGAGAGGATGCCCGGCACAACACTCTCCGATGGCGCGGGTCCGGCACCGTGACCGCCAAAAGCCAGGAGCACCACTCCAATGATCGCCATGACGGTGCATGCGAGCCACCGCCGCGAGAGACGTTGGCGCTCGAACACCCACTCGAGGAGGGCAGCAAAGACGGGGCCGGTACCGAGCGACACGACGTTACCGATCGCGATCCCCGCCAGATCCATCGACAGGTAAAACGCGAGGGGGTAGATGACGACACCGATGGCGCCCACGAGCACCCATGTGCGCACCGCGCGGTCACGCAACGCTGCGACGGACATCCGTGCCGATGTGACGAAGAGGAGGAGACCTCCGACGCCCATCGTGCTCGCACCGATGGCGAGCGGGGACACGGTGTCGGGGAAAAAGCTCGCCGCCGTGCCCGTAGTGCCCCACAGGATCGAGGCGAGGACCAGAGCCGGCGCGCCTGCGCCCATGACGGCGGTCCGCGACATCCGGCGTCCTCCGAGTGATGGTGGGCCCTACCGGGCTCGAACCGATGACATCCACGGTGTAAACGTGGCGCTCTACCAACTGAGCTAAAGGCCCCTGTCCGGCACGCCGGACCGACGTGCCCCATGCTACGGCATACACTTCGGGCATGGATGCACCTGCCAAGGTTCGGGCGGAGCATCGCTGGCCCGTCGCCATCGTCGTCCTCGCGGCGTTCACTATTTACGCCGTGCTTCCCGATCAGGTGCAGATCCTGCCGCGATGGGTTCTCCCCTCGCTCGGCGTCGCAGCGCTTGTTCCGCTTTTGGTCAAGAATCCGCGCCGATTCAGCACGGAATCCACCTGGTCCCGGTGGTTGAGCCTCGGGTTCGGTTTCGGGCTCGTGCTCGTCAACCAGGTGTACGTGGTGCTCATGATCGCGGCGCTCTTGGACGCGTCCATCGATGGCCCGAATGTCCTACTGACCGTCCTCGCGGTGTGGGCGACAAACGTGGTCGCCTACGGCGTGCTGTTCTGGGAGTTCGACGGCGGCGGTCCGGTGGCGAGGCGCTTCGAGGGTGTCGGCGACGAATCACCCCAGGATTTCCTTTTTCCGCAGCAACAGCGCGCGAATGACGCGTGGAAGCCGGTCTTCTTCGACTACCTGTACTTCTCGCTGTCCAACATGATGGCGTTCAGCCCCACCGATGTGATGCCGCTCACAACCCGGGCAAAAGCTCTCATGGGTTTGCAGGCTCTCACCGGCTTCGTCATACTCGCCCTCGTCATTTCGAGAGCCGTCAACATCCTCGCGTGAGTCCTACGCGGTGGCGAGGAGCTCCTGGACGGCCTCGCGGTAGTTCGCCATCGGGCGAGCCTCTCCGGGGGCGGTGATGAAGCTTGCCCGGATGACACCGTTCACGTCGATAAGGAAGGTGGCGCGAGTGGCGAACCCCTTGTCCTCCAAGAACACTCCGTAGTCTTTGGCGACGTCGCCATGAGGCCAGAAGTCGGCGAGGAGTGTGAAGTCGTAACCTTCTTGCTCGGCCCAGGCGCGCAGTGTTGCTTTCGAGTCGACCGAGATGCCGATGAGTTCGATGCCGGCGTTCTTGAATAGCTCCAGATTGTCGCGTAGCTCGCAGAGTTCCGAGGTGCAGGTGCTCGAGAAGGCAAGCGGGTAGAACACGAGTGCAACCGGGCGCTGTCCCCGGAATTCGGAGAGTCGGATGCGCTCGCCGAACTGGTTGGGGAGCTCGAAGTCGGGCGCCATGACGTCATTGACCAGTGCCATCGGAGGTGAAGTCCTTATCTGCCCACCCAGAATCGCGGGCCGATCGGCAATGATACGCCTGGTGACGGTCAGTATCCGATCCACAACTAGACTCATTTGGCGTAGTTGATCGCGACCAGTCGTAACCCGACGTCGCGATCCTCCATCTCTCTACCAGGAAGAGGTCAGCGGTGACGGTAAACGACCAGGATCCCTATTCGGCCCACAACATCGATCAGGATCCCGAGGAGACTGCAGAGTGGCAGGAATCCCTCCGATCGCTCGTCGCCGCCGCGGGACACGAGCGCGGTCGAGAGATCATGCTCAGCCTCCTCAAGGAGTCGAAGGATCTGCACCTCGGTGTCCCTATGGTGCCGACTACGGATTACCTCAACACGATCGCCCCGGAGAACGAGCCGGCATTCCCCGGTAACGAGGACATCGAGCGCCGTTACCGCGCGTGGATCCGGTGGAACGCGGCCATCACCGTTCACCGGGCCCAACGCCCCGGTATCGGCGTCGGCGGACACATCTCCACGTACGCGTCATCGGCCGCCCTGTACGAGGTCGGTCACAACTGGTTCTTCCGCGGTCAGGATCACGCGGGCGGTGGCGACCAGATCTTCTATCAGGGCCACGCCTCCCCCGGAATGTATGCCCGCGCCTTCCTCGAGGGTCGTCTCACCGAACAGCACCTCGACGCGTTCCGCCAGGAGAAGTCGCGCGCACCGTACGGGCTCTCGAGCTACCCGCACCCGCGCCTCATGCCAGAGTTCTGGCAGTTCCCCACGGTGTCGATGGGTCTCGGCCCGATCAACGCGATCTACCAGGCACAGTCAAACAAGTACCTCACCAACCGCGGGATCAAGGACGCCTCCGATCAGCAGGTCTGGGCGTTCCTCGGTGATGGCGAAATGGATGAGGTCGAGAGCCGTGGCGCACTGCAGTGGGCGGCCAACGAGGGACTCGACAACCTCAACTTCGTTATCAACTGCAACCTCCAGCGTCTTGACGGACCGGTCCGCGGCAACGGCAAGATCATCCAGGAGCTCGAGAGCTTCTTCCGCGGCGCTGGCTGGAACGTCATCAAGGTCGTCTGGGGCCGTGAGTGGGATGCCCTTCTCGCGAACGACTCCGAGGGAGCGCTCCGCGACCTCATGAACCGCACGCCCGACGGCGACTACCAGACGTACAAGGCAGAAAGCGGTGCCTTCGTACGCGAGAACTTCTTCGGCCGCGACCCGCGCACCCTCGAGATGGTCAAGGATTACACCGACGACCAAATCTGGGGCCTCAAGCGCGGTGGACACGACTACCGCAAGGTGTACGCAGCGTTCAAGGCCGCGTCCGAGCACAAGGGCCAGCCGACCGTCATCCTCGCCAAGACGGTGAAGGGTTACGGCCTCGGTGCGAGCTTCGAGGGTCGCAACGCGACACACCAGATGAAGAAGCTCACGCTCGACAACCTGAAGCTCTTCCGCGACGTCATGCACATTCCGATCACGGATGCCCAGCTCGAGGAGAACCCGTACCAGCCGCCGTTCTACCACCCTGGTCAGGACGACGAAGCGATCCAGTACCTCCACGAGCGCCGCCGTGAACTCGGGGGCTACCTGCCGGAGCGCCGCTCGCGGTACACGCAGTTTGAATTGCCCGAGGACAAGGCCTACGAGGTCGTCAAGAAGGGTTCCGGCAAGCAGGAGATCGCCACCACGATGGCCTTCGCGCGTCTGCTCAAGGACCTGTTGCGCGACAAGGGTCTCGGCAATCGCATCGTGCCGATCATCCCGGACGAGGCCCGCACCTTCGGTATGGACGCCTACTTCCCGACGGCGAAGATCTACAACCCGAACGGCCAGCAGTACGTCTCGGTCGACCGTGAGCTCCTCCTCGCCTACAAGGAGAGCCCGCAGGGCCAGATCGTGCACGTCGGCATCAATGAGGCCGGTGCCTTTGCGGCCTTCACCGCGGCAGGCACGCAGTACGCCACGAACGGCGAACCGCTCATCCCCGTGTACGTCTTTTACTCGATGTTCGGTTTCCAGCGCACGGGCGACGCCATCTGGGCGGCAGGCGACCAGATGGCGCGCGGTTTCGTGATCGGAGCAACGGCCGGTCGCACCACTCTCACGGGTGAGGGTCTGCAGCACGCGGACGGTCACTCGTTGCTCCTGGCATCCACCAATCCGGCGGTTGTCTCCTACGACCCGGCGTACGGCTACGAGATCGGCCACATCGTGAAGGCCGGCATCGAGCGGATGTACGGCGGCTCGCACCCGGACCCGGGCGTCATGTACTACCTCACGGTCTACAACGAGCCGATCGTGCAGCCGGCGGAGCCCGAGAACTTCGATGTGGAGGGCGCTCTCAAGGGCATCTACCACCTCGCATCCCCGCGCATTGAAGGCCCGCGTGCCCAGCTACTCGCTTCCGGTGTCGCGGTGCCCTGGGCTCTCGAGGCGCAGGAGCTTCTCGCGCAGGACTTCGGTGTCGCAGCGGACGTGTGGTCGGTGACGTCGTGGACCGAGCTGCGTCGCGACGGTATCGCCGCAGACGAATACAACCTCCTTCACCCGAACGACCAGCCCAAGGTTCCGTACGTGACCCAGAAGCTTTCGGGTTCGGACGGGCCGTTCGTTGCGGTGAGCGACTTCATGCACGCCGTTCCGGATCAGATCCGCCCGTTCGTGCCCGGCGACTACGCGACGCTCGGTGCCGATAACTTCGGCTTCTCCGACACGCGTGCCGCGGCGCGACGCTTCTTCGTGATCGACGGCCCGTCGATCGTCGTACGCACCCTCCAGTCGCTCGCCCGCCGCGGACAGATCGACCCGGGCGCCGTTGCCTACGCGATCGACAAGTACCGCCTCCACGACGTCAACGCGGGTACGACCGGATCGGCGGGCGGCGAAAGCTAGCCGATCGTGGCACCAAAAACGAAGGAGCAGACGCTCGCCTGGTTGAGAACCATCTCCGGCGAGCTTGCTACCGCAACACTCAAGCGACTCGACGAGACGTTGCCCTGGTACGGCGACATGCCACCAGGGCGGCGCTCGGCGGTCGGCCTCGTTGCCCAGAACGGCATCACGAGTTTCATCTCGTGGTTCGAGGACCCCAAATCGATCCCGTGGATCGCCGCGGACGTCTTCGGAGCCGCCCCACGGGAGCTCCTTCGCTCGGTATCCCTCACGCAGACACTCCAGCTCATCCGAATCACCGTTGAGGTGGTCGAGGAACGCGTCGGCGACGGCGATGACGTTCTCAAGGAGGCCATCCTCCTGTACTCGCGCGAGATCGCTTTCGCCGCGGCCGACGTTTATGCGCGTGCGGCCGAGGCACGCGGTTTGTGGGATGCCCGCCTCGAGGCCCTCGTCGTCGATTCGATCCTGTCCGGCGAGTACGACAACGAGCTGCCCAGCCGTATCGCGGCCCTCGGCTGGAACGGCCACGGCGAAGTGTGTGTGCTCGTCGGGACTGCGCCCAAGATGCTCGACGTCGACCAATTGCGTCGCACCGCCAGGCACCTCGACGCTGACGTACTCATCGGCGTCCAGGGCTCGCGACTGGTGCTCGTCATCGGCCGCGCGAGCCCAGCGTCCGAGGACCCGGATGCCGCTCCGCCGATGCCCTTCCTCACCATCGCCGAACAGCTCGAGCCGGGATTCGGCTCCGGCCATCTGGTGCTCGGACCAGAGGTTCCGACTCTCGTCGACGCGGCACGCAGTGCGAAAGCGGCGCTCGCGGGCTTCGCCGTCGCTCGGTCCTGGCGCAACGCTCCCCGCCCCACCCTGGCCGACGATCTGCTGCCAGAACGTGCGTTCGCTGGCGATCCACTGGCACGCGCCACCCTCATCAACAAGATCTACAAGCCGCTTCAAGCACACTCCACGGACCTCCTGACGACCCTGTGGTGTTACCTGGACAACGGGAGATCCCTTGAGGCGACGGCGCGCGAGCTCTTCGTCCACCCGAACACCGTGCGCTACCGACTCAAACGGGTGAGCGACGTGATCGGGTGGGATGCCACGGGCGCACGTGAGGCGCTCATTCTGCAGTCGGCACTCATCGTCGGCTCCATCGCAGATCCCGCGGAGCGCAAACGCGCCGGGCAGCAGTCCGGTTCTCGCTCTTTCTAGCCGAGTTCCGGGCACGGTCTGAGGTATCGCACAACGCACCAGCGGATGTTTGTGGGACTGTCGCCACAGCATCCGGCTCGATCGTTGGCAGACTAGACCGGTGATCGTTATCGTTGCGCCCGGTCAGGGCTCTCAAACCCCAGGTTTCCTCGAGCCGTGGCTCGCCGAACCCCGATTCGCCGACCAACTCGGAGCGATCTCCGACGCCGTCGGCATCGACCTCGTCGCGCACGGCACCACATCGGATGCCGACACGATCCGCGACACCCGTATCGCGCAGCCCCTCATCGTTGCAGCGGGTCTCCTCACGCTCTCGGCGCTGCTGGCCGACGGCCGACGCGACAAGATCGACGGCATAGCGGGGCACTCTGTAGGAGAGATCACGGCCGCCGCGGGTGCCGGCATCCTGAGCGACACCGACGCGGTCACCTTC
This sequence comes from Antiquaquibacter oligotrophicus, assembly GCF_020535405.1. NCBI lineage: Bacteria > Bacillati > Actinomycetota > Actinomycetes > Micrococcales > Microbacteriaceae > Antiquaquibacter > Antiquaquibacter oligotrophicus. Next base: position 2,804,998 of record NZ_CP085036.1, on the reverse strand, counting down.
GTGCGTGAGCGAGCGAACGCCATGGCGGATGCTGCGGCCCTCGAGCAGGCCGGAATGTCCGCGGTGCTCGGCGGTGACGAGGCGGAGCTCCTCGCACGACTGGCGGAGCTCGAGCTCAGCCCCGCGAACTACAACGGCGGTGGCCAAATCGTGGTGGCCGGTGCCCTCCCCGCTCTCGCGGAGCTCGCCGCGAACCCCGTGCCCGGCACGCGGGTCATTCCGCTTCAGGTCGCCGGAGCGTTCCACACCCGGTACATGGCGCCCGCCGTCGAGCCACTGGCAGAGGTGGCCGCCGGAATCGTCGCCCTGGACCCCACTATTCCGATCTGGACCAACAAGGACGGCTCACGCGTCTCGAACGGACAAGAGTTCGTCGATCTCCTCGTCGGACAGGTCTCGTCGCCCGTGCGGTGGGACAAGACCATGGCGTCACTGGGCGAGGCGGGTGTCACGGGCATCATCGAACTCGCACCCGCTGGCGCACTCGTGGGCCTCGTCAAGCGCGGTCTGAAAGGTGTTCCGACGGTCGCGGTCAAGACACCGGATGACCTTGCCGCAGCGTTCGAGATGATCGACGCCTGATGGCAACACTCAAGCAGGCCACCGGCCCCCAGTTCACGCGAATCTACAGCTACGGAGCGGCACGCGGCGATCTCGTCGTCCCCAACGACGATCTGGTCGGCCCGATCGACTCGAGCGACGAGTGGATCAAGCAGCGCACGGGCATTTCGACCCGCACACGGGCATCCGCTGACGTCCTCGCGGTGGACCTGGCGACGGATGCCGCGCGCGAAGCCATCGAGCGCGCGGGAGTCGCCCCGGAACTCATCGATCTCGTGATCGTCGCAACCATCAGCAACGTGCAGCAGACGCCGTCGATGGCCGCTGTCGTCGCCGACCGCGTCGGCGCCAACCCTGCGGCCGCCTACGACGAGAACGCCGCGTGCGCGGGGTTCAGTTACGGAGTGACCCAGGCGGATGCCCTCATCAGGGCCGGCGCAGCCCACTACGCACTCGTGATCGGGGCAGAGAAGCTCTCGGACATCGTCGACCCCACGGACCGCACGATCTCGTTCCTCCTCGGCGATGGGGCGGGCGCAGTGGTCATCGGCCCGAGTGACTTCCCCGGGGTCGCAGCACCCGTGTGGGGCTCCGACGGTTCCAAGGCCGGGTCCGTTGGCATGAACGCGACACTCGTTGACTTCCGCAACGGCGATGCTCCGTGGCCCACGCTCCGACAGGACGGTCAGACCGTTTTTCGCTGGGCAGTGTGGGAGATGGCGAAGGTCGCGCGTCAGGCACTCGAGGTTGCCGGAGTCGAAGCATCCGATCTCGCCGCGTTCATCCCTCACCAGGCCAACATGCGCATCATCGACGAGTTCGCCAAGCAACTCGGTCTGCCTGAGACGGTGCTCGTCGGGCGCGACATCGCCACCACCGGCAACACGAGTGCCGCATCGATACCGCTTGCCACGCACCGGTTACTCGAGGAGCACCCGGAACTCAGCGGAGGTCTCGCGCTGCAGATCGGCTTCGGCGCGGGCCTCGTCTTCGGGGCCCAGGTCGTCGTCCTCCCCTAAACTGCTTAGCGGTCACTTCACACCATCAAGGAGAAAACAACAATGGCATTGTCCACGGAAGAAGTACTGGCCGGCCTGGCCGAGCTCATCAACGACGAGACCGGCATTGCGACGGACACCGTCGAGCTGGACAAGTCGTTCACCGACGACCTCGACATCGACTCCATTTCGATGATGACGATCGTCGTCAACGCTGAAGAGAAGTTCGACGTCAAGATTCCCGACGAAGAGGTCAAGAACCTCAAGACCGTCGGCGACGCCGTGAGCTTCATCACCAGCGCGCAGGGCTGAACAACATCAGCGGCCGGCCAGCCGGTTCCCCGGCTGGCCGCCTCGCTGATGCGCAAGCGCACCACGCAGTACACGACAGGAACGTGAAATGACCAAAAAGATCGTCGTCACCGGTATCGGTGCCACCTCCCCGCTCGGCGGGACCGCTCCCGAGTCCTGGGAGGCACTCCTCGCAGGCGAATCGGGCGCACACACCCTCACACACGACTGGGTTGAGCAGTACGAGCTCCCCGTCACCTTCGCGGCTGAGGCCAAGGTCCGCCCCGAAGAGGTTCTCGAACGTGTCGAGTCCAAGCGTCTCGACCCCTCCAGCCAGTTCGCCCTCATCTCAGCCCGTGAGGCGTGGGCGGATGCTGGCTCCCCCGACGTCGATCCCATCCGCGTCGGTGTCGACTACTCCACCGGTATCGGTGGTCTGTGGACGCTCCTCGACGCATGGGACACCCTGCGTGAGAAGGGCCCTCGCCGGGTCCTTCCGATGACCATTCCGATGCTCATGCCGAACGCCGCCGCGGCCGCGATCAGCATGTCCATCCCCTCTCGCGCCTACGCCCGCACCGATGTGTCGGCGTGCGCATCGAGCACAGAGGCAATTGCCAACGCCTACGCCCACCTCCAGCTGGGTCTCGCCGATGTCGTGATCGCGGGCGGAACCGAGGCGGTCGTGCATCCCCTGCCGATCGCAGCGTTCGCGTCGATGCAGGCACTCTCCAAGCGCAATGACAGCCCCGAGACCGCCTCGCGACCGTACGACGTGTCCCGAGATGGCTTTGTGCTCGGTGAGGGTGCTGGCTCGATCGTGCTCGAGACCGAGGAGCACGCCCTCGCGCGCGGTGCCCGCATCTACGCGGAGCTCGCCGGCGGCACCGTCACGAGTGACTCGTTCCATATCACCGCACCCGACCCCGAGGGTTCGGCCGCGGCTCGTGCGATGAAGGCCGCGATCGAGATGGCCGGGGCGAGTCCGACGGATGTCGCGCACATCAACGCCCACGCGACGAGCACACCCGTCGGCGACATCGCGGAGTACAACGCCATGGCTCGCGTGTTCGGCGATCACCTTCCGTCAATCGCCGTGTCCGCGACAAAAGCGGCGACCGGTCATCTCCTCGGTGGAACCGGCGCTCTGGAGGCCATCTTCACGATCCTGGCACTCCACAACCGCACGGCACCGCCGACCATCAACCTCACGGAGCAGGATCCGGAGATCCCCCTCGACGTCGTGACCGCGCCTCGTGCGCTCGGGGACGGAGAGTTGCTGGCGCTCAGCAACTCGTTCGGCTTCGGTGGCCACAACTCCGTGGCCGCCTTCCGCAGCTACAACTAGGTCGCAGCTAGCGGCCGATGGGCCTGCAGCCGTCGTGCAGTAGGCACTCCCCGTCGAACTGGATCAAGTCGTCCTCGGTGACGAGTCGTTCGAGTTGCTCCAGGTCGATGAGGGGTGGTGCCACCTCGTCGAGCAGTTCCGTCAGTTCGCGATTCAGCGTGTCCATGGTTCCTCCGGCCTAACCACTTTCTTCCGTTACCCGACGGCGTGCAACCACACGACCGCGGAGTCTTGCCCGGCGTGACGGAACACGTCGAGCTCGTCGTCCCACGCCTGACCCAGGGCCAGACGGAGTTCGCGATGAAGTTCGAGCGCATTGGCCCCTGCCGTCTCCATGGCAGATCGAATGCGATCCTCCGGGATGACGACGTTGCCGACCGTGTCGGTCTGCGCGAAAAAAATGCCGAGGTCGGGTGTGTGCATCCAACGCCCGCCGTCCGTACCGAGGCCAGCGTCCTCCGTCACCTCATAGCGGAGGTGCTCCCACCCCCGAAGTGCCGATGCGAGCCGTGCGCCTGTGCCGCGCGGGCCCTCCCAGTAGAACTCGGTACGAAGCGAGCCCTTGAGAACGGGCTGCTCGATCCAATCGAAATTGACGGCGCGCTCAAGGGCGCGACCTGCCGCCCACTCGATGTGTGGGCACAGCGCGCGTGGCGCGGAGTGCACAAAAAGCACCCCACGAGCCGTGTTTCGAGAAACACTCTGTGCAGTCACGTCGATCTCCGTTCTGGTTGGGTGCGACTTCCCCATCGACCCAGATGAACGGTGCAACGTGTGCGGACTGTGAAATTGGAACGGGCGAACCCGCTGGCCTCATTATCGCCGACAACTCCCCGAAATCACAAGCATGTGATTCCCGGCGTGGCGTCACTTCGCGTCGGCATAGGAACGGACCGTGGCGACGGTCACGGGGAACGAGGGCCCGGCATCCCCGAAGAGCAAACGTCCTGCCGCCGACGCTGCCTCGCGAAGCTCACGCTCTACGTCGGGAGCGTGCTCGATCGGGCAGTGGACAACGACCTCATCGTGAACAAAAAAGACGAGGTGGGCCGACGTCGTAAACCACCCGTGCCCCGCGAGGGCCGACAACCGCTGACGGATGCCCGCCAACCAGCACAACGCCCACTCTGCGGCCGTGCCCTGCACAACGAAGTTCCGGGTGAACCGTCCAAACGCGCGAGCACGCGTTCGAGCGGCAGCAACACCCGCCGGGGTCGCACCCTCCGATGACGCGTCCCGCTGACTCTGAAACCACGCGGTGTCAGGCAGCGGCGAGGTGCGGCCGAGTCTCGTCATCACCTGACCGCCACGCTCCCCCGTTCGCGCAGCATCCTCGACGAATCCGATCGCCCGCGGATAGGCCCGTGCGAGGCGAGGCAGGAGACGACCGCTCTGGCCGGTGGTTCCGCCGTACATGGCGCCGAGCATCCCGATCTTGGCGTGCTCGCGGGTGTCGACGGCACCGCTGGCGACAATCGCGTTGTACATGTCGGTCTCGCCAGCCGCTGCGATCATGGACCGATCGCCGGAGAGGGCGGCGAGGATGCGCGGCTCCAGTTGCGAGGCATCCGCCACAACGAACACCCACCCAGGGTCAGCGATAACGGCACCACGGATCTGCTTGGGGAGCTGCAGCGCACCTCCCCCACTCGTGGCCCATCTCCCGGTTACAACACCACCCGGCACAAAATCGGCTCGGAACCGTCCGTCACGAACCCAGGTCTCGAGCCAGTTCCATCCATTTGCCGACAGAAGACGCGCGAGACGCTTGTACTCGAGCAGCGGTTCGATCGCAGGGTGATCGTGCTCGGCGAGCTCCCACTTCGAGGTCGACGACACGTCGAGTCCCGCTCGTCGCAACACACGGAGCAACTCGACAGGAGAATCGGGGTTCACCTCCGCACCATCGAGCGCGGCGCGGAGCCGATCGAGCGTTCGCTGCATGTGAAGCGGTCGCTGCCCGGGCGACGGCCTGGCACCGAGAACCTCGGTGAGGAGTTCGCCGTGACGCTCGACATCCCACGGCAGACCGGCATGGTTCAGTTCTGACGCGATGAGCGCGCCCACCGATTCGGCGGCGAGCAGCAAGTCGACCCGCGGGGGTTCGGCACTCCCGGCGACGGCGGTGCGTTGCCGACGGAACTCGGCGACGGGATCGTCGGGCTCCCTCGGCGCGGCCTCGAACTCGAAGAGGGCACCAGACGGAGGCACCTCGGGAGCGCGCGCGTTGTCCCAGCCGTCGAGGGGGGCGCGAGCCAGTTCGGACTCCGCGGTCAGCAGGGACCGCCGCAGGATCGTCCGACACAGGCGCAAGTCGAAACATCGCTCCACTCGCACGCCCTCCGCGAGAAGCCGCGGGTACCACCAGGAGGTGTCATCCCACACCCACCTCGGACGCTCGCGTTCGCGATCGGCCACAAAGGATGCCAGGTCCCGAACCTCGCGCTCGCGCCCGTCGTCGATCGACGCGAAGAAGGTGCCGGAGCGGTGATCCAGAACGATCGTGGATGCCGCGGTCACGGCATCCGCTCAACCGTGGAGCAGCGCACCGCTCTTGGCGAGCACATTCTTCTCCCCGGCCTCGATGGCCACAGAGAATCGATTCTGCTTGGGTGGCAGCGGGCAGTTGAAGGCATAGCTGAAGGCGCAGGGCGGGAGGACTGCTCGGTTGAAGTCGAGGGTGATCGTGCCGTCCGGGTTCGGTGCAAGGAAAAGGAAGCGTCCGACGCTGTACGTCGAGTCGCCGTTCGTCGCGTCTGCGAACACGAGCTGGAGTGCCCTGCCAGCCTTGAATGCGGCCAGGTTGTAGTCGACCCCGTCTTTGGTGAACGTAATCTCGCCGGGAATCACCTTCTCCTTCGTCTGACCGTCGCTCTTGAGCTGCTCGAAGCCGAGGGTCGTACCGGCGGGGTTCTCGGTGAACGTTCCGGTGATGACCCACTCCGGGTCGTAGTCGAAGATCGAGATGCCGCCGAACTCCTGGATGGCCTCGGAGTTGCCGTCGAAGACACGCAAGCCGTAGTGCCCGTCATCACCCGCAATGACAAACCCGCTGGTTGTGTCGTTGAAGACGATGGCGCTCGGCTCGGCGGAATCCTTGCCACGCACGAAGGTTGAGCCGTCGACGAGTTCACCGTCAACGTAGATGCCGTCGGCCGCCGCAGCGGTGACCGTCAGTCCACCCTCCGCCGGCGCCCAGACACCGGGCACACCCCACACGGGCTGTTCACTATCGATCCACTGGGTGTTGACGAGAGCGAGGCTGCCCTGAGGTTGAACCACCGCCATTTCCCGTCGCGAGTGGTAGTAGTCCAGCTGCTCCTGGGGGGTCTTCTGTTCCGGCGTCTCGGTCACGTCGTTCACGCTAGCAGCGACCGGGGACAGCATTCACAGCTCGACGCGCATGTCGACAGACGATCATTTTTCGACCCTAGACTGACCGCCATGCCTGAGACCTGGGTCGACCCCGTCATCCGAAAACTACGGAATCGCAACCTATGCCCACGCTGCGGTGGAGGCCTCGCCGGCCCCGTCTGCGGCAGCTGCGGTGCCGACCTGCAGGGTCCGCTCGCGTGGAGCATTCTTCAGGCGTCCGAGGATGCCGCGGTCGCCCTCGAGGCGCGCCAGGCTCTCGTACAGCGGCTCACGGAGGCGTCGCCCGCGACGGGCGCGACCGCCGTCGTCACGGCTACGGCTCCGTCTACTCCGGTGGCAGTCCAGAGCACACCCGCCGCTGCTGCGCCAGCGACCAAGCCCGCCACCGCAAGTTCTGGGGTAAGCCTGCAGTCGATCCTCGCCGTGGTTGGTGCCGGACTCGTCGCCATCGCCGCGATCGTCTTCACCTTCTTCAACCCCGATCTCGACAGCTTCGAGATCCGCACGGCCATCGTGGCGGGATTCACCCTCCTGTTCTTCGGTGCTGCGTGGTTGCTTGCCCGCGCACGTCTTCGTTTCTCCGCCGAGGCCGTAGGTTCGCTCGGCACGGTATTTGTCGCTCTCGACGTGTGGGCGGTCACCGAGCCCGTTGACGACCTCTCGACGAAGCTCCTTGTCGCTGCCGGTGCCGTCGCCGTGGCATCAGCGCTCCTCCTCAGTTTTGGCGCACTCGTCGTGTTGCGATCGCCCGTCTGGATCGGAACGGTCACCGCAACGCTGGTGCCACTGCTCATCGGCAGCAGCATCGGCACCAGTGCCGGCAGCATGTGGGGGGTCCCCTTCGGGTTGGTGGGAGCCGCGGCGGTGCCGCTCCTCGCGTATCTGGTGCATCCGGCACTCGCACGCCGGTTTGGCTCAACCCTGCGCGCCGATGCCACAACGGGGCTTGTTCTCCAGTTGTTCGCCATAGGTGCCGTGCTCGTTTTGCTCCTCGCAAACGACACCATGGGAGTGGAGCGTTCAACCGGTTCTGGGCTGAGCCTCCTACTCCTCGCCGCCATCGCTGGCCTGTCAGCCCGTTTCGCAGCGAATGACTGGTGGAGCTGGCTGACGGGAGCGCTCCTTGCACTCTCGGCCAGCGCTTTCTCGACCATCGTCGTCACCGACGGTGCGTGGATATTCGCCCTCATCGCCGGAGCGGCCGTGGTCGTTGTCGCCCTCAGCGCGTTGCTTCCCCAGACGCCCCACCTCGACCGTTGGATGCTGAGGCTCGGCGCGTGGACGATCTCGCTCATCTGGTCAGTGCCCGCGGCGCTGTCGCTCCTGCCGGTCGTGCTATTCGGCGTGTTGTTCCGAGGTGGTGAAGCCGATCCCGGCATGTTCGGTGGTGCGGAACTCGCACTCCCACTTGCCCTGAGCCTGGGAGCGGGAGCGATTGCGGCGATCCTGCTGAGAGCCGTGTGGAGACGCGCCCAGCAGGTGGACCCCATCGCACGCTACTTCCTGCCGGTGGCGGCATGGCACATCGCCGCCGCGATCGTCTACGTCGCCACGTGGACGTGGTTCAGCGACCTCGCGCGGGTCGTCATTGCCCTCGGCGTGGCATCGGCACTGGGGGTCGTGCTGTCGTTCGTGAAACGCGCGCGATCGCTGCGGGCGGGCATCCGGATGCCCTTCGTTGTCGCGGCCCACGTTCTTGTTGTGCTCGCGGCGATCATCGCGTGGCAGGACGAATCGCTGCGAGTTGGTGGCGGCGCGGCAGGGCTCGCGGTCATCGTCCTTCTCGCCCGACTCGTCCCCGGCCCCATACGCCCCGCATACACCGCGGTGGGATACGGATGGGCTCTCGTCGTACTCTCCGCGGGCCTCGCACTCACGGGACTCGACGTCATCGCGGTGCTCTGTCTCACTACCTCGACCGCCGCGGTGGCCGCCCTCATCGCCACCGTCGCTCCATGGCCGCGAACCGCTCACTGGTACGCGATCCTCGCCGTCACCTCCGTGCCGTTCCTCATCGGAGTTGCCACCGTGTTCGTGGAACGTAGCGGATGGACGGGGCTCTCGACCTCGGTCATCGTGGCGCTCCTCATCGTGATCCTCCTTGGTCGGCGCGAGGGTCTGACGGGAGCGCTTCGCACGATCGCTGCCGCGCTCGTCGTTCCCGCGACTGCGGTGGCGATCATCTCCCTCGGTGCACATTTCCTCACCGTGAGCGCCTCCCCCGTGACCCTGCCCGTGATCGCGGCGATCATCGCCTGTGTGCTTCCCGCGACGCGTCTCATCGGGGGCGCGTTAGAGATTCGCGGTGTTGCCGCCGCCCACGCGCGTGCCTCGAGAATCGCGCTCGAGGTGTCCTCACTCGTGACGGCGGTGTTTGCCATCGTTCTCGCGCTCGTGCGAGCGGCGGCAGGGCTTCCCACGACCCTCATCGTGCTGATCATCCTGGGATCGGGTGCGATTGCCACGGCAGTGTTCGGTGGACGTCGATACGGCTGGCCGGTCGCCGGTGCCTCGTTCACCGGCGCCCTGTGGTCGATCTGGGCGCTGAACGGTGTCACCGGACTCGAGCCATACCTGCTCCCACCCACTCTTGGCGCTGCGGCGGTTGGGCTCTTCCTCGTGGTTCGAGGCCTCCCGGGGTTTGTTCTCTCGGCGCGCGGGCTGTATGCGGCCGGGCTCGCCACCGCAGTGGCACCCGTCCTTGTCGCCCTCGCAGCGGTCGGCTCGAACGGCATCACGCCCTGGCGCGCGTGGCTTCTGCTCGGCATCGCCACGGTGCTCGTCCTCTTCGCCGGTCTCACTCCGAGAATCGCGCGCATCGGGGCATTCGAGCAGCTACCCCACGTTCGTGTTCCCTCGCTCGTCATCGCCCTGCTCGCCAGCTCGGGTGGTGTCATTCAGTCGGTCCGGTTCGCGCTCGGATACGACGGTGTCGGCATGGACGGGATGCCGATGCCGACCGTTCTGCTCTACACCGGCGCATCCACGGTGATCGCCATCGCTGCCGGAGCACTCCTCGCGGCTCCATCCAACGGGGTGAGCGTTCCGGATGCGGCACGTCGCTGGGTACTCGTGCCAGCGCTGACCTTCGCGACGGTGGGCCCGGTGGCCGCGCGAGGTGACGATTGGTTTTCGATCATCACGCTTCTTCTCCTCAGCCTCACCCTCCTCGCGATCATGATCGTCACCGTCGTGCGCGGACTGACGAGACCCGTCATCCTTCCCCCCGTCGTCATCACCTTCGCTCTGGCGTGGTCGGCGGCCGTGGCCAGTTGGTCGGCACGCGAACTCAGAGTGGAAGCGTATTCGCTGCCGATGGGCGCAGCCTTGATCGCCGCCGGAGTGATCGCATCACGGGCATCCCGCGACAACAAGGCCACGTTCTGGTCGTGGCCGTTAGGTTTCACGCGGTCGTGGGCGCTCTACACGCCCGGGCTTGTCGTCACCTTCCTCCCGTCGATCCTCGCGACCGGAACCGATCCGCGCACCGAACGCGCGGTGCTCGTCATCGTGCTCGCCCTCGTTGCGATCATGATCGGCAACCTTCGGCGACTGGCGGCACCGTTCATTCTCGGCATCATCGTGCTCCCTATCGAGAACCTCGTTGTCTTCACCGTTCAGATCGGTCAGAACATCGGGGCTCAACCATGGTGGATCACACTCGCCACGGCCGGCGCCGTGCTCCTCGTTCTCGCCGTGACATCGGAACGCCGTGTCGGGCAAGGAAAGGGCGCTGCCGCGCGGATGCGCGACCTACGGTAGCTGCGCCACCCCCCAGACTGCGTCCTGTAGCGTAGTCCGAGGATTTGGGCAGGACGCCGCGTCATGCGGCACGACAGAGGAGTCGACAAACATGACCCCGAAGAACGACAAGCTTCTCGAGGCGCGCCAGCGGGCCAACGAGGTCCGCAAGGAGCACGAGCGCAAGGAGCGTCGCCGCCGGGTGCTCATCCAGGTGTCGATTATCGTCGGTGCGCTCGTCGTGGTCGGTGGTATCGCTGGTGCAGTTATCGCCGCCAATCAGGCCGCGACGGTCGTCAACGTTCCCGAGGCATCCACCGAGGTCACCGTGAATGGTGCTGGCGGCGTTCCGTTCGAGGTCGGGGGCACCAGCGTCACCGTCGGAGATCCCGACGCCCCCATCGCGCTGTCACTGTGGGAAGACTTCTCCTGCCCCCACTGCCAGGACTACGAAGCACTCATCGGAGACACGTTCAACGACCTGATCTCGAAGGGCGAGATCTCGCTCGAGGTTCACAGCATCCGCTTCGTCTCCAACTACGGTGCCAACGCGGGAAGCGCCGCCACCTGTGTCGCCGAGCACGCACCCGACAAGTGGCTCGACGTGCGCGCGGGCCTGTTCGAGATCCACGGCGCCGAGACAGACCTCTGGACCGACGACGACTTCGCCACCTACCTTTCGGACGAGCAGGGCATCACGGATGACGCGACCCTGTCGTGTGTGCGCGATGGCAAGTACGCGCGCTGGATCCTCAGCAACACAATCGCCGCGCAGGATGCCGGAGTCGAAGGCACCCCGACACTCTTCGTCAACGGAGACAAGTCAGAGCTGCTCATGCCCGAGGAACTCACCGAGATCGCCTCCCAAGCCAGCGCGCAGGGATAACACACGGCGTCGTAGACGCTGTGGAAGCCCACCTGGCTCCGGGTATGCTCCCGAGCATGGATATCGCGGTGGGAGAGACGACAACGCACGCGCTGGTTAAGGCGTACAGCATCCTCTCGATCGACGATTTCACGATGCCGGTGAAGGCGAAAACGGCGCGGATCACTGAGGCGGAGGTGTACTGGACGTATCAGGATGGGGCGTGGGTGATCGGGTTCGTTCAACTCTCGGGGCCCATCGTGCGTAAGAGTGACGGAGCAGATTCCACTCAGACCGTGAGCTTCGCCACCTATCCCGCCGGGATGCGTTCGTACGGCGAGGTCACACCCGGGGAAATTCTCGACTTCGCACTGGCCAACGCGCCCGACTGGACTCCCACGATCAGTGAGTCCGGCTACTCGCGCACGCCGGGGCTTCCGAGCAGCCTCTGAGCGGAAGGGCATCCACTGTGCACATCACCCTCGTCGAGACGACAACGCAGGTCGTTGTGTCTGCAACAACGCCGCTCATGACGGACTTCACCATGGTCGTCGGTCAGCGCACCGCGCGCATCAAGAAGGCCACGGTCTCGTGGGGCTACCGAGATGGGAGCTGGCGGATCGACTCCGTACGAGTGTGGGGCCCCGTCATCCGTAAGAGTGACGGTGCGGAATCCAGTCAGCACGTCAATGAGCTCACCAAACCCGCGGGAATTGACGGTTCGGCTTACTCGGTTCTCACTCCCCCAGAAATAGTTGACATCGCGTTAGCCAACACACCCGACTGGGTGCCGGTCATCTCTCAAACTGACTACCCACGGTCCACGCGGGTGCGCAGCAGCCTGTGAAGTGGAACTGAGCGGAAAAAATCCTTGGTAGGGCGGACGGGACTTGAACCCGTGACCGACGGATTATGAGTCCGCTGCTCTAACCAGCTGAGCTACCGCCCCGTGGCGCGCGCGTCGTCGAGCGAGCCGAGTCAACGATACAGGGGCCCGCGGCACCGGGATGGACGCTCCAGTTCGAACACCCCGGTTACGGTCGGGGTTAGAACGGCGGCGGATCGCCCCTCGTGGAGTGGCCGGTGGGGCTCGTCCACAGAAGTCCGCTCGCGTCACGTTCCAGCAGCCAGGTCGTGTGGTGTCGAACGCGGTGGTGGTTGCGGCAGAGCGGGCCGACGTTCGCTCCCGAAGTCGGGCCACGGCTGCCGAAGGGAAGCGTGTGATCGAGGTCGCACGCGCTCGCCGGGCGTCCGCATCCGCTGAAGTCGCAGATCGGGTGGAGTGCACGGATGGTGCGAGCCAGATCCGCGGGAACACGATAGGTACCACGGTCGATGTCCAGGACCACACCGGAGATGGGGTGGGTGAGAATACGGGTAAACGACGGCGCATGTGCACTCAAACGACGGGCCGTCTCTGCTTCGATGGGTGTCACGCCGTCGAGCGTGGCTGGCGCCTCGTCGAGGCCGAGCAGCGTCATGACGGGAACTGTGACCGCGACGGTGACACTCGCGCCCCGAGAATCGCCGAGTCGGCCCGCCACGAGGTCGGTCATGACGTCCGCACGCAGTTGCGCGAGCGTCCGAGACTCCCCAGGAGCCGACGCCAAGGCTCGAGCGCGGGCATCCACGATCGCGTAGGCACGAGCGGCTTCCTCGGCCGAGAGTAACGCGTTGAACCATGCCATGCCGTCCGGCGCGGGATCGACCCACACGCGCCGGCCGACGGCCGCGAGCGTGTGACGTTCCGTGAGGTCCGCACTCGATAGCCGAGCGGCGGTCCGCGCCGCACTCGAACGGAAACGAGCAGGCGCGAGACGGCGAAGGTCGGCCATAGCTGCGTCAAAGGCGGGCCATACCTCCTCCGGGAGGTTTGCACACTGTTCCGCCGCAGTGCGGGCGTTCTGAATAGAACACTCGCCCTCACGGAACCAGTACCAGACCTGAGGCGCACGAACGCGGAGGAGGTCTGCCTCGTGCGCGTAAGTGCGAACCGTTCCCTCCGACAAGCCGAGGCGGACCGCCAGATCGGCGACGATAGCGCGAGTGGCGAACTCCACCGCGTCATCGTTGGAACGAAGGTTCTCGACAAACGCGTACGGGAACTCGCGCGCCTCCCGCACCGTGTCGGCGATCGCGGCCACGAGCTCCGCGTGAGCGCGTGTTGCCGCCGACTGGGCGAACTCCGCGCGCGCCATCCCGAAAAGCGCACGTGTGTCGGGGAGGGACTCATCCAGGAGGATGGGCGCCTCGTCGAGGGTGGGCGAACCGGGCATAGAAACAGTGCATCAGGGGGCACCGACAAACGAAGCACCGTGAGTAGAGGGGTGTGGATAAGTCGGGGGTTGGGGGTTTCGAGACGCCGCCTTCGGCGGCTCCTCAACCCACAAGGACGCCGCCTTCGGCGGCTCCTCAACCCACAAGGACGCCGCCTTCGGCGGCTCCTCAACCCACAGGGGACGCCGGGGCTTAGACCGGCTCACCCCGGTAGAGCGCCTCGAAGGTGTTGAGCGTGCGCTGGATGTCGTGGGCCTCGACGATCGACAGGCTCTCGCGCTTGAAGCGTTCCAACTCGTCCTGCGGCATGGTGAGGACTCGCGTGAGCTTTTCGGCGAGTTCATCGACGTTGCCGGGAGTGAAGAGGAAGCCATTCTCGCCGTCGTGCACGAGGTGCGGGAGCGCCATCGCATCCGCCGCCACGATGGGCAGACCCGACGCCATCGCCTCCATCGTGGAAATGCTCTGGAGTTCGGCGATGGAGGGCATTGCGAATACCTTCGCTTTGGTGAGGCTGTCCCGGATGAATTCGTCTGTCACACGACCCTCGAAGCGGACGCGATCGGCAACTCGAAGCTGCGAGGCGAGCGTCTTGAGGCGATGCTCCTGGTCCCCCGTGCCCATAATCTGCAGCTTCGCGTTCAGCTCGGGTGAAAGTTTCGCGAAAGCGCGGATGAGCTTGTCGATCTGCTTTTCGTCGACAATGCGCCCGAGAAAAACGATGAGATTTTCGTCGGCCGGGTCGAAACTCGGCACGTAGTTGTGCGCGTCGATTCCGCACGAAATCGCAAGCACACCTCGAATTGAGGTGTTCTTCTCGAGGTACTCCGCAGCCTTCTGTGTCGGTGTGCTCACGCGCTCGGCACGGCTGAAGGAACGATCGGCGGCGGCCCATGCCCGGCGGATGGCCCACCGGCGCAGGAACGGCGGGATGATGATCGCGTGGTCGAGAAGGTTCTCGGGCATGAAGTGGTTAGTGCCGATGAGACGGATGCCCCGCTTGGCGCCCTCGATGGTGAGGCCGCGCCCCACCACGATGTGCGACTGGAAGTGGATGACGTCGGGCTTGACCAGGTCGAGGATCCGAGCGGACTCAGCCTTCACCCGCCAGGGGAGCAGGAAACGGAAGGTGGGGTGCGGGTACCAGCGCCAGGACCGGACACGATGCACGGTCATCCGTTGGCCTTCGTGTACCTCCTCGATCGCACCGAGACGACCGTCGTAGGAGGGGGCCATGATGTGGACATCGTGACCGCGAATCACGAGGCCTGCGGCGAGACGCGCAATGAAGCTCGCGGCGCCATTGATCTCCGGTGCGAAGGTATCGGCGCCGATAAGAACTCGAAGTCGCGGCGAGTTCTCATCGAACGTACGTCGCGAAATGTCAGCCACGGGCGAAGAATTCCTTTGTCTGGGGTGCAAGAGTCATCTGGGAAGCGAGCGGATCGCTCGAGCACATCAGCGGTGCGCTGGGCGCCGCCCTAACCTACCCCACTACTTCGGGGAAGAGCCGTCCGCCGCGTCGGCGATCGCCGTATTGGCAAGCGCCTGCGGGTGGTGGCGCGCGAGCGAGAGAACACCGTAAATGGCGACACCGGCGGCCACAACAAAGGCGATGATCGCCCAGAACGGCGCGCCGGCCGCCTCACCCAGCACGATGATGCCGATAGAAACAGCGACGAGGGGGTCGATAACGGTGAGGCCTGCCACAACCAGATCCGGCGGGTTCGACGAGTGCGCCGTTTGCACAAAATAGGTGCCGAGGAGCGCCGCGGCAATGAGACCCACGATGCACAGGAGAGTGAGAAGGTCGGCCGGCCCGATCGGGTAGTTCGGAATCGAGATGATCGTGCGCACGCGATCGATAACAACCTTGGCGAGCGTCACGACGAACCCGAACAGCACGCCGCCCGCGATCACGTAAAAGATCGGCCTCGGCTTGCGCCCTCGGAGAATAAGGAAGGTCGTGAGCAACCCAGCGAGAACCACGGCGAGGGTCACGAGCACGGTGACGAGTTGAGTCGAGGTGATCGGATGCGTCTGCGCCACGAACGCCGCAATGGTGACGAACGCGCCAATACCCACGACACAGATCACAATCGCGCGAATGGAGATGGCGTCGAGCGGTGTCTTCGTGATCCGCGCATTAACGATCGCCGTCACAACGAGGGCTACCGCACCGAGGGGCTGAACAACGATGAGGGGGGCGAACGCAAGGCTCGTGAGTTGCATGACGATCGCCACTCCGAGCAGGAGCGTTCCGATCACCCATGAGGGGCGAGCCAGGAGCGAGCGGAGCTGTCCGAAACTCAGACCGGTCGTGCCATCCGTCGTTGATGCGGCGTTCACGAGGCTCACACCCCGGTGTTGGAACTGCGTTCCGATCGCGAGCAGTACCGCTGCGACAAGCGCGAGCGGGATGCCGATGGCTGCCGACGAGTCGAGTGTCAGCTGTTCTGCGATATCTTCGAGCTCAGGAGGCACCCGACGAATCTACCTTCTCGTTGCCGGATATTCTGGGCGAATGGCCGTACTCCCGATCCGAATCACCGGTGATCCCGTTCTCCACACCACAGCATCCGAGGTGACCCAGATCGACGATGAGGTCCGCACTCTGGTGGCCGACATGGTGGAGACGATGATCGCAGCCCCCGGTGTCGGACTCGCGGCGCCGCAGGTCGGGGTGCCACTCCGGGTGTTCGTCTACCGATGGGACGACGGCTCTGCCATTCACGAGGGGGTCGCGATCAACCCAGAACTGTGGCTTGCGCCGACACCACCCGCCGAAACCACGGAGGACGACGAGGAAGGCTGCCTGTCGATCCCGGGTGAGCGTTTCCCCCTGCTGCGCTCCCCCGCCGCAATCCTCAGAGCCACCGATCTCGACGGTGAGCGCTACGAGGTGCTGGCCGATGGCTGGTTGGCCCGAATCTTCCAGCACGAGTACGACCACCTCGACGGTGTGCTCTACGCCGATCGCCTCGAGTACCCAGAGGCCAAAGCCGCCGCGAAGGCGGTTCGCAAGAAGGGCTGGGGCACGCCCGGACACGAATGGATGCCCGGGCGCGACCACCTCGAGGGTTGACGCCGCTGCGCTAGACGGTGGGGTGCTGCGCGCTCGCTCGGAGCACCTCGAGACGAGCCCGGTACTCCTTCTCATCGATGTCGCCCTGAGCAAAACGCTCCGCGAGGGTGACCTCGGCGCTGCGGCTGGCCCAACGCCCCGGGTGCCCCGGTCCCCATCCGGCACGCGCCCAACGACGCCTACCGAGGCCGACGATGAGGGCGATGATGGCGATCCAGAACAGGGGGATCAGAACAAAGAAGATCCAGCCGAAACCGAATCCCGGGCCGTGCCATGCGAGAGCAGCGGCGGTCAGTGCGATGGTGTTCATGACACGTCCTTCGTGTGAAGTTCGCGACCGGGATCGGCCGCACCATCAGCCTTGCGAAGACGCCCCGCCGGCACATCGGCCGCGCGGCGACAACGCGCCTACTCCCCCGGTCGTACTAGCCCGGTTTCGTACGCCAGCACGACGAGTTGGACACGGTCCCGCGCATCCAGTTTCGACATGATGCGGGACACGTGGGTTTTGGCGGTGAGCGGGCTCACAAAAAGTTGCCGACCGATCTCCTCGTTGGTCATCCCTCGACCGACGAGTGCGAGTACTTCGCGTTCGCGCTCCGTGATGACATCGAGGGCCGCAGCATCCGGAGCCTCGTGGAGGCGGCTGGAGATACGCTCGAGCAGCCGCCGCGTGACGCCGGGGCTCAGGAGCGCGTCTCCCGCGGACACCACTCGCACCGCTCGGATGAGTTCCTCCGGTTCGGTGTCCTTCACGAGAAACCCGCTCGCGCCAGCACGTATCGCCCGGCCAACGTACTCGTCGAGCTCGAAGGTCGTCACGATGACGATGTGGGTGTCCGCGAGTCGGGGGTCTGCCACGAGCTGTTCCGTAGCCCACAAGCCGTCGCCGTCGGGCATACGGATGTCCATGAGGACAACGTCGGGGCGCGTGCGCGTCACGAGGGCGACGGCATCCCTCCCGGAGCCCGCCTCCCCCACAACATCGATGTCGGGCTCCGCCTCCAGGAGGCTACGAAATCCCGCGCGAATCAGGTGTTGATCATCGGCGAGGGCAACACGAATCATGGGTGCTCCTCCACGGGAATGGTCGCCGTGATACGACTTCCGCCTAGTTGCGACGAGCCGATCTCGAGTCGACCCCCGAGGAGTTCGGCCCGTTCGCTCATGCCGAGGATGCCCCGACCCTCCGACGCCTCATCCCGCTCGAAACCTCTGCCGTCGTCATCGATACGAATCGAGTACTCGCTCTCGGTGGAGGCGAGCCTCACGACCGCGCGGGTCGCGTCAGCATGCCGCACGACGTTGGTCAACGACTCTTGGGCGATCCGATAGAGCGCGAGCTGAACGGATTGCGGGGCACCAACGATTTCCCCCTCGAGCGTCACATCGAGACCCTGTGCCGCGAGCGGTGCAATGAGACTGGGCAAACGAGAAAGGTCGGGTTCTGGCAGTAGTGGGGCATCCGGATCTCGATCGGTCGAACGCAGGACGCCGAGTACGGAGCGCACCTCGTCGAGGGCGGTCTTGCTGGTGTTTTTGATATTCGCGAGTGCCTCGGCAGCCTTCTCGGGCTGACGCTCCATGAGGTGAAGTCCGACGCCGGCCTGCACATTGATCTGGCTGAGCGAATGCGCGAGCACGTCGTGCAGTTCGCGCGCGAGCCGCACGCGCTCGGCTTGGGCCTCGCTCTGACGACGGCGAGCGATCGTGCGCCGATACTCGGCCAGCATCTCTCGGCGACTTCTCATCGACTCACCGATACCGAAGAGAACAAGAATCCCGAGTGTCGTGACCGCAACACCTCCGGGGTGCCACTCGCGGCCGAGAAGAATCCCGGTCCCCAAGGTGATCGCCCACACCGAACCAACACTCACCCAGGCCCACACCCGCGCACCCCGTACGAGCGCCCCGATGATCGCGAAAACGAGCGCCACATACGGCGGTCCGCCGAACCCCTGGGAGACAAAAAAGTCGAGGCTGCCGAGGATACTGACGACAAGTACAACGGGTCCGGGGTACCGACGTGCGCCCAAAAGTGCCAGTGGACCGAGGATGGCCAGCAGCAGAGTCAGCGCTCGTCCCTGAGTCGGCCCCTGCGTGGCAAGCCAGAAGAGAGACGCGGGAAGCTGGATGAGAAGCGACAGCACCACCGGCAGGAGAAGTCTCGTGCGTGGCGACGCACGGCGTCGCTCGTGGAGTAGCCACTCGTCCGGCCAGTTCGCGTCGGGACGGCCCCAACGTGCGCGTTGTCGCGAGTGTTCGGGGTCGTGCATCCCACGATGCTATTCCTCGCGGCTCCCCTGCGCGTCGGCCTGCGGATGTGCCCGCGCTACTCCCCCGGGAGTACACGTCGCAAAAACAGAAAGCCCCTGGCCGTGGAGGACCAGGGGCTCAGCTCCCCGAGTTGGACTCGAACCAACAACCTATCGGTTAACAGCCGATTGCTCTGCCAATTGAGCTATCGAGGATTGCGTTTTTCAGCTTGTCTACTTTAGCAAAGGTTCGCGGTGCTCCAAACCGACCCGCTCATGCCTCGACCGGACGGCGCTCGAGGTAACTCAACGTTCGACCGAGGCTGCGGACGTACGGATGCGGCGACGTCTCGAGAACCTCGTCGACCTCCCCGATTCCCACCACGATGCCGCCGTGCATCACCGCAACGCGCGAACTCACGCGGCGCACCTCGCCGAGGTCAGCCGTCACGATGAGGGCCGAGAAGGCTTGCTGCTCCTGGAGAGCCACGATCGTGTCGAGGATCGCGGAGCGCACGGTGACATCGATACCCGCGGTCGGATCATCCGCCACGAGAAGAGATGGCCCAAGAATGAGCGAGCGCGCGATCGCAACACGCTGACGCTGACCCTTACTGAGTTCGTGCGGGTACTTGTTCATGGTCGCCAGTGGCAGCCGCACCGCGTCGATGAGGGTCGCGACCGCTTCTCCCGCCTCGTCCTGATCGAACCAACGATCGCGCGCGAAAATCGGCTCGGCGACGTTCTCGCCTACCGTCAGTCGTGGGGACAGGTGGTCCCCCGCCTCCTGTCGGAGATAGCCGACCCCCAGCCGCAACAGCCCGCGCTTGCGGGGGCCGAGTCCACGAACGGGTACACCGAGCACATCGAGGGTTCCGCCCGTGATGCGAGGCGAATCTTCGGCAACACGATCGGCCTCGAGAGCGACGGCCTTCGCGAGTGTCGACTTACCGGAACCCGTCTCGCCCACGATGGCGAGCACGTCGCCCGGTGCAATGTCGAGGCTCACTCCGCCGACCGCGATGGACCGCGTGTCCGGGTTGTCGGACGAGTAGCGCAACGATAGATCGCGTGCGCGGACGGCCAGGGTGGATGCGGCGGCCGAGGTCATCCACACAGACTAACGTTCGAGCGCGGAAGCCGTCGCCGCGCTAGCCGCGCAGCGCCCGCCGCTCCGCCTCGACCCGAACGAGTTCACGCTGAACACCGGCAAAACGGTCGGGTTCGGCAGCCGAATCGATGCGCTGCAGACTCCCGAGCAGTTCCCTCGTGATGCGGAGCAGATCTCGGTCGATGAGCGACGAAACAACACCGCGGCAGTACCCGGCAATGAGTTCTGGCCTCTCCGGGATGGGAGCGACCGAGAGTTGGGTCACGAGAGTGGCGTAGGGCCCCGGAACGGTCGAAATGACGCGAGCAACAAAATCGCCAGCCGCGAGTTCGGCCGCCGTCGCCGCGACCGCGTCGCGCACGACGGACAGTGTTCTGTCCCCGAACTGCACGGTCATGGCACGGTGCACGAGCTCCCGCCCGACCTCGCCGGGATACTGCAGGATCGCCATCAGGGCGTCCCGCTCAAGGCGGGTCGACGGATCGGTGGGGAGGGCGGTGAGTGAGGGGGCGGCCTCGCGTTCGGGCGCCTGCTGCGGTGCGCGTTCGGTGTGGTCGTTGGGGCGTGTCGCCGACGTGCCGCCAGACCTCGCAGCCACCGCTCGCTGAACCTCGTCGGGATCCATACCGAGCCAGCCCGCGAGGTTGCGCACGTAGCCGATGGCGAGAGCACGATCGCGGATGCCCGCCACGACGGGTGCCGCGGCACGAAGGGCCGCGACCCTCCCCTCGACGGTCTCCAGATCGAAGCCACTCAGCACCCGTCGGATCATGAACTCGAACATGGGCTTGCGTGTGGTGATCATGTGACGAACTGCGTCATCGCCACGCTCGAGCCGCAGATCGCACGGGTCGAGCCCGCCGGGCGCGATCGCCACGAAGGTCTGCGCCGCGAAGCGTTGTTCCTCGGCGAAGGCGCGGCTTGCCGCTTTCTGGCCGGCCTCGTCGGGGTCGAAGGTGAAGATGACCTCACCCGTCTGGCGTACATCCGCATTGTCGACATCGCCCATGACACGCCTCACCACCTTGATGTGGTCGACACCGAAGGCGGTTCCACACGTTGCCACCGCGGTCGTGATACCCGCGAGGTGGCACGCCATGACATCCGTGTAGCCCTCGACGACCACAACCTGCTTGCCCTTCGAGATGTCCCGCTTGGCGAGATCCAGCCCGTAGAGCACCTGGCTCTTGTGGTAGACGGGAGTCTCCGGGGTGTTGAGATACTTGGGCCCCTGATCGTCGTCGAGGAGCTTGCGAGCACCGAAGCCAACCGTCTGACCCGTGACATCCCGGATCGGCCAGATGAGGCGTCCACGGAACCGGTCGTAGACGTCACCGCGATCGCCCTTACCGAGCAGGCCAGCGGTGATGAGCTCCTCGTCGCTGTACCCGAGCGTTTTGAGGTGGCGACCGAGTGCACCGCCACGGGGAGCAAAACCGACGCCGAACCGGGCGGCGGCGGCGGGGTCGAACCCCCGCTGCCCGAGAAACTGCCTGCCGGGTTCCGCTTCCGGTGAACCGAGCTGGGCGATGAAGAAGTCCTCGGCGGCTTTGTTCGCTGACAGGATGCGGGCGCGGTTGCCGTGGTCGGGTGCTGCCCCGCCGTCCTCGTAGTGGAGTTCGAAACCGATCCTCGCGGCCATACGCTCCACTGCTTCGGCGAAGCTCACGTGGTCCATCTTCATGAGGAAGGTGAAGACGTCACCGCCCTCACCGCAGCCGAAGCAGTGGTAAAAACCGACCTGCGGGCGCACATGGAAGCTCGGACTCCGCTCCTCGTGGAACGGGCACAAACCCTTCATGGATCCGCCGCCGGCGCCCTTGAGGGTCACGTAGTCGCCGACAATATCGGCGATGTTGGTGCGCGACCGGACCTCGTCGATATCGCTTCGTCGAATCAGGCCAGCCACGCAAGGATTCTACGGTCAGGGCCGGACGGTATCCGCGTCAGCGGACCAGGCGCTGGTGCCAATCCATCGCGGACTGGTCTGTGAGGGACGCGACCTGATCGACGATCACACGTTTACGCGCGGTGTCGTCGGCCGCGGCATCCCAGTCGGCGCGAAAACCGACGTCGAGGTGGGCCGGGCCCGTCCACAGCAGAACGTCGGCGAGTTCCGAGAGCAGGTCGCGCTGCTGAGCGTAAATCGGCCGACGCGCGTTGGCCGACATAACAAAGGCAGCGACGATGCCTTTGAGCACCGCGATCTCCGCCTGAATTTCGCGCGGGACCACCATGTCAGCCCCGAAGCGTGCGAGTGTGCCTGACGAGGCCTCGCGCGTCGCCTGAACGGATGCCGCGGCGAAACGCCCAATCAACTGGCTCGTGAGGTTCTTGAGCCTGCCGAGTGCCTGGCGCGAGCCGTCCCACCGGTCAATCCAGAAATCGAGGCTGTCGAGACGGTCGAAGGCGGCGATGAGTTCATCGTGATCGATCTCCCCACCGATCCACACGAACATCGAATTGACGAGATCGTCGTGGTCAACCCGAGCCCCCAGCGCGGTCACGTCGATGTAGCCGTTGACGATAGCGTCCTCGAAGTCGTGGACCGAGTAGGCGATGTCGTCAGAGAGGTCCATGACTTGGGCCTCGATGCAACGCCGACGGTCCGGCGCACCCTGCCTCATCCACTCGAAAGCCGGCGTGTCATCGTCGTAGAACCCGAACTTGGAGCGACCGGACGGATCGGGGATGCCCTGAGCCATCGGCCACGGGTACTTCGTGCTCGCATCGAGGCTCGCCCGCGTCAGGTTCAGACCATAGGCACGGCCATCGTCGCCGAAGACTTTCGGCTCGAGCCGAGTGAGCAGGCGCAGCGTCTGCGCGTTGCCCTCGAAGCCGCCGATGTCGTGTGCCCAGTCATTGAGCGCACGTTCGCCGTTGTGACCGAACGGCGGATGCCCGAGGTCGTGTGAGAGGCAGGCCGTGTCGACGACGTCCGGATCGAGCCCCAGGCTGTCGGCGAGCTCTCGCCCCACCTGGGCCACCTCGAGGGAGTGCGTTAGACGGTTGCGCGCGAAATCGAGTCCAGCAGTGGGGCTCAGCACCTGCGTTTTGGCGGCGAGGCGGCGAAGCGCGCTCGAGTGCAAAACCCGCGCGCGATCCCGCGCGAAATCACTCCGTCGACTGGAATGCTCTTCGGGCAACCACCGCTCGGTGTCCGCCGTGCCGTATCCGTCTGCAGGACCCCGCTGATCAGCCGCCACTCGTGTTCAACTCCGCCTCGATGAGCTCGGCCTGATGCGTCTCCTGCAGTTCACGACTCTCGAGCCAGCCCTGCGGCAGCACGGGGTTCTTCGGGCTGCCGGCGCGACCGCGCTGACCCTCGGCATCGGCGCCCGGGTACGGCTGGTCACGGTCGAGTGTGCCGAGGAGATCGTCCAACTGTTGGAGTGATTCGACGGTCGCGAGAGCGGCACGGAGCTCGCCGCCTACCGCATACCCCTTGAAGTACCACGCGACGTGCTTACGGATGTCGCGGCATGCGCGGTCCTCTTCACCGAAGAACTCCACGAGAAGTTCGGCGTGCCGACGGAATGCGTCGCCGACGAAGCCGAGGTTCGGTTCGAGTTTGACCGCATCGCCGCGGAACGCACCGGCGAGGTCTCCGAAGAGCCACGGTCTACCGAGGCACCCACGACCGACGACCACCCCGTCGCATCCGGTCTCCTCGACCATCCGCAGGGCGTCGTCGGCGCTCCAGATGTCGCCGTTGCCCAGAACGGGTACGTCGGTGATGGTGCTCTTGAGCTTCTCGATGGCTGACCAATCGGCAGTGCCCGAATAGAACTCCGCGGCGGTACGTGCGTGCAGCGCGATACTCGCGACCCCCGCTCCCTCAGCGGCCTTGCCCGCCTCGAGGTACGTGAGGTGATCGGAGTCGATGCCCTTACGCATCTTGACCGTCAGGGGGATGTCGCCTGCAGCCTTCACCGCGCGCTCGACGATGTCGCGGAACAGGTCGCGCTTCCACGGAAGAGCCGCGCCACCACCCTTGCGCGTGACTTTGGGAACCGGGCAGCCGAAGTTGAGATCGATGTGATCGGCGCGATCTTCGGCAACGAGCATCGTGACGGCCTCGGCGACCGTCTTCGGGTCGACGCCGTAGAGCTGAATGCTGCGAGGCGTCTCCGACTCGTGGTGCGTGATGAGCCGCATGCTCTCCGGCGTGCGCTCGACGAGCGCGCGACTCGTGATCATCTCGGAGACGTAAAGACCCGCCCCAAACTCGCGGCAGAGACGACGGAAGGCGGTATTCGTGATCCCCGCCATCGGTGCCAGCACTACGGGAACCTCGAGTTCGAGAGGCCCGATGCGCAGTGGCGCGGCCGTGGCAGGGAGAATGGTCACGTGACTATTCTCCCTGAAGACGGCGCCAGCATGAGCGGACGCGAGCGTGTGGCTCGGGATGCCGAGGCTCGCGGTATCACCATCGACATCATCGAGCGCCCCAATGCCTCCTCGCTGGAGGAAGCGGCGGCCATCCTCGGTGTCGATCCGAGCGTCATCGTCAAGTCCCTCGTCGTGAAACGGCACGATGGCTCGTTTCTCTTCGCGCTTGTCCCCGGCGATCGACAGATCTCGTGGGCAAAGCTCCGGTCGGTCGTCGGAGTCAACAAGCTTCAGCTACCGGATGCCTCGCTTGCACTGGAAGCCACGGGCTACGAGCGCGGCACCATCACCCCGTTGGGCAGCACCACCGCATGGCCCGTCTTTGCCGACGAGCGCATCGTCGGCAAGCGCATCGCGATGGGTGCCGGTGAGCACGGCTACTCCGCGTGGGTGGAAGCGGACGATCTCATCGCCGGATTCGACGCCACGATCGCGGACATCAGCGACTGATGGCGATCGATCAGCATCCCAACGTTTTCTCGTTCGAGGGGCGCCGCTGGGTCAGCGAGGCTCCCGCCGCAGATGCGCGCGCATCGCTCGTCGCTCAGCGAGAGTGGGATGCGAAGTATTTACGCTCGCAGCACTGGGCTCTCGCACTCGCGTTGGGTGCCGCGGGCGGAAGTGCGTTGACCCTTGGCTTGGGCTCGTGGTCGGGACTTCCGCCCGTCTTCTACCTGGTCCTGCTTCCACTCGGGTTCGGGTTCGGCGCCGTTCTGGGGGCTGCGGCCAATAAGCGCCTGCTGGGGTCTCGACTCACCGAGGAGCCCCCTACCCCGAGGCCCGAGGTTCCGAAGATCGTGAGGATTCCGGCATCCGTCGCCCGTCGCGTCGACGACACGACGCCCGTGTCTGACCTCATCGTGTGGTCTGAGAAGGGCATCGTGCCACAGAACGATCGCGGCACGTCAGACTGACGAGCGAGGGCGCTGCGTTAGACAGCGTCTCCGTCGAGCCGACGGTTGACGACAACCGTCGAGTGATGCTCCGGGATGACGCACACGTCTCCCTCACAGGCCGCGGCATCCGCTAATCCCAGCAACTGCAGTCCCCCCGAAATCCCGGTGGTCTGCTGCGTGTGATCGGTCGTCGTTGACTCAGTCATGGGGCACCTTCTCTCGTCGTACCTCCTCGAGCACGTTAGCGAAGGTCTCCGTCTCCTGCGCCCCGGACACCCCGTATTTGCCGTCGATCACAAAAAACGGAACACCCTGGATGCCGTAGGCCTGGGCCTGCGCCATGTCGGCCTTCACGTCGGGGAGAAAGCGGTGCGACTCAAGCGCCTCTGCTACCTCAGCGCGGTCGAACCCGATGCTCGCGGCGATCTCGATGAGGTCCTCCGCGCGACCCACGTGCTCACCGCGGATGAAGTACGCGTCGAGCAGACGCTCCTTGAGCTCGAGTTGGCGCCCCTTGGACTTCGCGAAATGGAGGAGTTCGTGCGCGAGCACCGTGTTGGTCTGGTGGATGTGGTCGTAGTCGTAGTCGAGTCCGACCGCGGCCGCGATCCCAGTGACGCGATCGATCATCTCCTTCGCCTGGGCGGGGTCGATGCCCTTGCGCTGGCTCAAGTAGTCCACGGGTGTGCCCTCGAAGTCGACGGGGGTATCGGGAGCAAGCTCGAAGGAGTGGTATTCCACCTCGACGTCGCCGTCGAAGTCCGCCACGG
This sequence comes from Antiquaquibacter oligotrophicus, assembly GCF_020535405.1. NCBI lineage: Bacteria > Bacillati > Actinomycetota > Actinomycetes > Micrococcales > Microbacteriaceae > Antiquaquibacter > Antiquaquibacter oligotrophicus. The sequence continues at coordinate 2,779,033 of NZ_CP085036.1, read as the reverse complement.
CGGCCTCGAACTTTCGTTTACCGATGTAGCACCACGGGCACTGAACGTCTGACCAGATGTCGACCTTGATTGCATCACTCACCCAGACCCCAACGCGCACGACCGAGCCGTATTCCCGATCGCCGCGACCGCTGCAGTTGCGCTAGCGCGAGAGCGCCGACAATCGTGAGCCCGCAGCCGATGAGAAGGGTCGGAGCAGAATCGAGGCCGGTGCTCGCGAGCGATCCCGGCTGCACATGTGTTGTCTCACTCGGGACGCCACACTCCCCTACGTGCAGCGGGTTTCCGTGTTCGTCGTAGAGAGTCTCGACCCAGTAGTAGATTCCGTTGCGCTCGAACCTCGTCGACTCGGAACGGTAGGTGCCAGCCCCCTTCGGTTGTACCGCGCCGGAGGTGAACACGAGTGTGCTCGCATCACAGAGCGGGCCGTCGTCGATGCCTGTCTGATCGAATGCCCGGAACACGATGGTGCTGCCCTCCGGTACATTTCCGGTGACGGTTGCCGTGTCGAAGGCAGGCTCACCCGGACGCACACCGCTCGAGGCCTCGGTCACGATGTGCGCAGGGCTGACAATCGTGGTCTCTTCCGGAAGACCGCACGTTCCGTTGTGGATGACGTCCCCGGACTCGGAGTACAGGGTCTCGACCCAGTAGTAGGTGCCGTACTGCTCGAACACCACACGCGGCGAGTCATAGGTGCCCGCCGTGGTCACCACGACCGGCTGGTCGCTGGAGTCGAAGGCGAGCGTTGTGGAATCGCACAGCGGTGCCTCAGCGGTCGGCGACTGCAGGTAGGCGCGGAATACGAGTGTGGTGGGCTTCACGGGGAGGTGGCCGGCCACGATCGCGCTGTCCCCTGTTTCTTCACCCACGACAGACGCCTTCCTCGCGATCGTCGAGACGGAGGGAGGGAGCACAGCAGTCGTCTCAGCGGGGATACCGAAACGGTCGGACCACGGCTCGAAGTAGGGCGCCGTCGGTGAGGAGGGATCGAGTCGCCACACCCAGGTCACATAACCCTCGGCATCCGGGGCCGTGACGGACTGCGACGTTGAGTAGATTCCGGGGGCGCGCGCGACGATCTCCGCCTCCCCAACGGCGACGGCCTCGGCGGGCACCTCGGTAGTTTCGACCGGGGGCTGGGTCCCGCTCACGAAGTAGGCGGTGCCTATAAATCGGGCTGCGATGGGAACACCCGCTTCGGTCAGCCAGGGCCCGCTGTCGAGCGAGATCGAGAGTTCGTCGCTGATCGCTCCACCGAATCCGGTCTCAGCAACGGATGCCTGGGACACAGCGGAGAGCGTCATCGGAACGACGTGGGATTCGGCGATCAGCCCGAACTGGTCCACGTAGCGGTAATCGGCGGGCAGCATTGCTGCCATCGCGTCCGGTTGTGTGCGTGAGTCGATGGCCCACACCCACGTGTAGTAGCCGGGAGCGGGAGCGGTGAGGTCACCGACTGATCGGTACTCCCCCGTACCCGTGAGCTCGAGCTTCGAGGTGCCCACAACTGGCACGCCCTCCGGCGGCGCGTCCGTGACGGCGGGCTGCTGCGTGAAGGGTCCATAGAGTGTGCCAACCGCGATGACGGGCATTGCCTCGCCGTTCTCGAGTGTGCGCCATTCGGCCGACCCGGGTGCCAACGCGACCGTGAGCCCATCCACGAAGGCTTCGCCCGGCTGCACATAACGCGAGGCGACCGTCGTCTGCACAACCGGGGAGAACGAAACGTCACTAGTCGCCGAGTCGTGGGAACTCGTCGAGTTCTCGGTATGGAAGCTCCCGCGGATGGTGCGCTGCTGGTCTCCGGTCTCGTACAGCACCACCGAACCCTCCGCGCCATCCTTCGCCGTGAATCGCGCGGTCGCCCGAACGGATGCTTCGCGCTCCCCGTCGCGCACGACCGCACGAATCGGCACGACAGAGCCGTCGGTGACCTCGATCTCGTGATCCCGCGTCCCGGCGACCACGGCGCCCTCCAGCGAGAGTGTGCCGCGCGTGCTCGCGGGGTTCACCGACACGCGCACTGAGCCATCCCACCCGTTGAGTTCGACCCGAACGGACGAGGAGGCAGCGGCCGATCCGGCGAAACGCGTCTCGGACTCGTTCCACACCACGTCGTACGCAGCCGTGACGGCAGCGTTGCCGTTGATGTAGTGGGCGCCCGCGGCGTAGCCGGCGCCGTGAGTGCGCGCGACGTTGCTCGTGTAGGCGTAGACGTAGGCGCTCACCGCGGCGGCGACGGTCGGATCATCCGTCTGCCCCCACGTGAGCATGGCGTAGTTCAGTTTGCGAAGGGTTGTCTCGCTGAGTCCCTCGCCCCACTGGGTCGCGAGGCTGCCGACGACGGTGCCAGAACCGGTAGCCCCACTCGGCCAGTCCCTCCCGGAGTCCATGCAGTACACCCGTGTGCCATCGGGCGCGATGTAGTTGCCGAGGTATCCGCCGTACGGCGTGATACCCGCAAAGCCTGCGCCTGTCGCCGCAGCAGCCGCATCTCGCTCTGGATGCAGGGGCGCCGCGACGACGGCGAGGGCGCTCAGGAGGAGGGCAAGGACAAGGGCGACAAGGCGCGGCCTGGAAATGGATCGACTCATGCCACGAGAATCGGGCACTGAGCCACACGCCTGGCGGCGGTCACGTCGATCTGTGCGGACGCACCCAGCTCGGCGTTATGGGGAGGAGGCTAGGCCCCGACGAGACGCTCCGCGAGGTAGCTGCGGAGACCCTCGAGCGGAATGCGCTCCTGCGCCATGGAATCGCGCTCCCGCACCGTGACCGCGTTGTCCTCGAGCGAGTCGAAGTCGACGGTGACGCAGAAGGGTGTGCCGATCTCATCCTGACGGCGGTAGCGGCGACCGATGGCTCCGGCGTCGTCGAAGTCGACGTTCCAGAGTTTGCGCAGATCTGCGGCGAGGTCCTTGGCGAGCGGCGACAACTGCTCGTTACGCGAAAGCGGCAGCACGGCGACCTTGACGGGCGCGAGACGGCGGTCGAGGCGCAGCACGGTGCGCTTATCGACGCCACCCTTGGCATTGGGCGCTTCATCCTCGGCATAGGCGTCGATAAGGAAGGCCATGAGAGCTCGCGTGAGGCCAAAAGCTGGCTCGATCACGTACGGGATCCAACGCTCGTCCTTGGTCTGGTCGAAGTACGACAGATCGGTGCCGGATGCCTCGGAGTGGGTCTTGAGGTCGAAGTCGGTGCGGTTGGCAACACCCATGAGCTCGCCCCACTCGCTACCGGCGAAACGGAACCGGTACTCGATGTCAACGGTGCGCTTCGAGTAGTGGCTGAGCTTCTCCTTCGGGTGCTCGTAGAGACGCAGGTTGTCAGGGTTGATGCCGAGGTCCAGGTACCACCGCATCGACTCGTCGATCCAGTACTGGTGCCACTCTTCGTCCGTGCCAGGCTCGACGAAGAATTCCATCTCCATCTGTTCAAACTCGCGCGTGCGGAAGATGAAGTTGCCCGGCGTGATCTCGTTGCGGAAGCTCTTGCCGACCTGGCCGATGCCGAACGGCGGCTTCATGCGGCTCGCGCCCATGACGTTGGCGAAGTTCACGAAGATACCCTGAGCGGTCTCCGGGCGCAGGTAGTGCAGCCCCTCCTCGTTGTCGACGGGGCCGAGGAAGGTCTTGAGCAGACCCGAGAAGTTCTGCGGTTCGGTCCAGGCGCCGGGCTGGCCGGTGTCCGGGTCCTTGATGTCGGCGAGGCCGTTCACCGGCGGATGCCCGTGCTTCTCCTCGTACGCCTCGAGGAGGTGATCGGCACGGTACCGCTTGTGCGTGTGCAGCGACTCGACGAGCGGGTCGGAGAACACCTCGACGTGGCCGGAGGCCTCCCACACCTTGCGCGGAAGGATGACCGCGGAGTCGATCCCGACAACGTCGTCGCGACCCTGCACAACGGTCTGCCACCACTGCTTCTTGATGTTCTCCTTGAGCGCGGTGCCAAGGGGCCCGTAGTCCCATGCCGACCGCGATCCGCCGTAGATCTCTCCCGACTGGAAGACGAAACCCCTGCGCTTGGCGAGGTTGATGACGGCGTCGAGATTGCTGGATGCCACGGCTAATGCTCCCTTGCGTGTCGCTGCAACGCGACACGACTGATGTCAGGCCGAGCTGGATGCCCGGTCGAGGTTCTGCGAAGTCCCCAGCCTACCGGCGGTCAGCGGCTGCTCGCGTGCGCGAGCGCGTGAGCACGCTCGAGAATACGGACAACCTCGAGGGCCTCGCGCGGATCGACGGGTGCGGGCGCGCCATCGAGAATGCTCGCTGCGACGCCCGCGTAGAACGCAGGGTAATCGCCGCGCTCCATCGGGACGGGTGTGAGACTGCCAGCGCCGTCGATGCCGAGCAGACCCCAGTCCGCTTCCGGCGTCGTACCGTAGGCCGGGGCATCCGGCAGCATGCCCTCCTTGAGCACGGGCTCCTGGGTATCGAGGCCGTACGACCGGAATCCCGACTCGGTACCGAGCACTCGGAAGCGTGGTCCGCTCTGCGCCGCGACACGACTCATGGTGAGGTGCGAGCGCACGCCACTCGTGTGCAGGAGCGAAATCGTCGCGTCGTCCTCGCTCGTGCCACCCTCCCGCACGATGGTCAACTCGGCGTGCTCGACCTCGGCCGGACCGAAGAGTTGCAGCGCCTGGTCGACGAGGTGACTGCCGAGATCGTAGGTGATGCCGCCTCCGCGCCCGGACGGGATGTTGTCCTGCCACTTGTCTGCGACGGGTTTTCCCCAGCGCTCGAAGGTCGACTCGAAACGGTGCACACGCCCGAGAGCACCCTCGTCGATGAGGCGACGCACGGTGAGGAAGTCGGCATCCCAGCGACGGTTGTGGAACACCGCGAGCGGCTGGCCGACCTCCTCCGACTTGGCGATGAGCTTGCGTGCTTCGACGACGGTCGGCACAAACGGCTTGTCGATGACAACCGCGGCGCCGCCGTCGAGGGCAGCCAACCCCTGCTCGAGGTGCGTGTGTGGCGGCGAAGCGAGCACAACGAGGTCGAGATCGTCGAGCCGAGCGAGGAGCTCATCGGGTGAACCGACGACGACGGCATCCGGATGCAGGCGCGCTGCATCCGCGGCCCGCTCGGGGTTGCCCGTCGCGATGACGTCGACACGAAAGTCGGGGTTGGTTGCGAGGAAGGGACCGTGGAAGACGCGGCCCGAAAGTCCGAAGCCGATGATTCCCGTGCGGATAGGTCGGTTACTTGGCATCCGGCCAGCCTAGTGTGACCGTTCACGCAGAAAGTAGTTCAGCCGAGGGAGCGCACCGCGGCGACCGAATCGACCAGCTCTCGTGCGACCTCATCGAGTTCGGCCTCGGTGATCTCCGATCCGAACGTGAATCGCACGGCGGTCTGAGCAATCTCCGGAGTGAGACCGATCGCGAGAAGCACATCGGAGGGCTCATCGCTCCCTGCGGCGCACGCCGACCCGCTGGAGCACACGATGCCACGTGCCTCGAGGCCGAGGAGAACGGATTCGCCGCTCGTGCCGGGGAAGCAGAAGGACGCGTGGCCCGGCAACCGGTGCATACGCGAACCGGTGAGGCGGGCATCCGGAACCGTGCTGAGCACCCGATCGATAAACCGATCGCGGAGGGCGGCGACCTCGCCGGCGCGCGCCACGGATGACGGAACAAGATCGAGCGCGGTCGCGAGAGCGACGGCACCGGCTACGTTCTCGGTTCCCGAGCGCCTGCCGCGCTCCTGGCCACCGCCGTGAATCACAGGCTCGAGCGGAATACGGGCTCGCACGGCGAGGGCACCGATGCCCTTCGGCGCACCGAGTTTGTGGCCGGAGAGGGAGAGCGCATCGGCGCCGAGCGTGTGCAGGTCGATGGGCAACCACCCCGCGGCCTGCACGGCGTCGGTGTGGAAGGGAACGCCGCGCGCGTGCGCGAGCGCCGCGAGTTCGGCGATCGGCTGAACCGTGCCGATCTCGTTGTTCGCGTACATGATCGTCGCGAGCGCAGTGTCGTCGCGAAGCGCCGCAGTGAACGCGACGGGGTCAACGAGACCGTCGGCGTCGACGGGCAGAACGGTGACCTCAGCGCCATGAAAGCGTTCGAGGTAGTCACACGACTCGAGGACTGCCGGATGCTCGATCGCCGAGGTCACGATGTGCCGGCCGCGCGTACTCGCGAGCACGATCCCCTTGATCGCGAGGTTGGCAGCTTCCGTGCCGCCGGAAGTGAAGACAACCTCGCTCGCGCGAACACCGAGCGCCGCCGCTACGCGAGCACGGGCATCCGTGAGTCCGCGCTCGGCCGCCTCCCCCACCTCGTGGTGACTCGAGGGATTGCCAAACTCGGCCGTCAGGTACGGCCACATCGCCTCGAGGACCTCGCGGCGTACCGCGGTTGTCGCCGCCTGGTCGAGGTAGATCATGTCAGCCCGCCGTGACGTCCACGTCGAGTCCGAGGTCGATCGAGCGCACGCTGTGAGTGAGGGCACCGACCGAGATGACGTCGACCCCTGTCTCGGCGATTGCTGCGACGGTATCGAGGTTCACTCCCCCGCTCGCCTCGACGATGGCCCGTCCCGCGACAATTGCTACGCCCTCGCGGAGCTCGTCGAGACTGAAGTTGTCGAGCATGATCGTGTCGACCCCGGCGGCTACCACGTCCTCGACCTGATCGAGTCGGTCAACCTCGACTTCGATGCGTGTTGTGTGGCTCACACGGGAACGCGCTAGTCGGATCGCTTCACCGATGGGTGTCCCAGCAGCAGCGAGCACGGCGAGGTGGTTGTCCTTGGCGAGCACGGCGTCAGACAGCGAGTAGCGGTGGTTGTACCCGCCCCCGTCGCGGACGGCCTGTCGCTCCAGAATGCGCAGACCGGGGGTGGTCTTGCGTGTGTCGGCGATGCGGGCATCCGTTGCCGAAACAGCGTTCACGTACTGAGCCGTCAGTGTCGCGATGCCCGACATCCGCTGCGTGAGGTTGAGCGCGATGCGCTCGGCGCGAAGAACCGAATGTGCGCTGCCGTCGACTCGGGCCAACGTGACACCCGATTCGAACGCCGCACCGTCCACCGAACCCAGCTCGATGACAACATCGGCATCCACGAGTTCGAAAACGCGCGCGAAGACGTCGATTCCGCTCAGGATGCCCGGCTCACGCGGTACGAGGCGAGCGGTAGCCCGAGCGGACCGCGGCAGGAACGCCTCGCTCGTCACGTCGCCCCACGGCGCGTCCTCGACCAGTGCGCGTTCGATGATCTCGTCGATCGCGGCGGCGGTCATCGCGCAACCACCGGCTCGGTAACGGGGACCCGCCACTCCAGCGAGTACTCGAACTCGTCGCGCGTGAGGGGGAAGTCGACGCGGTCGTGGGCGCCTCGCGATTCCTCGCGGGCGATCGCGGCGTGCACGATGATCCTCGCGAGATCGAGCAGATTGCGCACTTCCCCAGCATCCACGGGGTCGACAGAATCGGGCTCCGGCGCGCGCCACCGGGACAACTGATCGCGTGCGACCTCGAGTTGCGGAAGGGAGCGCTCCAGGCCCACGAGCGACCACATGAGCGCCTGCACCTCGGCGCGAGACGCGACAGCTGTCTCGACCGGAGGCTCGGGCTCGATGGTCGCGAGCGACGACGGACGACCGGAGGGCAGGGGCACGGCATCCGTGTCGATCGCATCGGCGGCGCGCCACGCGAACACGAGGGACTCGAGAAGGGAGTTGGAAGCCAAACGGTTGGCGCCGTGAACTCCCGTGCACGTCGCCTCCCCGACGGCAAAAAGCCCGGGCAGCGAGGTTCGACCATCGATGTCGGTGCGGATGCCGCCCATCCAGTAGTGGGCCGCCGGAGTCACCGGGATCGGTTCGCGAGCCCAATCGAAGCCGTGCTCGCGTGTCACACGCGAGATACCGGGGAAGCGCTCTTCGAGGTACTCGGCGCCGAGCGCCGTCGCGTCGAGCAGAACCGGGGCGCCGCCCTGCCGGGCCATCTGCGCCGCGATCCCCCGGGCGACGACGTCGCGGGGCGCGAGCTCACCGTCCGGGTGAACGTCGAACATGAAGCGTCGCCCCTGCGCGTCGAGCAGCACGGCTCCGTCGCCGCGGACCGCCTCCGACACGAGCGGATTACCCGGCACGGCAAGAGATGTGGGATGGAACTGGTAGAACTCGACATCGGCGAGCACTGCGCCGGCGCGCCACGCAGCAGCGACACCATCACCGGTCGTAACCGTCGGATTGGTTGTGTGTGCGTAGAGCTGGCCGGCACCGCCGCTGGCGAGCACCACGATGTCGGCACGGATGTCGCGGCCGACACCCCGGGCATCCACCGCTTCAATACCGGCAACACGCCGCCCTGCCGGCGTCTCCTCGACAAGCAGATCACGCATAAACGTGTGCTCGTGGACCTCGACGGCGATGGCCTTGACCGCGCGCAGGAGCGCGACCTCGATGGCGAGACCTGTCGCGTCTCCCCCGGCGTGGATGACGCGCCGAGCCGAATGGGCGGCTTCGTGGCCCCTGGCGAGCTCCCCGTTCACCCGATCGAACTCGACGCCGAGCTCGATGAGCTCGCGCACCCGAATCGGGCCCTCGGTGCACAACACCTCGACGGCGACCGGGTCACACAGGCCTGCGCCGGCGCGCAGGGTGTCGGCGATATGGGATGCCGCGCTGTCGTCAGGGAACAGTGCCGCCGCGATTCCACCCTGGGCGTACTTGGTGTTGCTCTCGGCGAGCTCAGCCTTCGTCACGAGCACAACCTCGTGACGGCGGCTCGCGCGATAGGCGGTGATCAGGCCGGCGATTCCCGTGCCGACAACAACAACGCGTGCCACGGATCAGACCTTCGGCCGCGCGGCGAGCATACGCTCGAGAGCAACACGAGCCGGCTCCGCGACGTCATCGGGAACGGTGATCTGGTTCACCACACGCCCGGCGACCAGCTCCTCGAGCACCCACGCGAGGTACCCCGGGTGGATGCGGTACATCGTTGAGCAGGGGCACACGACGGGGTCAAGGCAGAAGATCGTGTGCTGCGGGAACTCGGCGGCAAGGCGATTGACCATGTTGATCTCGGTGCCGATCGCGAAGGTCGTGGGTTCGGTGGCCGCAGCGATGGCCTTGCGGATGTAGTCGGTCGAACCAGCCTCATCCGCCGCGTCAACGACGGGCATGGGGCACTCTGGGTGCACGATCACACGCACACCCGGGTACTCCGCACGCGCCTTCTCAACCTGAGCGACCGAGAAGCGGCGGTGAACCGAGCAGAATCCGTGCCACAGGATGACGCGGGCATCCTCGATCTCGGCGACCTCGTTGCCGCCGAGCGGCTTGTTGGGGTTCCACATCGGCATCTGCTCGAGCGGTACTCCCATTGCCTTGGCCGTGTTGCGGCCGAGGTGCTGGTCGGGGAAAAACAGCACACGCTGGCCGCGCTCGAAGGCCCACTCGAGCACGGTCGCGGCGTTCGACGACGTGCACACGATGCCGCCGTTGCGGCCGCAGAAGCCCTTGAGCGCCGCCGACGAGTTCATGTACGTGACGGGAATGATCGGCACGCGACCCGTCTCGTCAGGCTCCGTGCCGTAGATCGCCGTGAGCTGCTCCCAGGCCTCTTCGACGGAATCGATGTCTGCCATGTCGGCCATCGAGCACCCGGCGGCGAGGTTGGGCAGGATCACCGACTGCCCGGGGCGGGCGAGGATGTCCGCCGTCTCGGCCATGAAGTGCACGCCACAGAACACGATCGCCTCGGCGTTCGGCACCGTCTGGGCAGCGTTGGCGAGCTGGAACGAGTCACCGAGGAAGTCAGCGTGTTGAACAACCTCGTCGCGCTGGTAGAAGTGCCCGAGCACTACAACACGGTCGCCGAGCACCTGCTTCGCGACACGAATCCGGTCGTGCAGCTCCTCGTTGGAGGCGCGCTGGTACTCAACGGGCAGCTGACCCTGGCGAGGCGAACCCGTCGGGATGATGTCTCCCTGCGAGGCGCCCGGTCCGTAGCTGGGCAACCCGAGGTCGAAGGTCCACGGACCCTCGGCGAGAGCCGGATTGCAGGTCTCACCGGGATCGGTCTTGATGAGAGTGTCTACAGAAGTCACGCGATACTCCTTGCGTTCTGGGGCGCGGGCCCGTGCGTGAGAGGCCCGTTGTCCACGAGCGAGATCGACTCGTCGTAGCGGTAGAGACGCGGAGGGCGGTGACGACCACCGGTGACCACAGCATCCGTGGGGACGAGGGTGGGCTCGACCTGCCGCCGGAAGTTGGCGGGGTCGAGGGCGCGTTGGAGCACAGCCTCGTGCACCTCACGCAGCTCGGCGAGGGTGAACGTCGAGCCGAGGAAGGCTTGGGCGATGCGGCTGTACTCGACCTTGGTGCGCAGGCGCCACAGCGCGTAGTCGACGATGACGTTGTGGTCGAACGCGAGTTCCGGGAGTTCGTCGGCGAGGAACCAACGCACGTTGTCGCCGTCCTCCGAGCGCTCGGTTTGCTCGGGGCGCACGAGCGCCCAGTAGACGACGGAGACGACACGACGGTCCGGCGAGCGGTCGACCTCACCGAAGCAGTAGAGCTGCTCGAGGTAGGACGGCTCGACGGCGGTGGTCTCGAGCAGGTTGCGGCCCGCGGCATCCGCGAGGCTCTCGCTCTCGCGCACCCAACCGCCGGGAAGAGCCCACGACCCTTCGAAGGGATCGCGAGTGCGGCGCACCAGCGGGATCCACAGGGCACTCAACCCGGTCTCGGGGTGCGCTCGCAGAGCGAAGATCACGGTGGAAACCGCGAGCCCGATGCCCTGCGTGGTGTCGCTCATGGTGCGTGTGTCCGAACTATTCAGTAAAGGTCAACTCGACCTGAACAGATCGTACCACTTAAAGTCACGATGACGATAACTGGAGAGTCGTGCTATTCCGCGGCCGCGACGAGCTGTCTCGCGTAATTGACTCGGTTATAGACGTCCACGACCGCCGCGTGATGTGTCACGGGTATTGCCACCGTGTGCGTGAGACGCTCACCGATGACCGTGACCTGGACAAATCCGGAGGTAACGGTCTCCTTCACGAGAAGAAAGAACAGACCAAGGAGGAAAAAGAATGCGCCGAGGATCGCCAAGACGATTGCCCACGTCGGCGTCCGAGTCTCGGTTCGTGAACTGTCAGTCAGAAGGAATTGAGCCCCTCGAAGAGGCGCATTTCCGCCGGGCGTGACCACCCAGCTTCGACTCACGACGATATCTCCAAACGACACGAGCACTTGTTCTGGGCCACCCAGCGGTGCGCCCGGCTGAATATCAGTCACAGGTTCCTCCGGCCAGAGCCTAACGCGGCGATGAGCTCGCCTGAGTCCAGCCTCAGGCGCTCGGCGCGTCGATCGCGCCACCAAAACGGCGGGAGCGGCCCTGATAAAGCTCGATCGCGTCCCAGAGGTCGGTGCGGCTGAAGTCCGGCCACAGGGTGTCGAGGAACACCATCTCGGCGTACGCGCTCTGCCAGAGCATGAAATTACTGGTGCGCTGCTCCCCCGAACTGCGCACAAAGAGGTCAACGTCGGGTAGGCCCGGCTGGTAAAGGTGCCGCTGGATCGTCTTCTCACTGATGCCCGACGGACGCTGTCGCCCCGCTGCGACCTCCTCGGCGATGCGCTGAACGGCGTCGGTGATCTCGTTGCGTCCGCCGTAGTTGACGCACATCGTGAGCGTGAGCACGTCGTTGTCCCGCGTCAGCTGCTCCGCGAACTGAAGCTCCTTGATAACGGATGCCCACAGCCGAGGCCTGCGCCCGGCCCACCGAACACGCACCCCCCACTCGTTCAGCTGGTCGCGGCGGCGGTGCAGCACGTCCCGGTTGAACCCCATGAGGAACCGCACCTCGTCGGGGGAACGACTCCAGTTCTCCGTGGAGAACGCGTACACACTCAGGTGTTTGACGCCCACCTGGATGGCCCCGGCGACCACGTCGAGAAGGGCAGCCTCGCCAGCCTTGTGGCCCTCCACTCGCGTGAGACCCTTGGCGTTGGCCCAGCGCCCGTTGCCGTCCATGACGATCGCGACGTGGTTCGGCACCGCCTTGCGCGGGAACTCCGGCGGGTAGATGCCCGTCCAGTCGATCGGCACGTAGTCGACCGCGTCGCGGTGGGTTTTGGGTTTCGGTGTCATGCTGTGCGATCCACGTGGGGCAGGGAGCGCAGCGTGCGCTCGAGATGGAATTGGGTGTACGCGGCGACGATCCCGCTCGCCTGAGCGCGAGTGCGCTCCCCCGCGGCCTCGGCATCCGGCCAGCGGCCCTCGAGCAGTGCGCCCAGCAGACCGAGGGTGTCGGCATCCAGTCGCGGTGAACCCGGCGGGGCGACCTCGTCGGCGACAACACCGCCCAGCTGCGCGACAAACACCGTGTGCGGGCCGGGTGCACCGGTCACCGCACACGCGTCGAAGCTGGGGGCCCATCCGGCGATCGAGAGGCACCGGAGCAGGTACGAGTCCAGGGTGAGCGACGGGTGATGCTCGCGCCGCGACAGCGAGCGGAGCGCACCGACGAGAAGCAGATACTGCTGCAGGGAGCCGGAATCATCCGTCACGCGGTCAGCGGTTTCGACCATGGCGCTGCCCGCCGTGTAGGCGGCGTAATCGTCTGCGATCTCCGCGCCATAGGCGCCAACAGACTCAGCCTGCTGAACGATGTCGAGGGACCGACCGACGTAACACTGAACGTCGGCGACCATCATGGGCTCAAGTCGCGACCCGAAGCGGGATGCCGTGCGCCGAACCCCCTTCGCGACCGCGCGAATCTTGCCGTGCTGCCGGGACAGCATCGTCACGATGCGGTCGGCTTCGCCCAGCTTGTGGGTGCGCAGCACAACGGCTTCATCACGGTAGGTCGGCACCGCTCCAGTATCCCCCGCTGCACCGTCACAACTGGTGAGCCGGGCCGCACCGGGAACGACCGCGCTGCCCACGCAACACGTCACAATGAACAGGTGACATCGACCGACGTTCCCGACCAACTCAGCGTCTTCGAGCAGAATCGCGCGCGGATGTTCGGCATCGCCTACCGCATGCTCGGGTCGGTCGCCGAAGCTGAGGACATCGTGCAGGATGCCTGGATCCGCTGGAACCGCACGAGTGAGACGATCGACAACCCGGGCGCCTTCCTCGCCACGATGGTCACGAGGCTCACTCTCACGACGCTCGACTCCGCGCGAGTTCGTCGCGAAAGCTACATCGGACCGTGGTTGCCCGAGCCGGTGGATACCTCCCGTGACCCGTTGCTCGGTGCGGAGCGTGCCGAGGCGCTGTCCCTGGCCGTTCTGCTCCTCCTTGAGCGGCTGACGCCGGCCGAGCGCGCCGCCTACGTTCTGCGCGAAGCCTTCGACTACCCGTTCCGTGACATCGCCGACGTGCTCGAGACGAACGAGTCGAACGCGCGACAGCTTGCCACGCGCGCCCGCAAGCACATCGAGCGGGAACGTGGGGTCGTGGTCAGCGGCGACGAACGCTCGCGACTCCTCGCGGCCTTTCTCGCAGCGGCTCAATCCGGCGATGTCTCGCAACTCGAACACACTCTCGCCGCCGACGTGCGCTCGCACTCCGACGGCGGAGGTGTCGTCGGCGCCGCTCGTAACATCGTCGGCGGACGCGACCGAGTTGCGGCACTGCTTGTGGGTGTCATCGAGAAGTTCGCCCACGGAATCGTCATGCACCCGGTGATAGCCAACGGTGAACCCGCGGTGCTCGGTGTACGCGACGGCGAGCCAGCAGCTCTCTGGACGGTCGACATCGCCGATGATGGCGTCAGCCGCATCATGATCGTGCTCAACCCGCACAAGTTGGAGGGTTTCCGGGAGCTCGCGACGCAGTTGGCGTGACGTGTCACGTTTGGCGAGGGCATCCGGTCATACCTGGTGAACCTCACGAAAGGACACCATGACCATCCTCGTCACGGGCGGCACCGGAACCCTCGGCCGCCCCACCGTTGAACTGCTCCGTGCCGCAGGCCACGATGTGCGCATCCTCAGTCGGCACGCCGGCGAAGGGCGAGTTGTCGGTGACGTCACCTCGGGAGAGGGACTCGCCAAGGCGATGCAGGGCATCGACACCGTTCTGCACCTCGCCACGAGTGCCGGCAAGAAGGACCCGCAGCAGACCCGCAACGTCACCCAAGCGGCCCGGGATGCCGGGGTCACGCACCTCGTCTACATCTCCATCGTCGGGGTGGATGCCGTGCCCTACCCGTACTACCGCGCGAAACTCGAGAGCGAACGGATCATCGAGGAGTCGGGCATCCCGTTCACCGTCTTGCGGGCAAGCCAGTTCCACGACTTCATTCGTATGTTCATCGACCTCCAAGCCAAACTGCCGATGATCATCGCGATCGACGCCCCCGACCAACCGATCGCCGTTCGGGAGGTAGCCACGCGGCTCGCAGAACTCGTGGAGGCGGGGCCATCCGGCCGGGTCGCCGACATTGCTGGGCCAGAACAGCTGCGCCTCGTTGACGCGATTGCTACATGGCAACGACATGCGGGCACACGCAAACCGGTGTGGACGATGCCACTGTTCGGGAAGACCATTCGTGCGTTTCGAGAGGGGCGCCACATGACAGGGCTGCCCGGCTACGGTACCGAGACCTTCGACACCTATGCCCGCCGAGAGGCGTGATACCAATGAGGCGTGACTGTCGCGTTCCAGATACCGCTGTGGGCTGACCTGCTCGCCGTCGGAATCGGCGCGACGCAGGGCGCCTTGTTCGCGGCGCAGTTCCGCGACAGAAAACTCGACCTCCTCGGTGTGGCCATCGTGGGCATCGCAACGGGCCTCGGCGGCGGCCTCCTGCGCGACATCTTCCTCGCTCAGGTGCCCGCCTCCCTCAGCAACAACTGGTACGTGCCCGTCGCGACAGCCGCAGCCCTGCTCGGAATGCTCCTCGAACGCCTCATCGCGCGGCTCGGCGTGTTGGTCAACGTGCTCGACGCCCTCACCATCGGCCTCTTCGCGGCAATCGGTACAACAAAAGCACTCGCGGCGGGCCTCCCCGAGGTGCCCGCGGTCTTCGTCGGTGCGATCTCAGCCGTGGGAGGCTCGATCCTCCGCGATCTGCTGCTCAACCGACCGATCGCACTCATGCATGTCGGTTCGCTTTACGCCGTGGCGGCCGTCGCCGGATCCGCGTCGCTCGTGGTGCTCCTCGAGTTCGGGGTTCCCGTGTTCATTGCCGCGATCCTGTGCGTTGCCATCACCTTTGGCGTGCGCATTCTCGCGGTTCTATTCCACTGGAGTCTTCCCGAGCAGAGGGCCATCACGACCGTCCCGCGGATCCGGCGAAAGCCGCGCAAAGACTAAACCGCGGCGAGCTCGCGCTCCCCCGCCTCCGTGCGCACGGCACGGTTGACGGCTGACACAACGGCTTTGAGGGATGCCGTGGAGATATCGGCATCGATACCCACACCCCACAGACGCTTTCCGCTGACGTTGAGTTCGACATAGGCAGCGGCCAGGGCATCCCCGCCAGCGCTCAGCGCGTGCTCGACATAGTCGTAGAGAGTCACGTCGATTCCCTGCTCGGCCATGATCGAGAGGAACGCGGCGATAGGGCCGTTACCGTTCCCGGTCTCCACGGAGACCTCCTCACCGACACGCAACTTGACCTCGAGTTCCACCTGACCGGTCAGTTCACTCGCCGTGCGCGTCGACATGAGCTCAAAGCGACCCCACTTGTCCTCGGCGCGATGCTCCGGTGCCGGCAGGTACTCGTCCTGGAAGATCTCCCAGATCTCGTCGCTCGTGACCTCGCCACCCTCGGCGTCGGTCTTGGCCTGCACAACCGCGCTGAACTCGATCTGCAGCTTCCGCGGCAGGTCCAGCGCGTGGTCGGTCTTCAAGAGGTAGGCGACGCCGCCCTTGCCGGACTGCGAGTTGACACGCACGACCGCCTCGTAGCCGCGGCCCAGATCCTTCGGGTCGACGGGCAGATAGGGCACGGCCCACGGCAGCTGATCGACGGGGATGCCCTGCGCCGCAGCCGCGGCATCCATCGCCTCGAATCCCTTCTTGATGGCGTCCTGGTGCGAGCCGCTGAACGCGGTGTAGACCAGGTCGCCGGCCCACGGGCTGCGCTCGTGAACCTTCAGCTGGTTGCAGTACTCGGCGGTGCGGCGGATCTGGTCCAGGTCGCTGAAGTCGATCTGGGGGTCGATGCCCTGCGTGAACAGGTTGATACCGAGGGCGACCAGGTCGACGTTTCCGGTGCGCTCACCGTTGCCGAATAGGCATCCCTCGATACGATCGGCGCCCGCGAGGTAGCCCAACTCCGCCGCCGCAATCGCCGTACCGCGGTCGTTGTGCGGATGCAGCGAGACGATCACGTTCTCGCGGTGGTTCAGGTGGCGCGACATCCACTCGATGGAGTCCGCGTAGACGTTCGGCGTGGCCATCTCGACGGTCGCTGGCAGGTTGATGATGACCTTGCGCTCGGGGGTCGGCTCGAAAACCTCCAGCACCTGGTTGCACACGTCGACGGCGAACTCGAGCTCGGTGCCCGTGAGGGACTCCGGAGAGTACTCATAGAAAATCTCGGTGCCCGGTACGAGCGCCTCCGCCGCCTTGCACAGGCGTGCACCGTTCAGGGCGATGTCGATGATGCCCTGCTTGTCGGTGCGGAAGACCACCTCGCGCTGCAGAACACTCGTCGAGTTGTACAGGTGCACGATGGCGCGTTTGGCGCCCTTCAGCGACTCGTACGTGCGGTTGATGAGTTCTTCGCGAGCCTGGGTGAGCACCTGAATGGTGACGTCATCCGGAATCGCGTCCTCTTCGATGAGGGAGCGGACAAAGTCGAAGTCCGTCTGGCTCGCCGACGGGAAGCCGACCTCGATCTCCTTGTACCCCATGCGCACAAGCAGGTCGAACATGATGCGCTTGCGCTCGGGGCTCATCGGGTCGATGAGCGCTTGGTTGCCATCGCGGAGGTCGACCGCGCACCACCGCGGAGCCTCGGTGATGCGTTTGCTGGGCCACGTGCGATCGGGCAGATCGACGGAGATGATCTCGTGGAAAGGCTTGTAGCGGTGAATGGGCAGTCCGGAAGGCTGCTGGGTGTTCTTCATGGTCGTGGGTCTTTTCGTCTTCTGGTTTGTCTGGATAAGAGGGTCAGACCAAACAGCAAAGGCCGCGACGAGTGAGGCCTGAGGTTAGGACCCGTCGCGGCAGCTAAGAAGAAGCAGACCGAACACGTATTCAGAGTAACACCGCTTCGTGGTGACGTGCAGCGGGGCCGAGCGAAACTGCGCTGGCCCCGCTCGTCGTCACTCGACCGCGAGTGCCACCACCGGCGCGATCGACGTCGCGCGACGCGTGGGAGCGACGGATGCCGCGACCGTGAGAACCGCGCCGACCGCTGCGATCACGGCGAGAAGCCACCACGGCACAACAGGGAGAACGAGTCCCGCTCCGGGCATCGAGCCCAGCAGTGACTGGGCGCCGACCCATCCATACACCGTGCCGAGCAGCAGCCCCACCGCCAAAGCGGTCGCCGTCAGTTGCGCCGCCTCGATACGAATCATGGCGCGAAGCTGGCGCACGGTGAACCCGAGCGCGCGCAGGAGCCCCAGCTCTCGTGTGCGCTGCAGCACACTCAGCGAGAGGTTGTTGACCATCCCCACGGCTGCGATGAGGGCACTGAACCCAATGAGCACCGAGAAGACGCCGACGATGGCCGCCATGAGTTCGTCGAGGTCGGCCGCCTCCGACACCGGCTCGAGCATGGACTGGAACGTGGCAACCGCAACGATGAACATCGTGACGAGAGTCACGCCGATGACAAGTCCGATGGTCGTGCGTGCACTCCGTTCCGGGTAGCGAACGGCGTTCTCGGCGGCCATGCGCGCCTCGGAGCTGCGACCCAGAAGCCGTCCGACGAGTCTCAGGGCGGCGGGCATCATGATCGGTGCCGCCAGCACGACCCCCGTGAAGGACACGATTCCTCCGAGCACACCCACGAGCACGGCTGCGGGCGTGATGAGGCCGAGAAGCACGGCCGATGCGAGCAGACCAGCGCCGATGGCGATGAGCACGATGGAGGTGACATTTCGTCCTCGGCGCGCGCCCACCTCTTCCTGGCGGGACTCGACTGCCGCTCCCGTGGCTTCGATAGGGGCAACCTGCAGCACACGTCGGGCACCGATCCACGACGCCAACCAGGTCGTGAGCACAACCGCAGCAACGGGAACCAGCACCACCGGGTTGACGAACCCGTAATCGAGGGTCGGAATCGCTCCGATGAGAGTTCCCACCGCCACGAGTGCCGCCGCGAGTGCCGTGCCGAGCACGAGTCCGAGTGCAGCCCCGATCACACCGACGACAAAGCCTTCACGAGCGACGGACGACCGCAGGGAACGAGCCGATGATCCGACCAGGCGCAGGAGCGCAATAGTGCGACGACGGCCGGCGATGATCGTGGAGAACGTATTGGCCGTCACCACGGAACCGACGTAGGTCGAAATCGCGATGAAGACCATCGCGACCAGTGACAGCATGATCGCCACGGTGGCGCTGCCCGCCGTCCCGTCGCTGATGATGACGGCAAGCACGGAGGTGACCTGCAGCAGTGCGACCCCGAAGAGCGCACTGAGCGAAGCTACGAGGATGCTCGGCGCATGCTCGCGGGGGCTGAAGCCTTTCATGCTGCCGCCTCCATCTGCAGCATGAACTCGCTGATCTCCGCCGCGCTTGACCGACCGCGATCCTCCACGACCACACCGTCCGCAAGAAAGAGGATGCGATCGGCGAAACTCGCGGCGACAGGGTCATGGGTCACCATCGCGATGCTCTGGCCGAACTGCCCGGTCGCTGTCGCGAGGAGGCCGAGCACCTCCCGCCCGGTGCGCGAGTCCAGATTGCCCGTCGGCTCGTCGGCGAACACAAGCTCCGGGCGGGAGCCGAGTGCCCTGGCGATAGCCACACGTTGCTGTTGCCCGCCCGACAGTTCGTGGGGTCGGTGACGGAGCCTGTCGCGCAATCCCAGCGAGTCGACGAGCTCGTCGATCCAGACACGTTCCTCGGTGGACGGGGTGCGGCCGTCCAGTTCGAACGGCAGAAGAATGTTGCCCTCGATGTCGAGTGTCGGCACGAGGTTGAAGGACTGGAAAACGAAACCAATCCGGCGGCGGCGGATCATGGTGAGCTCCGTGTCACCGAGTCCGCTGATGTCGGTGTTGCCGATCCACACCCGCCCGCTCGTTGGCGAGTCCAATCCCGCCATGATGTGCATGAGTGTCGACTTGCCCGACCCACTCGGGCCCATGATGGCGGTGAACTGACCTTTCCGAATACCGAGTGAGACGTCACGCAGTGCCGTGACCTCCGTGGCGCCAGATCCGTACGACTTGGTGAGTTGAGCGACCCGGGCCACAAGGCCGAGGTCCGAGGTTGTGATGTCCATGGTTCTAGCCTTGCGGCGGGCATCCGGCGGCGAATCGGCCGGGCGTCGCTGCCCCGTACATCCGAAGGATGATTCAGACGAGTCCGTGCTCGTACGCGAAAACCACCACCTGCACACGATCGCGCAGCCCGAGTTTTGCGAGCACCCGGCTGATGTGGGTCTTCACCGTCGCCTCGCTCAGGAACTCACGGGAGGCGATCTCCGCGTTACTGAGGCCTCGCGCCGCGAGAAGGAAGATCTCACGCTCGCGGGCAGTGAGTTCGTCGAAGACCGGCGGTGGCGGTTGCCGATGCGTGCCCAAGTGCTCCCACAGGTCGCGAGTCGCTGACGCGGCAACCACGGAAGTTCCCCCGTGAACCGTGCGGATGGCAGCGAGAAGAAACTCCGGTTCCGTGTCCTTGAGAAGAAACCCGCTCGCACCGGCGCGGATCGCGCGCGCCGCCGCTTCATCCAGATCGAAGGTCGTGAGCACAACGATTCGGGGATTCCAGTCCGGGTGCGCCTCCGCCTCGGCGAGGATACCCGCCGTGGACTCGATGCCGTCCATGACGGGCATCCTGATATCCATCAGCACCACGTCGGGCCGTTCCCGTCGCGCGAGTTCGATACCTTCGGCGCCGTCGCCAGCCTCGCCAACAAACTGCAGATCCGGCTGGGAGGAGACGAGCATACGGATGCCCGCCCGGAATAGTGCCTGATCGTCGACGAGCGTGACGCGGATGGGCGTCATGACACGGCCTCCGCAGTGGCGAGCGGGATGTGCGCCGACACCACGAACTCGTCACCCTCCGGTCCTGCGTGAAGCGATCCGCCGACCAGAGAGGCACGTTCTTGCATGCCGGTGAGGCCGTGTCCGGTGGTGGACGAGACCTCCGCTCCTCCACGGAGACGGTTGCGAACGACGATGGATGCCCCGGCCTCGCCCCATTCGAGTTGCAGGCCAACGTTGCCTGTCGCGTTGCCGTGACGTAGGGCGTTGGTCAGCGCCTCCTGGACGATCCGGTAGATCGCCAACTGCTGGGCGGTCGCCACCGGCGGCCGCTCGCCGCGCTCGACGAAGTCGACGCCCAACCCCGCGTCCCGTAGCTGCTGGACGAGTGCCGAAAGGTCGGCGAGGACGGGATGTGGCGCGGGGCCCTGGTTGTGACGAAGCTGCGCGAGAAGTCCCCGGACGTCGGTGAGTGCTTCGCGAGCGGTCGTGGCAATCGTCGCAAGAGCCGCCTGCGCCGCATCGGGGTTCGCGGCTGCTGCATACCGTGCTCCATCGGCCTGGGCGATCACCACCGCGAGCGAATGAGCCACAACGTCATGCATGTCGCGCGCGATTCGGTTGCGTTCCTGTTCGATGGCAACCTCTCGCGCCGAAAGCTCTGCCGCGCGCCTATTGTCACGCGCAAGGTCTGCGGTCCGAACGAGAAGCCCGACGGTCCAGCTGAGCACGAGAACCGCGAGCGAGGCACCGAGGGAGAAAACGAGCGCGAACACCAACTGCGGTATTGCGTCGACGAACGCTGACGCGGTTGAGAGTGCAACGGTGAAACCCGTCGCCAAGAAGTACAGCGTGGCGATGACCGCGCCCACGATCGCGGAGGCGAGTCCGAGTCGCCGAACGAGAGGTGTACCGTAGCGCGCCGTCGCGAACAGCACCGCGAGGATCGCCAGATTCGCGGCATCCGGTGGCAGCATCCCGCTCATCTGAATGATCGCGCCCGCCCAGGCCACCGCCAGCGCAATCGCGGGCGACAGGCGACGAATGGCGAGGGCCGCGCCCATCAGCAGAAGCATGATCCAGCCCGCGGGCGAATCGAACGGAAGCACCGATCGAAGGAGAACGCACAGCGTCGCGACGATGATGTCAAACGCCAATTGCGGAGCCGAGAGGGAGCGGATCATCGTTCCACGCTAGGCCCGGTCGCCGCCGCACGGGGCGGATCTCAGCCCGAAGGCCCCGAAGATCATCCTCGAGATGTACGAGGGGGCTAAAACCCGAGTCGCCCCAGTTGCTTCGAATCGCGCTGCCACTCCTTGGCGACCTTCACCCGCAAGGAGAGGAACACCTGACGTCCGAGGAGGCGTTCGATTTCCGCTCGGGCTCGCGTGCCAACATCCTGTAGCCGTTCTCCGCCGCGCCCGATGATGATGCCCTTCTGACTGTCGCGCTCGACAAAAATGTTGGCGTAAATGTCCAGTAGATCCTTGTCTTCGCGCTCGATCATGTCGTCGATCGTGACAGCGATGGAGTGCGGCAGCTCCTCGTGCACACCCTCCAGCGCAGCCTCACGGATGAGTTCTGCGACTCGAGCCTCTTCGGTCTCGTCGGTCACCGCGTCATCCGGGTACAGCGCGGGAGACTCCGGCAGCAGCGCGATGAGCTGCTGGGTGAGGATGTCGAGTTGCGTGCCGTCGAGCGAGGAGATCGGCACGATGTCGTCCCACTCGCGAAGCGCACTGACCGCGAGAAGCTGCTCGGCCACCTTCGCCCGCCCGGCCGCATCGACCTTGGTGACGATGGCAACCTTCTTCGCACGCGGGAACTGGTCGAGTTGCTCGTTGATGTAGCGGTCACCCGGCCCGAGCTTCTCGTCTGCGGGAACGCAGAATCCGATGATGTCGACCTCACCGAGGGTATCGACGACGATCGAGTTGAGTCGTTCACCGAGAAGAGTGCGCGGACGGTGCATTCCCGGAGTATCGACAATGACGAGCTGGCCGGTCGAAGCGTGAACGATGCCGCGGATGGCTCGGCGCGTGGTCTGCGGTTTGGACGATGTGATCGCGACCTTCTCGCCGACGAGCGCATTCGTGAGCGTTGACTTGCCAACGTTGGGGCGACCGACAAAGGTCACAAAACCGGCGCGGAACGTGTCGGACATCATTGCTCCTTCTGAGCGGGCTCGAATGCACTCTCGGCGTCGATGAGCGCAGTATCGCGCTCGACGAGGATCGTTGTCACCCTCTTGCGCCGACCCTCGGTGCGATCGGCTGTGAGCAGCAGGCCGGAATACGCCACGGTCGACCCTCGCACGGGCAGTCTGCCGAGCGTCTTGGTCAACAGACCGCCGGCAGAGTCGACCTCATCGTCGTCGAGCTCGATGCCGAAGAGGTCGCCCAGCTCGTCGATCGGGAGACGGGCGCTGACTCGATATCTGCCTCCCCCCAGATCTTCGACATCGGCGAGCTCGCGGTCGTACTCGTCGGAGATCTCTCCCACGAGTTCCTCGATGAGATCCTCGAGCGTTACGAGACCTGCGATGCCGCCGTATTCGTCAACAACCATCGCGATATGGGTCGACTCGAGCTGCAACTGTCGCAGGAGGCTATCGGCCTTCTGCGACTCCGGCACAAAAACGGCGGGTTTGGCGAGGGCTGCCGCGGTGAGCGTCTCCGCATCGAGTGTGCGCTCGAACACAACACGCGTCACGTCCTTCAGGTAGAGCACACCCAGAATTTCGTCGATGTTCTCGCCGACGACGGGCATACGGGATACACCCTTCGCGAGAAACAGGGTCATCGCGGCATCCGTCGAGGCGCCGCCCATGACCGTCACCATGTCGGTTCTCGGCACCATCACCTCGCGAACGACGGTCTCGTTGAACTCGAAGATCGAGTGGATGAGCTCGCGATCCTCCTCCTCGAGAACTTCGAGCTCGGTCGCCTCGTCGACCATGCTGAGCAGTTGCTCTTCGCTCGAGAAGCTCGCTGTTCTCGGTCGACCGGGGGTGACCCTGTTGCCGATCGCCACGAGAGCGTCGGCAATCGGCCCGAGGAATACACGAATGGCGCGCACGATCGGTGCCGCGAAGGCGATGATCGGCCTCGCGTGTGCTCGCCCAACGCTGCGCGGGCTGGAACCGACCAGCACAAACGACGTCGCGGTCATGATTCCCGCACTCAGCAGGAGCGCCCACCACAGCTCGAACGTCGTCGCGAACACAAGGGTGACGAGCACGGCGGCGGTCGTCTCAGCGACGATCCTCATGAAGTTGAGTGCGTTGATATGGGCGCCCGGGTCCAGGGCAATCGCCAGGAGCGACCGTTTCGCACGACGAGATGCGGCCAGTTCGACAAGATCGGAACGGCTCAACACGCTCAGTGCGGCATCCGCCGCCGCGAGGAGGCCACCGAGGGCCACCAAGAGCACCGCGACCGCGATAAAGACACCGATGATCACGCGTTACCGCCGGCGCTCGTCGAGCGCGAAGCCGACCAGCAGATCGCGTTGGAGTCCGAACATCTCGCGCTCCTCCTCCGGCTCCGCGTGGTCGAACCCGAGCAGGTGCAGGATGCCGTGCGTGGTGAGCAGGAGGATCTCCTCCAGCACGGTGTGCCCCGCCGCCTCGGCCTGCGCGGTCGCGACCTGCGGGCACACGACGATGTCACCGAGGAGCCCGGCAGGAGTGATGTTGTCCTCGGTGCCCGGGCGGAGCTCGTCCATGGGGAAGCTCAGAACGTCGGTGGGGCCAGGTTCATCCATCCACTGCACGTGGAGCTGTTCCATGGCGGCCTCGTCCACGAACACGATGGCGAGGTCCGCATCGGGATGCACGTGGAGCTGGTCGAGCGCATACACGGCGAGACGCTGCACGGCGGCCTCGTCGACGTCGATACCCGACTCGTTGTTGATCTCGATGGACACGCTATCTCCGGTTCTTCGACTGGGGGCGCGACTTATCGCCGCGCTCGTAGCGTTCGAGCTGCTTCTTCGCATCGTAGGCGGTGTAGGCGTCGACGATCTGTCCGACGAGGGTGTGCCTCACAACATCCGCACTCGTGAGCTCGGCGAAATGGATGTCGTCGATCTTCGAGAGCACCTTCGTGACGAGCTTGAGACCGCTCGCGCCCGCCGGGAGGTCGACCTGTGTGATGTCACCCGTGACCACCATTTTCGAGCCGAAGCCGAGTCGCGTGAGGAACATCTTCATCTGCTCTGGCGTGGTGTTCTGAGCCTCGTCGAGCACAACAAACGAGTTGTTGAGCGTGCGACCGCGCATGTAAGCGAGCGGAGCGACCTCGACGGTGCCGCTCGCAAGGAGCTTCGGCACGAGTTCCGGGTCCATCATTTCGTTGAGCGCGTCGTACAGCGGGCGAAGGTACGGGTCGATCTTGTCCGTGAGAGTTCCCGGGAGAAAGCCCAGTCGCTCGCCCGCCTCGATCGCGGGACGACTCAGGATGATGCGGTCAACCTCTTTGCGCTGCAACGCCTGCACCGCTTTGGCCATAGCGAGGTACGTCTTGCCCGTACCCGCGGGACCGATGCCGAACACGATCGTGTTCTCGTCGATCGCATCGACGTAGTTCTTCTGCCCGAGTGTCTTCGGGCGGATGCTCTTGCCCCGGCTCGTGAGGATCGCCTGGCTCAGCAACTCGGCAGGGCTGCCAGAACCCGAGTCGAGGATGCGAGCCGAGGAGGTGACCTCCATGGGGCCGAGGTCTTGGCCGTTGCGCACCATGAGCACAAGCTCATCGACGAGAGCGCGGGCAGCGTCCACGCGCGACCGCTCGCCAGAGAGGGTCACGCGGTTTCCGCGGACGAGGACATCGACCCCGGGATACTGCTTCTCGATCGTCGAGAGCAAACGGTCCTGGGGGCCGAGGAGCCGCACCATCGCCACCCCGTCCACCTCGATCTCGACGTGGTAGTCGTCGCCGGGTGGAACCTCGTTGTTGGGGATCTCGTTACTGGGCAAGTGTTCCTTCCTTGAGCCCACCACCGAGCACGTGGGCGTGCACATGAAAAACGGTTTGGCCGGCTTCTTCGCCGGTATTGAAGACGAGGCGGAAGTGTCCGTCGGTCTGGTCGGTCGCGAGCTGCTGCGCGACCGTCACGACCTCGGCGAGGAGAGCGGGGTCACCAGCGGCGAGTTCCGCCACGTTCGCGTAGGCCGCTGTCTTCGGCACAACGAGAACGTGAACCGGAGCTTGAGGCGCGATGTCACGGAAGGCGATCACCCGATCGTTCTCGAAAACGATGTCAGCGGGAATCTCGCGATCGATGATCCGCGTGAAGATCGACGGTGTTTCGCTCATACGGCAAGCTTACGCGCGCCCTGTCGGCGCACCCGGGGGAGGTTCACCAACGACCGAGCCGCGCATTCAACACGGCGAGAGCTGCCGGTCCCGCCGTTGACGTACGCAACACTTCCCGGCCGAGACGGACGGTTTGCGCGCCAGCAGCAACCAGGAGATCACGTTCCTGGGGAGCGATCCCGCCCTCCGGTCCCACGACAACGAGCACGTCGCGATCGTCGAGCTCGAGCGTGGACAGCGGATGCTCGCCCTCGGGGTCGAGCAGGAGCATGCGGGCACCGCCGGCGAGAGCCGCGAGCTGCTTCGTCGTCACGAGGTCGAGGACGTCGGGCATCCATGGGCGAATCGACTGTTTGACGGCTTCACGGACGATCGCCGTCCATCGATCGCGACCCTTCGCCACCTTTGCGCCCTCCCACCGGGAAATGCTGCGCGCAGCCTGCCAGGGAACAACCCCGTCGGCACCCAGCTCGGTTGCCGCCTGCACGGCGAGCTCATCTCGATCGCCCTTCGCGAGAGCCTGCACGAGGAACAGCAGCGGGGAGCGAGCATCGTGCTGGACCGCGTCGACCACCTCGATGGTGAGGTCGGTGTGGTCCGCGACAACGGCGGGACCCGACACAACGAGCCCGGAACCGTTGCCGATCGTGACCGTCTCACCCACGGCGATACGGCTGACGGTCACCGCGTGCCGGGCCTCAGCACCGGACAACGTCACACGATCGCCGACGGATGCCCGCTCCAGCTGCTCGTCCAGATAAAAGTGAGCCACGTCAGAGCCCGAGGAACCGATCCCGCAACTTGGCGAAAAGCCCCTGCTGGAAATGCGCGAAACCGGGTGCAGCCTGCTTGCGAGACGTGGCGAACTGCCGGATCAGATCCTGCTCCTTGCCGCTTAGCTTGGTCGGGGTCACAACCTGAACACCGATCTTGAGGTCGCCGCGCCCACCACCGCGCAGGCTCGTCACGCCGCGGTCCTTCACCGTGATGATGTCCGCGCTCTGGGTGCCGGGCCGGATGTCCACCTCGATGTCGCCGTCGAGACCCTTGAGAGTCGTGCTGGCACCGAGGATCGCATCCGTCATCTGCACCTCGATCGTTGCGAGAAGGTCGTCGCCCTGACGGCTGAACGTGTCGTGGTGGCGAACCTTGATCTCGAGATAAAGATCGCCGGCCGGGCCACCCGCCGGTCCGACCTCGCCCTGGCCGGGCATGTGCAGACGGAGGCCGGTATCGACGCCAGCAGGAATGTCCACGGGGATCGAGCGGGCCGCACGCACGCGGCCCTGGCCTGCACACGTCGGGCAGGGCTCAGGGATGATCGTGCCGTAGCCGCGGCACGTGCCACACGGGTTCGACGTCACAACGTTGCCGAGAAGACTGCGCATCGTGCGCTGGATCTGACCACTGCCGCCACAGATGTCGCAGCGCACGGGTGAGGTACCCGGGGCACAACAACTACCGTCGCACGTGGAGCAGAGAATCGCGGTGTTGATCTCCAGATCGCGAGTTGTGCCGAAAATGACCTCGTCGAGGTCCACCTCGACGCGCACGAGACCGTCCTGGCCCCGTTCACGACGGGAACGAGGACCAGTCGAGCGCTGGCTCGCACCGAAGAAGGTCTCGAAGATGTCGCCGAAGCCACCAAAACCCGCACCGCCGAAACCTGCCTGCGGTCCGAGGTCATACTGCTGCCGCTCTTGCGGATCGCTCAGCACGTCATAGGCGTGCGTCACCTGCTTGAAGCGTTCGGATGCCTCGGCACTCGGGTTCACGTCCGGGTGAAGCTCCCGCGCGAGCCGTCGGTAGGCCTTCTTGATCTCCTCCGCGCTCGCAGTGCGATCAACGCCGAGCACCTCGTAGTGGTCTGCCACAGTGTCCTGTTCTTCGTTAGTTCTGCCCTGATGTCTGAGACTTAGTCCTCGTCGAGGAGGCGTGAGAGATACCTCGCGACGGCGCGCACGGCGGCCATGTTGTTGGAATAGTCCATCCGTGTGGGTCCGAGCACCCCCAGTCGAGCGATGCTGCCACCGGATGACGAGTATCCGCTCGTCACCACCGACGTCTCGGCGAGGCCGAAGCCCTCGTTCTCGCGTCCGATCCTCGCCGATACACCGCCCGCATCTACCTCCATTTCGCCGAAAAGGCGAAGAAGCGTGACCTGTTCCTCGATCGCCTCGAGGACCGGGTAGATGCTGCCCGTGAAGTCCTGCTCGGTGCGAGCGAGGTTCGCAGCTCCCGCCATGACGAGCTTGTCCTGCCTGTTGGCGAGGACCTGCTCGACGAGGCTCGTGGTGACCTCGGACACGAGAGTGCGGCGGTCGGCGGGGTAATCCTCGGCGAGGGCAGAGAGTTTGGCCGCGGCATCCGGAAGCGCAAGGCCCACGAGCACGGAGTTGAGACGCGAACGAAGGCCGACGAGGTCGTCCTCCGGCATCGGTGCCGAAAGGTCGAGCAGGCGCTGCTCGACGCGGCCCGAGTCGGTGATGAGAACACTCATGACGCGGGATGGCGTCAACTGAACGATCTCAATGTGCCGGATGCGTGAGGTCGCGAGCGACGGATATTGCACGAGCGCGACCTGATTGGTCAGTTGCGAGAGCAGACGCACGGTGCGCGCCAGCACATCATCGAGATCGGCGGACTGGCCAAGAAAGGTCTCGATCGCATGCCGCTGCGCACTTGTGAGCGGTCGCACATCGGCAAGCTGATCGACGAAGACTCGGTATCCCTTGTCGGTGGGCACACGGCCGGACGAGGTGTGAGGCGCGGAAATGAGTTCCTCGTCCTCGAGGAGCGCCATGTCGTTGCGAATCGTCGCTGCGGATACGCCGAACGAGTGCCGATCGACAATCGACTTCGATCCGACGGGCTCGCGCGAGGCCACGTAGTCCTGCACGATGACACGCAAAACTTCGAGACCGCGTTCGGAAACCATGTCACCGCCTCCTGGCACTCGACTTCTCGGACTGCCAATTGTACCGCCGACTCCGGCTCGGATCGTTGCACGCGCGCGGCCAAGACCGCTACCGTGTGCTCACACCCCCTTCTCAGGAAAGGCACGAATCCGCCATGACCCAGACTCCTCCCCCCGCTGCCCCCACCCCGGCCGCGCCGCTGACCCCGGCCGAGGACAAGCAGTGGGCATCCTTCGCTCACCTCGGTGGCATCCTCGGCTTCCTGCCGGCTCTCATCATCTGGCTCGTGTTCAAGGACCGCGGACCGGTCACCAACGTCGAGGCCAAGGAAGCGCTCAACTTCCAGATCACGATCCTCTTCGCCTACGTGGTGGGTGCGATCCTCTCGATCATCCTCATCGGCACGCTGATCTCCTTGGCAGCGTGGGTTGTGTCGATCATCTTCTCGATCATCGCGTTCACGAAGGTCAACGCTGGCGGAAGCTACCGCTACCCGTTCGCGATTCGCCTCATCAAGTAGTCGCCCACGTGGCGTGCCCGGTGTCGATGACACCGGGCACCTTGCTTTAATGGCGGCATGTCCGACATCACGCCTCCACCGCCGCCCGCCAACCCCTACCAGACCGTTCAGCCGCTGAGCCCGAGCGATGAAAAACTCTGGGCCACCCTCATACACATCGGTGGCATCCTTTTCGGTTTCCTTCCCGCGCTCATCGGGTACCTGCTCCTGAAGGATCGTGGGCCGTTCATTCGCGAGCACACCGCGACCGCACTGAACTTCCAGATCACGATCGTGATCGCCTACGTCGCCGGGTGGGTGCTCTCGCTCATCCTCGTTGGGCTGCTGCTGCTATTGGCCGCATGGATCGCCACGATCGTGTTCGGCATCATCGCAGCGATCGCCGCGAATCAGGGTCGCCCGTACGTGTACCCGCTCGCCATCAAGTTCGTCAGCTGACGCCTACTGCGTCAATCGACGCACCACGGCATCGGCGAGCAGGCGGCCGGCGAGCGTCAGGGTGATACGCCCGGCGATCGCCGCCGCCCCGTCGATGAGCCCATCCGCGATGAGCCCTGCGACGGCAGCGCGCGAAGACGACTCGAGCCGATCGATCGACAGACCGTCACGAATTCGCGAAGCAAGCAGGACGTCCTCCAGGTACCGAGTCTCGCCGTCGAGGACTTCGCGGCCCGCCGCTGGAGACTCTCCTGCCGCGATCCTGTCGGCATAGGCAGCGGGATGTTTGACGTTCCACCATCGCACACCGCCAACGTGGCTGTGTGACCCGGGGCCGACACCCCACCAGTCCTGGCCCTGCCAGTACGCCAAGTTGTGGCGTGACTCGTGGCCGGGGCCCGCGCTCCAGTTCGAGACCTCGTACCACGCGTAGCCGGCCGCGCCCAGCATGGCATCCGCGAGTTCGTACATGTCGGCCTGAAGGTCGTCGTCGGGGGACGCTACGACACCACGACGAATCTGGGCCGCGAGCTTCGTGCCGTCTTCGATGATGAGCGCGTAGGCGGACAGGTGGTCGGGGCGCTGCGCGAGGGCGGACTCGAGGGAGGTGCGCCAGTCGTCGATTGACTCCCCCGGTGTTCCGTAGATGAGATCGAGCGAAACATCCAGCCCAGCCTGCCGAGCCCACTGCACAACGAGCGGGATGCGGTCGGGGTCGTGGGTGCGATCGAGGGTTTCCAGCACGTGGGGCACCGCCGACTGCATACCGAACGACACACGCGTGAAACCGCCGGCCGCCAGCTGCTCGAGATACGCCAAATCCACCGAGTCGGGGTTCGCCTCGGTCGTGACCTCCGCAGCGTCGTCGATCCCCCACTCCTGGCGGACGCCGTCGAGCATGCGGACCAGATCGTGCGCGGGGAGCAGCGTCGGCGTTCCGCCACCGAAAAACACCGTGGATGCCGTGCGTCGTGCAACACCCGCACGCTCCAGGACTCCCGCCGCCAGATGCATCTCGGCGAGAGCCTCGGAGGCGTAGTCCTCCCTTCGTGCTCCCCGCAACTCCTCGCCCGTGTAGGTGTTGAAATCGCAGTAGCCACATCGCACCCGGCAAAACGGAACATGCACGTAGACACCGAACTGCCGAGCATCCGACCCCACAGCAACGGACTCTGGCAGCGATCCGTCGCGCGGGGCCGGCTCGCCGAGGGGTAACGCGCCCGGCATCAGCGCGGCTCCAGATGGAAGATACGGATGTCCCGATGAGCTGTCTTCTCGTAGTCGCGGTAGTGCGGCCACTGCACCTCGAGCTCCGGCCACACCGCCTCGCGTTCCTGCGCGCTCAGCAGTCGCGCGCGAACGGGCTGGAGAGATCGACGGTAGTGCACCTCCGCGTCCGGGTTGGCGATGAGATTGGTGCTCCAGGCCGGGTGTCGTTCACTTCCGAAGTTGCTGCCGGCGATGAACCACGACCCGTCGTGTTGCGGAAAACACATGAGCGGAATCTCCCGACGGATGCCCGACTTCGCACCGGTCACAAAAAGCACAAGAGACGGGATCATGGGCGCGCTGAGCTTCCAGCGACCGCCCGAAACTCGGAAGAGTGCGCGATCCACCGGAGTGATGACGGGGCGCAGCACGTGACGCACCGGGCTGCGCATGAGAGCAGCGGTCATTGCGCGCACGGTGCGGTTCATGTCATCCATTGTCGACGAGGACGCCGGCCATACTCGACCACCGGTCGACGAACCCGGCTAGCCCTCGAGCTCGGGACTGAGACCGTCTGCCAGGGGTCCCGCTAGCGCCTTGAGGTAGCGGCGCGTGAACATCTCCTGAAAGGCCCGGAGGATCGGGTAAACCATCCACCAGTACCAGGCAGACGGACGAGAGAGGGACGTGATCGTCAACCACACCGAGCCGTCCGGGAACTGCTCGACGATGAATGACTCCTCGCCGCTCTCCGGGTGGCCGCGCAACGTTCCGTAGCCGAAGCCCTTGCGGTTCGGCTCATCGATGACATACACCACGCGGACCGCTGAGCTGATGGCCGATAGACCGACCATCGGGATGCGCAGGACCGCGCTGTCACCAGGCACGAGGAAGGGTGTGCCGTCCGGCCCGAACGTCATCGCGCCCGAACGGGTGGGTGCGACCGGCTCCCCCGCGTCGTCGAACGCGATAGGAACATAGGCCTGGGCGGTGACCTCCGGCGGGGTGTCAGCAATCTCGACGTCGAAACCGCTGCGCCTCTGGATGCCCCAACTGAGCGTCTCCGTCCAGGCGAACTCGAAACGTCTCGTGCCGTGACCGATGCGCGCTCTGCGGACCAGCGGACGGTACCCGCGGGGCGGGTACCGCAAAAGATCCTCGGCCTGAGTGGCGCCGATCGCGGCGTACGTCACCGGTTGCTTCCACAGCTGGGAGTCCCCCATGACACACCTCCTCCGCTTGACCACGCCGTTGTGCTGGGCCCCTAAACACTATCGAGGTCGACGAATGATCGAGTTCGGGAAATGGCGTCTGTGGTTACTTTCGTTACGAACCCGAGATCGGTTGCCGAGCGTACCCCATCTGAATAACGGCGTACCCCGTTCCCTGTCAGACTGGCGGTATGAGAATCGCCGTAACCGGAGGCAACGGAAAACTTGGTCGAGCCGTCGTGACGTACCTGCGCGAGAGCGGGCACGAGGTGCTCTCGATCGATCGGGTGGGCGAACGGAGCGAGACATCCGTCGTCGTCGACCTCACCGACTACGGGCAGGTGGTCGATGTACTGCACGGGCTCGACGACCGGCACAACGGGTTCGACGCTCTCGTGCACCTCGCCGCCATCCCGGCCCCGGGGCTGGCGCCGGATGCCGAGACCTTCCGCAACAACATGCTCTCCACCTACAACGTGCTGCAGGCGGCCCGCCGCGCTGGCATCAAACGCATCGTGACCGCCTCCAGCGAGACCGTGTTGGGGCTCCCGTTCGAGACTCCCCCGCCGTACATCCCCGTCGACGAGGAGTACGACACGCGCCCGGAG
This sequence comes from Antiquaquibacter oligotrophicus, assembly GCF_020535405.1. Lineage (NCBI taxonomy): Bacteria > Bacillati > Actinomycetota > Actinomycetes > Micrococcales > Microbacteriaceae > Antiquaquibacter > Antiquaquibacter oligotrophicus. The sequence continues at coordinate 2,746,699 of NZ_CP085036.1, read as the reverse complement.
TCCACGTACTCGCTCACCAAGCACCTCGAAGAGGAACTCGAGCGCAAGCTCGTGCGCTGGGACCCCGAACTCTCCATCACTGCGCTGCGGTTCTCGAACGTCATGTCGCCGGAGGACTACGCAGGCTTCTCCGCGTGGCAGGATGACGCGAGCATCCGGAAGTGGAATCTCTGGGGTTACATCGACGCACGAGACGGCGCACAGGCCGTACTGAGGGCGCTGGAGCTTTCGCGACCCGGGTTCGACATGTTCATCATCGCTGCGGCGGACACCGTGATGGAGCGCTCCAACGAGTCACTCGTCGCAGAGATGTTCCCGGGCGTCGAGGTGCGCGGCGACCTCGGCGAGCACGACACGCTCCTCTCGATCGCGAAGGCGCGACGTGTGCTCGGCTACGAGCCGCGCTACAGCTGGCGCGACGCGTAACCGCGGCGCGGTGCACGTCGCGCGGTAGTTTGCGCAACCCGCGGTAGCCCGCATCCATCGCGCGACGCGTAAACCACCACACCATACGCAAACTACTGCACCAGCTGTAGCCGCGCAGTGGCGAGGTCCGGAGAAGGCCTGACAGCGCGAGCACGAGAGCTGGCCCCATTATCGGAGCGACTTCAGTTAGAGAAGTCCCTTCGCTAACGCAAGATGGGCCTCGGGAAATGGGTTCTCGATCCAGCGTTTCTGATATTCCTTGAGGCCGTAGCGTTCGAGCACGTCCTGGGCGCCGTCAATAATCGCCGACGCGAGAACCTTCGTGCGCTGATCCGTCTCGAAGATGCATTTGCCAACGCTATCGGGCATGGGCATCGCATGCCCATCGTCGCCGACCGCGATGGAGCCGTCTTCAGCCTGCTGAACATCGTCGGGGAACGCGAGAATCCGCACGCGAGTTCCCACCTCGCTCTGCTCAAAGATCCAGCGGGACTCGCCCGGCTCCTCGAACCATGAGCAACGAGCCTCCTGTGCTCCCTCCAACAACTGCCCAACAGCCGCAAGAAGGCCACCCAAGGCGTCACCTAGGTATGAAGCGGTTAGCTCGACGTGCGACGCGTCGTCTGCGACGGTCGCGCGCGCCCAACCGGGGCCCGTGACGTCGTAGTAGAAGTACATTCCCTCATACTCCCCTGTTTTCGGCAGAGCTTCGCCCCACCAGAGCGATTCGGCTCGTGCGGAGCTTAGCGCCACCTCGCGCCGTACTTTGCGCAGGCCGCGGCACCTCCGGTCGAGCGCCCGATGCGCAAACTAGCGCGCTAGTCGGGCAGTCCGTCTCCCCTGTGCTGCGGCGGCCTGGCCGGGCGACGCTCGATCCAGTGACGGATCCTGATCATCGCTGCCCCGTTGTGCGACTCAAACCATAGCGGGGCGGGACCGAAGTTCCAGAAGACGGTGATCGGGGTCACCCACGGCCGCCCGTTCCTCGTCCGGGAGATAAGCCAACGCGACGGAGAAAGCCCCGTGACACGATCTCGCGGCACCGTGCGGCTCCACAGAAAGCCCCGGATGACGATTCGATCCTCGTGAAGGATGACGCACATGCGCCAGAATCGCAGCGAGAGAACGGTCCCCACGGCGGCGAAGAACCCCGAGACCATGACGCTTTCCCACGCGAATGGGACCTTGAACGCCAGGGCGACGCCTGCGGCGACAAGAGCTCCGCCCGGAATGAACGCGGCGGGACGCAGCCACGGGATCTGGCCCAGGACCTGCGGCGTTGTTTCTCGCATCACCAACTGGCCGGCGTCATCGGCATTCCCGTTCAACGGTCAGCGGTACGACGAAGTTTTGTGACAGAGGAACCGTTGCACCACGCGCGTACGATGTCGAGGCACCGATGCGCGTGGTCATGAAATGGTGCAAAAGCCTGCGCGGGAACCCACAGCGCGACCAATGGACTGACGCGATTCTTGCCGCTAGGCGAACGCCAGGCCAGCCAGGAAAACTCTGTGGGACCCACGACTGCAGAGCGGTCAATAGTCCTGCTCCAGGCGATGCCGCGAATTCGGATCGAACGGTCGCGCAGGATGACGGCGCACCGCCAGTTTCGCACCCCGAGCACCCCGAAGAAGAGTGCCACAGCGAGGGATAAAACCAACTCGGGGCTTGGCGGAACATTCCAGACGAAAACGATCCAGAGTGGCAAAAGCGCGAGTGGGAAAAAGACCAGGCCCGCGATTCGGCTGACGAGGAGCGGCTGCAGCACAAGGCTCGGCTCGTCACTCGGCATCGCCGCTACTTCTTCTTTTCCTCGACGTCACCCGACAGCGCAGCGATGAAGGCTTCCTGAGGCACTTCGACGCGACCGACCATCTTCATGCGCTTCTTGCCCTCTTTCTGCTTTTCAAGGAGCTTGCGCTTGCGGGTGATGTCACCGCCATAGCACTTCGCGAGAACGTCCTTGCGCATCGCGCGGATGTTCTCACGCGCGATGATGCGCGAACCGATGGCCGCCTGGATGGGCACCTCGAATTGCTGGCGCGGGATGAGCTTGCGCAGGCGCTCGGCCATCATCGTGCCGTAGGCGTAGGCCTTGTCCTTGTGCACGATCGCGCTGAAGGCGTCGACCGTCTCGCCCTGGAGCAGGATGTCGACTTTCACGAGGTCGCCGGGTGCCTCGCCTGCGGGCTCGTAGTCGAGGGAGGCGTATCCCTGGGTCTTCGACTTCAGCTGATCGAAGAAGTCGAACACGATCTCACCGAGCGGGAGGGTGTACTTGAGTTCGACGCGGTCCTCACCGAGGTAGTCCATCGACTTCATGGTGCCGCGGCGCGACTGGCATAGCTCCATGATCGCGCCGACGTAATCCTTGGGCGCGAGGATCGAGGCGTTCACAATCGGCTCGAGTACCTCGGCGATCTTCGCGCCCGTCGGGTACTCCGACGGGTTCGTCACGCGCACTGTCTTTTTGTCCTCCGTCGTCACGTCGTACGGAACACTCGGTGCCGTCGTGATGAGATCGAGATTGAACTCGCGCCGCAGACGTTCCGTGATGATCTCGAGGTGGAGCAGACCGAGAAACCCGCAGCGGAAGCCGAAGCCGAGAGCGACGGATGTTTCGGGCTCGTAGTTGAGCGCAGCATCCGACAATTTCAGCTTGTCGAGGGCATCACGCAGATCGGGATAGTCGCTCCCATCGATCGGATAAATGCCCGAGAACACCATGGGCAGCGGATCCGTGTATCCCGGCAGCGGATCGGTCGCCGGCTTCGACTGGGTCGTGACGGTGTCACCGACCTTCGATTGGCGCACGTCCTTCACGCCCGTGATGAGGTACCCGACCTCGCCGACGCCGAGGCCCTTGCTCGGCGTGGGCTCGGGTGATGAGACACCGATCTCAAGGATTTCGTGGGTGGCTTTGGTCGACATCATCTGGATGCGTTCGCGCGGGTTCAGCTTGCCGTCGACCATACGCACGTACGTGACGACGCCGCGGTAGGAGTCGTAGACCGAGTCGAAGATCATCGCCCGGGCGGGCGCATCCGCCACGCCGACCGGGGCGGGAATACGTTCGACGACCCGGTCGAGGAGCTCCTCGACACCCATGCCCGTCTTGCCGGAGACCCGCAACACGTCGTCGGGGTCGCCGCCGATGAGTTGCGCGATCTCGCGCGAATACTTGTCCGGGTCGGCGGCCGGCAGGTCGATCTTGTTGAGCACGGGGATGATCGTCAGATCGTTCTCCAGCGCCAGGTACAGGTTCGCGAGGGTCTGCGCCTCGATGCCCTGCGCGGCGTCGACGAGGAGAATCGCGCCCTCGCACGCGGCGAGCGAGCGGGAGACCTCGTACGTGAAGTCGACGTGACCGGGGGTGTCGATCATATTGAGGGCGAACGTGCCACCGTCGAGGCTCCAGGGCATACGCACCGCCTGGCTCTTGATGGTGATACCGCGCTCACGCTCGATATCCATGCGGTCGAGGTACTGGGCGCGCATGTCACGCTCAGCGACAACCCCCGTGATCTGGAGCATACGGTCGGCCAGGGTCGACTTGCCGTGGTCGATGTGCGCGATGATGCAGAAGTTGCGGATGCTCGCGGGATCGGTCGACGCAGGCGCCAACGCCTTGATTGCTTTCGGACTCACCGCGTACCTCTCGTGTCGGCCTTCGGTGGCCTGCACCAAGTTTACGAGATGGCAGCGGCTCTACTTCACGGTGGGCAACGCGGGGCCCGCGGGGAGCCGCCGGATGCCCGCAAGCACGTCATCTCGGGTGGCTGCGAGGCACAACCGGATCCAGCCCTCACCGGAGCGCCCGAACGCGCTCCCCGGGGCGACCGCAACCCGCTCGGCAAGCAGGAAGCCCTCGGCCCATTCGGCGACGTCGCCGTGAGCCGCGTGGGACACGTCGACCCAGAGGTAGAAGGTGCCACCCGGCTCCAGATAGCGGATGCCCCGGGCATCCAGCGCCTCGGTCGCCGCTGCGAGGTTGGCGCGATAGTGCTCGCGCGCATCGACCACGTAACGCTGTTCCCCCGTCACCGCGGCGACCGCGGCATGCTGCCCTGGGCTCGTGACACAGCTGATCGACGCCTCCTGCACGGTGCGCATCGTCTCGGCGAGACCCGGCGGTGTGACGAGGTATCCGACCCGGATGCCCGTCATCGCGTACGACTTGGAGAACGAGAACACGCTGAACACCCGATCATCGGTGTCGAGACTGGCGATGCTCACGTGCATGCCCGAGAAGACGAAGTGCTCGTAGACCTCGTCGCTGATGACCCACAGGTCGTGTCGACGCGCGAACGCGAGGATCTCGACGAGCAGCTCCCGAGGGAACACGGTGCCCAAAGGGTTGGACGGCGAATTCACGATGATCGCGCGCGTACGGTCGGTCACGAGCCTGTCGAGCTCTGCGAGGTCCGGCAGGAACCCGTTCTCAACCCGCAGCGGGTACGGCACGGGCACCGCGGCCAGCATGCGCGCGTTCATGGTGAAGGTCGTGTAGCCGGGGTCCGGGACGAGAACCTCGTCGCCGGGCGCGAGCGTGAGGGCCATGGCCTGGTGCAGCCCCTGGGTCGCTCCTGCGGTGACCCACACCTGCTCGGTCTCCACGTGGATGTCGTTTTCCCGCGCGAGCTTGTCGACAAGGGCCTCGCGCAGCTGTGGGATGCCCCCGTTGGCGGTGTAGTTCGTTTCATCCGCATCCCACGCTGCCTTCGCTGCTGCAGCGATGTGGGGGGCGACGGGCACATCGGGCTCGCCGACCGCGAGCATGACGATGTCGTCCAGACGCAATGCGATCTCGTAGATGCGGCGGATCCCACTGCCGGGAACGGCGAGGATGTGCTGCGCGAGGGAGGGCATGCACGCAACGCTAATACGCCGGGCGTGTTGCTCAGATTTGCGGGGTTAGAACCCGCCGAAGGCCCAGAACAGACCGAACGGCACAACAAACGCGAGACCGACGACCGCGGCGAGAATCCCGAACGCGAACGGGACTGCACCGAGCACGATGCTCCAGATCGACATGGTGCGGCCGCGCGGTTCGCGCTGGAGACCCAGGATGCCGAGCACAACCGCGACGATCGAGAGGGGCACAACGAGGCCGAAGATAATTCCGGTCAGTGCCGAGACGAGCGCGAGGATGCTGAGGACCGGTGTATCGGTCGTGGTCGGAGCGGGGATCGTCTCAGCGCCGGCGGCGACAGTTTCGGGTGCAGTAGTTGTAGTCATGTCATCCACGTTAGGAGAGCGTGCGGGGCGGCACCATCGGGGTAACCCCCGACTTTCCCGGGGACTACCCCCATATCCCTCACCTACTATCGGCTCATGCCGCAGTCGGTTGTTCTGGTGCACGGACTTCGCACCTCCGCGACCATGTGGCGGCGACAGGTCGAACTGCTCGAGAGCCTCGGGCACGAGGCGATCGCGGTCGACCTTCCTGGGCACGGGAGCCGGATGCGGGAGCGCTTCACCCTCGACGGTGCCGTGCAGACCGTCGCCGACGCGGTGGCGCGAGCCGAGCATCCGCCGCTCCTGTGCGGGTTCTCGCTGGGTGGCTACACGTCGATCCATTACCTCGGTGGCGCCGAATCCTCGCGCGCGAAAGGGCTTCTCGCCGCGAGCTGCGGCACGCGACCGTATCGCGCGGTGCTCGGGGCGTGGCGGGCCGCCGCTCGTGTGATCCATGCCTTCCCCGATCGCGGTCTTGGCCTCAACAACTGGGCGGTACGCGCGGCGGTGCGCGACCCCGAGCTCGCGGACGACGTCATCCGGGGTGGCGTCGCCCTGGAGGTGATGGATGACGCGCTGCGCGAGGTGGCAGCACTCGATCCGGTGACCTCACTGCGCCGCATCCGGGTGCCCGTGTGGCTCGTGAATGGAACACTCGACCACTTCAGACTCGAAGAGCGCCGGTACGCGGCCGCAGCACCGGATGCACGGCTACTGCACGTGCGCGGTGCGACCCACATGGTGAGCCTCACGCGTCCCGACGACTTCGATCGCATCCTGCTCGATGTGCTCGACTCGCTGCCCGCCTAGTGGTAACGTTGACCCTTGGCTTCCGCGCAGTTTCGCAGGTCGAAGCTCGCGATATTCATTCCCGTAACAGATACGTAAGGTAACTCCGTGGCAAACATCAAGTCGCAGATCAAGCGCAACCTGACCAACAAGAAGGCTCAGGACCGCAACAAGGCCGTCAAGAGCGAGGTCAAGAGCGCCGTTCGCGCCACCCGCGAGGCCATCGCCGCAGGCGACAAGGACGCAGCGGCGACGAGCCTCGCGCTCGCCGCGAAGAAGCTCGACAAGGCGGCCAGCAAGGGCGTCATCCACAAGAACCAGGCCGCGAACCGCAAGTCGTCCATCGCGAGCCAGGTCGCCGCTCTCTAGGTAGCGACCCGCCGCTCAGCGTTCCGCTGCGGCACCACAGCATCCGATCGCCGTCATGGCGTGGTGCGGAGGTTATCGATCTCCGCGGCGCGCGATGACGGCGATCATGCGTTCCAGGGCGTACACGGGGTCGCGACCGAGTCCTTTGATCTGCTCGTCGGTGTCAGCGATCACGGTGATCGTGTTGGCGAGGCCCTCATCGGTCCAACCCTGAAGGTCGCGGCGGGCGCGATCGACCTGCCATGGCGCCATACCGAGCTTCCTCGCGAGTTCTCCCCCGCCACCCCGCGCCCCCGACACCTTGGCCATGGTGCGCACCTTGGATGCGAAGGCAGCGACGATCGGCACGGGGTCGGCACCTGTCGAGATCGCGTGCCGCAGGAGCACGAGCGCCTCGCCTTCACGCCCGGCGATAGCCGTGTCGGCAACTCTGAAGGCATTGGTCTCGACACGGCCCGAGTAGTACTTGTCGACGGTGACCTCGGTGATCTCGTCGCTCGAGTCCGCGAGAAGCTGCTGGCAGGCCGCGGCGAGTTCGGCCAGGTCGTCTTGGAAGGCGGTGACGAGGGCCCGGATGCCCGTTGCCGTGATGCGACGCCCGGCCGCGGCGAACTCGGCCGACACAAAGTCGTGGCGGTCGGTGTCCTTCTTGAGCTCCGCGCACGCGATTTCGATGCCGCCCCCCGCTCCCCCGCGGATCGCGTCGAGGAGCTTTTTGCCGCGCACCCCGCCACCGTGGCGCAGCAGCAAGTACGTGTCATCCGCTGGCTGCTCGAGGTAGGCGATCGTCTCGGCGAGAAAGGCATCGGTGCTCTTCTCGACGTTGGCGACGCGGATGAGTCGGGGTTCTGCGAAGAGCGACGGACTCGCGAGTGTCATGAGCTCGCCCGGTTGGTATTGGTCGGCCGCGATGTCGCTGACCTCGACGCTCGGGTCCTCGGTCTTCAGCAGGTCGCGCAGTGCGCGGGATGCACGGTCGGCGAGAAAGGTCTCCGGCCCCGTGACGAGCACAACGGGCGCTGGCCGCACCTGGTGCCACTGGAGCACCGGAATCGAGGACTTGGATGCTGCCACGACGTCGAGCCTAGCCGCCTCCACCGTCGCCGCCGTCGCCGCCGGAGTGTTGCCTCCACACGGTGAGTTGGCCGGGTACTTCGGCGGTGGCCACCATGACCATCCCGGAGCGGTCGGTGCGTTCCACGGCTGTCCCGGCGTCTGCCAGTGCAGCCAATGCCTCCTCGGTGGGATGCCCGTACCCGTTGTCGGCGCCAACCCCGATGACCCCGACCGTGGCGCGCAACCGCAGATACAACTGCGGAGCCTGGTCGGCGGACCCGTGGTGGGCGACCCCGACCACGTCGGGGTGCGCGAGCGACCCGAGCGCGAGCAATCGAGTTTGCTCCTGCTCCCCGAGGTCGCCGAGCATGATGGCACTCAGGCATCGGGGGCGGCACGGCTCGACAGGCTCCCACTGGGTGACAACGCTTGCGGCATTGCCGGGTTGGGCGCTCGCGCCCGCCGGCCACATGACACTCCAGCGCCACGCGCCGAGAAGTCCGGACGAGCCACGACGAACCTCCTCGACCCGCGCACCCGCCTCGCGCAGTGCGTCCAGAAGCGTGGCATCCTTCGGTTCTCCCGTCGGTCCCACGATGACCCTGTCGACACGACCGAGAACCGCAGTCGCCCCACCGACGTGGTCATGGTCGAAGTGTGTGAGGACGAGGAGGTCGATCCTGCTAACACCGAGGTCGTCGAGACACCGCTCGAGCCTGTCGGGCTCCGGGCCGGTGTCGACGAGCGCGATCTCGCTGCCGCTGCGGAACACCACGGCATCCCCCTGCCCGATATCGCACGCCGCGATCTGCCAGTCGGCCGGCCTACCGAGCACACTCACGGCCCGCTGGATGCCGACCGTGGCGGTGTACAGGAGAGCTGACGCCGCGAGCACTGCGATCGCTCGCCGACGGGTCGGGGCACCCCCAAGGAGGGCCGCCACAGCGAGAGCACTCACAAGCCCCAACAGGATGACACCAGGGAGGCCCTCGAGCCACGGCAGCCGGGAGCCCGGCAGCCGAGCGAAAAAGTCCGCGACCGCGGCAATCCAGGAGCTCGGCAGCCACGCAATCCAACAGAGCGCCCCACCGAGTGAAGGCAGCACCGGGAGCACGAGGCACGCAACCATTCCGACGATCGTCGCGACCGGGGCCGCGGGCGCCGCGAGGATGTTGGCGACAACACCGTAGAGCGGGAGCGACGGGTCCAGCAGCACGATGACCGGTTGGCAGGCGAACTGGGCGGCGGTCGGCACGGCAATGACGAGGGCCAGCGGCCGTGGCATCCATCGACTCAGACGCTCGGCGAGCGGGCCTGCCAGCAGCAGAAGCCCAGCCGTTGCGAGCGCGGACAGAGCGAACCCGTAGGAGCGAGCAAGCCAAGGGTCGACGGCGAGGAGAACAATCACGGCGAGGGAGAGAATGGGCAGCCCGCGAACGGGCCTGCCAACTCCGAGAAGCACGAGCACGATCGCTGCCATCGTGGCGGCGCGAAGAACACTCGGTTGCGGCGTGACGAGTATCACGAACCCCACGAGGGCAGCGAGCGACAACCCGATCCGTGCCGCGCGCGGGAGGCCGAGCGCACCGCCGACGAGCATGATGAGACCAATCACGACGGCGCAGTTGGCCCCGGAAACGGCGGTGAGATGACTGAGAGAGCTAGTGACCATGGAGTCGTCGAGCGTTGTGCTCACGGCGGTCGTATCGCCGATGGCGAGCCCGGGGAGGAGCTCGCCACCGGGGCCCGGCAGACTGACCGCTACCGCGAGAAAGCGATCCCGCAGGCCATTCGCCCACGCGATAGCTGCGCTCGGCTGTGTTTCGATCACCGCCGGTCCGACCGGAAAAACGACAAACGCACGATCGTCGCCGGGCTCGGCGAGTTCGAGAGTTCCGCCGAGGGAGACGACGGTGCCGATATCGGTCCGCTCCGAGGGTGTCGCGCCGAAGACGATGACGGGCACCGAGTACGCGAGTGCATCGGCCTCGATGAGGCGTCCCTCCCACGCTCGTGCGCTGGGCACAACAACCTCCGTCGCCTCCACCCGAAGGTCGATATGAAGGCTCTCCCCGGCGGCCTTCACCAGCTCGCTTGGTTGCCTCTCCGGGTGCTGCACCGCGATGGCGGTGCTGCACACGGCTGCCGCGAGAACAGCGAGAGCCACCACAGCGATCACCCGCCATCGGAAAGAGGCAGCGACGAGGAGACCGGCTAGTGCCCACAGCGCGGGTGCTGAAATCCACGCGAGCTCGGGCAATCCGACGAGCACGATGGCGCACGCCCAGCCCACCGCCGCCGGGATCGCAAGCCGCAGGTCGATGGGCTTCACACGGAGACCAGATCCTTCATCCCGGCGAACGTGGCGTCGCCGATGCCCGACACGTTCAAAAGATCCTCGATCGCACGAAACCCGCCGTTCGCGTCGCGCCACGCGATGATGCGCTCCGCCATCGCGGGGCCCACTCGCGGAAGCGTGTCTAGCGCGGCCGCATCAGCCGTGTTGAGGTTGACCTTGCCGTCCCCGGCAGGGGCATCGGCGGCAACCTCACCGACACGAGGAACAACAAGCTGCTCGCCGTCACTCACGGGGCGCGCCAGATTGACTCCACCCTGATCGGCATCCGCCGTGAAGCCACCGGCAAGGGTGACGGCATCGACAACCCGGTCGCCCTCGCGTAGCTCGTACAGACCCGGTGTGCTCACAGCACCGAGCACGTGTACGAGGATTGCGACACCTGTCGTCTCGTCGTACTGCCCTGTAGGCGCCGGTGCGATGGTCGACGACGTCGACGAACGCGGGAGAAGCGTGGACAAAAGGATTGCACAGCCGAGGCCCACGAGCACGAGCACAACCACCGCACCCACCCCCACCCGAAACCGCGTGCGCGGTTCGACAGGAGGGGCATCCATCCCTCGAGGCTAGAAAGGCCCGAGGTTCACGGATGCCCGAGCCCGAGCATCCGTGAAGTCGCTAGCCCTTCGTCGCGATGTTGACGAGGCGTGGGGGCCGCACGATGACGTTCGCGATCTCGCGGCCACCGATGGCCCGCTGCACGTTCGGCGATGCCGCCGCGAGAGCCTCCAGCTCCTCGCGTGTGACACGCGGGCTCACCTCGACCTTGTCGCGCACCTTGCCGTCGACCTGCAGGATCGCCATGATCGACTCCTCGATGAGGAGCGTCGGGTCGGCCTTACGCCAGCCGGCGAGGGCAACGGTCGGCTCGTGGCCGAGACGCTCCCACATCTCCTCAGCGACGTACGGCGCGAAGAGGCTCAGGCCGACGGCGATCGCCTCGGTGGCCTCACGCACGGCAGCGTCTCCCCCACCGGGGCCGCTGTCGATCGCCTTACGTGTCGCGTTGACGAGCTCCATGAGGCGCGCGACGAGCACGTTGAACTTGAACGACTCGACGAGACCGGGGCCATCGTGCAGGAAGCGGTGTACCTGGCGTCGCAGCGCGACATCACCCGTCTTCCAGACCACACCGGGGTCACTCGTCACATCCCCCGACAGGCGCCAGGCGCGAGCGAGGAACTTCGACGCGGCAGCGGGCGAAACATCCGCCCAGTCGATGTCGTCCTCCGGGGGGCCGGCGAACGCCATCGTCAGGCGAACGGCGTCGACACCGTGCTCGTCGAGCTGGTCGGAGAGACGCACGAGGTTGCCGCGGCTCTTCGACATCGCCGAGCCGTCCATGAGCACGAGACCCTGGTTGAGCAGCGCGCTGAAAGGCTCCGTGAAGCTCACGTAGCCGAGGTCGAAGAGCACCTTGGTGATGAATCGCGCGTAGAGCAGGTGCAGAATCGCGTGCGTCACACCACCGACGTACTGGTCGACCGGCGCCCACTTCTCGGCTTCTTTGGGGTCGAACGCCTTCGTGTCGTCGTTCGGGTCGAGGAAGCGCAGGAAGTACCACGACGAGTCCACAAACGTGTCCATCGTGTCGGGGTCGCGGCGCGCCGGGCTGCCGTCGCGCGGGTCGGGCACGGTCACCCAGTCGTGGGCCGCACCGAGCGGCGACTGGCCCTTCGGCTGCAGGTCGAGACCCTCGGTGGGCGGCAGCGTGATGGGCAGCTGCTCCTCCGGCACGGGGATGAGCTCGCCATCGGCACCGTGGATGATCGGAATCGGAGTTCCCCAGTAGCGCTGACGGCTGATGAGCCAGTCGCGCAGGCGGTAGGTCTTCGCCGCGCGCCCTGTGCCGGCGGCCTCGAGCAGCTCGATGACACGCTTGATCGCGTTCTGCTTGCTGAGCCCGTCGAGCGGGCCAGAGTTCATCATGCGGCCTTCACCCGAGAGCGCCTCACCGGTGACGGCGGGATCGATCGTGGGCGGCTCCTCCGCGAGCATCTCCTCGGTGATGACGGGAATCGCACCCGTCACGGGAGCTAGCGTGTCGACAACGACCTTCACGGGCAGACCGAACTTCAGGGCGAAGTCCAGGTCGCGCTGGTCGTGAGCAGGCACGGCCATGACGGCACCGTGACCGTAGTCGGCCAGCACGTAGTCTGCCGCCCAGATCGGGATGCGCTCTCCGTTGATGGGGTTGATGGCAAAACGATCGAGCGGGATGCCCGTCTTCTCGCGTGTGGCGTCCTGACGCTCCACCTCGGTGCTCTTCTGCACCTGGGTGAGGTAGTCCGCAAACGACTGACGCACTTCGGCGGTGGAACCTGCCGCCAGCTCCGCCGCGAGGTCGGAGTCGGGTGCGACCACCATGAACGTCGCGCCGAAGAGTGTGTCGGGTCGCGTGGTGAAGACGGTCACCTTGCGGTCGAGACCCTCGATCTCGAAGTCGACGTCGGCGCCGACCGAACGACCGATCCAGTTGCGCTGCATCGTGATGACCTTTGCGGGCCACGATCCCTCGAGCTGGTTGAGGTCGTCGAGCAGGCGGTCAGCGTAGTCGGTGATCTTGAAGTACCACTGCGTGAGCTGCTTCTTCTCCACGATGTGGTCGCAGCGCTCGCAGCGGCCATTGACGACCTGCTCGTTGGCGAGCACTGTCTGGTCGTGGGGGCACCAGTTCACCCAGCTGGCCTTGCGGTACGCGAGGCCCTTCTCGTAGAGCTTGAGGAACAGCCACTGGTTCCACTTGTAGTACTCGGGGTCGCTCGTGGCGAGCATCCGATCCCAGTCGAACGATGCCGCGTAACGCTTCATGCTCGACTTCTGCTGCTCGATGTTGGCGTAGGTCCACTCGCGCGGGTCAATTCCGCGCTTGATGGCGGCGTTCTCGGCTGGCAGACCGAAAGAGTCCCACCCGATCGGGTGCATGACGTTGAAGCCCTGCTGCCGCCAGTAGCGGGCGATAACGTCGCCGAGCGCGTACGCCTCGGCATGACCCATGTGGAGATCGCCGGAGGGGTACGGGAACATGTCGAGCACGTACTTGCGCGGCCGTGTGTCGGCGGGATTGTCCGTCGCGAAGGGTCGCAGGTCATCCCAAATGGGCTGCCACTTCGCCTGAATCGCTGCGAAGTCGTACTCGGGGGCGTCGTCGTGCTGCGTCAAGGAAAATCCACTTCGTGTGCCGGAGATGACCGGGAGAGCCAGTCAAGGTTATCGAAGGTTCGACGTCAGGCTCGCGCTCCGAGCACCGCCAGGAGCGCTGCGGCCTTCAGTCGCGCCTCGTCGAGCTCCTCTTCTGGAATGGATAACGCCGTAATGCCCCCACCTGTTCCCACGGTGGAACCGGCGGCATCGATGACGATCGAGCGGATGACCATGGCGAGGTCGAGCGCCCCATCGAAGCCGAGATAGCCGAACGCGCCCGAGTAGATGCCGCGCGCTCGTCGCTCCAGTCGATCGAGGATCAGGGTCGCCGAACGCTTCGGCGCACCCGTCATCGAACCGGCGGGAAAACACGCCTCAACGGCGTCGATCGCGGTGAGTCCCTCGAGCAACTCCCCCCGCACCGTGCTCACGAGTTGGTGCACGTGGGCGTACGACTCGACAGTCAACAGACTCGTCACGTCCACGGATCCGACGCGGCACACGCGGGTCAGATCGTTGCGCATGAGGTCGACGATCATGAGGTTCTCCGCGCGCTCCTTAGCGCTCGCTTCCAACTCGACACGCAACTCGTGATCTGCGGCATCGTCGGCACCACGCGGGCGTGTGCCCTTGATCGGACTCGTCGTCACCACACCGGAGGGCGACACCGTCAAGAACGTTTCCGGTGATGCACTGAGCAACGCGACCCCGTCGGCTACCAGCAGAGCACCGTGGTGAGTCGGGCTCGACGCGCGGAGCCTGCGGTAGGTCTCGAACGGGTCCGGGGAGACGTCGACACGAGCCTCCGTCGTGAGACACAACTGGTAGGCGTCCCCCTCGCGGATCGCCGCCTGGCACTCGCGGATCATCGCGAGATACTCCTCGTCGGAGTAAGCCCAGGTCGCGTCGCTCGCAGGCGCGGGAGAGTCCGGCGGAAGCAGCGGCGGGGTCGCGTCGAGCGCGGCGAGAACCTCATCGCGGAAACCCTCGGCATCACCCACGGAGTAGGCGTACACCGTGTGCGTCGTGTGGTCGAACGCCAAACACTGCTCGATGCGGAGCCACGCGGCATCCGGGTACCGCGACTGCCGAGTTCGGGGTGTTCCCATGGTCTCGGAGCGCAATTCGTAGCCGAACCAGCCGACCCATCCGAGACGGAAGCCTCCCGCCACGGACGCAACATCGACCTCCGTGGACTGCTCACGCAACCAATCGAGCACGGGGCCGTCGAAACTGGTGCGGGTCTCGGCGGCGATACCGAGGTAACTCATACCCGTTGTCGCCGAGGCGCCACTGTCGAGCCAGAACGCCGACGGATGCGACGCGCACCATGCCATCCACGCGGTCTCCGGGTCAACCCACCGCCCCAGGTCGGCCGTCGTCAGGCGCAGGCGCATACCCTAAGCCTATGAGTGTGGAGTCGATCTACCGGTGGCGGGGCTCGGAGCTGGAAGCCCTCGAGTACTGCGACATGACCGAGACCCGCACGATCGTCGCCGACTCCTGGCTCGTGAGTGAGGGCCGCGCGCTCGGGCTCGACCTGCACCGCTCGCGATTCTTCGACAGCATTCCAGCGGATGCCACGCAGCAACACGACATCGACGCCTTCTGGAACGCCGCCATCGCGACCATCCCGCGCGAGGGCGACTGGTTCCCCCGAGTCGAACTGCACGCGCGGAGCGGCGGTTACCGACTCGTCTTTCGTTTGCGCAGCGCGCCGGAGCGCAAGCGCAGCGCCGTACTCGCCACCTGGACCGGCACCGACCCACGGACAACGCCGCGTGTGAAGGGACCGGATCTCGAGGCGCTCTCCCGCGTTCGCACCTCGGTGCAGTCCTTCGGGGCCGATGAGGCGGTCATACTCACGCCAGACGGCTACGTCGTCGAGGGCGCCTACAGCGCCCTCCTGTGGTGGCGGGGAGACATCCTGTGCGGTCCCCCGGCAGAGTTCGATCGGGTCGCGAGTGTCACCGCGAGAACCGTCCTCACCCTCGCTGCGGCAATCGGGATGGACACCCACGAAGAGGCCGTCACCCCGTCGGAACTGGACGGGACCGAACTGTGGGCGCTCTCGGCGCTTCACGGCATCCGCATCGCGACGTCGTGGGTCGGTGGCCCAGAGCTCGCCGAGTTGCCCGGCCGACTCGCCTCATGGCGCACCCGTATGGTCGCTCTCAGGAGCGAGCTCTAGGCTGGCGGAGTGGATTTCATCGGTGCCCTCGCCTCCACACCGATCGACGGATTCTCGGGGTGGCTGAACGCGGCCCTGCTCTGGATCCTCGACCTCGTCCAATCTGTGGACCCCGTTCTGCGCACCATCATCGCGGGTGTCGGCATCATGCTCGAAACCTCGATCCTCATTGGGCTCATCGTGCCGGGCGACACCATCGTGTTGGTGGCCTCAACAGCGGTGGACGGCCCGCTCGAGTACGGCGCGCTCGTCCTCGCCGTGATCGTGGGGGCTCTCGTCGGTGAGAGCATCGGCTTCGCACTGGGGCGGTTCTTCGGCCCGCGCATCCGGGCTTCGCGCCTCGGACGCCGAATCGGCGAGGCCAACTGGCTGCGCGCTGAGCGTTATGTCGCGCGGCGCGGGGGTATCGCCGTGTTTATCTCGCGATTCCTGCCCGTCCTGCACTCCGTCGTGCCACTCACCGTCGGCATGAGTTCCATGTCGTACCGCACATTCCTCGCGTGGACGATTCCCGCCACCACGATCTGGACGTTCGCGTACGTCTCCGTCGGAACGTTCGCAGCCGGAAGCTTTCGTGAGATGCTCGGCAACCTGCACTACGCCGGCTACATCTTCGTCGGGATCATCGCGGCGTTTCTGGTGGTGGTTCTCATCGTGAAGCGGGTACTCGGGCGAGCGGCAGAACGCGACTCCGCCTGAGAGGTCGCGCGTTAACGGCATCGCCCGCCGCACCCGGTGGATGCGACGGGCGATGAGGTGACAACTCAGTCGAGGTTGTTCTCCGCGAGCCACTGCGAGGCGATCTCCGCACTCGACAGCTCGTCGACGGTCGACTGCACGTTGAGGGCGACGAGACCCTCCGGCGTGAGTGCTGCGCTGACGGCGTTGATGACATCCGCGATCTCATCGGCGACATCCGCGTTCACGAGCGGCACGACGTTCGAGGCCAAGAAGAGGCCATCGGGGTCGGCGAGCGTCACAAGGTCCTCGGTCTCGATGCGCGGGTCAGCACTGTAGACGTTCGCGATGTTGACCGTACCCGCGACGAGATCGGCGACGGTCGTGTCGCCGGTCGCCTGGAAGGCCACCGTGACGTTGTACTTCTCGAGGAGACCACTCGGGCCGTACGGCCGCTCCTCGAGTTCCGCGGGGCCACCGAGGGTGAGCGGAACACTCACCTTGGCGAGGTCGGCGAGCGAGGCGAGGTTGTTCTCCTCGGCGAACGCGGCGGTGACGTTGTAGGAGTCCTGGTCCGTCGCCGACGACTGATCGAGCACCGTGAGTCCCTCAGGGAGGGCATCCTGCAGCTCGGCGTACACCTCGTCGGAGGTCGTCGCAGTGGTGTCGGGCGAATAGAACTGGAGCAGATTGCCGCTGTACTCGGGGAAGAGATCGATCTCACCCGACTCGAGCGACGGGAGGTAGGCGTCGCGCTGACCGATCTGGAACTGACGCTCGACGGTGAAACCTGCACCCTCGAGAGCCTGGGCGTAGATCTCCGCGATGATCTCGTTGGAGTAATACGCCTGAGAGCCGACAACGATTGCGTCGGAGGAACCCGAGTCCGTACCCGGGTCCAACGGATCTCCTGACGCACACCCTGACAGGGCCAATGCCACCCCGACCACGGCTGCACCGATGGCGAGCCGGCCTTTGTTCCTGGCTGTGAACATGTTCATCCTTTTCCTTCTTCGATGGGGGTTCCCACCACCGCACCGCGCCGGGTTGGCGCGGAACGGACATCCGATGACCGACCGCTCGCGACCCCGCGCGGCACAACGGCGTGCTGCAGAATGGCGAAGAGGCCGTCGAGCGCGAGCGCAAGAACAACGATGACGAGTGCGGCTCCGAGCATCTGATCGAAACGACGCAAGGCAAGGCCGGAGATGATCGGCAAACCCAGCCCACCGAGCCCGATGTAGGCGGCCAACGTCACGGTCGCGACCACTTGGAGAGTTGCCGCTCGCAACCCACCGATGAGCAGGGGAAGACCGAGAGGAACCTCCACCTTCCACAAAATCTGCCACTCCGTCATGCCCATCGCGCGGGCCGCATCCACGACCCTGCGGTCGATTTGCTCGAGACCCGAATACGCGCCGGCAAGGATCGAAGGAATGGCTAGGAGCACAAAGGCGACGGAGGCCGCGAGAGGCTTCTGGGTCACTCCGATCACGAGGACAAGCAGGAGAATCAGACCGAAAGACGGCACCGCGCGGGCGGCCCCAGAAAGACCGACCGCGAATTCGCGGCCGCGGCCCGTGTGGCCGATGAGATAGCCGAGCGGGATGGCGATGACCGCGGCGATGAGCACCGAGAGGAACGTGAAGTACACGTGCTGCACGATAAGAGTCGGTAGCGGCACGTTGTCGGCAAGGCGGTCAGGCGAGAAGATCCAGGCGATGGCCTCGGCGAAGAGGTTCATGCACCCACCCCCTGCAGCGCCCGGGTTCGACGCGCTCTGCGGGGTGCCCAGGGCATGAGCATCCGGCCAATCAGGATGAGCAGGCCGTCGACGAGCAGCGCAAGCGCCACCACCATCACGACGCCGACAAGAATCTCCTCGACGATGCCGCGCTGATAACCGTTCGTGAAGAGATAACCGAGACTCTGGACTCCAATGAGTATGCCGACGGGGACGAGGCTGATCGTGCTGACCGCGGTCACGCGGAGTCCCGCGAGGATGACGGGCCCCGCAAGCGGAAACTCGACACCCCAAAATCTTCGCCACGAGCCGTAACCGACCGCCGTCGCGGACGATCGGACGGCGGGGTCAACCGAGGCGAGAGCATCGGCAATCGACCTGGCCATAAGGGCGATGGCGTAGAGCGTCAACGCAATGGTGAGGTTCAGCGAGCTGAGGAAGCTGATCCCGAGCAGCGGCGGAAGGATCACGAAGAGCGCGAGAGACGGGATCGTGTACAGGAGCCCCGCGACGGTGAGGAGAAGTCCCCGCGTGAGCTTGAAGCGGTACGCGAGCCATCCCAGGGGAATCGAGATCACGAAGCCGAGCACGATCGGCGGAATCGCCAGCCACAGGTGGGCGAGCGTGAGCTCCCACACCAGGCCGAAATTGTTGGGCAGCCAGGTCACGGCGCGCCACCGTCGACCAGCACGCCAGCGGCCCTACCAGCACCATCCACGAGGATCGGGCCGTGTGCCGTCTGACGGATGCTGAGCGCACGCTTGCCGTGCTCCAGTCCCACGAAGTCGGCAACGAACTCGCTCGCGGGATTCTCGATGATCTCCGTCGGGCTACCGACCTGAGCGATGCTGGCGCCGCGCTCGAGAATGACGACCTGGTCACCAAGGAGGAACGCCTCGTCGATGTCGTGCGTGACGAACACCACCGTCTTGTCGAGGTCGCGCTGCAAACGGATTGTCTCCTGCTGCAGCTCCGCACGAACAATGGGGTCGACCGCTCCGAACGGCTCGTCCATGAGGAGGATGTTGGGGTCAGCAGCGAGTCCGCGGGCGACACCGACACGCTGCTGCTGGCCGCCGGACAGCTGGCTCGGGTACCGGTCGGCGAGAGTTCGCTGCAGACCGACGGTGTCGAGCAAGTCGAGTGCTCGCGCGCGGGCTTGCTTGCGCGAGACGCCGTTCAGGAGGGGCACGGTTGCGATGTTGTCGATAACTTTGAGATGCGGCAGCAGCCCAGAGTTCTGCATGACGTAGCCGATACTGCGGCGCAGTTTGACCGCGTCGCGCTTCTGGACATCCTCACCGTCGATCTCGATGACTCCGGAGCTCGGGTCCACCATGCGATTGATCATGCGCAGGAGTGTCGTTTTGCCACTACCGGACGATCCGACAAGAACGGTTGTCTTGCGCGCGGGGATGACCAGACTGAAGTCAGCGACGGCCGCTGTTCCGTCCGCGAACACCTTCGAGACCGAACGAAACTCAATCATCGACTACGGCTCATTCCTCGTGCCCCGCGCACGGTTGCTGCCAGTTGTTCAGGCTCAACCGTATTCGAGGCCCCGGACATTCCGGATTGCCGCTAGCGAATGGGCGTCTTAAATCGCAACGTCACCGAGATATGGCGCAAGAAGAACCGTCGTAGCTTCATAGCCGAGCTGGAAGAACCGCTCGTCACCGGCCGGATCGCTGAAGAAGGCACGAGAGGCCAAGGCATCCGACACTTCGATGACCGCCTCGAATCGCACTCGGAGTTCCGCGGAGTCCTCGATACCAAATCGTTCGACGAGCCCGTCGAGCATCCGATCGGCGAGGATCGACTTGAAGGTCCGATCGTGGGACGACGGACCCAGGTCGATGGCATCCCCCACTCGGAGCCCACGGAATCCGGGCTCCGTGCGGAACGCGGCCACAAGAATGTCCATCGCGGCAGTGAGAGCCGCGACCCACGTCGGGTGCTCCGGGCGCAACACCTCGTCGCCCACGCGCGTGAGCACTCTCTCCAGGTTGCGAGCTCCGAGCGCCTGAAGCACCGCGATGCGATCGGGGAAGTACCGGTAAACGGTGCCGATGGACGCGCCCGCTCGTTCGGCAACCATCGCCGTGGTGAGACGTTCGAAACCGATCTCATCGACAATGCTTGCGGCGGCGTCGAGGAGCCCCTCCAGCCGCGCCGTACTGCGCGCCTGAACCGGCTCGTTCCGGAGCGGAACTCGCGTCTCACTCAGATCCATGATGTCTGCGGCCACATCCGCTCCTTGCTCGAAGTGGCCTTTATGATAGCGCTCGACCGTTTTGTCTACCGGGGTAGTCGAGCACGACTCGCGGAATATCGGTCGAGAATCCCTCGGGAGGGCCTATGTGCGGGCGTTTCGCCATGGATGACACGGTGAACGAACTCATCACGGAGTTCGTCGAGTCCACCGGCCTTTCCCCCGAGGACTGGCGGGCCGACTGGAAACCTTCGTACAACATCCGGCCAACGGATCCCGTGCCCATTTTGCTCGAGACACTCACCGATCGCCGCGATCCCACAAGTGAGACCGTGCGTCGAGCGGAGCTCGCGCAGTGGTGGCTCACACCGAGCTTCTCGAAAGAACTCCGAAGCCGGAATCCGCTCTTCAACGCGCGGAGCGAAACGGTGACGGAGAAAGCATCGTTTCGCGAGCCCGTGAAACGCCAACGCGCGATCATCCCGGCCATCGGGTATTACGAGACGCACACCGAAGGATCGACGAAGGTTCCCTACTTCATTCACCCGCCTGAAGGACTTCTGCTTTTCGCTGGCCTCTACTCCTGGTGGGCCGATCCGACCCTCGCGCCCGACAATCCGCTGCGGTGGCACCTCACGACCACGATCCTCACGCGAGAAGCAGTCGGCGACGTCGCGTGGATTCACGATCGCACCCCCGTCACCATTCCCCGTGATCAGCTGGAAACGTGGGTGGACCCTGCGACATTGGGCGACAGAGCCTTCGTCGAGGCGATGGTGGATGCCGCGACCCCGGTGGCGGAGAGCCTACAGTTCCACCGCATAGCCTCACCCATCCGCGGTGACTCGGTGGAGATGATCCAACCCGTCTGAGACAGACGGGTTGCCAACACTCTGTAAGACTGGAGTTATGGCTCGCGGCAAGAAGGACGGCGGGGCCCAGCCGCTTCTGCACCGGGCAGCCCGCATCGAGGACGCGATCAACGCGTGGCGTGAGCGGCGCGGGCGTCGGCGTGGCCTGATCACCACGATCATTCCCTACTCCGGTTATGGCGCTCCGGGATGGGCGCGACTCCTGTGCAGAGTTGTGCTCTCGCGTGGGGCCGCAGCACCGACACGAGCGGAGAAGGTCCGAGGCTGGCGGAGTTTCTTCAGCATCCCTGTCGACGACGAGGTAATCGCCACGATCGGCGGCATCGAGCACCGCGTGCACCCCGACCGTTCGGGCATCGTCGACGTAGTTGTGGACGCGGACCTCGCCCCCGGGTGGAACACGATCATCTTGCGTACCGCAGACACGGACCCGGTGACCGCCGGGATCTTTGTTGTGGACCCGGATGCTGCTTTCGGCATCATTTCCGACGTCGACGACACCGTGATGGTGACGGCCCTCCCCCGCCCCTTCCTCGCGGCCTGGAACACTTTTGTGCTCGACGAGCACGCTCGCACTCCCGTCGCCGGCATGGCCGTGCTCTACGACCGCCTGTCCAGCGCCAACCCGGGTGCGCCGATCATCTACCTCTCCACGGGGGCGTGGAACGTTGCGCCAACCCTCAGCCGCTTCATGAGCCGCAACCTCTACCCGCGCGGACCACTCCTGCTCACCGACTGGGGTCCAACGCACGACCGCATCTTCCGTTCGGGTCAGGAGCACAAGCGCACGAGCCTGGAGCGCATCGCGCGGGAGTTCCCCACCACGAAATGGCTTCTCATCGGCGACGACGGACAGCACGACCCGGAGCTCTACCGTGAGTTTGCAACGGCGCATCCCGAAAATGTCGCTGCGGTGGCCATTCGCAATCTGTCGCCCGGTGAGGCAGTGCTCGCCGGTGGTCGCAATACGGATGCCGCTGACGCCGTATCGGGAGTCCCCTGGATCTCCGCACCAGACGGGGCTGGCCTCTACGAGAAGCTCGCTGCCGCAGGTCTCGTTCGCGACTGACGTCTACTCGGGCTGCTGCGCCGTGTCTCGCGCAGGGTTCCGAATGCCGAGGAAGCTAACGATTCCGCCAGCGAACATGAGGGCGGAGATCACGATGAGTACGCGGTGGAAGCCCGGAACGTCGAGTGTTCCGACAACGATGATGCCGAGCATCGCGATACCGATGAGCCCGGCGACACGAGCAACCGCATTGTTGACCGCCGAACCGATACCCGCCTGTTCTGACGGGATGTCGGCGAGAATCGCCGACGTGAGGGGCGCGACGGTCATCGAAATGCCAAGCGAGAACACGAGCACACCCGGCAGGACGTCGGTCAGGTAGTTCACGCTCTCCCCCATCGAGAGGAAGAGCAGGTGTCCGATGCCCGCGAGGATGGGGCCGACGGTCATGAAGATTCGGGGACCGAACCTGGCACTCAAGCCTCCGAAGAAGCGCGACAGGGCGACATTGGCGATCGATACCGGAATGAAGGCGATTGCGGCGGCGGTGGGACTGAATCCCGCGACCTGCTGGAGGAAGATGACGATGATGAAGCCGCTCACCGAGAGCGCGGCGTAGACGAAAGCCGTTGACACGTTGCCGACCGAGAAGTTGCGGATACGGAACAGGCCCAGGGGAAGCATGGGCGCCTTCGCGCGCGACTGCCACCAGAGGAACGCCGCGAAACTCAGAAGCCCCACAATCATCGGCAGAAATATGACCGGGCTGCCCCAACCGAAGTTCTGCTGCTCGATGAGGGCGAAGACGGGGCCACCGAGCCCCACGATGCCGAGTATGGCTCCGGGAATGTCCACCGTCACTCCGGGTTTGCGCTCGTCCCGATGTTTCAGAACAGCCAAGAGCCACAGTGTCACCGCGATCGGCAGCACATTGATGGCGAAAACCAGCCGCCAGTTGAGGAACTCGACAAAGACCCCGCCGAGGAAGGGTCCAGCGAGGAAGGCCGCACTCGTCCATGCCGTCCACGAGCCGATGGCCTTTGCCTGAGCGGGCCCCCGGAACGCGGAGAGAATGAGCGCGAGCGAACTGGGCACGAGAAGCGCGCCCGCGATTCCCTGCAGTCCGCGAAGCACAACAACGAGTTCACCCGTCGGGGCGAGAGCGATGGCGACGGAGGTGAGCGCGAAACCGATGAGACCAGCACGGAGGACGACGATGCGGCCGAAGACATCCGAGAGGGAACCGGCGAGCAGGATGAGAGAGCCCAAGGTGATGAGGTAGGCGTCAACGATCCACTGTTGGATGCTGAGCCCTCCGCCGAGTTCCTCGCTCATCGCGGGGAGGGCGACATTGATCACCGACCCGTCGAGGAACGCCACGAAGGATGCGAGCACGGCGATCGCGAGAACGAGTCGTTGTTCACGGGTCATGCGGTAAGTCAACACCACGGCAACGACGCCATTCCCTCTTACGATGGGCGGATGACGCCGAGGATGCCCGCCATCGTGCGTTCCGCGCATCCGCTGCCCACCGTCACCGTCACGATCGTGGCCGTGGTGCTCGCTATCGCGTTCGGGTTGGACACCCTGCGCATCATTCTGGTCGGTGCGGTCATTCTCACCAATCAGCTCTCGATTGGCCTGTCCAACGATTGGATCGACGCGGATCGGGACCGCGCAACGCAGCGCGCGGACAAGCCTGTCGCTACGGGCGAGCTACCTCGCCGCACGGCTGCCGTGATCGCGATCGCCTCGGCGGCGACATCCGTTCTGTTGAGTCTGCCTCTCGGGTTCCCTGCGGCTGCGGCCCATGCCGTGTTTCTCGCCGCCGGGTGGTTGTACAACGCCGGACTCAAGCGCACACCGTTGTCGTTCCTGGCCTACCTCGTGGGATTTGCTGCGCTCCCACTCTTTGTCGGTTTGGCCTCTCCCTCGCCTTTCATCGTGTCGCCGTGGGTGCTCGTTGCTGGCGGCCTCCTGGGTGTTGCCGCTCACGGCGCGAACGTGTTGCCCGACCTCGACGACGATCGACGCACGGGCGTGCGCGGTCTTCCCCACCGCATCGGAGTCCGCGCAACCGGGGCACTCATCGCCGTCAGTCTCGTTGGGGCATCCGCCGCGGTCGCCTTCGGGCACGGCACACCCGGGGTGCTCGCCGTCGTGGCCTTCACCGCGATCGTGCTCATCGCTGCGACGAGTGCTGTCCTGGTGTGGTTTCGCCCACCGAGTGTTGCCGTGTTCCGGCTCATCCTCGTCGCCGCGGTCATCGTCGTCGCTCAACTCGCCAGCTCAGGACACTAGCCTGAAGAGATGACCGTCGGCACGAACTGGGCACGCCACTACGAGTACCGCGCCAGCACCCTCCACACCCCGTCGAACCTTGCGCAACTGCAGGAGGTTGTGGCCGCGGCTCCCCGGATCCGCGCCCTCGGGAGTCGGCACAGCTTCCACGACCTGGCCGACTCCGCGGAGCTCGTGTCACTGGAGTCGCTGCCTGCCGCGATCCGGATCGACGTTGAGAGCGAGACGGTGTCCTTCTCGGCGGGTGTGCGATATGGCGAGCTCGCGCCGGTTCTCGCCGCGTCCGGTTGGGCGCTGCGCAACCTCGCTTCGCTGCCGCACATCACCGTCGCTGGCGCGATCGCCACGGGAACACACGGGTCCGGCGACGGCAATGGCACACTCAGTCGCGCGGTGGCGGGGCTCGAGATCATTACTGCCTCAGGCGCGCTGAGGACGATCACGCCGGCCGACCCAGACTTCGACGGGGCAGTTGTTTCCCTCGGTGCCCTCGGGATCGTTCACCGCATCACGCTCGACATCGAACCGACCTTCGAGGTGCGTCAAGACGTCTATGAAGGCCTGACGTGGAGCACTCTCCTGAGCGAATTCGACGCGATCATGGGCCGGGCCTACAGCGTGAGCGTCTTCACCCAGTGGGCCGGAGAGGATGTCGGTCGCGTCTGGCTCAAGTCCGTGCTCGGCGAGCGTCGTCCACCTCAGTCGCTCTACGGCGCGACTCCCGCACTCGGCGCTCGGCATCCGATCCACGACATGCCAACCGACTACACGACCCAGCAGGGTGGCGTGCCTGGGCCGTGGCTCGACCGGTTGCCGCACTTCCGCCTCGATCACACTCCGTCCAACGGCAATGAACTCCAGAGCGAGTACATCGTGCCGCGACGTCACGCGGTCGCCGCGGTCTCGGCAATTCGGGCACTGAGCGACCGAATCACACCGCACCTGCATATCAGCGAGTTGCGGAGCATTGCCGCGGACTCGTTATGGCTGAGTGGTGCCTACGACACGGATGCCCTCGCCATCCATTTCACCTGGAAGTACGAGCCCGATGCGGTGCTGCCCCTGCTCCCGGTCGTCGAGGAGGCTCTCGCTCCTTTCGAGGCGAGGCCGCACTGGGGCAAGCTCTTTCACGAGGTCGACAGGACGCGCTACCCGCGGCTCCCCGACTTCGTTGCGCTCATGGAACGTATGGACCCCGGGGCGAAGTTCCGCAACGACTTCATCGAGCGGAACGTGCTCTAGTCAGAGTTGGTCGCCGGGCGTCGACTCCGAGGTGGGGGCCTCGGGGGCGGGAGCTGTTGGCTTACGACGCCCACGCAGGATGAGCAGGACTCCTCCCGCGACAACGATGACGGCGGCGCCGATGATCCACGGGAGAAGGCTCGCAAGGTCCGCACCGGTGGAGGCGAGTTCAGGCATGGTGGCTCCTCTTCGTGTCTGGTGACGTCGAGCGAAGTCGCCCGAACCTGTCCGAGTCTAGAACGAGCCGGCCCGCCCGACGGCGACGATTCGAACTGCGGCCACTCCCAGCTCCGCCGACTCGGCGAGATCGACGCGCGCAGTGATTCCCCAGTCGTGATTGCCCTCGGGGTCGTCGAGGATCTGGCGAACCTCCCAGTGGTCGGGCTTCTCGGTGATGACGAGAAGCCCGGGGCCACGGGCATCCGGACCCGTTCCGATCGTGTCGTATTCGTCGAAGTAGTCGTCCAAGGCGCTCGCCCAGGCCTCTGCGTCGAAGCCTGCAGCGGCGTCGAGTTCGCCGAGGGTGTCCCAGTCCTCGCGTGCAGCTAGCTGAACGCGCCGGAACAACTCGTTGCGCACGAGGACACGGAACGCCCGCGGATTGCTCAGGATGGACGGAGGAGCTGGCGGGACGATGGGTGCGTCTCCCGCCGCGGTATCGACGCCAGCGATCATCGCCTCCCACTCGTCAACCAGACTCGAATCGACCTGGCGCACGAGCTCACCGAGCCATTCGATGAGGTCGCGCAGCTGCTCGGTTTTCGCGTCATCCGGGATCGTCTGCCGGGTTGCTCGATACGCGTCGGACAGATAGCGCAGCACAAGTCCTTCGCTTCGAGCGAGACCGTAGTAGCCGACGTAGTCCGCGAAGGTCATGGCGCGCTCGTACATGTCCCGAACGACGGACTTGGGGCTGAGCGCGAAGTCGCCGATCCACGGCTGGCTCGCCGAATAGGTCTCGAACGCCGCATCGAGCAGCTCTTCGAGGGGCTTCGGCCACGTGACCGATTCGAGGAGCTCCATTCGTTCGTCGTACTCGATGCCCTCGGCCTTCATCGCCGCAACGGCCTCGCCGCGCGCGAGGAACTGCTGCTGGGAGAGGATGGGGCGCGGATCGTCGAGTGTCGCCTCCAAGACGGAAATCATGTCGAGCGCGTAGCCCGGCGACTCGGGATCCAGCAACTCGAACACCGCCAAGGCGAACGGCGACAGGGGCTGGTTGAGCGCAAAATTCGCTTGAAGGTCCACCGTGAGCGAAATGCGGCCTTCCTCCCCCTGGACGACCACACCAGCGGTTCGCAGGGTGCGATAGATCGCGAGGGCGCGTCGAGCGAGTGCGTACTGGGATGCTCGCGACTCATGGCTCGAGAAGATGAGGTCGCGCATATCCTCGAAGGCGTTGCCGCCGCGCGCAATCACGTTGAGGATCATCGAATGACTCACGACCATGTGCGACGTGAGCGTCTCCGGCGGCGCGGCGATCATGCGCTCGAAACTGTTCGCGCTCCACGAGACGAAGCCCTCCGGAGGTTTCTTCCGCACGATCTTGCGCATTTTTTTCGGATCGTCGCCGGCTTTGGCCACCGACTTCGCGTTCTCGGCCTCGTGCTCGGGGGCGAGGGCCACAACGGTGCCCGCGGTGTCATAGCCGGCGCGACCGGCGCGACCGGCGATCTGGTGGAACTCCCTCGCACTCAATTGGCGCATCTTGGTTCCGTCGAACTTGGTGAGCGCGGTCAAAAGAACCGTGCGGATGGGCACGTTGATGCCGACCCCGAGGGTGTCGGTGCCGCAGATCACCCGGAGGTGACCGTGCTGCGCGAGTTGCTCGACAAGCCGACGGTACTTGGGCAGCATTCCCGCGTGGTGTACACCGATACCGCTGCGCACCAGACGACTCAACGTCTGGCCGAACACCGTCGTGAATCGGAAATCGCCGATGGCCGCCGCGATCTCGTCGCGCTGCTCACGGCTGATGACCTTGATGCTCGTCATCGCCTGCGCGCGTTCGAGCGCCGCGGCCTGAGAGAAATGCACGATATAGATCGGTGACAGGTGGTCCCGCAACAACTCCTCGACCGTTTCGTGCGCCGTTGCGATCGCGTAATCGAAGTGCAGGGGAACCGGTCGGTCGACGCCGGTGATGAGACTCGTCTCGCGGCCGGTGCGAGCGGAGAGATCATCCGCGATCTCACTCATGTCACCGAGCGTCGCCGACATGAGCAAAAACTGCGCTTGCGGGAGCGTAAGGAGCGGCACCTGCCACGCCCACCCGCGCTCGGGGTCGCCGTAGTAGTGGAACTCGTCCATGACGACCTGCTGCACGGGAGCCGCATCGCCATGACGCAGGGCCAGGTTCGCGAGGATCTCCGCCGTGCAGCAGATGATGGGCGCATCCGCGTTCACCGAGCTGTCGCCCGTGACCATACCAACGTTCTCGGGGCCGAAGATCTCGACCAGCGCGAAGAACTTCTCGCTCACGAGAGCCTTGATGGGTGCCGTGTAGTACGTGCGCTGGCCCTGAGCGAGCGCGACAAAGTGGGCCGCGATCGCAACCATCGACTTACCGGTTCCCGTCGGAGTGCTGAGCACAACGTTGTTGCCGGAGACCAGGTCGACGAGCGCCTCCTCCTGAGCGGGGTAGAGGTCGAGACCGCGCGACTCGCGAGCCCAGTCGACAAACGCCTCCCACGCCGCATCCGGATCCCACGGGTCAGGGGCGAGATCGAGGAGGCGGGGCACCACTCAACCGTAGCCGTCGGGTGGCCTCGCGCCACGATTCCGTCCTTCCGCAAGGCCCGTCGCTGACCGAGAGGCCGTTCCTCGCTAGTAGGGCGTATAGGAGGCGAGTACCAGGAACGCCACCACGCCGAGGATGAGTCCACCGAGGACAAGACCACAGAGTGCAACGCTGATGGCGATCGCAATTTTTCCCCAGGGTGGAGTCTCACGTCGACGCGAGAGGACACCCAGCACAATCCCCCCGATTCCCGGCACGGCGACCCAGAATGTTCCGCCCGCGACTGCTAGCGGGACGGTCAAGGGGAACATCGACGGGTGGAAGCCGACGGCACTGACTAGCAACACCGTGCGAATGATCAGAACGATCCACCCCAAGCTCCCAAGAATGATTCCACCTAATCCCAAGCTGCGAGATGTGATGCGCGATTCGGTCACCCCTCGAATCTAGAATCTGAATGACGCACGCGTCGTGCTCTCTCCACAGACCGTTGGTCAGCCAGTCGCCCGCCGGACGATACCGTCGCGTGTAGCCGTCGGGTGGCCTCGCGCCGCGACGTAGAATCTCGTGTGCCCTCCGAGACCCCTGAGCCCGCCCCGGTGATCGCCCCAGACGACCTTGCGACGACACTGCGAGTACTCGAGTCCATGGCGGAACTCGAAGAAGAGCATCCCGACTTCATCACCGTTCGCCGCGCGACCGCGCGAATGTTCAAAGCCGTCAAGAAGGCACGACGGCTCGAGCTGCGCGCACAGATCGCCGAAGCCGACCGCGCGGTCGTGGCGGCCACAGCGACCGGCGCACCGGACCGTATCGACGATGAAACACGCGGCATTCCGATCTCCACCCGAACCACCGCGCCGACGGCCGGGAGCCTCATCAAGGCACGCGCCTGCTACATCTGCAAACAGCCGTACACGCTCGTCGACGCCTTCTACCACCAGCTGTGCCCCGACTGCGCGATGCTCAATCACGCCAAGCGGGATGCCCGCACCGACCTCACCGGTAGGCGTGCACTACTCACGGGCGGCCGGGCCAAGATCGGCATGTACATCGCGCTGCGGCTGCTGCGCGATGGCGCCCACACGACGATCACGACACGATTCCCGCGTGACGCCGTGCGCCGCTTCACGTCCCTTCCCGATTCCGCGGAGTGGATTGACCGCCTGCGTATCGTCGGCATCGACCTGCGCGACCCCGCCCAGGTCATCGGCCTCGCCGACTCGGTGGCCGCCCACGGGCCGCTTGACATCATCATCAACAACGCGACCCAGACCGTACGCCGCTCCCCCGGCGCGTATCAACCGCTCGTCGACGCAGAGCTCGCGCCGTTGCCCGACGGTCCGTTGCCCGAGATCGAGACGTTCGGCCACACCAACGACGCGCATCCGCTCGCGCTCCAGCAGTCGGTGACGTCGCATCCGATCCTCGCCGCGGCCGCCGCTCGAGCTGAGGAGCTGACGGAACAGGCCATGGCGGCAGGCTCGAGTTCACTCGAGCGTCTCGCTGCCGGCACCGCCATCGACGCGGGTGGGTTGATCCCCGACGTCGACGACATCAACTCCTGGACACAGAGGGTCGACCAGGTCGACCCTCTCGAGCTCCTGGAGGTGCAGCTGGCGAACTCCACCGCCCCCTTCATCCTCATCTCCCGGTTGCGCCCCGCGATGGCGGCATCGTCCGCTCGCCGCAAGTACGTGGTGAACGTGAGCGCGATGGAGGGTGTGTTCAATCGCGGTTACAAGGGTCCGGGGCATCCGCACACCAACATGGCCAAGGCCGCGGTCAACATGCTCACGCGCACGAGCGCACGAGAGATGTTCGAGACCGACGGCATCCTCATGACGAGCGTCGACACGGGATGGATCACCGACGAGCGACCGCATCCCACGAAGATCCGGCTCGCCGAAGAGGGATTCCATGCTCCGCTCGACCTCGTCGACGGCGCGGCTCGCGTCTACGATCCCGTCGTGCGCGGTGAGGCCGGCGAGGACCTCTTCGGTGTCTTCCTCAAGGATTACCGACCGGGTCAGTGGTGAGCGAGGCTTTCCCGTACTCCGCGGGCACACGGGTGGTCGTCCGCCATCGACTCGACGACGGTCGCGCTTCGGACGCGCTCGGATGGGTGCACGTCTCCGACTCGACACACTGCGTGATCGCGACCAAGCGCGGCCTCGAAACCATCGCCATCGCGGACATCATCGCGATGAAGGAAGTCCCGCCGCCTCCGCCGCCGCGACACACCGCATGATGGCGTCCCCATACGATGGAGAGGTGCCGCGTGAGACCTCGAAGCATCCTCTTCGCGCCCTCATCGCCATCGCCACCTACAATCGCGCTGCAGAACTCGAGGCACTTCTCTCGTCTCTCGACCCGCAAGCAGCCGCACTCGGAGCTGATGTTGTCGTCGTCGACAACGACGCCGCGGGGTCGGCACGCTCCATCGCCGAGGCATCTCCTGTCGTCACTCGCTACGTGATCGAACCGGAGCCCGGCATTGCGCAGGCCCGCAACCGAGGTCTCGACGAGTTCGACGAGCGCTACGACGTGATCATCTTCGTCGACGACGACGAAATCGCCCACACCGATTGGTTGCAGCAGCATCTGGATTACCTGCAGTCGTCCGGGTCCGACATCACCCTGGGCGCCGTGTACACCGAGATTCCGGATGACGCCCCCCGGTGGTTGCGCGAAGGTGGCTACCTCCAGCGGGGCATCCCGCCAACGGGCACCGTGTGCCCGAGCGCGGCGACAAACAACACGTGTGTGCGTCGCACAGCGTGGATCGCCGCCGGCTCTCCCCGGTTCAACCCCGCCTTCTCGGCAACGGGCGGCAGTGACACCGATTTTTTCCAGAAGCTGACGGAACGTGGGCTGCTCATCCGCTTCGTCGCCGAGGCGATCGTGGACGAGCCGACACCCGCGACCCGCTTGACGCGCCGGTGGGTCGCTCGGCGGATGACACGCAACGGTGTTGTCGCCGGCCGTGTGATGGCCGAACGCGAGGGCCGTCGTGCCGTGGTCCGCTACGGCTTCGGGGAGGTGCGCCGGGGTGTGCGCTTCGTCGCTAGCGATCTGCGGCATCGCCGCCCGATCAGCGCGACCTCGTCCCGCACGCTGCTCATGGGTGTTGGCGAGCTCTACTCCGTGCTGGGCGGGCGCATCTACGAGTACAAAAGGGCCAAGTAGCCCTACGTCCCCTTCGCTACCATGACCTGATGGGGCTCAGTCGGGTAGACGATCGGATCTACCGTGCCGCTCTGGACCTCTTGCGCACTCGCGGCCCACACGCCGTGAGCATGGAATCTGTCGCGGTGGCCTCCGGCGTCGCGAAGACGACTCTGTACCGACGTTTCGACAACCGCGAAGCACTGCTCTCGGCCGCCGTCGCGAGCGCGTCGATACCCATTTCGTTGCCAGCCGATCTGGACGCACAACAGACTTTGCGCTGGACCCTGCGCCATTCACGCGACGCCATCGAGAACGTGATCGGACGGGGAACTCTCGCCGCGATGATGTCGGCTAACGATCCCGATCAGAGCGCGTCGCTCCTCGGTATCGCACGCACGAGCATCGAGCCACTACGTGCCGGGCTCCACACGCTCGTTGAACGCGGCGAGTTGCGCTCCGACCTCGACGTGGAGCTGACCCTCACGATCCTCATGGGAGCGGTCATCTCGGAACTCATCCGTGGACGACCGACCGACGACGACTGGGTCGAGCGTGTGCTCGACCTGCTCTGGCCGGGGCTTGCGCCGCGTCAGTAGCCCGCGCCGATGATCTTTCCGGGATTGAGGTTGCTACCGGGGTCGGCACCGCCGAAGAGTGCACCCATGACGGCGACACCCTCGGGCGAAATGTCCTCCTCGAGCCATGGGGAGTGCTCCCGACCGACACCGTGGTGGTGGGAGATGGTTCCGCCGTTGTCGACGAAGGCCTGCTGGATCGCCTTCTTGACGACGTCGTACTCGCCCAGCGGGTCGTCCCCGAACACGAAGGCGAACGTGAAGTAGAGGCA
Source organism: Antiquaquibacter oligotrophicus (assembly GCF_020535405.1). Taxonomy (NCBI): domain Bacteria; kingdom Bacillati; phylum Actinomycetota; class Actinomycetes; order Micrococcales; family Microbacteriaceae; genus Antiquaquibacter; species Antiquaquibacter oligotrophicus. The sequence continues at coordinate 2,714,314 of NZ_CP085036.1, read as the reverse complement.
CGCACCGGAGTGATACGAGTGCGACATGTGCGACATGATCCAGCCCTTGATGCCGAGCTGGTTGTATGCCGCCTGGGCTGCCGCGATCGTGTTGTCGTGCACCTGGATGAGCTTCGACCACGGTGCCGCGGTTTCGGACACGTCGCCGGCCGCTCCCCGATCGAGGAGGAAATCCCGCAGGTACGGCGTATCGAACTTCTTCTGGTCGTAGAGGATGCCGGGGCCGGTGCCAACCCCCATGCCGCCGTGCTTCTTCACGATCGAATCAACGAGCTTCTTCTGGCGCTTCGCGTGAGGGACCGAGCCCTCGTAGCCGATGAACGAGAGACAGATCTTCTCGAGGTCCCATCCCTTCGACCGCATGAGACCCGGCAGCACGGTACCCGCAAGGAACTTGTCGAAACCCTTACGGTCCTTACTTGTCGCGAGAGAGAAACCGGTCTCTGGTGCATCGGAGATACGGGTAATGGAAGGCGCGGCATCCGATTCTGAGATGTCCTGCATGGCACGGATGCCCGCCTCGAAGGTCGGGAAGAAGTACGCGTACACGTCCCGCTTGGCGGGCTTACGGTGCACCTGAACGGTGACCTCGGTGATCACGCCGAGACGACCCTCGCTGCCGAGAATCATCTCGCGAATACTCGGTCCGCTCGACGTGCTGGGAAGCGGTCGCAGCACGAGCACACCGCCCGGACGCACAACACGAAGGCCGCGGGTGATGTCGGCGATGTCGCCGTACTTGTCGGACTGCATTCCAGAGGACCGCGTCGCGACCCACCCACCGAGTGTCGAGTGGGTAAAGCTGTCGGGGAAGTGGCCGATCGTCCAACCGCGAGCGTTGAGCTGCTCCTCCAGGTCCGGTCCCTGAGCGCCGGCCTGGATGCGTGCAAGTCCGGAATCGGCGTCGATCTCGATCAGTCTGTCTAGCCGGCCGAGGTCGAGTGAGATGACGACACGCGACTCCCCCGCCCGTGGCTCGAGGCTCCCGGCGATGTTGCTTCCTCCGCCGAACGGGATGATGACGGCATCCGCCGCGACGGCTGCGTCGACGACGGCCTGAACTTCCTTCTCGTCAGCCGGATACACCACGATGTCGGGCGCGCGCTCGATCGAGTTGGCGCGGATTCTCACCAAGTCGCGCAAGCTCTTCCCGTAGGTGTGGATGACCCGAACGAGGTCATCCGTCGTGGCGTACTCCTCGCCCACGATCGACACGAGAGACGTGCGCAACGCCTCCCCGATGGTGCTCGCCGGGACAGTCAGTTCGTCGAAGGCAGGCTCCTCGACCGGTGTCGCCGTCGCGAGATCCAGACCGACGGCGTTCAGCACGAAGGGTGCAAAACCCGGCTTGTCCTCGTGATGGAATCCGACGCCATCGCGCCCCCAGCCCCACCACTTCATGTGCTTGACCGCGGTCATGTACGTCCTTCCTTGGCGTGCTGCCGAACGGGCATCGGCAGCACTGATTCGTGCAAGTCGCGAACCTCGGCTGCGAGGCGTCGCGAGAAGTCTTCTGTGCTCTCGCCCTCGCGGGCGATCATGGGCTCTCCGATGACGACGGAGACGGGCATCCGGCCCCGCTTTGGCCAGTTCACGCCACGGGGCATGGCGGCACTCGCCCCGACGAGGGCGACGGGCACACACGGTGCACCACTGGCGATGGACAGCGCGGCGGCGCCGGGCTTGAAGCGACCCATCTCGCCGTGACGCGATCGGCCACCCTCCGGGAAGAGCAGGAGCGGGACCTTCCGCTCGAGGAGGGAGCGCGATGCACCGGAACGTTTGCCCTCGGAATTGCGCTCCACCGCGAACGCATTAAAAAACAGTGTTGTGAGCCACTTACGCCAGGCGACGTCGAAGAAGTAATCGGCGGCAGCCCCGGCCGCGAGGTAACGAGCGTGGCGACGAGGAAGGGCACCGAGCACGAGCGGCGCATCGAGATGACTCGAGTGATTCGCAATAACGATGAACGGGGCATCCAGGGCCGCGATGCGGTCTCGACCGACCACATCCACACTTACGAGCGACCAGACCAAAGGTTTGAGGAGCCCGCGTTGAGCGACAAACCGCACCGCCGCCATCGACCTCGAGGTGAATCTGTCCCGTGTCATACTGCATCTCCATCCGCTGTCACAGGATGTTCGGAGCTCGGCGTCGATTGGGCTGGCTCGCGACGTCGTGCGCTGATCTTTCCCGAAATCCACCGCACCGTGCGTCGCGGCAGGTAGCGCGCAAACCACCCGAGCACTCGGTACCGAACTGTGGGTATGGAGACGATTCGACCACGCTCGGCGTCGCGCAGTGCGCTCGTGACAACCGCCTCCGGCGTCGTCCACAGCCAGTCGGGGATGGAACTCGTTCGCACTCCAGCGCGGGAATGCCATTCGGTCGAAACCCACCCGGGCAGGAGCGCCGTCACGCGGACGCCCGAGCCCTTGAGTTCCACCGCAAGACTCTGGGTGAAGGACGTGACCCAGGCTTTGATCGCCGAGTACGAGCCCGTCGTGAGCTGGCTCTGCAGGCTCGAGACGTTGAGGATCGTCCCCCGGCCGCGCCCCGACATCGTGCGCGCGGCGGCCGCCGACAAGACGAGGACCGCGCGAACCATGACGTCCACACCGTGCTCGTGCACCGAGGTGTCGAGGGTAGCCAGAGGCGTGTGGATGCCGAAACCTGCGTTGTTCACAACGAAGTCGATCTCGCGGTCCGGGTCGGCGATGATCGCCGCCACACGGGCGAGGTCCTCGCGATCCGCCAGATCCGCCCGCACCGTCTCCACGGATATGCCGGCTGCGGCATGTAGTTCGCCTTGTGCGACATCCAGTCGTTCTCTGTCCCGTGCCACAAGCACGAGATCGAATCCTCGCGTAGCCAACTGGCGGGCGAACTCGGCTCCGATCCCGGAAGTTCCGCCCGTCACGAGAGCCGTTGCCATGGTGGATACCTTACGCTACGGCCCCCGTAGCGTAAGGCGGATAGACTGGCGCATGCTCGCCAAGACTGCCGGAGGAATGACGGATGCGTGAACTGCCGGAGACCTCTATCGAGTCCGGTCGCGACGCCGCCTACCCGGCCCCCGACTTCGACGTTCGGGAGTTCGCCCGCACAGCCCACGGAAGCTTCCGAAGCGACCTGGAATTGGGCCTGTTCCGCGAGGCTCCCCTCTCCTCGGACACGCTTCGCGCGCTGGCCTATCTCCAGGTGATCGAGCGAGCGACGATGACACACCTCCGCAGTGTGCTCGTGACGGCGACCCACAAGGACGCTCGCATCACAGCGTTCCTCGTCACGTGGGCGTACGAGAAGTACTGGATCGCCGACGCCCTGCAGCAGATTCTCCTGGCTCATCAGCCAGAGGGAGCCACGTCGGACGCCGTCTTCCGGACACCGGTTGAGCGCACAATCCGCGAGTCCATTGTCGCGAACATCATCGGCGTTCCCATGATCGCCGTGCATATGAGCCTCGGCACCGTCGACGAGTGGCTCACCCAGACCGCGTACGCAAGGCTGAGCGCGGTCGAGAACCGACCGGAACTGACCGTCGTCACCGACCAGTTTCGGCAGGTCAAGGCTCGACAGCTCGAATTTTTCGAGGCACAAGCGCGCTTCCGGCTCACCGAGTCGCCTCGCGCTCGCTCCCTCACCCGCCGACGGCTTGCCAAGACACCGTGGCCAATCGGCGCGAAGGCCGAGCCAGAAGCCGAAACTCGCTTCTTCTTCGACTACCTCTTCGACTCCCGCGAGGTTGTCGACGACCTCGACTCCCGCATCGATTCGCTGCCCGGTCAATCCGGACTCGGCCTGATCCGAAAGGCCACCCGACGGTGACCTCACCCATTCTCACCAACGAGCACGTGTTCCTCACGGGCGGCACTGGCTTCGTGGGGCAAGCCATCCTCGAACGACTTCTGTCGTCGCATCCGGGCACACGAATCTCCGTTCTCGTGCGCGGGAAGGGCAGCCAGACCGCGCAGGCTCGCCTGGAGAACCTCCTCCGCAAGCCCGTATTCCGACGCTGGATGGATGAGGTCGGCGAGGAAGAAGCTCGTCGCCAGTTCGCGGATCGGGTGAGAGTGGTCGACGGAAGCCTCAGCAACGTCGGCGCACTTCCCTCAGACCTCGACGTCGTCATTCACAGCGCGTCCACCGTGTCATTCGATCCGCCGATCGACGAGGCATTCGACACCAATGTCGGCGGAGCACACGGCGTGTACGGAGCCCTCCTCGCGAGCGGCAGCGACCCGCATGTCGTACACATCTCGACGGCCTACGTCGGCGGGATCCGCAAGGGCATCGTGCCCGAGGCATCGCTGACTCACGAGGTCGACTGGCGCGCCGAATACGACGCCGCGCGCTCGGCCCGTGAACGCGTGGAACTCGAATCGCGTAAGCCGGAGGCACTGCGCCGACACCTTGCCGTCGCCAAGGCACGTCACGGCAAGACCGGACCGCAGGCCGTCGCTCAGTTCGCGGAGGCCGCTCGCGCCGACTGGGTGCGAGAACGGCTAGTCGACTTCGGGCGCACCAGGGCGGAGAGCCTTGGATGGACCGACGTCTACACACTCACGAAGGCCTTCGCCGAGCGTGCGGCCGAGGAATTGTGGTCGGATGCCGGCCACCGCCTGTCGATCGTCAGGCCCTCGATCATCGAGAGCGCCCTCCGTCACCCGTACCCCGGTTGGATAGACGGTTTCAAGGTCGCCGACCCGCTCATCATCGCCTACGGCCGCGGTCAACTGCCCGACTTCCCCGGTCTCCCCGACTCGGTGCTCGACATCATCCCGGTCGACTTTGTCGTCAACGCGACCCTCGCGGTCGCCGCCCGACCCGCAGTCCCGAAGGAACCCAAGTACTTCCAGGTTGTCTCGGGCAAATCGAACCCGCTCCCGTTCCACCAGATGTACGAGAACGTGCACACCTACTTCACCACCAACCCGCTGCCCGACGAGAAGGGCGACATCGCGGTGCCACGCTGGCGCTTCCCCGGTGGACACAAGGTCGAGCGTGCCCTCGTCAGGCGAGAGCGTCAGGCCGAACGCGCCGAACGTGTCATCGAACGACTGCCATCCACACCTCGCACCCGACGCTGGCTCGACACCGTGACGAAGGGGCAACACGGCCTCAGCCAGCTCCGCGCATTCACCGAGCTCTACCGCGCGTACGTGCAGACCGAGATCATCTTCGACGACACGAACACCCGAGCCCTATTGCACTCGCTTCCCGAGGAGACGCAGAAGTCCGAAGGTTTCGACGTCACCGAGCTCGATTGGCCCACCTACTTTCAGACCATTCACTTCCCCGCCGTGACGACTCTCACACGCGCCTTCGGTAAACGACCCGCGGCGCGTGAGAAAGCGGTAAGGGCCCTTCCGGTCCGAGACGACGTGGTTGCCATCTTCGACCTCGAGGGCACGGTGCTGGACTCGAACCTCGTCGAGCAGTACCTCCAGCTCTGGTCCAACACCGTGCCACGCAAGCGCTTCGCACACGATCTCGCGAACTTCGCCTTCTCGCTCAGGAAGTACTGGAAGGCCGAACGCCGCGACCGCGGTGAGTTCATCCGCACCTTCATGCGCCGCTACCAGGGCTTCAAAGTTGCCGAGATACGCCGTGAAGTCGACGGGCGATTCGGGCGAGCGATGCTTCGACACTCGCTTCCCGAGGCGCTTCAGAGAGTGCAGGAGCATCGGGATGCCGGCCACCGCACAATTCTCGTGACGGGGACCATCGACCTCATGGTCGAGCCATTCGTTCCCTACTTTGACGAGGTCGTAGCGGGCCGGATGCACGAGCGCGACGGAAAACTGACCGGGTTCCTCGCTGACCCGCCGCTCGTCGACGAGGCCAGGGCTGCGTGGCTTCGTCACTACGCGGCACAGAACAACATCGACTTGAGCCAGTCCTACGGGTACGGCGACAGCCACGCAGACCTCGTGTGGCTGCAGTTGCTCGGGCATCCGAGCGCGGTCAATCCGGACATCCGGCTCTATCGTCATGCGCGAGAGAAGCACTGGAGCGTGCTTGACTGGAGGCGCGGGGCTGGACCAATCCCGGCCGCCCCCCGCACCGAACTACCCGAGCAAGCCACGATCGCGGAAGGAGCGGGTCGGGCGTCTTAACCGACCGCGTGCAGCCATGGCATTCGATATCGACAAGTACACCGAGACCTCGGTCAGCGTCGCCTGGAAGGATCTCGACTTCGACGAGTTCGAGACCAATCCGCTGCCGCCCGAGACCCTCGCAACATTGCGGTACATGTGCGACGTCGAGTACCACACCGTCTGCTACCTCCGCGATCTCCTCGTCACCCCGTCGCACAAGGAGGCGGATGTCTCCGCGTTCATGACGATGTGGAATCGCGAGGAATTCTGGCATGGCGAAGCTCTCGCCGCGGTGCTCGCCAAGCACGGCGTCACCGTGGACTTCGACCAACTCAAGGCGACACGACTGAAGCTCGGTTGGAAGGATCGCCTCGATCCGATCAAGCAGTCGTTGCTTGGAAACATCGTCGGCAAAGACTTCATCGCGGTTCACATGATCTGGGGCGCTGCCAACGAGTGGTCTGCGGTTGCGGCCTACAACCGCCTCGCCGAACTGCAGCAGCACCCCGTGCTCGCCGAGCTCCTTCGCCGCATCGCCAAGCAGGAAGCACGACACGTCGCGTTTTATGCGACGCAGGCCCGTGAGCGACTCGCCAAAAGCAAAAAGGCGCAGGTCATCGCGCGCTTCGCGCTCAAGAACGCGTGGGGACCGGTCGGCTCGAGCATCATGGAACCGGACGACGTCACCCACGTCATGGGGCATCTCTTCGCCGGTGAGGAGGGTCTGCGAGAGATCCGCAAGCTCGATGAGCACATTTCCCGGATGCCGGGCCTCGACGGCCTCACCATCGTGGAAACCTCGATGAAGAAGTACGGCGTCGCAGCCTAAATTCGCTCAGCGCCGCAGTTCGATAAGCACAACCCACGCGTTGAGGACCGTGCCAACAAAGCCGAGGACGATACCGGCCACCACCCAGTAGAGGCCCGCTGCATCCCCGGTCACGAGAACAACACCGCCGACCACCATCGCAAGCGTGGGAATCACGAGAACGGCGCTCTTCGCAAGAGGAGACGACACCTTGTCTCGAACGAGCCGCACGGCCGACTCGAGGGGAAGGACGGTACCCGCCAACGCGATGACGAGGATGACCCACCCTGTGGCCGACACAGAAAGGCCCGGGATGAGAGCGACAATCGAGATGAGAGTTGCGAGGACCAGGACCGAAATCGTCGCCCCCGCTCGGCTCGGCATAGACGGACTCGCCACGATCACGTCGACGTTGACCGACATGGCGACGATGATGAGTCCCGCAAGGGCCGCAGACGCTCCGGCCGCCGCGACGAAGAGTTCGCTCCAGTCGGAGATATCCATGTCGCCAGACTAGCGACAGGCCCGGATTAGTCGAACAACTCGCTGAGCCAGTTGTCCTTCTTCTTGCGGTAGGGCTGCTGTTGCTGCGGGTAGCCGGAGTTCGGATATCCGGGCGCCGTCTGAGGGTAGGGCGCGCGTGTGGCTGGGGCGCTCGCTCCGGCCCTGTCGATGATCTTGTCGAGCTCGCCGCGATCCAGCCACACTCCGCGGCACTCGGGGCAGTAGTCGATCTCGACCCCACTGCGCTCGCTCATGGTCAGGGTCGTGTTGTCGTTCGGGCATTTCATGCCTCCATGATGCCGATGAGCCCTTGGAACATTCTGGAAACACTCTCGCTGCTAGCGTGGTGCCGTGAGCGTACGGATTGAACGCGTCGACCTTCCCGGAATCGGGATGCGCAACGACGTCATCACGGCCAGCGGCCGGCGAGTAGCCGTCGTCTCCCACCGCACGGGCGAGAGAGATCTCGCGTTCTTCGACGCCGATGACCCCGACGCGAGCACCGACTCGATCCCCCTCACGGATGATGAGGCCGCTGCTCTTGCCGAGATCCTGGGGTCGTCCATCCAACTCTCGCGCCTCAGCACGCTCAGCGATCACGCGGTCGGCCTGTACACGGACGAGATCACGCTCCCGACGGGTTCGGGATTCGTGGGCAGGCCCATGGGTGATACGAAGGCGCGAACCCTCACGAGCTCGTCGATCGTCGCGATCCTTCGCGGAAGCCAGGTCATCGCCTCCCCCGGCCCCGACGCCGTCTTCGAACACGGCGACGTGATCGTCGCCGTGGGTACCCGCAAGGGTCTCGACCGTCTCGCCAAGCTCATCGACCGCGGCCCGAGTTAGCGGGCGCGATGCACGAGACGACTGTCCTGCTCATCGAGGTCGGAGCACTCCTCCTCATCCTCAGCATCGTCGGTCGGATCGCGCTGCGCTTCGGCATCTCGCCGATTCCCCTCTATCTCTTGGCCGGGCTTGCCGTCGGACACGGCGGGATCATTCCGTTGCGCGCGAGCGAGGAGTTCTTCGAGGTCGGAGCGCAAATCGGCGTCATCCTGCTGCTCGCCATGCTGGGGCTGGAGTACTCTCCGCGAGAACTGGTCTCGAGTCTCAAACAGTCTCGTGTTGCGGGAATCTACGACGGTCTGCTGAACGCAATCCCGGGAGCGCTCTTCGCGTTTCTCCTCGGGTGGGACTGGCTCGCCGCGGTCGCGTTGGCCGGGATCACGTGGGTGTCGTCGTCGGGTGTCATCGCCAAGGTGCTGCGCGATCTCGGGAGACTCGGTAACCGTGAGACACCGGTCATCCTGTCCACCCTCGTCATCGAAGACCTCGCGATGGCGTTCTACCTCCCCATACTCTCCGCTCTGCTCATCGGAACGGGCCTGCTTCAGGGATCGATCACCGTGGCCATCGCCGTGGGGGTTGTCGCCGTCATCCTGTTTATTGCCCTGCGTTTCGGTAAGCAGCTCTCACGGCTCTTCCCCGCCGCCAATCCGGAGCCTCTCCTGCTCGGCGTTCTCGGACTCACCATGCTCGTGGCGGGACTAGCCGAGCAGGTGAGCGTCTCCGCCGCCGTCGGCGCCTTCCTCGTCGGAATCGCGATCTCCGGACAGGTCGCACACAACGCCACTATTGTGCTCGCGCCCCTGCGCGATCTTTTCGCGACCGTGTTTTTCGTCTTCTTCGGGCTCACGACAAGCCCAGCATCCATCGTGCCTGTACTCGTTCCCGCGCTGTTGCTCGCAGTACTCACAATGGGCACCAAGCTTGCGAGCGGATATCTCTCCGCACGCCGAGCGGGCATCGGCGTGCCCGGTCGTTGGAGAACAGGGCTCTCACTCGCCCCCCGCGGCGAGTTCTCCCTCGTTATCGCGGGGCTCGCCGTCGCGGCAGGAGTCGAGCCCACCATCGCACCCCTCGCTACCGCCTACGTGCTCATCACGATCATCGCTGGGCCACTCTTGGCAAGGATTCCCGACACTGCGCTCTTCAAAGCGGAGGTACGGCGCCGCAGACTCGTCGCCGAAGCGAAACAGGCCGCCGCTATAACCTAGGCGTCGCCTATCGGCAGGTCGGGAAGACCACCCATTCGCCGCAGGACCGCGTCGAGAAGCGTGCCCTCCGCGGCAGGAATGACGTGATGGTTGAGGTAGATACCGGAGAGCCACTCGAGCACCTCCGCCTCGGGCAACCCGATCTCGGTCCAATCCACGCCAGGGAGAGCTCGCGTCACCGGTTCCTCGGTGCCAGAGTCGAGCCACGCTTCGGCAATGGCGCGGTCGGGCTCCGTGCCCTCGTGGCCCCAGTAGAGCGCAATTCGGTGGCCATCACCGTCGATGTGATCGTTCGAGACCACGCCGGCACCCAGCCACGGCAAGGTCATCAGCTCGCCCTGAACTTCCACCTCGATGAGGTCCAACTGGACCGGCTCGTCGACTTCGCACACGTAGAGGTCGAAGCCGGCCTCGTGCCACGCAGCCGCTTCACTGATGTCGTCCAACAGGTCCGGGATCAACTCCTGGAAGTCTCGCAAGAGCACGGCGCCCCATGTCACCAGGAGAGCCGAATCGGCTTCCGGCCATGGGCTCGTGTCGGTCTCCTCGCCCGCAGCGGTGTGGAAGTGTGAATCCAACACCCCGGCGCGCAGCTCGGCGTGAAGTCCGCCGTCGGGAAAGTCAACGAAAAGGGAGCTGATGCCATCTTCTGGCTCCCAGTCGGCGAACAGCTGAGGCTCGGCAAAACGTGCGGGAAGCGGGAGCGCGGCGGCTCGCTTCGCTCCCAAATGAAACACCGCCTTGAGACGCGTGTTGGGCAATCGCAAACTCAGGTCGGTCACCGCCCAACTGTATCCGAGTAGGCGACCGTCTCGGTGGCATCACCCGTTGATGGGATGATCGCTGTGTGTCAGACCCTGCCGTCTATCCCGAGCGAGAGCTCCAGGCGCTCGTGGATCGACTTCGCTCCCTCCACGAAGCCGCTGGGCGCCGCGTCACGGTCGGCATCGCCGGAAGCCCGGGATCCGGCAAAACGACCCTGGCCAGCGCGCTGACAAGCCTCCTCGGCGCGAGCGCGGCACACCTCCCGATGGACGGATTCCATCTCGCTAACGCAACGCTCGATCGTTTGGGTCGGCGCGACCGTAAGGGAGCAATCGATACGTTCGACGGTTGGGGATTTGTGGCGCTCCTCGAGCGGGTGCGGCACGAGACAGGCAACCCGATCTTCGCTCCGAGCTTCGAGCGGACCGTGGACGAGCCGGTCGCCGGCGAGATCATGATCCCGCCCGAGGCCGAGATCGTGGTGGTTGAAGGCAACTACCTCCTTGTGCCCGAGCATCCGTGGCTCCGCGGTCGCGAGGCGATGGATGAGGCGTGGTTCTGCTCCACCGACGAGCGAGAACGAGAGCGACGACTCGTGGAACGCCACATCCGCTCGGGACGTTCGCTCGACGCAGCGATCGCGTGGGCTCGCGACGTCGATGGCGCCAATGCACGGCTCATCGAGCCGACCCGCGCCTATGCCGACCTCGTGGTCTCAGGACTCACCGGAGACATCACCCACGGCTTGTAGTGTCGGTCAGCCCGTCGGACGCGTCGACTCCCGAACGATGAGCCTCGTAGGGAGCGGTGTGCTCTCGGCGATCGTGTCTGGCTCCTCGATGGCGATGAGGACCTTCTGCATGATGAGCGCCCCGAGCGACGCAAAATCCTGTCTCACGGTGGTCAGCGGCGGCATAAAAAACGCCGCCTCCGGAACGTCATCAAAACCGACAACGCTGACATCCTCCGGCACCCGCAGGCCGCGCTCCGCCAACGCCGAGATGACGCCGAGCGCCATGTAGTCGTTCGCGACGAACACGGCGCTACCGGCGCTGATGTCGGACATCCGCCGTCCGATCTCGAAGCCGCTCTGGGCTGACCAATCCCCATGGATGACCTCGGGAACAACGAGGCGGCTCGCGGACATCTCGTCGCGCCACCCCCGCACTCGTTCGATCGAGTCGGGTGCCTGCTCCGGGCCACCGACGTGGAATACACGATCGTGACCGAGCTCGACGAGGTGTCGCACGGCCGCGCGCGCACCACGGTACTGGTCGATGGAAATGATCGACGGGCTGTGTCGGGACGAGGCGGCCACAATGACGATGGGAATACCGAGGTCCAACTCCAGGACGACATCGAGAACGGCGATGTCCGCGACGACGAGGACGATGGCATCCACCCTCTGACGCAAGAGCGACTCGATGATCGCGCGAACGCCCGACGGGTCGGAATCGAGAGAACTCACCGTGTCGACGCTGAAGCGGGCCGCTCGAGCGGCGACGTTGAAATTCACGGCGGTCGAGGTCGGCCCGTACTCATAGGTACCCGGGGTGATGAGACCGATCGTGCGGGTGCGTTTGGTGACGAGTGCGCGAGCAGCTGGCGACGGGCTGTACCGCAACTGTGCGATCGCCTGCTCAACCCGCTCGCGCGTTGCGGGGCGCACACTCGGAATGTTGTTGAGAACACGCGACACCGTCTGATGGGAGACCCCCGCCAGTCGCGCGACATCAAAAATGTTCGCGGCCCTGGTCGACTTCTCGTCGGAACCGGGCCGCTTGCTCTCACTCGTCGTCATCTGGTGCGGCAATCATCGCCATGAGCGACTCGACGGACAGGTCCTCGCTGGGAACGGTGGCAAGAGCCCGACCCCCTCTGAGTAGCGTGATGCGCGAGGACACCCTCAAAACCTCCTCGAGTTCGGCCGAAATGAAGATGACCGACATTCCATTCTCAGCCAACTCCGAGACCAATCGTTGCACCTCCACCTTCGCTCCGATGTCGATGCCTCGAGTCGGCTCGTCGAGCGCCAAAATCCGAGGAGCCAGCGCGAGCAATCTCGCCAGAAGAACCTTCTGTTGGTTGCCGCCCGAAAGGTTGCCGGCGAGTTGCTCGGTCGATGCCGGGCGGATGCCGAGCGCCTCGATCCAGCTCGCCGCCAGTTCACGCTGCCGCGATGCTCGCATTCGCCGGAAGATGCCACGCTGGGCTTGGAGAGCCAACGTGATGTTCTCGCGCACGGTCAGTTGGCTGATGATGCCCTCGGCTTTGCGATCCTCGGAAGCGTAGGTGAGTCCGAAACCGATGGCGCGTCGGGGATTGCGGGGTGAGATCACCACTCCGTCGAGCGAGATGGTGCCGGCATCCGGTCTGTCGATTCCCGTGATCGCCCTGGCGAGCTCCGAGCGTCCCGAACCGAGGAGACCAGCGAGACCGAGAACCTCTCCCTCGGCGAGAACGACGTCCACGTCCGAGAGTCGATTGCCCGAGCTCATACCTCGGGCCTCCAGCATGGCCGAGACCTGTGTCGCTGGCGCCTCCGTATGCCGACGCACGACCACGTCGTCGGACGCGCGGCCCAACATCTTCTGGACGAGGTCGATCCGGAGGAGCTCGGTTGTGAGGTACTCACCGACGAGTTTGCCGTTGCGCAGCACGGTGATTCGATCGCAGATCTCGTACACCTGATCGAGGAAGTGCGAGATGAAGAGAATCGCAACACCCCGCTCTTTGAGTTCTCGGATGACACGGAAGAGTTCTGCGACCTCGTCGAGATCGAGACTGGATGTTGGCTCGTCGAGGATGAGCACCTTGACGTCCGTCGAGATCGCCCGGGCGATAGCCACGAGTTGCTGAATCGCCAATGAGTGCGTGGACAGGGCGGATGCCGGATCAATATCGAGGCCGAGGCCCGCAAGCACCTCGCCCGTTGACCGGCGCATTGCCTTCCAGTCGATAGTCCCCCACCGGGTGCGCGGTTCCCTGCCGAGCATGACGTTTTCGGCAACACTCAAATTGGGAAGGAGATCGATCTCCTGATAGACGGTGCCGATGCCCGCACTCTGCGCCTCTGCGGGGGTCGGGAAGTCGACCCGCTCCCCCTCGAGCGAGATCTGACCCTCGTCGAAATGCAACGCCCCCGTGATGCCCTTGATGAGCGTGGATTTTCCCGCGCCATTCTCACCCATGAGCGAGTGGACCTCACCGGGGAACATCCGAAAATCGACGCCATCGAGCGCTGTCTCGGCACGGAAGCGAACCGTCGCTCCCGCCACCTCCACGATGGGGCGGCTCTGGGTCATGGTGACTATCATGCCCCCCGAAACGGCGTGCGCGAACCGACGCGCACGCTACCGGCGACTGGAACGGCTGACGATCACACGCTGAACGACAACAAAGAGCAGCAGCAGGGCCCCGATCGTGATTCGAGTCCACGACTGATCCGCGCCGAGGAACGAGATCCCCGTCTTGATGGTTCCGTAGACGAGGACGCCGATCATCGAGCCGAGCACATAGCCGCTACCGCCGGTCAGGAGGGTTCCACCGATGACAACGGCGGCGATCGTGTCGAGTTCGGTGCCGATTCCGTTGAGCGGGTAGGACGCACCCGTATACGCCGTGAAGACGACACCGGCGAGACCGGCACACACGCCGCTGATCACGTAGGCGAGAAGCTTGGTGCGCACGACAGGGAGTCCCATCAGGCGAGCCGACTGCTCGTTACCGCCGATCGCGTAGATGGTGCGACCGAAACGTGTGTAGGCGAGGAGCAGCGCACCAACGAGCACCACGAGCAACGCGATGATGCCGGTCGGGGTGATGAACCAGCTCCCCGGCTCCGCTTGGATTCGTGTGCTTTGCAGCCACAGGATCGCGGGCTCCTCGACACGAATCGACGACAGACTCACCATGAACGCAAGACCGCGAGCCGCGAACATCGCCGCTAACGACGCGATGAACGGCTGGACATCGAAGTATTGGATGAGAATTCCGACGGCGAGACCCATGCCGGCGCCGAGCAGCAGCATGACAGGGATGACAATGCCGACGGGCAGCCCGTCGCGCAACAGGCTCGCACCGAGCATCCCCGTGAACGCCATGACAGCACCGACCGACAGGTCGATACCGCCGGTGAGAATCACGAACGTCATGCCCACGGCGAGGATCAGCAGGTAGGCGTTGTCGAGAAGGAGCGACGAGATCACACGTGGTGTGAGGAAGTTACCGAAGTACGCCTGGGCGCCCAGGAACATCGCCACGAGGATGACGATCGCCGCAAAAACCGGGATCCATGAAACGTGCCTGCTGAGGAAGCGCTGCGCGACCGCAACAGCCGTCGGCTTGGACTGGACGGGAGTCTGGATGCTCATCGGGCCACCTCCGTGGAGTTCTCGGTCGGTCGGGGACGCAACGAACGCCATCCGCGCTGTACCGCTCCGCGGAGACGGGGCGACTGCACGAGCACAACGATGACGACAACGATCGCAAGGAACAGCGGGCTGACCGCGGGCGGAACCCCGAGGAAGGTGATCGTCGACTTGAGGGTCTGGATGGTGAAGACACCGACAACCGTTCCCGCGAGGCTGAACTTGCCACCCATGAGGGAGGTTCCACCGAGCACCACGGCGAGGATTGCGTCAAGCTCGATGTAGAGACCTGCGGCATTGGCATCCGCCGCCATGATGTTGGAGCTGTACAGGATGCCCGCGAGTCCCGCGAGCAGTCCGCTTGCCGCATACGCGCCCCAGATGATGCCGCGAGAGCGGACGCCGGCGAGACGACTGGCTTCGGGGTTGATACCCACCGCCTCGGTGAGCACCCCGAGGGCCGTGCGGCGTTCGGCCAGTGCCACCACAATGACGGCCGCGATCGACACGTAGAACGCGAACGGCAATCCGATCACGTAGCCCTGCGCCATAAATCGGTAGGGCTCGCTCGTGATCGTGGTGATGAACCCGCCCGTGATGAGGAGGGCGACACCGCGCCCCGCGAGCATGAGCACGAGGGTCGCGATGATCGGTTGGATACCGACTACCGCGACGAGGAATCCGTTCCAGGCGCCGAGCACGAGGGCGACGAGAACGCCAGCGACGATTGCGACGAGCACAGTCCCGAGACCGTTCGGGTCTGGTGAGCCTTGGATGATCGTGAGCGCGACCGCTCCTGATACGGCCATGATCGCGCCAACGGAAAGGTCGATGCCACGCGTGGCGATAACGATCGTCATACCGAGCGCCACGAGCATGAGCGGCGCACTGTTGCGAAGGATGTCGATGAGCGGGCCGTAGAGCTGACCACCCTGGATCGTGACACTCACGAAGGACGGCCGAGCGATCGTGTTGACCACGATGAGCGTCAGGAGTGCGACGATCGGCCAGAACAGCCGATGTTTAATGACGGTTCTCATGCCACGTTCTCCGGACTCTCGTGGTGTTCTTCGGCGATGAAGTCGATGAGGTCGTCGACCTCGAGGTCGTGCGAACTCAACTCGCCGATCTTATGACGATCACGCATCACGACGACGCGTTGGGCGATGCGCACCACCTCCTCCAGCTCGGAGGAGATGAAAACAACGGAAAGCCCCTGGGCGGCCAGTTCGTTGACCTTGCGCTGAATGTCGGCTTTGGCTCCGATGTCGATTCCGCGGGTCGGTTCGTCCAGGATGATGAGCTGCGGAGCGGTGGCGAGCCACCGCGCGAGGAGCACCTTCTGCTGGTTGCCGCCCGAGAGGTCACGGACCAATCGGTGAGGATTCGGAGGCCTCACGTCGAGAGCGGCAATGTACTCGTCGACGACTGCTGCCTGCTCGGCACCGCGGATCTTGCGGAGCCAACCACGCTTGGCCTGAATGCCGAGCACGATGTTCTCGGCGACGGTGAGATCGCCGATGATGCCCTCCGAGCGCCGGTTCTCCGACGAGAAAGCGATGCGGCGGTCAATGGCATTGCGCGGGTTGGTGATCTTGGCGGCCCGTCCACGCACCTCGACGTTTCCGCTTTCGGGGCGATCGGCACCGTACATGAGACGAACGAGTTCGGTGCGACCCGAGCCGAGGAGCCCGGCGATGCCGACCACCTCGCCGTCGAAGACGTCGATGTCGGCCGGCTCCAGCACACCCTTCCGCCCCAGGTCGGTGGCGCGGTACACGGGCGCTGAGCTCCGGTCGATGGGTCGGTCAGCAGCTCGCGACAGGGCGTCGAGCTCATCGAGCACACGACCGATCATGTGGGAGATGAGTTCACCACGAGGCAGGTCGGCCGCAAGGAACTCACCCACGAGCGTCCCGTTGCGCAGAACGGTCAATCGGTCGGAGATCTCGTACACCTGGTCGAGGAAGTGCGAGACAAAAAGAATGGCGACGCCGTTGTCGCGAAGACGACGGATGACGGCGAAAAGTTGCTCGACTTCGCTGCGGTCGAGGCTCGAGGTCGGCTCGTCGAGCACGAGCACGATGGAGTCGGTGACCATGGAGCGGCTGATAGCGACCAACTGCTGGACGGCGATCGAATGGCTCGAGAGCATCGAACGTGTATCGATGGTCAGGCCGAGGCTCTCGAGGTGACGTGCAGCCTCCCGGTGGGTGGCTTTCCAGTCGATGGCGCCGAACCGTCGCACCTCGTGGCCGAGCATGACGTTCTCACCCACGGTCAGGTTGGTGCACAGGTTGACCTCTTGGTACACCGTCGAAATGCCCGCCGCTTGTGCGTCTGCCGATCCCTTGAAGTCGCGAACCTGGCCGGCGACGGTGATCGTGCCGCCGTTGATGGTGTACACGCCGGTGAGCGCCTTGATGAGGGTGGACTTGCCAGCCCCGTTCTCCCCCATGAGGGTGTGAACCTCGCCCGGTCGCAAGACGAAATCGACATTGTCGAGGGCCTTGACGCCGGGGAACTCGATGGTGATTCCCCTCATCTCCACGACGGGAGCGGGGGCGGTTGGTTCCGCGGGCATGCGCAATCTTCCTCAGGTGTGAACGACGGTGGCGTGGCAGTCAGGTGGTGGATGCACCGGGGCCGACCCTTCAAGTGGGCCCCGGTGCATCCGGGTTCGTCTTTCGACTACCGCCTAGTAGGGGCGGGTGGGGAGGAGCTCGATGGCGTCCTCCTGGGTGAACGCACCGTCAGGAACGATCTCCGACTTCGGAACTTCCTCGCCGTCGAGAACCTTCTTGACGAGCTCCGCGACCTTCGGGCCGAGGATCGGGTTGCACTCGACGATGAAGTTGAACTCGCCGTCAGCGAGCGCCTGCATGCCGTCCTTGACCGCATCGATCGTGACGATCTTGATGTCCTGGCCGGGAACGAGGCCAGCGGCCTTGATCGCGTCGAGAGCACCGAGGCCCATGTCGTCGTTGTGCGCGAACAGCATGTTGATCTCGGAGCCGTACTTCTGGAGGAAGCCCTCCATGACCTTCTTGCCGCCGTCGCGGGTGAAGTCACCCGTCTGCGAGTCGAGGACGTTGATGGACGAGCCGTCGATCGCCTCGCCGAAACCGGTAGCGCGGTCAAGCGCGGCCGACGAACCGGTCGTGCCTTCGAGAATCACGAGGTTGGCACCGGCGTCGCCGGCTTCCTCAACGGCCCACTCACCAGCGGTGCGGCCTTCCTGCTCGAAGTCGAGACCGACCCAGCTCGCGTAGAGGTCTTCGCTCGCCGAGACCGTGCGGTCTTCGAGGATGACCGGAATGCCGGCATCCTGAGCTTCCTTGAGCACGTCGTCCCAGCCGTCGACCGTGATGGGCGCGATCACGATCGCGTCGACGCCCTGGTTGATGAAGCTGCGGACTGCTGCGATCTGCGCTTCCTGCTTGTTGTCTGCGGCGTTGAAGATGAGCTCGAAGCCGTTCTCCTCCGAGAACGCCTCCTGCATCGACTCCGTGTTGGCTGCACGCCAACCGCTCTCAGAACCGGTCTGTGCGAAACCGACGGTGATCAGTTCGTCACCGCCACCGGCGCCGGAGCCGCCGCTAGGGGCACAACCCGTCAGTGCGAGTGCAAATGCACCCGCGATGGCAAGACCACCGAGGACCTTCTTCTTCATACCCAAAACCTCCTTGTTCGGGCCCGACCGAGGTCGGGTTCTTGGTGTGAGGACCTGCCTGATCGAAATGACTTCGTCGGCATTGGCTCAAATGTTAGCCTTCACATTCGGCTCTCACACCATAGCAAATGATAACGGTTTGATAACGCAACGGCGCATAAACGCCGAAGTATCGGCGCACGCCGCCACTGCACCGCGCGAGTATTGCGGGATGCCGCGGCCCCATGTGAACGCGAACATGGGCCGCCGCGCAGCGTACGAACGCTACGCGGCGGCCACAGTATTACCGAGCTAGACGCACGGTGTGAGGTTCAGCACCGCCGGCGACAGCGACGCCTCCCCTCCGAGGAGTGTGATCTGGCTGACCCCGAGGCCCTCCAGATCCGCGAGAACGCCCGCGGTAACGCACGTTCCCGGAACAACGTAGAGCGGCGAGCTCGTCGCGGCAGCCCACGCGGAACCCGCGAGGGCATCCGGGAAGTTCAGCCCCGTAGCGATGAATGCGCGTTCCGCCGAATCGAACGCGTCAGCGTTGATCGTGCGCGCCGCCTCGTAGCGGTCGGCTCCACCGAGCCTCGTCGCCGTCGTAACCGCGTCGAGATCGTCGAAGACACCAGGAGTCACCGACGCCTCGCCACCCAGGACACGAGTCTCAGTCGTGCCGAGGTCATCGAGGAGCGCCAGCGTGTCTGCGTCGAGGTCCTGAGCGGACCCGCGAACCAGAAGCACCGGGGCATCCTGCGAACCCGCCGCCCCACCGGCTGACAGCGCGTCGGGGAACTTCTCCCCCGTCGCGACGTAGGCCAGAGGCACCTCGGCGCCGCCGAAGGCGTACTCGGCAACATTGCGCGACACCTCGAAGCGGTTGGCGCCAGCGATGCGCACCATCTCATCGGTGAGCCCGGAGAGGACGTTGAACGACCCTTCCGTGACCGAGAGCGTTCCACCGACCACCACGATCTTGGACGGGTCGAGTCGCTGGATCTCGTCCTGGACCACCTGAGGGATGACGTCGGGACGGATCAGCAGCAGCGGTCCACCCTCGTACGCGGCAGCAGGACCAGCCGACAGCGCGTCCGGGTAGTTCTCACCGTTGGCGATGTACACAACCGGAGCCGTGCCGGGGTACGCCTCCTGCGAGATGTTCACGGCAACCTCGTAGCGGTTGGCTCCCGCGATGCGATCGACCGTGGCATCCGGAGCCGGCACGACACTGAAGGACGCCGAGTCGTCGGATGCCTCGAGGATCTCGAACCCGAGGAACTCGGCGGTCACGTCGTAGTTGCCCACTGCGAGATCACTCGGCAGCGACACCGTGGCCACACCGTTCTCGATGAAGGCCGACTCGCTCCACGAACCGACGGTGAAGCGCACCTCACCACCGGTTTGGAAGGTGTCGGCTGCGGTCACCGTGGCCGACACGTCGGCCACGCCACCCTCGAGCACCTGAGCGTCGACCGCGACCTCGACGGACGTTGCGACGTCCTCGTTCGGAATACCGCGAATGTCGTTCCACTCGCGCAGGGTGATCGGGATCACCGTTCCGTGACGTGGGCGCTGTACGCCGGCGTTGGTCATCGTGATGGCCTTCGCCTCCCATGTCGGCGCTTCGATGTTCTCGTGGCACGCGGCCTGGTAGCCGCCACCGTTGGTGTAACGGTCGCCCCACAGGTAGAACTGACCGGGGCACGCGGTGTCGCCGGGGTTGGCCTCAAAGATGACCGGACCCTCATAACCCTGGTTCGCGACCCACGTCGTCTTGCCGAGCGACGGAGCGAGGAGCTGCCAGTTGTTGATGTTGCTGTCGAGGAAGTCGGTGTGCTTCTCCGAGAACAGATCCGAGTTCGAGTTGTTCGTCTCGTTTTTGGTCACCCGGTAGTAGTACTCGCCCACCTTGATGGCGGTCGTGTCGATACGCGAGTTCGGAGCGGGGTCCTGCCACACCTTCGGCTCCGAGAAGGTCTGGAAATCACGCGTCGTGTTGTACCACATCTGCGCATTGCCCTGACCGGTGCGGTTGATCGGGTCGTTCCAGAGCGACTGTGCCCAGAACACCGCGTACTCGCCGGTCTCCTCCACCCACAGCGACTCGGGCGCGAATGCGTTGCCCGCATTATCCGGGGCGACCTTGACGTGACGCTGCGGCGTCCAGTTGACGAGATCGTGGGACTCGAACACCTCGATGTACTGAGTGTCATTGATCGCGTAGCCGCCCTGGTCGTACCAATTGAGGTCGGTGGCGATCATGTAGAACGTGTCACCGTCGGGCGAACGAACGATGTGCGGGTCGCGCAGACCCTGGTCGCCGAGCTGCGAGACGAGCGACGGGGTTCCCCCGGTCAGACCGGTCCAATCGAGAGCCGTGTTGCCGTTGGATGTCGCGAACATGATCTGCTCGCCGTCCGGCAGGTTCTCCCCCTTGAAGTAACCGAGGAAGTAACGCTCGTTCTCCTCCTCGCGCGGGAGCGAGACGATCGTGACGTCGAACTCCTTCGTCTCGGATGCCGCGCCCTTGGCGATCGTCGCCGTGAGAGTCGCTTCGACGTTCGGCTGACCGTACGCGGGGCGAGTCACCTCGCCGGTGGGCGTCACGAGTGGACTGGACGACTCCCATGTGATCGTCGAACCGAACTCGCCGGTGTCCGGCAGATCGATGAACCCGCGGATGTCGTCGGTTTTGTACAGCTCGAGGTCGAGTGTGTCGCGATCGACCGAAGCCTGCTCGTCGAACTCGGCCTTCACCGTGATGGGGATCTGGCGCACCGTCTGGGCGTCGGAGCCTTTCGTGAGGGTCGCAGTGAGGACAGCCGTGGCATCCGGCTGACCCTGAGCGGGTCGCGTGATGACACCGAGCGTCGCCACCTTGCGCGCGCTGTTGACGGCCGGTGGCACCACAACCTCGACAACTGACGGGTCGGACGACGACCACGTGATCGCCGATCCGGCCTCGGTGCCGAGGCGCGGGAGCACAATGTCGTCGACGATTGCGCTCGTGAGTCCGAGGTCGATGGCCGCGGCATCCGCCGTCACCCCTGCCGCGTTCGCGTCGGAGGCGAGAGTCGTCACCTCGGACGGAGTGACCGCACGGTTGTAGATGCGGAAGTCGGAGAGGGTTCCGCGGAACGAGTAGTTGGCCGGGTTCTGCGAGCGGGCGAGGTAGTTGCAGTTCGAGCCGTTCGCGCCGCCCACCGACGGCGGAACCGTGATGTTGGTCGCCTGAGCGTGCTGGACGCCGTCGATGTACATCGTGCCCGTCCAGCTCGTGCCGTTCTGGTTGAGCGTCTGCGTGTAGGTGACCTGCTTCCAGACACCCTCGGCCAGACGCACACGGTTCTGCTGAACGTTGGTGTTGCCCGCCGCCGTGCGGATGCGCTGCGTGTTCGAGGCAAAGATCGCGGTGCCGCCGGCGACGTCACACGAACCCGTCTTGTAGCCGAGGCTCCAGATCTGGTGGTCGCCAACGTTGGCGGGGTCGATCCAGATGTCGTAATCGACGGTGAAGTTGTTGAGCCCTGAGGTGAGGTTGTCGGGGAGATCGACGTAGCCGCCCTCGAGGGCGTTGGCGTAATCGTCGGGGTTGAAACGGATGCCCTCGCCGGTGAGCTCGGCCTTGCCGGCGTTCATGAGCGTGGCGTTGAACGCAGAACCGGCGCTACCCGTGTTTGCGATCACCGTGCCGGATGTCTCATCCAGCTGGAAATGATGGAGCAGGCCATCGGTGACATCGGCTGCGGAGGCTGCTGGCGCTACCGCAGCAAGTACCCCCACCCCCAACGTCATGGACATGACTAACGCCGTCGTTTGGCGACGGGTTCGTCGATTGGGTGCATTGAACAACATTCTTCTCCGTACTCCTTTGTATGGGGAACGTGCCTGGCGAACGCGGAAAGTTCTACCCCTGAAGGGGAGGCACACAGCCAATTGTTACCGCTCACATGCGCAGAAACAAGTCGCAAGCGGGGATTTGTTCACGCGTCGACGCAAGTGCCGCGCCATCCTCGACTGCGTCGCGCGCCGAATAATCCTCAAAGGCAACAAAACCCTCGTCGGTGTTACCTGAGCGAAACCTCGGAGCAATGGGGGGAAACACCGCGTCGGTACTTTCGATCTGAAATCATCCGTCGCGCGAACGACCGAGGACCCGAACGCAAGTCGCCAGTGCCATTCGAGGAGAAGCGTTACATGACCGAACTCTCGCACCGCTCCAGATTCAGACGACGGCACATCGGTGCCCTAGCGGCAGGAGCGACGTCACTCGCTCTTCTCGCCTCGTTTGTCGCCACACCGGCCACGGCCGTGACGACCGTCCCCACCTCCAACGCCGCGTGGCAGATCCACGACAGCGCGAGGCCGGGTCTCGACACCGGCAGCATCCGCGCCATCAACGACAGCCGTGTCGACGGGTACGGCAACATCTTCGTCAAGGTTGTCGACAGCACAAGCCCACCGCTCATGAACGGCCAGATGATGCGCGGATTTGGTCTGACCTTCGACGGCGTCGGCACGTTCTCAAGCACCAACTCCGTGCCCATGGGGGAGGTCGCCGTGACCCGCCGAATCGACCTCGGTGCCGCATCCGAAGCGGCACGTTTCTTCGACACCTTCACCAACACGTCCACCTCCCCCGTCACTGTCGAGGTCTCCTTCGGCGGTGCGCTCGGCTACGGATCAGGAGCGCAACAGGGAACCGTGGCCGCCACCACGAACGGCGATACCGCTATCGGCGGAGAAGACTCCTGGGTTGTCGTAGCGCAACCGGGGACGAACACTCGGCCCATCGGCACGGTGCTCGGCACCCCGGCCCCCTTCGACGGCGCGATCGTGCGCACCGGAAACCAGGAGCGCAACCCCTTCGAGACTCCCCTCGTCACGGTCGGCCACGAGGCGAACTTCTACGGTTTCATCAACTCGATCTCCCTCGCACCGGGAGAAACGCAGTCGTTGCTGCGCTACGTGCACGCGGGCAGCACCGGTGCCGGAGCGGTCGCAGACGCTAGCGCCGATCTCGCGGCGATCGCGTCCGCCCCGGACCTCACGGGTCTGGGCGCCGCCGAAGTCTGCACCATCGCCAACTGGGACCTGCCAGAAGATGGCTGCGCGGATGCCCCCGCCGTCGAACTCCCGCCGCTTCCCGCCCCGCAGCCGACGACCACAACGATCAAGTACGACGTGGTCGGCAAATCGATCGCACAGCTGCAGGCCGACATGGAGCTCGGCGTCGTGACATCCGAGGAAATCACGCAGGCCTACCTCGACCGCATCGCCGCGTACGACGGTGGACCGTTCGGGTTCAACACGTTCATCACGGTTGCACCGGACGCCCTCGACCAGGCGCGTGCCGCCGACGCGAAGCGCGCCGCAGGTGAAACGGGCGAGTTGCTCGGCATCCCCATGGGTATCAAGGACATCTACGACACCTACGACATGCCCACGACCGGTGGATCGGCGGCACTGGAGGGCTGGACCCCAGCGGAGGACTCGTACCAGGTCGCGAAGCTGCGCGAGGCGGGAGCCGTCATCCTCGGCAAAACGAACCTCTCGGAGTGGGCCAACTCCGGAAGCCGCTCGGAGAGCGGCTACGGCCAGACCTGGAATGCACTTGCACCTTCGAAGACCTCGTTCGGGTCGAGTGGTGGATCGGCGGTCGCCCTCGCGGCGAGCCTCGCCGCCGGCACCATGGGCACCCAGACCGGCGTCTCGCTGTACGCGCCGGCGACGGGGTCGAGCATGACGATGTTCCGTGGGACCGACGGCATGGCCAGCACCCGCGGGGTGATGCCCCTCACCTACGGTCAGGACTACGCAGGCCCGATCGCCCGAACTGTGACCGACTTAGCGTTCATCCTCAACGCCACCACCGGCACGGACCCCGGCGAGCTTCTCACCGCTCAGGCCGACGCGCACCGACCGGAAGACTGGACCGAGTTCCTCGAGGTGGACGCGCTCGAAGGCAAGCGTGTCGGTTTCATCCCGAGCTCGTTTGTGTCGGGTTTCGCTGACGACGACACCGGAAGCGCCATGCTCGCGAGCCTGTCGGAGTTGGAGTCGGCCGGGGCAACCCTCGTGGAGATGGGCAACCCGCCCTCGGCCGGAAGCGCTCCGAGCGTCAACGGTTGGGCGCTGTACATCTCCCAGCAGCAGAGCTTCCCCTTCCCGAACAGCAGCACACTGAAGGCCGACGAACGTGTCCTGCCGTACAACCGGGGAACCGACAACACCGGTGGTGCTGTCGTTCCGCCGCCGACCGATCAGCAGATCCAGGCTCGAATCGACGCACGCCAGCAGTCGAAGGATCGCATCGCCCAGTGGATGGATGCTGCGGACGTCGACTTCGTTGTCTACGCCGGGTTCCTCTCCGACATCTACAACAACGACGGCAACAGCAACCAGCACTCCTCGGATCGCGCAACGGGTGTGCCGACGTCGAACTACGGTGTGCCGACTGTCGTCGTGCCGATGGGCGCCAACGGACACGGCTACCCGATGGCACTGCAGATCGTCGGTCGCGCGTGGGATGACGCTGCTGTGCTCGGTGCGGGCTACGCGCTCGAGCAGCGAGTGCAGGGCCAGCTCACCTCGCAGTTCGCTCCCCCGCTGACCGTCATCGGTGACGACGGAGAGGTCATCCCGCCCGCTGCGGAGCAGCCCGCTCTTGCGCACACGGGATCCGAGTCGCAGCCGATCGCGATCGTGAGCCTCGCCCTGCTCGGCGCCGGGCTGCTGCTCGCGGTCGGTGCCACGGCGCGGAGACGCCAGCGGTCGTAACGCACGCAGCTGCATCTGTGGGGCTCGGTCGCAATGCGGCCGGGCCCCACGTCGGTGCCGCGCGGCGGAGATTTCGGCCCGTCCGCAAGCCTCGCCGCGCGACTCGCCGGTTAGTCCGAGATTTCTCCGCCATGCGGCACACCGAGCTCAACGCAGACCGCAGCTACCGGCGGAACCAACAACAAGAGCCCGGCCGACGGCCGAGCTCTTGAGTGACACATGTCGCGACTCATCACATTGTGGACCCGAGGGGATTCGAACCCCTGACCCCCTGCATGCCATGCAGGTGCGCTACCAACTGCGCCACGGGCCCGTGAAAACGTGCTCATTCACTATACCGGATGCCAGAGCATCCCCTTGACCGCCGACGGATCGTCGCTACGCCACCTTCACGAAGCGGAACGACGGGTACGTGTAGAAACTGCCGCGATTCGCGGCAACTGCAGCCCGAATGCCGAGGACGAGAGCGACGATACGGAGCACAAAATTCAGGAGGTACACAACCATGTAGATGGCCCAAGCCACGAAAAACGTGTCAGAGCTGGTCCCGGGAAGAGTCGCCCCGATAATCAACGGGAACGCCAGGAGAAAACTCACGCCGTGAATTACGGCCAGCGTGAGCTGAAAGTTCCACTCCGTCGCGGTGTGATGTTTCACGAACGGACCACGGTCGCGATAGATGAAGTAAAAAGCCGCCGCCGAGATCACGCCGAAAAAGATCCCCAGCACGTGCGTGAGGACCGCCCACTGCTTCTCTTCGGCCGGACTCAGCGGAACTGCGGTGCTGACGGGGTTCGCGTACGGGTTTTGCGCTTCGGGCATTGGAGAAGTGTGCCAGATCCCTCAGGAGCCCTCCGCCGAGCGGATTTCCGCGTCGGCGGACATGTCGTCGAGTTCGGCAGCCAGGTAGGACTCAACCTCGGGCAGGTGCAGCGTGAACGTCGAGTATGCCTCCATCTCGACCGTGCCCGAGACGAGCTCGAAGTCGAGCACGTGGCCGCCGAACCGGCCGGCGCTGTCGAGATAGTGGAGGTGAAAGTCGGCGACACTCAAACCCTGGAACACGTCCGGGCCCTTGAACCCGACCATCGTGCCCACGGTGTCGCGGGCCGTGGTCTCGCGCTGGTCCTTGACCGCTTCGGCAAGGCCGCGGAACGGTGCCTCCTGGCGAACCGCCTCGCGCACGGTCATCGTCGAGAACGCCGCATCCACTCGGAGTGCATAAAACAGATTGTTGCTCGGCACGAGCCTTTCGACGAGGCGCTCGAAGGCACGCTCCCCCACGTCGGAGACGTCGACGCTGAACGTCGGCTCGAAGGCGACAACCTCCGCAAAGGGCAAGCGTTCGTCGTCGCCAACCGAGTGCACCACCCCGTCGGCTCGGCACAACACCATTCGCCCGTCCATGAGCACGAGTTCACCATCGAGCGCGTCGCCACAGCCGACACCGAGGGTGCCAGCCTCAGCAACATCCGACGCCGCGAACGCACCCTCGTAAAGACCCGCGACGAGTGCATCGACGAACGAGAACTGCTGAACAGCTTTGCCCGGTCGGGGCCGAAGATCACCGGATGCCACAACCGAACCGTACTACGCGCGGACCCACGTCAGCGCGGCAACACCGGTCAGTCGACGGCCGGGGCCACCGGCAGGTTGAGGGGAATCGCGGGGCAGTCCTTCCACAGACGCTCGAGCGAGTAGTACATGCGGTCTTCCTCGTGGAAGACGTGCACCACCAGGTCGCCGAAGTCGAGGAGAATCCAGCGGCCCTCGGCACGGCCCTCCCGACGCAGCGGCTTGGCACCGACGGCAATGAGTTTCTCTTCCACCTCGCTCGCGATGGCCTGGACGTTGCGTTCGTTCTTACCTGAGACGAGCAAAAAAACGTCGGTAAGCGGCAGAGGCCCTGAAACGTCGAGTGCTACGAGATCCTCGCCCTGTTTCGCGTCCGCTGCCACAGCAGCGACGGTGAGCAATCGGTGGGCGTTTTCGGATGCAGTCACATGGTCCTTTGGGTCTGGTGCTGGTTAGAAGACGTTGAGGGCGAGGGCGGTCACGAGCAGGCCGACCACCACAACACCCATGACCGCGGCGGCGATGATGAGCGCGGTAAGCGCGCGCGTGCTCTGCTGCTTGGGGGCGTTGCCCAAGCCGGAACCCGAACGGGTACTAATGGCATTGACAGCACTCACGGGTGCCGACTCGGTGGAGACCACCTCGGCGTCGTGTGTTTCGAAGAGCTGATCGATCCCCGAGTGCTCGAGCTTGCTCGACGCGCTGGACGAACCGAGGGTTTGAGGCAGGGTGATCGACCCGGTGAGGATGATCTCTCCCGAGCCGGGAAGCGGCCCACTGATCGTGCTCTCGGGGATGGCCGGCAACACGAGAGCACTCGTGGCGACGGAACCCGATCCGACGGTGCGGTTGATGGTGGTCTCGTGGACTTCGCCATCCTCCTCGTCGAGCTGCGTCGACCAATGGCCCTTCGGGGGTGTCCACGCTGGCGGAGTCTCCGGCGAGGCCTGCTGGGCGGGAGGCTCCGGCGTGAACTGACCGGGGGTCGCCGGTGTGAGCGGGATGTCGAAGATCGACAGATCGTCAGCGGACTCGACCGGGGTTTCGGCGACGGGCTCTCCCGAGGTCAGGAGGTCGAACTCAGCGAGCGCGTTCGTCAAACCGGTGTTGGCCAGCGGCTCGGGGGCCTGTGTGGGGAAGACTTCCTGGGCAGGAGTCGCGCTCGGAGCACTGGTCTCAGACGCCGACGGAGCGGGTTCCACCGGCTGCGCAGGTTCGACCGGTGCTGCGGGCTGAGCGGTGGATGCCGCAAACGGCCATGCCGTGGGAAGCGATGCATCCGGAGCAGGTGTCGGCGGCACGGCGGGCGCTGCCGACGGTTGCTGCTCTCGTGCAGGTTCAGCGTCGACCGCAGGCTCCGGCTGACCGGGGAACGCCGTGGTTGCGGCAGCGAGCTCTTCCGGGGTCCGCGGCGGAGCCGAGAACAGCGGAAGTGCGGCCGTCGGAGGCTCCTGCAGTGCCGGGGGCTCGGTCTCCTGCTGCTGCAGCGCCCGCAGCTCCCGACGAGTCATGGTGCGCTCCGGAACAACTGCGGACTGCGGTGCCTCGGGTGCGGCAGGTGGCGCAGCGGCGGCAGGAGGCTCAGTGGCCTGAGGTGCGGCAGGGGCGGCGGACACGCTGACGTCGTAGGGTTCGGTCCACTGCGGCGCAGCAGGTGCAGGCGGGGTGGGTGTCGCCGAGGTGGTCTCAGGCCGGTGGTCGCCGTAGCGATACTGAGGCTGATCGACCTTCTGCATTACCTGTGTGGCCGGGAAGTCATCGGGAGCGGCGGTAGCACGTGGCCGACGGAGAGGCTCGGCGTCGGGTGCAGACGGGGCGGCGCGGCGGCCGGGGTTCAGGCTCGTGGGCACTGCGGGCGGAGTTGAGGCCTCCGGAGCGGCAGCCGTCGGTGGAGTGGCGCCGGGCGAGACGAACTGGCCGCCGTCCTGAGCATTCCACTGTGGGTTCTCGACGACGGGCGCCTCCGCCTCGGTGGTGTTGGCGCGCTCGTTCAGGCGCGCTGCGCGCCTCGAGGGAAACTGAGGATCCTGCGATGAGGTCATTCGATGCTCCGATACAAGTGGTGCTTGGCGATGTATTGGACGACACCATCAGGTACCAAATACCAGACCGGGAAGCCCCGACTGACCCTGCTTCGACAATCCGTTGAGGATATCGCCAACGCCGGCACTTCCAACGAGCTTACGCCTTGCTCTGGTAATCCGCTAATGGTCAGGGCGTGCCCTGGCCGGGAAACTGCTATGAAATGGGCGAGCGACCAGACCTCGTCGACGTCCTTCCAGTCGAGGATCTGAGCCACCGCATCCGCTCCCGTAATGAAGAACAGATCTGCATCGGGTCGTTCGCGACGGATGTCACGCAGCGTGTCGACCGTGTAGGTGGGGCCACCGCGTTCGATATCTACACGGCTGACAGTGAACCGTGGGTTCGCTGCAGTCGCGATGACCGTCATGAGGTAGCGGTGCTCGCTCGCCGTGACCTCGGGTTTCATCCACGGTCGACCGGTGGGAACGAAGATGACCTCGTCGAGGTCGAACTGCTGTTGCACCTCGCTTGCGGCGACGAGGTGGCCATTGTGGATCGGGTCGAAGGTTCCACCCATCACGCCAATGCGTGCGCGTCGTTGCGCGTGTGCTGGCATGTGCCGGGTTGGCGCCTAGTGACCCGCGTCGTGCGCGTCGTCGGTGCGCGACGTGCGCCCGGCATGACGGTTGGCCACGTCACGGTAGCTGAAGGTCACGAAGCCGAGGAGCGCAAAAACGGCGACCGCGATACCCGCGAACGCGAGCGGCGGCATGATGAGCGGGGCGAGCTCGTGCGCCTCGGTCTCGGTGAGCACGGTGACCAGAAAGTTCATGGCTGTCATTCTAGCCGCGCACCTGACCACTGCCGCGCACGATCCACTTGGTGCTCGTCAATTCCGGGAGACCCATGGGCCCGCGAGCGTGAAGCTTCTGCGTGGAGATACCGACCTCGGCACCGAATCCGAACTCCCCACCATCGGTGAAGCGCGTCGAGGCGTTGACCATGACGACCGCCGAGTCGACCTCGGCGAGAAAACGCTCAGCGCGGGCGACATCGTTGGTGATGATCGACTCGGTGTGGTGGGTCGAGTACTCGTTGATGTGCGCGAGAGCGTCGTCGAGGTCGTCGACCACCTTGACGGCGAGGTCGAGGGACATGTACTCCGTTGACCAGTCCTCGTCTGTCGCAGGCACGACGTCACCCACGATGGCGGCGGTGCGGGCATCACCGTGGATGGTCACGCCAGCGTCGCGAAGTCGCTCAATGACGGGAGGGAGCAGTCGCTCCGCCGATCCCGCGCTCACGAGCAAGGTCTCGAGCGCGTTGCATACGCTCGGCCGCTGCACCTTGGCGTTGTGAACGATCTCCACGGCCGTCGTCAGGTCGGCCGAGTCATCCAGGAACACGTGGACAACTCCCGCACCGGTCTCGATCACAGGAACTTTGGACTCACGAACGACGGTGTCGATGAGTTGTGCGCTTCCGCGAGGGATGAGCACGTCGACGTACCCGCGGGCCTGCATGAGTTGCGTTGCACCTTCGCGACCGAACTCGTCGATGGTCTGCACGGCCTCGAGCGGCAGTCCAACCTCGACGAGTGCCGACTGGATGACCTCAACGAGCACTCGGTTCGTATTCTCGGCTGCCGATCCGCCTCGGAGCACGACCGCGTTTCCGCTTTTGAGCGCGAGTGCCGCGATGTCGATGGTGACGTTCGGGCGAGCCTCGTAGATGGCACCGACGACACCGAAAGGAACACGCACCTGCGTCAGCTGCAACCCGTTCTCGAGACGCGATCCGCGCACAACGTCCCCGATCGGATCGGGAAGGGCGACGATCTCGAGCACCGCACTGCTGAGGGCAGCGAGTCGACCGGGGTCGAGACGGAGCCGATCCTGAAGGCCAGAGCTCAGACCGTTCTCGCGTCCGTTCGCGAGGTCAAGCTCGTTGGCGGGAAGGATACGTGACTCGTTCTGTCCGATCGCGGCGGCGATCGCACGAAGCGCGTCGTTCTTCTGCGCCGTCGTCGCGGTGGCGAGAACTCGGGCAGCCTCGCGCGATGCGGAGAGCTTGTCGGTGAGCGAAGTGAGAACTGCGGACTCAGTCATGCGTCGAGTCTACGACCGGAGCCGCCTCGAACCACGTTCCGAGTGAGCGGCCGGCGAGAGCATCCGCAACACTCTGCGTTGACGTGAGAAGTGTGGGGATGCCTGCGGCAGCAGCGAGCTTCGCGGCCGCAACTTTGGTGCTCGCTCCCCCGGTGCCGACCCCGGCCGCCCCGATATCACCGAAGGTCACGCCCGACAGTTCATCGTCGAAGGGCACGGTGTCGATACGGACGGCGCCGGGCTCCCCCGGAGGCCGCGAGTACAGTGCGTCGATGTCGCTGAGAAGCACTAGCACGTCGGCGCTCACGAGCACGGAGACCATGGCTGCCAGCCGGTCATTGTCGCCGAAGCGGATCTCCTGCGTGGCAACGGTGTCGTTCTCGTTGACGATGGGCAGGATGCGTAGGCCGAGCAGTCGCTCCATGGCGCGCTGTGCGTTACTGCGGTGCGTCGGGTTCTCCATGTCACCCGCGGTGAGGAGGATCTGGCCGGCGACGATGCGGTACCGATCGAGGCTCTCCTGGTAACGGAAGATCAGCACGTTCTGACCAACGGCCGCAGCCGCCTGCTGCGTCGCGAGATCGGTGGGCCTTGCGTCGAGCTGGAGATACGGGATGCCCGTAGCGATGGCACCGGATGACACCAGGATCACTTCGGCCCCGCGTGCGTGGGCGCTGGCGAGGGCATCCACGAGCGGCTCGATCTGCCCGACGTTGGGGCCGCTGACGGAGGATGAGCCCACCTTCACCACGATGCGACGGGCGGTCGCGATGTCGGCGTGCCCACGAACCTCGGTCACTTTCCGTCCTCCTCGTCGAACGCGTCCTCCTTCGAGACGGCAAATCCTTCGTCGTCGGTCCAGATTCCGGCTTCGCGTTCTGCCTGTAGCTCCGCGCGAGCCGCCGCCTTGGCATCCATTCGCTCCTGGTAGCTCTGGCGGCGTTCCTTGTTGGTCTGGCGTGTGCTGTCGTCGAACCGCGAGTCGGTACCGCGCGGGCTCGTGATGAGCTCCGCCGCGGAGGTGAGGGTTGGCTCCCAATCGAAGACGATCGAATCACCTTCGCCGATCATCACGGTCGACCCGGGCACCGCCCCCACGGCGAAAAGCGCCTCGTCGGTGCCGAGTTTGGCGAGACGGTCGGCGAGGTAGCCGACGGCCTCCTCATTGGCGAAGTCGGTTTGGGCGACCCAGCGTTCGGGCTTGGCGCCGAGAATCCGGAAGGTGTTGCCGTACGTTCCACCCTCGACGCGGATGGTGAAGTCCTTCTCGTCGACGGGTTTCGGACGCATGACGATACGGGGCTTGACCGTTTCGGCGAGTGCGCGCGCCTGCCGCTCGGACTCGACGATCCCCGCGAGGGCGTAGGAAAGCTCACGCAGTCCGGAGTGCGTCGCCGCCGAAACCTCGAAGACTGTATACCCGCGAGCTTCGAGGTCGGGGCGCACCATGTCGGCGAGGTCGCGCGCCTCGGGCACGTCGACCTTGTTGAGGGCGATGAGCTGGGGACGGTCGAGAAGCGGTCGTTGCCCTTCGGGCACCGGATACGCGGCCAGTTCGCCGAGAATCACATCGAGGTCACTCACGGGGTCACGACCGGGCTCGAGGGTCGCACAGTCGAGAACGTGCAAGAGCGCCGAGCAGCGTTCGACGTGACGGAGGAACTCGAGGCCGAGACCCTTGCCCTCGCTTGCGCCCTCGATGAGCCCCGGTACGTCAGCAATCGTGTAGCGAGTGTCACCCGATTCGACGACACCGAGGTTGGGGTGCAGGGTCGTGAACGGGTAGTCGGCGATCTTGGGCCGTGCGGCGCTCATCGCCGCGATGAGACTGGACTTTCCCGCGGACGGGAATCCTACGAGGGCGATGTCGGCAACCGTCTTGAGTTCGAGGAGAACGTCTCCCTCGAAGCCGGGTGTGCCGAGCAGTGCGAATCCCGGCGCCTTGCGCTTGGTGGTGGCGAGGGCTGCGTTTCCCAGTCCACCCTGGCCACCCGGCGCGACGACCATTCGCATTCCAGGGGAGTCCAGGTCGGCGAGCTGCTCGCCGTCGGGAGACTTTACGACAGTGCCCACGGGAACCTCGAGAATGAGGTCGTGGCCGGAGGTACCGGCACGGTTGTCACCCATCCCGGGCTGACCGTGCTCCGACTTTCGGTGCGGTGCCCGATGGAAGCCGAGGAGCGTCGTGACCTGGGGGTCCGCGACCAGGATGATGTCTCCCCCATCACCACCGTTGCCACCGTCGGGTCCAGCGAGCGGCTTGAACTTCTCGCGGCGGACGGACACACATCCGTTTCCGCCGTGACCGGCGCGAAGGTGCAACGTCACCTGATCGACGAAGGTCGCCATGGTGACTCCTTGAGGCTCGGTGCGCCGCGGATGCGACGACTTAAACGACGAGAGCGAGCCGAAGCTCGCTCTCGCCCAACAACGGAAAACTAGTTGGTGACGATGTTGACGACCTTGCGGCCGCCCTTCGCGCCGAACTCGACCGAACCAGCGGCGAGAGCGAACAGCGTGTCGTCCCCACCACGGCCGACGTTCACGCCGGGGTGGAAGTGGGTGCCGCGCTGGCGGACGAGGATCTCGCCGGCCGAGACGACCTGGCCGCCGAAGCGCTTGACGCCGAGGCGCTGGGCGTTCGAGTCGCGGCCGTTACGGGTGGAGCTTGCTCCCTTTTTGTGTGCCATGTGTGCTCAGCTCCCTACGCGATGCTGGTGATCTTGAGGCGGGTGAGCTCCTGGCGGTGGCCCTGGCGCTTCTTGTACCCGGTCTTGTTCTTGAACTTCTGGATGACGATCTTCGGGCCACGCTCGTTGCCGAGCACCTCAGCCTTGACCTTGATCTTCGCAAGCGACTTGGCGTCGTGCGTGATCTTGTCGCCGTCAACGAACAGCACGGGAGCGAGCTCAACCGTACCGCCCTGCTCGGCCGCCAAACGGTCGAGAACAACGATCGAGCCGACCTCGACCTTCTCCTGCCGCCCTCCGGCGCGCACAACTGCGTAAACCACTTCGGTCCCTAACTTTTGGAAGCTGTTGGTGCTCGAACTGCGGACTTAGCCCTGCAGACACCAAGGGTCAACGATACCCGACGCTGAGGCATCCGGTCAAACGACGCCGCCGGGCGCGTCGGAGTGCGCCGCGGGCACCTCTCCCCCGCGCGATCGGAGCCAGATCCAGAGCAAAACCCCCGCGAGAACACCAAGGGGCAGCAGGCCGATGAACGTCGACAGCGCTGACTGCACCGACCAGACGCTCACGTCGCCGATGGACGCGAGGGGAAAGGTCGCGCCGAACAGCGACCGCTCGGCAAGTATGCGCGCCATCCCTCCCACGACGAGACCGATGACGGACTGGGCGAGCACTCCCAGCCCCATCGCCAGCGCCGATCGGGTAATGACGACGCGTAGGGACTGTGTTCCCGTGACCGGGCTCAGCCACCACACACTCAGGAAAAAGACGGCCGCGACGGGCAGCGCAACGAGGAACACCTCGCCGACAACGTTGATCCAGGGCAAGTACTGCAGGTCGTAGAGACCGCTGGACGCGAGACCGCTGACGAAGGCGAACACCGTATTCAGAACCGCGGATGCCACGATCCAGCCCCCGACGCCTGCCGCTGCGACCACTGCCGGGCGCCGTCGGCGTGCTCGCTCGGCGACGGAATCGACCCCCTCTGCAACTGACATCGGATTCACCCCTTCGTAGAATCGGCCCATGACCGTGCTGATCGACCAGCCCATCTGGCCCGCGCACAACACCCTATGGGCTCATATCGTCAGCGACGAGTCGCTCGAGGAGCTCCACGATTTTGCGGCGGCCGCCGGTATTCCCCGGCGCGGTTTCGACCGCGACCACTATGACGTGCCGGCGGCGCGCTGGCACGATCTCGTCGTGCTGGGTGCACAACCCGTGGGTGTGCGCGAGTTCGTGCGCCGCCTGGAGGCTAGCGGACTGCGGGTACCCCAGCGCGATCGGCACTGACAATCCGGCGGCGACCAGCCAGCCGCTGAGCGCCTCCGCTACCAGAGCAGACCGAATCCTTCGACGCTGCGCACGATCAGGCCCGTCTCGATCTCGACGATGACGGTGGTGATCGTAGTGGAGCGCTGATCGACGAGATAACCATCGGACACCGCATCCGCGATCACGGGTACAACCTCGACCGCGACGAACTGTCCGTTCGGCGATACCCGGAAGTTTTCGATGCTGCCGGCTTGAGCGGGGGTCTGGTACAGCACACGGCCCGTCTCGCCATCATCGACGGCCATGACCACGAGGAAGCGCCCCTCGGTCGTCTGGAGCGCCGCCTTCTCGATGACGTCGCCGTCCGGCAGCACCTCGACCTCCCCGAGGAACGGACTCGACCCTTCGATGAGAGACGGTTCGAATCGTTCTGTCTCGCCGTCCTCCAGTGAGACGAGGACTCCGCCGAGCGCGTCTGAAGCCGACATGGTCGAGCCGTCGCGCGAAATGCCCAGGATGTCGGTGAATCTGCCGATCGGCACCGGCACGGCCTCCGGCGCCGCGTCGAGAAGGAACGTCGTGTCCTCGGTGCCCTGCACAACCATCGAACGCGCGCCGGGAACGAAACGCCACGAGCTGATGGGAAAGACCTCTCCGCCCAGCTCACCGACGGTGAACAACGTTCTGCCTTGTTCCAGGTTCATGGCGAGGACTCGACGCCCGCCGAACACCTCACCATCCACCGGGGCACTCGGGGTGAACGTGAAGGCGATGATCGGGCCTGCGTCGGAGACCGCGAGATCGGTCACGGTGCCCTCTTCCGGCAGTCGCAACTCCTCGACGGCACCGTCGGCGAGGCTCACGAGCATCAACCGGCTGATGCCCTCAGCGTCAACGGTGGAGACAACGAGCACCTGGCCCGTCGCGGCGAACGCGCCGATGCCGGGGGTCTCGAAGATCACCTCGCGTTCGCTGCCCTTCAGGCCGACACGCACGATGGCGTCGTTCGGTGTTCCGCGGTCGAGGTAGAGCGGGGACGGGGCGCCCGTTGTGAAGCGATGCTCGACGGTCGACGACTGAGGGAGAGCAGCACTGCGTACACCGTCGATACGAACCGTGTACTCGGTGTCATAACGAAGCGGCGTATCGAACTGGACGGCCACGAGGTCGCCCGAGGTGGACACCGAGACCGCCGTGGCGGGAGTGACGGTGATCTGATCTGGGTCGATATCGTCGATCTGCTGGTTCAGGAACAAACGCAATTGTTGATCGGGTTGCGCGATCGCGGAGACGAGATCGATCTGCGCATCGGAAAGTTTCGGCCCCTGCAAGTAGGCGATCGCAAGAAAGACACCGCAGAGCAGCACGAGGGCACCGACAACCGCGAGAAAAACGCGGCGGAACGGGGAACGAGTTTCGGGATCAGAAGAGGTAGGGCTCACTGGGCTGCTCGGTCGGGGTCACCTGGTCGGGAATGAGGGCAAGAGGTTGGGTGCTGCCCTGGCTCGGATTGGCCTCGAAGGTTCCTGTCACCTGCACCCAGTCATCCGCAGACAGCGTCGAAGACCAACCGGGCTGGTAGACCGGGATGCCCGTGGGTTGGGCGTCAACGGCGCAACACGTGACAAAAAAGCGCGAGACGTAGAACACGTTCTCCGGGTCATCCGTGTCGGCGGTGATGAAGCCGACGACGTCAACGGGTTTGTCGGCATAGAAC
The DNA here is from genome assembly GCF_020535405.1 of Antiquaquibacter oligotrophicus. Taxonomy (NCBI): domain Bacteria; kingdom Bacillati; phylum Actinomycetota; class Actinomycetes; order Micrococcales; family Microbacteriaceae; genus Antiquaquibacter; species Antiquaquibacter oligotrophicus. The sequence goes on along the minus strand of NZ_CP085036.1, from coordinate 2,677,878 downwards.
TGCACATCGCTGGTCTGACGCAGGAGGGAGGCCCAGTCGAGCACGGTGAAGCTCGAGAACGTGGCAGCGGACGCGGATGCCGCATCCTCCAGTGTGGTCTCGCTCGCCCCGAGCGCGGTGCTGTTGATGTCGCGCTGGTCGGCGGTCACGCTCGAGAGGGTGGCCGGCGGAAGCACGATCATACTCACCGCCACGAGGGAGGCGATGGCGAGACCCGCGACGGCGAATCCCTTCGAGAATCTTGTTGCTGGCTCTTCCGGATCGCCCCTGTCCGCGAGGAGAAGGCTCGCCACAACAAAAACGAGGGCGATAACGATCATGACCACCGTGAAGATCACGTATCGCGGATGGATGTACAGCACGAGTTGATTACTGAAAGCGAGGATGAGCGTCGCGATGACGGCGAGTCCCACGAGCACCACCCCGCGCCAGCGCTGAACGTTATGCCAGGACATTGACGACCAATCCGATCAAGGCGGACATGAGGCCAACGAGCACCGTCAACTGCACGAGGGTGCGCGTCGTGAACGTCGTACGCATGATGGCCAACATCTTGATATCGATGATCGGACCGAACACAAGGAAGGTGACAATCGACCCCGGTAGGAACGTCGACGCGAACGGAAGGATGAAGAAGGCGTCGACGCTCGAACACACAGCGATGACAAAAGCGAGCAGCATCATTGCGAGGACCGACCACAGCGGGTTGCTGCCGAGCTCCACGAGCACCTCGCGCGGAACCGCCACCTGGATAGCCCCGGCCACGAGAGCGCCAATGAAGAGCGCTGGCATGATGACACTCGTCTCACGCACAAAGATGTCGATGCTGCGCGACATCCGGGAGCCGTGCTCCTCGACCCCGCGCTCGCACTGTGCGGCGAAGCTCGGGGTGAGCAACTCGTGGGGTTTGCGGTGGAGGCTGAACACCCAGCCGACGATGTTGGCGATCGCGAGCCCACCCAGGATGCGGGCGACGAGGATGCCGTCATCGAAACCGAATGCCGCATGGGTCGTGATGATCGTGACGGGGTTGATGATGGGTGCCGCAAGCAGGAACGTCATCGATTCCGACACCGTGAAGCCCTGAACCACAAGCCCTCGCGCCAGTGGCACGTTGCCGCATTCGCACACCGGCAGCGCGATACCGAACAGGGAGATGCAGAACCGCCGCAACACGGGATTTCTCGGGAGATATCGCTGGAGGAGGTCGTTCGGCAACCACGCCTGGACCACGATCGACAAGAGGATGCCGAGGATCACAAACGGCAGGGATTCGACGATCACGCTGATCGCGAGCGTGAGCAGATCCTGAGCCTGACCGGGAAGCGAGGCACCATCGCCCGTCACCGCGCGAACGATGAGGAGGGTCGCGACGCCGACGACGCCGACGATCAGCCACACGAGGCGGCGACGACTGATCCTCAGCCGAACCGGGCCGTGGTCGTGCCCGTGATCATGGGTGTGATCGTGACCGTGCTGGGCGTGCGACGAGGGGTCGCCAGAACCGTCGTGCTCGTGCACGGTGGTGTCCGACGGCGACCTCATCGCCGACGATCCTAACCCGAGGCGTCAGTCCTCGGCTGGGGGCGCACTCACAACCTGTCCGGCACTCCCCGCACGGCGAGACACGCGCGGGCGAGATGACGACGGCTGCGACGACGCGGGTGGCAGTGAGTCCAACACCGTCTCAAGCAACTGCTGCGCCTCGGGAGCCGGTGTCGTGCGAGGGGCACGAGCGCGCTTGGCCACGGGGATGTCGAGGATGGCGACCGTCTCGACGATGTCGGACTGCCCATCCGCCTCACCCGAGGACCCTGCAGGGGCAGCGTCGGTACCGGCGTTCTTCTCGGAGGACTTCGCGGCGGAGGCCTTCGACTTGCGGGGTGTACGGCGCTTCGTTTTGGGAGCGTCGGTCGGGGCATCCGTCGCCGGAGCGTTGCCGGTGTCACCGCCCTCGACACTCGTCTCTGCCTGCGTCGTGGTGAGCTGACCGTCGATCTGGTCAGGCGCCGGTGCGCCGTTCTCGTCGTGGTGCACGGTCACGGATGCCACGCGCGCGAGGGCGTTACGGACGTCTTCGGTGATGGCGTGGGTTCCCACTCCGCCGACACCGTTCTTCACGGTGGGGACGGATGCCCCGCCGTTGCCGCCGCGTCCGCGACGCCGTCCGCCACCCTGTTCGGGCTGCGGCGATTGCGTCTGCTGACGGTGCTTCGTCACCGGATCGTGGTGGACGATGATGCCGCGGCCAGCGCACACATCGCACTGCTCGCTGAACGTCTCGAGTAGCCCGAGACCCAGCTTCTTGCGGGTCATCTGGACAAGACCGAGCGACGTGACCTCGGCGACCTGGTGCTTTGTGCGGTCGCGGCTGAGGCACTCCACGAGTCGGCGGAGCACGAGGTCGCGATTCGATTCGAGAACCATGTCGATGAAGTCCACGACGATGATGCCGCCGATGTCACGCAGACGAAGCTGACGGACGATCTCCTCGGCCGCCTCGAGGTTGTTTTTGGTGACGGTCTCCTCGAGGTTTCCACCGGAACCCACGAACTTGCCCGTGTTGACGTCGACCACCGTCATCGCCTCGGTGCGGTCGATCACGAGCGAGCCTCCCGACGGGAGCCACACCTTGCGGTCCAGAGCCTTCTCGATCTGCTCGGTTACACGGAACCGGTCGAACGAGTCGTCGGTTCCGTCGTACGCCGACAGGCGGTCGAGGAGGTCGGGAGCAACCGAGCGGAGGTAGCTCTCGATCGTCTGCCGAGCATCCTCGCCCTCGATGATGAGCTTCTGGAAGTCCTCGTTGAAGACATCACGGATGATCTTGATGAGCAGATCGGGCTCGGAGTGAAGCAGCGCGGGAGCCTGCTGGGTCTCCACGAGTCGGCTGATCTCGGCCCACTGGGTGGTGAGGCGGTTTACGTCGAGAGTCAGCTGCTCCTCGGTTGCGCCTTCCGCCGCGGTCCGCACGATGACACCGACGTTGTCGGGAAGAACCTCTTTGAGGATCTTCTTGAGACGTGAACGCTCGGTGTCGGGGAGCTTGCGGCTGATACCGGACATCGAGCCGTTGGGTACATAAACGAGGTAGCGACCGGGGAGGCTCACCTGGCTCGTCAGTCGTGCACCCTTGTGACCGACGGGATCCTTGGTGACCTGCACGAGGACACGGTCACCGGGCTTGAGCGCCAGTTCGATTCGGCGGGCCTGGTTCTTGCCGTCACCCTCTGCTGCTGCGGCGTCCCAATCGACCTCGCCGGAGTAGAGAACGGCGTTGCGCCCGCGACCGATGTCGACGAACGCCGCCTCCATGCTCGGGAGCACGTTCTGAACACGCCCGAGGTAGACGTTGCCGATGAGGCTCGCCTCCTGGGCCTTGGCCACGTAGTGCTCGACGAGCACGGAGTCCTCGAGCACGGCGATCTGGATACGTCCGTGCTTGGAACGCACGATCATCTGGCGGTCGACGCTCTCGCGGCGAGCGAGGAACTCGCTTTCCGTGACGACGGGCCGGCGACGACCGGCGTCACGTCCGTCGCGGCGGCGCTGCTTCTTCGCTTCGAGCCTCGTGGACCCCTTGACACGCTGTGGTTCGGTGATCGGCTCCGGAGCGGGGCGCGGCTGGCGCACCCGCACGACAGTGCCCGGAGCGTCATCCCCCGCACGCTCGCTCTCACCGCTGCGGCGACGTGAACGTCGACGCACGGTGCCGCCCTCCTCGCCCTCGGCGGGCTCGGGGCGGGTAGGAAGATCGGGGGCCTGGAAGAGGAGCGCCGTCGTCGAGCGCACGGGCTCCTCCGCCGGCGCATCCGAGGAGGAGGTGTCGGCGGTATCACCCTCGGCCACCGCGACCTGCTCTTCGATCACACCCGGACTCGCCGACACGTGGTCTGCCGCACTCTTGGCACGGGTACGACGGCGAGGGGCCGCCGGTGTCTCCTCGACGGGAGCCTCATCGACCGAAGCGTCCTCGACCGCAGATTCGGGCACAGGGTCGGGCTCGGGTGCCGTGGTGGTTTCGATGTCCTGCTCGGCGGAAGTCGCGTCGTTTTTGGATGCCTCGGCTGCGCGGCGTCCGAAAAGTCCGAGTCTCCTCTTGGGTGCAGTTGCTGGACGGTTTTCAGTTGAATCGTTGTCATTCACCATCGCTGGTGTACTCCTTGGCCCTCTCGGAAACCGCGTTCCCGGGGGTACTCTCGTGCGCTGGCACGCCGTGGGGCGATACCGCTACCAATTCTTCTCGTGCACCGGGCTCCTGGCTCGCGGTACGTCTCGTGCGCTGTCACCGCACTGGTGTCACCATTACGCGGAACTGGCTATCCGCCTCGCGCTGCACTACACGTGCTGCATTCCCGGCCCGGTCTCGCCCTGTGGCTGATGCCCGGTAAAGCTATTCGGCGTCGTGACGAACGCGGTCCGTCTGACGTTCCCAAATTATCGCACGCTTTACTGCGAACAGGACGTTCGCCCCAGCGCGCGTCCCCCGCGGCCTGAGATAATCCGAACATGACGGATGCCGCACCCCAGCAAAAACGACTCTCCACCGCGATCATTCTGATCGTGACGGGCCTGCTCGGATGGTACGCATCCTTCGCACTCACACTCGACAAGTTCGCGGTTCTCGAAAACCCGCAGGCCGATCTCGACTGCAATTTGAGTGTGCTCGTGCAGTGCGGAGCGAACCTCGCCTCATGGCAGGGTGCCCTCCTCGGCTTTCCCAACCCCGTCCTCGGACTCGGCGGGTTCGTCGCCCCCATCGCGGTGGGTGTCGGTTTGCTCGCCGGGGCGACCTACGATCGCTGGTTCTGGATCGCGTTCAACGTCGGTGTCGCCGGTGCGCTTGGTTTCTGCATTTGGCTCATGAGCCAGAGCATCTTCTCGCTCGGCACCCTGTGCCCGTGGTGCATGCTCGTGTGGGCCGTGACGATCATCATGTTCTGGACCCTCACGCTGCGCAACGCGGCCGTGGGAGTTTTCGGCGCCGGACTCGAACGAGTCGGACGCGCCCTCTACTCGTGGATTCCCGCACTCGTGATCGGCAGCTACCTCGTTGTGGCGATCGTCGCGCAGTTGCGCCTCGACTTCCTCACCGAGATCGCGATCATGCTCGGCTGATCATCGCGATCAGCCGAGCATCCGCTCGTCAGGAAAACCAGAGCGCCAGTTCGCGCGCCGCACTCTCCGGGGAATCACTGCCGTGGACGAGGTTCTGCTGCACCTTCAGTCCCCAGTCGCGACCGAGATCGCCTCGGATGGTTCCCGGCGCCGCCGTTGTGGGGTCCGTGGTGCCCGCGAGCGAGCGGAAGCCCTCGATCACTCGGTTGCCAGCAACACGCAGGGCGACCACCGGACCGGACTGCATGAACTCGACGAGCGGCTCGTAGAAGGGCTTGCCCTGGTGCTCCTCGTAGTGGGCGGCAAGGAGGTCGAGGTCGGCTTCGAGCATCCGGATGTCGACGAGCTGGTAACCCTTCGCCTCGATGCGGCGGAGGATCTCGCCCGTGAGGTTGCGGGCAACCCCGTCTGGCTTGATGAGGACGAGTGTCTCTTCGACGGTCATGAAGTACTCCCTTGTGAGGTGACGGCGGCCTTCGCCCGGTCGAGCGAACGGCCCTTGATGAAACAGAAAACCCAGATGGCGGCGAACCCGGCGCCGATGACGTACATAATCGGCACGAGGATGCCCGTGGCGATGAGCACCACCTGCAGCAACCACCCCAGGCCGACGCCCCAGGGGTAGCGCACGAGGCGCGTGGTCAGCACCAGCAGCACAAGCAACGCTCCTCCGCCGACAAACGCCGCGACCGGGTCGAGAACTCTCAGCCCGTAGACGGTAAGCGTGACAAAAAAGACGAGACACGCCTCGAGGCCCAATGCGATCGCGAGGAGCGACTCGGTGGCGCTTCGAACTCGTCGCGGCGCGCGGGGTGCGCCGTCGGTCACTTCCACCCCTCCACCTCGGAGAGCCCCAGAACCTCACCGATGAGGGTGATCGACCCGGTGACCAGGACCGCACGACGCGGAGCCTGAGCTGCCCAGACACGGGCATCCTGAACCGCGAACTCGAGGCTTTCGAACGCTTGGAGGGCCGAATCCGGAGCCACGCGAGAGATGAGGTCGGCGAGGTCCGCTGCCGGAATCGCACGATCGGACTCGGACTGGGTGGCGATGAAGGACGACGCGACGGGTGCGAGAGCCTCGACGATGCCTGTCGCGTCCTTGTCGGAGAGAACCCCCAGCACGACAACGATCTCGTCGAAGGTGAAGTAGGTGCGCAGGGCGTCGGCGAGAGCCTGGGCTCCGTGCGGATTGTGCGCGGCGTCAACGAGCACCGTCGGGTCCGTGCCGACAAGCTGGAGACGCCCAGGGGAGGCGACCGTCGCGAGCCCCTCCTCGAGCACGTCACCGACGAGCGCTTGACTGCCTCTGCCGAGGAATGATTCGACGGCCGCGATCGCGAGTGCCGCATTGTGTCCCTGGTGTGTGCCGTAGAGCGGCAGGAACAGGTCGCGGTACTCCCCCGCGAGCCCCTTCACACTGATGACCTGACCGCCCACGGCGACGGTCGAACTCTCCAACGCGAAGGCGTCGCCCTCAACACGCAGCGTCGACTCCGTGAGGTCGGTTGCACGCTCGAGCTCGCCCAGCGCCTCGGGGCTCTGAGCCGCTGATACGACGGCTGCGACGGGCTTGATGATGCCCGACTTGGTGCGCGCAATCTGCTGAACCGTGGCGCCGAGACGTTGGGTGTGGTCGAGGGCGATGGGAGTGAAAACGGCAACCTGGCCATCGCCAACATTGGTCGAGTCCCACTCGCCACCCATGCCGACCTCGACGACCGCGACATCGACAGGTGCGTCGGCGAAAGAGGCGAACGTCAGTACCGTGAGGCACTCGAAATAGGTGAGCGGCTCCTCGCCGGACTCGCGCAACTCCGCATCAACGAGGTCGATGTAGGGCCGGACATCCGCCCAGTTCTCGGCAAAGGCTCGATTGGAGATGGGCTCTCCGTCGATCATGATGCGCTCATTGGGGCGACGGAGGTGCGGACTCGTCGCGAGTCCTGTGCGCAGGCCGTAGGCGCGCAGAATGCTCTCGATGAGACGCGCGACGGAGGTCTTGCCGTTGGTTCCGGTGATGTGGATGATCGGGTAACTGCGCTGCGGATCCCCCAGCAGTTCGACCACACGTCGTGTCGGCTCCAGCCTCGGCTGGGGCGACCCCTCACCGATGCGCTCGAGGAGCTCCTCGTACGCCCGTTCCGCGTTCTCGGCGAACTCGGAGTCGTCGAACGCGTACTCGTCAGACATTCACTGCTCCAGACTTCGCAACGTCGATGACCAGTACACCAGCATTCGCGTACTGACCGGAACCCACGACCGTGCGGCGAGCACCGGCATCACCCTCGATGGCCGCGGCCGTTTCGGGACTGGTCGAGAGCTCGAACGTTCGTGTCACCGCGAGTGTCTCCCGAGCGATCGTCTCGGCGTGGGTCGTGAGCGCGGCGATGTCGGTGCCCTCAGTCCCGAAAACGGAGAGCGCGATGCGATCGCTCACGTCGAGGCCCGCCGCCTTCCGGGTGTCCTGGATGGCGCGGATGATGTCGCGCGCGAGACCCTCCGCCTCCAACTCCGGCGTGGTTTCGGTGTCGAGGATCACGAACCCGCCGTCGCCGAGGAAGGCGATAGCACTCGAGGCATCGGCCGCGTCAAGTGTGAGTTCGAACTCCCCCTCGACGAGCTCGATACTGCCGACAATGAGGGTGTCACCGTCGAGCGTCCAGTCACCTGCCTTGGCAGCCCGGATGACTCGCTGCACCTCTTTTCCGATGCGCGGGCCGAGAGCTCGAGCGTTGACGCTGAGCTTGCGTGTGATCCCGAAGGACTCGAGCGAGTCCTCGCGGAGCGGCTCGAATCGCACCGACTTGAGGTTGAGTTCGTCCCGCAGAATGACCTCGGCATCCGGCAGGTGTCCGGAGGCCGACACCACCGTGAGACCGCTCAGCGGAAGCCGCACGCGGAGCCCCCTCGTTTTGCGCAGCGACAGCCCTGCCGACGCGATCTCGCGCACGGCATCCATCTGCTCGACAAGGTCCGGGCGCGCCGGGAAGAGCTCGGCATCGGGCCAGTCGGTGAGGTGCACACTCCGGCCGCCCGTGAGTCCCTGCCAGATCTCCTCGGCGACAAGCGGAATGAGGGGTGCGGCTACCCGAGTCACCGTTTCGAGCACGGTGAAGAGCGTGTCGAAGGCCTCGGAACCCGCGCCCTCCCAGAAGCGCTCACGGCTGCGACGCACGTACCAGTTGGTGAGGACATCGGCGAAATCGCGCAGCTTTTCCGCGGCAAGGGGACTATCCAGAGCGTCGAGATCGGCCGTCACGGCCTCGATGAGGTCCCGCGTTTTGGACAGGATGTAGCGATCGAGCAGGTTCTCCGAATCCGTACGCCACGTCGCCGTGTGACCGGACGCATTCGCGTACAGCGTGAAGAAGTAGTACGTGCTCCACAGCGGAAGCAGCACCTGACGGACTCCCTCGCGGATGCCCTCCTCCGTGACGACGAGATTGCCTCCGCGAATGACCGAACTCGACATGAGGAACCACCGCATCGCGTCGGCACCATCGCGATCGAACACCTCGGAAACGTCCGGGTAGTTGCGCAGCGATTTCGACATCTTCTGCCCGTCCGAACCGAGCACGATGCCGTGGCTGATCACGTTGGTGAAGGCTGGCCGATCGAAGAGCGCGGTCGACAGCGCGTGCATGACGTAGAACCATCCGCGTGTCTGGCCGATGTACTCAACGATGAAGTCCGCCGGGCTGTGGCTGTCGAACCAGTCCTGGTTCTCGAACGGGTAGTGCACCTGGGCGAACGGCATGGACCCCGAATCGAACCACACATCGAGAACGTCCGGGATGCGGCGCATGGTCGACTGACCCGTCGGGTCGTCGGGGTTCGGTCGCGTCAACTCGTCGATGAAGGGGCGGTGGAGGTCCGGCTCACCGTCGGCGTTGCGGGGCAGGCGGCCGAAGTCCCGCTCGAGCTCCTCGAGTGACCCGTAGGCGTCGACACGCGGATATTCGGGGTTGTCGCTCTTCCACACCGGGATGGGGCTTCCCCAGTAACGGTTCCTACTGATCGACCAGTCGCGAGCATTGCCGACCCACTTACCGAACTGCCCGTCCTTGACGTTGTCGGGCACCCAGTTGATCGTCTGGTTGAGCTCGCCCATCCGGTCGCGGAACTCGGGCACCCGCACGAACCAACTCGATACCGCCTTATAGATGAGCGGATTGCGGCAACGCCAGCAGTGCGGGTAGGAGTGCTCGTAGCTCGCTACCCGGAACAGGCGACCCTCCGCCCGGAGCTTCTGGGTGAGCGGCTTGTTCGCCTCGAACACCTGGAGGCCAGCGACATCCGTCACAAGGGGCAGGAATCTGCCGCCGTCGTCGACCGAGAGGATGACGGGGATGCCAGCGTCGGCACACACGATCTGGTCGTCCTCACCGTATGCGGGTGCCTGGTGCACGATTCCCGTACCCTCGCCCGTTGCGACGTAATCCGCGACGAGGATCTGCCACGCGTTCTCCGTGCCCCACACCTCGGTGTCGGCGAAGTAGTCCCACAGGCGCGCGTAGCGCACGCCCTCGAGCTCGCGACCGAGAATTCGCCGCTCGATCGCCGCGACGGCGTCTGCCGCCGATTCATAGCCCAGTTCCTTCGCGTACGCACCGACCGTATCGGCGGCGAGCAGGTACTCCGCAGCACCGTCGACCGTGGGGCCGCTGCGCACGAGCGCGTACTCGATGTCGGGTCCAACGGCCAACGCGAGGTTGGTGGGCAGCGTCCATGGGGTGGTTGTCCACGCGAGCGCGTTGACACCGGTGAGACCGAGCGATTCGGCCTTCGGCCCATCGAGCGGGAACGTGACCGTGACCGCCTGGTCCTGGCGCATCTTGTAGACGTCGTCGTCCATACGCAGTTCGTGGTTGGAGAGCGGGGTCTCGTCATGCCAGCAATACGGCAGGACTCGGAAGCCCTCGTACGCCAGGCCCTTGTCGTACAGCCGCTTGAACGCCCAGATGACACTCTCCATGAACGACAGATCGAGTGTCTTGTAGTCGTTCTCGAAGTCGACCCATCGGGCCTGACGCGTGACGTAGGCCTCCCACTCCTTCGTGTACCGAAGCACCGATTCGCGTGCCGCTGCGTTGAACGCGGCGACACCCATCTCCTCGATTTGAGCTTTCTCATTGATGCCGAGCTGCTTCATGGCTTCGAGCTCGGCGGGAAGGCCGTGGGTGTCCCAACCGAATCGCCGATGAACCTGCTTGCCGCGCATCGTCTGGTAACGCGGGAAGAGGTCTTTCGCGTAGCCGGTCAGGAGGTGCCCGTAGTGGGGAAGGCCATTGGCGAAGGGCGGTCCGTCGTAGAACACCCACTCGGGAGCGCCATCGCGCTGGTCGATGGATGCCTGGAACGTACCGTCGTTCTTCCAGAACTCGAGGATCCGCCGCTCGATCTCCGGGAACCGCGGCGAAGGGACGACTCCGTCGTCCGAACTGTTGAGGGGGTAACCCATGGTCTCTCCTGTGCGCTGTCTGTCACACGAGGACGACCTCACGGCCGCGGTACCACCCCGTTTGCCGCGACACCTTCTCGCGACCGCTCTGACGGCTATTACGGGCCTACCCGTTCGGTTCTACTGACCGCGGAGCGGCGTTCTTCCGAAGACTCCCCGGTGATGGCCGGATCGATGTCTGTCCTGAGATTCTACTGGATTCGCTCGTTCGATCGGGCGATGAGGGCGCTCAAGAGCGACGCACCCTGTCGAGCGTCGTCGACGGTGATCACGAGCACCCGCCCACCCGTGCGCTGAACCTCAATCGCCTCGCCAGCCCGAACCACGATTCCCGTGCGTTTACCCGGGACGGTCCGGATGCCCCAGCCTGCGAAATCCCTGCCGGGCACAACATCGGTCACCCCTGCCGAGACAAGCTCGTCGAGAGGGTAACGGAAGTGCGGCGCGCCGAGTGCCGATCGCACCGAGAGACCGTTGGCATCGACACGAACGGTCCAGAACATGGTCGAGGCCACCGAGACCCCGACGAGCACGAGGATGCCGAGCCACACGAACAGGTTGGGTAGCGGGCCGCTCGCCCACACCACGATTCCGCCCGCCGTTAGCCCGAGGGCCAGACCCCCGACGATGAGCGCTACGACGCCGCGACTGGGCTCGATGCGCTGCAGCCACAGCACCCGCTCGGTGGACGCGAGAGCGAGCGGCGGTGCTGACTCCGGCGTGATCGCAGCGGGTCGGACATGCCGCGGAAGCGCGAACCATGCGGCGATGGCGGCGACCGCGCCGGCCAGGAGAGCCACCGCGAGGAGGGGCAGAACGGTGGGGGCGGCCGCGGCATCCGTGAGCCCGACCTGCAGGTAGGCCGAGCCGGCGCCTGCTGCACCCAGGACGACAGCAAGGAACACGCCGATGGCGAGAATGCTGCGTTGCGCCCAGGTGATGCCCTGTGCCCGGGCACTGCGCGTGACGACGAGGGCGAAGCCGGAGTAGAGGATCGCGAGTGCGGGGAGAACAACAAGAATCCAGGGTGTGCCGAAACCGTCTGGCTGCCCATCGACGCCCCAGTGCACAGCGACCCGGTCGGGAAGATGCGGCAGCTGGGTCACGATAAGCGCGCCGGAGATCACTCCGACGAGCGCGGGTAGTGCCACTCCGACGAGGAGCGTGCGGAGGTACTGGGCGGTGGTCATGTCCAGGCCTTTCTGATGAGGTCGGAGAGTGCTCCCGGCGTGAGACCGAGCCGTTGTGCTTCGTGGACGAGAGAGTCGATGTGCTCGCTCAGTTCGCGATAGTCGACCGTTTGGTCGCTCACGACCGCGCCGCGCCCCCGTCGGAGTTCGATGAACCCCTCGTCTCGCAGCGCCTGGTACGAGCGGAGCACCGTGTGGATGTTGATGTCGAGCGAATCAGCGAGTTCACGCGCCGCGGGTAGGCGGAAGCCTGCGGTGATTGCACCCGACACGATCGCGGCACGGATGCTCGCCGCAAGTTGCTCGAAGAGCGGCTGGGACGAGCCCGGATCGATCGAGATGAGCACGACGTCAGTCTATTCTTCTATTAGCACTAGAACAACTCGATTAGAACTCAACCTGTCACAGACCACTCGCCGCGATCAGCTCGCGAGTGAATGGATGTTCGGGAGAACCGAGCACAGTGGTTGCCGGTCCGCTCTCCACCACACGCCCGCTCTTCATCACCACGATCTCGTCGCTCACCTCGGCGATGACACCGAGGTCGTGCGAAATGAAGACCATCGCCAGCCCGAGGTCGCGCTGCAACGACTCGAGAAGTTCGAGCACACGAGCCTGAATAGGTGCATCGAGGGCCGAGACGGGCTCGTCGCACACGAGGATGGCCGGGCGCCTGGCAATGGCGCGAGCAATCGCGACACGTTGCCGCTGCCCGCCAGAAAGCTCGCGCGGCCGGCGTCGCGCGAGTTCGGGCTCGAGACCCACGCGGCCAAGCAGGTCCCGCACCCGCTGGCCCCGCACTCGGCGGGGATCACCCGCGAGCACCACGGCCTCGCCGATGATCTCGGCGACAGTGAAACGCGGGTCGAACGAGCCGAAAGGATCCTGATCGATGAGTTGGATGCGCGAGCGGCGAGAGCGCCGTCGGCGTTCGGGATCGCTCGACCAGGGGGCTCCGTCGAGCAGGACGACACCGGCATCCGGTTGCTCAGCAGCGAGGAGCATTCGCGCGAGGGTGCTCTTGCCCGACCCCGATTCGCCGACAACACCCACCGTCGAACCCGCCCTCACCGTGAGGCTCACCCCGTCGAGCGCCCGGACGGCTCCCCCACCCTGGATCCCGTAGTCCCGGACGAGATCGCGCGCCTCGAGCACGATCGCGCCCTCCGGCGGGGAGCTCGTCTCACGCGGAGTCGGCACGGAATCTAGGAGATGTCGTGTGTACGGATGCTGCGGCGACCCCATCACGTCGGCCGTGACACCCGCCTCCACCACGCGACCATCACGCATAACCGCAACCCGATCTGCGAGCCTCTCGACGGCGCGGAGGTCATGGCTGATGAGCACGAGCGCGATGCCGTCGTCTCGGAGTTTCGCGAGGAGGTCGAGGATCGTGCGCTGAACTGTCGCGTCCAGCGCGGTTGTCGGTTCGTCCGCGATGAGCACCCTGGGTCCTGCGGCGAGCGCCGAAGCGATGAGGGCACGCTGCCGCAGGCCCCCCGAGAGTTCGTGCGGATACTGCCGCGAGCGAACCGGAGCATCCGGCACCCCCACCTGCGCGAGGAGTTCGATGACTCGTTCGCCGATCTCCGCTCGAGGCACCGTGTTGTGCACTTCGATGGGTTCGGCAACCTCGCGGCCGACGGTACGCAATGGGTCCAGCGACACGAGCGCATCCTGGCTCACCAAACCGATCGCCCCGCCCCGTAGCGCTCGCCATTGCCGGTCGGAGAGGTGCCGGGCATCCGTTCCCGCGAGCTCGAGGGTCTCCGCGTCGACCCGCGCACCGGCCGGTGTCAGTCCCAGAAGAGCGTTGGCCGTCATCGTTTTTCCGGAACCGGACTCTCCGACGATGGCCAGGCACTCTCCCGGCGCGACGTCCAGATCGACACCGTCGACGATCACCCGGCCGTCAAGGGTGATGGTGAGGCCGCGCACATGAACACTCATCGCGCACCTCCCGTCCTGCTGTGAACAAACCGACCGAGGACACTCACGCTGATGACGGTGAGAGTGATGACGACGCCCGGGAACACGGTGATCCACCACGCGCTGCCGAGGAAGTTGCGGCCGTCGGCGAGGATCACGCCCCATTCGGGCGCTGGCGCTGCCGGTCCTAAGCCCAAATAGCTGAGGCCCGCCGCGGACACGATCGCCGAACCGACCCCGATGGTCGCCATGACGAGCAGTGGACCGAGCGTGTTCGGTACGACATGCCGAAGCACCGTGACCGGCGGCGCAACCCCCAATGTCGTGGCGGCTCGCACGTATCCCGAGTTGCGAACTACGAGGGTCTGCGATCGGGCTACCCGCGCATACACGGGCGCCGTCGCGATCGCGATCGCGGCAACCAGACTCCCCTGCCCCGGCCCGATGATCGCGATGACGATAAGCGCGAGAAGGAACTCGGGGAACGACATGGCAATCGCGATGACCCGCGCGAGGATCGAATCGACGACCTTCGGCGCGAGCCCCGCGCTGACCCCGACGAGCAAACCAGCCATCAGCGCGAGCGCACTGGCACCAAGGCCAACACCCAGGGAGTACTGCGCACCGTAGACAACACGCGCGAAAACGTCACGACCGGACTGGTCGGTGCCAAACGGATGCTCGGGACTCGGCGGCAGGAGCGACGCACCGGCGTCCGCGCGCAGCGGGTCCAGCGGGGTGAAGAGCGACGGGGCGAGGGCGGCCGCGACGAGGATGGCCAGCAGTGCGCTCGCGACAACAACCGTCGCGGTGACGGGCGAACGACGGGCGAGAACACGACGACTCAGCGCGAGGCTCACGACGCAGTCCCCCGCCCGCTCAGGCGCGGGTCGATCGCGCGGTAGGAGAGGTCGACGAGTGCATTGATGATGGCAAAAACCGCGGCGGTGAAGACGATGATGCCGAGCACCACCGGGAGGTCACGATCGGTGATGGCGCGTAACGTCACCCGCCCGAGGCCGTTGCGACCGAAGACGGTCTCCACGAGAACCACACCACCGAGCACCGAGCCGAGCAGGTAGCCGGTGAGGGTGATCGTGTCCGCCGCCGCGTGCCGCAGGGTGTGGCGCAGCACGAGGCGGGTGTGGCCGATGCCGCGGGATCGTGCGGTCAGGGCGAAGGGTTGCGCGAGTGCGGCATCCGTTCCCTGACGGAGAACCTGGCTGATGATGCCCGCGAGAGGCAGTGCGAGGGTCACCGCGGGGAGCACGAGGCCCGGCAGACCCTGGGTGGCGGTGACCGGGAACCAGCCGAGCTGGAACGCAAAAACCGCGATGAGCACGAGCCCGATCCAGAAAGTGGGAGACGACACCACAATGAGTTCGGCGATGGATGCCACGGCCTTCGCCGCGCGCCCGCGGACGATCAGGGCACCGACAAACGCGGCGAGCACCGCGAGCAGGATCGCCGCACCGGCGAGCGCAAGCGTGGGACCGAGCCCCGAGTAGAGAACCTCGACGACGGGTTGACGCAGCTGGTACGACTCACCGAGGTTGCCCGAGACGAGGCGGCCCAGATACTGCAGGTACTGGTCGAAGGGCGGGTCATTCAGCCCCCAGTCGGCGCGGATCTGATCTCGCACCGACTCGCTCACTTGGGCTTGCACACCCAGCATGACGTCGACCGGGTCACCCGGGATCGCCTTGATCGCGATGAACCCCGCCGTCGCGGCACCCCACACCACGATGAGGACACCGCCGACGGCGCGAAGCACCCCCAGCGCGACACGTGCGGCCGCGCCGCGCTGGGGGTGGCTGACTGCGGTCACTACCTCACGCTAGCGCCGTAGAAGAGCGGCCTTCCGTAGAGGTCGAACTGAAGGCCCTCGACGCTGTCGCTGTACGCGGTGATGAGCGACGGCACGTACAGGGGCACAATCGCGGTGTGCTCGGCGTTCCACTGCTGCACGTCGGTGTAGAGCGTTGTGCGCTCGGCCGGGTCACTCGTCGCGACGGCCGACTCGAGCAGGGCATCCACCTCGGGGTCGCTCACCTGAGAGGCGTTCTGGAACCCATCGGTGTGCAGGTGACTGCGAAGCGCGTCAGCGTCGACACCCGAGAAACCCCAGTCGGTGAGGTCGAATGTCTTCGGCCCGTACTGCTCGTTGTAGGCGGCGGGCTCGAGCGCTTCGCGAACGACCTCGAATCCGATGTCGCGCAGGTCGGACTGGATGAGATCGGCGAGGGCCGCACGATCGTCCGGAATCGGTGTCCACGCGATCCAGCGCACGCTCAGACGCTCGCCGTCCTTGGTGCGGTAGCCCTCGGAGTCGCGCTCGGTCCACCCGGCGGCGTCGAGCAGTTCGCCAGCCTTCTCGGGGTCGTACGGCCAGGATCCTTCGAGAGAGGCGTCGTACGAGTTCGGCGTGGTGGGGCCGAGGATGCTCCAGGCTCGCGGGTACTGGCCAAAGAAGATGCTTTCGACCGCGGCGTCCGCGTCGAAGCCGATCGAGAAGGCCTCGCGAACACGCTCATCGGCGAAGACACCGTAGGTCTCGTTGAGGTAGAGCGAGTACGGGATGCCCGGCAGCTCGACCGAGCGGACGGTGAACCCGTCGCCGATCTCGCTCACGGTGCTCGGGGTCACATTGCCCGCGACCTGGACTTCGCCGCTCGTGAGGGCTCCGGTGCGCACGGAGGTCTCGGGGAGGATGCGCACCGTGAGGGTGTCGATGTCGCTCGCGCCCGTGTGCTCCGCGTTTGCAGGCCCCCAGTTGTAGTCGGGGTTGGCGGTGTAGACGATCTCCTGGTCTGGGACGTACTCGCTCAGGATGAAGGGGCCCGTTCCCACCGAGATGTCCGGCCCGCCCGTCTTGAGCTCATCGGCCCGCTCCTCAAGCACGGCAGGCGACCAGAAGCCGAGGAGTGCGGTGCTGACCGCAGAGAGGAAGGGCGCGTAGGGGCGCGAAAACGTCACACGCACGGTGAACTCGTCGATTGCTTCCGTGCCGACGTAGGAACCGCCGTCCTCGGCGTATCCGATCATGCTCGCGGCCTGAGCGGACGCGGTTGCCGGGTCGGTGATGTGGTTGAAGTTCGCGACGACGGCGTCGGCGTTGAACGGCGTGCCGTCGTGGAAGGTCACGTCGTCGCGGAGGGTGAAGGTGTACTCGAGCTGGTCATCCGAAATCTCCCAGTCGGTCGCAAGCCACGGCACAAAGGTTCCGTCCGCGTCCTGGGCGACGAGCGAGTCGAGTACGTTGCGCTGCACGAGAGCGCTGACGTCGAGCTGGCTCGAGTGCGGATCCATGTGGCCGGCACTGAGGTTGGCGCCTTCGATGGCGAAGGTGAGTGTCTGATTCTCACTGGCTGCCGGGGCTGCGCACCCCGTGAGCAGTGCCAGAGCTGCTGTGGTGATGACAGCACCGAGGGCGAGACGGGACCTGATGGGCATGGCTGTACTTCTCTCTTCGTGGGAGGGTTCTGTCCAAATATATAGATTCAGTACAATAAATCCGTAATCCGCAGTATTCCCGGTCGAAAGGATGCCGTGACCGACACAACGACCCGTGGTCGACCGCAGGCGTCCTCCCGCGAAACACTCCAGGAGGCGGCCTTCGAGTTGTTCCTCGAAAACGGTTACGCGGGAACGACCGTCGAGCAGATCACACGGCGCGCCGGGGTCAGCCGTAACACCTTCTTCAACTACTTCACGAGCAAAAGCGACGTGTTCTGGATCGACCTCGATGCCACCCTCGAACACCTTCGCTCGGAGCTCCGAGAGCGCAGCAGCGCACCACGTCCCGTCGAAGCGGTGCGCGATGCCCTGCTCGCGGTGTCTGACGAGCTCGGGCCTCTTCGTATGCCGTGGGCGCTCACTCAGTACTCCGCGATCGGCAGCACGGAAGAACTCCAGTCCGCTGCCGTATCACGGCTGAGCGAACACACCCGCCTCGTCGCGGGATTCATCGGTGACCGTCTTGCCCCCACCACACCGCCTGTCTTGGCGAAAGTGGCCGCAATCGCTGCGATCGGGGCCGCCGTCGCTGCCACACAGGAGTGGGCGGCGGCTGGTCCAACGCGGGGCAACCTCCGCCGCTACCTGGAGACCACTCTCGAGCCCGTTGTGGCCGGGTTCGGTTCGGTCTGAGCGCCTCATTGTTCTGAAGGAGCGTCACCCCTAGGATCGGGGCATCCGGTAGTGCCGGTATCGCCACCATCGAGGGGACCCCGTGAGCGACGACACACCCACCCAGAGATTCGACGCCGCGGGCGACGACGCCCGCACCGAAATCATGAGCTCGCAGCCACCGATGCACGAGCACGCGGCCCATCGACTGGCCGAGGACCCCGAAAAGACGAAGTCGAAGCGACTCATCATCATCCTTGCCTCGGTCGGTGGCGCACTGCTGCTCGCGCTCATCATCATCCTCATCGTTCTCCTCACGCGCGGCGGTGAGCCGGGCCCGGTGCCCACCACCACGCCGACCCGAACCGCGACAGCAACCCCGACTCCCACGCCGACGCCAACGCCGACCCCCACTCCGACACCGACCCCCAGCCCCACACAAACGGTCGACCCGCCGCCACCGTCCGGCCCCGTCATCAACAACTTCAGCGTGGGCTCCGCGACCGTCCAGTGCGCCGAACCCGGCACACAGGACCCGCAACTGACGATCACGTGGTCGACCTCTCGAGTCGACACCGTCTACTTCGGTATCGACACAACGGATGCTTCGGCCCAACCGTTCTTCAGCAACCTCCCGCCGAGCGGTGACACCTCCGACTTCCCCGCTGGCTACGACCCGTTTGTGTACACGTGTCCGGCCGCAAGCCACGTCTACACACTCACGGTCGTCGGGGGCGGCGAGAAGGTCACCCAGTCGGTGACCGTCACCAACACGGGCTACACCGGCTGATCACTCGTGGGTGGAGCCCCCGCCCACGAGCCGTAGAATCGAAGGGCGTCAAGGGATGCCCGAGCGTGGGCATCCGTCACACTCAGGCACCTTCGCGTTCGCGCACAGACTCGGTGCCGCACATATCGAACCGGAGCACCCCCATGACCGAGCCCTCGTCCGCGATCCCCGACAAGCCGGCACTCGAAGGACTCGAAGAGAAATGGGGGGCCGCCTGGGAAAGCCAGGGCACCTACCGGTTCGATCGGGCCGACGCCCTCGCTCGCGGCAAGGACTCCGTGTTCGCCGTCGACACTCCCCCGCCGACGGCCTCGGGCAGCCTGCACATCGGCCACGTGTTCAGCTACACGCACATGGACCTCGTCACGCGATTCCAGAGGATGCGCGGCAAGGCGATCTTCTACCCGATGGGGTGGGACGACAACGGTCTGCCCACCGAGCGGAGGGTGCAGAACTACTACGGTGTGCGCTGCGATCCCTCGTTGCCTTACGACCCCGACTTCACTCCGCCGCTGCAGGGTGGCGAAGGCTCGAGCGGTAAAGCCGCCGACCAGGTGCCGATCTCTCGCCGCAACTTCATCGAGCTCTGCGAGGAGCTCACCATCGAGGACGAGAAGCAGTTCGAGGACCTGTGGCGCCAGCTGGGCCTCTCTGTGGACTGGTCGCTCACCTACCGCACCATCGGCGACCACGCCCAGGCGGCGGCCCAGCGTGCATTTCTGCGCAACCTCGAGCGCGGTGAGGCCTACCAGGCCGACGCACCGACACTCTGGGATATCACCTTCCGCACCGCTGTCGCCCAGGCCGAGCTCGAAGACAAGGATCAGCCGGCGGCATACCACCGCGTCGCCTTCCACCGCACCGACGGCCAGGGCGACATCGAAATCGAGACGACACGCCCCGAACTCCTCGCCGCGTGTGTTGCCCTCGTCGCCCATCCCGATGACGAGCGCTACAAGCCGTTCTTCGGTACCACCGTGACCACACCGCTCTTCGGTGTCGAGGTGCCCGTCGTCGCGCACCACCTGGCCCAGCAGGACAAGGGCTCGGGCATTGCCATGATCTGCACGTTCGGCGACGTCACCGACGTCATCTGGTGGCGTGAGCTCGACCTCCCGAACCGCACGATCATCGGAGCCGACGGACGAATTGTCGCCGACCCGCCCGCAGCCATCGAGACGGATGCCGCGAAGGCCGTGTACGCCGAACTCGCAGGCAAAACGGTCTTCTCCGCGAAGGCACGCACCGTCGAACTCCTGCGAGAGTCCGGCGAGCTCATCGGTGACCCGAAACCCATCACCCACGCCGTCAAGTTCTTCGAGAAGGGCGACAAGCCGCTCGAGATCATCTCGACGCGCCAGTGGTACATCACCAACGGTGCACGCGACGAGTCGCTGCGCGAGAAGCTCGTGGCCGCTGGCAGGGAGATCTCCTTTACGCCCGATCACATGCGCGTGCGCTACGAGAACTGGGTCGGCGGCCTGACGGGCGACTGGCTCATCTCGCGCCAGCGCTTCTTCGGTGTGCCGATCCCCGTCTGGTACGAGCTCGACGCCGACGGCGGGAAGGGCGCGGTCATCGTGCCCTCGGAAGACTCGCTCCCCGTCGACCCCTCGAGTGACGTTCCCCCCGGGTATACCGAGGCCGACCGCGGAAAAACCTTCGTCGGCGAGGTCGACATCATGGACACGTGGGCTACATCGTCCCTCACCCCGCAGATCGCCGGCGGTTGGGTCACCGACCCCGAGCTGTTCGACCTCGTCTTCCCCTACGCTCTGCGAAGCCAAGGCCAGGACATCATCCGCACATGGCTGTTCTCGACGGTGCTGCGCGCCGAACTCGAACACGGCACCATCCCGTGGCGTAACGCGGGCATCTCCGGCTTCATCGTCGACCCCGACCGTAAGAAGATGTCCAAGTCCAAGGGCAACGTTGTCACCCCCAAGGGGATGCTCGACGACCACGGCTCCGACGCCGTGCGCTACTGGGCGGCATCCTCACGCCTCGGTACCGATGCCGCCTTCGACCCGCAGAACCCGAAGCAGATCAAGATCGGTCGCCGCCTGGCCATTAAGGTGCTCAATGCCGCGAAGTTCGTGTATGGCTTCCCTGCCACCGGCGACGTGTCGCTGGATGCCGTGACCGAGCCACTCGACCGTGACATGCTCGCCGAACTCGCGTCGGTCGTGCGGGTCGCCACCGAGTCACTCGAGAACTTCGACCACGCACGCGCGCTGGAGACGACCGAGCAGTTCTTCTGGACCTTCTGCGACGACTACCTCGAACTCGTGAAGGAGCGCGCCTACAGCACCGGCTCGGGCCAGGAGTCGGCGGTCGCCGCTCTGCGAACGGCCATCGACGTCTTCCTGCGACTGTTTGCGCCGTACCTCCCGTTCGCGACCGAGGAGGTCTGGAGCTGGACCCACGAGGATTCCGTGCACACCGCGGCATGGCCCACCGTGGCGGACCTCGGTTCACCGGGAGAGCCCGACGGGCTTCTGTCGCTCGTGAGTGAAGCGCTCATCGGCATCCGTCGCGCGAAAACCGACGCGAAAGCCTCCCAAAAGACCGAGGTGCTGTCGGCGACGCTCACCGGGCCGGGCAGGCTCGAGGACGCGATGAGCGACCTCCGTGCCGTTGGACGGATCTCGAACGTCACTTTTGTCGAGGGCACCGAGATCTCCGTGACCGACATCGTCCTCGCCGAGGAGCCAGCATGATCAGGGCCGTGAGCCCGGACGACCGGAGCGCCTGGCGTTCGCTCTTCCGCGCCTACGGCGAGTTCTACGAGACGCAATTCGATGACGACGTGCTCGATTCCGTCTGGGCCCTCCTCCTCACCGCTGGCACGGGAATCGACGCCATCGTCGCCGAGCAGGACGGCACCGTTGTCGGTCTCGCCCACTACCGCTCCCACCCGGACACGTTCACGGGCGGACGCGACTGGTTCCTCGACGACCTGTACGTGAGTCCGGATGCCCGTGGCGCTGGCCACGCGACGGCGCTCATCGAGCACATCGCCGAGCTCGCACGCGGCGCTGGCACCCCCGGCACCCTCCGTTGGATCACCGCTGCCGACAACAAACGAGCCCAGCGCGTGTACGACCGCGTCGCGACGAAAACGACCTGGGTGACGTACGAGATCCGACCCTGACCTGCGAAGGAGCGCATCATGCAACTCGGAACACGCTGGACCGTGGGCGATCCACCGCCAGCGCGATTGCCTGACACGGTGGTCGAGGCGATTCGGGAGGTCGAGGCGGGCCTTGCCAGCATCGACACCTCCACGTGGAGGTGGACCCTCACGTGGTTGGAGGGGCGACCCGTTGTCGAGCTCGACGACGGCACGAGCATCCGGATCGACAGCGACGGTGGTGTGACGATCGAGGAGCCGCTCGACTAGACGCGGTTCACACGCGCGCGATCAGCTCTCCGTGCGGCATCGCGAGCCACCCGTCCGCGTCGTCGGCCCACTCGCGCCACGCGCGACTGATGAGTTCGAGATCGTCCGGCGTCGCGAAACCCTTGGCGAGGGCATCCGCCGCGAACGCCGACTCGAGCACACGCGCCTCCCACATGCCTCCCCACCACTCCCGGTCCCCGGGGGTCGCGAAGTTCCAGATGCTCGCGCCCGTCGAGATGGTGTCGAAACCCGCAGCGCGCGCCCAGGACAGGAGACGACGGCCCGCGTCGGGTTCGCCACCGTTGGAGCGGTGTACACGGTCGTAGAGGGCGAGCCATGCATCGAGGCCGGGGAGAAGCGGAAACCAGAACGTTCCCGCGTAGTCGACCTCGCGCGCGGCCACGACACCGCCCGGCTTGGTGACCCGGCGCATCTCCCGCAGCACCGCTACGGGATCCGCGACATGCTGGAGCACTTGATGCGCGTGGACGACGTCGAACGTGTCATCCGCGAAGGGGAGTTCGTAGGCGCTGCCCACCACAAATTCCAGGTTGTCGCGAGAGAACTCCCCTACCGCTCGTTCGATTACTTCGGCGGCGGCGTCCAGGCCGACGACCCTTCCGGGGGCGAGGCGATCGGCGAATTCGACCGTGATCGTACCCGGCCCACAGCCTAGATCGAGGAGGGACTGGCCCTGCTCGAGCAGCGGAGAAAGGTACGAGGCGGAGTTGTCGATCGTGCGCCAGGTGTGCGACCTCAACACACTCTCGTGGTGGCCGTGCGTGTACCGTTCGTCGTTCATCAGACTCAGAATAGAGCCGTCCGTTCTGACGCATACGCTGGGTCGGTGACCAACCCTTTCTTCAGCGCGAGCGAGCTGCCCTTCGAACTCCCACCCTTTGCGGACATCCGCGACGAGCACTACCTCGAGGCATTCGAGCGCGGGATGGCCGAGCAACTCGATGAGCTCGAGGCCATTGTTTCTCAGCCAGAACCCGCCTCCTTCGAGAACACGATGATCCCGCTCGAGCGCAGTGGTCAGCTGCTAGAACGGGTAGCCACCGTGTTTTTCGCGCTCGCGTCGGCCGACTCGACCGACTTCATCAACGAACTCGAGGAGGAACTCGCCCCGCGCCTTGCGGACCACGCCGATGCGATCCGACTCGATCCACGACTGTTCGCGCGCATCGAGAGCCTGCACTCGCGTCTCGACGACCTGGCACTCGACGCCGAGTCGAGGTACCTCGTGGAGCGGTATTACATCGAGTTCACCGTTGCCGGAGCGGGGCTCGACGAAGCGGACAAAACTGCCCTGCGCGAGTACAACCAACGGCTCTCTACCCTCAGCACCCGATTCGAGAAGAACCTCCTCGCGGACACCAACGACCTTGCCGTCCACGTGACCGACATCGCAGAACTTGACGGGCTTGGCGCAGGAGAGATCTCGGCCGCAGCCGAGGCAGCACGCGAGCGTGGACTCGACGGCCACCTCGTGACTCTCGTGTTGCCGACCGGGCACCCCTACCTCTCCCGTCTCACACGTCGCGGCGTGCGCGAACGCATCATGACAGCGTCGCGATCACGCGGCTCGCGCGGCGGAGGTTGGGACAACCGCGAACTCGTGCTCGATATTGCACGCGTCAGGGCCGAACGTGCGCGGCTGCTCGGGTTCGACTCGCACGCGGCGTGGGTCATCGCCGACGAAACGGCAAAAACACCCGAGACCGTGTGGGACCTGCTCAGCAGACTCGCGGAACCCGCGGCACGAAACGCACGGGAAGAACAGCGAGACCTCGAAGCCCTCGCCGGGTATCCCGTGGAGGCCCACGACTGGGCTTACCTCAGCGAGAAGGTGCGCTCCGCACGCTTCGAGGTCGACGAGGCGGCCCTCAGCCCCTACTTCGAAGCCGAGCGAGTACTTCGCGACGGTGTGTTTTTTGCCGCGACGGAGCTGTACGGCATCACGTTCACCGAACGAACGGACCTCCCCCTGTACCACCCTGACGTGCGCGCATTCGAGGTGCGCGAGAACGACGGCACGGCGGTCGGCCTGTTCCTGCTCGACCTGTATACGCGCGACAGCAAGCGGGGTGGCGCGTGGATGAACTCCCTGAGCTCCGCGTCACGGCTGCTCGGGCATCCGGCGGTCGTCACAAACACCCTCAACGTTCCGAAGCCCGCCGCGGGCGAGCCGACGCTGTTGACTCTCGACGAAGTCGAAACGCTCTTCCACGAGTTCGGTCATGCGCTGCACGGGCTCTTCGCCCGCGTGGAATACCCGAAGTTCGCCGGCACCAACACCTATCGCGACTTCGTCGAGTTCCCCAGCCAAGTCAACGAAATGTGGATGCTCTGGCCGGAAGTCCTGGAGAACTACGCGATTCACCACGAGACCGGCGAGCGAATGCCACTCGAGGCTCTGCACAAACTCCAAGCTTCCGCGGAGTTCAACCAGGGCTTCTCGACGAGCGAGTACCTCGCCGCGGCAATCCTCGACCAGGCCTGGCATCGTCTCTCCCCCGCCGAGATCGCGGACGTCACAGATGTCGCAGCGTTCGAGAGCGCGGCACTGGCGGATGCCGGACTCGACAACCCCGCCGTGCCGACGCGGTACGGCAGCACCTACTTCGCGCACGTCTTCTCCGGCGGATACGACGCGGGCTACTACTCCTACATCTGGAGCGAGGTGCTCGACGCCGACACCGTGGAATGGTTCCGGGATAACGGTGGACTCACCCTCGAGAACGGCAAACGTTTCCGCGAGCGACTGCTGGCCGTGGGCGGCTCGCGCGATCCGCTCGAGGCGTTCAGGGACTTCCGAGGGCGCGACGCCGACATCGCGCCCCTCCTGCGACGCCGAGCACTGGACTGACTCAGTCCGTCCGCTCGTTCGCGAGAAGCCGTTCGACGACCTCTGCGGGGGTGATGTGCTCCGCGTCCGCCCGCGCTCGCAACCGGGCCGCC
Organism: Antiquaquibacter oligotrophicus; assembly: GCF_020535405.1. Lineage (NCBI taxonomy): Bacteria > Bacillati > Actinomycetota > Actinomycetes > Micrococcales > Microbacteriaceae > Antiquaquibacter > Antiquaquibacter oligotrophicus. Next base: position 2,652,890 of record NZ_CP085036.1, on the reverse strand, counting down.
AATTCTCCGTCGAACCTGAGCGTGAGCGCACTCGAACCGTCGCGAAGCACCCGACCGAGCACGGGAAGCACGATCGTTCCCAGCACGTCGAGGATGGCGACAACCCCGACCACACGCCAGTAGAGATCTCCATCCCTGCCCGGAATCTCGCCGTCGGAGACGATCGTGAGAGTCACGAGGAGCGCCACGAGGGCGACGGCAACGAGGGTGATGATGAGGCCGACACGGATCACCGTCTGTTGCCGAGAGGCAAGCAGCAGGAGCAGGTTGGCCTGGGCAAGGCTCGCCGCGACGATGGAGAGCACGAGGAAGGCCTTCAGGGTGGTGTCCCAGCCGTCGCTCCAGTTATCCCACGATGCCCAGATCAGCACGAGGCCGAGGATCAGTGCCCCGAACGACGCCGCGATGCCGACGAAGCCGACGAGCCGCAGCGCCCTGCCGACGACAGCAAGGTGGCACAGTGACGTGATGGCGAAACCCGCCGTGAGGAGAGTCGTGAGAAGAACCTTGGCCTGAATCTCGCCGAACTCCCCCGTGAACAACGTCACGATGCCGAGGAGCGCAGCGATCGACAGCGAGACGATCACAAAGACGACTGCCGCCCGCCGCACACCCGTGAGGGTGCCCGAGCGAGGAACCGGATTCTGATTCGTCATGGTGTCAGCCTACGACCGCCCGCAACGTGGCGAGCTTGGTCTGCAGATCCGGCCCTTGTGGCGCGATGATGACCTCGTCGGCTCCCGTCTCCGTCACGAGGGACGCAATGCGACCCTTCACGTGGTCGATGTCGCCAATGGCCTGGTGGGAGTTGCGCTCCCGCACCCACGTACGCTCCTCGTCCGTCCACGGGTAGGACTCAGCCTCCGCGAGTGTGGGGATACGACCGGGTCGCTCCCCCTTGCGCATACGAACAAACAGCAAGCCGTTCGGTAGCGCCAACCGTTCCGCCTCATCGCCAGTCTCGGCGACGAGCCCAGCAACAGCGACCATCGAGTGCGGCTCGCGTAGTACGACGGACGGAGTGAAGTTCTCGCGGTAGATCTCGAACGCCACACGGGTGTGGGCGCCGCCCGCGAAGTGGTGAGCGAAGGCGAAGGGAAGCCCCATCAGCCCCGCAAGGCGAGCGCTGAAGTCGCTCGAGCCGAGAAGCCAGAGCTCGGGAGAATCGCCCAATCCCGGTACCGCGACGATGCGTGAGCCGATGCCGTTGTCGAGCGGAGGGATGGTGCCGAACCACGCGAGAAGTTCAATCACCTGGTTCGGGAAGTCGTCGACGGACTCCTGCGCGGCCCGGCGCAAGACTGCAGCGGTCAGCCCATCGGTTCCCGGAGCGCGACCGAGCCCGAGATCGATGCGATCGCCGTGCAACGCCACGAGGGTGCCGAACTGCTCCGCAATCACGAGTGAGGAATGGTTGGGCAGCATGACGCCCCCCGACCCGACACGAATCGTCGAGGTCGCGTCGGCAATCGCTCCGATGAGCACGGCCGGTGCGGATGACGCGACGGCGGGCATCCCGTGATGCTCAGCCACCCAGATGCGACGGAACCCGAGCCGCTCCGCCTCCTGAGCAGTCGCGATCGTGTCCCTGAGCGCTTGGGTGTGCGACATCCCCTCGTAAACCGAGGCGAGGTCGAGAACAGAAAGGGGAACGGTCATACGAGGGTCAACCCGTGCCCCGCGACGACCATTCCGCTATTTGGCGCTCGGCTCCTCGACGTCCTCCGTCGGGTCGACCACAACGCCGTCGGGATCGATGTCCCCGTCCACATCGCTGATGGGCTCCGGCTTGCGGCGGCGCCATCCCAGCCACAACATCACGATGCCGCCAGCCAGGAGGCCCCAGAACGCCGAGCCGATACCGGCGATGACGATGCCTGAGGCAACAACGAGGAAGGTGATAATCGCGGTGATGCGGTGCTCCGGGTCCTCAAGGGCACCGACCACACTCGAGATGAGCGCACCGAGCACGGCGAGACCGGCAACTGCCGTAATGAGGATCGAGGGTGCCGCATTAACCAGAGCGACCGCCGCACCGGCGCCCAGGCCGAGAGGGATGTAGAGCAAGCCATTGGTGAGGGTCGCGATCCAGCGCTTGGAGCGATCGGGGTGCGATTCATCCCCCGCCATGATGGCCGCGGTGATAGCACCCAGGTTGATGGCGTGGCCGCCGAAGAAGGCCGCACCAGCCGACCCGAGGCCGGTACCCACGAGCGCAAAGCGCGGCGGCACCGTGTAGTCGTTGGCCTTCATGACGGTGAAACCGGGGATGTTCTGACCAGCCATGGTGACGATGAACAGGGGCAAACCGAGACTCAGGATCGTGAAGAGGTCGAATGTCGGCGCGACAAAGGTCAGCTGCGGTGCGATGGATGCTCCGGTGAACCAGTCACTGCCCGCCGAAATGAACACGCACACCACCGCCACAACCATGGCCGCGGGAACCGCCCAGCGCGGTGCGAGCCGGTACAGCACGAGCCAGGTCAGCACGATAGGCCCCGCGAGGAACGGCAGTTCTGCCACGGCCTGGAATGGCGCGAGGCAGATCGGCAGCAGGACACCGGCGAGCATGGCGCTCGCCAGAGGCTTCGGGATGCTCGTGATCGCGCGCCCGAGCCAGGGCCACAGGCCACACAGCACGATGAGGATGGCACTCACGAGGAACGCGCCGACCGCGTTGGAGAACGTGATGCCCTCGCCGGCTGCGGCAAGGAGCACCGCTGCACCCGGCGTCGACCACGCGATGGCGAGCGGGATACGCAGCACGAGTGCACCAACGGTGCTCACTACGGCCGTCGCGAGACAGATCGCGAGGAGGCCGGAGGATGCCTGATCAGGTGTAGCGCCGACCGCGATGAATGCGGCGATAACGAGGGCGAAGGATGATGCGAAGCCGGCGAGTGCAGCGACGAACCCGGCGGAGATCGATTGGAACATTCGGTCAGCTTAGGCTCGTTGCGTCATGCAACAAAACCGCGACACAGTTACGCGGATTTCTCCGCCCGGCGCGCTGCCCGCGGCACAATCGTCGGAGCGGCATTCTCCATCACGGCCGCGCGTGTCACGACAACACGACCGACCTCCTCGTCGGAGGGCACATCGAACATGATCGGCCCGAGCACCTCTTCGAGGATCGCGCGGAGACCACGCGCGCCCGTCTGGCGGAGCACTGCAAGGTCTGCGATGGCCTCGAGTGCGTCTTTCTCGAACTCCAGTTCAACGCCATCGAGTTCGAACATGCGCTGGTACTGACGCACGAGCGCGTTTCGTGGCTTCGTCAGGATCTCCATAAGAGCGACCTGGTCGAGTGGCGTGACCGTGGTGACGACCGGCAGTCGACCGATGAACTCGGGAATCAGGCCGAACTTGTGCAGATCCTCCGGGAGAACCTCACTGAAGAGGTTGATGTCGTCGCCCTTGCTGTGCAGGGGCGCACCGAAACCGATGCCCTTTTTGCCAGCGCGGCTGGAAATGATTTCCTCGAGGCCTGCGAAGGCTCCAGCAACGATGAACAGAACGTTTGTCGTGTCCACCTGGATGAACTCCTGGTGCGGATGCTTACGCCCCCCCTGCGGCGGAACGGATGCCACCGTGCCTTCGAGGATCTTGAGGAGCGCCTGCTGAACGCCCTCACCCGAGACATCCCTCGTGATCGACGGGTTCTCGGCCTTGCGGGCGATCTTGTCTATCTCGTCGATGTAGATGATGCCGGTCTCGGCACGCTTGACGTCGTAGTCCGCCGCCTGAATGAGCTTGAGGAGAATGTTCTCCACGTCTTCACCGACATAACCGGCTTCGGTGAGGGCCGTGGCATCCGCAACCGCGAACGGAACGTTCAGCCGACGCGCGAGGGTCTGCGCCAGATACGTTTTACCGCAGCCCGTCGGCCCGATGAGGAGGATGTTCGACTTCGCGATCTCGACGTCGTCAGCGAGGGTCTCTGCGGCGGTGATCGTCGAACGAGCACGTACACGCTTGTAGTGGTTGTACACGGCGACCGAAAGCGAGCGCTTGGCGTGCTCCTGCCCGATCACGTACTCCTCGAGGAACGCGTAAATCTCGCGCGGCTTGGGAAGGTCGAACTCGCTGACGACCTCTTCGCCCGCCTCGGCGAGCCGCTCCTCGATGATCTCGTTGCACAGCTCGACGCACTCGTCGCAGATGTAGACGCCCGGTCCAGCGATCAGTTGCTGAACCTGCTTCTGGCTCTTTCCGCAGAAGGAACACTTGAGGAGATCAGCGCTTTCCCCGATCCGGGCCATCTGGAATTCCTCTCCCCTGCGGATGCCGTCCTACCGAGCCTAACCCCGAACTGTGACTGTTTCGGGAACCTCGCGGACTTCGTGGAGTACGGCGCGCCGCGTGTGTGGCACTATTGACCCCGCCGCGACGGCTCGAGGAGGTGGCCATGAGAAGAACAGTGACGTTCTCCCTGATTGCTGGCGCGCTCATCGCCTCGTCACTCGTGGTGGCCGCCCCGGCGAACGCGCACGTCATCACGGAGACCGCAACGGCACCCGCCGGCTCGTACTCCGTTGTCACCTTCAGCGTGCTCCACGGATGCGAGAGCGCTGGCACAACCGCGGTGACGATCGAGATGCCGGATGGCGTGCTCGCGGTCACTCCGACCGCCCACTGGAACTGGGTCATCTCCTCCGACGTGGAACCTGCCGAGGTGGAAGGGACGAGCATCACTGAGCGGACCAGTTCGATCACCTACACGGCAGACACCCCTCTCCCCTCAGATCAGCGCGCTTCGTTCGAACTGTGGCTCGGTCTCCCCGACGGCCAGGTTGGAGACGTCGTTGAGTTCGATGCGATCCAGGAATGCGAAGACGGGGCGGTGCAGGAATGGGTGGGCGAAGACGCCCCTCGTGTGACCCTCACCGAAGCTCTCGCGGGAGGCGGTCATGACCACGGTGGCGCCGTCATTCCCCATCAGGCTGGCACACACGACGCTCAGCACACCGAAGCCGAGGCTACGGCAGCGGACCCGCTCTCTCGGCTGCTCGCAGCTGGGGCACTCCTACTCGGCGTCGTCGCCGTTGCGATCGCCATCGCCGGTCGCCAGCGGCGCGAGGATGTCGCGACCGACGAGGTCTCGGACTAGACGATGCGCCCGGATGCCCGCTCCGCCCACGTGACCCGAGCCGATCGTGCCGCTCGCGGGTGGATCGTCGCGGCGTTCGCCACCGTGACCGCCGGAATCTCACACGGACTCGCCGGCGGCACCTTCCCCGGGGCGTTCGGCATCGTCGCCTCGCTCGTCTTGGCGGGTGCTGCGAGCAGTCTCCTCGCCTCGCGTCGACAGTCGCCACTGCGCCTCGCGGCAGCCGTCGCCGTCACGCAGGTCATGTACCACGCGATCTTCAGCGGAATGGGCGACCCAAGCACGCCCGTTCCCGCGGGCATCACGTCACACGATCACGCCGCGGCTCTTCCCGAGGTACTCCACACGCACGGACACTCCGGCGGAATGTGGCTCGCCCACGTGATCGCGGGCCTCATCACTCTCATCGTTCTCCTCCACGCCGATCACGCCGTGTGGACGATCGCCCGCGTTGTGCGTCTCTTCGTCGCGCGGCTGCTCGGCGTGTGGGTCGACGTCTCGCCGCGATTCCCCGCGCGTATGCCCGTCGCTGCGGAACGCGGCATCCGTCGCGCCCTTCTCGTTCTCTTCTCGTCGATGAGGTACAGGGGCCCTCCCGCGGCCCGCTTCGCTGCCTAGCAGCGACTGTTTCCCCTCCAGACCCGACCACGATGTCGGGTTCATCAGCGCGCACTCCCGCGCGCCATCAACGACCAGAAAGATCACACACCCATGAACAAGAACACCATCAGCGCTGCCGCGGTCATCGTCGGCGCGACAGCTCTCGCCCTCTCCGCTCCGCTCAGCGCGAGCGCCCACATCACCGCCAGTGCCACCTCCACGGCAGCTGGCTCCTACAGCGTCATCACCTTCAGCGTTCCGCACGGGTGTGAAGCGTCGCCGACAACCGCCATCACGATCGACATCCCCGAGGACATCCTCTCGGTGACACCGACACGCAACACCTTCTGGACGTTCGACCGCACCATGGTGCCGCTCGACCCGCCCACCGACGATGCGTCCGAACGCACGAGCCAGGTGATCTACACCGCGATCACTCCGCTCCCGAGTGATGCCCGAGACAGCTTCGAGCTCTCCGTCAAGCTCCCCATGGGTGAGGCGGGAGACGTTGTCGAGTTCCCCGTCACGCAGACCTGCGAGGAAGGCCAGGAACTCTGGGTCGGCGAGGACGTTCCCTCGATCACCCTCACGGCAGCCGAGGGAGACGGCCACGGGCACGGCGGTGGTCACGCCGAAGAATCCGAAGCCGAAGCCGAGACCGCGGCCGCGGATGCCGTTCCCGCCAGTTCGACGGAGGCCAGCGGAGACGTGCTTGCCCGGGTCCTCGCAGGCGCCGGGCTTATCGTGGGGGCGGCGGGCCTCGCCTTCGGCATCACGGCTCGCAGGAAGGCAGCGAAGTAGCCCATGACCTGGATCGCGAACAAAAAGACCGCGGCAGCGCTCGCCGTGGGAGCAATCGGCGCTCTCGCCCTCGGAGTTGCGGGCCCCGCGCAGGCGCACAGCTACATCGTTGCCTCCTCCCCCGCGGAAGGGTCGACTATTGCCGAAGTGCCGGAGCAGTTCTCGGTGACGGCCAACGAGTTGCTCCTCGACCTCGCCGGCGACGCGAACGGGTTCGCGATCCAGGTCGTCGACGCCGCAACGCGGTACTACGGCGACGGATGTGTGTCCGTCTCCGGTTCAACGATGTCGATGGGTGCAACCCTCGGAGAGCCAGGCGAATACCGCATGTTCTGGCAGGTGATCTCCGCCGACGGGCACGTCGTCGCCGGCGAAATTCCCTTCGAGTGGGCGCCCGCCGACGGCGCCGTGACCACCCCGGGCCTCGCGGCACCCCCCGTCTGCGGTGAGACCGGTGTGGAGCCGACGCCGACGGCAGAGCCGACAACGCCGGCGGAACCGGATGACGCGACGGAGGAACCAGAACCCGAGGTGACGGCCATCGCCGCACCGGAAGCGGCATCCGATTCCACACCCGTGTTTGTGGGTGTCGGCATCGCGGCCCTAGCGGTCGTGGCGGTCATCGTGATCGCGGTTGTAGCGCGGTCCCGGCGACGGGCGGCCGCGGCATCCGGAGACTCGGACACCGCGGGTGAGTCCATCGCGCCGGAGCGAACCGAGGGGGAAGAATAACGAGCATGATGTCCCAACCGATGTTCATCGCGCTCGCCGTGCTCGCGCTCGCGTCGGCTGTCGCGGTCATCCTGCTGGCCGTCCGCGCCTACCGGCGAATCGGCAAAAACGATGATGACGACAACTGGAACGCACCGCCCAGCTCATAGATACAGAACGGGCCGCCCCCGAAGGAGCGGCCCGTTCTGCTATTGACGATGCTTAGGCGGTCAGTGCCGCCGGCGCGTTCTTACGCGACGTGAGCACCTGGTCGATGAGTCCGTACTCGACGGCCTCGTCGGCGCCCAGGATCTTGTCACGCTCGATGTCCTTGTTCACCTGCTCGATGGTGCGGTTCGAGTGCTTCGCGAGCGTCTCCTCGAGCCACGTGCGCATACGCAGCACCTCGTTGGCCTGGATCTCGATGTCGGATGCCTGTCCACCACCCTGACCCTGGATGGCGGGCTGGTGAATGAGGATTCGCGCATTCGGGAGTGCGAGACGCTTACCCTGTGTGCCACCGGCGGTGATGACCGCCGCAGCGGACGCGGCCTGACCGAGCACCACCGTCTGGATCTGCGGACGGATGTACTGCATGGTGTCGTAGATGGCCGTCATCGCGGTGAACGAGCCACCGGGCGAGTTGATGTACATGACGATGTCGCGGTCCGGATCCTGCGACTCGAGCACGAGCAACTGGGCCATGACGTCGTCGGCCGACGCGTCGTCGACCTGCACACCGAGGAAGATGATGCGGTCCTCGAAGAGCTTCGCGTACGGGTCCTGGCGCTTGTAGCCGTAGGCCGTGCGCTCTTCGAACGAGGGCAGGATGTAGCGCGAGTTCGGCAGGTTGCCTGCCGCTGCGAACGTGGGGGTCTCCATGATGATCTTCCTTACTTGCTCTCGCCCGCAGTGACCTCGGCCACGTCGAGTGCGGTCTCACGGATGTGGTCAACGAAGCCGTACTCGAGGGCCTCCTGAGCGGTGAACCAGCGGTCGCGGTCACCGTCGTCGATGACCTGCTCGACCGACTTGCCGGTCGCGTTGGCGGTGATCTCGGCGAGGCGACGCTTCATGTCGAGGATGAGCTGGGCCTGGGTCTGGATGTCGCTCGCGGTTCCACCGAAACCGCCGTGCGGCTGGTGCAGGAGCACACGCGCGTTGGGCGTGATGAAACGCTTGCCCTTGGTGCCAGCGGTCAGCAGAAGCTGCCCCATGGAGGCTGCCATACCGATACCGACGGTGACGATGTCGTTCGGCACGAACTGCATCGTGTCGTAGATCGCCATACCCGCGGTGATCGAACCACCGGGCGAGTTGATGTAGAGGGAGATGTCGCGCTTCGGGTCCTCAGCCGCGAGGAGCAGAAGCTTCGCTGCGATCTCGTTGGCGTTCTCGTCACGGACTTCCGATCCGAGCCAGATGATGCGGTCCTTCAACAGTCTGTCGAAGACGGATGAGACCAGTGCCGGTTCGGCCATGTGATGCGCTCCATTCAGTTATTACCTGGCAATGAATCTATCGAAGCGCGGGCGAGCATTCTGGGCTGTTCGCCGTGGGCAGAGCGCCGCGTGCCCGGCGTCCTCCCCCGTGAGGTGCCCAGTTCGGTGGGTTGGAAGCCGACCACACCCACCGAACTGGGCACCTCACGAAGTCGGGCGTGGGATAGAGGCGAATGTCGGTGGATGCGGCGAAGATTCTCGTATGGCAGACATCGACATCCGCGAACTCCGGGCATACGAGCCCTACTGCGCCGATTGCGGCGAGTCGGGTCCGATCGAGACGAGCGCCTTCCTCGCTTTCGCGTGGGAGCAGGCACACGACTGCGCTACGGCGGCAGCTGAGGCGGCCAAGGCCTCCTAGCCGAACGTCGCGTCGAGCGCCGCGCTGAGGTCGGCGATGAGGTCGTCGGCATCCTCGAGACCGACCGAGAACCGCAAGTGCCCGTAGGTGCGAAAAACTTCGGGATATCGCGCAACTCGCGGCCCGCTCGTGCCGACATGCACGATGAGCGATTCGTCGTGACCGAGGGACACGGCTGAGGTGATCAGCTTGAGGTTCGAAACGAACCGGTTCTGCGTGTCTGCGTCACCCTCGACGGCGAAGGCCATCATGCCGCCAGCCCCCAGCGGCAGAAGGGTGCCCGCCAAGTCGTGCTGCGGATGCGAGGGCAGACCCGGGTAGGCCACGAACGCGACCCTCGAGTCGGCATCCAGGAACTCCGCGAGGACCTGCGCCGTCGCGACATGCTGACGAATGCGCAGCGGCAACGTGACGGAGCCACGGTTGATCAACCAGGCGTTGAAGGGACTGATCACGCCGCCGGCATCGACCATGGCTTCGTTCTTGATGCGCTGGATCAACTCACGGCTGCCCGCGACCGATCCGCCCATGGCATCCCCGTGACCGTTGATGTACTTGGTCAGGGAGTGGACCACGAGGTCGGCGCCGTGGTCGAGTGGGCGCAGTAGCGGCGGCGGTGCGAAGGTGCCGTCAACCGTGAGGAGCGCCCCAACCCCGTGGGCGAGGTCGGCTAGGGCGCGGATGTCGGCAACCCTCGTTGTGGGATTGGCGATGCTCTCCGTGTGCACGAGCACCGTTGTCGGACGCAGTGCCGCGCGCACTGCATCCAGGTCCGACGTGTCGACGAACGTCGCCTCGATGCCGAACTTCACGGGCAGGAGGTCTGTGAAGAGCTTGTAGATCGCCTCGTAGCCCTGATCGGTGACGACCACGTGATCACCCGCCTTGAGGAAGGTGAAGAAGACGGCGTGCAGGGCGGCGACGCCGCTCGCGAGCGCGACGGCATCCTCGGCTCCCTCGAGGAGGGCGAGTTTCGACTGCAATGCGAGCTGGTTTGTGCCGCTGTTGCGTGTGTAGAGGGGCACGTCGGTGCCCGACCAACTGATGGTCGAGGGGTCGTCGGGCAGTGCGTAGGAGTTCGCGAGCACAATCGGCGTGCGGATAGCCCCCGAACCTTCGTCCACGGTGTTCCCGGCGTGCACCGCCCTGCTGAGTTCGCCAAGGGTGACGGGGTCGTGTTTGTCGGGGCGTGAAACAGTCATGCCCCCACGCTAAGCGAAGCGCGGGGGCATGAGCGGTGACGTTACGCCACGTTAGCTGTGGTCGTGACCGTAGTGCTCGTGGCCGGGCTTACGGCCGTGCGAGTCCTTCATGTTGCCGTTGTCGTGCTGGTGTCCGGGGTCACCGGCGAAGTCCGAGGTCTCGATGAAGGTGTCGTCATCGTTGCTGATGAGTGGTGCGGTGAAGGCCGAAACATCCACCTTCTTGCCCTTCGTGTCGACGACCTTGGCCTTCGACAGAACCGTGGCCAGCGCCTTCGACCGCGCAACCTCGGCGACCATGCTGGGGATCTGGCCGTTCTTGTCGAGCACCTGGATGAACTCACCCGGCTCCATGCCGTACTGGGCTGCCGACTGCACGAGGTAGGTGGTGAGCTCGTTCTGGCCCACCTTGATACCCTCGGCCTCGACGATCGCGTCGAGCAAGATCTGGGTGCGGAACGTCTTCTCGCTGGACTCCTGCACCTCGGCGCGGTGAACGTCGTCCTCGAGGCGGTTCTCGTTCTCGAGGTGACGGTGCACCTCGTCCTCGACCAGCTTCGGCGGAACCGGGATGTCGAGCTGCTCCAGCAGGAGGTCGACGATCTGGTCACGCGCCTGGGCACCCTGACCGAAGGACTTCGACTTCTCCACCTGCTCCTTGATGTCGGCCTTCAGCTCTTTGATGGTGTCGAACTGGCTGGCGATCTGGGCGAAATCGTCGTCGGCCTCCGGCAGCTCGCGCTCCTTGACGGCGAGGAGGTTGACGGTGATGAGGGCCGTCTCGCCCTCGTGGTCTCCGCCGAGGAGGGTCGACTCGAACGTGGTGGTCTCGCCGGCACTCAGACCGTCGAGCGCCTCGTCGATGCCTTCGATGAGCTCACCGGAGCCGACCTCGTAGGAGATGCTCGTGGCCGAGTCCACCTCGTTGTCGCCGATGGATGCCGTGAGGTCGAGCTGCGCGAAGTCACCGCTCTTGGCCGGACGGTCGACGGTGACGAGTGTGCCGAAGCGGCTGCGCAGATTGTCGAGTTCGTCCTTGACGTCGTCAGCGGAAACCTCGATCGGGTCGACCGTGAGGGTCAGCTTGTCGTAGGCGGGAAGCTCGACCTCGGGGCGCACATCCACCTCGATGGTGACAACGAGGTCGCCAGAGAAGTCCTTGATCTCGGGCCACGTGACGATGTCGGCCTGCGGGCGCCCGATGGCCTTGATCTTCTGCTCGGCTGCAGCGTCGCGGTAGAAACGGTCGAGACCGTCGTTGACGGCGTGCTGCAGTACTTCTTCGCGGCCGACACGCTGGTCGATGAGCTGCGGCGGCACCTTGCCCCGGCGGAAGCCGGGGATGTTCACCGACTGCGCGATGTGCTCGTAGGCGTGGTCGATGCTCGGCTTGAGGTCCTCGGGGGTGACGTCGAGGGTGAGCTTGACGCGCGTGGGGCTGAGCGTCTCAACGGTGGTCTTCACGTCGTGGTTCTCCTGTGGTTGGTGTGACGATGTGTCGGGGCGACAGGATTTGAACCTGCGACCTCCCGCTCCCAAAGCGGGCGCTCTACCAAGCTGAGCTACGCCCCGCAGTTGCGCGCCGATCGTCGATCGGTTTTAGGCCTCGGACAGTGTAACGCGCTAGCGCATCCCTCTGCCGAGTCGTCGGATGCCAGGGGCCCGGCATTCTTCCGGTAGAGTGCTACCCGCGCGGTTTAGCCGACGCGGGGATGTAGCTCAATGGTAGAGCCTCAGTCTTCCAAACTGATTACGCGGGTTCGATTCCCGTCATCCCCTCCAGAATGAGGAATGCCCCTGCCGCAGGCGGGGGCATTCCTCATTCTGCAATAGCACTGCGAATCGAATGGGCCCCCGCTGAGCAGTCCGCCGCGCCGCGAAGCGGCGTGGAGGCGGCTCAGTAGGGGATTCCCGTCACAGCACCGGTTTGAGACATCTGATCCGCCATCCGCGGGGCACCGGCGTCGGCCGCCCGTCGGACGTAGGAGAATTGATGTGGAAAATCAAAGTATCCGGCATTGAAGAAAATCTCCCCCCGAGCTACCCGGATCCAACCCCAGAGGGTCTCGCCTTGAAAATCAGAGGGCTCATCGAAGTGAAACGCGAACTCGTCGTCGCGTCCGAACCACGTCACCGTGCCTCGCGCCGTTACAGAGTCGTCCCAATCAATCCGTCCATCCCAATCGGTGTCGAAGCTCCAACCTTCGGTAATGAACTCAGCAGGAAAATTCCAGGCTTCGAACGTTCCATCGGGGCGGATGATTAGCGTCGAGAACTCGTCCGATTCTTCATAGACCCACGTTCCGACCGCACTCTCGAACGTCACCCTGTGCAATGCCAGGCACGCAGAAAGAAGCATGGGCATGACAAGAATCGAGGCTGCAGTCAGCACACGCCTCGTTCGCGTGCGACGCACGTCAGTGATCTGGCGCGCATTACTCATAGGCCAACGCTAACCGGACATACGACTGCCCACGCGCGGATCGCCCGCTTGACGCACGCCCGGGACTTGGCGTTATGGCGCAGTTACTCCGACAGCAACCCGACGCGCTCGACGGACATGCAGAACGGCGTGTCCATACGCGCCTCGGCGCACACGCGCTTGGCGAGAGCCTTCTCGTCGACCTCTTCGGCGGTGGCGTAGCCAACGGCGGTGGGGTTCTCACTCACGACGGCCATGAACTCGGTCCAGCCAGCGCAGGAATCAGTGATCGCGAGGCCGGCGTCGTTGAGGGCCACCGTGTCTTCGGCCGGGACGGCACCGAACGCCGCCATCGCGTCGCGGCATTCGTCGGTGACGGGCGCGGGCGTCTGGAGCGCCGGCGGCACTTCGATCGGGGGTGGCGTGGTACCGCCTCCCATGCCTCCGGCAGTGCAGCCAGCGAGGAGGAGAACTGAAGCGATTCCGAGCAACACCCTTGTCATACGGCGAGGGTATCGCACGGTTCTGTGCGTTCGGAAAACGACCTGGTCGGGTTAGCCGTCGACGCGCTTGAGCACGTGCACGGGGATCACGATGCCAAGCGACGTGATGAGAATCCCGGCGATGAAGAGGACCGACTCGAGACCCTCCACGGTGAATGCCATGCCCATGAGGTAGAGGCCACCGATGAAGAGTGCCAGGGAGACGAGGAACGCGATCATCTTCATACGCTCACTGTACCCGAGCGGATGCCGCGCCCCGTCGTCACCCCATTGGGGGTCTTGGTCTGTACCCCATCGTGTCCTCTACTATGAGGACACCCGACGGCTTACCCGAAGCCGATTGCTTACCCTGCTGTTTACCCGAGGATTCGATCATGCCCGAAAACGAGTCGCTTGCCCCCTTCGGCTGGTACCCGGACCCCGCCGGTTCCGGCCTTCTGCGGTGGTGGAACGGAACCGTGTGGACGGAGCGCGTCGAGCGCCCGCGCCCCGAGGTTCAGACCGCGTTCGGCTACTCGACTAGCAGGCTCGCTTCCTAGCCCTGTCTCGCCGTGCTACTCCTGGCGTTGAAGCCAGGCGAGCACGGCGAGCACACGGCGGTGGTCTGTGCCCGAGTCATCCAGCCCCAGCTTCTGGAAGATGGATGTCACGTTCTTCTCCACGGCGCCTGTGCCGATGACGAGCGCCGAGGCGATCGCGGAGTTGGTGCGACCCTCCGCCATGAGCGCCATGACTTCGCGTTCGCGAGGTGTGAGTGTGCTGAGCGGGTTGTGGCGTCTGCCCAGGAGCTGGGCAACAACTTCGGGGTCGAGCACGGTGCCGCCGGCTGCGATGCGCTGCACGGCATCCTTGAGTTCGCTCAGTGAGGCGACGCGGTCTTTGAGCAGGTAGCCCACTCCCCCTTCGCCCGCGGAGAGCAACTCTTGCGCGTATGCGACTTCCACGTATTGCGAGAGCAGCAGGATGCCCACCCGCGGCATCTCTGCCCGCGCTCGGATCGCGGCCCGCACCCCTTCGTCGCGGAAGGTTGGCGGCATCCGAACGTCGAGAACAACGAGATCGGGCGTGGTTGCTCCAAGCTCCGCGAGGAGATCGTCAGCGTTTCCGTAGGAAGCGACAACGTCGAACCCTGCCTCGTCGAGCACACGGACGAGCCCCTCGCGAAGCAGCACTGAATCATCAGCGACAACAACTCGGGTGCTCATGCGTCAAGGGTAGGTGAGCGGGAGGCGGGCGGAGACGGTGGTCGGCCCGCCAACGGGACTATCAACGCTCAGCACTCCCCCGATGCCGCGCAGTCGCTCATGGAGTCCGGCCAGCCCGTGGTCGTCGACGAGGGTCGCGCCGCCGGATCCATCGTCGGAGATGTCGACCGTCAGCCAGGCCCCGTCCACTCCGACACGGACTCGCGCCTCGGATGCCCCGGCGTGTTTGGCTGCGTTGGTGAGAGCTTCCGCGGCAACGAAGTAGGCGGTGCGCTCGATCTCCTGCGGAATCACGAGGTCATCCGGGAGTTCGTTCGTGACCTGAGCCGCAATCGGACCTCGTATTGCTACGGATTCGATCGCTGCGACGAGGCCACGGTCGAGGAGGATCGGCGGAGCGAATCCTCGCGAGAGCGCGCGAAGCTCCTCCAGTGCGTCCTTCGACTGACGCATGGCGTCGGCGAGGAGACTCTTGGTTTTCTCCGGGTCGGTGTCGAGCTGGCGCTCGGCGGCGGCGATGTCCATCTGCAACCGCACCAGGCGCTGCTGGGGTCCGTCATGGATGTCGCGCTCGAGCCTGCGCAGCGACTGGCCCTCCGCAGAGACGGCGGCACCACGCTCCTGGCTGAGAGTCACCACTTCACGCTGGAGCGCGTCACTACGGAAGGCACCGAGCATCCCGCGTGCCACAACCCAGTGCAGTGTCGTGAGCCCGCGTGTGACGAAGGGCAACGTCGCCAGGAAGATGACTCCAAAGATGAACTGGAGAATCGAGTCGGCGATCGCCGGGTTGGCGACCTCACCGCCGAAACGCTCGACTATCCACTGAACGAGGAAGAAGTCCCGATCGCTGTCGGGGATGAACCCATCCCAGAACCAGTAGCTGATGCCGCCGAGTCCTACGGCAAGCCAGGTGACGGTGATCGACCACGTGATGGTGGCGATAAAGAACTCGACGACCATGACGTGGAGCAGGTAAAGCCAGTAGTGCCCGTTGCCAAGGGTCGCACGGACCCAGCCGACGAAGCCCGACGCTGCCCGGGCATCCTGCCATTCGGGTTTCTCGATTGCCGGACGCCCGGCGAATCGGAGGAGGGCGAGGCTCGCCGTGCCGAATCCCCGCGCCACGTACAGAGCGCCGACGATAAACAGGATCCCGATGAGGATCGCGAGCATGCCGGCTCCGGCCGAGAACAGGCCGATGGTCACGCCGAAGCCCACGAGCGCGAGCGGGAAGGCGACAAGAAGATAGGCGACTTCGCGCGGCACGGAGCGCCAGCGCTCGCCGTAGCTGGGCCGCACCGGCGTGGGAGCGGTCGCGGTGGCGACGGCGGAAGGGGTGGAGGTCATGGTGATCCTTTCGATTCTCCCAGCCTCGTCGGGTGCCGAGTCCCCGGTAATGCGGCTGCCACACGATTTCGCCGTGGGGTTATCCCCCGCCGTTCCTACCCCAATACCACAGGGTTAGCGTTGCCTCAGCTTGCTTGCGGAATGCGCCACCGTGCGTAGCGTTGTAGTACGTACAGAACGCGTAAGGGAGTCACACCATGGCCGAAACCAAGACAGTTCCCCAGTCCACGAGCGACCCGGATGTCGCGAGCGGAGTCGCGCAGTTCCTCGGGCCGGTAGTGACCGACCTCACGGCGCTCTCCATCGACGGCAAGCAGGCGCACTGGCACGTGCGCGGCGCGAACTTCCAGGCGGTCCACGAGCTTCTCGATGTTGTGGTTGACCACGCTCGCGAGTACGCGGACACGGCTGCTGAACGTGTCGTCGCTCTCGGCCTCCCGATCGACGCCCGCACCCAGACCGTAGGCGCCAAGGCGACAACCCCAACGATGACGGCCGGCTTCCAGCAGTCAGACGCCGTGATCACCGAGGTGATCGCTGCGATCGACGCGACCCTCGTGACCGTCCGCACCGCCGTCACGGAACTCGGCGAACTCGACCCCGTCAGCCAGGACGTGGTGATCGAAATCGCGCGCGGTCTCGAGAAGGACCGCTGGTTCCTTTTCGCGCACCTCGCCGGCTAAGACCTCACACGAAGCCCCGCGTCGCCCCGATTGGGGGATGACGCGGGGCTTTGTCGTCTCGCCATACTGTGGCTGAACCGTTGAGCAAGGGGGCACCAATGGCGGCACATGACATTCCGGACACTCCAGAGATCCGGGCGACCATGGAGAAGAGTCAGGCCGAGGGGATGACGGCACTGGGGCTTTCCTCGTCCGTCGTCGAACCGTGGGAGGACGGCTACCGCGCTGCTGCCGCTGAGGACTCCACCTTCGAGTGGTGGTATTTCGACTGTCAGTTCGACGACGGCTCGACGCTCGTGGTCACGTTTTCGAACAAGCCACACACCGACCCGTCGGGCCCACTCGTGCCGACGGTGCTCGTCATCCGTCAGCTGCCCGACGGCACGCGCCGACACCTCGAGCCGACGTTCGCTCCCGGTGACTTCACCGCTTCGACGGACACCTGCGATGTGCGCATCGGGCCGAACACGGTCCGTGGCGACCTCACCACCTACGACCTCCATCTCGAGGTCGAGGATCTCGTCGCGGATGTCACGATCACCCGCGCCGCGCCGTCATGGCGACCCGGTGCCGGCATCAACTTCTTCGACTCGGCGAGGAGCCACTATCTGGCCTGGGTCGTCCCCGTTCCGTACGGCACGGTCACGGCGGCCATCACGGAGGCTGGAGCAACAACCCAGTTGACAGGCAGCGCCTACCACGACCACAACTGGGGCAACCACCTCATGGGGTCCTTCCTCGACCACTGGTACTGGGGCAGGGCCCATGTCGGCGACTACACGATCGTGTACGTGCGTATGACGACGAAGGGCTTCATGGGGTTCGGGGAGATCAACATCCCGACCTTCTATCTCGCGAAGGGGCAGACGCTCGTCACGGATGACCTACTCCCGCTCCGCCTCGTCACGAGCGGCGACGTGCCGGGCCCCGGCCACCAGACCTACCCGACTCGCATGGAGTGGAGTTGGCACACCGATCGCGGTTCGATCACCATGACGGCAACGAACCCGAAGCTCATCGAGTCCCTCGACATGGCGGTACCCCGTCACGGCATTTCGAAACTTGTGCACGCCGGCGAGCACCCCATGTACTACGACTTCAACGCCGACCTCGAGTTGGACATCCGTCTGGATGACCTGACGGATCACGTGGTCGGGCGCACCCTCTACGAGAAGATGATGTTCCGCTAGAGAGCGTCGTGGGTGATGCGGCCGCCCAGCATCGTGAGGGCGACAGGCATGTCGACCAGGTGGGCGCCCTGCGCGTCGAACGGGTCCGCTTCGACCGCGACGAGGTCGGCGGGCTCCCCTACAGCCACCGAGGTTCGTGTGGAAGCATCCAATGCCTCCTGCGGTGTGACGCTCTGCTCCGGATGCCACGGTTCGCGCCCCCAGCGTGTGCGGGTCACCGCAGCCGAGATCCCGAGCCACGGGTCGAGCGGGGCAACCGGGGCATCCGATCCGAACCTCAGGCGTGCCCCGG
This sequence comes from Antiquaquibacter oligotrophicus, assembly GCF_020535405.1. Taxonomy (NCBI): domain Bacteria; kingdom Bacillati; phylum Actinomycetota; class Actinomycetes; order Micrococcales; family Microbacteriaceae; genus Antiquaquibacter; species Antiquaquibacter oligotrophicus. Next base: position 2,634,958 of record NZ_CP085036.1, on the reverse strand, counting down.
AATCGAGAAGACTCCGGAACGCGTAAAGACCCGCGGTGCGCCCCTCCCACACGGTATCGGCGAGGTCGCGGTCGTCCATGGCGTGCTCGGGTTGCACACTCGCGGCAACACCCAACTGTGCGAATCTCGGCACGTCGACGGAACGGAGGAGCTGCGCGTGCTCGATACGACCGCTCGCTCCGGTGGACTCGAAGGCGTCGAGTGCGACGGTGTTGGCGCGGTCACCGATCGCATGGATCCACGAATCGATGCCCGCGCCTTTCGCGCGGGACATGATCTCGCGAAGGTCGCTCGGTTCGACGGTGAGCATGCCGGTACCGCCGTCCGGATAGGCGCCATAGGTGTACGCCGTTCGTGTGCCGAGCGAACCGTCGGTCAGCACCTTGCACCCGCCGACGGTGAGCAACTCGTCCAAAACAAGCCCCGTGCTGAGTCCCTCATCGATGGCCCGATCGAGGTGCTGCGGGTAGACGGCGAACTGAACCCGCAGCGTGTCGTGACCGGCGCCGATGCGCCTCTCCCACGTGTCCCGGCTCCACGACATCTCCAGATCAGCGATCCCCACCACACCGCGCGCCGCCGCCCCCTGCGCGGCAGCACGGGCCCACGAATCGAGGGTCGCGTCGTCGACCTCGGCGATGCGGCGGGTTACGTCGAACGCCGCATCTTCCCGGAGCAGCCCGGTGGCGTGATCGGCGAGACCGAACTGGCGGAGCGCGGCAGAGTTGAGCCACACCGCGTGCAAGTCAGCACTGACCAACACCACAGGCACGGGCCCCGCAGCGGCGTCGAGGAGAGCTGCGGTGGGGGCATCCGGCCACAGTCCGTCCCGGAAGCCGGCGCCGACGAGCATGTCGCGACCCACGGCGCCGCGCACGATCTCGGCAGCCTCTCGCGCGGACGTGGCTCCCGAGAGATCGAGCCGGTTCGCCGTGAGCGCCCATTGGGTGAAGTGCACATGCTCGTCCCACAGCCCAGGAAGCAGCCACCTCCCGTCGAGGTCGATGTCGCCGCGGCCGATGGGGCCGATCTCGACGATACGACCCGCCTCGATTCTGACGTCGACGTCCCGGTCGCCGAGGCGCGCGTTACCGAGGAGCATCGGCGCTCACTCGGCTCATCTCGTGGGCGAGAGCAGGATTGGCGTACGTCTCCCCCGCCTGCAACTCCGCGATGATGCGCTCACGAACGAGCGGCGGTTTGTTCTGGCTGAGTTTGAGTCGTGCATCGAATCGGGTCACACGAAGGCGGATACCCACGGTGCCCTTGGCGATCCGTCGAGAGGATGCCTCGTCGAGCTGCAGGCTGCGAGGCTCGGGCATCGGCTCCTCGAAGTGGTCGACGAGCTCCCCCAGCACTCGGAAGTTCTCCTCTTCCGAGAGGATCTCGGGCACACCGTAGAGGTGAGCGGTGACGTGATTCCACGTCGGGACGATGTCACCCTCCTCGTACCAGCCGGGCGAAATGTAACCGTGGGGACCCTGGATGATGACGAGCAGCTCGCGCTCGCCGAGCTCGTGGAGTTTCTCGTCGGGGCGCCCGACATGACTGACGATAACGATGTCCGACTCGTGCTCCTCGAGCAGAACCGGGTAGTGGCTCGCGACGAGCCCGGCGCTTGTCGCGGAAACGATCGTGGCCCACGGGTTCTCGCGAATGAGCCGCTTGACCTCATCGGGGTCGGTGGTGATGTAACCCGGAGTGTGTCGCATGCTGCCAGCATCCCACGGGTCACGCCCATGGCAAGTCAGGCCTGGTCGACGGGGCACCAGTAGAGCTTGCGCCCCCCGAACTCCTCCATGACGATCGGGGTTCCGCACACTCGGCACGGCTTACCCGTGCGATGGTAAACCCAGTGACGGTCATCCCTGCTGGCGAGCGCAGCCTCGTACCGGGCGCCGCGTAAGCCGTCCATGGTGAGCATCTGACCAGTCTTCACGCCGATACGCAGCAGCTTGACCCAGTCCCGCCACAGCCCGCGAACGACCTCTTCCGGAACGTTGCGACCGGGAGTGTGGGGATTCAATCGTGCGCGGAAGAGCATCTCGGCGCGATAGACGTTGCCGATGCCGCTCACCACCGACTGGTCCATCAGGAGCAGTCCGATCGGGGTCGGCTTCTTCACCACCGTCGCCGTGAAGCGGTCCTCGGCCTTTTTGCCCTTGTCCACGAGCGGGTCCGGCCCCAGTTTGGCGATGACCGCTAGCACCTCGTCTGGCGTGAGCACATCGCACGCGGTCGGTCCGCGCAGGTCTGCGCACGTGACATCCGTCAGCAAGCGCACACGAACCGCCCCAACGGGCTCGGGCGGGAAGGACTCGACGGATGCTCCGAGCTTCTCCTGCTCGGCCATCCGGAGCCGCGCCCTCCGGGGGGCACCGATGCTCGACAACGAATCCTCGTGGGCTCCCACAACGGTGCCGTGTTGGTTCGTCTGCCCCATACGACCGCCAGCGGAGGCGATCGTCGCGTCGGCCGTGATGTCGCCAGCGAAGTCCCACGCGCCATACATGCCAAGGTGCACACGCAGCCAGAGATGGTGGTCGAACTCAAGGAACATCTGCTTGCCGACGGCTTTGGCATCGACCATCTCGTGACCGTCGAGCCTGGCAGCACCCGCGGCAAAACGCCCCTGCGGCGAACTCGCCGACACGCGCCTCCCGACGAAATGCAGGCCGAACTGTCGCGCGATGCGGTGAACGGAATGGCCCTCAGGCATCGTCAGACACCGATCGGATGGCCCGCGATCTGACCGGTGCGCTCGTACTCGGCGAGTTGCTTGATGCGACGCGCGTGGCGTTCCTCACCCGAGAACGGCTCCGCGATGAACAGATCGATGAAGTTCTTCGCCTCATCAACCGTGTGCTGGCGGGCCCCGATCGAAATCACATTCGCGTCGTTGTGCTGTCGGGCCAGAAGCGCGGTCGACTCGTTCCAGACGAGGGCCGCACGGATGCCCTCCACCTTGTTCGCAGCGATCTGCTCGCCGTTGCCCGAACCGCCGAAAACGATGCCCAGGCACTCGACACCGGCCGCCTGGTCGCGCGCAACGGCAAGGGCCGCGTTGATGCAGAACGACGGGTAGTCATCGAGCGGGTCGTACGACGTCGGTCCGTGATCGACCACCTCGTGCCCTGCTGCGCGAAGGTGGGCCTGGAGGTCTGCACTGAGCTCGAGGCCGGCGTGATCGGTTGCGATGTGGATGAGCATGACCACCAGTTTAGGGTTCGGGTGCGAGGGCGATTTTTGTCCCGCGCCGTCATCAGTTCTGTAGCGCCTCGCTGGGTGCGATGCGGGATGCTCGATGGGCGGCGACACCTCCGCCGAGCATTCCGACAACAACACCACCGACAATCGCGGCGGGTGCATAGGCAAGGTCGAACACCGGAGCCCAGCCGCGCGCGATCGTGACCGTGAGGATCGCCAGCATCCCCACGAGGAGTCCCGCGAGTCCGCCGGCCGCACCGATGATCGCGGCCTCGGTCAGCACAAGGGACACGATGTGAACTCCTCGCGCGCCCACCGCCTTGCGCAGTCCGATTTCACGACGGCGCTCTAAGACAGAAACGACCATCGAGTTGGCCACCGCTGCTCCCGCGGCCACGATGGAGACTGCCGTGAACGCGAGAAGAATACCGAGCACGTCCTGTTCAATCTCGATCCGGAGGGTCGTCGGGTCAACGGGAGCAAAAACACTGACCCGTTCCGGATCGACGGGGTCGACCATCACGGGGGTGAGTGACGCGACTTGACGAGCGGCACCGCTTGCCGTGACAACGAGAGCCTGTTCCCGACTGACGGTCCAGTCGTCGCGCACGGCCTTACCCACGATCACCCCGCCCATGAGTTCGGGCAAGCGGGGAGACTCCGTAATCACGCCGACCACGGGAACGGTTCGACCTCCAACGATGATCGCTGGCCCTTCCTCGAAGAGCGTGATGTCGAGTTGCTGGGCGAGAGACTCTCCGATCAGCGCTCCCTCGGCGAAGTCGCCGCCCACCCGCTGAATCCTGAGCCGACCAGCAGACTCGATATCCCCGGCGACACCCAGGACGCTCACGTACACCGGCGCCCGAGTGACGGTCGCGCGAACGTCGCGCTGGCCGAAGTCTTGGATGACGGCGACCGAGTCCACCCCCGCCTGGTCCACAAAACGATCGACGATCGCCCCCACGGTTGAACCATCTGACGCGGACGGGCTCCACTCCGCCGCGACCTCCCGGTTGGCGTGCGCATCAAAGGTGTCGCTGACCTGTGATCGAGCGGATGCCGCGATTCCGAGCGACCCGACCGCCAACGCAACGGCGAGCGCCACCATGAGGGCGAGTCCCGCGGATCGTCCCCGCCGAGCGAGCAGGGACCATGCCGCGTCACGCATCACATCGAGCGCGCGGACTTTCGATGGTCGTCCCGGTGGGACGGGCGCGGTTGCCTTTCCCGACGGCGACCGCGTCGCGGCTTCCCTGAGCACTCCGTCCCGCATCTGGGCACGTCGGGGCGCTGCGGAGGCGACCTCCGCCGAATGTGTGATGAGCACGATCGTGGCTCCGGCTGCATTCACGGCGCGGAGGCTCTCGACGATGCCGGCACTGTTGACGGAGTCCAGATTTCCGGTGGGTTCGTCGGCGAGGATGACCGGCGCTTGTGCAGCCATGGCCCGCGCGATGGCGACTCGCTGCTTTTCGCCTCCGGATAGTGTCGCGGCACGTTGATGAGCGGTGTGCGCGAGTCGAACTGACTCCAGCGCTCGAATGGCCCGGTCCCGACGATCCGCCGGGGAGATACCGCGATACAGCAATCCCAATTCGACGCTGTGGAGCACCGGGCGGTTCTCCATGAGGTGGAATCCCTGGAAAACGAACGCGAATACGCCGGACCGAAGCTCAGCAGCACGCCGAGGAGATCGGATGTCCACCGGCACACCGTCGATGTCGTACTCCCCCGCGGTGGGCTGATCGAGCAGTCCAATGACGTTGAGCAGTGTCGATTTGCCTCCGCCGGACGGCCCCTCGATGGCGAGGAACTCCCCCTGCGCTAGCTCCAGGTCGACCGACTTCACCGCCACTGATGCAGGCGGCCCCGCGAACACACGCTCGATGCCACGGAGGAAAAGCGTCGTCACGGGTCCACCCGCACCTTGTCGCCGGCGTCGAGCGCGCCGGGTTCGACGGGCTCGACGGCACTCAGCCCCGAGAGAGCTGCGATCTCCCGTACTGGTACGAGTTCGAATGTCCCCTCGGGAGAGAGCCTGGAGACGGCGGGATCCCGCTCCCCTTGCGCTATCACGGAACGGGTTGGCACGATCAGCGAGTCCCTGCCAGCGATCTCGAGATCGAGGCGAATCGTCGTCGAGGTGCCGACGAGCGAATCGTCGATCGATCCCGTCGGTGTGAAGGTCACGGTGCTCTCGCCAGTCTCCTCGTCAGGTTCGCCGAGGGCGGAGACGGTCATCCCTGCCACACCGTCGGCGAGCACAGCTTCGCCAGCGGTACCCGCGGTCAGTCTCGCCGCCACAGCCTGCGGCACCGTGGCCGACGCGATGAGCGCCCCCGAGGAGAGCTCGATCTGGGCACCCTCCGCCGGAGCAACTCCCACATCCGTGGTGGAGATGACGATGGCGGGCACTGACCGGGCGACGGCGAACTCCTCGGGTGGAACCGACAACTGCGTCGTAGCGGCCGCGGACGCGCCCTGACTCGGTGTCGCGCCTGGCGTCGGCACGTCGCCGGTGGGCGGAGAGTATCCCGCATCGCGGTACAACGCGGAGACCGCTGCAACGGTTTCGGGGCCGAGTTTGCCGTCGACGGTCAGCGGATGCCCGGCAGCGACGAGTCCGTTCTGAAGCTGCGACACATCCGGTCCGCTGGCGCCTGCAACGAGGTCACGGTAGAAGGGAAACGCTCCGGGCAGAAGAAACACCGGCCGCCCGCCGACCTCCAGTACAACGGCACCAGCACCCGCCGTTCCCCCGTTGCTCACCGGCTGCGCGGTCACCACCGTTCGACCATCAGAACCACCGACTGTGACGATGTCCTCGTGTTCTCTCACAATCTCCGCGCTGACACTGACGCTGTCGGTGAGATCGCCGCGGGTGACTTCGACGGTGATCGGGGTGGGAGGAGGAGGCTGTGCCGCCGATTCCCTTTGGGCGGTCGACGTGAACTGCGCCGCGAGAACCCAGCCGAAAGCGATCGCAGCGACGACCACAGCGCCGGCACCGGCGAACTGGATTGCCCTGCGGCGCGCGGTCACAGGCGCTGCCACGGGCCGCGTCTGAGGCGCATCACGGAGCATGAGGTGCGTTCGAGGCAATCGCGTCGTACACGTCACGCCGATTTGCGGTGATCGTTGCGAGCATCCGGTCGAGCGCGTCCGCGTTGTCTTTCAGGAGCGTGACCTGCCGCTCCCACTCCTCCTGATAGAGCGACTCGGCGTAACCAGACGATTCACGACACGTTGCATCGAGTGTGGCGACCTCGATCTCACCCGGTGTTGGAGCCCCCGGCTGGTCCAGGTTGAAGGTGGACACGATGTAGTCGGTCGGCATACCGATGGGCTCATCTGGAAGGTCGGGCACCCCAGAGTCGCGCACACACTCGCGCCAGCGCTTCGCCGCGGCAACGACCTCTCCGTCCTCTAACGCTCCATTGAACGCCGCACCCGCGAGATCGACCGCCAATTCGGTGTCACCGCTCAGACGGGGCAGTTCCTCACGCGCGACATCCGTGCACTCGTCGATCGCCTGGTCCTTCGCCGGAGAGATCTCCTGCTGCATGAAGAGCAGCCACGCATCCATCCCGCTATCCCGACTCGGACCATTGTGGTACCCGAACCGGCGCGCAATCTCGACAGTGAACAGCCTGCTTCCGGCCTCATTGGCCGTTTCACTCGGCCCCGCCGAAACGTCGCGCCACGGCACGTTCCACTCGAATCCCTTGGATTCCATGCAGGGCCGCATGAGCAGATTCTCCGCATAGTCAGCCGCGACAACGTGGGCCGGAATGTACTGATCGAGCGGCTGCACCCAAAGGGCTCGATTCTGATCCGGCAGCTCGATCGGTGCGTCTGCCGCGGAACCGCAGGCACTCAGGATCGCGACGAGGGAGGCCGCGGCGACAAGCGCCGCGGCCTCGTGACGACCTCGGATCACGGCCAGAAGCTCGCGAAGTAACCGGACGAGATGCGGTCATGCCAGTTCTTGGTGACGGCGCCGGTCGTGTTGTTGAGGTTGTTGTCGCCGGTTCCCTTGGCCAGAGTGAAGTACTGGCCGGTCTGGAACCAGTGCTCGTAGAACCGAACGGACTCGTAGCGCCCGTTGTTGTAGACGGAGTCCGCGGTGTCGTTGCCGCTGCCACCGTCACGGTAGGTCTGTGGGATGTAGTTGTAGATGGACTGAGCGAAACGGATGTAATCCCGCCCGTTCGTGCCCGTGACGTAACCAGCTTCGCGCCAGATGCAGGCATCTCCCGACGGGCAATCTCCTGCAGCCGCATTGGCTGGGGTTGCGCCGAGGATTCCCACGAGGCTTGTGATGGCGATGGCAGCGATGACCGCCGTGCGTGCTTTCAAGGTCCGCACCTTTCCGTGTTGTGAGTGGTAACGGTGCGGCCCGTTGGTGGTTTTATACCCTAGGCATTAAAGACAGAGTTGTCTACTCCACTGGTGTGGTGCTACTTCACAATCTGCCTTACGCGGAGGACACTGGTGAGAGAGGGTCCACAACACTGGGGGCAACGTGAAACTGTCGTCGGAATCACCACAGCTCATGCCGATTCTGTCGCCCGGGCGACACCGCAATCCGGCGAGGGGCGCGTGCTTCATGGAGTACGCGTCATATCTGGCCGGCGAGCCCTGGTCCGACAAGCCGGCGTGCACACATCCCCTGCTGGCATCCCTCGCGCGTGACGTCAACGACCTCACCTCGGATGCTCGGCGCGGCGATCTCCTCTTCCTTGTGCCGCGCGTTGTGGGCCTCTACCCCAGGAGTGAGATCTTCTCTGCGGAGATCGCGCTCATCGTGGCATCCGAGGCTCTCCCGATCGTCAGCATGGACCGCCAGCGTGCGCTCGGAGCCGGCCTGTTGTCTCTTGCCAGCCGAACCGGCGATGCCACCATTCACGAACTCGCGATCGAGGCCATCCTCCAAGTACCCGACGTCGAGCGCTGGGCACACTCGTATCTGGATCGGGTGCAACCGTCGCTGCGGGGCTGGCAGCGCTCAGCCGAGGCCATCGTGCACACCTCGACGGTGGGGATCGCGTTGGCGTGCGTCACTAGTCCGGATGCCCACCTCCGCGCCGCACTCGAGCGCTCGATCGTGGCCGCCGAACGAGCCATGCGGTCGAGCACCAAGGCCCCGGATCGGGTGCTCGTCGACGGTTAGGCTGGTCTCCCACGACGAGACAGGGAGACCCACGTGCCTGGAGAGAACCTCACCCGAATCGAAGCGCAGGAGCGCAAAGCCCTGGTCGATGTTCAGTCGTACGAGGTGTCGCTCGACCTGACGAAGGGTGCCGAGGTCTTCGGAAGCACGACGGTCGTGCGATTCACCGCCCAGGATGGCGCGTCGACGTTTATTGACGCGATCACTCACACCGTGCACTCCGTCACCTTGAACGGATCTGCTCTCGACGTCGCGGCGGTATCGGACGGCGCGCGCATCCAACTCCCGACGCTTGCAGCGGAGAACGTGCTCGAGGTCGTGGCCGACATGGCCTACTCACGCACGGGTGAGGGACTGCACCGGTTCGTGGATCCGGTGGACGACGAGGTGTACCTGTACACCCAGTTCGAGGTCCCGGACTCCCGCCGCGTTTTCGCGGTATTTGAGCAGCCCGATCTGAAGGCGACCTTCCAGTTCACCATCACCGCACCGGCCGACTGGGCGGTGGTGAGCAACTCCCCCACACCGGCCCCGGCTCCCGCGGGAGACGGCACCGCAACGTGGGTGTTCGACCCAACCCCCGTGCTCTCGAGCTACGTCACCGCCCTCATCGCGGGACCGTACGAGTCGGTGCGCTCGGAGTTGACCTCGAGCGACGGCCGTGTCATCCCGCTCGGGATTTTCGCACGCAAGTCGCTGTTCCAGTACCTCGACGCCGACTACATCTTCGAGAAGACCCGCGAGGGCTTCGCGTTCTACGAGGAGAAGTTCGCCTACCCCTACCCGTTTGCGAAGTACGACCAGCTCTTTGTGCCCGAGTTCAACGCGGGTGCGATGGAGAACGCGGGCGCGATCACCTTCACCGAGACGTACGTGTTCCGATCGAAGGTGACGGATGCCATCAAGGAGCGCCGCGTCGTGACGATCCTCCACGAGCTCGCGCACATGTGGTTCGGCGATCTCGTGACCATGAAGTGGTGGAATGACCTCTGGCTCAACGAGTCGTTCGCGGAGTGGGCATCAACCCTCGCCACAGCTGAGGCCACGGAGTGGAACGAAGCGTGGACGACGTTCCAGGCGATGGAGAAGAGCTGGGCGTACAAGCAGGACCAGCTCCCGTCGACCCATCCGGTTGTCGCGACTATCAACGATCTCGAGGACGTCCAGGTCAACTTTGACGGCATCACCTACGCCAAGGGCGGGTCGGTGCTCAAGCAGCTCGTGGCCTGGGTCGGCCTCGACGCGTTCATGGCGGGTGTCGGCGCGTACTTCCGCAAGCACGAATTCGCGAACACCGAGCTCAGCGACCTGCTCGTCGAGCTCGAAAAGACCTCCGGTCGCGAGCTCACGAGCTGGAGCAAACTGTGGCTCGAGACCGCTGGTGTCAACACACTGCGGCCCGCCATCCAGACGGATGACGCGGGAACCATCACGTCGTTCGCCGTGCTCCAGACCGCGGAGCCCGACTACCCGACCATCCGACCGCACCGTCTCGCCATCGGTTTCTACAACCTCGGGGACGGCAAGCTGCGGCGAGATCACCGCGTCGAGATCGACGTCGACGGCGAACGAACCGAAGTGCCGGAGCTCGTCGGCCAGAATCGGCCTGACCTTGTGCTCGTCAACGACGAGGACCTCGCCTACGCCAAGATTCGGCTCGACGCCGAATCACTCGCTGTGGCGATGCAGCACCTCGAGGACATCGACGACCCGCTGGCGCGTGCCATCGTGTGGGGTGCGGCATGGGATGCCACGCGCGACGCCGAGACCCGGCCGAGCGACTACGTGCAACTCGTGCTGAACAACATCGCCGCAGAGACAGAGTCGACCACGATCCGCACGACCCTCACCCAGCTGACCACCGTGGCGCGGTACTACGTCGACCCCGCGGTGAGGAGCACCACGATTGGCCGGGTCGGAGACGGCCTGTGGTCTCTCGCGAAGGGTGCGGCAGCGGCATCCGATGCGCAGTTCCAGTTTGTGAAGTTCTTCGCGAACATCGCGTCGACAGAGGATCACGTCGCGGCTCTGCGCGGGCTCCTCGATGGCAGCATTACCCTCGACGGGCTCGACGTGGACACCGATCTGCGCTGGGAGCTGCTCGAGGGCCTCGCCCTCAACAACGCACTCCCGGATGCCGAGATCGAGGCAGCGCTGCAGGCGGACAACACCTCGAACGGTCAGCAGGCCGCCGCGCGGGTTAGGGCCACCGTGCCGACCGCCAGCGCGAAAAACGCAGCCTTCGCGTCGCTCGCCGACAGTGACACCCTGAGCAACGCGATCGTGCGTGCGGTCACGATGGGCTTCCAGCACGTCAACGATCCGTCAGCCGTCGAGTCGATTGTGCAGCCATATTTCGCGTCGCTCGACGAGATCTGGGCAACCCGCAGCTACAAGATCGCTGAGCACTTCGTGGAGGGCCTGTACCCGGCCCCGCTCGCGTCGCAGGAACTCGTGGATGCCACGAAGACCTGGCTCGACGAGCATCCCGACACCCCAGCCCTTCGCCGTATGGTGATCGAGAACCTCGCCGGGGTGGAACGCGCGCTGCGCGCCCAGGCCCGAGACGCCGCCGAGGTCTAGGGGCTATGTGGCCAGCCAGATGGCGACAAGAATGATGGCCACGTAGGCGGCCCACAACGCGTACGTCCTCACTCGTCGCTCGCGCCAGAGGGCAGTGAGCACCGCGAAGACGGCCGAGAGCGCAACGGCCACGAGGATTAGATTTGGCGCGAACACGACGAGCACGGCTTCGGCGCCAAGCGCGAGGAGTGTGAAACAGGCCGCCAGGAGCGTTGGGCCGACGACGCCGGATATCGACTTTGCCGACGACGAGTCGATGGCGAGCAAGGTCTCCGGCTTTGGGTTCTGGGCGTTGAGGACTCTTCGAATCGCTCCCGGTACCCGCAGCTGGAGTGCCGCCGCGTAGGCGCCTGCCACCAGCAACCCGACAAGTGTCGGCCTTGTGCTGTCGCCAAGCCATGCCCCCGCTGCAAACATCAGAAGCTGGGCGGTATTTGCGAGAACCGAGCCGAGCACCGCGACCACGAGACTGCGCGATGCCGTGAAAACCGAGCACAGCCACGCGAGTATCACGCCACCGACTCCGAAGAGGAGACCCGTTGCGAGATAGAGGGTCACGCGGTCCGCATCACCGATGTACATGAATCCAAGGGTGATGACGGCGATCGGCACCGCAATAATGACAGCGATCGAGAGGGCATTGAGACCCCGAGCCGCCCGAGTCAGTGCCGCGAGATCGATGCCCAGGATGCGAGCTCGCTCTTCCGGGGTCGCGGCTGCCTCAAGGTGCTCGCGCAGCGCTACTTCGTCTCGCGTCACGCACGGAGCTTAGCTTGACGATCGCACAAGCTCGCGTCGTTAGGGTTGAGGCGATGGATGTTTTTGCCTTTCTTGAATCGCTCCCCGATCCGGTCACGCGACTGATCCAGATCGCCGCCGTGATCGTCATTGCGATCCTCGCGCGCATCATCCTGGTGTTCGTCATTCGGCGTGTGGTGAATCGTGTGGTCTCCGGGGTGAAGAAGCGGCACAAAGTCGATGACACGCGCGAGCTCGAGGCCTCGCCGCTCGCCGCCGTACGACTAGTACAACGAACACGGTCGCTCGGCAGCGTGCTCTCCAACGGCGCGACCGCGCTCATCGTCGGCGTTGCGATCCTGCTGATCTTCACGATTGCGGTTCCTGACGCTACGGCCGCGTTCGCCCTCATCACCGCCGCGGTCGGTGCCGGTCTCGGCTTCGGTGCGCAGAACATCGTGCGCGACGTGCTCAACGGCATCTTCATCGTCGCGGAAGATCAACTCGGAATCGGAGACGTGGTCGATCTGGGGTTGGCGACCGGCGTCGTGGAGGATGTCGGCATCCGGATCACCCAGGTGCGCGACGTGAACGGAACACTCTGGTTCGTTCGCAACGGTGAGATTCTGCGGCTCGGGAACATGTCCTACGGCTGGGCGAGAGCCATCATCGACCTCGCCGTGCCGTACGACTCCGATGTCGAGGCGATCGAGGCGCGCATCCTCGACGTCGCAACAGAACTGGCCGACGACCCAAAGTGGAAGCACCGCATCCTCGAGAAGCCGGCACTGTGGGGCATCGAGTCGATCTCGGCGGAAGCGATCGTGGTACGGCTCGTCGTCAAAACGCGCTCAACCGCGAAGGACGATGTGGCTCGTGAGCTGCGCTGGCGACTCAAGAAGGCACTCGATGAGATGGGCATCCGACTTCCCGCCCTGAACTCGATCATCCTCACCGGTTTCGAGGGGGCCTCGGGCCTCCGCAGCTCCAAGGCGGCACGGCAGAAGCCGCGGCCGAGCCTCGACGAGGTCGCCAAAAAGAACCGAGCACCCAAAGGAGAAGCGTGAGTAATCGCGAGCCCAATCCCGTCACTCTCCGCATGGGCGCCGGAGGTGACGCCGTCGACGGCAACTTCTGGGAACAGATCGGCGGTCGGCCCACCTTCGAGAAGCTCGTTCGAGCGTTTTACGTTGGGGTGCGCGACGACGACGTGCTGTGGCCCATGTATCCGGAAGACGATTTGGAAGGCGCAATTCAGCGCCTCACCGGATTCCTCGAGCAGTACTGGGGTGGCCCCACAACCTATAGCCAGGAGCGCGGTCATCCACGACTGCGCATGCGCCACCTGCCGTTCAAGGTGAACCCGGATGCCCGGGACCGCTGGTTGAAGCACATGCGCGCCGCGGTCGACAGCCTCGAGCTTCCGCCGCTGCAGGACGCCACGCTGTGGGGCTACCTGGACCGCGCAGCGCACGCGATGGTGAACACCTTCGACGAGTAGGCCGCGGGGCTAGTCACAACGACGCGGCTACTGCGCGGAAGTCGGCCAGCGACTGGTCAGCGTAGGCCAATGACCACTCCACCACCGACCGATCGAACCTGTCTGACGATCCGAGGTACCCGGCGATTGACGGAGCGTGCGGGCTCTGCGAATGCGCGCGCGCCAACACGATGGCGCACCCCGACGCGTAGGTTCCGAATTGACCAGGGGTCAGAGCATCCAGGTCAATGGAACCCTTCATGTCCCGGAACTGCCGAACGTAGTAGTGACGGTTCTCTCGCCCGGTAATCCACCCGAGGAACGGGTCGGACACGGCCTGCAGTACACGTTGATGGGACACGACCCGCTGACCCTCGTGCTGCGCCCCACCCGCACCAATGCCGCCCCATGCCTCCACAACAGACGGCAGAGCTTCCTTGATTTGGAGAACGAGTGGCTCTTCGGACGGTCCGCTGAAGAGTGCGACAAAACACCGCGTCCCGACACTGCCCACACCGACAACGCGCACCGCGACATCCACCAGCCTGTACTGGGAGAACGCCATGGCAACGTCCACACGCAGCGTCCGCGCGTACTGTTCGACGAGGTAAGACAACTCGCGACGTTCCTCATCGGAAAGACGGGCGAGGACGGGTGGGTCGTTCACAAACCGTCGATGTCCCGCGGCGTCGACCGATGTCATGCGCGCGACGGCATGCTCTGATGTGCGCTTGCGCGCTTGCCTCGCCGCCTTCTCGACGACTGAGCGCGCGGAACCACGCACTCGGGCTGAGATACGTTCCAAGTCGGCTACGCGGAAGTAGCGATCGAGAACCGGCGTCGAGACGAGTTCACGGAGGGTCGAACGATAGGCGGCCGCCGTGGCCAACGCCGTCCGGCGTGCCACCGCCTCGTCGATGCCGATATCCCTCGCACCGATGATCACGCTCGTGACAAGTCTCTTCAGATCCCACTCCCATGGCCCGACCCCTGCTTCGTCGAAGTCGTTCAGATCGAACACGAGCGTGCGCTGTGGTGATGCGAAAAATCCGAAGTTGGAGATATGCGCATCCCCGCAGCTGACGATGTGAATGCCCGTGCTGGGTGCATCCGCGAGGTCGTTGGCCATGATGGCCGCCGTCCCGCGGTAGAAAGCGAACGGGCTGGCGGTCATGCGCGCGAGCCGCAACGGCACGAGTTCCTGCACTCGCGTTGTGTTCTGAGCGTCAATGATCGCCCGTGGATCTCGCTCGGCGGGCCGATGCGTACTGAGTGAGCTGCGCGGGACACGGGCACGCAACCCCCTCCCGCGCGCGATCTGGTCTGCGTGATCCATGGACTCGGTCATCCCTCGGTGGCGTCGGCGGAGATGCTCCGACGACGCAGTCGCGCCGTCACGTCGAACGGACCGAACAGCCACGCGGCACCCGCGATGAGCAACACGACGATGATGACCGTGACGGAGGCGGCGTAAATGCCGCCGACCACCTGATCGAAGAGGATCGACGCCACCGTATCGGGGACACCGGCCGCGGTGAACTCCTGAACCACGACGCCTCGACCGACTCCGAGGCCCAGAAGCAGGACGATCATGGCCACAGCCACCCCGCCAGCGGACAGGATGAGCGAACGGATGCTCGCACCGGCGACAAACAGACCGCCAGCCACGAGTGCCAGAGCCAACCACGGCAACCAGGACGCTACAACGGTGGCGATGCGGTAGGCGGTCTGCAGGTTCGCGAGCGCGTCGGACTGAACGATCACGACGGTGCGATCGCTCGCCGGAATCTGGGCCGCGAAGCCGAGGCCTCCCTCGACGAGTGCTCCCTTCACGCGCTCGATGATGGGCGCGAGCTGGATGCCGAGGCGCCCGTCACCGTCGAGAGTCAGGGCCGAATCATCCGTGCCGGAGAGGGCACTGACGATCGCGGTATGGCTGAGCCGAAGACTCTCCTCCCACAGCGTCGAGAACGCTTCCGATTCGACGACCCTGGACACTCCTCCGGCGACGAGTTGGCGGACGGACTGTTCCACGACCCCGTTCAGCGTTGTCGTAGCGAGAGAGCCCACGACACCGTCAGTGGGCACGATGGTGCCGACGATCGATTCCGACACCGCTTCGAAGTCGATCTGCTCCTCGATCGCAGCCGTCACTCGTCCGGAGAGGAATTGCTGGACCTCGTCGCTGGCGCCGAGGGGTGCGAACGTGTCGACGAAGGTCTCCGTGTCGGTCAACTCCGCTACAGCCCACGCCGAGACGAGAGCGACCGGCGCTACAACGGCACCGATCGCGATCATCGCGATTCCGGTGATCCTGCGCCATCGAGGTGTGCGAGTAGCAGCGTCCACGTGCCTAAGCTAGAGCATCCTGCACGCCGACAAGGGAGTCTGTGTCATGAACGCCACCCCAGCTTCTACGGACGTCATCGTGATCGGAGCTGGGCTTGCCGGTCTGGTCGCAGCGGCCGAGGTTGTTGCGGCTGGCAAATCGGTCACGATCCTCGAACAAGAGCCCGAGGCGAGCTTCGGCGGTCAGGCGTGGTGGTCCTTCGGCGGGTTGTTCCTCGTGGATTCGCCGGAACAACGGCGTATGGGCATCCGCGACAGCATCGATCTCGCTCGGCAGGACTGGTTCGGCAGCGCCGGCTTCGATCGCGACGAGGACGCTTGGCCGCGGCGGTGGGCTAAGGCCTACCTTCAGTTTGCGGCCGGCGAGAAGCGTGCCTGGCTGCGCGAGCGCGGGGTCTCGTTCTTCCCTGTGGTCGGCTGGGCCGAGCGCGGCGGATACACGGCAAGCGGTCACGGCAACTCGGTGCCGCGGTTCCACATCACGTGGGGCACCGGCCCGGGCATCCTGGCCCCCTTCGTCGCCGCTGTGCGAGAGGGCGTCGACCGCGGACTCGTGACGCTTCGCTTTCGACACCGCGTCGACGAACTCATCATCGAGGGCGGTGCCGTTGTCGGCGCTCGTGGCGCCGTGCTCGCCCCCGATGACGCGGAGCGCGGAGCGCCGAGCAACCGCGACGTTGTCGGAGACTTCGACGAACGCGCCGCTGCCACGATCGTGACGAGCGGCGGAATCGGCGGCAACCACGACCTCGTGCGCGAACGGTGGCCGAAGCGCATGGACACTCCCCCGGCGTCGATGCTCAGCGGAGTCCCGGCCCACGTGGACGGTCGGATGCTCGCGATCTCCGAGTCCGCCGGTGCCCGCCTCGTCAACGGTGACCGCATGTGGCACTACACCGAGGGCATCACCAACTACGCACCCGTGTGGCCTCAGCACGGCATCCGGATACTCCCCGGGCCCTCGAGCATCTGGCTGGACGCCACCGGCAAGCGCCTGCCGGTTCCGCTCTTTCCCGGTTTCGACACCCTCGGCACGCTCGAGCACATCGTCAGCACGGGCTACGACTACTCCTGGTTCGTGCTGACCCAATCGATCATCGAGAAGGAGTTCGCGCTCTCGGGAAGCGAGCAGAACCCCGACCTCACGGGAAAGAGCGTGCGAGAGTTGCTTCGCCAACGCCTGGGCAAGGGCGCCACCGAGCCCGTGGAGGCCTTCAAACGCCTGGGGGTCGACTTCGTTGTCGCCGACACGATCGGTGAGCTGATGGCAGGAATGCAAGCGCTCACCCCCGACGTTCCGATCGACGCGGACCTCGTTCGTGAACAGATCGAAGCTCGCGACCGGCAGCTGGACAACGACTTCGGTAAGGATGCCCAGATCAACGCACTACGCCAGGCCCGGCACTATCGCGGCGACAAGCTCATCCGTGTTGCTTCACCCCACCGCATCCTGGACCCGTCAGCGGGTCCCCTCATTGCCGTGAAACTCCACATTCTCACCCGCAAGAGCCTCGGCGGAATCGAAACCGATCTCGATGCGCGAGCTCTGAACGCCAGCGGCGCGCCCGTGCCCGGCCTCTATGCCGCGGGAGAGGCAAGCGGATTCGGTGGTGGCGGGATGCACGGCTACCGGTCACTCGAGGGAACCTTCCTCGGGGGATGCCTCTTCAGCGGACGCACCGCGGGGCGGGCCGCGGCATCCGCCGTTTGACACCTAGGCTGGGAGTACTCGACGCGATGGAGGAGAACCATGACCAACCCAACGACGCCGAATGTCCCGGCCGCCTGGTATCCGGACCCCGCGGGGAGTGGACGCCAACGCTGGTGGGACGGCACTCAGTGGACTGAGCACTTCCAGGATTCCTACACCGCGGCAGCTGCCGGCGGCGAACTGAAGGCTCCTGCTGGCACCAAGTCCTACAACGTGTGGATCTGGCTCGTCACGGTGCTCCCATTCGTCACCGTGCCCTTCCTCCCCCTCATCGATGTCGGGTCGGCGTTCACACGTGAGAATCTGCAGAACCCCGAAGCGATGGACCGGGCGCAGTTTGAACTACTGTTCTCGCCCGCCTACATCTCCTTGATGCTGGTGGGTCTCCTCTCCACCGTCCTCATCATCTTTTTTGCATACAAAGACTGGAGCGAATTGAAGAAGGCGGGTGTGCCCCAACCATTCCACTGGGCCTTCGTCTTTCTCAACCTCGTGATCGGGCCCGTCTATGCGATCGGACGATCAGTGATCGTGAAGCGCCGCACCGGCCACGGTTCGGCCGTCATGTGGGTGACCATCGCTCTGATCGTTCTTTCGATCGTGGTCGTGGTCGTGTGGACGGTTGCGCTTATCAGCCAGATCGTGGAAGTCGCGACGCTGTAGTGCTCAACGCGCGATGCTCCACGAGCGTCGCTTGACAAGCACGTGGCCGCGCTTGGTCGTCAGTCGCGTCCACGGGCCAGATTCGTGCACAGAAACGACATCACCCTCGTGCAAGAACCCGAGGCTCAGCGCGGCAAAAGCGGCGCCAGCCGGAATGTGGTCGTAGCCCTCGATCGGCCGTCCCCAGATTTCGGTGCGAACCCGCTGCACGATCTGCTCCCCCGTGCCCGTCGGAATGGCGGCCGCCACCTCGGCGATACCCGCGCGGGCGGCCGCATCAACGAGCTCGTGCGGGATGGGTTCGAGCGCGTGCCAACCGCCACGGGGCGGTGAGATCGCGGCCCACGTGACCGTGTTGACCTCCATCGGCAGCGAGACGACGATTCCCTCGCTCATGTCTGCCGCGGCAGCGGACTCGAGAAGACCCTCGACGCGCATGAGCAGTGAACGTACAGGCACCACAACGTCGAACTGGTCCGTGCTGGCAAGCGCGAACGTGCGGAGCCCGAGAACGGTGGGGCTTTCGTCGAGGAGACCAACCGGATGCAGAACGGAGACATACACGGCGAGCACACCCGAACCGCCGATGAGACGGACCGAGCCGTCCTCGACCCGCATCGCCCGGCCAAGGAAAACGTGAAGATCGCCGAGCGCAAGAGAGTCGACGAGAGTGAGAGTGCGGGACATCAGTCTTCTAAACTACAGGGCATGCACGACCCATTGGCTGGCCTGCTCGCTGCACTCGATCTGCAGGACACGGGGGCGCGAACGAGCGAAGACATCTTCACGGGCCCGAGCCAATGGATGCCCCTCGGTAGGGTCTTCGGCGGGCAAGTCCTCGCACAGTCCCTCATCGCAGCCCAGCGCACGACGGCACAGGACCGCACCGTCCATTCGATGCACGGGTACTTCCTGCGGCCGGGCAAGGTCGAACTGCCCATCACGTTCGCGGTCGACCGCATCCACGACGGACGCTCGTTCTCGACCCGACGCACCCAGGCATACCAGGAAGGTGTTCCGATCCTCTCGATGATCGCGTCCTTCCAAGACCACGACCCCGGGCTCGAGCACCAGGTGAGCATGCCGACGGATGTACCAGACCCGGAGTCTGTGCCGTCCGCTGCGACATCCCTCGCCGGCGTCGACCATCCCATCGCGCAGTTCTGGGCCACCCAGCGACCGTTCGAGATGCGGCACGTGCCCTCGCCGATCTACTTCTCCGTCGAGGGCGAACGAGTGGCACATCAAGCGGTGTGGCTCAAGGCGATCGGGCCGCTACCCGACGACCCGAACCTCCATCGGGCGGCGCTTGCCTACGCGAGCGACTACTCGATACTCGAGCCCATCCTCCGTCGGCATGGTGTGCCGTGGTCGACACCGGGACTCAAGATGGCGAGTCTCGACCACGCCATGTGGTGGCACCGGTTTGCCCGGGTCGACGAGTGGCTGCTCTATACCCAGGAATCACCCTCGGCGACCGGAGGTCGCGGCCTCTCGCTCGGCCGAATCTTCACACGAGACGGAGTGCTCGTGGCGAGCGTCGCGCAAGAAGGAATGGTGCGCGTTCCGGCGGCCGACGAGGTGCGCTAGCCGCGTTTCGTGAAGGAGACTGGCTCCTCCACGTAGGGCGCCCACGCTTCGCGCTGCTCATCCGCAATCCTCTGCGGGCGTCCGGTCTCCGCGCGCACCATGACAATCGTCGTAGCTGCCTTCGTGTACAGCACCCGCGGGTCGACGCCCTCGGGCGAATACACCTCGTAACACACCTCGAGGCTTGCGCCGCCGAGACGCCCGATCCACAGCTCGATGTCGATCGGGGCGCGCATGTACGGGATCGGCACCAGGTATTCGATCTCCTGGCGAGCGATGAGGCTGATCGTCTCGGCACCGGGCCGAGCATCCAGAATCGCCGTCGCATTGCCCTCGCCGCCGTCATCCGGGCGCCAGAAAGCCTGGATGCGAGCCTCCTCGAGGATGCGCAGCATCTCCGCGTTGTTGACGTGGGCGTACGCGTCGAAGTCGCTCCACCGAAGCAGCACCGGGATGTGGAGACGCGTCATGGAAGAAGGGTAACTCGTAACCGGGCGCGAGACGCGCCCGGCGATGAGCCGCGCGAGGCCCAGAAATGGGCCTCGCCCCGAGCGAGCTAATCGCGAGTGAGCTTGCGGTACGTCATGCGACTGGGCTTCGCAGCATCCGGACCGAGACGCTCGATCTTGTTCTCCTCGTACGCCTCGAAATTGCCCTCGAACCAGTGCCAGTTCGCCGGGTTCTCCTCGGTGCCCTCATAGGCGAGGATGTGCGTCGCGATGCGGTCGAGGAACCACCGGTCGTGGGTGATCACGACCGCGCAACCCGGGAACTCCAGGAGGGCGTTCTCGAGGCTGCCGAGGGTCTCGACATCCAAGTCGTTGGTCGGCTCGTCGAGAAGAAGCAGATTGCCGCCCTGCTTGAGAGTGAGTGCGAGGTTCAGGCGGTTGCGCTCGCCACCGGAGAGGACACCGGCCTTCTTTTGCTGATCCGGTCCCTTGAACCCGAACTGGCTCACGTAGGCGCGAGACGGGATCTCGGTTTTGCCGACCTGGATGTAGTCGAGCCCTTCGGAGACGACCTCCCACAACGTCTTGTTGGGGTCGATACCCCCGCGGGTCTGGTCAACGTAGGAGATGTCGACAGTCTCGCCGACCTTGAGGTCACCGCCATCGAGAGGCTCGATGCCCACGATGGTCTTGAACAGGGTCGTCTTACCGACACCGTTGGGGCCGATGATGCCCACGATTCCGTTGCGCGGCAGCGTGAAGCTCAGTCCATCGATGAGGACACGATCGCCGAAGCCCTTCTTGAGGTTCTTCGCCTCGATGACCTGCGATCCGAGACGCGGACCGACGGGGATCACGATCTCCTCGAAGTCGAGAACTCTGGTCTTCTCGGCCTCGGCCGCCATCTCCTCGTAGCGAGCAAGACGTGCCTTCGACTTGGTCTGGCGTCCCTTGGCGTTGGAGCGAACCCACTCGAGTTCTCCAGCGAGTCGCTTGGCAAGCTTCGCGTCCTTTTTGCCCTGCACCTCCAGGCGTGCCGCCTTCTTCTCGAGGTAGGTCGAATAGTTGCCCTCGTACGGGTAGAGGTGACCGCGGTCAACCTCCGCGATCCACTCGGCGACATGGTCGAGGAAGTACCGGTCGTGGGTGACGGCGAGAACGGCGCCGTGGTACTTCGCGAGGTGCTGCTCGAGCCAGAGAACACTTTCGGCGTCGAGGTGGTTGGTGGGTTCGTCCAGAAGCAGAAGATCCGGCTTCTGGAGGAGGAGCTTCGTGAGAGCGACGCGGCGCTTCTCACCACCGGAAAGGTTCGAGACGATCGCATCCGATGGCGGTGTGCGGAGAGCATCCATCGCCTGCTCGAGCTGGGAATCGAGGTCCCAGGCGTCTGCGGCGTCAATCTCCTCCTGCAGAGTGCCCATCTCGGCGAGTAGTGCGTCGAAGTCGGCGTCGGGCTCGGCCATCTCCATGCCGATGGCCGCGTGACGGTCCACCTTGGCCTTGATCTCGGCAACACCCTCTTGAACGTTCTCGAGAACCGTCTTGTCTTCGTTGAGTTCGGGCTCCTGCATGAGGATGCCCACCGTGTAGCCGGGCGTCAGCCGAGCTTCACCGTTCGAGGGCGTGTCGAGGCCCGCCATGATCTTCAGGATCGTGGACTTACCTGCACCGTTGGGGCCGACGACCCCGATCTTCGCACCCGGGAAGAAGGACATCGTGACGTCATCGAGGATGAGCTTGTCACCGACCGCCTTGCGGGCGCGGACCATCGAGTAAATGTATTCGGCCATGGGGTCAAGTCTACGAGAGCCGACTACAGCCCCAGACTCCGATCCTCTTGCGGTCGTGCACTGACACAATTGCCACATGGCGCGACGGAGGGAATTCGACAACGTAGGCGACGGAATAACCGCACACGTTCTGTGGAGCATCGGCGTGCTGGGATTCCCGCACAGAAGTCGGCTTCGATCAACATACATTTTTGACCTCATGACGGGGGACGTAGTTCCCTCGTCGCGTCGCCTTGAACAGTTGGCGAGTGAGTATCGCGACGATTTCACTCGCCACCTTGACGCTCGATCGATTCCGAAAGCTTGGGCAGAGTCCGCAACACTGACAGTCGAGTTCAGCGAGCGCACGCGAAACGATCAGTCCCTAGCCATGTGTCGTGTGTTGGTGACAGACGACCTCGGCAGGATTCACTCGTCGACGCGACGTAGCGGCGTCTGGCACCCAGCTCGACGTGGCCTCTTGAGGGCGCTTCGCTTGTCACTGCGTGACTGGACCGCGAAATAGCACTAGGAGCGACCGAATGTATTCGGCCATTGCTCCATTCTACGGAGCGGAACGAAGCCGACCCGTCGCTACCAGTCGATCGGGCGTGTGACCCCGACAAGGCACTTGCCGGTGCCGAGAACGGGTGCGATGACGCTCGTGTAGGCGGTCGGGCTCAACTGGCCGATGAGGCATTCGCCCTGCATCCGCACCGACACGATGATCGAGTCAGCCGGGATGTTGAGCGCCGTCGTGTCGTACGTCACCTCCATATCGGCCTTGTTGAAGCCGTGGTTGGCGAGATTGGTGACGATGTCGGCGCCCGGGCCCATCTTGTAGTGACCCCAGTAGTCCTCGTTGACGTAGTCGAAGAAGAGGTGGTTCGCCGCGGCCGTGCCGGTGGGGTGGAAGATCGGGATCCGTGTGGGGGTCGGTGTGGGGGTTGGTGTTCCGGAACCCGACGATGTGGGCACGGGCATCGGATCAGGTGAACCACCGATGCACGCAGACAACGTGAGAGCGACCAGCGATGCCACTCCGATCGCAGCCAGGCGCTGTGCCTGTCGTGGCATCCGAGACCTCCTCATGCGGCGCGTCCGCTCGAACAGTGTAAAGCGGAGACGCTGGGAGCGATGTCAGAACGCGGGTTCGGGTTCGACCGACTGAACGAGATCAGGTTCGAACGAGTGCTGCTGCGGCGCCGAAGCGGAGGTCGCGGGAGTATCCGAAGTGCGAGCCTCGGAGGTCGGTGCTTCGCGCGGGGTTGCGGAGTTGCTCATCGAGCGTGTGAAGGTCGTGGTACCCCAGAGAAGGTCGTGTCCGATCGCCTCCGCCTCAACATCCACATTCATCCCGCTCCGCTCCCCCGTATCCCAGGAGCGGATCTTCACCCTGCCCGTCACGATTACCCGCTCCCCCTTCTTGAGCGAACCGCTGGCGTTGATCGCGAGCTGACGGAAGCACGTCACCGAGTACCAGTTCGTGTCGGCATCCACCCATTTACCCTCGTTTTTGTCGTATCGACGCTGTGTCGAGGCCAGCCGGAAGCTCGTGATCGCGAGGCCCTCGCTGGTCACGATGTGCTTGGGTTCAGTGCCAACGAGGCCGGTCAGCGTGATGGTGTCAGTCATGGTCGCTCCTGGTTGTGGTGGACGGATGCACGGGGCGGCGCTCGTGCCGGGAAAGCCGCCCCGGCATCCGATGCCCACAGCTTGCCGTTCCGCGTGGACGCCCCGAGTGGGCCTTCGCTGATCTGGGGAGTGAGGTTGGACCAGCCTGATCGTGCGGAGAGGATCACGCCGTAGGCTGAGGAAATGGTTTACGAAGCAGCCTCCGATCGGTACGAGCAACTCGAGTATGTGAGGGTCGGCCGCAGCGGCCTCAAGCTCCCGAAAATCAGCCTGGGCCTGTGGAACAACTTCGGTAACGATCGCCCCCTCGAGACACAGCGTTCGATCATCCGTCGCGCCTTCGACCTCGGCGTCACTCACTTCGATCTCGCCAACAACTACGGCCCACCGGCCGGAGCCGCGGAGAGCAATTTCGGACGCGTTATGCGCGAAGACCTCTCCCCGTACCGCGATGAACTCATCATCTCGTCGAAGGCCGGATACGACATGTGGGACGGCCCCTACGGCGAATGGGGCTCGCGAAAGTACGTTCTCGCGTCCCTCGATCAGAGCCTCGCGCGCACCGGACTCGACTACTTCGACATCTTCTACTCCCACCGCCCTGACCCCGACACTCCGATCGAGGAGACGATGGGGGCGCTGGCTACGGCCGTTCATTCCGGCCGCGCTCTGTATGTGGGCGTATCCAACTACTCGCCCGAGCAGACCCGCGCCGCGGCCGCCGCACTCGCGGAGCACAAGATTCCGCTCCTCATTCATCAGCCGCGTTACAGCATGTTCGACCGCCACATTGAGGACGGCCTCTTTCCCGTGCTCGATGAGCTAGGCATGGGAAGCATCGTCTTCTCGCCGCTTGCTCAGGGTTTGCTCACCGATCGCTACCTCGATGGCATTCCGTCGGACTCGCGCGCGGCAGAGGGACGATGGATGAACTCCGACACGATCGACGAGGTCTACCTGTCGCGCGCCCGCGCTCTCAACGAGATCGCCGCCGCCCGCGGCCAGAGCCTCGCTCAACTCGCGCTGCTGTGGGTTCTGCGTGTGCCCGAAGTGACTTCTGCCCTCATCGGCGCCTCGAGTGTGGCCCAACTCGAGAACAACCTCGCCGCACTGGACGGTGCCGCCCTCACGGACGACGAACTCGCCGCGATCGAGCCGTTCGCGGTGCACGGTACCGGCTTGCGCTAACCGTCCGCGTTGCTGTGTCGACGAGCTCACAGTGTCAGTGGTCGAAGTTATGTTCGAACCACGAAGATTCTGTGGAGAGGACACATCGTGACGACGCTCAATTTCACTGCACCGACCGCAGCAGCACCTGGGGTTTCCAGCGTTGCGCTTGGGGACGGACTGTGGCGAATCGTACGAGCCAACGGCGAAGTACTCGGGTACATCGAGAGGCACGCGACGACATCAGGGGACCGCTTCACCGCCAAGAGGATGCTCGCACGGCAGCGCCGTTTCCTCGCCATCGGCGACTTCTGGCGCCTCGACGACGCGTTTGACTGCTTCCGCTACTGACGCGTGTCGCCACGATGGCCTTGTGACTGGAGAGGTTACAGTGACGACATGATGCTGGAGTGGTGGAACGACATTGTTCGCTGGTTCGCCTCGGATGCGGGGCAGACCATCATGGTGACCGTGGTGCTGCCCTTCGTGGCGATCCTCGCAGCAGGCCTCATCGCGGGACTGATCATGCGTGGTGCCATGAAGCGGTTCGTGGTGCTGCAGGACCGTCAGGCCAAGGTGGCGGCTATCGCCGGTCTCGCGGCATCCGCTCGCAAAGCCGCGGTGTGGAGCAGCCTCACAGCCCAAGAAAAGCTCTACGTCGAGCAGCAGACGAGTGAAGCGGAAGTCCGCGTTCGACTTCTTCCCGTCGCTGGCGCGAGTGAGGCAGCGGACTGGGCCTCGTACCTCATCTCTTCGATGAAGAAGAATTCGGCGAACTACGGCTTCCAAGCCGAGCAGGATCTCAAGAACCTTCAAGACGGCCTCGTCGCATGGCACCACAAGCCGGCACGAACCCGCAAGATGTTTACGCAGGACCTCGCGACCTGGAAGTTCGACTCGTCCGCGACCGAGGACGAACTGCTCACCAAGCAGCGCGAGTGGGCTGCTCAGCAGGAGACGGCCCCCTTCGAGCCAGCCAAGATCTGATCTCGCCCGACGAAGCCCAGAGCGACTGTCTAGAGAGTTCGTCGGATGACGAGGGCACGTTCCCCCGTCTGCGGGTCTCGTGACGGAAAGCCGTGACGGTCATAGAACCTCAGAGCGTCGACATCCGGCTCATCGACCTCGATCTCGAACTCGTGCGCACCACGTCGCCCCGCCTCCAGCACAGCGAGTGAGAGAACTGCGCCTCCCCACCCCAATCCGCGCTCGGTCGGAACGGTGTAGAGCTCATCGAGGAGCGCAACGAAACCGTGTGACCAGAGATTTGTTCTGAGAGTGACCACCGCGACCGAGCAGGCCGGATCGCCACCCAGGATCACAAACGTCGTTGGCTGCTCGATCAGCTCTCGAAGGCGGGATTCGATCGTTGCCGGGCCTGGCGTCGGGGTGTCGAACTCCCGGTTGAACGCGTCGAGCAAATGAGCCGCGACGGGGAGGTCGGCGGCGGATGCGAGTCTCGCCCGGCGCATCATCCGAGCGCCGTGTCGCCGTCTTCGGGGCGTGTGGCCGCCACCAAGTCTTCAGCGCCGATCACCTGGAGCAGCGCGAGCTTGTCGGCGCTCTCGCTACCGGGTTGTGCGGTGTACACGAGGAGCGAATGCGACTGAATCGGGTCGACGAGCACCTGACAGCTCAGCTCGAGCTCGCCGACCTGGGCGTTCACAAATCGCTTGACCTCGCGCGGCCTCACGCCGACCTCATGACGAGACCACAGCTCGCGAAACTCCTCGCTCTGAGCGAGGAGAAGCTCGACGTACGCTGCCGCCCGCGAACCCGGGCCGCGCAGGGTCGAGATTTCTCGGAGCCCCGAGGTCCAGAGCCTGCTGAGAAGGGCGTGGTCCTCCTCCGCGTACAAGTTGCGGGAGGCAGGGTCGGTGAACCAGCGGTAACCGATGCTCCGAGACGGTCCGGTGAATCGTGTGGTGTCGCCCGTGAGCGCCACACCCATGGGGGTCTGCCGGAGGGTCTCCCCCAACTCGGTCACGATTTCGGCCGGCGTATCACCGAGCCGGTCGAAGATGCGGAGCATCCCGGGTGCGATGTGATCACCGCTAGACCACCGCGCCGGGGGCTGATGTCCGGCGAGCCGGAAAAGGTGATCGCGTTCGATGAGCGAAAGATGCAATCCCTGGGCGATCGAGGCGATCATCTGCTCTGACGGCTGAGGACCCCGCTCGCGTTCGAGTCGCGAGTAATAGTCGGTCGACATGTGGCACAGCAGTGCGACCTCTTCGCGTCGCAGACCGCTCGTGCGCCGGCGCTGACCGCGAGGTAGCCCAACGTCCTCCGGCTGAAGCGCCTCGCGCCGGGTGCGGAGAAACTCCGCGAGCCCTGCTCTATCGATCTCCACGTGCCCTCCTCGTTTCTCCCTCCTTTGTACTAGCCCGCGCGCATCCCAGCCTGGGATTGCCAATCCGAGGCTCAGACGGCCCTGAATAGACGGCGACACACCCGGCACGGTGGAGGAACAACCACAAAGGAGAACGCCATGCCTCGCAAAACCATCAGCATCGACATTCCGGACCTCACCGGCCGCCGTGCCATCGTCACCGGTGGGACTGACGGGATCGGTTTGGGCATCGCCACCCGCCTCGCCGCAGCGGGAGCCGACGT
The DNA here is from genome assembly GCF_020535405.1 of Antiquaquibacter oligotrophicus. NCBI lineage: Bacteria > Bacillati > Actinomycetota > Actinomycetes > Micrococcales > Microbacteriaceae > Antiquaquibacter > Antiquaquibacter oligotrophicus. Next base: position 2,607,825 of record NZ_CP085036.1, on the reverse strand, counting down.
CATCCTGCCCGCCCGAAACGTCGCAAAGGGCGCATCAGCTCGTGACGTGATCCTCGCCGCCGCTCCGAGCGCTAAGGTCACGGTTAGGCCGCTCGACCTTGCATCGCTCGACTCCGTCGAAGAGTTCAGCGAGACGATCGTGAAAGAGGGCGATCCCATCAACATCCTGATCAACAACGCCGGCCTGATGACTCCCCCGCGACGTGAAGAAACAGCCGATGGATTCGAACTGCAACTCGGCACCAACCACCTCGGACATTTCGCCCTCGTTGGTGGACTACTGCCCGCCCTCCGGGCGGGAAATGCGCGCGTGACGTCGCAGGTGAGTGTCGCGGCCAATGAAGGTTCGATCCACTGGGACGACCTCAACTGGGAGAAGACCCCGTACGGCAACGGCATGGACGCCTACCGCCAGTCGAAAATCGCGTTCGGGCTCTTCGCGATGGAACTCCACCGCAAAAGCCGCGCGGGAGGATGGGGAATCAGTAGCAACTTGTCGCATCCCGGAATCGCTCCGACGAGCCTCCTCTCCGCCCGACCCGAGATGGGACGTCCGAGGGACACGATGAGCGTGAGGGTGATCCGTACGATGTCCTCACTCGGCATCCTTGTGGGCACACCAGAAACGGCCGGCCTCCCGGCGCTCATGGCGGCGACCTCGCCCGACGCGCAATCAGGACTGTTCTACGGTCCGAGCGGACCAGGGAACGTCGGCGGCGCACCTGCGGAGCAAAAGATGTACTCGCGTCTTGAAAGCGTCGATGACGCCCGCCGCATCTGGGCGGAATCCGAGCGGATGACCGGGGTCAGCTTCCCCGAGGCGTGACAGCGCTAAACGGCGTGCCCCCGGCAGGAATCGACTCCCCAACGACACGGCCGGCACGCCGCAAGCGGCGCACCGGAACCGGCGTTGTGGGCCCACGAACAGGACCTCATCCTGCCGGCGCCACGCCAACGGCGTGCCCCCGGCAGGAATCGAACCTGCGACCAAGAGATTAGAAGGCTCCTGCTCTATCCGCTGAGCTACGGGGGCGGCGTTGACACGATACCGCAGCGAGGTCACACGGCCTTGGCGAGAGCCACGAGCACCTGGTTCACCGTGGGCGCCCCCTCCGCGCGGAACACCTCGGAGTCCGAGTTGTCGAGCACCACAACGGTGGGGGTGGAACGGATGCCCGCCTCCTCCGCGCGGTCGCTGTGCGCCGCGACATCCAGCTCCACAATTCGCGCGGACGGCACCAGCCGCTCGACTTCGCGCAGAACGCCCCGCGTGACCATACACGGCTCACAGAACGCCGATGAGAAGAAGAGCACCTTCATACCGACGTCAACTCTCGGCCCGTGCCGGAGATTCCCTCTAGTCGTCGTTGCGCTCGTCGAGGGCTTCGAGGGGCTCGCTGTCGGGGACATCCCATGAGTAGGTCACTTGGACCTGTTCGCCGACCTCGCGCGCGACAGGGTTGGCGTAGACGAGCTGCGTCTCCTTGCCGTCGACCGCGGCAATGACCGTGACCTCGTCGTCCCAGCTCCCGTCGGTGCTGATTCTGGTGTCGCTCTGGCCGTCGTACGGGCCTCCGCTGTAGAAGATGACGTACTCGTCGCCGTGGGAGAGTTCGGGAGTGTGTGACATGCCTCAGGTCTACCAGAAAGGCCTGACCACTGGCAGAGGTATACCGCCAGCGAACACTGCGTATACACTCCGTGATCCGCGCCACAAACGCTGGTCACGGAGCACCGCGAGCGTGACACTGATCCCGTGGAGTCGGGGTGGAATCGGTATGTAGCTCTCGGTGATTCGATCACCGAGGGTCTGTGCGACCCGATTGTCGGCGCCGGCGAACCGTGGCTCGGTTGGGCGGACCGGTTGGCGATCATCCTCGACGGCAACGCGCGCCTCAGCGGCTCTTCCTCCGCGTTCGCCAACCTCGCCGTTCGCGGCCGCCGAGTTCGCCACGTGGTCGAGGAGCAAGTTCCCCGAGCGATCGAGCTGCGGGCGGACCTTGTCTCGATCCTCATCGGCGGCAACGATCTCATGGGAGCACACGCCGATCCCGATTCGCTCGCCACCGAAGTCGAAAAGGGTGTCGCCGCCCTGCGCGCGGCGGGTATCGATGTTCTCCTTGCCACGTGTTTCGACCCGCGGTTCGCGTTCTTCCTCAAACCCCTGCGCGGCCGGGCCGCCGTCTACAACGCGAACCTGTGGAGTATCGCCCGAGAACACAAGACCTTCACCCTGGATCTGTGGGGCATCCGCGAACTTCAGTCGCCGTCGATGTGGTCAGAGGATCGTGTGCACCTGTCATCCTCCGGCCATCGTCTGCTCGCCTCGCGCGCCGCGCACTCGCTCGGCATCGCGTATTACGAGGTCGCCGCACCGCCCGCTGCGGCCCTCCCGGTCGCGCCGCCGAGGGCCGATCTCTCTTTCGCGCAGTGGGCGCGTCAGCATGCATTGCCGTGGGTGGCTCGACGCGTGCGCGGAGTATCCACGGGTGACGGGCGTTCGGCCAAACTTCCCCGACTGATCAGCGTCGCCGCCCGCCGATAGACTGCGGGAATGCCCTCGAACTCTGATTTGCTCGTTTGGATCGATTGCGAGATGACCGGTCTCGATGTTGGTGTGGACGAGTTGGTCGAAGTTGCCGTCGTCATCACCGACTACAACCTTGTCGCGGTCGACCCCGGCTTCAGTGTCGTGATCAATCCGGACCAGTCCGCGTTCGACAACATGAGCGACTTCGTCAGGGAGATGCACACCTCGAGCGGACTGCTGGAGGAGATCCCCCACGGCATGTCGTTGGCCGACGCCGAGTTCGCCGTGCACGAGTACATCATCAACCACGTGCCGACACCCAAGACCGCACCGCTCGCCGGCAACACCATCGGTACCGACCGCATGTTCCTCGCCAAATACATGCCTCGCGTCGACTCGCACCTGCACTACCGCAGCATCGACGTGTCATCCATCAAAGAGCTGTCGCGACACTGGTTTCCGCGTGTCTACTTCAACGCACCAACTAAGGACGGAGGCCACCGCGCCCTCGCCGACATTCTCGAATCGATCCGCGAACTCGAGTACTACCGCCGCGCGGTCTTCGTCGGCGAGCCGGGGCCGTCGACCGAGCTCCTTCAAGAACTCTCCGCTGACGTGGTGGAGTCTTTCGCCTCGCGGCTGTAATACACTTATCCGGTTGCCCCGATTGGGGCCACATGGTGGGCGTAGCTCAGTTGGCAGAGCGCTGGCTTGTGGAGCCGGATGTCGCGGGTTCGAGCCCCGTCGTCCACCCCAGGTGAAAACGGTCCGAGTCATCCGGGCCGTTTTCCTGTTTTACCGGGAGAGTGTGTGCCTACGACGTCGAGCGAGACGGAACTCTCCGAGCTCGTATCCCTCGACGTTCCGTGGGTCACGATCGTGTGGGACGACCCGGTGAACCTCCAGCCTTACGTGACGCGGGTCTTCCAGACCTACTTCGGTTACCCGCGCGAGGAGGCCGAGCGCCTCATGCTTCTCGTTCATAACGAGGGGAAGGCCGTCGTCGCGACGGGGCCGCGCGAGGAGATGGAGCGGCACGTGGAGGCGATGCACGGTTTCGGACTGTGGGCGACAGTGTCGAAGGCGTTCTCGTGATGCCGTTCAGACTGGAGGGTGGCCGCTATGTCGCCGCCTTTGCACAGCAAGAGGTCGAAGTTTTGCGTGAACTCATCGATCAGATGACCGCGATGCTCAACCCCCTTGCACCGGCGTCGCCCGATGAGTTGGGCATGAACGGATCGCACGCGGCATCCGACGATCCGGCCTTGAGACGGCTCTTCCCCGACGCCTACAGGGACGACCCGGATGCGTCGTCGGAGTACCGCCGGCTCACGGAGCAAACCCTCGCACTTCGTAAGGTCACCAACGCCAGTCTCCTCAGGGCGACGCTTGGCGACGGACTTGCCGAGCTCGACGCGCCTCAGGCCGAAGCGTGGTTGACGGTGCTGACCGATCTGCGCCTGATCATCGCTGTTCGACTCGGCATCGAGACCGCGGACGATGTCGGACATGACGACGAGGTCATGCAGGACATCTACCAGTGGCTCGGTTTTGTGCAAGGGTCGCTCCTCGACGCCATGGAGGGCTGATGGAGGACATCAACTCCGAGGACTTCGAACGGCTCGTCGTCGAGGAACTCGATCTGCTGCCCGACGAGATGGTCGACGGACTCGACAACGTCGTTTTTGTTGTTGAGGACCGGCCAGAGGATGGTTCGCTCGATCTCCTGGGTCTCTACGACGGTGTCGCCCTCACGGAACGCGGTACGTACGGTTTCGGAGAACTACCCGACCGGATCATCCTCTACCGCGAGCCGCTCCTGTCGGTGTCGGAGGATCTCGACGAACTGCGCGACCAAATCCACGTAACACTCGTCCACGAAATAGCGCATTTTTACGGAATCGATGACGATCAGCTTCACCGGCTAGGTTGGGATTAGCGCAGTCGTGGTTACCCGTGACCGTGGCGCGTCGGCACCAGGGAGGGAGACTACCCTGTTTAGAGGAGGTCTCATGTTCGGCAGAAGCACAGCACTGGTGGCAGGTTCGGTGGCGGTCGCCGTCGCCCTCAGCGGATGCTCGCTCCTCGAGGCCGGCGGAGAGCCGGAGCCGCTCACCGGTGTCGCTGCGTGTGCGCTCGGGCACGTCTGGGAACTCGACGTCGCAGACTACGCACCCAAGATGAAAGAAGAGTTCGCCCGCCGCGGACTCGGCGAGAACGTCGAGATCACGGGCACACAGCGACTCGACTGGAACGAGAAGGGCCACGTGCTCCTCACGGCTGACATGCAGCTCACGCTGTTCGTGCAGGTGACGGGCGACTTCGCCGTGACGGTCAATCAGCAGTACGCGGGCGATGTGACCGGCGCGGCGTACATTTCCGGCGACGTGGCGATCCCTCGCCGGTGGGACGACAGCGCCATGACGATCTCCACGCAGCCCGAAGCAAACGGCTCCCCCATCGAGGAGTCGCCCTGGCAGCTTCCCTCGCTTGTCGTCGACGACTCGGTCGGACTTGAGATCACGTGCGACGGCGACGCCCTGACGATTCACCCTCGCGGTGGCAAGGTCACCCAGGTGTGGACGAAGGTCGGCGACTCGACGATCTAGCCCGCGGCTGCCGTTACGACGGTCACGTCGGCGAGGCTCTGCGGATGCTCGCGCTCGATGAACGCGCGCTCCTGCGCGGCCCACCGCTCCCAGTGCGGGCGGAACGTCTCGCCATCGCGAGCGAGGGCACGACTGCGCCGAGTAGTGTCATCGGCTTCGAGCCACAGTGCTGTGGAGGCACGCCGACGGCTTTCGCGCGACAGAGCGCCCACCCCCTCGATGATGAGTGGCCGATCGGGATCGAGGGTGTGACGAGCCCCCGGCTGGTCGCCAGCCCAATCCCACGCCTGCCACTGGAGAGTGTCGATCATGCGCGGCACGGCGAGTGAGGCGTGAAGCAGTCCATCCCACCCCGGGTAGACGTCGTCGAGGCGAACGAGTTGGTACCGGTCGTCCAGGGAGACGAGCAGGCTCGCGAGGTCGGATTTACCGGAGCCTGAGCGCCCGTCGATGAGCGTGACATCCATCAGCCCTGACCCCCGATGAAGTTCCAGGAGCCGGTCGCTACCGAGATGCTGACGGATGCCACCGCCACGGCCACCGCGAGAGCAAGGAGCACCGCATCCGCACCGCGCAATCGCGACCGCCGAGCCCACGTCCGCGGGCCGGGCGCGCCGAAGGCGCGGGCCTCCATCGCGGTGGCGAGCTTGCTCCCCCGACGGATCGCCAGCACCAGGAGCGCGAACGCCTGACTGAGGAATCGACGGATGCGACCGCCATCACCCACACCTCGTGCCCGTCTGGCACGTTCGAGGCTGCGCCAATCCTCGGCGAACAGGCTCACGAGCCGCAGTCCCGCGAGGGCGCCGAGGACAAAACGTGCTGGCAGACGCAAGATCTGTGCGAAACCGTCGGCAAGGTCCGTCGGATCGACCGTCGCGAAGAGCACAACGGCCGGGAGGGCGATGGCAAGCACACGCAGCACCGTCGCGATGGCCAACTCGATGGAGCCGTCTGTGATGTGGACGAGCAGAAACTGCGCGTAGGTCTCGCCCGACGGTCTGCCGTAGAGCAGGATCGTGAACCCGCCCAGTACGGCCGCGATCCAGACGGCAGCAGTTCGCCGGAAGAACTGGGCGAGAGTGAGTCCGGCGAACGGGAACAGCAGGAACTCGGCGGCGAGAGCAACCGTGGCCGAAACCCAGTCGATGGAGAGCACAAGCGCGATGCTGACGAGAATGCTCGCCACGAGTTTGGTCACCGGGTTGATGCGGTGCACGACGTGTGTTCCCCGGGTCGGGGCGAGGAGAGTCATCGGGACCCCATCCGGTACACGTCGTCGGCGATCGAGTCCACGAGTTCTGCGTCGTGAGTGATCGCGACGATACCTGTGCCGTCGTCGGCGAGAGTGTTCAGGAGCCCGACCAGTTCGATCCACGTGGTGCGATCCTGACCGAACGTGGGTTCATCGAGGACGAGCATCCGTGGCTTCGTGGCGAGGACGGTGGCCACCGAGAGCCGACGTTTCTCGCCGCCCGACAGGGTGAAGGGGTTGGCGCGCTGGAGCCTCTCGAGCCGGAGACGAGCGAGCAGGTCATCGGCGATGGCCTCGAGGTCGGCATCCGGATATCCGAGAAGGCGGGGACCAAAAAGCAGTTCGTCGCGAACCGTCCGGGCGAGGAATTGATGCTCGGGGTCCTGAAATACGGTCCCCACTCTCGTGAGCAGCTCGCGCGAGGCCCAGCGATACGGCTGCGCGGAAAGGCCTCCGGCGAGCGGACTCGCGTCGAGGGTTCCTCCGAGCGCGGGAATGAGGCCTCCGAGAGTGAGGCCCAGTGTGGACTTGCCGGCACCGTTTGCGCCTGTGATGGCGAGCACGCGGCCCGATTCCACACGAAGATCGATCTCGTCGGCGACGATGACCCCCCGCGCGGGCCCTACAGCGAGGCCGGTCGCGGACTCCAGAACGGACGAGTCGCCGCGCCGTCGCACCGGAACCGTCGGCGGAAACTCCGGCACCCAAATGCCGGCGTCCGCGAGTTCAGCGCCCCGGTCACCGAGCACACGGTCCGGTGCACCGTCTGCGAGCACACCCCCGTCGGCGCTCAGGACAACAACCCGATCGACGAGGTCGCGCCATACGGCGACCCGATGCTCGACGATGACGAGCGTCGCGCCCGTCGTCTCCGCAACACGTGTCACGGCATCCCGAACCTGCTTTACGCCATCGGGATCGAGATTGGCGGTCGGTTCGTCGAAGATGAGGATGCCGGGTCGCATGGCGAGCACGCCAGCGAGAGCAAGCCGCTGCTTCTGCCCGCCGGACAATGCGGTCGTCGGGTGATCAAGCGGAACATCGAGCCCAACGGCTTCGAGGGCCTCGCTCACGCGGTTCCAGATTTCGTCCCTCGGCACGCCGAGGTTCTCGCAGCCGAAGGCGACATCGTCGCCAACGCGCGCGAGCATGACCTGTGAGTCGGGATCCTGCAAAACGAGCCCCACCGTGCCGCGCGCCTCTCGCGGATCGCGTCCTCCGACGAGCAACTCGCCGACGGACTCTCCCTCGTCGTCTCCGAGTACCCCGGCAATCGCCTGCAGCAGCGTCGACTTACCGGAGCCCGATGAGCCGAGCAACAGCACACGTTCACCTGCGTCGATGCGAAGGTCGAGATCGGTCACGGCCCACGCCAAGCGGGACGCGTGGCGCCATCCCCACCCCCGTGCGACCACGGGGGTGGGGATGACTGACGGCGAGGATGTCACACGCGCGCGGCGTTCTCGCGGCCGGAGGCAAACCGATCGAGGGCACCCGTGCGCGCCAGACCGCGTGCGATGAGCCACGAACCGAGGCCCGCGATGATGGCACCCGAGGCGATCGCCGACGCGGCATAGGTCACCTGGAAGCCAAGCGTCGCACCCGGGTACCAGAGGATGAGGTCGTTGATGCCCATGGCGAGCCCGGCCGCGGCGCCCGCCAGGACGGCGACATACGGGCTCCACACGCGGTAGAGGAACAGGAGGAAAATCAGCTCAGCGCCAAGTCCCTGCACGAGACCGGCTTCGATGGTCAGCGGGCCCCAGGAGGCTCCGAGGAGAGCGGAAACCGTCGCGGCGACGAGTTCGGTGAAGAGCGCGGCTCCCGGCTTACGGATGATCAGACCGCCGAGAACACCGGCGAACAACCACACGCCGTACATGAGTGCCTGGAGGCCCGGAAGTGCTGCCTCGAGCGGTGCGGTGAGGGGGTTGTAAACCTGGTTCCAGAGGAAAAAGACAAGACCGGCGGCGACGCCAATCACAGCGGCGATGACGATGTCGACGACTCGCCAACGGAAACGGTTGGTTGATGCGGACATAAGGATGTGCCTTTCGGGTTCGAAACGGCACGGGTTTCAAGAGGCCTCCCTGCGCTGGCATGATCCAGATCAGGTTCGACGGTCGAAGCTTGGAGAAGCTTCCTCTCAGCCCGGCTCACCGGACTCCCGTGTACGAGACGTAAGCATAGGCTCGATGTATGGACTTCCGCATCTTCACCGAACCGCAGTACGGCGCCAGCTACGAGGATCAGCTACAGCTCGCGCTCACCGCCGAGCGTCTCGGGTTCGGCGGATACTTCCGCTCAGACCACTACTCGACGATGAGCAAACACCGCGATGCATTGCCCGGGCCCACCGATTCGTGGGTGACGTTGGCGGGGCTGGCGCGCGAGACGAGCACGATCCGACTGGGCACGCTCGTGTCATCCGCGACCTTCCGGCTGCCGGGAATCCTCGCCATCGAGGTCGCCCAGGTTGATGCGATGTCGGGTGGGCGCGTCGAGCTTGGACTCGGCACGGGTTGGTTCGAGGCAGAGCATCGGCAGTACGGCATACCGTTCCCCGGGAAGCGGTTCGGGCCGTTCGAGGAGCAGCTGGAGATCGTCACCGGGCTGTGGGGAACACCCGTCGGTGAACGATTCAGCTACGCGGGAGAGCACTACACACTCGAGGACTCGCCTGCCCTCCCGAAGCCGACACAACAGCACGTCCCCCTTATCGTCGGCGGTGCCGGCGCGAAAAAGACCCCGGCCCTGGCGGCGCGTTTCGCCGACGAGTTCAACTCGTGGCGCGCCGAGCCCGAGGTCACCCGGGAACGCATCGCTCGGGTGCGGGAAGCGTGTGAGGCTCTCGGCCGCGACCCGGAGTCGATGGTGTTCTCGATTGCGGGCACGACGGCGGTCGGCCCGACCGAGGCCGAGTTCGCGCGGCGGGCGGATGTCACGGGGCAGAGCACCTCGGATCTTCGAGCATCCGGGTTCGGCGGTTCGGCATCCGAAGTCCTCGACGTTCTCGGTGGGTTGCAGGAGCTCGGGGTGTCACGCGTGTACCTCCAAGTGCATGACTTTGCCGACCACGAGCAACTGGAGTACATCGCCTCCGAGATCCTGCCCGCCCTCCAGTAGAGCGGGACGTCGCTCAGCGCCACTCGCCGCGCCGCGGTTTGGATGCGGCGCGGGTGTCTGAACAGGCGCGCCCGCGGCAAACCTCAGCGCGCGCCAGGCGCGGGGCTAGTGTGGTGCCCGTGACGGATGCAACGCTGCCCAATCTTCCGCTTCGCGCGCGCCCGATCGACATCGTGTTCGCGGTGTTCTTCACCCTGTTCATCGTCACGTCGTGCATCGCGGATATGCTGCCCACTCTCGGCGTCGATTTCAGCAGGCCCACGGGCAATTTCCTGGTCGACTCGAACTACTGGTACGCGCACGACGCAGACCCACTCTTTATGCATCCGCCCGTCTGGATGCGCATCGTCACGGGGCTGTCCGCATTTGTGTACATGCTCTTTTACCTGGTGCTCGTTCCGGCCCTCATCAAGGGTTGGAACTGGATCCAGCTGCCCGCCGTGATCTACGCGACGATGATCGCGTCAATCACGGGCATCGTCGTCTTCGGTGTCGAGTTCTTCGGCGAGCCGGAGTTTCGCACCGGCAACCCCGCGAAGTTTCTCGCGTTCAATCTGCCCTACGTGATCGTGCCGCTGCTGCTTCTCATCCGCATGCGCAAGCCACTGCCCTTCACGCGAAAGTTCTAGGAGCCGGACCGGAGCGAGGTTACGGCAACCACGGCATGGGGTCGACGCGCACGCCGCTGACCCACACCTCGAAGTGGCAGTGCGCCACCGAGGCATTTCCGCTGTCACCGACGAGTCCGATCGGTTCCCCTGCCGCCACAACCTGGCCAACGGCAACGGTGGGTGAGCCTTCGATGAGGTGCGAGTACAGGGTCGCCACACCACCGTGATCGATCTTGATGTACTGACCCCAGCTGCCCCCGAGTTCGACTTCGACTACAACACCCGGGGCCGACGCGACCAGCTGGGTGCCGTGACTGCACATGATGTCGATGCCGTTATGCATGCCGCTTCCGCGCGGGCCGAAGCCGTCGTTGACGGGTGCCGAACAGGGCCACGTCGTGAGCAGACCGGCGATGGGGGTGACCGACACGATGGGCAAGGGGTCAGGCTCGGGCGGCTTCGGCATCTCCACCGTGTAGCCGTCACGCGCTAGCGGAGTCTCCTCGTAGTCATCCACGGTGACGCGCTGCGGGGGTGGCGTCCACCCCCCAGCCTCAGTCAGTGTGGCGTCCTCGGGCTCGGAGAAGGCGATCGCCGGCATCATCATGGTCGCGCCGAGAGCGGCGGCCGCGGTGAAGGCGAGTGGGCGAAGCACGCCCCCCAGTCTGCCTCGGTTCTGCCTCAGAGTCGAAACCTCACCCGGATTACGGAGGATACGGCGCCTACCGCTGGAGCTGCGTGACCTCACGCATGACCTTCAATGCGGGGTATGCCGAGAGGAAAATCGCCATCGGGGCGCGCAGCGTGAGCGAGCGGACGTTGTGGCGATCGTAGGTGCGCTCAAAACGCATCACGTAGTTGTAGAACTCCCGCGGCGAATCGTCCAGACGACGAGCAGACATGCCGGTGACCATGTCCGACGAGTACGCGATACGCAAGCCGTGCTCGTGGAGGTGAAGGCTCAGGTCGATGTCCTCGTGCAGTTCGTCCGCTGCATCCATGCACGCATCGTGACGTATCTGGCGCCACGCGCTCGCACGGATCGCCATGTTGCTCCCGAAGAGCAGGTGCGACTCTTTGGTGACCTTCACGAGCGCACGTCGCAGCGCGTCGTCGGCTTTGTGTCCGAACCGCCGCAAGGGCATGTCGTAGTAGATGACCGGACCCGTGGATGCCGAGACCTCCGGGTCAGCGAAAACGGCCTGCACTGCTTCCACCCACGTGGGCTCCAGCACGGAGTCGGCGTCGATACGCCCGATCACGTCACCCGTGGCGTGGTCGAGACCGAAGTTGCGGGTGGGAATCAGACCCTGGGTTGTGTCCTGACGTAGGTAGTGAATGGGCGCGTCGGGGTAGGTGGCCTGCAGCGCATGCACGACACCGGCGGTGCCATCGGTCGACTTGTTGTCAACAACGATGATCTCGGTTGCCGCGACCGTTTGATGAAGCGCGGCGAGCACGCAGGCCCTGATCGTGTCTTCCTCGTTGTATGCAGGGATCACGATGGACACGCTGGGCAAGGCCATAGCGCCACCGTACACGACGGGGTTCGGTGCGCCTCTCAGTGAGCTGACGTGTCCCGCGCGCGACGACGCGTCGCGATGACGAGCAGCGTGGCGCCGATAAGCATCACCGCGCCGGCCCCGCCAACGAACAGTTCGAAGGCGCCCAAGGCGCTACCGGTGGCCGCGAGTTCGTTGGAACCGTCGGACGACTGAGCGTGGGCTGCCAGAGGAAGTGCCGAGAGAACGAAGGTGGTTGCGACGGCGACAAGTGCAGCAATGTACTTCTTCACGCGATCACCCCTCTCCCGGAATCCATTCAGTTCTATGAATCATACCCGCCAAGGGGCATTCACGGGAGAGTGACGAAGTCGATGAGCTCTTCGACCCTGGCCAGAAGAGACGGCTCGAGATCGGTGTAACTGTCGACCTTCGAAAGGATGAGTTGCCACGCACGAGCGATGTCGGCCTGGTCTGCGTGCGGCCAGCCGAGAGCCTCGCACACGCCGTGTTTCCACTCGGTGCCCCGCTCGACCGTCGGCCACGCCGTAAGTCCGAGACGCGCTGGTTTCACCGCTTGCCAGACATCGATGTACGGATGCCCGACAACGAGCACGGACGAGAACCGACGTTGCACGGCCTCCGCGATGCGGCTCTCCTTCGACCCGGGAACGAGGTGGTCGACGAGAACCCCGGCGCGCCGATCGGGAGCGGGGCGGAAGTCTTCGAGCACACGCTCCAGATGGTCGATTCCCTCGAGGTACTCGACGACGACCCCTTCGACACGCAGGTCGTCGCCCCACACACGCTCGACGAGCTCCGCATCGTGGCGACCCTCGACGTAGATACGGCTCGGCAGTGCAACACGTGCACGGGCATCCTCGACAGCGAAAGAGCCGGACGCCGTCCGTCGCTGAGCGGGAGCCGCCGCCACGGGACGACCGAGGGTGACACGTTTGCCGTCAACGAGGAACTCGGCGCTCGCCGGGAACGTTCGCACCCCACCGCCGCGATCCTCGAGATGGACGAGCCCACCGCCGAACGTGACGACGGCACCGGTGAATCCGGATGCCGGATCCTCGAGTACGAGCCCGTGCGAGATCGGCACAACACGCGGCTTCTCGGTGCCTCGACGGGAGAACCCGGCGAGGACGTCAGGTCCGTAGCGGTCGTCGGTCACCGGACGAGGGTACCGCCGCGCACGGCCGCATCAGGGATGACACGGCGCTCACGATCGAGGCGACTAGAACCCGAAGTCGCCGCCGAAATCGCCACCGAAGTCTGCTCCCCCGAAATCGCCGAGACCGTCACCGGAGTCGCCGGCTCCCCCCGCATCGGCCGACTCGGCACCGGTGTCCGCGCCAGCATCGGCTGAAGCATCCGCAGGCGGCAGAAACGCACCGACGATCGCGGACCCGATGACGTAACCCGCGATCGTGCCGAGCAGGGAGCTGCCGACCATCGAGCCGAAGCTCGGACCCTGGAAGGAACGCTCCATGGTGCCAGGCTGGCGCAGTTCGGAGCGCGTGGCCGACTGGGCGAGCGAACGCGCGTCGTTGCCGCGGGGAGCTTCGCCCGCTGGGGCGTTCGCGGTCAACTCGTCGAAGATCATGGAGCGCTGAGCATCCGTGAGCTTCGCAAAGGCCTCGGTGTGCACGTGCTCGATCGTCTCCGGCGGCGCGGTGCGGAGGAGGTAACGATAGCGCTCGACGGCGATCTCGTCGTCGTTACGCTGCCGGCGCGGAGGTGGGGTCTGCTCGGCTGGCTCGGCACCGAAGAGGCGGTCAAGGAATCCCATGAGAGTTCTCCATCCGGCGGCGCTGTGCCGCCGCTCTCACTCTAGGGATGCCGTCTGAGGATTCTGCTTGATTCAGCTATTAGCGTGCTCGAGAAGCCATGTCAGCGGGTTGATCTGAACGTCGTCGACGATCACCTCGAAGTGCAGGTGCGATCCCGTGCTCGCGCCGGTGTTTCCCACCAGTCCGAGTTGGTCCCCGCGAGCCACGGTTTCTCCCGCGGAGTGGGCGATCGATCCGTAGCGCATGTGGGCGTAGACGGTGCGCACGACCTGACCGTCGATGTTGTGCTCAACGACCACGTGGACACCGAGGCCGCCGCTGTCTTCGGCCGCTTCGACGACAATGCCGTCGGCGACCGACTCGATTGGGTAACCGTCTCCCGGGGTCAAATCGATCCCCTTGTGGTCTGACGAGCATCCGGCGCAATTGCGGTAGCCGTAATCGCTCGTCATGGTCGTGTTCGCGGGAACCGGCCACTGTACGAGGGAGAACTCCGTCACGCCGAACCCGTCACGAACCGCGGGCACGGGGAGATACGCCTGGGCGAGAAATGCCTGGCCTGGTGCACGGGTCTCGAGGGCGACAGGTGTCGCCGACGCGGGCAGCGCGGGGATGCTCATGAAGGCGTAGGCGCACGCGAGGGCCGCGAGGGCCCTGCTGCGCTTGTTGAGAGAGAGCAACCCGACGTAGGGGGACACCTGTCGGCGGTGCAGAGCACGGGTGGAACGGCGGTACTGGGGCAAGCGTGAAATCCTCGATGGTGCGGCGCACGACACGGCTAGGGATGCATCGCGGCATGGAACGGTCAGGCGAGGGTGGCGAACAGCCACCGCGCAGACAGGGACCGAGTCGCGGCGGTATCACCCTGCCGGCTCGAACTAGTCCTGGGGAATTCCCCGACTTCCAGCCTGCGGGACGATGCTGGGAACAGCATGTGAACGAATGGATTCGAGCCGCGCCGAGATCACGATCACACCGATGACAACGCCGAGCACGGCCCCGATGCTGGAAAGCACGATATCGAGGACCGATGCCGAACCGTCCGGCATCCAAATGGTCTGAGCGGCTTCAACCCACGCGGCCCCGAGCACACCAAAACCGATGGCAACCCACCAGCGACGACGGCCCATCATGAGCGTGAGCAGGAACCCGACCGGCATAAAGAGGACTACGGGAAGCCACCACCACTGACGTCCCGACGTCGCACCCGGCACGAAAGTGAGCCCCACGAGCATGCCGATGTAGAGGAAGGCGACGAGCACAAGCAGGTGTCGGCGCCGGATCATGACCACGAGTGTCGCAGAGCAGCCTTCGTGAATGGTGAGAAAAGCGTGAATGCGCGGTGCTAGTCCCGATCGCCGAACAGACCCTTACCGTGTTTGACCAGCACGTCGTAGGCGTCGCCGTACGTCTGCGGCACCGGAACGTCGGGTTCGTACTTGGCCAGCAACAGCCCGAGTAAGCCCTGAGCGGGCGCCGACAGCTCGCGCTTTTTGTGTTTGTCGCTCGGCTGCGGAACGCTTTCCGGGTTTGTCGGAAGGTACTGCGGGTGGGTGATCGGCCATTCCCACGGCTGCCGTGGAGTCGAAAGGTTCACCGCATTGAGGAAGGTATTGGCCGTCGCATCCCGCCTCGTCAAGGGGCTCAGGCCGTGGAGACGATTGAGGGACGCGATAAGCGAGCCGTGGTGCATTTCGTCGTGGATGACCGTTCCGGCGGCGGTGTAGGCGCTCACGAGGATCGCGGGCACACGGCATCCGAGTCTGTCGAATCGGAAGCCCATCTCCCCTTCCGGAGCGTCCTGCGTTGGGGGAACCGCCGTCGGGGGTGCGACGTGATCGTAGGTACCGCCGTGCTCGTCGAAGGTGACGAGCAGCGCTGTGTTCATGGCGTTGGAGCCGGTGTCAGAATCAGCGGTGCGCAGTGCCGAGTAGATGGAGTGGAGAAGAGCCTCCCCCGCGCGTACGTCGGAGAGGGCGCCGTTGAAGACTTCGACGCCGTCCTCATCACCCTCGCGGAGAACGCCGACCGGTGGGTGCATGTCGTTGTGGTTGAAAACCATCCGAGGTTCGATGAACGAGTAGGCCGGAAGATTGCCCTTCTCGACGTCGTCGAAGAACTGTTCCATGCTGCGGAAGTTGGACTTCCAGTACTGCTGCAACACCGGCGCATGCAGGACACCGGTGAACGAGACCATCTGATCCACGTCGTAGTACACCCGCCAACTGAGCCCGGCCTCCTCGAGCCGGTTGAAGATCGTGGGCTCCGCCGGAGCATCGATCCACTTGTCGTAACCGCCCAGATCCTTGTTCGTGACGAAACCGTGCGACGTCGAGGCGTGAAAAAACGACCGGTTGCAGAAGGTTTGCGAGGGAACGCCGCAGTACCAGGCGTCAAAAACCGCGAAACCCTTGGCAATCGCGCTGAACACCGGCAACATCTCTGGCGTGAAGGACCCCATCGCCACCGCGTATTCATCGGATGAGGGGTCTGCGCCTTTCTTGATGCGCTTGTAGTTGACGATGTAGTCCTTGACGAACCCCGACATGTCGGGTTTGTCGCCGGGCTTCGGCGCGTTGTAGGGGGCAGCGAGCGGATGCTCGTGGAGCTCGGCGTTGGTCTTCGGGTCGATGATTCCGAACAGCTGTGTATTGACGTGCGGGTAGGTCTCCCCCGGGTCGGGCTGGGGGTGGCGCATGATCTCGTCGGTGCTGCCGCTGTACGGGTGGGCGGGAACCGAATCTCCCTGTGGCCCGGGATTGGAATAGCTGCCCTGCGCGAGTCCGTCGAAGTCCGAGGAACCAGACTTCTCGTCAACCCCGTACAGGTACCCCAGGATGTTGTCGAAGGAACGGTTCTCGTACATCACCGTCACGACATGATCGAAGCCCGGCTCGTGTCGCGGCTCCAGGGGGTCGAAACCCGCGGGCGCACGCGTCGAGTTGACTGCGGCCGCGATGCCGCCAGCGGCGGCAGCACCCGCAGCAAACCCGCCGACCCCGACCGCTGCCGACCGTAGGAAGGCTCGGCGCGACGGGCCTGTTGGCGTGTCGTCCTTCTGCGGTGTCTCGTCGGTCATGCAGACACTGTATGACGCGGATCAGCACCACCGGAGCGCGCACCGCGGTCGAGGAGCGTGTCGGCATCCTCGAGGCTCGTTCCCTTCGTCTCCGGGATGAGGCGCAGCACAAAAAGGAACGACAGTGCGGCGAATATCGCATACGCACCGTACGTCAGCGGTAGCGAGAAGGCGGAGAGTGAGGGGAAGCTCACGGTGACAACGAAGTTGGCGATCCACTGGGCTCCGGCGGCGACCCCGAGAGCCTTGGCGCGGATCGAGTTCGGGAAGATCTCGCCGAGAAGAACCCACACGAGTGGTCCCCACGACACTCCGAAGGCGATCACAAAAATGTTTGCGGCAACGAGGGCCACGGGCCCCCAGGCACCCTCGAGCTGCGGGCCGTCGCTTGTCACCGTCGCTTGGCTGAAGGCGAGAGCCATCACACCGAGGGAAACCGCCATGCCGAGCGAGCCCGTGAGAAGGATGGGGCGCCGACCGACCCGGTCGACGAGCGCAATCGCCACGAGTGTCACCGCGATGTTGACGATCCCCGTCGCCACCGAGATGCCGAACGAGGCCGACTCCGGGAAACCGACCGACGACCACAGCTCCGTCGAGTAGTAGAAAATCACGTTGATTCCCACGAACTGCTGGAACACCGAGAGTGCGATGCCGATCCACACGATCGGTTTCAGGCCCGTGCGGGGTGAGAGGAGCGTTCCGGTGCGTTTGGCCTCGGCATCCTTGGCGAGGGAGTCACGGATGTCTCCGATCGCAGCATCCGCGTCCTGCCCTGGCCAGTACTTCTCGAACACAACCCGAGCTTTCGCCTCGTGTCCCTTGAGCACGAGGTATCTCGGCGATTCGGGAAGCCGGAGTGCGAGGACGCCGTACACGACACCCGGAACGACCCCGACCAGGAACATCCATCGCCACGCATCGAGACCGGCGATGACCTCGGTGGCTCCCCCGGCGGCATCGGCAAACACCGCATCGGAGAGGAGCGCCGCGAAAATACCGACGGTGATCGCCAACTGCTGGAGCGAACCGAGGCGCCCGCGCATATCGGACGGCGAGATCTCGGCGATGTAGGCGGGCGCGATCACCGACGCGATTCCGATGCCGAGGCCTCCGATCACACGCCACAGGATGAGGTCGGCGACGCCACCGGCGAATGCCGCTCCGATCGCGCTCGCAATGAAGAGCACGGAACCGATGAGCATGACGGGCACACGACCGAGTCGGTCGGCCAGGCGGCCAGCGAGCACGGCGCCCACGGCACAGCCGAGGAGGGCGACGGCCACGGCGAAACCGGTGAGCGCGGCACCGAGCGAGAAGTCGCTGCGGATGGCATCGACTGCCCCGTTGACGACAGACGAATCGAACCCGAAAAGGAAGCCGCCGACCGCACCAGCGATCGCGAGTCCGATGACCTTACGGTTCGTGGGTGTGGCTGCGGACACGAGGCTCCTTCATTGGTAGCGAGGTCGCACCAGTGTGCCAGCAGAACGACCGCTACGGCAGTAGAAATCCCGTCACAACGAGCTCCCGAAGTGGGGGCAGAATCTCGGCCGTCAACTGGCCATAATCCACGCCCATCAGGTCGGCCACGGCCGCACAAATCACCCCGACGGGAAGGTCGCCGTCACACGCGCCGACGACGGCCGCAATCGCCGTTCCGACAGGAACACTTCGAGCGAAACCCGAACCCTGCCGCAGCAGCATCACCGTCGGATCCTCAGCCCCCGGCCAATAGTGGCGCTCCTCCGTCACATCGCCCGCGACGGTCAGCGTGGCCTGAAGCAGGTCGGTGGTCTCCAGCCAATCGTGGGCGGCGAACACGTGCTGGATGTGGTCACCCAGGGAACCGCCCAGAGGCCCTCCGTACTCCTCCGCGCGCCTCAGCGGCGTAGCGCCCGACTGCTCCGGTGCCCGGAAGGCGAGGTACCCGAAGCCAACGCTCGTCACCCCGCGGCGAGAGAAATCGTCGAGCCAGGCGTCATACCAGATGTCGAAGTCCGGGCCCGCCGCGGTGCCGCCATCACGAATCCACGTCTCGGCGTACTCGGCGGCGGACTGACGTTCGCGCTCCACGATCCAGTAGGCGAGGTTCGTGGCATCCGCCCACTCCCCCGCACGCTCGAGACCCGGGACCGCGCCGTACTCCCAGTTGCCGAGAAGTTGTGCGAAGCCCCCTGGCCGCAGGTGCTCCCGCAGACCCGCGATGACGGTGGCGACGAGTGCATCCCCGACCATTCCGCCGTCGCGGTACTCGTACGCGGGAATCCCAGTCGAGCGCGGAGTGATCACGAAGGGCGGGTTGGAGACGATGTGGTCGAACTGCTCTCCGACGACAGGCTCGAAGAGACTACCGAGCCGAAACTCGATCGAGTCGATGTCGTTCAGCACGGCATTCATCGCCGCGAGGTCCAGGGCTCGCTGAGAAATGTCGGTAGCGACGACGTGTTCGGCGTGCCGGGCCAGGTGGAGTGCTTGGATCCCGCACCCGGTGCCCAGATCCAGAGCCGATCGCGCAGGTCGATCGATCATGAGCCCACTGAGGGTGGTGGATGCTCCGCCCACACCGAGCACGTGGTGCTCCGGGATAGCGTGCCCGAGCGCGAGCTCACCGAGGTCGGACGCGATCCACCAACTGGCAACGCCCTGACCGTCGACAACGCTGTACGGTCGGAGGTCGAGGAGCGGAGCACCCCCGTCATCGACGAGCCCCAGCGTGTTGGCTCCCGCCAGCCCGAGGCTCGGGAGGGCAGAGTCGAGCTCGTCGGGCGCTACGGGAAGGCCGAGCACAAACGCGGACGCGAGGGTTGCACGAGCCGACGTCTGGTCGCGCAGGGCACGTAAAGCGGGGATGCGGTGACCTCGATGGAGTGCCGCCGCGGCATCCCCACCCCACAGCGCGCGGATGCCGTCCACACTGTAATCCGCCGCCGCCAGGTCATCTCGGAGTCGTCCGAGGAGTTCGCGTTGCACGCGTCCAGTGTTGCAGGTGGAACAGCGCGCTACTCGGCGCCTGTCGGTACGCGGTGCCCTACTCCGTCAGGACCGACAGGATGTTGCCGGCAGGATCGGTGAACCACGCAATATCGGGCCCCTCACCGCTCGCCTTACCTCGAGAGATACCTTTCTCGTCCTGGTTCAGTCCCTCGTAGCGTTCGAAGACGACACCGCGCCCGGACAGCGCATCGACGATCGTGTCGACGTCGTCGACCGGAAAGTTCAGCACCGTGAAGGTCGCCGGCTCGTGATTGGGCTTCGGATAGATGACGACGTGCGCGCCTCCGGGGATAGCGAGATTGAGCAACCCCATCTCCCACCGCTCCACGTCCAATCCCAGCACTCCCGAATAGAACTCGTAGGCAGCGTCGAGGTCGTTCACGGAAAAGCCGCTGAAAGCGGGAGAAGTGCCGAGCATGATGATCCCCTTCGATGTAAACACTGTCCACACTCGCATAGGATGGGGTATCCGTCCAGAGGGGACTCCATGTCGACTCCATCGCCATCGCGCGCCAGCTATCACCACGGTGATCTCCGGCAAGCCCTCCTCTCCGCGGGCATCGAGCTGGCGAGCACGGGCGGACCGGATGCGGTGGTGTTGCGAGAGGCGACACGGCGCGTCGGGGTGTCGCCGAATGCCGCCTACCGCCATTTCGCGGACCGCGAGGCTCTTCTCGCCGCCGTCGTTGATGCAGCGCAAGCACGGCTGGCCGAGCACATCGATGCTGAATTCGCGCTCGTGTCAGCCTCGAATCCCGTCGACATCGCACGCGGACACCTGCGTGCCGTGGGGAGCGCCTACGTGCGATTCGCCCTCGACGAACCTGGGATGTTCCGCACGGCGTTTTTTGTCCCGGCGGACCTCGAGGAGGCCGCGAGCCCGACTCGCGTGGGCCCCAGCGGCCGAACCCCGTTCGAGCTTCTCGGCGACAGCCTCGACGAACTCGTCGCGTCGGGCGCGATGCCACCCCATCGCCGCGAAGGCGCCGAATTTTTGGCCTGGTCGTCGGTCCACGGCCTCGCAATGCTCCTCATCGACGGCCCCCTGCGTGCGCTCCCCCGCCCCCATGCCGATGCGACCACACAACGGGTCATCGACATGGTCGAGGCGGGACTGACTGCATAGTTACCGCGTCGCGGTTACGCTGGAGCGGTGAAGGCAGTAGACGCAGCGGACATCAGATCCAGCTTCGTCAACGCCAGTCAGGGCGAGACAGAACGACTACCCCTCCCCGGCCTCCACGAAGTCATGTGGGACCATCGCGAGTACCTCGGGTGGCGCGACCCGCAAGCTCACCAACGCGGCTACGTCGTGTTCTGGAAGGATGACCGCCCCGTCGGCATCGTTCTTCGCGAGGCCGACTCCGCCCTACGATCGGGCATCCCGGCCATGTGTTCGTTGTGCAGGATCACCCAACCGAGCGATCAGGTTTCGCTCTTCTCCGCCCCGAGGGCCGGCCAAGCTGGCCGTGACGGCAACACGATCGGAACGTACATCTGTTCCGATCTGGCGTGCTCGCACCTCATCCGCATCCTGCCTCCGGCGTCCGACATGCAGCCGTCCCCCGCCGAGGTGCTCGAAGGACGCATCGCCGGGTTGTTGTCGCGAATCGACGCTTTCAGCTCCGACGTGATGCGCTCGGCGTAGCCGCGGCGATTCCCGGCAGTACCCGCTCCATATAGGGCGACCAGAAGGCTTTGACGATCGCGCGGACGATCAGGCGACGACCCGGTTTTGCGAAAAACGAGTACGTCCACAGGATGCGCGTGCCGTGGGCGGTCTTCTCGAATCGCCATTCCGCGCGCGCCCCGGAGACCAGCACACCGAAGAGCCTCTGGAAGTCGCTGAGTTGGTAGGCGAAGAAGGTTGGGGACTCGGCATCCGTCACGTGCTCGACCACGTGCCCACCGTCGGAGAGCAGAAGAGTGCGTTCCTGCCCGGCGGTTGTCCAGTCGCCCGACTGGTCACGCACACCGACGACGGCCGGCAAGGGCCCGTACGACGGATAAAAACTCGCGGGATCCAGCCCCGTGACGAACTCCCACGCCACAACCGGATGGCTGAGCACGGAGACCAGCGCAGTGGCCGAAACGGGTGCTGATGGGGTCGTCATGCTGTCGATTCGGAGCCGCGCATCCGCCGGTTTGGGTCCAGGGCCCTGCGCATGACCTGTCGTTCGACGAACGTCCACGTTGTTGTTGTCGCCAGGTATACGGTCGCCGCGAGTGGCACGACGGCGGCGAAGACGACCGTCACAAAGGGCAGAAAACCGAGGACCCGAGTGATTGCACCGAGGCCGGGCGATGCCACATCGGGTTGTGGGGCGATCGGCGCTGCATATCGACGCGATAGCCACACGACGAGCGCGATGAGTGCGAGCAGCGATCCCACGACGGCCAGGTGAAGAGGATCCGACCCACCACCAACGAGGCCAACAAACGACGACGAGAGCGGCACCCCGGCGAACGTCTCGGCGAGCAATCCGTTCGCGTGGCCGTTGATGGTCGGCAGAACAAAAAGTCCGTAGACCAGGGACAGCACGGGCAGCTGGATGAGGAGCGGCAGGATCCCGGCGAAGGGACTCACGCGCTCCCGCGCGTAGAGCTCCATGGTCTTGCGCTGAAGCATTTCGGGGTTCTTCGAATAGCGGGTCCGAAGTTCGGCGATACGCGGAGCGAGCCGACGCCTCTCCAGGTCACCCCGGAACGCCGCGACGCTCGCGGGAAGCAGGAGAGACCGGATGACGACGGTCAAGAGAACGATGGAGAGAGTGGGAGCGGCACCCGCTGCGAAGGGTGTAAGAGCAGCGATGAGCCACGTGATGACACTGTGAGCCGCATCAAGGGCGGCGGCGATGGGAGGGAACGAGTAAAGATCCACGGGAGTCCTTGGGTCGGAGAGGAGAGAGGGTCGCGTTGGACCGCGCTCTCGTCTCGGACGGACTCAGAACGCGGTCAGGGCGAAAGCTCCCGGGGCTCGTGCGCGGGTACGTCCGGGAGTTGCCGGATGACTCGGCTCGGGTGACGACGAAAAGGACTCCCTGTGGGCGCGGGCACGATAGCCCACCGTGATCTCGCGCGATCCGAGGACGGCGACGGCGATGTTCGCTGCGAGGAGGGCCGCGACTGCGAGCGATGCACCGGCGAACACCACGGCACCGGCATCCGGTGCCGTCACCGTGAGGACGAGGAGGATGCCGAGAGCCGCAAGGAGGCGGTGCACGGCGGTCGTCATAGAGCCGAGCCTAGCCGACTACCACTCTGACGGCCCGAGAGAACCTGCTGGGTAGGTCTCCAACGGAACCAAGTCTTTGCTCCAGGCCTTCATGACCGGTTCGACGATCCGCCAACACTGCTCGGCGACGTCGCCACGCACCGAGATCACCGAGGACCCCTCGAGCACGTCGGCCAGAACTTCGCCGTAGGCGCTCAACTCCGCCTCGCCGAGCTCGGCGTGGAGGATCGACTGGTCGAGAGTGAAGGGGTCGCCCTCCCCGTTGACCACGAGGTCGAGATCGAGTGTCGCGGGCTTGAGCGAGACCCGCAGACGACTCGGACTCGCCACACCCGTGAGCCCGGCGGGAAGGTGCGGGACCTCCTTGAACGTCACGATCACCTCCTGCCGCGACTCCGCGAGCGCCTTGCCCGAGCGGACGATGAACGGCACACCCTCCCACCGCCAGTTGTCGATCGCGAGCGTCACCTGGGCAAGGGTCTCGGTCTTGCGGCGCGGGTCGACGCCGTCCTCATCGATGTAGGCGGGCATCCGTCGCCCGTCGACGCTACCCGCGCCGTAGCGTGCCCGACGGGAGGATGTTCCGTTCTTGCGCCAAGGACGCGTCGCACGAAGGACCTGGGCCATGGAACCGCGAAGATCCTCAGCGTCGAGGCTCGCGGGTGGCTCCATCGCCGCGAGCGCGAGCACGAGGAGCAGATGGCTCTGGATCATGTCCTCCAAGGCACCCGCGTGGTCGTAGTAGCCTGCCCGATGTTCGAGACCGAGGCTTTCGTCAGCGATGATTTCGACCTTCTCGACGTTGTCGCGCGAGAACAGCGGCTCGAAGATGCGATTGGCGAATCGGAGTCCGATGAGATTCAGCACAGTCGACTTCCCGAGGAAGTGGTCGACGCGGAAGATCTGCTTCTCCGGCACCATCGTCTGGAGCAGGCGGTTGAGGGCCGCGGCCGAGCGCAGATCGGTGCCGAAGGGTTTCTCGAGCACGAGCGTGATTCCGGCGGGCAGGGTCATCGTCGAGAGGGCGCGGCACGCGAGCTCTGCGACCGCCGGTGGCAGAGCGAAGTAGAGCGCCACGCGGCCTTTCGCCGCGGCGAGTACACGAGCGAGATCGTCGGGGTTCGTGGCATCCCCTCGCAGGTAGCTGCTCGCGTCGGCGACACGAGTGCCGAGTGCCGACGGCGCTGACGCGAAGGCCGTCGAGATCCGCTTATGCCACTGAGCTGCGGAGAAATCCTCGCGGTCGACCCCGATGATCTCGACCGACTGCGCATCGCGCGACGCGAGGTAAGAGGCAATGCCGGGGAGGAGGAGGCGTGAGGTGAGGTCACCGCCCGCTCCGAGGATGACGAGAGTATCGATACGGCTGGTCACCTCGCCGAGGCTACTCCACCCCCTCCCTCCGCTCGACGGGTTGCGCCCCGAATGGTCGCCAGCGCCGGGCGTCCGTGTCTGGCTACGATGTGCACATGGAGTCGTGGGGGGACGCGGTCGATGAGGCCGCGCGCGCTGACCTGGACAGGCTGCTCGAGACTTCCATCCGGCTCGCGAGGACGCGGTTGACCGAAGCCGCGCACTTCGACCCCATCGCGATTGTCATGACGGACGACGGTCGAATTCTCGAGATCGAACAAGACAGATCGGGTCTTGGTAAACATCCCGACATCGAATCGCTCATCCGCACCGCGATGAGCCACCTCAGGCAGGTTCGAGATCAGGCTCGCAGCGTTGCGCTCATCATGAACACGCGTCTCCAGCAGGAGCGTTCGGATGCCGTGGAGATACGCCTCGAACACCGCGCTGGTGCCGCAGCTACCGTCTTCGAGCCCTACAAAAAAGCCACGTTCGGCGCGCGCATCGAATACGGCACCCCGCGGGCCTTTGCCTCGCGCCCCCTGCTGTGGGGTTGATACTGCCGGATGTCGGCGCCCTCTGGCAGAGTGGACACCGTGAACATCGCGCACTCCCCCAACGAATCCAGCCCCTCGATCGCCGATAGCCACCACGTCATCCGGGTTCGCGGAGCACGCGAGAACAACCTTCGAGACATCTCGGTCGACATTCCCAAACGACGGTTGACGGTCTTCACGGGAGTCTCCGGCTCCGGTAAATCCTCGCTCGTGTTCGGCACCATCGCCGCGGAGTCGCAGCGTCTCATCAACGAGACCTATTCCGCCTTCGTACAGGGATTTATGCCGAGCCTCGGTCGCCCCGACGTGGATTCGCTCGAGAACCTCAGTGCCGCGATCATCGTCGATCAGGAACGTATGGGAGCGAACTCGCGCTCCACGGTCGGCACCGCGACCGACGTCAACGCCATGCTGCGCATCGTCTTCAGCAGACTGGGCGAACCGCACATCGGTCCGTCGTTCTACTACGGCTTCAACGCACCGGAGGGCATGTGTCCACGATGCGAGGGGCTCGGCCACGTGACCGACATCGACCTCGCTGAGCTGTTCGACGACAGCAAGAGCCTCAGCGAGGGCGCCATCACCATTCCCGGCTACAACGTCGACGGGTGGATGGTGCGCGGCTTCACCGAATCGGGTTTTGTTCCCGCGGATGTTCCCATCAAGGACTTCACGGAGCAACAGCGCCAAGACTTCCTCTACAAGGAGCCCGTCAAGGTCGCGGTGAGCGGCTTCAACATGACGTACGAAGGCCTCGTGCCGAAGGTGCAGAAGAGCATCCTGTCGAAAGACAAAGACTCAGTTCAGCCGCACATCCGCGCCTTCATCGACCGGGCTGTGACGTTCCAACCGTGTCCGGAGTGCGAGGGGACCCGGCTCAACGAGGCTGCCCGGTCGTCGAAGATCAACGGAAAAAGCATTGCCGACTGCTCACGCATGCAAGTGAGTGACCTCGCCGAGTTCATTCGCGGCATCTCCGACCCGCAGGTGGGACCGCTCCTCGCGCCACTGCAGCAGACCCTCGATTCGCTGGTCGAGATCGGACTCGGGTACCTGAGCCTCGATCGAACCTCGGGGTCGCTCTCGGGTGGTGAGGCCCAGCGGGTGAAGATGGTGCGACACCTCGGGTCGTCTCTGACGGACGTGAGCTACATCTTCGACGAGCCGACCATCGGGCTGCATCCGCACGACATCGAGCGGATGAACAACCTCCTCCGTCGCCTTCGCGACAAAGGCAACACCGTGCTCGTGGTCGAGCACAAGCCGGAGACGATCGCGATCGCCGACCACGTAATCGACTTGGGGCCGCGGGCAGGGGTTGGCGGCGGCACAATTCAGTACGAGGGTACGGTCGACGGGCTCCGATCCAGCGACACCCTTACCGGCCGCCACCTCGACGATCGCGTGCGGCTTCGCGAAACACCTCGAACCCACCAGGGCTACCTCGAGATTCGAGGGGCGACACGTCACAATCTCAAAAACGTCGATGTGGACATTCCGCTCGGTGTTCTCACCGTCGTGACCGGTGTGGCTGGCAGCGGCAAGAGTTCTCTCATCCATGGTTCGATCCCGCGGGGAGAGAACGTGGTCACCGTCGACCAGTCCGCTATTCGCGGATCGCGACGGAGCAACCCCGCGACGTATACCGGTCTGCTTGATCCGATCCGCACCGCCTTTGCCAAGGCGAACGGTGTGAAGCCCGCCCTGTTCAGTGCCAACTCCGAGGGCGCCTGCCCGAATTGCAACGGCAACGGCGTCATCTACACCGACCTCGCCATGATGGCGGGCGTCGCGACAGTGTGCGAAGCGTGTGGTGGCAAAAGGTTCCAGCCCCAGGTGCTCGAGTACACACTGAACGGTAAAAACATCGCGGAGGTGCTCGCCATGTCCGTGGCCGAGGCCGAGGAGTTCTTCGGCTCGGGTCCCGCCCACGCCATCCTCACGCGTATGGCCGATGTCGGACTGGGCTACCTGAGCCTCGGGCAACCGCTCACGACCCTCTCCGGCGGCGAACGTCAACGACTGAAGCTCGCTATCCACATGGCCGACAAGGGCGGCATCTACGTGCTCGACGAACCAACGACCGGGCTGCACCTGGCCGACGTCGAGCACATGCTGGGACTCTTCGACCGCCTCGTCGACTCCGGCAAAACCGTGATCGTCATCGAACACCACCAAGCCGTCATGGCACACGCAGACTGGATCATCGATATCGGGCCAGGTGCCGGCCACGACGGAGGATCGGTCGTTTTCGAAGGCACCCCGCAGGAGCTTGTCGCGACGGCGACGACCCTGACGGGTAAACATCTGAAGGACTACGTCGGAGGCTAGAGCTTCTCCCCGCGATCACCCGCATCAACGGCGATCCACGACGCGGCCGCGAGGGTGATGAGGCCCGAAATCCTGAAGAACAACAGCAGACCGATAAACACCGCGAACGTCGCCAACAGCGGATTGCGTGTTGCGCTGCCAGCAAGAACCGAGCTGCCGATCTGCAAGAGGAGCATGGCGAGACCGCCGAGGAACGAGCCTCCCGCCAGTCGACGCCAAGGGATGCTCGCACGCGAGAGGAAGCGGAACAGCGCTGCCAGTACGGCCGAGTTGATGACAAAAATCAGCAGGAATCCCGAACCGCGGGCTAAGAGCAGATACCACGGTCCCGCCGTGCTGAGCCCAACCGAGTCGAAAACCCAGTCGAGGGCCGCGGTGCTCAGCACCGACAGCGCGGCCGCGACGAGCAGGAGCGCGCCGAGCCCTAAGGCCACGACAAGATCACGGGCCTTCAAGAGAAAAAAGTTGCGGCGGTCGCGCTCCAAGCCGAAGACCGCCCTGACGGCCAACCGGGCGTACGTCACCCACCCGATCGCCGTCCAGACGAGTCCGACGAGGGCGATGGCGCCGGTGACGCTGAGGATGCCAGCGCCTGCTGCGCTCCCGGCCACGATGTCGTCGACGTGGATGACGCCGTCGTTGTCGCCTACAAGTCCCGGGACAGCGGTGCTCACGATGACAACAAGGGATTCGAGGGTCTGTTGGTCCCCCGCGAGCCAGATGCCCGCGATCGAGAAACCGACGTAGACGGCGGCGAATACCGCGAAGAGCGCCTGGTAGCTCATGCCTGCGGCGAGGAGAAGCCCGTTGTGGTCGAGGAGGTTCATCCAGACCCGAACGGGCAGCAATGATCTCACCCACAAGACGAGGGCCGAGGCACGACGCTTCATGTCCCCCTCCGCCGTGATCGAGTTCAGCTGACTCCCGCGAGCGTACCCGTATCGTCAACGACGAGGTCGACGAGCCGGTCTTCGGCCTGTCTCACCCGCCGTGCGGCGCCGCGACGGCGCAGCAGCGGCGCGGACGCGTATGCGCGCCGAGCCTCCACGACGCGTGCGCGCGCCGCGACCAGGTCGTCGGCGTCCGATACGACGGATGCCCGGGGCGCGAGTTGCTCGTGACGGTCTTCCGCACCAACGGCAATCCACGACGCCGCGACGAGTATCACGGTGTTGAGGAGCCGGAAGAACAGCAGGAGACCGATGAGCACGGCGAAGGTGGCCAACAGCGGGTTGCTGGAGGCGCCGCTGGCCAGAAGCGAGCTGGCCAGCTGCAGCACGAGCATCCCGGCCCCGCCAACAAGTGCACCCCGCACGAGGTAGCGCCAGCCGACGGCCGCGCTCGAGAGGAAGCGGAACAACATCACCAGAACGGCAGTGTTGATCGCAAGAACGAGCACCAGTCCGATAACGCGTGCCAGCACCACGTACCCGATGCTCTCGGTGGCAAGTCCGATGGCGCCGAAGACCCAGTCGAGCGCCGCGGTGCTCGCCACCGACAGTACGGAGGCCACAAGAAGGAGCACACCGACGGCGATGGCGACAAGGATGTCGAGAGCCATGACGAGCGCCGGGTTTCTGGTCTCGCGGGGTAGTCCGAAGACGGCACGGACGGAGAGCCGCGCGAAGCTGATCCACCCCGTCGCGGTCAGGATGAGCCCGATGAGGGCGATCGCCCCCGTCCACGTGAGCAGGCCGGCACTCGCGGCGCCCGCGGCCGCAAGATCGTCGGGGGTGATGACACCGTCGTCCCCCACGAGGCCGGGAATCGTCGAGTTGACGATGGCGAGGAGGGAGTCCATCGCGCCCGGTTGGCCGAGCAACCAGATGCCGGCGATGGAGAATCCGACGTAAACGGCCGCGAACACGGCGAAGAGTGCCTGATAGCTCATTCCCGCCGCGAGCACGGGTCCATTCCGCTCGCCGAAGTGAGTGAACACTCTCACGGGGAAGAGCCCGGTCACCCAGGCAATAAGTCGCGTGATGCGCTCCTTCATCGCGCCTTGGCCGCCGCTTTGGCCGCCTTCTTGGTCTCACGAACTTTCGCGAGGGAGTCACTGTCGACGATGTCGGCCACCGACATCGTTGTTCCCTCGTCACCGTAGGGGCTGGATGAATCGCGCCACCCCTCACCGGTGAACCCGTATTGCTTACCGAGGAGGGCGAGGAAGATCTTCGACTTCTGCTCGCCGAATCCCGGCAGCGTTCGGAGTCGACGGAAGACTTCTGCCCCGTCCGGGTTACCGCGCGTCCACAGTGCGGCAGCATCGCCGTCCCAGTCGGCGACCAGCGCCTGCGCGAGTGCCTGCAGCCGTTCAGCCATGGAACCCGGGAAACGGTGGACCGATGGGGATTCTTTGAAGGCGGCAACCAAACGATCGGGATCAGTACCCGCAATGGAGGCCGCTGAGAGTTGCCCGAGGCGTTGCTCCAGCTTGAGCGGCCCGGCGAAGGCCGTCTCCATCGTCACCTGCTGATCGAGCATCATGCCGGTGAGCAGCGCGAACGGATTGTCGGTGAGGAGGGCATCCGCTGCCGGATCGCCCGTGATGTGCAGCGTCATGGCATCCATCCTCCCAGCCGACGGCCCCCGCGCGGAGCTTTCGTGCCCCCGGTTGATTTGCGACGCGACCGCTGCTACGCCGCGAGCTCAGCGCAGGTAGCAGTCGACGATGAGATCGCCGCGGATCACACGCAACTCGTCGATGATGCGCGAGATCAGGCGTTCACTCACCGTCGAGGCCTGCACATCGTGTGGGCCGAGGGGTTGGAGTTTCGCCGAACGAATACGGATGACCTCCCACCCGACTGCTCGTGCCGCTCGATCCTTGCGCAGGTCGACGTGTTCGCGGCGGCCCACGTGCTCGAGCCCGTCACGACCCGTCGAGTCGTACTCGATTGCCACCTTCAGCTCGGGCAGGACGATGTCGGGCCACACCTCGAGATGATCAAAAAACGGATGCCGCGTGCGCACGGCCGTCATCCCTCCCGTGAACTCAAGCCGGTCGGCGAGGCGCTGGTGAAGGTCACCCTCGACCGCGGATGCTCGTGCCGGCGCACACACGCTCGCAAAGGCATCGCCCTCCCGATGACGCGGCGCCTCCGAGTGCCGACACAGCCGTTTCTGCGGGCGCGCGGGCGCCGGGGCCCGCGTGACAACGCGGGGCTCTTGCCGGATCGGCTTCGGGGCGGCTCCCGTCGCGCACTCCGGACACCAGGTCGAGCGCCGCCTCGACGTGCCGGGGCGCTGGCGTTGTTCCCAGGGTGTGGCAATGAAGAGGTGGCCAACCTCGCACTGCCAGAGCAACCAGACGTCGGCCGCGGGCGGAACCTGGGTCAGGGCGAGTCCGCCGTTGAGGTCGGGGTGGTACTGGCGAATGAGAACGGGATATCGCTCCCAGTCCGTTCGGTAACTGCCCACCGCGTAGGGCACGTCGACTCCTTTGGAGCGCTGACGACGCTGCCACCACGAGTCGATCGGTTCTGGCACGGCGACAGGCTACGTGCCACCTCCGACGTCGCGCCCTCTGCAGCGTTAGTCGCGAAGGACGCGATCGAGGTACTCGAGTGTCGAGGTGAGCGCGGACTGGGCATCCGCATAGTCGAGGTGGAACTGGTACTCGTGCGGCAGTTCCGGCTCGTGATCCGCGGGGTAGAACACCGTCTCGACGTCGACCCCGAGGGCACCGAGTTTGTCGGCGAGGGGCTTGGACTGGGTGTCGGTGAGCGGGTCGCCGTTGCCGCCCGAGATCCAGGTCGTCGGGAAGTCCTCCGTCACGTAGTCGAGGGTCGACATTTCCTGACCCCCGGCCGTTCTCGACCAGTCGCGTTCTCCGAGGTAGGCCCAGAGTGCAATACGGAACCCCCAGCCACCGATCCCAGGGGCATTGGGGATGCCACTGACGTCGTAGATGCCGCAGTTGAGCACAACACCGCGAAGCTGCTCGGCGCCCAACGCCGGATCCATGCCCAACAGGTCCGCGTACTGGGGATTGGTTGTGAGCACCGCAAGCTGGCTCGTCAGATTGGCACCGGCAGAGTCACCCGCGATGACGAGACGCTCGGGGTCGATGCCGTACTCGTCGGCGTTCTCGACGAGATGGGTGAGCGCATCGTTGAGGTCTTCGAGCCCGCGCGGGTAGAGGTGCTCTGGCCCGTAGGGGTAGTCGAGGCTGACCGTTGTGTAGCCGTGCGAGGCGATGATCTGAACGTAGGGATCGACGTTCTCTTTGGTGCCCGAAATCCAGGCACCGCCGTGAATCCAGATGACCGTGGGCAATGGCTCGCTCGCACCGCTCGGGCGGAAGAGGTCGAAGGTTGCGTCCGGCCCCGTGCCGTAGGCGATGTCACGTCGAGCGTCCACTCCGGTGACGGGCACGAAGGGTGTCATCTCTTCGACCGTCTTCTGAGCGTTCTGATCGAAGATCGCTCGGATGAGAAGCGCCGCCGGCCACGGGCTGAGCAACCACCACGCGGTCGCCGCGAGCCCCAGGCCCAGAGCGACAACGGGAATCCAGTGTCTCTTGTACGCGATCCAGCGACGCTCCCCCGGCATGCGCCCAGCCTAGTGAGTGAGCGGATGTCAGTGCTGCACGCCGCTGTCAGCGAATCCGACCGCCCACCTTGGCCAACGCGCCGGAGTACGCCTCGGTGAGCAGCGTGGTCGCGTCGAGGGACACCGTCGCACCGTGCCCGACACGTTCGCCGATCTCGCTCAGGGCCACCACGGCCGATCCCAACTGCGGCGACATCCGTTTCGCGGCCACGAGGCAGTCGACGACGTAGGGGATGGTGAGCCCGCTCGGCAGGTCGTTGTTCTGCGCGAGGGTGCGCACGTCGAGTTCCAGCGAGATCCTGTGCTGCAGGACTCGAAGCCGTGGGTCGTTGACCGAGGGTCCTGCGAAGAGGGGGCGCGACAGGTCTGGGGTTTCGCGGGCAGCGGCGACGTCGTGTTTGGTGGCCGCGGCCTCGAGCTCCGTGATGGTGTCGGCGCGGGCATCCGTCGATCCGGGGCCTGTCGCGTCGACGTGTACGCCGTACTCACCGAGGAGCACACGTCGTGTCGCCAAGGCGAGCAGGAGTGAGGCGGCCGTGACGAGAAGCAGTTGCGCGGCGGCGGTGGCGGCAGGGCTCCCGAGCCACGGGTTCGCTCCGCCCGAGGTGACGGTGACGACGGCGGGCGCTCCCTCTGTCACGGACGTCTCGTGCGTGACCCGCGGCTCCGACGTCGAGTTGAAGGGAGGAGCGGTGGTGTCCGTTGTCGTGGTCGTTTGCCCACCCGGCAGGGGCGACGTCACGGTTGTGACGGAGGGCTCGGGCGGCGGCCCGGTCACGGTTTCGAAGGCGATGAGTGTGAGGCCGGCCGCGAAACTCGCGACGCCTACGATCGCCGCGACGCGATCGGCTTTGATGCGCGCGTTGGTTTTGAACACCGGCATGGGGGTCCCCGTCCCTTGACTCGTTCACCCCATTGTCACTCGGAGAGGGGGCGAACCGTGCTGGACGTTTTCTCAACGCGCGCTGGACGTCGTACTCGCGCGCACGTGCAGGCGCTCTCCGTGTTTGCCGTAGATGGTCAGGATCTCCGCCGGTTCGGTGCCCGGGTTGAAGAACGCGTGCGGCACCCGAGTGTCGAATTCGGCGACCTCACCCACACCCAGTTCCATATCGTGGGGTCCGAGGAGCAGCCGCACCCGTCCGCTGAGAACGTAGAACCAGTCGAATCCCTCGTGTACGCGCTGCTCGGGTACGGGCTGCCCACCGCGAGGGTGCAGCACCTGCTTGTATGCCTGGAGCTTCGCTCCGGCGCGCGACAGCGGAACGATGGTGGAGTCGCCGCGCTGGAAGGGCTTCTGCACAACACGCGGGTCACGGGCATCCGCCGGCTGCACGAGTTGGTCGAGGGCGACCCCGTAGAGCTCGGCGAGAGGCAGCAAGAGCTCGAGGGTGGGGCCGCGATGACCGGACTCGAGTCGGGAGATCGTCGAGACCGAGATGGATGTCGCGGCAGACGCCTCGGCGAGCGTGAGCCCTGCCATCGAGCGCAACTCCCTCAGTCGCGGTCCGACGGCGGAAAGCTTCTCCTCCCACATGTTGCCAGTTTAGCAATCTCGTTTGCTCCCGACGCGGTCAGGAATGAGGCTGGTCTCATGACAGACAAGTGGGACGCCATCATCATCGGAGGCGGAGCCGCGGGGCTCAGCGCCGCCCTCATGCTCTCCCGAGCGCGCCGGTCGGTACTGGTGATCGATGCTGGCAAACCTCGCAACGGCGTTGCACCTCACATGCACGGCGTACTGGGGCACGACGGCACATCGGCCGTCGACCTGCTCGCTCGGGGACGTCGTGACATCGAGGGCTACGGCGGCGTCGTACTGAGTGGTGACGTCACCGACCTCTCCCCCGAGTCTTCGGGCGGCTTCCGGGTTACCTCGACAGCGGGCATCCACCGCGCACCGCACGTCATGGTGGCAACCGGCCTCGCCGACGAGCTGCCCGCCATCTCCGGGCTCGCGGAACTCTGGGGAACCGGTGTCGTCGTGTGTCCGTACTGTGACGGCTGGGAGAAGCGCGACCAGCGCATCGGTGTGATCGCCACTACACCGGCGCAGCACCAGGTTCAGTTACTGAGGCAGTGGTCATCGGATGTCACCTACTTCAGCCGCGGCATCCCCCTCGATGACGTCGCGCTGCGGGCCCTCGACGCACGAGGTATTACGCGAGTCGATGCGGACATCGAGCGTGTGCACTCGCAGGATTCCGGTGCCATCACGATCGACCTCGTCGATGGAGGCTCGGTGGAGGTGGACATCGTGTTCACCGCTCCTGCTGGCGCCCCTCGCGACGGGTTCCTCCGAGCGCTGGGAGCGGCGGTGAGCGCTCAGGCCCCCTTCGGTGGGGCCGAGTTCGTCGCGGTCGACGATATGGGTCGCACGAGTGTTCCCGGCCTGTGGGCCGCAGGAAACTCCGTGAACCCGGCTGCGAACGTGCCCCTCTCCATGGGTACGGGCAGCAAGGTGGGGGCCGCGATCAACGCGGAACTCGTCGAGCGCGACGTCGCGGCAGCCTTGGCGAGCGCGGAGGGCGTGCCAGACTTGCCCCAGTGACACCTCCGGGAGGCAGCATGGCAGAGCAGCTCGACCCGCGCGTCGCGGTCTACATCGACTTCGACAACATCGTGATCTCGCAGTACGACCACATCCACGGTCGCGGGAGTTTCTCCAAGGACAAAGCTCGCAACGGTGCGGGCAAGGCGGCGGAAAAGCTCCAGCAGGCCACGGTGGACATCGGCGAGGTTCTCGACTTCGCATCGTCGTTCGGGGCGGTGGCCATCAGTCGCGCCTACGCGGACTGGGCCGCCCCCGCCAATACGCGGTACCAGAAGCAACTCATCGATCGCGCGGTCGACCTTGTGCAGTTGTTCAACACTGCGGGAACGAAGAATGGCGCCGACATCCGACTGGCAATCGACGTCGTCGAGGATCTGTTCCGCCTCGAGGACATCAGTCACGTGGTGATCGTCGCGGGCGATAGCGACTACATCCCGCTCGCCCAGCGGGTTCGACGCATGGGCCGCGTTGTTGTTGGCGTGGGGGTCACGGGCTCAACGAGCGCCGCCTTCAAGAGCGCGTGCGATGAGTTCTCCTTTTACGAGGATCTCGTGGAGGACCCTGCGCCGCCGGTCGATGTGCCCGTCGAGAAGGCCGTGGCGGCTGCGCCCATCGCGGATGCGCCGCAACCCGAGGTGGCGAAGGCACCAACCCGTCGTCGAGCGAGCGCCCCCGTCACCACGGCAGCTCCCCCGCCCGACCCGCAGCATGCCGCTGCCGAGTTGCTGGTTCGCGCTCTGCGTGTCGCTCAGCGTGCCGACACGGTCGACGGATGGGTGAACGCGTCATCGGCGAAACAGCAGATGAAGCGTCTCGATGCGGGGTTCGGAGAGAAGAAGTTGGGGTTCAAGTCCTTCACCGACTTCGTGCGCTCGGTTGATGCCGTCGAGACCAAAGAGGACGGCTCGCTGCGTTTTGTCCGCCTCAAGTGATGGTTATATTCGGTGAAATATTACTGATTTAGTTATATTTTGCGAAATATAACCTAGACTTGGGTCATGAACGATCTGACCGGAGCGGCCGTCATCGTCGATCTGGTGCGCTCACGACACCACCCCGATCGCGCTCTCGCCCAACAGCGGATAGTGGACGCACTCGACTCGGTCGGCGAACGTATCCCCGCGCTATTACCCCTGCAGCCCACAGTCGGAGACGAATTCCAGGGGATGTACGGAAGCATCCACGACGCGCTCACCGCTACCCTTCTCATCCGCCTCAGCCTCCCGGACGACCTCGACTGCCGCTTCGGTATCGGAATCGGCGAATCTCGGGACATCAGTGATGGCCCCACCCCCATCAGAGACGGCAGTGCGTGGTGGAGCGCCCGCGCCGCCATCGGCGAAGCCCAACGCCGAGAAAACGACGACGAACCCTGGCTGCGAACCTGGATCGATGTCGACCCGGGGCACACACACCTCGCGGATGCCGCCATCACCAACGCCTATCTGATCTGCCGCGATCAGCTCCTCAGCAGCCAAACACCCAACAGCCGACGTGCGCTCCTCGGGCACCTCCTCGGTGAAACCCAGCACGAGACAGCGGCTGCCCTCGGAGTCAGCCAACCAGCCGTTTCCCGTGCGCTCGCCAAAGGTTCGGCCACGGCCATCACCGCCTCTACACACCTCATCAGGGAGAACACGCCATGATCCTTCTCGGCTACTACCTGGCCATGCTCGGCGTCGCGGATGCCACGCGGGGCCTGCCGCGGGGGCGACAGCGCTGGGGCGCCCTGCGTGGCCTCCTCCTCGCCCTCCTGGTCGGCGTGCTCGGCGTTCAGCTCACGGGCATCGACCCGCTCGTCATGCTCGTACCCTTCGTGTTCACCGTGGCGTGGGTCACCTCAACCCCCGGCGGTCGGGCGAGCACACGCTGGCCGCTCCTCGCGCTTCTTGTCTCCCTAGCCGGTATCGCCTACCTCTCGCTCTCGGTCGCGACGCCCGGCCCCCTCGACGAGTGGCTCGCGACGTCCGCTGCTCCGGTGGATGCGACCCGCGTCGTACTGCTCCTCGGCTGCGGCCTCGTGCTGCTCGAAACCGCCAACATCGTTGTGCGGTTGGTGCTGGCATCCGAGTCCTCAGCACGCAGCGATCTCAGCGAAGACTCCAGCGACCTCAAGGGTGGCCGCATCATCGGCCCGCTCGAAAGACTCATGGTGTTCGGGCTCGCCGCCGCTGGCCAATTCGCCGCGATCGGTGGCGTTCTGGCAGCGAAGGGAGTTGTGCGCTTTCCGGAACTCTCGCGGAGTGTGCGCAAGCGCAAGACGGGTGAGGCGCCGAGCAAGGACCCGGAGTACTTCCTCATCGGCAGCCTCGCCAGCTGGGGCATCGCGTTGCTCGCCTCGCTACTGCTGCGCTGAACCCGACATCGCGTCGCATCCGCCCCGAAGCGGGGGAATCGCGAGGGATGACGCGGGCGATAGAGTCACTCACCATGAGACCGTCACCCCGACTCCGCGCCGGAACGGCGCTGCGCCACGACCCAGCACGCGGGACTGCTCCGGCCAGGCGCATCCTGTTCAATCCGTTTGTTGTCGGCCTTCTCGGAGCGCTCGGAGTCGGTGTCGGTATCGCCATCATCGGAGCGGTACGAACGCTCGCGACCGTGCTCATCTACATGGGTGTTGCCTACTTCATCTCGCTCGCGCTGGAACCGATCATCCGCTGGGCGACGGAACGAAACATCCCACGCTGGGCGGCCTCGCTCGCCATCGTGGTGCTCGGGCTCCTTGTCGGCTTCCTCATCGCTCTCGCGGTTGTGCCCGTCATCGTGCGAGAGGTCACGCACCTCATCTCGGCAGCGCCCGGCTGGGCGGCGAGTCTGCCCGATCAAGCGTGGGTGCAGTGGTTGACGGCAAACGTCGGGTCGTACATCGACGTGAGCTACCTCACCTCGCAGGTCACAACGTTCCTGAGCGACCCCAACCAGTGGCTATCGATCGGAGGCGGGCTGCTGGCGATCGGAACCGGATTCGGGGAAGCAGTGACGGCCGTCATTGTGGTGACCGTGCTGACGTTGTACTTCACCCTCACGCTGCCTCTCGTGATGGAGAAGGTCTACCAGGCGGTACCCCGTTCACGTCGTGATGGATTCCGCTCCGTGACCGACGAGATCCTCCAGTCGGTCGGCAAATACGTGGCCGGGCAACTGCTGCTGGCACTCGTTAACGCGATCGTCACCTTCATTCTCGTGACCGCGGTTGGTGGCCCCGTGCCGATCGTGCTCGCGCTTGTGGCCTTCGTCTGCGCGCTCATTCCCGTGGTCGGCCCGATTCTGGGCACCACAATTGCCGTGGTCGCGACCGTGTTCGTGAACCCCGTCGGAGCCCTCATCCTCGCCGTACTTCTGCTCATCTACATGCAGATCGAGGCCTACGTGCTGAGCCCGCGGGTGATGGCGAAGGCCGTATCCGTTCCCGGAGCACTCGTGATCGTCGCCGCAATCGGTGGAGCCTCGCTCGGCGGCATCCTCGGAGCACTCGTGGCCATCCCGGTCGTTGCGGCGGGCATCCTCATCTTCGAGCGTGTGATCCGGCCCCGGCAGGAAGCGAAGTAGCCGACGAGGCGCGCGACATACCATCGAGTCGTGAAACCGGAGATGTCGCGGGAAGGGCTCAGCGCCCTCGTCGTCGACGACGACCACGGCATCGGGTTGCTCCTCCAAAACTTGCTCGAATCCGAAGGGTTCAGAGTCCGTCTCGCGATGTCAGCCGCCGAAGCGCTATCTCTCTCGCGTGCGGAAGAGTTCCAGGTTGTCCTGCTCGATCGCTGGTTGCCCGAGATCGACGCGTTCGACCTCATCCGTCCGCTGCGCACAGCTAGTCCGGGAGCGGCGATCATTTTGCTGAGCGCGGCTGGTGAACTGGAGTCACGCGTGGCAGGGCTCAAGGCGGGAGCGGACGATTTCATCCCCAAGCCCTTCCATGTGAGCGAAGTTCTCGCGCGCATCGAGGCGGTCCTTCGGCGCGGAGCCGCCTCGGCCTCGAACCCGGATCTCCTGACGTACGACGACCTCACGATGGACCTTGCAGCCCACCGTGTTGTTCGCGCGGGTGACACGCTGGCGCTTACACCCACTGAGCTTCGAGTGCTTCGGTACCTGTTGGAGAACGCCGAACGCGTTCTGTCACGACACCAAATCCTTGAACACGTCTGGAAATACGATTTCGGCGGTCGCAGCGACGTCGTCGAGAAGGTCATGTCGAACCTGCGACGAAAGCTTGACGACGGCCGCACTCCCCTCCTGCACACGGTCCGAGGGTTCGGCTACTGCCTCAGGTTGGCGGCACCATGACCCGGGACGGCGCTCCGCGGTCGATGGTGCGTACCCTGCAGTGGCGGCTCATGACGATAGTGGCGCTCGTCGTTGTGCTCGTCGGTACCGCGAGCATCATTGGATTGCGCATCGTTGTCGACACAAACGCCGACAGGGCCGCAACACTGGCTGGCGAAGCGGTCTCCACCTGGGGCACAGTCGACAGTGGTCAGCGCGTCGTGGATGCGCGACAGCTGACGAAACTCGCTCCGATCGCGGCTGTTGTGGTGTTGCTGGGTTCCGATGGCGAGATCGTGGCGGCATCGTCGGATGCAACCCTCCCGCTCTCACAGCTCGAACCGCTCGTCAGTGGTGCAGTAGCTGATTCCACTGTCACCGTAGACCTCGCCGGTCGAAGCACCACGTTTACGCGAATCGAGTTCGAGGCTGGAACGGTGTTCCGCGACGGGACCGACGTTCCACTGGAGTCAGCTCTCGTGGGGGTGGGCTCGGAAGGAGCTGATCGCCTCATCCGGGCGCTTTTTCTCGCAGAGCTCATTCTCCTCGGTTTGGTCATTGTCGCCGTCGCCGTCACTTCTCGGCTCGTCATCACGCGGACCACGGGATCCCTCACCGCCCTCGCCGATCACGTTGAAAACGACGATGTGGTCGGGATCGCCCACGTGGCGCGCGACTACTCGGAGACGGCCGAACTCGCTGACGCGCTTCAGCGACTCGACGTCAGGCGACAGCGCTCCGAACGCGAGCTTCGCGACTTCGTGGCAGACACCTCCCACGAGCTAAAGACACCGCTCACCAAGATCCAGGGTTGGTCGGAGCTGCACTTCCAAAATCCGGACGACGGGGACCGCACGGAGAGGGCTTTGGAGAGCATCGTCGAGGAATCGCATCGCATGCGTCGACTGGTTGACCAACTCTCTGCCCTCGCGAGCGCCGATTCGCTGACCACACCCCGACTCGCACCGCTCGATCTGAGCGCCCTCGTCAACAGACTCATCACCAAAGGTGACGTGGACGGCCTGAGCGCACGCGTCGAGCCGGGCATCGTCGTTCGCGGCGACGAGCATTCGTTGGTACAGGTTGTACGAAATCTCGTGAGCAATGCATTCACGCATGGAGGTGACGGAGTCACGGTCGCGGTGGCGCTCGAGGCGGTCGGAACACATGCCGTGTTGAGCGTCGAAGACGATGGCGTGGGCATCCCACCGGAGCTTAGCGACTCCGTGTTCGAGCGTTTCGTTACCGGGGATCGAACTCAGGGCAGCGGACTCGGCCTTGCCATCGTCCGTAGCATCGTCGAAGGGCATGGCGGATCGGTCGGCATTGACACGACCGCGGGTCGTGGCGCGACGGTGCGGGTAGTCCTACCGCTCGCGGCCTGAGCCCCCACATCGTCAGCGAACCGTCAGACTTTCGTCCGCAGGCCGAGAGGTGACACCAGTGAAATGCTGACATGACTCGTCGTCGGATGTGGATCATCGCCATCGCGGTTGGCACCTTAGTTGTCGCGCTCCTCGTCGCAGAACTGATCGCCCGTTCTGCCATGAGCCAGCGTCTCGCCACCGGCATATCGGATCGTGACGGACTCGAGGTCTCGCTCGGCCCCACCCCGGCGCTGATCCAGGTGGCGAGCGGTTCTGTGGATCTCCAGGTAGACATCGACGACTCCGCGCTCCAATCGATCGTCTCGTGTGCTGGAGGAATCGATGATGCGCAGGCACGATCCACCGTGCACGGGATCGAAGTAACGATCGAGCGCGCGGTGCGAGGGTTCACCATCCCCGTCACGGTGCTCCTCACGCCCGAACAGACCGAGGACGGCTGGACGCTTCGAGCGGACTCGCTGTCTGCCGCCGGAATTGCGCTGCCACCCGAGCGAGCGGCCGCCATGCTCGGCGAGGGCTCCGCTGCTGCCCTCCTGCGCGAGGGGGTCACGCTCGATCGCTTCGGCCCCTTGAAGATCAGCGGCGTCTCTACGAGGGACGGCCTGCTCACGCTGACCGCCGCGACAAAAACCAACGGGGTGAAACCACACATCACCGATGACCCGGGCGCCTTCGCCCGCTGTCTGACGCCATCGTCACAGGGAGAACAAGAATGAAGAACGCAGTAGCGGCCATCGCCCGCCGATGCGCTGAACGACCGTGGTTGGTTATCACCGCATGGGTCGTCGTGGTGGCGACACTTTTCGGTGGCGCATGGGCGTTAGGTCCCACGCTTGAGGAAGAGGTCACTCTCGAGGGCAGCGACAGCCAGCTTGCGAATGACCTCATCGCCGAGACATCCGAGACGACGGAGGATGAGAGCGAAACCACTCCGAGCAGTCGGATCATTGTCGCGGGTGCAGGAATCGCCGAGGACGTCGATCTCGTGGAGGTGCTCGTCGCCGACCTGATGTCCGCCTCCGGTTCCGATGTCGCCAACCCGCTGGACGACCCCGCCGCCTCCATGCGGACCGGGCTCATCGCCGAGGATGGCGACGCGATCGCGTTCGTCGTCGACGGTGACCCGAAAGTGGAAGGTGCCGACTGGCGAGCGGCAGTCGACGACGCCCTGGACCCGGCACGGGATGCTGGATATACGGTTGCCGCCGGAGCTCCACTCGGATCGCAGCTCGACAAGGCGGGCACCATCAATAGCGAAGCCATCGGCGTCGCCGTGGCGATCGTTGTGCTCCTCATCGCTCTCGGTTCCGCCCTCGCTGCTCTCATCCCCATCGCCACAGGAGTCATCGCGGTCGCGGGCGGAGTCGGCATCACCTGGCTGCTGAGCCACGGCTTTCCGATCTCGGAGAGCGCTCTGACGCTCTCCGTCATGGTGGGCCTCGGAGTCGGTATCGACTACTCGCTCTTTCTTCTCTCCCGGTTCCGCACGGCGCTCCGTGACGGCACTGGCGTTGTGCCCGCGGTAGCGGCCACGGCTCACAGCGCCGGCGAGGCCGCCGCGGTTGCGGGCCTCACCGTTGCCGCGTGTGCCACGGGACTCGCGATCTCCGGAGTCGCGTTTGTCGCTTGGCTCGGCTTCGCCACCGCAATCGTTGTACTGATTGCTGTGGCGGCGACTCTCACCCTTACGCCCGCCGTGCTCGCGGTGGTAGGACGGCGCACACTACCCCGACGCGATCGAAGCGCCGTAACGCCGCTGCCCACCAACACCGGCGTATGGCACCGCATCGCACCAGGGCTGACCGCCCGACCCTGGCTCACCGGAATCGCGGCTCTTGTGCTGCTCACGATCATCTCGCTACCCGCGGCCATGTTGCAGCTCGGGCAGTCGAGCCTCGGAAACACACTGCCCGGGTCGAATCAGCGAACCTACTTCGATCTCACGGCCGAGCATTGGGGAGCCGGGCACAACGGAGTGCTCGTGCTTGCCGGCGAGGGCGGGAGCACCGACGACTGGAGCGCACTGGCCGAAGACGTGGGAGAAAGGGCGGACGTAGCATCCGTCAATCCACCCAGCGAAGCCAACGGCGTCACGACTGTTCGTGTTGTACCGGAGGGCGGTCCGAGTTCTGCGAGCACGGCTGAGCTGGTCCATGAACTGCGGTCGGAGGTTATCCCCGATAGCGGCCTGGATGCCCATGTCGGTGGCACCGTCGCGACTCGAATTGACTTGAGTGACCGCATCGCCGAACGACTCCCGTGGCTCATCGGCGCGGTGATCGTCGCCTCCATGGCTTTCGTGGCGATCGCCTTCCGCTCAGTGCTACTGCCCCTAAAGGCCGCCCTGTGTAACCTGCTATCGATCTCGGCGGCCTTCGGGGTGATCGTGTGGGTTTTCCAGGAAGGGAACGGCGTCGAGTTCTTCGGTCTCGACGGCCCCGTACCCCTAGATCCCTATGTGCCCATGATGCTTTTTGCCGTGCTTTTCGGCCTATCGATGGACTATGAGGTCTTCCTTCTCACCGCAGTGAGGGAGCATTGGAAGAAAGGTGTAGGGGCTCGGGATGCGGTGACTCGAGGTCTCGCCGAGACGGGAGGCGTGATCTCGGCGGCTGCCATCATCATGATTGCCGTGTTCCTCAGTTTTACTCTGCATCCCACACCCGTCATCAAAGTGTTCGGGTTGGGGCTGGCGGTCGCGGTATTCCTCGACGCCACCATCATCCGTCTTCTGCTCGTGCCAGCGATCATGACCCTGCTCGGCCGCGCGGCGTGGTGGTGGCCGGGCGGGCGACGTTCCGCTGCTTAAACAACGCAGCGCCCGGCCCCTCGAGGGGCCGGGCGCTGTGTCGTTGCGGAACTAGTTGCCTGCGCGGCGGGCGATAGCGGTCGTCGTGACGGCCGCCGCTCCGAGGAGCAGGATGCCGGCTGCGATGCCTGCGATGAGCGCGGGGCTCTCGCTACCGGTCGCGGCGAGTGCCGGCGGCGCGGGTGCCGGAGCGGCGTACGAGAGGATGGTGTAACCGGCGGTGTCGAGCGACTGGTAGTACTCCTCGCCTTCGAACTCGACGGGGAGCGTCGCCCAGTCGAGCTGCACGATGGGGGTCGCGACGTTGTAGTCGAAAGTCCACACGCCGTTGTTCACCTGCTCCGCGAACGCAGCGTCATACTCCGAGTTGGTCAGAACCGGCGGCTCCTCACCGTCGACTTCCTCCTCCTCGTCGAAGAGGGTGTCCTCAACGAGGGTGACCGAACCGATCTGGTCGGAGGTGATCGTGACGCTCACCGTCTGGAAGTCGCACACCTCGCCGGTCTCGGTGTCGGTGTAGATGTAGATCGCCTTGGTGGTGTTGTCGATGTCGACGTCGAGCGTGCCGCACCATCCGGAGGGGTTCTCGACGAGGTCGGCGGCGGTGAGCTCCGGACCGTCGCCCACGGTAACGCCGGTCACGGCGTAGACGATGGGGCCCGAGCTGCTGGCGTTGTGGGGCAGGTCCATCTTGACCGTGATGTCGACAACCATGGGGGTGTCGGCGAACGCGGCGGTTGAACCGGCGAGCGGAAGGGCGAGTGCGAGGATGCCGGCC
The DNA here is from genome assembly GCF_020535405.1 of Antiquaquibacter oligotrophicus. Classification (NCBI taxonomy): domain Bacteria; kingdom Bacillati; phylum Actinomycetota; class Actinomycetes; order Micrococcales; family Microbacteriaceae; genus Antiquaquibacter; species Antiquaquibacter oligotrophicus. Next base: position 2,564,489 of record NZ_CP085036.1, on the reverse strand, counting down.
GCCGCGGAGGCGCCGATCTTGCGGGAAGTCTTCATAGAAAAAGTAACTCCATGTCGTTTAAGGCAGGGTGTGAAGCTGAGTTTAGCCTGAGAATTTCTCTTTGTGCCACCCATTTGGGGTATATCGCGATGTGTACACTGTTCACATGGCTCGACTTGTGTACACGGCATTCACCTCCCTCGATGGATTCATCAGCGATGAGGAGGGCAACTTTGACTGGGCGATGCCCGACGAACACGTCCACCAGTTGGCCAATGACCTCGATCGCACCATCGGCACCCACGTCAACGGCCGCAAGCTCTACGAGACGATGGTCTACTGGGAGACCGCGCCGCCCGACAACCCCATCGCCGATCAGTACGGCGCCATCTGGCGGGCCGCCGACAAGGTTGTGGTGTCCCGAACGCTAGACGAACCGGCATCCGCACGCACCACAATTCTGCGCGAGTTCACGACCGAATGGCTCGAGAACCTCAAAAACTCGGCCAGCCGCGACATCGCTATCGGCGGCCCAACATTGGCCGCTCAGGCGTTCGATCTCATCGACGACCTTCACCTCGTGGTGTTCCCCGTCATCGTCGGGGGCGGCACGCGGTACCTTCCCTCTGGCGCCGCGGCGCGGCTGACCCTCGTCGGAAGTCGCACTTTCGATAGTGGCGTGGTTTATCTGCACTATCGAAAGCACCGCTAGCGGGCGGCCCTGAGGTCAGAGACCCCCGGCTCGCGCCACCTCGCCGTACCAGTAGGCGGAGGGCTTCGGCTCGCGCTCGAAGGTGTCCCGGTTCCAGCCGATCAAACCGAACGTCGGAGCGAACCCGGACGCCCACTCGTAATTGTCGAGAAGCGACCAGTGCTGGTACCCGCGCAGATCGATACCGTCGTCGAGACAGTCGGCGAGCGCGAGGAGTGCGTCTCGTGTGTAGTCGATGCGGCGCGCGTCATCCTGCGTCGCAATGCCGTTCTCGGTCACCATCACGGGTGTGTGCTCACTTACCGTCCACGCGTTGCGGACGCCGATGGATGCCGCTAACGGGAAGTACTCCCATCCGGTGAGGGTCTTCTCCACGTCGTCCGCGGGCGGGCGAACACCCTCCGGCCCCACGATGTTTCGTGTGTAGGCCTGGACGCCGACGAAGTCGTCGTCGCGCGCAGCTTCGAGATACCAGTCCTCGCTGGCGTAGGCGACCTCGCGCAGTTTCTCCTCGGCGCCCGGCTCGTCTGCCGCTTCATACGCCTGCGTCGCCACCGTCCACCCCGTGTGCACGTGCGACAACTGGGAGAGCACATCCCTCGAGGCGCGGTGTGATGCGAGCAGGGCATCGGCGACCTCGAGATCGGGCTTCGGAAGACCGTAGGCGACCAGGTTCGACGGGTTCTCTCCCCCGGCGAGCATCGCGGCGATGTTCGGCTCGTTGATGGTGCAGATGTAGCGCACCCCGGACTGCACCACGGGAAGGGCGAGCTCGGTGTAGCGAGCGAAAAGGTCCGCAGCATCCGGCGCCCGCCAGAAACCGTCACGCTCGAACCACCGCGGCACCGTGAAGTGCATCAACGTGACGATGGGCTCGATACCGTGCTCGAGACACGAGTCGACCATACGACGGTAGTGATCGACGGATGCCCGCGACAGCATGCCGCGCTCGGGCTCGATGCGTGCCCACTCGATGGAGAAACGGTACGAGTTCAGCCCGAGCTGGGCTGCGAGCCGGATGTCGTCGCCGTAGCGGTGGTAGCTGTCGGCAGCGTCACCGCTCGGCTCCACGATCGTGGTGCCTGGCTCGTTCTCGTGCACCCACCAGTTGGAGTTCACGTTGTTGCCCTCGATCTGGTGCGCGGCCGTCGCGGCCCCCCACAGGAAGCCTTCCGGGAAGCTCGCCATCACGCCACCCGCGTCCGCTGGGGGTTGGGCACGGCATCCAGCAACTGCACGGTGTAGTCGTCCTGCGGGTTGCGGAGCACGTCGGCGGTGTTGCCGCGCTCCACGACCCGACCCTGGTTGAGCACCATGATGTTGTCGGTCACGATGCGCGCCGACAGGAGGTCGTGGGTGATGTAGAGCATCGAGACACCCCACTGCTCGCGGAGGTCCTCGAGCAGAGCAAGCACACCGGCGCGCAGCGACACGTCGAGCATCGAGACGGGCTCATCGGCGATGATCACCTGCGGGTCCGATGCGAGGGCTCGCGCGATGACCACACGCTGACGCTGCCCACCAGACAGCTGGTGGGGAAGCTTCGCGGCGAACTCCTCAACGGGGGTGAGCCCCACGATCTCGAGTAGTTCGAGAACACGGCGGCGGGCATCCTGTCCACGCTGCTTGGTGAAGTTGATGACCGGCCGCGTGAGTGTGTACTCGACCGTGTGCAGAGGGTTCAGTGCCGCGTACGGGTCCTGGAACACCATTTGCACGTCGCGGTGCAGACGGCGGAACCGACTGCGGCGAAGTTTCCCCACGTCGAGGTCACCGAAACGGATGCTTCCACTCGTCGGCTTCTCGACCGCTGTCATGAGCTTGCCAATCGTCGATTTACCCGAGCCCGACGCACCCACGAGCGCAAGCGACGCGCCCGGCTCGAGAGTGAAGGACACATCGTCCACCGCCACCACTTCGCTCTCTCCGCGGCGGGGCGGCGGGTAGATCTTGGTGACATGCTCGAGCACAAGCGCCTTCTGATCGCTGCGCTTCTCGCGCGGAGACACACTCGGCGGGAACACCGCGCCGGCCGCACGAGGTGTGCCGGAGCGCCGTGAGCGGTCCTCGAAGCCCGGCAGCTCGACCACCTCGGCGCGCGGGTCGGCGTAGTGCGAGAGCAGCATCTTCGTGTAGTCGTCGTGCGGGGAGTTCAGGATGTCGAGGGCCGGGGCATCCTCGACGATCTGTCCCTCGTGCATGACCATGACCCGCTCGGCGGACTCGAGCACGATTCCCAGGTCGTGGCTGATGAGCAGCGCCGTGAAGTTCTCGGTTTGCTGGAGTTCGATGATCGTCTCCATGACGGCGTGCTGCACGAGAACGTCGAGGGCCGTCGTCGGCTCGTCGAACACCATGAGCTTGGGTTCGAGCGACAGGGCGAGGGCGATCGAAATGCGCTGGCGCATACCGCCGGAGAGCTCGCCAGGGTAACGATCCAACACGGTCCGCGGAAGCTTGACCTTCTCGACCAGTTCGGCTGCGCGATCATTCCAGCGCGGCTTCTCGATGTGGCCGTGCGCTTCGAAAATGTCGCGGAAGTGATTGCGGATGGTCCGCACCGGGTTGAGGGCATTCATGCCCGACTGCAGCACCATCGCCACTCCCCCGTGCCGCTGGTGTCGCAGGTCGGCAGGGCTGAGGCTCGCAATATCGACGCCGTCGAGCATGACGCGGCCACGAGTGATGTGCGCCGGCGGCTTCGAGAGGCCCGCGATCGCGAAACCGAGGGTCGACTTACCGGAGCCGGACTCGCCAACGAGACCGACGAACTCTCCCTGCTGCAGAGTGAAGCTGACATCGCGCACCGCGTGCGTGCGGTCGTCGCCGTTGATGTAGTCGACGTCGAGATCTGTGACTTCGAGAATGACGGTCATCGCTGCTTTCCTTCCCGGAGGCGGGGGTTGCTGATCCCGTCCACGCCGAAGTTGATGAGGGTGAGAGAGGTCGCGAGGAGCGCGATACACAGACCGGGCGCGAAGAGGAGCGACCACTGCCCGGTGAGGAGGGCGTTGGAGTTCTGTGCCCAAAAGAGCATCGTGCCCCAGCTGACGATCGACGAGTCGCCGAGACCCAGGAACTCGAGGCCAGCCTCGGCGAGGATCGCCGCCGTCGCCGCCCCGAAGAAGCTGCCGACGATGAGGGAGGTCATGTTGGGCAGGATCTCCCGGAACACGATGCGGAAGGGTCGCTCGCCCGAGAACACGGCCGCGGTCACGAAGTCACGGCTGCGCAGCGACTGCGTCTGGCTACGCAGGACACGCGCGCCCCACGCCCACCCCGTGATCACGACAACCACGATGATCATGCCGATGCCGCCGCCCGAGAGGTAGGCCGCGATGACGATCATGAGCGGCAGACCCGGAATGACGAGGAAGAGGTTGACGATGAAGTTGATCACGTCGGCGAGGAACCCGCGGGTGTACCCCCAGCTGAGACCGATGAGCACCGCGACGAGAGTCGAGAGTGCACCGGCGACGAGCCCCACGAAGATGGAGACCTGGGCACCCCAAATCAGCTGGCTCAGTACATCCTCACCGGCCGCCGTCGTGCCGAGCCAGTGGGCCGCGGACGGATCGGAGCTGCGCGGGAAGCCGTTCTCGGTCGCGCCGTAGGGGGCGATGAGCGGAGCGAACGCCGCGACGAGAATGAAGAACGCGAGGATGATCACACCCACCTTCGCCTTGCCGTTCGACCAGACGGTGCCGGCCGTCCTCGCGAGCACCTTCCACCGGCTGGGCGGTGCGCCCGTGGCCTGGACCGTGCGGATGTCGTGTGTCGTATCGCGCATTGTGCGCGTTGGTGTCGTGGTCATCGGCGGGTCCTCGGGTCCAGCACGCCGTACAGAATGTCGACGATGAAGTTGGCGACAAGCACGCTGAGCGTGATCATCAGGAACAGGGCCTGCATCAACGGGTAGTCCTGGTTGGTGACCGCGTTGAAGAGCAGGTATCCAACGCCGGGGTATCCGAAGACCTGCTCGACGAGGATCGATCCGCCGACGACACCACCGAGGGCGAGCCCGAAGGAGGTGAGGTTCGGCAGGATGGCGTTGCGTGCGGCGTACCGGAGGGCCACAACACGCGGCTTGAGCCCGTTGGCCTCGGCGAACGTTACGTAGTCGTCACCGAGGGTCGGAATCATGGTGTTGCGCATCCCGAGGATCCAGCCACCGAGCGAGGTGATGAGGATCGTCAGGGCCGGGAGTATCGAGTGGTAGAGGGCATCCACAAAGAAGTCCCACGTGAAGGACGGCGTCGCCGTCGGTCCGTATGCACCGGATGTCGGGAACAGCCGCCACACGTACCCCGCGAAGAACAGCAGCAGAAGCGCCGTCCAGAAGTACGGGAACGCGCTCGCGAACGCACCGCCCAGCGTGGGCAGGGTGTCGAGCCATGTTCCGCGCTTCCACGCCGCGAGCACACCGAGCAACGTGCCGATGATGAACGCGACAATCGTCACAACACCGACGAGCACCAGTGTGTACGGCAGCGCCGTCGAGACGAGCTCGGCCACCGTCTGCGGGTAGAAGGTGTAGCTCACACCGAAGTCGAGCCGCACAACCTGGCCCAGGTAGGCGATGTACTGCTCGAACAGGTTGCCGCTCGGCAGACCAAGTTGCACCTCGATCGCGGCCTTCGTCGCCTCGCTCACCGGGCCGTTCTGCGCGAGCCGCGCAAGCGCCGCATCCGCGGGTGAACCCGGCATGAGCCTCGGCAGGATGAAGTTGATCGTCACCGCGGCCCACAGGGTGAGCACAAACAGCCCGATCTTGCGGAGCACGTACCCCGCCGCGTTGCCGCGGCGCCGGGAACCGGCATCCGTCGTTTTCGCCTCCGCACCGCGCGGGGCGACCGTCACGCTAGTCATCGGCAACCGCCTCCAGACTTGTCAGGACAATCAATGGGGTCGACTCGTAGGTCTTCGGTGACGCGTACGGGTCCTCGGCCGAAGGCCATCCCGTGAACTTGGCGTTGCTCATGAGACCCCACGAACCGCCGTAGTAGAGGGAGATGACCGGCAGATCGTTGTACATGATCTGCTGCAGCTGGTACCCGATCTGAGTGCGCTCGTCGTCATCGAGCGCGACCTTGTACTGGTCGAGCAGCGCTTGCGCATCGGGGTTGTCGTAGCGCTCGAAGTTGTTGGTCGCCTCCTCGCCGACCGGCTTCAGGAAGTCAGTCGACATGAGCGAATTGAAGTCGCGGAACAGGCTGCCCGTTCCTCCCGTGCCACCCATCGCGAAGTCGTACTCGCCGTTGCGCAAGGTCAACTGGTACGCGGCCGGCTGAGGGGTATCGACGCTCACGTCGATACCGACGGCACCCCACTGGCGCTGAACCTCCTGCACACCCCGCAACCAGTCGGTGTACCCGTTCGCGGTGGTGATCGTGAGGCTCAGTTGCTCACCTGCGGCGTTCACCAGGCGGTCGCCCTGCAGGGTGTACCCTGCACGTTCGAACGCGGCGAGTGCGGCATCCGTGTCCTGCGCGATGAGGCCGGAATTCGGGATGCTCGGGTCGAGGTCATCCTGTTGGTAGGGCAACAGTATGTTGGTCTGACCTGCCTCATCCATGTAGCCCTCGGCCGCGGCATCCCCCACCGCACCACGGTCGAGCGCGAGGCTCAGACCCTGACGCACGTCGAGGTTGTTGAACGGCTCCTTCGTGAGGTTGGGGAAGAGCGCGATCGTGCCGCCCGGCGGGAACCAGTAGGTGTTGTCGTTGCCAGCACCCACCCACACGTTGTCGACGTCGGAGATGAACGAGTAGGCCCAGTCGTAGCCTTTGGTCGCGACGTCGAGCTGGGTGTTGTTCGCCGGCAGGATGAGGTGCTCGGCGGCGACCTTGTCGGCCTGCCAGTACCCGTCGTACTTGTCCATCGTGTACTGCTGCGGCGCGAAGTTGCCGAGCTGGTACGGGCCCGTGCCGACCGGGTCGGGGTTTCGGAAACTCCCCGGGTCCTCGACGTCCTTCCAGATGTGCTCCGGCACGATGAGAGTTGTGGCGATGAGACTCGCCGCCGGAACATCCGGGTTCTGCAGCTTCACGGTGACGGTCGTGTCGTCACTCTCGATGCTCTCGATGTACTCCCAGATGCCCTGAGTGTCGGTTTCGGGGTTGTCGCGGAGAAGTTCGAGCGTGAACACCACGTCGTCGGTGGTGAACGGCTCGCCGTCCTGCCACGTCACACCGTCGCGGATCGTGAACACAATCGTCGACGGATCGGGCAGCTCGTACCCGGTCGCGAGCCACGGGAACTCCTCGCCCGTGACGTTGTCGAGGATCACGAGCGGCTCGTACACGTAGAAGCTCGCCACCCGTTTGTTGGCGAGGTACGGATTGAAGTTGCGCTCGAACATCGGCGAACCGTTGTCCGCTGCCACGAGCATCGTGTCGCGCGGGATGCTCGGGTCGGGTGCACTCTGGATTTGGATGCTGCAGGCCGCCAGGGTGACGGCGGCGACCACAGCTCCGGCCGCAGTGAAGAGCCTGCGTCTCGTCTGCATCATTGCCTACGTCTCATCTCTGACCCCCATTTGAGGGCCGCGTCCAAGACTGTAAGCGCATACATTTTGGAATCGCAACCCCTTGCGCTCGGGGCGAGGTTTATGGAGCAGATTCGCGGACGACGACCGTGACCGGCAGGGTGAGCGTTCGGCGAGGGGCATCCGGATGCTCGATTCGCTGGGCGATCGCGTACACCGCAGCCCTGCCGAGCTCCGCCATCGGCTGGTGCACCGTCGTGAGCGTCGGCGTGCTGTGACGACCTGCCGCTATCCCGTCGAAGCCTGTGACCAGGGGTTTTCGTGACTGATGCTGAATCACGTCGAGCACGCCGAGGGCGGTCTGGTCGTTGGCGCACACAATCGCGTCGGGGTCCGATGTCACCCGCGCGGCGGCCTTGCGACCGCCACTGCGCGTGAAGTCGCCGCGCAGGAACTCGACCAGCCGATCCCCGACCACCTGAGAGAACGCTCCGAATCGCTCCTCATCGTCGGCAACACCCTCCGGTCCCGCGATGTAGGCGAAGCTCTGCGCACCGGACGCGAGCACGTGTTCGGCGAGGGCGCGCATCCCCGGTCCATTGTTCGCGTGGACATGATCGAAGCGATCGTCGGCACCGTCACCACCGAGAACGACAACGGGAATGTGGCGCGCCACGCGTTCGAGCATCTCCCCCGGCACCGTGCCAGCGAGCACGGCCATCCCGTCAACGCGGCCCGCCATGTCCATGACCAGTTGCTCGAGCTCGCCGCCCGTCGCCGAGGCAACCATGAGCGCGAACCCGCGACGACTCGCCTCGAGCTCGGCACCGCGGAGCACCTCGTCGTAGTAGAGATTGTCGTTGTCTGGTTGCTCGTCCTGCTCATGGATCGTGCTCACCGTCGACTGCTCGGTGACCGTCGGCTCCCCGAGGCCGGAGTCGTCGTGACGCGGGAAGAAGAGCCCGATCACACCGGTGCGGCGGTTGGCCAACCCCCGCGCCGACGCGCTCGGCACGTAACCCAGGGCGTCGATCGACTGCAGCACACGTTCCCGCGTGGTGGCCTTCACTGCGTCCGGGTCGCGGATGACGCGGCTGACCGTCGCGATCGAGACCCCCGCGTGGGCGGCCACGTCGTACACGGTGGGAGGTTTCGGCATGGTTCGAACATCCTCGCAGCGAATCGGCGGCGGGTGCCAGAGGTTGCGCGACCACCGCGCGCGGGCTATTTCGCGAGCTTCGCCTTCACATACGCGACGATCGCGTTCGCGTGGCCGTGACCGAGGCCGTGCTCCGCCTTCAGCCACTCGACCACTTTCATATGGGCCTCGCCCGCCTCGAGGCGCTCGACGACGAGATCGAGCCACTCCTGCATGGGGCGCCCGTAGTTCTTCTCGATACTCGCGAAGTAGGAGGCCGGGCCCTTCGGCTTCTCGCCGGTGAGATCGGGGGCTATCACTTTTGACGTCATGGGTGCAAGTCTACGGTGCGATGTGTACGCTGTGCACATGGCACGCTTCACTCTCCTCATGAGTTACTCCGAAGCTGGCGGCGCCGCGCTCACCCCCGAGCAGATGGAGCAGGGTCGCGTCGAGTTCGATCGCTACGCCGCCGCGCTGCACGAGGCCGGCATTCTCGTCGCAGCCGAAGTCTTCCAACCCGTTGCCTCATCGGTCACCATCCGCGGAGGTGAGGTGGTGGTGGCGACGGATGACTCGGCGGAGCAGCTGAGCGGTGTGTTCCTCATCGACGTTCCTGACCTCGACGCCGCCGTCGAATGGGCGAAACGTTGCCCCGCCGCAGCATGGGGAACGATGGATGTCCGCGCGGCAGCGGTGTCGTTCGTGGACGGGCAGTGGCGTAACTAATCCAGCGTTGTGAGGCTCATCACGAGGTCGTCGCCGATCTCGAGCCCCTCGGCTTCGCGTACCGCCTTCTTGACCGGGAGCATGTAACACCCCGACGCCGAATCGGGAAACACGGACGTGTTCCACGTCGTGCCGCCGATCGTCACCTCGACGCGGACCGAGCCGAAACCCTTGCGCGGCGGGCGGGGCACCTCGCGGATGTCCTGCGAAACATCCGGGGGTACGGTCACGAAGATCCACTCCCCCGGGGGCACCACGAAGAGGGTCGTCGCGAACTCGGTCGTCACCTGCTCCATGGGTGCCGATCGTAGCTGCGAGTCCTGACGATCGAGACGCACGAAACGTTGCGTTGCGATTGGCAGCAGCTCACAGCATCCTGATGTCATGCCCTCACCCGACGCGCAGTTCGAGCGCGCCTACACGCAGCACCTGCCCGCGGTGAGCGGGTACCTGTTCCGACGCGTGGAGCGCCAGCACGTGGAGGACCTCGCGGCGGACGTGTTCGCGATCGCGTGGCGCAAGCGGGCATCCGTCGCCGAAGGCGAAGAGTTGCCGTGGCTGTACCGCATCGCCGCGAACGTCGTCGCCAATCACCGTCGTAAGCAGGCCACCGGCAACGCGCTCATCGCCGCATTGCGGCCCGCTGACTCGGCGCCGTCGGCTGAAGACATCGTGATCGCGGATGCCACGCTCGCCACCGCATGGCGTCAGCTCAAGCCCGCCGAGCGCGAGTTGCTGACCCTCGCCCTCGTCGAGGATCTCGCTCCGGCCGACCTCGCGGTGACCCTCGGGGTCAGCGTGAACGCGGCGACGGTGCGGCTGCACCGCGCGCGGAAGAAGCTCGCTGAGCTCCTGGGGCAATCAGACTGAGATGTCGATCTAGCCCGCCAGCGGAAGCACCTCGGGGCGAGGTTTCTGCCGCTCAGTCCACAGGTCGTAGCTGGCCTGCATTCCGAGCCACAACTCGGCGCTCGTTCCAAAGAGCAGACCCAAACGGAGTGCCATGTCTGCCGTAATCGCGGCATGACCATTCCGGATGCGCGAAAGCGTCACCCGCGTAACGCCCAGCCGCCGCGCGGCCTCCGCAAGGCTTGTGGCGCCCAGATAGTCCTCAAGGAGGACGCCAGGGTGCGGAGGGTTGTGCATTGCAGTCATGTGATCCTCCTAGTGGTAGTCGAGGTAGTCGAGCAGGTGGACGTCCGTGCCCTCGAAGTAGAACGTCACCCTCCAGTTTCCGGAAACCCAGATGGCATGGTGCCCAACCAGATCTGAACCAGACGGCCCGACACCCGTGAGTGGATGGGGTTTCCACGAACTCGGCAAGTCATCAAGGCTGACGGCGTTATCGAGCACTGCGAGTTGCCGCTGCAATCGCAGTGCGTGATCTGGACGGATGCCCGCCTTGCTCCCCGTCTCGAAGAACTTTTGGAGGCCTTTGTGACGGAAGGACTTGATCACCCTGCGAACGTAACGTGTGGCTATACGTAATGTCAAGCTATACGCTTTGGATTCCGCCTGTAAGAACTCCCCCCTCGCGACATTTCCCCCATATGACCAACCACGACGACCTCACCAGCCGCCTCCGCCACGGCGTTGACCGCGGCGCGGCGCCCGAGCTCTCCGCCGACCTTGTGACGGGCGCGGGCGACCGACCCGCTCCCCACCTCATCAACCCCGCCGTGCGAGTGGCGGGAACCGCCGGTATCGCCGTTGCCGCCCTCGGGCTCGCAGCGCTCGTTGTGGTTCCGAGCCTGGTGCCTCGGGCTCCGCTGTTCACGGCGGCCACGGCATCCGATTCCCGCTCCGCCATGAGTGCCGAGGGTGCCGCGACGAGCGACATGAAGATCGGCTGGTGGGTGCAGTACAACTACAGCGCCGCGCCCGGCCTGTCGACCGAGCCGGGTCGCGGCCAGGTCTACCGCCTGGCGCTCGACGGCGGTGACCCCGCTGCTCGCACCGCGGCGCTGGCTGAGGCGTTCGGTCTCGAGGGTGCGCCCGCCGAGTCGGAGTACTCGGATGCCACCTACCCCGTGTGGGTCGTCGGCCCGCAGGACGGCACCGCTGCCGGTCTCTCATACAACGCGTACGGCACCGGCGACTGGTGGTACAACGACCCGACGGCCGGTTCGACGTTCATTTGCGATGCATCCACCACCCCGGAGCAGGCCACCGAGTACGGTTGCGTGCTACCCGAGAACGCCCCCGAAAACCAGGCGCCCACCGCAGACGAGGCGCGCACCCTCGCGAAGGAGTTGCTCGCCGCCACCGGATTCGACACGGATGCCGCGACCATCGACGTCTACGCGGACGACTGGAGCACCACCGCGAGCGCCTACCTTTCCGTCGACGGCGAGCGCACCGCCCTCACCTGGGGCGCCAGCTGGTCGAACACCGGCGACCTCTCCTACGCCTACGGCCACTCGGTGCGCCTTGAAGCACAGGGCGAGTACGACACCGTCTCCCCCACCGCTGCGGTCGACCGTCTCAACGACGGGCGCTGGTTCGGTTCGGCCGGGCCCGACTTCCAGGGCGGTGCGGTCGCCTTCGCCGCCGACGTCGCCCGCACCACACCCGACCCCAACCTCGTCGACCTCGCCGCTCCCGATGAGACGGTGACGGATGCCACGGACCCGGGCGACGCCGCCACCTCCTCCCCCGTCGACCCGACGGTTCCCGCGGAGCCGACCGACCCCGCGACCCCCGAGCCCGGTGTCGTGGAGCCACTGCCCGAGGAGACGCCCGTCGAGCCGCTGCCCGAACCGACTCCCGAGGTCGTGGACGTCGTCGTCGACAACGCGACCGCCACCCTCGTGCTGCTGTGGGACGTCGACGGCAACGCGTGGCTCGTCCCCGGCTACGCCATGCAGACGGACGACGGCTGGTGGAACGCGGTCGTCAGCCTCGTGGACGGTGTGATCGCGCTGCCGGAGCCGATGCAGATCGAGCCGGGTCTCGACCCGGAGTTGTTAGACGGGGAGGTCGTGGAGTAACTAGCCGCGCACTCCGGTGAGAGTGCAGCTCGACGTCGTCGCCTTCAGATCGAAGGCGACGACGTCGATGAGTAGAGGCTCGCCGGGCACCCACCCGAGCTCGACGCCAGACGCCGTCGCTTGATCTTGGGTCATCTGGAGTTCGAGTAGAAGGAACGCTCGCTCATCGACTCTCGCGCTCAAATCGATCGGGCGTTTCGACTCCGGCTCTGTCAGCGCCGCGACAACCTCGCGCGTCACCGGCTCGTCGCGCGACAGCGGCGGCTCCTGAGCACCGACAAGTCCGAGGCCATCGATCTCAATGCCGTTGGCGTCCATCAGCTCAATGCGGTCCACTTCGAGATCTTTGCCGCGCGAGCTTTCGAGTTCGATCTGGATCATGACCGTGTGAGGACCCACTCTGAAACAGTCACCCGAACTGGTTGCCGTTCGTACGAAGTCGTACTCGCTCCCCTCCCACAGCCAAGACAGGCGGGTGCCCATAACGAAAACCAAGCCGACCACTCCAACGGTGCAGAAAAGCGCGACAGCTATGAAGGCCGCCCCGGCGAGCAGCACCACTGATCCACGCCTCATTTGTGCATCATCTCAATGCGGTGAGCGCTCGGTCGTAACGATCCAGGATCAATGTGGGCGAAGCTGTCGATTACCATCGCGGAGGCTAACCCACCATGGCGAACACGGTTCACTCTCCGTCGATAGGCTCGGCACATGGCATCCGCCCCAGTACCCACGGATGCGCCGGGGCAGGTCGATGCCGGAGCCTCTGCAATCCTCGCCTTCGTATTCGCTCTCGCGCCGTTCGGGTTGCGGGCGCTAGAGATCTTGAGTCGGTTCTTGTTCGGCCGCCCCAGCTACGAGTTCCCTGTGTTTGCCATGGTTCTCGAATGGACGAACGTGGTCCTGAACGTGACCCTCGGACCGCTCGCCGTGATCTTCGGCGTCATCGCTATGCGACACCCGGATGCAACGGAGCGCCAGCTGCGGTTGGCGCAGGTGGGGCTCCTGGTCGGCGCGTTCGGAACGCTCCTCACCCTGATCGGCATCGGAGTGCTGGTGTTCGGTTGACCTCGGGGTCGATCTAGCCGGGCGAAACCTTGATCGTGCACTCCGAACTCGACGCTTCCAGCTCGAAGTTGATCTCATCCGCCCACCGCATAGCTCCCGGAGAGTATTCGAGCCGCACGCCTTCTGCCGCGCCGACGCCTGACTCGACGGAGATGACGAGAAGCAAATAGTGCACCTCCCCTGACGGTGCACGCAGTCCTAGACGACGTTCATCTGGCCGCAACGTTTCGACGAGGCTCGTCGGCGGGAGTCTCTGTTCGGGCGCTAGGGGTTGGCCTATCAGCCCGATGGCACGAAGTTCGAGTCCACTTTCGTTGATGAACTCGGCGGAATCCACACCCAAGTCGCCCGCGTCCGCACTCGTCACTGGTATCTGCGCGACCACCGTGTCGGCATCCGCTCGAAGGCACGCCAGCGAGTCCAGCTGGGCAACCTCGACAAAATTAGGCTCCGTTGTGGTCGAAGCAACGCTCGAGAGGATAAATGGGAGCGCAAGAAGAGGAACGACACACACGGCGACGAGCACTACGAGCAGGAAAGGACCCTCTTTCGCCTTTGCTACTCGTGCATCTTCGCAGCCCGGAGGCCCTTGCGCCGTAACGATCGTGACTCGATCCACTTCGAAATGTCATGAGTGCCCCCGAAGAGGGCGTTCTCGCTGAGCCGAACTCAGCACCAGACTGGAATCGCGACGGCCGGATGTCGCTCAGGGGGTGCGATGAGTTCAGCTGGGGCATCCGCGCGCCTCGAATCCGAGCGTCAGGCAGCGCTCGCGGCCGAGCATCGACGAGCGGCTGAAGACGCGGAGCAAGCGGCCGCTCGCTACCGCATCGCAGCAGTGACTGAGGAGAGTGTCGCTCGCAGACTGACATCGCTTTCCGCCGTGGGCTACCACCTTCTTCCAGACCGCGGCTGGCCCGGCAGTCGCAGTGCCCAAGTCGATCTCGTGGTCGTCGGGCCGGGCGGACTGTTCATCGTCGACACGAAGGCGTGGAAAGAGGTGACGGTGGCCGCGGGTCATATCTTCCGTGGCCAGGCGGATGTCACCGAGGATCTCGACAACCTCGCTGACTTGGCGTACGGCACCGAGCAGGTCATGGCCGAGGTCGGCCTCGCACCCGGTGAAGTACACCCGATCGCTGTACTCGCGGGCCAGCGCGGCATCAAGGAGCGAGTCGGCACGGTCGAGGTGGTGGGAGAGCACGACATCCTTCGCCACATCGCTCACTACGGTGCGCGCCTCACGAACGCTCAGGTCGACACGGTGCTCGCCGCAGCCCCGCAGCACTTCCCCCTCGTCGGTGCGCCGGCGCCTGTGGTGGCGGCTGTGCCCGAGCCGGTACTCGCGGAGCCGAGCGTGCAACCGCCGCTCATATCCGATGAGGAGGTGCGCGAGGCCCTGATGGAGGGAATCCTTGCGGCTCCGATCGAAGAGTGGATGTCGTTCCTCCACCCCGACCAGGCGAAGCTCGTGCGGCGCAGCTTCTCCGGGCCCTCCCGCATCCGCGGCGCAGCTGGAACAGGCAAGACGGTCGTAGGTCTCCACCGCGCCGCCTACCTTGCACGCCAGCTGGCCGGCGACGATCGCGTATTGGTCACCACGTTCGTCAAGTCGCTTCCGGCCGTCCAACAGACCCTCATGCAGCGGATGGCTCCCGCCGTTGCCGATCGCATCGACTTCATGAGCGCGCACGCGTTCGCCTTGCGGTTGCTGAAGGCGCGCGGCATCCCGTGCAGTCTCGACCCGAAGGCCGCCTCGCAGGCATTCGATGAGGCTTGGCGAGCGGTCGGCGTCCCGGGCCCGCTCGCGAAGATCGACCCAAACCACGTGTATTGGAACGACGAGCTCCAGCACGTGATCAAGGGGCGCACGATCACCCGCTTCGAGGACTACGCCAATCTCGCGCGCACAGGTCGCAAGCGCATCCTGCGGCTCGAGCAGCGCCGGGCGGTCTGGGAGTTGTACACGGACTACCAGCGCAGGTTGCGGGAGCGGCGGGTGCACGATTTCGGGGACGTGATCTCGATGGCTAGTGCATCCGTGCGCGATGCCCCGCTCGAGCGCTACCGCGCGGTGATCGTCGACGAGGCTCAGGATTTGTCGTGTGAGACCATCCGCATGCTGCACGGCCTTGTCGGCAACCAACCCGACGGCCTCACGCTCATCGGTGACGGCCGCCAGACCATCTACCCCGGTGGCTACTCACTCGCCGAGGTCGGCATCTCGCTTGCCGGTCGCGGCGTGGTGATGGCAACGAACTACCGCAACACGGCGGAGATTCTCTCCTACGCGGCGGGCATGGTGGAGGGGTTGGAGCAGGCAGACCTCGAAGGGCTGGCGGATGATGCGCCCGCGGTGCTGCGCAACGGTGAGCAGCCGCGCGTCGCACGGTGCGCCGGCCGCGGAACGCACGACGACCTGCTCATCGACCACATTCGTCGGGTGACCGCGACCGTCGGCACGGACTTCGGGGATGTCGCGATCCTCGCCCTCGACCGCAGGATGCTGAGCCCCACCCTCCGCGCGCTTGAACGCGCCAGCATCCCGACCGTTGACCTCGACACCTACCGCGGCGAGCGCGTGCCCGCCGTCAAGGTCGGGACTGTGAAACGGGGCAAGGGTCTCGAGTTCAAGCACGTGCTTCTGGCAGGCGTGCCGTCGGACGTGCTCGACAACCGCGTGCCGTCCGATGGCGGCCGGTTGGAGCGGCACGAGCTGTTGCGGCGGGAACTGTACGTCGCGATGACTCGCGCCCGCGATGGGCTCTGGGTCGGGGTGCTCGGGTGAGCAGCACGAAGGCGCCCGCGATGCAGCGGCGCAAGTCGAGGCGGTCGCCCTCGCAGTACCTCCCGATCGCGATCTTCGCGGGCATCTACGTTGCCGCCGTGCTCGTCTGGAACGCTCCGCTGTGGCCGGCGCTCATCTACGTCGCAGTGAGCCTGATCACGTTCCTCGTGTACCTCGTCGACAAGCACGCGGCACAACGCTACGGACAGCGTGTGTCGGAGAACACGCTGCTCCTCCTCGGCTTCCTCGGCGGTTGGCCGGGAGCGATCGTCGCGCAGCAGACGCTGCGCCACAAGAGCATCAAGCAACCGTTCCGCGGCTACCACTGGTTCACCGTCGTCGCGAATGTAGCGGTGTTCGTGTTCCTCGTGTCGCCGGTCGGGGCACGCGTGATCGCGGCGTTCCTGCCGGGCGGTGCCTCGTAGCGCCGCCCCGATACCAACACACAATGCGCGCGATCCCAGCCTCCATGGACCCCACCATCGTGCACGCGGTGGATGCCCGGCTAGCCGGAGTCGAGCAGGATGAGAGCGTCAGCATCCTCTGGGCCATCGAGAACGGTAGCCGCGCGCGGGGCTTTCCGTCGCCCGACAGCGACTACGACTGCCGGTTCTTCTACCTGCGTTCCCGCGACTCGTACCTCTCACCGTGGCCCGCACGCGACGTCATCGAAACACCGCTCGACAAGATCTTCGACGTCAACGGCTGGGACCTCGCCAAAGCCCTCCGCCTCCTCGTGAAGGGCAACGCGACCGTCACCGAGTGGCTCCGCTCCCCCATCATCTACGGCGGCAGCGAACTCTTCCGTGATCGGATGCTCGAGCTCGCGTCATCCCTCTACGACCCGATCCGCGCCGGACGCCACTACCTCCACGTCGGCCGCCAGCAGGCCGCGAAGCAGATGACCCTCAAGCGTGTCTTCTACTCCCTGCGCCCCGCGGCTACCCTCCGCTGGTTGCGCGACAACCCCGGCCAGGGCGTGCCACCCATGGACCTCGGCTCGCTGCTCGCGCAGAGCGATGTGCACGAGCCGCTGGTCTCGCGCATAGACGAGTTGATCGAACTCAAGAGCCGCACTCGCGAGGTCGGCACGGGCGACGTGCCCGCGGAGGTCACGGCGTTCATCGCGTCGGAGTTCGCGCTTGCCACGGAGCTGTACGAGGCGGCGGATGCTACGGCTCCTCCTGAAGGGATCGCCGCTGCGGAGGCGTTCTTCCTGTGGGTATTGGAGGAGTTCTGAAGCCCGCTCATTCCATAGAAGGCGCAGGAGAAAGGGAGTCGATACTCAACCGAACTGTCCAACGTGAAACAGCATCCCCAGATACGCGGTCACGCAAGAGCATCGAAGCAGCGCTCGGAGCGGGCGGAATTTTCATATCCAGTATCTTGAACTTAGTTCAATGATGAAAGGGCGCAAAGTGCACTTAAGGGGAGTCAGCGTGCGAGGCTTTCGCGCGAGCGCGACAAGCACCATCGAGTGCGAGTTCCCGGGGAGATTCAGCGTCCTACTTGGCGCCAATGGGGCTGGTAAGACGACTGTCTCCGAGGCACTGTACCTCAGCCATAGTCAAGTCTTCCCGCGCCTTCCCAGGCCGACGAGCTCAACCTTGGGAGGCGCGGATCGCGGCGTGACAGTGAGGTATGCCCTAGAGCGCGACAGATCGACCGAGAGCGACCTCGGCATACAGGTTCGGAATGAATCCGGCGATGAGACGCCTCTCGCGACAGCTGGCGTCTGGGAATATCGCCTAAAGAGAGACCTTGGCTCAGTTGGCAAAGAGTCGATCGTTCAGCATGCAATTCAGGACAACATTCGGTTTCTTTACCTTCCCGCGTGGAGGAATCCGATCGACGAACTTGGACGCCGTGAGGCACGAATCCTCGTCGAAATGCTCCGTGCCGAGCAAGACCGCCAACATGGTCACCGCAACCTTGCCGATCTCCGGGCGCGGGCAGGCGATCTCCTCGAGAGCCTCGCAGCCTCGGGGCTAATCGCTGCAGTCGAGGATCGCGTAGGAGTACACCTAGCTAGCCTTTCAGCGGGCGTGAGCTCCCAGAACGCCTTCGTTCGCGGTCAGCAAGTTGACGACGCGTATCTCGCCCGCGTGTTGCAGTTTATGCTCGGTGCTACTGCTGATCGAGCTGCGGCCATGCCCCTTGAGGTTTCGGGTTTAGGCTACGTGAACCTGCTGCACATCGCGATTACGCTCGCCGCAATTCCAGACCCCTCTTCTACTCCTGCAGCCACGCGCAATGCTGAAGAAGAGGAAAGCGCAGCGGATGGCGACCAAAGTCAGGCATCGCTTGAGGCCGAGCTGCAAGAGGACTCAATCTTTGACGCTGCGCCGTTTCATGCAACCGTGCTGATCGAAGAACCGGAAGCTCATCTCCATCCCCAACTCCAACAATCATTGGTTCGCCATATTCGGCGCGAAGTCGAACGGCGCCCCGAACTCCAGGTAATTCTCTCGTCGCACTCTGGTGAGGTGATCTCGTCGGCGCGTCCCGAGGAACTCGTGGTACTTCGCCGCGAGCAAGGCCGAACGGCATCCCGCATGATTGCCGTTCACCCTTCTCCGAAACGAAATCGCATCTTACGCATGGCTCGTCTTCACTTCGATGCAAATAAGTCCGCCGCACTTTTTGCCGACCGAGTCGCCCTCGTGGAGGGAATCACTGACGCCATCGTTCTGCGTGAGTTTGGCCGAGCATGGGCGGGTGGCGACGGGTGGAGGTTATCCTTCATTCACGCACTGAGCATCGTCCCGATTGGCACGAAGGTCGGTAGCTGGCCCGTTGCCCTGCTGTCCACTCCAGGCTTCGAGCTGTCCACCCGCGTCGCTGTTCTCAGAGATTCAGATCGGCGACTAGATCAGGAGCCCATAGCACCCGGATGGTTGGCCGAGTTTGATGACGATCGTGTCCGAATGTTCCAAAGCCACCCGACGTTGGAACCCGCGATCACCCCAGGGAACGAGACTCTGGTCGCTGAAGCGCTTACCGCGGTAGGCATCTCCCCACCTGAACCGGTGAGTATTCAAACGGTCTCTCAGCTTTTCCGAAGCAAAACTTCTAGCGGGGTCGCTGCTGGCCGTGGCTCAAGGAGGAAGGGAGAATTCGCGCTTGAGGTTGCGGACCGTGTGCGGAGGCGTGTGGAGCGGAGTCGGACCGTCGCAGTGCCAACACATTTCGAGGAGCTGTTTGACTTCCTTTACGAGGATCTGGATGAAGTGATGTGATTGCTCTCACCTCTGAGCAACTTGCTGTAGTGAGTTCTCGCACTCCCCTCTTCGTGAAGGCCTTTCCCGGATCCGGCAAGACGACTGTTGCGGCCGCGCGGTTCACTCAGAGTCGGTTCGAGCCGTCGGGTGACCGGAGAGCTGTCGTGGGGGCTAGCTTCACGCGCTCCGCGACACGCGAACTGGCGGCGCGAGTTAGGCGCAACGCTGGGAGTCTCGCGCTGCGGTATCCAAACCGCATTGAAACTCTCGACACTTTGATGCGCGACATCCTGACATCATTGCTGAGATCGGGCGAGCTCGTCTGGCCGGGTGGAATGCGCGAACTGGATGTGGTCGACAGCTGGGCCCACATTCGCAAGTTGGCATGGACCCCGCAAGAGCCGAGGATGACCCTCGAAGGCCAGGTTCTTGGGAGCAGACTTTACCGGCAAGCTCGCCCCGGCTCGTACCCTGCGATCGACGATTTTAGGGCTGCGGTTTCCTCCGGCATTTGCTCGCATGCCGAGGTCCGCCAAGCGCTCAACTTAGCAATCGCGAGCGAGCACATTCAGGAGCGGATTAGAGAGCGCTTCGCCAGAACGGTCAAAGAGCTGATCGTCGACGAGATTTTCGACGGGAATGAACTCGACATCGCGGTTCTCCGCCTCGCTATTGAGGGCGGCACCCGATTGGTGACGATCGGCGACCCTTGGCAGGCCTTGTACGCTTTTCGCGGCGCCCGCCCAGCGGACATATCGGACTTTCTAAGCAGCTTCACAACCACTCCACTCACCGAGTCCTTTCGCTTCGAAAGCGAGCCTCAGCGCGAGCTCGCGGACGCACTGCGCTCTGGTCGATCCGTGTCGGTGCTCGTAGACGATGCTTTTGAAGCGGACGTGGTGCTCGCCCCTGAGTGGAAGCAACTTTGGAAGGTGCCGTTGGCGCTGCCCCTCGCGCTTGGCTCGTTCAAAGGATCCGTTGGCGAAGCTATGGCCACCGTTCTGCTGAACTCAATCGTAAATGTGTCAGTAGGAAGCGAGGCAACCTTCATCGGAGAGGCGCTGCGGACACTCCGGAGTGATCGCGAAAGGATCACATCGGCCGAAGGCGAGATGCTCCGCATCGCGGCGGCACTTCGAACGACAAACCGCTCAGCGATGCCCCAAATCTGGGATCTACTGAGATCAACTCTTCAGCCTCTGGTCGACATCGAGCTACCCATGCGCCGCGCGACAAGTCGGCTAGAACCGATTAGAAGCGCCCTTGAGCATCGCGGCCGACGAGTGCCTGGGATGACGATTCACCAGGCTAAGGGTCGTGAATGGAACTCGGTGTTGGTGGTCCTCGATGAGCAAGCTGTATCTGCTCTCGAGGAGGGCCTGACCGGCCAGACGGAGAGAGAACGCAGACTCTACGTTGCGCTAACGAGGGCCCGGCGGGCGACAAGGGCGGCCGTTATCTAGCCAGACTCGTCAAGGAGCACCAGGCGGCTGCAACCTAAAGGCATTGAATAATTCGGGGCCGGTGTGGGATCCGAAGGTCGCTCCCGCTTCGTTAGAGACTTCCACCATGTGCCCGACCAACCCTCACGAAGTTCACCCTGCAGAGTTTCAGGGCATCAACGAGGCTTTCTACGCCGAAGATCCAAGTTCATACTTCAAGACAAGACTCAGCCTCCTTGTGGCACTGTGCGACTCCGGTGGTGCGACTGCCTCAGCGATTGAAGCGGGAGTCAGGTATGGTGGCATTTCTGCGCGAAGCGCTCCTGGCACGCCGGAAGAACTCGAAGGTTTTGCAGCGATTGAGTCACTATCGCTCCTGCATCAAGTGACTGAAACGGTGATGCGGTTGTTTCTCGCTCATGCACAGCATGAACCTTGTCCCGCACTGAAAATGGCGAAGTCGACAAACTTCCGCGAGTTTAAGAATCGGCTCGCGAACATCAGGGATGAGGACTTTCCCGACCTACTTAGCGAAGCGCGCCTGGTCTTCCGAGGTGATGATCAATTCGAACGATTCAAGGGGCTCAAGTTCTCGAAGTGGACTGAGGACGGCGAACACCTCATCGCATTCCTTACCGACTCCGCACGGATACTTCTAGAAGACTCCGACCCTTACAACAGCTTCAAGCACGGCTTAGGAATCCAAGCCTCACACCCATCGATAACTCTCGGCGCGAAGGACGACAACCCGTTCCACTACGACAGTCCGGCGATCAGCTACTTACACAGGTCGAACGGCTCAGATACGTCGCGGTGGTCGCGAACAACGTCGATGATCTCGATTGAAGCGAATCTCGCCATGATCGTCGTAGCCCTGGAAGAGCTGGGCGCCCTTTGGGCTGTTGGATCCAGGCGAGTGAGCAGCGAATCCATAACGGTCAATTTCATGCCAGCAAACCGCCGGGCAAAGCTAGTCGCCAATGCGACCGATCGCGGAGTGCTTTCATTCCGAGTAACCCAGCAGTTTCCGACAACGCACTAGATCGCGCGCGAATAACTCAGATCAGGATCTCCGCCAATATCGGCGCGATCGGAAAACTTCCCGATCGAGATGATGCGTTCGATATCGCCCCGGACGGCGACTACTCGTGGCAGACATGCGCCTCCACCTGGTGCGACCTACGCCCCAGCTCGCTCCAGCACCAGCTCAC
This sequence comes from Antiquaquibacter oligotrophicus, assembly GCF_020535405.1. Classification (NCBI taxonomy): domain Bacteria; kingdom Bacillati; phylum Actinomycetota; class Actinomycetes; order Micrococcales; family Microbacteriaceae; genus Antiquaquibacter; species Antiquaquibacter oligotrophicus. Next base: position 2,542,724 of record NZ_CP085036.1, on the reverse strand, counting down.
GCACGCGCGCGGCATCCGCCTTGCCCTGCATCGCCCTCATGACTGCACCGATTACAGCACCGGCGGCCTGCACCTTGCCGTCGCGAATCTTCTCCAGCACGTCGGGCTGAGCCGCGAGCGCCTCGTCGATCGCGGCGATGAGGGCCGTGTCATCCGACACCACCTTGAGACCACGCGTCTCGACGACAGTCGCCGGGTCACCCTCCCCCGCGATCACGCCCTCCAGCACCTGGCGGGCGAGGCGGTCGGTGAGGGTTCCGGCTTCGATGAGGGCGACGAGGGCCGCGACATCCGCCGGCGACACCAGGGAGGATGCCTCCACGCTCTGGTCGTTCGCGATGCGGGTCAGCTCACCCGTCCACCACTTGCGCGCCTGGGCCGGGGACGCACCCGCGGCCACGGTCTGCTCCACCTCGGTGAGCAGGCCGCCGTTGACGACATCCTGAAACTCGAGGTCGGTGAAACCCCATGCCTCCTTGAGGCGGCGGCGACGGATCGCGGGGGCCTCCGGCAGGGTCGCGCGCAGCTCCTCGATCAAGGCAGCCGACGGCTCGACGGGGAGGAGGTCGGGCTCCGGGAAGTAGCGGTAATCGTCCGCGTCACTCTTCGGGCGACCGGCCGAGGTCACGCCGGTGTCCTCGTGCCAGTGACGGGTCTCCTGAATGATCGTGCCACCCTTCTCCAGGATGGCCGCCTGCCGCTGAATCTCGTACCGGATCGCACGCTCCACACTGCGCAGCGAGTTCACGTTCTTCGTCTCCGTGCGGGTACCGAGCGTGTCGGTGCCGCGGCGCTTCAGCGACACGTTCGCGTCACAGCGGAGGTTGCCGCGCTCCATGCGCGCTTCCGAGATGCCGAGGGCGATCACGATGTCGCGAATCGCCGCCACATACGCCTTACCCACCTCGGGGGCATCCGACTCGGCGCCCACGATCATCTTCGTGACGATCTCCACGAGCGGAACACCCGCGCGGTTGTAGTCGACCAGCGAATACTCGGCACCCTGGATGCGACCCGTTGCACCACCCACGTGGGTGAGCTTGCCGGCATCCTCCTCCATGTGCGCACGCTCGATCGGCACCCGGATGATGCGGCCATCCGCCAGCTCAATCTCCACCTCACCCTCGAAGGCGATCGGCTCGTCGTACTGGCTGATCTGGTAGTTCTTCGCCAGGTCCGGGTAGAAGTAGTTCTTGCGCGCGAAACGGCTCGACGGGGCGATGCTGCAGCCGAGGGCGAGGCCCAGGCGAATGGATGACTTGATCGCCTCCTCATTCACGACGGGCAGGCTGCCCGGCAGACCCAGATCCACCGGGGTGATCATCGTGTTGGGCTGCTCACTGTGCGTGCCGCCCGCGGCCGCAGGGTTCGGAGCATCCGAGAACATCTTCGTCTGGGTGTTCAACTCGACGTGCACCTCGAAGCCGAGCACCGGCTCAAAGAGTTCGAGGGCCTTGTCGTAGTCCATCAGGTCAGCTTTAGCCACCAGACGATTCTAGGTGTGCCCGCTGGAGCTGGGAGCGCAGCCCATCCCTGCGCCACGACGCCAGCGCGCCGTCTCGGTGCGAGGGCGCGGGGACGCCTGCGCGGTCGTTTGCGCATTGCGCGGTGCTCGGGAGCTGCCGCGGGTTGCGCAAAGTACCGCGGGCGGCCACCGGGAGCGGGTCGCGGCGGCGACGCGGCACGTGCGGTCCCGCTCCCCCTTTTACGTTGCGGAGGATGGCGCGCCGTGGAACGAGCGGATGCTGCGGCCGCTGCTGCGTGGCATCCTCCGCAACGTACGAACACCGGGCCGACTGGGCGCTGGCTCGACAACACGCGGACGTAGTCCGACCGCGAGCTCGCGCTGGACGTTGCCGCGCGCGCTGAGGTTTCAACACTCGCGCTGGCCGCAAACCTCAGCGCGCGGGGCGGCGCTGAGCGACGTCCCCCCGTCACCCAGCCGAGATGCGCACCATGTTGCCGGACGGGTCACGGAACGCGCAGTCCCTCGCGTAGCCCTGATCGATCGGCTCCTGCAGCACCTCGGCGCCGGTCGCGCGCACACGCTCGAACGTGGCATCCAGGTCATCCGTCACAAACACGAGAGCCGGCAGCTCACCTTTGACGAGCAGCTCCAGCAGGGCATCCCCGTTCTCCTGCGAACGCCCAGCGTGCGGCACCGACAGGGTGACACCGACGCCCGGCTGGTCGGGGCTGCCAAAGGTCAACCAGCGCCACTCGCCGTACGGAACATCCAACACAATCTCGAGACCCAACGCCTCATAGAACGGGATGGATGCTTCGACATCGGTCACGGTTACATTCACGTACTGCAGCGAAATGGTCATGCACCGAAGTTACGCCGCCGGGGTGCCGACCGCTTCTCGAATCCTGCTCCGTCGGTTGCTGATTCGCTGGGGGCGCGTCTGGGACTTGGTCATGCAGGTCGGGAGCGCGTCGAGGTCGCCGTGGTCTCGCGCGCGATACTCGCTGGGGGTCTCCCCCACGATCTCGGTGAACCTGCTGCTGAAGGAGCCGAGGCTCGTACAGCCGACCGCCATACACGCGTCGGTGACAGTCGTCCCGTCGCGGAGAAGAGCCATCGCGCGCTCGATCCGGCGGGTCATGAGATAGGCGTAGGGGGTCTCGCCGTACGCGAGTTTGAATTGGCGCGCGAAGTGGGCGGGCGACATGAGGGCCGCCGCGGCCATCATGGGCACGTCGAGCGGGCGGGCGTAGTCGCGATCGATGAGGTCGCGGGCGCGCCGCAGGTGCGCGAGGTTCTCGAGCTCCTGCGGGGTCATGGTTCGACGGTAGCGTCTTCTCCGCGTTGTTGGGTGTGGAGAGAACTTCTCCCAAGATTGGCCGCCGCCTCTAGAACATGAGTTCGAAGGTTGGGAGAATGGATGCATGACCTCAACGACCGCCTCGTATGCCGAACTGGCAGACCTGTCGGTCGCGTTCACACCACCCTCCCCTGCGGGCCTGAACGATGCGGGCCTGCTGTCCGCCAAGCGCGAGCTCGCCGAGATTCGTCGCCGACTGGATGCTGCGGACTCGCTCGTTTCCGCGGAGATCGCCAACCGATCCCGCCCCGACCTGGGCTACGACGGCCTCGCGCAACGGCTCGGCGCCCGCACACCGGAACACCTCATCCAACGCGTCGCCGGCGTCTCCAAAAAAGATGCGCGCACCCAGATCCGGGTGGGCACCCTCGTGACAGGGCTGACGGATGCCGCGGCCCCCGTCGACCCGTGGCTGCGAGGTGTCGCATCCGCTGTGGCCGCCGGTTCCCTCTCGCTCGACGCGGCAGACGCGATCCGCACGGGCCTTGGATCCGCCGGCTCGGGCGTCACCGTTGTCGCCCTCACCGCGGCCGCCGACCAGCTGTTGCGCGAGGCGCGAGAGCTGACGGTGGAGAGGCTCGGCGCCCGCGCGCGTGAACTCCGCGCGTCGCTCGACCTTGAGCATGTCGCCGAGCGCGAGGAACTGCTGCGGTCGAAGCGCTACCTGCACCTGATTCCTCGTGCCGACGGCATGACGAGGCTCGACGGGCTCCTCGACCCGGAGTCGACGGCCCGCCTGAAGGCCGTGTACGACGCCGCCACCTCCCCGCGGCGCGGTGGCCCGCGATTTGTCGACCCCACCTCGATCGCGCAGGCGGATGCGCTCATCGACGACACACGCACGACCGAGCAGATCGCGCTCGACACGTTCCTCGTGCTCCTCGAACTCGGAACTCAGGCCGACGTCTCCACCTTCATCGGGGCCCGCAAGCCCGCCGTGCAGGTGCTCGTGACTAAAGCAGACCTCGACCAGCACACCGGAATGGCTTTCATCGAAGGCGAGAGTGAGGCCCTGAGCGTCGCCACCGCCGAGCGTCACGTGTGCGAGTCGGGAGCGGTGCCGATCCTCATGGATGACGGTCAGGTGATCAACCTCGGACGGGAGCTTCGCCTCTTCAATCGACGACAACGAATCGCCCTCGCCGCCAGGGACGGCGGATGCATTTGGCCGGGGTGTGACCGACCACCCTCGTGGTGCGAAGCACATCACATCGTGGAGTGGTCGCGAGACGGCAGAACGGATATCGCCGACGGAGTTCTGCTGTGCCGACATCACCACATGCTCGTGCACAACAATCACTGGACAGTCGTGCGATACGGCAACCGCTACGCGATAGTGCCACCGGCATCAATCGACCCGACACGCACCCCTCGAGCCGCCCAGACCAAGAGCCCGGCAGCGCGACGACTCATGAGTCAGGCTGGGCGGTGAGGGGGCAACGGGCTACGGCTTTTCCGCGCCGAACGCTCGCACCGCGGGAGGTAGCGCTTCGCCCCAGCCAAGGTGGTCTCTGCTGCGAGAGCTACGGCTTCGTAGCACCCGGAGCGGTCAATACCGTGGCAGCTGGGTCGCCGTCGGCAATCGTGTCCCGGGCAAGCGCGGGCGCGGGGCCGGGAGAAATCACGGCAATCTGGCCGGTCGCGAGCTCGTCGACCGAGCCGGGCTCGAGCGGGGCATCCGCCTGCTTCTCGGAACGCACCAGAGCGATACCCGCAAGGATCGCGGCGCCACCCAACAGCTGCAGAAGGGTCAGCGCCTCGCCGAGGAGGATCCACGCGAGGATCGACGCGAAAACCACCTCAAGCAACCCGACAAACGACATGAGGCGCGAACCCAGCATCTCGGAGGCGGCAATGCTCGACACGTACGCGAAGGCCGTACCGATAACCGCCACGATCACCAGGGGCACCCACCACGCCACCTCGGCACCGAACAGCGCCACCGAGTTGGATGCGAACTCGAACGGCACCAGGCCGACCGCACCCACAACGCCCAGCACCACCGAGCCCAGGAGCAGGCCGGACGCGGCGAACGCGACCGGCGGCAAACCGTCACTCGGGCGAGCGGCGATGACGTAGTAGATCGCGCAGCCCACCGCGGCGAGGGCAGCGAAGAAGAGACCGAGACCGTCCACGGCGGCACCCAGCGCACCCGGGCCGATCACCAGCACCAGTCCGAGGATCGCGACCACCGAGCCGATGATCACAACAGCGCGCGGAGCACGACGAGTCGTTACCCAGACATAACCCACCAGAAGGAGAGGGGCCAGGTACTCGATCAGGAGGGCAGTACTCACGGGGATGCGCTGCAGTGACGCGAAGTAAACGAGCTGCGTTCCGGCGACACCAATCAGGCCCATACCGAGCACCCGCCAACGGGCACGCCACAGCGCGGCCCAACGACCACGAAGAGAAACCACGGCAATCGGGAGCAGCACCACGGCCGCGATGCCCGCACGAAGCGTCACCGCCGCCGCCGGCGACCAACCCGACTCCAGGAGTGGCTTGATGAACGCGCCCGACGTCGAAAACGCCAACGATGCGAGCACGCCAAACAGCAGCCCGCGGGACGTAGACGTGGTCGCGACGCTCACAAGGACTCCGATCGTGCAACTCCCAGCGAAAAACCGCGGGAGCCTGCATAAGGAACTAAATGGATTACGCTCCTGACAGTAGACCTGGCGCAAATAAGGAGTCAAATTGCATTTTGCCCCTGACAGCGAAGACACCCTGGAGTTCATCGTTGCCCTCGGAAACACGCATCCGAGCGCGTCCAGAAGCGGAGACGACGAGCTCGGCACGGTCGAGCAACTAGGCGCACTCCTCGTCGAGCACACCTACTCCGGCCGAGTCGACGGGGACGAGACGGAACTCCGCGAGGTGCAGCAAACCCGCGACCTCCTGCGAGAAATCTGGAGTCTCGACAGAGATGACGCCGCCGAACGCATCAACGTCATGCTCGCCGAAGCTCGCGCCATGCCGTACCTGATGCGACACGACCACTTCGATTGGCATTTGCACGCCACCTCGAACGATGCGCCACTGGCAGAACGTATCAGGGTCGAAGCAGCGCTCGCCCTCGCCGACATGATTCGCTCCGACGAAACACACCGCATGCGCGTGTGCGACGCCGACGACTGCACCGGCCTACTGCTCGACCTGTCCCGCAACGGATCTAAGCGGTTCTGCAGCATACGCTGCGGAAACCGGATGAACCAGCTCGCCTTCCGCTCGCGGGCGCAAGAAGACAGTTAGCCCAGCTTCGGTGCCTGGGCGAGCAACTGTCCGCCCCAGCCCTCCTCGAGAAGGGCTTCCAGCGCAGCACCGACACGGTACAGCCGGGCATCCTCGCGGGCCGGCGCCATGATCTGGAACCCGACCGGCAGACCATCCTCCGGAGCCAAACCGATCGGAAGGCTCATACCCGGAACACCCGCAAGGTTCGCGGGGATCGTCGTCACGTCGTTGAGGTACATCGCGAGCGGATCCTCGAGCTTGGCGCCCAACTCGAACGCGGTTGTCGGCGCCGACGGCGACACCAGCACGTCCGCCTTCTCGAAGGCCGCCGAGAAGTCACGCTGAATGAGCGTGCGCACCTTCTGGGCGCTGCCGTAGTACGCGTCGTAGTAGCCAGCCGACAGTGCATACGTACCGAGGATGATGCGGCGCTTCACCTCGGGCCCGAAGCCCGCCTCACGCGTCGCCGCCATGACGTCCTCGACGGTTCCCTGAACCTTGGCACGCATACCGAAACGCACCGAATCGAACTTGGCCAGGTTGCTGGATGCCTCGGCCGGAAGGATTACGTAGTAGGCGGCCACCGCGTACTCGAAGTGGGGTGCGCTGACCTCCACAATCTCTGCGCCGTTGGCGGTCAGCAGCTCGAGCGCCTCGTGGAACCGCTGCGACACACCGGGCTGGAACCCCGGGCTGTCCAGCTCCTTCACAACACCGACGCGCAAACCCTTGAGCGAGTCACCTGCGGCGCCCTCACGCGCCACCGCCGCGAACGACGGCCAGGCATCCGTGAGCGACGTGGAATCGCGAGGGTCATGTCCACCGATGACGTCGTGCAGCAGCGCAGCGTCGAGCACCGAACGCGAGACCGGGCCCACCTGGTCCAGCGACGAGGCGAGAGCGATCGCGCCATACCGAGAGACACCACCGTAGGTGGGCTTCACACCCACCGAGCCGGTCACGGCGGCGGGCTGACGAATCGAGCCCCCCGTGTCGGAGCCGAGCGCGAAGGGCGCCTCGAAAGCGGCGACTGCGGCGGCCGAGCCACCACCCGAACCACCCGGAATGCGTCCCAGGTCCCACGGGTTTCGGGTCGGACCGTAGGCCGAGTGCTCCGTGGAGGAACCCATGGCGAACTCGTCCATGTTCGTTTTGCCGAGCGCAATGAGGCCGGCGGACTTCATCTTCGCGACGGTGGTCGCGTCGTACGGCGGCACCCATCCTTCGAGAATCTTCGAGCCGGCCGTCGACGGCATGCCGATGGTGCACAGCACGTCTTTGATCGCCACGGGAACACCGGCGAGTTCGGGCAGCGACTCACCGGATGCTCGGCGCTCATCGATGGCGGCAGCATCCGCGAGTGCTGTCTCGGAGACGTGAAGGAAGGCATGCACATCGCCGTCGACCGCTGCAATGCGGTCCAGGTGCGCCTGGGTGACCTCGACGGACGAGACCTCGCCAGCGTTGAGTTTGGCCGACAGCGACGCTGCCGACTCGTGGATGAGGCTCACTGCTCTTCCCCCAGGATTGCGCTGACGATGAAGCGACTGCCGTCGTGCTCGGGAGCTCCAGCGAGGGCTTCCTCGGTGGTGAGCGTCACACCGGGCACGTCGGGTCGGAAGACGTTGGCGAGTGGGATGGGGTGACTCGTGGCCGGAACATCCGGCGTTGCGACCTCGCTCACCTTCGCGACATTGTCGACGATGGCACCGAGTTCACCGGTCAACTTCTGGATCTCCTCCTCCGTGAGGGCGATCCGTGCGAGGCCGGCGAGATGGGTTACGGTCTGGGGTGTTATCTCGGACACCGCACAAGTCTACGGTCAGTGGGAGGCCTCGGCCGTGACCACGGCGGGAGCATCGGGTGTGGTGACGAGGCCTGACCGGCCGATGGCGATGAGCGCGAAGTTTCGCATGCTCTCGGTGCCGTAGGTGAAGTACTCGTTGTGACCGGATGATCCGAGCAACGCCCTCTTCGTCACCGGGTCCGCCCCACCCGACACACTCATCGCGTGCGCGCCGTAGTCGGGTGACCCCGGGTCACTCCCGAAGTACGCACTGTTGGGGATGGGATCCCACGGAGCTTCACCCACCCACACGTTGCCGTCGCGCACGTGCAACTCGTCGACGGAGCGAGCGGGGCTTCCGGGTGACCCGACCATTGCGAGGGCGTCGATCTCGAAGTCGTACTCGGTGAGTGCGAGGAGGGCGGCCGTGGACCCGTACGAGTGGGCGATAACGGAAAGGTACGGCTGGTCTTTGCCGCGAAGGGTCTGGATGCCTTCGATGGCGCGGGCGAGTGTGTCCCGGCCGATTTCGGCGTTTCCGATGCCGCCCACGTTGGTGAGGTTCGGGGTGGGGTATCCGATCCACGCCACGGTGGCGACTTTCGCGTTGGTTTCGCCGAGGCGAGCGAGCCACGTGAGTTGTTCGGAGTACAGGTCTTCGGCCGCTTTGGTCCAGTCGACCATCTGGTTCTCGATGGTGAAGAACATGCCGGGGACCAGGTAGCTGACGTAGTCGGCGGTGTGGAGGTCCCCGATGACGATGGCGGCTCGTCCCTGTCCGTTGACGTCGAGGCTCAGAAGGGTTCGGTTGAGGCTGCGGGCCGGGTTCACGAGCGCGGAGGAAATCGAGTCCAGCATGACGAGTTGGCGCCGTGCCGCGTCGACTGCGGTGCGTCCCACGTCGGGGTTTGCGATGAGGGCGTTGAGGTCGAAGATCGTGTCCGCCAACAGGGCACGATTGGCGAGGTCCCGGGTGGGATAGGGAACACCTTCGAGGTTGCCGACGAGTTGCGGGCTGGCACCCACCACGGCACTGCGGTGGTCGAAGTCCATGGCGTTCCACCACAGCGAAACGTCCTGCGCCGGGGGCGGCTGTTCGATGAGGTTGTCTACCGCACCGGGGTTCGCGGTGAGGAACTCATCGATTCGGGGTACAGAGAGGAGGGAGAGTTCTTGGAGCAAGCGAGACCCCTGAAGGTCTGCGCTGGCGCCCGGTTCGGGGCCGATGTACGGGGACGGTATGACGGAGCGCGGGCTGGGTGCGCTTGCAGCCGCTGCGGGCGAGTTTGTGGGCATCACAAGGGCCCCGGTGACGATTGCCACCGAGGTCGTCAGTATTGCTGCCAGCCGAAACAGCACCGCAGGCTAGTCCCCTCGCCTTCGGCCACGCATCCCCCTTGCGAGTGAAAAACTCGGATGCGTGACTACCCCTCATGCTAGGGGATTGGCAGTCTCACTCGGGGGACGAAATTGTTACCAGCGTGAAAACACTCGCGGCTCGGCGGTAGCGCGCGACGGATACCGTTGTGGGAGCGCTGCCAAAGGGCGCTAATCGAGCGCTTCGGGCCCTCCGACCAGCAGTTTTGCAAACTGCTCTGCGTCAATAATTCGCACCCCTAGCTGCTCAGCTTTGGTGAGCTTGGACCCTGCCCCGGGCCCGGCAGCCACGAAGTCTGTCTTCTTGCTGACGCTCGAGGCCGCTTTGCCGCCCGCCGCGATGATCGCCTCGGTGGCACCCTCGCGAGTGAAGCCCTCGAGTGTGCCCGTGGCTACCACCGTCAACCCGGCGAGCGGGCCGTCGACGGATGCAGCGGCTCCCGGCCCCGGATGCCCGGGGGTCGCGAACTGCACTCCCGCGGCCTCCCACGCTTCGAGGATGTCGCGGTGCCAGTCGACGGCGAACCAGTCGATGAGGGCATCCGCAATGATCGGGCCTACTCCCTCGACGGCGGCCAACTCGTCGCGGGATGCGGCACGGATGGCTCCGAGCGAACCGAAGTAGCCTGCCAGTGCCCGAGCCGCAACCGGCCCGACGTGACGGATCGATAGCGCCACGAGGAAGCGCCACAGTTCCTTGGTTTTGGCCAGCTCGATGTTCTCGATGAGCTGGACTGCCTGTGCGGAGGGCACCGCCCCGGCGTCCCCGAAGAACGGACCGTCTGGGTCGTACGCGGGGTCGGCATCCTTTCCGCTGACCTTGCGCTGTTTGCGGAAGGGGGTCCGGAGGTCGGGTTCGCCGTTCTCGAGGAGGCGTGGCAGCCCGGTCTCGGCATCCCGCACCACGACCTCGATGGGGAAGAGGTCCTCGAGCGTGAGCGAGAACAGTCCGGCTTCGGTCTCCAGGGGCGGCGTTGCGGGCACTCGGGGTTGCGTGAGGGCGGCCGCACTCACCTCACCGAGTCCCTCGATGTCGAGCGCGCCCCTGCTGCCGACATGCTCGACACGACCGCGAACCTGTGCCGGGCACGCCCTCGTGTTGGGGCACCGAAGGTCGATGTCGCCTTCCTTCGCCGGGGCGAGCGGGGTTCCACACTCCGGGCAGAGGGTCGGCATGACGAACTCGCGCTCCGTGCCGTCACGCAGTTCGACGACCGGCCCGAGCACCTCGGGGATGACGTCGCCCGCCTTGCGCAGCACAACGGTGTCTCCGATGAGTACACCCTTGGCCTTGACGACGTCCTGATTGTGGAGGGTCGCTTGGCGCACCACCGAACCGGCGACGCGCGCCGGCTCCATGACGGCGAACGGCGTTGCTCGCCCGGTGCGCCCGACCGAGACAACGATGTCGAGCAGCTTCGTGTTGACCTGCTCCGGTGGGTACTTGTACGCGATCGCCCATCGCGGTGCGCGCGAGGTTGCCCCGAGTTCTTCGTGCAGTGCGAGTTCATCAACCTTGATGACGATGCCGTCGATCTCGTGCTCAACGCTGTCGCGATGTGCCCCGTAGTACTCGATGAACTCCGCAGCACCCTCGGCTGTCGGGCGCACGGAGAAGTGCGAGCTCGTCGGAAGTCCCCAGCCGGCGAGGAGTGCGTACACCTCGCTCTGGCTGGCGACGGGCGGGTTCGGCCATGCCCCGATGCCGTGGACGAGCATCCGGAGCCTCGACAGCCTGCGGTGCATGAGATCGAGGGCCGCCGCCGACTTCTTCTCGGCCTTCTGACGCAGTGAACCGGATGCTGCGTTGCGCGGGTTCGCGAACACACGCTCCCCCGATGCCGCCTGCTCGGCGTTGAGCTCTTCGAATGATTCGACGGGGAAAAAGATCTCGCCGCGCACTTCGACGAGCGGCGGATGCCCGGTGCCCGACAGCCGCGCGGGGATACCCGGGATGTACTGGATGTTCTCGGTGACGTCCTCCCCCACGACCCCGTCGCCGCGGGTGGCCGCGCTCGTGAGACGCCCGTTCTCGTAGCGCAGGTTGATCGCGAGTCCGTCGATCTTGAGTTCGCACAGGTAGTCGACGCGCCGGCCTGCGTCCCGCTCCACCTTGGCGGCCCACGCCGTGAATTCGTCGATGCTGAAGACGTTGTCGAGGCTCAGCATCCGCTCCGCGTGCCGCACCGGGTCGAAGAGCTTCGCCGCCCGTCCACCGACAGTCTGAGTGGGGCTGTCCTGACCCTGGAGCTCCGGATGCTCGCGCTCGAGTTCCTCGAGGCGGTGCATCATCGCGTCATACTCTGCGTCGCTGACGAGCACCTCGTCGCGCTCGTAGTACGCGTCGCGTAGCTCGAGGATGCGCGTGGTGAGGGCCTGGACTTCGGCCCGAGCCTCGGTCAGTTCGGGGTCTGCGTGCTGAACTACGGTCTGCGAGGATGTCGCGCGCTCATCTGCCACGCTGTCAGCCTAGAACGGGCCGCCGACGCGCGAGAGGACTTGTGCGCCTCAGGCGCCCGCTGCTACCGGCACCGCCGAGACAGTGCGGTCGATCGTGAACTGCCCGAGCACACGGGTTCCGACGTAGATGACGGCGGTCTGTCCGGGTGCGACACCGTCGAGTGGCTCATCGGGTGTGACGACAACTTCGCCATCGAGGACCCGAGCAGTGGCCGGCACCGGATCGGCGTGGGCGCGGATCTGCACCTCGCACGCGAACTCAACCTCCGTGGGTGCCAGTCCCGCCCAGGAGTACCGCTCCCCGGCGATCTCGGCGATTGCGAGAGCTTCGCGGGGCCCGACCACAACCTCATTGGTCTTGGGGCGCACCTCGAGAACAAACCGCGGCTTTCCGTCATCCGCCGGGAATCCGATATTCAGCCCCTTGCGCTGGCCGACGGTGAACGCCGCCGCGCCCTCGTGTGTGCCGAGCACGGCGCCGCTGCGATCGAGGATCGCCCCTGGTTCTGCGCCGACCTTGTCCGCGAGCCATCCGCGAGTGTCGCCGTCGGGGATGAAGCAGATGTCGTGTGAGTCGGGCTTGGCGTGCAGCAGGAAGCCGCGCTCGGCCGCTTCCGCCCGCACCTCTGCCTTGCTGGGGGTCGCCCCGAGCGGGAACATCGCGTGGGCGAGTTGCTCCGCCGTGAGCACACCCAGCACGTAGGACTGGTCTTTGGCCCAGGATGCAGCGCGGTGGAGTTCACGATTGCCCGCGGCATCCGTGCTGATCGTCGCATAGTGCCCCGTGGCCACCGCGTCGAACCCGAGCGCGATCGCCTTGTCGAGAAGGGCGGCGAATTTGATGCGCTCATTGCAGCGCATACACGGGTTGGGGGTGCGGCCGGCCGTGTACTCGGCGATGAAGTCGTCGACGACGTCGGCTTTGAAACGCTCAGAGAAGTCCCACACGTAGTACGGGATGCCGAGCTGCCCGGCGACACGCTGTGCATCCATCGAGTCCTCGATCGTGCAACAGCCCCTGGCACCGGTGCGGAGAGTGCCCGGCTGCCTGCTGAGCGCGAGGTGCACCCCGACTACCTCGTGGCCGGCGTCGACGGCGCGCGCAGCAGCAACGGCGGAGTCCACTCCACCACTCATCGCCGCGAGAACCTTCACGGTTCCAGTGTAGGTACGGTGCGCTGCCTCATCAGCAGGTAAGGAGAGACGAGACGTTCCCACTCAGGGTTGCCTCGCCGCCCAACACCACGATTTTGCCCACGCCCATGCCCGACGACGCATAGAGCGCCTCCTCTGGTACGCAGTTCGTCTGCACTAGATACAGTGGCGCGCCCGTCTTGCCTGCGAGGGCGGCGCCAGCTAGTGCGTCCGGGAAAGTAACGCCCGAGGCGAAGTAGACGGTGTCGGTCGCCCGGAACACGCGGTTGACGTCGACGGACGCGGTGTATCGGTTTGCTCCCGACCAGCGGTGCACTTCGGGCACACCGGCGGAGACGGTAAGGGACGTCTCCAAGCTCGGAGAGAAGCTGGAAGGCCCGCCAGCGATCATGACGCGCCGCACGCTAAGGCTCTGGATTGTCGACTTCGTGCCCGGGGACACCGTCGAGGCGGTCCCGTCCTCGAGGAGGATCGGGTAACCCGCGAGTGCTGCCGCTGGGCCGGCAGAGAGCGCATCAGGGAAGTTTTTGCCCGTGGCAATGTACGCGCCTTCGCTCTGCGGCCAAAACCTCGCGGCGACGTTCCTGGAGACCGCATATCGGTCAGCGCCAACGATGCGTTCGACAGGAGCAATCTCCGAAAGCTCCTCCATGAGTGCTGGAGACACACTGACCGGTCCGCCGATGACGTAGATCTTGTCGAGGCTGAGTTGCTCCAGGACGGCTCTAACCGAATCGACCATGCTGTCCGATCGGACCAGCAGCACGGGTGCGCCGTTTATCGCGGCGGCGGGACCGGCGCTCAAAGCGTCGGGAAAATTCGTGCCATTCACCACGAACGCGACATCGGTCTCGGTTGGGTCATAGCGATCCGCAATTTCTGCGCTCACATCGAAGCGGTTGGCCCCGTGGATGCGGGAAATCTCCTCATACCCTCCGGGCGCTGACCGCATGTGGGCGTCAACATCCGAGACGGTCTCTGCTCCCGACACGGTGATCACCGTCGAGTCCTCGATCGCCGACGCACCGTCGAAGTACTCCGAGGCAATGCTGCGGTTGCTGACACGACCGTCGATGAACCGGATGAGGTGACGTCCAGGAGGAAGCCCCCGCATTACGAAGGCGCCGCCCGTAGTTTGAGTGAATGATTGGCCGCGGTACTCGGGACGACCTGTTACCGGGTCGATGAGGAGCGCGTGAACGTTGATGTAGCTTGAGGCGGCACCTTCGAACGTGACTGAGCCCTGAACGATGGCTCCCAGAGCGACCTCTACATCGATACCGGTGATCGACCCGGTCCCCACCGTGAGAATTGCGCCATCGCGCTCGTGGGCGGAGCCTCCCCACCAGGTGCGGGCGTACGGATTAGCGCTGCTCGCACCTGCCGGATCGATAAAAACGCGGTACTGACCTTCGGGCACGTTGTTGACGACGTAGCTGCCGTCTGCCGCGGTGTATGTCTGGAACAGGCCGCCAGCGTACGGGGCTGCGAGAGCATCGCGGAGCGGTATGAGGTCGACGAGCACATCCCGAATGCCCTTGATCTGGGTACTCCCACCAGAGCTGACAGGGCCGGTGATCGTTCCCGACACACTTGCTGTCGGATACGCCGCGGCGGGAGCTGAAGCACCCGCTGCGATGAAGACCGCCACAATCCCTACCGACATGACGGCCTTGAGCATCGTCGCCTCTCCTTGTTGAACCCGATTCGACTCATCCTCAGGGCGGCGGCAGACGTTGTCAATTCGACGGGGTGGGCCCGCCGCTCAGCTGACCGCCTTCGTCACGAGGTCGGCGAACTTCTTCTTCACGGCGGGCGTCCACGCGGTCACCGCGAATGCCGTCGGCCACACGTCTCCGTCGTCGAGGTTGGCGCGATCCTCGAATCCGATCGTCGAGTATCGGGTACCGAACTTTCCGGCGGGCTGCATGAAGACCACGATTTTGCCTGCATCGTTCGCGAACCCCGGCATGCCGTAGTAGGTCTTGGGCACAAGGTCGGGTGCGACTTCGCCCACCACCTCGAAGAAACCCTCAGCGAGTGCCTTGTCGCTATCGCCGAGCGCGTCGATCGCCTCGCGGACGGCCTTGGTGCCGGCCTCGCGGTTCTTCCCCGCCTTCGCCTGGGCACGCAGCTCCTTCGCGCGCTCCTTAACCGCTTCGCGTTCCGCCTCAGACAGTCCGTCGTTTTTCGCCATCGTCGTTCCTTGATCTGGTGCGGCCCTCGCACCGTGCGATTCACTGTAGAACTGGCAACGCAGCGGTCGCTTCTTCGTTTCTGCTCGCGTTACGAGAGGCCCGCTGCGTGAGCGCGCTCGACCACGCCCGGCAGGACCGCAACGAGAGCGTCGACCTCGTCGGCCGTGGTGGTGTGCCCGAGCGTGAAACGCAGGGCACCACGGGCATCCGCCTCGCTCAAGCCCATCGCGAGCAGGACATGGGATGCCTCGGGCACCCCCGCTTGGCATGCCGACCCCGTTGAGACGCTGAATCCCGCCGCATCGAGGAGGAACAGCAACGAATCACCCTCGCAACCGGGGAACGTGAAGTGCGCGTTCCCCGGGAGCCTGTCCACGGGGTCACCTCGCAGTACCGCGGTGGGAACGCCTGACTGCACGCCTGCGACAAGACGGTCGCGCAGGGCGGCGAGTTGCGGCAGGTGCGCCAGGTCGCGTGTGGCCGCGGTGGCCGCAACACCGAAGGCGTGAGCGCCCGCGGCATCCATCGTCCCGGAGCGGGCCCGTTGCTGGTTTCCGCCATGGAGCAAGGGAGTCACGGATGCCCCGCGCCCCAGTACGAGCGCACCCACACCCACCGGTCCCCCCACCTTGTGGGCGGAGACGCTCATCGCGGCGGCCCCGAGCGCGGCGAAGTCGATCGGAACGGAGCCGAACGCCGACACGGCGTCGACGTGCACGGGCACTCCGTGTGCCGACGCCAACTCGACGATCTCCCGCACGGGTTGGATGGTGCCGACCTCGTTGTTGGCGAGAAGCGTGGTGACAAACGCGACATCCGGACTGAGGGCCGCGGCGAGCGCATCGAGATCGATACGGCCGGCATCGTCGCCAGGTATCCACTCGATGACGGCGCCCTCGTGAGACTCCAACCATTCGAGGGAATCGATGGTCGCGTGATGTTCGGCACGAGTGGAAAGCACCCGGTTGCCCTCGCGAGCCCAGAACAGTCCTTTGAGGGCGAGGTTGATCGACTCGGTTCCGCCCGACGTGAAGGTGACCTCGACCGTCTCCGCACCCACCGCGTCGGCCACGGCCAGCCGCGCCTCCTCGAGCATGCGACGCGCCGCCTGCCCCTGCGAGTGGATCGACGAGGGGTTGCCTGCGACGGCGAGCGCTCGCGTGAACTCACCCAAGACCTCGGGGGTCATGGGGGTGGTCGCCGCGTGGTCAAGATAGATCGCCACGGTTCATTACTCTAGATCGCATGCCCGAATCCCTCTCTGACCTCGGTGTACGGCTGACGTCGCGTGGCGGGCAACTGCGGGTGTGGTCCGCGAACGCGTCCGCGATGGAGCTGTGCATCTTCGACGAGAAGGACAGCAGCTGGGTCGCGAAGACTCTCCCCATGACACGCACGGGGGATGTGTGGTCTGTCACGACCAAGTTCCTTCGCCCGGGCATCCAGTATTCGATCCGTGTCGACGGCCCGAACGGTCCCGGACATTCGTTCGACCCGGCCGCCCACCTCATCGACCCGTACGCGCGGGGCCTCGCACGCGCAGCAAACGGGGAGTGGCGCGGTTATGTGCAGGAGGAGGACACCTTCGACTGGGGTTCTTCGACCAAACCGCGCATCCCCATGGACCACACGGTGCTCTACGAGGCACACGCGAAGGGAATCTCGAAGCTCAACCCTGACGTGCCGGAGGACCTGCGAGGCACGTATGCGGGACTCGCGCACCCGTCGACGATCGCCTACCTGAAGGACCTCGGCGTCACAACGGTCGAGTTGCTCCCCATACACGCGTTCGTGAGCGAACAGCGCCTCATCAAACAGGGCCTCATCAACTACTGGGGCTACAACACCCTCAACTTCTTCACCCCGCACGCCGCCTACGCGAGCAAAGCAGCTCAGACGGGCGGCACGGGCGCGGTATTGCGCGAGTTTAAGGGAATGGTCAAGCTCCTCCACGAAGCGGGCCTCGAAGTCGTGCTCGATGTTGTCTACAACCACACCGCCGAGGAGGGGCCCAAAGGCCCGACGAGCTCATTCCGCGGGATCGACAACCGCAACTACTACCGGCAGACCGCCGACGGCGACTACGTGGACACGACAGGATGCGGCAACTCGGTCAACACCGCGACGCCCGCCGTTCAGCGGCTCATCCTCGACTCGCTCCGGTACTGGGCGAACGACCTTCAGGTGGACGGCTTCCGCTTCGATCTCGCCGCCGAGCTCGGGCGTGACGCGAACCACGAATTCCAGCCCGACCACCCGCTGCTGCTCGCCATCCGCGACGACCCAGAACTCCAGAGCGCCAAGATCATCGCCGAACCATGGGATGTGGGTATGGGCGGCTGGCAGGTCGGCAACTTCCCCGGGGTCGGCGACACCGGCCGCGGTTGGAGCGAATGGAACGACGGATACCGCGACAGGATGCGCGACTTCTGGCTCACCGATGTGGGTGCAGCACGTTCCAACGGGGTGGCGCCGAACGGCATCGGGTCACTAGCGCGCCGTCTCGCCGGGTCCGCACACGTGTTCGCCGAAGAGCGCGGGCCCGTGGCATCCGTGAACTTCATCACCGCTCACGACGGATTCACGATGGCCGATCTCACCGCCTACAACCAGAAGCACAACATGGGCAACGGTGAGAACAACCGCGACGGCACCGACAACAATCATTCGTTCAACCACGGTGTCGAGGGTCCGACGACGGATGCCGCGATCATCGACTCGCGCCGCAAGGCGATGCGCAACCTCCTCGGCACACTCCTGCTGTCGGCGGGTATTCCGATGCTGACGGCCGGGGACGAGTTCGGACGAACGCAGCGTGGTAACAACAACGCGTACTGCCACGACAGCGAGCTCACGTGGCTGCCCTGGTCTCACGAGCCGTGGCAGGAGGATCTGCTGAAGGTGGCGCGGGATCTGATCCGGTTCCGCCGGGAGAACCCTGCGCTGCGCCCGGTGCGCTACGGCAAGTGGGGCGAGACGGTGCCGAGTGCCACGCAGATGGACTGGTACAACAAGCAGGGCGAGGCGATGGACGAGGAGGACTGGAATTCCCCCGAGGAGCGCACCCTCCAGTACCTCGCGGCGTCGACACCCGAGTTCGAGGACTTCAACCGCATCCTCTTGATCGTTCACGGACTCGAGGATGACGTGGACGTTGTGCTGCCCGCCCACGAGGGTGTCGCCGGCTACTCGCTGCTGTGGGATTCGTCGGTCGAGGAGCACGCGGACCCGCTCGTGGATTACCTCCCCGGCTCTCTTCGGACGGTTTCTGGCGCGTCGATGCAGTTGTTCCGAGCGCACGGGGAGTAGCCCGCTCCGCACCTGTGGACAGCACAGCGCACGATCGTTGATGCTCCCCTAGCGTCACCGGATGCGCTTGCTCGCCGCCCTCGCCCTCGCCGTTCTCGCCGCAACCCTGTCGGGCTGCGGACCGGGACGCGTGACGGACGCCCCGGCGCCCGAGCCGACCGTGACCGAGGAGCCCCTCTTCGCGACGGATGCCGAGGCCCTCGCCGCGGCCGAGAAGGTCTACCGCGAGTACTCAGATTTGGCCGATGCAGCGGGAGCGTCAGCCGATCCGAGCGCACTCACTAGCTATGTAACCGAAGAATGGTTCGCGCGAGAGGAGGCTGGATACAGAGACCTTGCCGAAAGCGGGAAAAGACTGGTCGGTACCACCATCCTGACTTCCTTCCGTCTCCAATCATTTGACGGACACGAGATCGTTGTCTACGTCTGTCATGACACTCGCGCGGTTCGAGTCATTGAGCAGGAAACCCTCGCTGACGTCACACCGACGGACAGGCCAAACGAAGCACTACTCGAGGTTCGATTCGAAGTCGAAGAGGGTCTACGAATCGCGGAGAGCAACCTGTGGTCGAACTCTTGCTCGTGATTGCGACAATGTCGTTGAGCGGCTGCGGGCACCTCGATGTGCGCCTTGAGGCCTGCACCTCCGCATCGATCAGCGACGACAGTGTCACCCTCGACACGTCGCTCACCCTCCCCGGCGACGAGACGACAGACTCCGGCACTGACGACGCGGACACCACCGAAGACCTAGGCGCGTGCATGCAACGTCAGACGGGACTCGAGTGTTGGACCGTGACCGCCCCACCCGAGGCATCCATCGCACCGGTCACGCTCGCTGATATCGCGAACTTCCGCCCCGCTGTGGGCGAGCACTACACCCAGCCGCGCGGGTGGGCCGTCGTGAGCCTTCCGACCAACGTGGTGTCGTCTGCTCGACCCCAGACGGTGGACGGAGTGTTGCTGGGAGCTCCCGCCACCGTGCGCTTCACCCCCACCCGGTGGACCTGGGACTATGGGGACGGAACACAGCGCACCACACGGTCGGGCGGCGACGCGTGGGAGAACCTTCGGCTTCGCGAGTTCGACCACACGGGCACCAGTCACGTCTTCCAGAACCGTGGCCGCTACGAGGTCAGTCTCCGTGTCGACTTCGCGGCGGAGTACCGCATCGGCGACGGAACGTGGACGGCCATCGAGGGCCTGCTGACCGTTGTGGCTCCGCCGGTCTCGGTCACGGTTGTCCGCGCGAGCACCGTGCTCGTTGACGCCGACTGCACACGCAAACGCAGCGTCGGATGCTGAGCTAGGCTCCCGTACATGGCCTCTGCTCGACGACTTCTCGCCGTCGCTGCCGCCGTCGCGCTGCTCAGCGGGTGCGGCGCCCTGGGCTCCGACGTCGGCGAGGTCACCGTCAGCACAGCCACGCGAGAGCCCGAGTACACACCGCCGCCGCTCGACCCGTCGGACTTCGACCTCGTTGTGACGCGCGAGTTCACCGTCGACTCGGTCACGGTCACGTGTCGCGCCTACCTCCGCGCCGAAGGCGACGAGGCGGCATCCGCGTATCTCGCGGCGTACGACGCTTCGGGCATCGAGCCGAGCCTCGATCAGTACACTCCGGAGGATCTTGAGGCACGCCGTGCTCAAGGAGTTACCGACCACCAGCTGTTGTTCATGCTCGTGACCGATCGCATCACCGAGGATTTCAAAGCGGCAGGGCTTCTCACCACATCGGTGTCCATGGAGGGCGAGACTCGCTGCGAATAGCCCCGCGCGACTCCCGGTAGCCTGGCGGCATGGCAGCAGGTACCCCCGCCACCGTCGCCCTCACCGCGGCGGGCATCCCGTTCACGGTGCACAGCTACGAGCATGATCCGGCCAACACCAACTTCGGCACCGAGGCAGCCGAGGCTCTCGACCTCGACGCTGAGCAGGTCTTCAAGACGCTCCTCGCGGATGTCGACGGGCGCCTCGTTGTCGGCATCGTACCCGTGACGGGCAAGCTCGACCTCAAGGCGCTCGCTGCCGCGGTGGGCGGCAAACGCGCCGAGATGGCCGACCCGAAACTCGCCGAACGCCGCACCGGCTACGTTGTGGGCGGTATCAGCCCCATTGGTCAGAAAACGAAGCACACAACCGTGCTCGACGAAACCGCCGAGCTGTACGACACGATCTTCGTGAGCGGCGGCCGCCGCGGCCTCGACATCGAGCTCGCCCCCGCCGATCTCGTGCGCATTACCGACGCCATCGTCACCCCGATCGCCCGCGACTGACTAACTGAGGTAGGCCGATCCGCCCCTCTCGGAGGCAGAAAAGGGGCGGAATGCCCTACCTCAGAATGACGACGGGGAGCGTTAGACGGCGACGGCCACGAGCCCCAGCTCGGCATCGGAGGCGAGCAGCGGATGCTTCGGCACCACCCGAACCGTGTATCCGAAGCTGCCCGACCGCTCGAGCGGCACCGTTCCCGCGAACACCGCGGGTGACCCGCTCTCTTCGGTGACCCGCAGCTCTCGACGGCTCACGGATACGAGGCGGTCGCTGGCCTGCGCGCGACCGTACACGACCTCCACGAGAACGTCGTCCGGGGTTAGCCCCGCAAGATCGACGGTGGCACGCAAATGCAATTCGTCGCCCAGCTGGGGAACCGAGTCGACTCCCCCGGATTCGACGTGGGCGACGTGAACACCGGGCCACGCATCCGTCACTCGTGCCTTCCAGGCGGCAAGCTCACGCGCGGGCTGGTAGCCCTTCGCCTCGATCTCACGCTCGGCGCGAGCGGCGGGGATGTAGAGCCGCTCCACATACTCCTTGACCATGCGGTCGGCGGAAAGCTCGGGTGACAACGTCGCGAGGGTGTGACGGATCGATTCCACCCACCGGGTCGGCACGTCGTCGGCGTTGCGGTCGTAGAACCGTGGCGCGATCTGGTGCTCGATGAGGTCGTACAGGCTTTCGGCTTCGAGCTTGTCGCGCTCGGCGCCGTCCCCTGCCGAGTCGGCGGACGGGATCGCCCAGCCGTTTTCCTCGTCGTAGAACTCCGCCCACCAACCGTCGAGGATCGACAGGTTGAGCGAGCCGTTGAGCGCGGCTTTCATGCCGGAGGTTCCGCACGCCTCGAGTGGGCGCAGCGGGTTGTTCAACCACACGTCGGTACCCGGGTAGAGCGTTTTGGCCATACCGATGTCGTAGTTGGGCAGGAACACGATGCGCTTGCGCACCTCCGGCTCCGACGCGAACTCGACGAGCCGCCGAATGAGGCGTTTGCCTTCATCGTCGGCCGGATGCGACTTGCCGGCGATCACCAACTGGATGGGCCGCTCGGGGTGGGTCAGGAGCGCACGAAGTCGATCCTGGTCCTGGAGCATGAGGGTGAGCCGCTTGTAGGTCGGCACACGGCGGGCGAAGCCGATGGTGAGGATCTCGGGGTCGAGCAGTTCGGAGAACCACGCAGGGTCCCCCACGCCGGGGTTCTGCTCCTGCCAGGCGAGACTTACCCGGCGACGGGCATCCCGCACCAATTGGTCGCGCATGCGACCACGGATCGCCCACAGGTCTGCGTCACTCACGACCTCGGACATCCAGTCCACCGACGTGGTGTCGGGGTTTCCGAACTTCTCGGCGGCAAAGGAGGTGAGGAGCGGGTCCGTCCAGGTCGGGGCGTGCACACCGTTGGTCACCGAGGTGATGGGCACGTCTTCCGGGTCGAACTCCGGCCACAGCACACCGAACATCTCGCGGGACACTTCGCCGTGTAGCTGGGAGACGCCGTTGGCTCGCTGAGCCAGGCGCAGCCCCATAACGGCCATGTTGAACTTGCTCGGGTCGCCACCCTCGTAGTTTTCGGTGCCGAGCGCGAGCACGTCGGCAGCGTCAACGCCGGGCAGAAGGTCGGTGCTCATGTAACGCTCGATGAGCGGTACCTCGAAACGGTCGATGCCCGCCGGTACGGGTGTGTGCGTTGTGAAGACGGTTCCGGCTCGCACAACCTGCAGCGCCTCGGCAAACGAGAGGCCCTGACCGATGAGGTCGGAGATGCGCTCCAGTCCGAGGAATCCCGCGTGACCTTCGTTGGTGTGGAAGACCCCGGGCGACGCGACACCCGTGAGGTCGGTGTAGACCTTGATCGCGCGCACTCCCCCGATACCGAGGAGCAGTTCCTGCAGGAGACGGTGTTCGCCACCGCCGCCGTACAGGCGATCGGTGACGGTGCGCAGCTGTTCGCTGTTCTCGGGGATGTCGGTGTCGAGCAGGAGGAGCGTGATGCGACCGACCGCGACCTGCCAGATGCGGGCGTAGAGAGCGCCGCCGTCGGGGAGAGCGAGCACCACCTGAGCGGCACTGCCGTCGGGGTTACGCAGGACGCTCAGCGGGAGGCCGTCCGGGTCGAGCACCGGGTACGACTCCAGTTGCCACCCCTCGCGGGAGATCGCCTGCCGGAAGTACCCGGCGCGGTAGAAGAGTCCGACGCCGATGATGGGCACGCCGAGGTCGCTGGCGGCCTTGAGGTGGTCACCGGCGAGGATTCCGAGCCCTCCGGAGTACTGGGGCAGGGCTGCTGCGATGCCGAACTCGGGCGAGAAGTAGGCGATGGAGGCCGGGGCATCCGTCAGCGACTGGTACCAGCGCGGTTCGCTCAAGTAGGTGTGCAATTCGTCGCGCAGCTCGGTGGCCGCCCCGACGAAGGTGTCGTCGGATGCGAGCTGCTCCAGTCGCTCGGAGTCGACGGCGCCGAGCATCGCGACGGGGTCGTGCGAGGTCAGCTCCCAGAGCTCCGGGTCGATCGAGCGAAAGAGCTGGCGGGTTGGCTGATGCCACGAGCGCCGCAGGTTGGTCGCAAGCTCCTCGAGCATGCCGAGTCGCTCGGGGAGCACGGTCCGGACGGTAAACCTTCTGATCGCCTTCACCCGATCCACCCTAAGGCGGTGACGTTACCGGGGCGTAAAGCGTTGCCAACAGGTGGGGATGCAGTGTAGGCGAGAGAGGACCGCGCCGAAACCCTGCGCTCCTGCCGACCCGAAGGCGGTACGGTCGAGTCGTGGCTACCGAGTACGCACCTGAGCTGGGTCGGATTCCGATCCGCCACCTGTCCCCTGTCTCCCCCGAGAATCGCTGGTCGAGCAAGGCTTACGTCGGTGAGGTGGTGCCGTTCGAGGCGACCGTCTTCCGCGAGGGCCACGACCTGCTGGGTGTGCGTCTCCTGCTCACGGATCCCTCGGGCAAAACGACCACCCACGTGATGCACGGTGTTGCGCCCGGCACCGATCGCTGGCGCACAGAAGCGAAACTCGACAGCGAGGGTCAGTGGACGTGGCGCGTTCGCGCCTTCGGTGACGACTGGGCTACGTGGTTGCACAACGCTGAGATCAAGATTCCGGCACGCGTCGACGTCGAGCTCATGATCACGATGGGGCGCCAGCTGCTCGCGCGGGCCGGCACACGCAAAATTGTGCAGGATGCGATCGCCGCTTTCGACGATGAGTCCCTCAGCGCAGACGCCAAGCTCGAGGTGGCCCTCGACCCGAGGCTCACGGCGGCTATCGAGGCTCGACCGCTCGCGAGCCTCATAACCGAGAGCGATACCTTCAGCATCCGTGTCGAGCGCGAGCGCGCGGGTGTCGGCAGCTGGTACGAGTTCTTCCCGCGGAGCGAGGGTGCGAAGCGCCTGAAGGATGGCACGTGGGTGAGCGGCACGTTCCGCACGGCCGCGCGGCGACTGCCGGCCGTCGTGGCGATGGGATTCGACGTGCTCTACCTACCGCCCATCCACCCGATCGGCTACCAGTTCCGTAAAGGCCCGAACAACACACTCGTCACGGCCCCGGGCGACCCCGGGTCGCCGTGGGCGATTGGTTCCGCCGACGGCGGTCACGATGCCGTGCACCCCGACCTCGGCACGGTGAAGGACTTCAGCTACTTCCTCGGCCAGGCGAAGAAGGCAGGCATCGAGGTAGCGCTCGACTTTGCACTCCAGGCTTCGCCGGATCATCCGTGGGTCACCGAGCACCCGGAGTGGTTCACGACACTGCCGGACGGCTCGATCGCTTTCGCGGAGAACCCTCCCAAGAAGTATCAGGACATCTACCCGATCAACTTCGACAACGATCCCGAGGGCATTCGGGCCGAAGTGCTGCGCTTGCTGCGCTACTGGATCGGGTTGGGTGTGCGGATCTTCCGTGTCGACAATCCGCACACGAAGCCGTTGCAGTTCTGGGAGATCGTGCTCCACGAGATCAACAGTGAGTTCCCGGATGTCGTGTTCCTCGCGGAAGCGTTCACGCGCCCCGCGATGCTGCAGTCGCTCGCGCAGGTAGGTTTCCAGCAGTCGTACACGTATTTCACGTGGCGCAACACGAAGGACGAACTGGCGGAGTTCTTCGAGTCGATCTCCCATGAGACGTCGGCCTTCCTTCGGCCGAACCTCTTCGTCAACACCCCCGACATCCTCACCGAGTACCTGCAGTTCGGTGGTGTCCCCGCCTACCGCATTCGCGCGGGCCTCGCCGCGACCGCGAGCCCCAGCTGGGGTGTGTACGCCGGGTACGAACTCTTCGAGCACGTGGCGCGCCCGGGCAGCGAGGAGAACATCGACAACGAGAAGTACGAGTACAAGCTTCGGGACTGGGCGGGAGCGGAGAAAGCCGGTCGCTCGCTTGCGCCGTACCTGACACGCCTCAACGAGATTCGGGCCGAGCATCCGGCACTGCGGCAGCTGCGCAATCTCGACGTGCACTGGAGCGACGACGACTCGATCCTCGTCTATACGAAGTACCTCGCCGGCGCATACGCTCCCGGCGGTCGACCCGACGCCATCATCGTTGTCGCCAACGTCGACCCGCACTCGGTGCGCGAGACGACGGTGCACCTCGACCTCACGCGACTGGGGCTCGACCCCGATGCACGGTTCACCGTGCACGACTTGCTCTCCGGCGACACCTTCGAGTGGGGCCGCGATAACTACGTGCGGTTGGATGCCTTCACCCAGCCCATGCACATCCTCCACGTCGAGTACCCGCGAGGTCGCTGATGCCCAAGAAGCCCGTCACCCTTCCGGAACTGCACCCCGACCACATCCGATCGCTCGTCGAGGGCAGGCACCCCCAGCCTCACGCCACGCTCGGCGCCCATCGCCACAACGATGGGTGGATCATCCGTGCCGTGCGACCGCTGGCCGCGACCGTCACCGCGGTGCGCGCCGACGGTACTCGTGTGCCGCTCACTCACGTCGCCGACGGGTTGTGGGAAGGTTTCGCGCCCGATCCCGGACAGGCGTACGAGGTCGAGACGACCTACGAAAACGGACCGGGTTGGACCGCGGACGACCCGTACCGTTTTGTGCCATCGGTGGGCGAGATCGACCTCTACCTGTGGGGTGAGGGTCGCCACGAACAGTTGTGGCACGTTCTCGGCGCGCACTTCCGCCCGCACGAGGGTGTCGCGGGAACGTCGTTCAGCGTGTGGGCCCCGCACGCGCACGCCGCACGCGTGATCGGCGACTTCAACGGGTGGAACGGCGTCGGCCACGCGATGCGCCGACTCGACGACAACGGTGTCTGGGAGATCTTCATCCCGGGGCTCGAGCCCGGCAACGCCTACAAGTTCGAACTCTTGACCGGCTCCGGCGAGTGGGTCAAACGCGCTGACCCCATGGCCCGCTACACCGAGGTTCCGCCGGCAACCGCGTCCAAGATCGGCCAGTCACTCTATGAGTGGCGGGACGGCGACTGGATGACCCGGCGCGCCGCATCGGACCCCCACAACGGCGCCATGAGCGTCTACGAAGTGCACCTCGGGTCGTGGCGACCGGGACTGGACTACCGCTCCGTCGCGGACGAACTGATTGGCTACGTGCAGGAGCTCGGGTTCACGCACGTCGAGTTCCTGCCGCTGGCCGAGCATCCGTTCGGCGGTTCCTGGGGTTACCAGGTCACGGGGTACTACGCGCCCACGAGTCGTTTCGGCCACCCCGACGACTTCAAGTACCTCATCGATCGCCTTCACGGTGCGGGCATCGGCGTCATTATGGACTGGGTGCCGGGCCACTTCCCCAAGGACGAGTGGGCACTCGCCCGCTTCGATGGTGAGGCTCTCTACGAGCACTCCGACCCGCGACGCGGCGAGCAGCTCGACTGGGGCACGCTCATCTTCAACTTCGGGCAGTCCCAGGTGCGTAACTTCCTCGTCGCCAATGCCCTGTACTGGCTCGAAGAGTTTCACATCGACGGCCTGAGGGTCGACGCTGTTGCTTCGATGCTTTACCTCGATTACTCCCGCGAGGAGGGTCAGTGGCTGCCCAATCAGTACGGCGGTCGCGAGAATCTCGAGGCCATCAGCTTCCTCCAGGAGGTCAATGCGACCGCCTACAAACGCAACCCCGGCATCGTCATGATCGCCGAGGAGTCAACGAGTTGGCCCGGCGTCACGAAGCCGACCTCGGAATCGGGCCTCGGGTTCGGAATGAAGTGGAACATGGGGTGGATGCACGACACCCTCCAGTACATGGCGGAGGACCCCATGTACCGGTCGTATCACCACGGCGACATCACGTTCTCATTCCTGTACGCGTTCAGCGAGAGCTTCATGCTGCCCATCAGCCACGATGAGGTCGTCCACGGCAAGGGTTCGCTCTTGCACAAGATGCCGGGCGACCAGTGGCAGAAGCTCGCCAATATGCGGGTGTACCTGTCGTTCATGTGGGCCCACCCCGGCAAACAATTGCTGTTCATGGGGAGCGAGTTCGGTCAGCCCTCCGAGTGGAGCGAGGAGCGCGGCCTCGACTGGTGGATCCTCGATCAGCCGGTTCACCAGGGTCTGCAGCGACTGGTCGGCGAACTCAACCGCGCATATCGCTCACATCCGGCGCTGTGGGAGCAGGACAACTCGCCCGCCGGTTTCGAATGGATCGATGGCGGCAACTCCGGTCAGAACATCGTGGCGTTCCTGCGGTGGTCGCGGGAGGGGGCGCCGCTCGTCGGCATCTTCAACTTCAGCGGAAATCCGGTCGGTCCGTACCGCATCGGGCTACCGTTCGCTGGCACGTGGCGCGAGGTGATCAACACCGACGCCGGCGAGTTCGGCGGCTCGGGCGTCGGAAACTACGGCGCCGTCGAGGCGCAGGGCGAGCCGTGGGGTGGGCGCCCGGCATCCGTCGAACTCACTCTGCCGCCGCTCGGCGGTCTCTGGCTGGCACCGGCCTAGGTTTCCCACCGTGAGGTGCCCACTTCGGTGGGTTTTTCGCGCGGAGAACCCACCGAAGTGGGCACCTCAGGAGGCGATCAGCGCGGCCTCGAGGGCAACCCACGGGAGCATCGCGCACTTCACGCGGGCCGTGTAGCGCGAGACCCCGTTGAAGGCGATCGCGTCGCCGAAGCGCTCCTCGTCGAGTTCCAACTCGCCACGCGACCTCAGCACGCTGCGGAACTCCTCGATGAACCCGCGAGTGTCCTCGATCGAGCGACCCACGATGAGCGCCGAGAGAATGGATGCCGAGGACTGCGAGATCGCGCAACCGTGACCTTCCCACCCGAAGCCCGACACGACACCGTTCTCGACCCGGATCGTCACCGTCACCTCGTCGCCGCACGTCGGGTTGAGCTGATGCGACTGCCCGGACGGGTTCTCGAGCAGGGCACGGCCCTGCGGTCGTTTCGCGTGATCGAGAATCAACTCCTGGTAGAGCCCACCCAGATCGCTCATCGGCCGACCCCGAAAAACGCGGGAACCTCGGCGAGCGCCTCCAAGAACACGTCGATCTCCTCGTCGGTCGTGTACACGGATGCACTCGCCCGAGCACTCGCGACCAGCCCGAGTCTGCGGTGCAGCGGCTGGGCGCAGTGATGCCCGACACGCACGGCGATACCGCGGTCGTCGAGGAACTGCCCAACGTCGTGGGCGTGCACACCAGCCACCTCGAAACTCGCGAGGCCGATGCGTGGGGCACCCGAGGTGTCCCCCAGCACACGAACCCCGTCGAGTTGCCGGAGCCCTTCTACGAGCCGCGCGCCGAGGCGCACCGAGTGATCGGCTACGGCGGGCATGCCGATCCGCTCGAGGTAGCGCACCGCTTCGGCGAGCGCGACTGCCTGCGAGACCCGCTGAGTGCCGGGCTCGAAGCGCAGCCGAGGTGGCAGGAACTCGGCCCGCTCCATGGTGACCGTGGTGATCATGGAGCCGCCCGTGGATGCGGGCGGTAGCGCTTCGAGCAGTTCGCGACGGCCGTATAGCGCGCCGATTCCTGTTGGCCCGAGCATCTTGTGTCCCGAGAACACTGCGAAATCGACGTCGAGAGCGCGGACGTCGACGGGCAGATGGGGCACAGACTGGCACGCGTCGAGAACGATGAGTGCGCCGACCTCGTGAGCTCTCGCGATGATCGGCTCGAGGGGTGTCACGGTGCCGAGCACATTCGAGACGTGCGAGACGGCGACGATGCGCGCACGGGGTGTGACCACGGACTCGAGCGTGTCGAGCAGCAGCGCCCCGTCATCGTCGACGGGAATGTAGCGAAGAACCGCGCCCGTGCGCTGAGCGAGTTGCTGCCACGGGATCAGGTTGGCGTGGTGCTCGAGCTCGGTGACCACGATCTCGTCGCCGGGGGTGAGGGCGAGCGAACGATACTGCGCATCGGCGGTGGACGCGTTCGAGAGCGCCGTCGCGATGAGGTTGATGCCCTCCGTTGCGTTGGACGTCCACACGATCTCGTCATCCCGCGCTCCGACAAACCGCGCAACGGCTGCCCTGGCGTCGTCGAAGGCATCGGTCGCTCGAGCCGCGAGCGTGTGGGCTCCCCTGTTGACCGCAGCATTGGTTGTGGTCAGAAACTCGCGTTCGGCCTCGAGCACCGCGAGGGGCTTTTGGGCCGTGGCCGCCGAGTCGAGGTAGACGAGCGGATGCCCGTTCACGCTCGAGTCGAGGAGGGGAAAGTCAGCGCGCACATCCTCAGCCCGCATCCCTGTCACCCTTTCCTTCGCCAGCGTCCCTGCGGAGCGTCGCAATCATGCCGCCGAGGAGCGATCGACGGCCGGGTGTCTCCGGCGGTGTCTCGCCGTCGCGGAGCAATTCGAGTGTGCGGCCGTCTCGCAGCGCGTACCCCGGAAAGTCGAAGATCGTCGAGTACCCCAGCTCCTGTTCACGGCGGGCAACGCCACCCACACGCACCGCGAGCACCACTGAGGCGGCGAAAAATCCGAGCATCACCACGGCGAAAACCGCCGCGAGGATGCCCGCCCCGGCGATCGCGGACGCCGCGAGCCCGATGAGCCCGCCGACGCCGAAGAGCTGCAGCACACGGGCACGAACATCCCACTGCCACGCCGTGGGTCGAACGAACTCCTCCGACGGATTCACGGACGTCTAGAACAGCAGGAGAGTGAGACGACGACGCGCGGCAACAACGCGCGGGTCCTCGACACCGGCGATCTCGAAGTAGTCGAGTAGGCGCGCGCGAACGCGGTCTTTGTCCGACTGCTCGAGTGTCGGGAACAGGTCGAGGAGTCGCGAGAACGCGTCCTCGAGGTGGCCGCCCGACACGTCGAGGTCCGCTACCGCGAGTTGGGCATCCGCGTCGCCGGGTTTCTCGGCTGCGGCGGTGCGCACCTGGTCGGCCGTGAGGCCATCGAGGCGTGACAGGAGGGACACCTGCGCGAGACCGGCGACGGCGAGGTTGTCCCGCGGGTTTTGGGCGATCGCCGTCTGGTAGGCGGTGATCGCGCGAGCGTAGTCCCCCGCGGAGATGGCGTCGTAGGCCTCCTGGTGAAGCGGCGGCAGGGGTTCCTCGGTCGGCTCCCCCGTCTCGGACGTGGCGAGAGTTCCGGTCACACCCTGCTGCACCGCGAGCTGGAGGATCTGATCGAACACGGAGCGAACATCCTCCTCGGCAGGCACACCAGCGAAGAGTTGGACGGGCCGACCTGCGACAACCGCTGCGACCGTGGGAAGCTCGGCGACCTGGAAAGCCTGAACAAGCTGAGGGCTCGTGGATGCATCAACCGTCGCGATGGCGATCTTGCCGTTGTACGACTCGACGATCGAGGCGAGCCTCGACGACTCCCCCGGGGCGAGGAACTCGACGATAACGGGAACCGTCTGCGACAGGTCGAGCACGGCCGTGAAACTCGAGTCGTTTGCGGTTCGCGAGACGCCGCCGCTCGCCGCCGGCTCGGGGTTCGCTGGACGCACAAGCGACGACAGGTCAACCGCACCTCGAAGGTTTCCGCCCATTGGCGCGTTCGTCATCCGACCTCCGTTGCACTCACAAGTCCCTGGCTATACCCCAACAGAACGATCTTCGCATCACTTCCCGCCGGGGGGATCGCGAAGAGCAGCTGGTCGCTGTAGGTCGCGACGACACCCTTCGTGCTGACCGCGATGCCGGAGAGTGCCTTGACCTGACCGGACGGGTTGATCGCCGCGCCCGCCTCGACCGGTGTCACGGTCGTCGTCTCGGTGAGAGTGACCGCAACGATCGCACCGGCGTCGTTGGTGGCCATGGCAATCGGGTCGGCCTCACCGAGACCGTTGCTGAAGCTCGCGGCAGCGGTCGCCGGCAGGCTCGCAGAGATCTGGTTTTTCGCGTCGAGTCCGACGTTGGTGCGCAGGGTGTCACCGTCCGCCTCGAACAGGAGGTAGGACTCGCTCTCGACGTCCTTCATGAGGATGTCGGCGTAGGCGAGCGCGGCATCCTCCGGGGTCATCGCGAGGAGGCCGCTGTCCGCGGGCAGCCGGGCAGCGCCGATGTTGGCGGGTGCCACGTCCGGCAGCACGGCGGACGGCTCGAGAGTGATCGCGTAGTTGACCTTGTAGTTACTCCGCGGGTCCTCCTGAACGAGGTAGAGCGCGATCGGGGGGATGGTCGCATCCTGGTCGTCCTGAATGACGGCGAACACGGTGCGCGGCCACGTGTCGGTCTGCTGCGGCAGGGTCACCTTGACAGGGCCGTCGGGGATGGCGGTGAGGGGTGCAATGTTCGCGTCGGCGTTGCGAATCGCATAGTTCGCGGTGCGCAGCTCGAGCGCAGGGCCCTCGAACCTCGGCTCCAGGATTGTTGCATCGCGGGTCTCGTCCGCCTCAGCGGCCAGTGCGCTCACCTGGGCGACGATGCGCTCGACCTGGCGCACGGTGGTCGCCGGAGGCGTGAGCTCGGCGCCCTCCGGCAGGGTCGCGGTGGGCGTGGGGGTCGCGTCGGCAGCGCCGTCCGGCCAGACGTCGGCCGAGCATCCGGTGAGGGCGAGAGCAGTAACGAGCAACGGGACAGCAAGGATGCCACGCCTCTTCGCCACCATAAAGGTGCGTTCGGTTCGCGGCTGATCGCCGTCCTGCTCGGCGGGCTGGCTAACGGATGTGCTTTCGGACGTCTCAGTCTTCTCGGGGCGTTCGGTCTGGGGTTCGGTCGCGTCGACCTCCGGTGACTCCGGTGCCGTCGGTTCCGAGTCCGCCGATGCGGCGTCCGGGTTGCGCCAGGTCGGAATGCTCGCCTGATCGGCGGCGGGGAACGTGGGACGTCGACCGAAGCGGCGCTTCTTGGCGCCGGGCACCGCCGGCGTGCTTCGTTTGGGTCCGTGCGCCGAGCGCATGTGCAGGGTGGCCCAGATGAGGAGCGCGATTCCGAGCAGTGCAAATGCCGCGCCGCCGAGGATCATGGGACCTACGAGCGGCGTTGACGTGTCAACCGGCCACGTGATGCTGATGTCGGACGGTGCGGGCTCGACTCCATCGGAGGCGATGACAAACGAAATGTCCTCCGGCACGGTCACCGTGAGCGCGAGGGATCCTTCTTCTTCGTAGTCCTCGAACCACAGGTCGGAGCCTTCGGGGTTCGGGACCTCCGTCTCGCTCCCGTTCACGAGGTCGGCAACGAGTTCGCCGGACTCCTCGTCGAACGTCACGATGGTGTGCCGCGCCTCGCCGACCCAGGCCAGGACATCGGTCGTGCGCCCGTACGCGGCGACGACCTGATCGGACCCCGAGATGTTCAGCGTCTGGCTGCCCGCGAATGCGGTCAGTGCCTGGCCGTCGATGACGGTGACCGGTGCCTGTTCCGACGCCGCGGTCAGGGTCACGTGATCTGGCGACGCGAACACGGTGCGCTGGGCGATTCCCAGCCCGATCAGAAGCGCGGAGACGATGAAGGCGAGGATGGCGAAGACAAATCGCACGGACTACTCCTTTCGTGCTGCCCGGCTCGCGAACCCGGGGGTCGGGAACCCACCGTGGCAGACGCGGCCGCTTTCACGAGACGAGGAGGAGGATCTCCCCTGTGGCCTCGGCGATGCAGCGACAAAGACGTTCAAGAATAGCGGACCAGCCCTGCCGAGGCCTAACAGTGGCACTGGGAAGGTTCTGGGAAAGGCTGCGCGCACGCTGTGTTCCCGGCCCGGCACCGCCTCTCGCCGCGGCGCGAGTGCACAGGGGCACACCCTAGACTTTCTGCATTCCCACCTCGTCCGTACAAGGAGAAGTCATGGCTGCCGGCGACACCGATTTCGGGACCGAGATGCGGGGCTACCGCAAAGACGAGGTGGAGGCCGCGATCCGGTCGTTGCGTGCCGACCTCTCCAAGGCGGAGGCCGAGCTGTCGAAGGCTGTCGCCGATCGCACCGAATCCGCGAAAGAGGTCAAGCGCCTCCTCGCGGTGAACGAAGACCTCCAGGCCGAGCTCGACGAGACGGGCAGCCCGACCTATAGCGGTCTCGGCACCAAGCTCGAGAGCACGCTCCGTGTCGCAGAGGAGCAGTCGACCCGACTCATCGCACAGGCCGACATTGATGCCGAAAAAATGCGCAGCACCGTTGCTGCAGATGTGGCGAAGCAGCGCGCGGATGCCGCGGCGGAGGCCGAGCGGCTTGTTGCCGAGGCATCCGATCGTGCCTCGACGCTTGTCGCCGACGCCACGCTCGAGGCTGAG
Organism: Antiquaquibacter oligotrophicus; assembly: GCF_020535405.1. Classification (NCBI taxonomy): domain Bacteria; kingdom Bacillati; phylum Actinomycetota; class Actinomycetes; order Micrococcales; family Microbacteriaceae; genus Antiquaquibacter; species Antiquaquibacter oligotrophicus. The sequence continues at coordinate 2,509,469 of NZ_CP085036.1, read as the reverse complement.
GCGCACCTCACACGCGCCCGCAGCGAGTCGGAGACGCTGACACGGGATGCTCAGCGCGAGGCGGCCGCGATTCGGAGCGCCGCGACGACCGAGGTGGCCGAAGTGCGGGCCACCGCGGCCCGTGAGGTGGCAGCTCTGCGTTCGGACGCCGAGCGCGAAGCCGCGGAGCTCCGCGAGAGCGCCGCACGCGAGGAGCGGGCCGCACGCGAGATGGCGTCGGCGCTCAAGCGCGACTCCGAATTGGGGCGCAAGAAGCTCGACGAGGAGCTCACGACCAAACGTGCCGATCTCGAGCGCGACCTCGAGCAGGGCCGCACAGACCTGGCTCGCGACATCGAGTCGGGTAAGGCTGCCCTCGAGGCCGAGATCACAACGAGGCGTGCCGAGCTCGACAACGAGATCACGGCGGCGCGCGAGAAGCTCGAGAACGACACCGTGGCCGCGGAGGAAAGACTCCGCGCCGAGACGGAGGCGGCGCAGGCGAAGCTGGCCGCGGATACCGCTGCCTCGACGGCCGCGCTCGAAGCCGAGGCCGAAGCGACCCGGGCGGCCCTGGAGGCGGAGACCACACAGGTTCGCACGTCGCTCGAGGCAGAGGTGTCGTCGACGCGGGAGGCTCTCGCGGCCGAAGTCGAATCCACACGGTCGGCTTTGGCCGCCGAGGTGGGCGCTCAGCGCACCGAGATCGACAACGAGGTCCAGTCCAAGCGCATCACCATCGACAACGAGGTCGAATCCAAGCGCACCGAGATTGACAATGAGGTTGAGTCCAAGCGCACCGAGATCGACAACGAAGTGGAGTCCAAGCGCACGGCGTTGGAGAACGAGGTCGACACGCGCCGTACCGCCCTCGAGAGTGAGATCAGCGCCGCACGTGCAGAGCTCGAGCAAGAGACGGTCGCCTCACGCACCGCCCTGGAACGCGAGGCTGCGACAACTCGCGCCGCACTCGAACGCGAGACGGCCGACGCTCGCTCGGCGCTCGAGAAGGACACCGCCGATGCTCGCATCGCCCTCGAGAAGGAAACAGCGGACGCTCGCAACGATCTGGAGCGCCAGGCAGCGGAGGCGCAGGTCGCGCTCAACGCCGAAATGGCCCAGCTCCGGGGCGAACTCACGGCAGACATCGCCGAGAAGCGCACGGCGCTCGAAGCCGAGATCACGCAAGCGCGTGCTGCACTCGCGCACGACATCGAGAAGCAAACGGCGGACCTCGAACGGGACATCGCACGCCGTCGCGCGGAGCTCGCGAGCGAGACGGAGACCACCAACGCCGAACTCCAGCACCTGCGAGACGAGACACGCACGACCCTCGCCCACGAGGCGGAGGAGGCGCGCACGGCCCTAGAACTCGAGATCACCACGCGCAGGGACGAGGCAGAGCAGGCGGCACTCAAGGCTCAGACGGAAGCATCCGAGCAGCTCGGCGCCTACCTCGCGGAAGCACAGGCGCAGCTCGCCGAAGCCACAGAGCAGGCACGTGTGGCGCGCGACGAGGCAGAGCGCCTCACAACCGAGTCGTCGGATGCCGCGCGCAAACGCCTCGCTGAGTCTGAGACGAAGGCAGCCGAGCTTGTCGCGCACGCCGAGGCACGCGCGAAGACCATCCTCGAGGAGGCGGAACGCCGCAGTGCCACGCTCACCGCGGACGCCGAGGAACGCCTCGCGAAGATACGTGCCGAACGGGAGACAGTAGCCGGTTACCTCGAGAATCTCAAGGGTGTACTGCAGCAAGCGGAGTTCATGTCTGCTGACCAGTAGGGTTCGGTCATGAAGATTCACAACGCGTTCCGCTTGGGTCTGTTGGGCGGCCTCGGCGTACTCGTCGCCATCGCTATCGGCGGCACGCTCGTGTCGCTCGCGACGATTCTCACGTACGTCGGAGCGGCGCTGTTCCTGGCCCTCGGACTCGACCCCGTGGTCAGCTGGCTGCAGCGCCACAAGTTCCCGCGCCCCCTGGCCATCCTGACCGTGCTTGTCGGTGTGCTTGCCGTCTTCGCTGGGCTCATCCTCGCGATCATCCCGGTGATCAGCGATCAGGTGGATCGCGCGATCCGCACGGTCCCGGGCTTCGTGAACTCGTTCTTCGACGGGACAGCGCGCAAGGCGATTCAGGACGCGTTGCCCTGGCTCAACGTTGACGACGCGTTGCAAGGTGTCCAGCAGTGGCTGAACGACCTCGATCCGACCCAGATCGGCGGCGGAGTCTTGACCGTCGGTATCGGTATCGCGACGGGAATCACGGGTGCGATCATCGTGCTCATCCTCACCCTGTACTTCGTGTCGTCGCTCGGGAGTCTCAAACGCGGCATCTACCGTCTCGTACCGGCCTCCAAGCGCCCGAAGTTCATCGACCTCGCCGAGCAGACGAGCACGGCCGTTGGTCGATTCGTCAGCGGGCAGTTCCTCCTCGCACTGTCCAACGGTGTGCTGTCGTTCATCTTCCTGACGTTCATCTTCCCGGCCTTCAACATCCCGGTTACCTACTCGGCGCTTCTCGCCTTCATCGCCTTCCTCGCCTCGCTCATACCGCTGGTCGGTACCGTCTCGGGCGCCGCCGTGATCACCCTTCTCGTGCTCCTGTTCGACGGAGCGCCCTCGGTGTTTGTGGTCGGCATCTACTACCTCGTGTACATGCAGCTCGAGGCGTACTTCCTGAGCCCACGCATCATGTCCCAGGCGGTGAAGATCCCCGGTGCCGTTGTTGTGATCGCAGCACTCGCGGGCGGCACGCTGCTCGGCATCCTCGGCGCACTCATCGCCATTCCCGTGGCGGCGGGCATCATGCTCGTCATCGACCAGGTCGTTGTGCCACGGCAGGAAGAGCTCTAGACGAGGTCGCCGTCCCACTCTCGTGGGAGAGGCAGAACACCAGGGTTCAGTCGCGCCACAATCTCGGTGAGCACGCGGTAGGTCTGCTCCTCCCCGACCCACAGGTGCTTGCCGCCCTCAACGGCCACGAACTCCAACTCCGGCACCGACGAAAAACGCTGGGCGGCCTCGTCCGGGCGAAGATAGTCGTCGAGTTCCGGGATGAGGGCGACGAGACGCTTGCCGCTGCCGGCCCACGCGGCGACTTCCTCCGCGCTGGTGCGATGCAGCGGGGGCGACAGGAGAATCGCTCCAACAATCGGATGCTCGAGACCGTACTTGAGAGTGACCTCCGTGCCGAACGACCAACCAACGAGCCACGGATTGGGGAGGCCGCGCTCAGCCACAAAATCCATGGCGGCAGCGAGATCGAGTCGCTCGTCTACTCCGTGCCCGAACGCCCCCTCCGACGTGCCTCGCGGCGAGGTCACGCCACGGAAGTTGAAGCGCAGCACAGCGACATCCGCCAAGGCAGGAAGCCGTGCCGCCGCCTTGCGGATGATGTGCGAGTCCATGAACCCGCCAGCAGTGGGAAGCGGATGTAGCGCAACGATCGTCGCAACCGGTTCCGCGGCGGCGGGGAGTGCAAGCTCGCCGACGAGGGTCAACCCGTCCTCGGTGTGGAGCTCGATGTTCTCGCGGCGCGCGGGCAGCACGGTACCGCCCCGGATTTCGATAGTCATGCGGTCAGCTCCTGATCTTCCAGCAGTGCGAGTGCCAATGACGACGGGCCGCGAGATCGTCGGCCTCCCCCATCAACCCGTCCGCTCTCCATGTCACGAGGTGTGCGACACCGGGTGCGATAGTGAGCGAGCATCCGGGGCACACGTAGTCCTTCACGGCGGCAGCGGCAGTGATCGGTTGAACATTCCACACGCCGTCTCGTTTGGTTTCCGTGCGCCGAACCCCGGCGAGCGCACGCGAGAGGTCCAACTCCGGCACCTCATCGGGTACGCGCCGACCGCGGGGGCGATTCGAGCGCGGCATGATCCCAGCCTAAGCGCGCACCGAGTGCGACCGCGGCTTTACGTGTTCTCGTCGAACTGTGCCAACCGCGTCTCCTCGATGTCGAGCATCGTCTGTGCGCGGGCGATGATGCGCGACGGGTAACGTCCAGCCGATCTTGCCATGAGGAGCGCCTGCCGTTCGGCTTGCAGTACCTCGTAGCGCAAGGCCCGATAGCGCGCGTGCGGAGCCGCGGCGAGAGCGGCAGCATCCCCGTCCGCATCGACACGTTCGCGCATGATCTGCGATCCGGTGACGGTGTCACGCCGCACCTGTTCGAGGATGACGGGATCCACGGGTTCACCGTCCGCCGGCGGATCCGACAGCACCTGGAGCCCGGCATCGCCGAGCTCCTCCAGCAACGACGCGAGTTCCCGCCGGTCCGCGGCGGCATCAGAGCCCTGGATGCCCGTGAGCCTGATGAGCCACGGCAGTGTGCCGCCCTGCACGAGAAGTGTGACCACGGCGACGGTGAAGGCGACAAGTACGAGTTGATCCCGGTGGAGGATCGTGTCCGGCAGCGACTGGGCTGCGGCGAGGGTCACAACCCCGCGCATGCCCGCCCACCCGAGGATGACACCACCGCGCCAGCCGAGGCCCTCGGCGCTCAGCTCCTTGAGGTCATTCCCCCGTCGTTCGAGCGAACGCTGAACCATGTCGTAGCGCTTCGCGGCCCGAGGCGGCAACGTACTCGGGTCGGGCAGAGCATCGACGTACGCGAGATGTCGTTCGTGCCGCCGCATCGCTCGGCGTTCCCTCCAGCGCAGAACGAGGATGAGGGGACCGATGAACAGGTACCGAGTGGCGACGAGCACGACGGCGATGAGGAACCCGAGAGCGATCGCGATCGGCACACTCAGGTCATCCGATCGAACGGTGCCGACGATCTGGGTGACCTCCAAGCCCATGAGGAGGAACACGCCGTTCTCCAGCAAGAACTGGATCGAACGCCAGTTGGTGCGCTCCGTCGCACGTGCTTGGGGGGTGAATCGCCCTGACGCGTGATAGCCGGAGTAGAGGCCGGCGGTCACCACCGCGATAACACCGCTCGCGCCGATCTCCTCCGCGGGCAGGAAGGCAACAAACGGCACCGCGAACGAGATCGCCGTGTCGACGAGGGGATCGCGGATGCGCGACCGCAGTTGAACCGTCACAAAACCGACAACCAACCCGATCGCGATCGCGGCGCTGGCCGCGAACAGGAAGTCGCCGACGCCATCCCAGAACGAGACGGTGGCTGCTGTCGCCGCGAGTGCAGAGCGCAGAAGCACGAGAGCCGTGGCGTCGTTGACGAGACTTTCGCCCTCGAGGATCGTGACGAGGCGCGGTGGTAGTCCGAAGCGCTTCGCGACGGCAGTCGCGGCCACGGCATCCGTGGGACTCACGACCGCACCGACGGCAACCGCGGCCGCGAGTGAGATTCCGGGGAGCAACGCCCAGAGCACCACACCCGTGATGAAGGCCGTCGCGATGACGAGGAGCACACTGAGCACACCGATCGACGGCAGGTTGCGTCGGAGATCCACGACCGGAACGCTGATCGCGGACGCGTAGAGAATTGGGGGCAGCAGGACAAGCAGGATCAACTCGCCCGGCACCCGAACCGGCGCCCCGGGCACAAAGCTCAGCAATCCCCCGATCACGATGAGGAAGAGCGGGGTCGCAATGCCGAGCTTCTTGCTGAAGATACCCGCGCCGACGATGACCGCTATGCCGATGACGAAGTACAGGGCGACGTCGAGCAGATCCATGGCGAAAGCCTAGCGACGCACGCGAACGGCCCCCGGAAGACTCAGCGAGGAAAAGGGGTGACTAGTACCAGCCGACGGACTGCGAGTGCTCCCACGCGCCGCACGGGGTCGAGTAGCGGCCCGAAATGTACGACAGACCCCAGGAGATCTGCGTTGCGGGGTTATCGGCCCAATCGGCTCCGGCAGAGGCCATCTTGTCACCGGGAAGCGCCTGCGGGATGCCGTAGGCACCACTTGACGCGTTGTGCGCGTAGACGTTCCAGCCGGATTCCTTGTTCCAGAGTGCGACCAGGCAATCGAACTGATCCTGGCCCCATCCCATGCCTTGGAGCATCGAGAACGCGATGGCCTGTGCGGTACCGGGATCCGGGACTCCTGCCGCGGGCGCGACGGGGGCTGCCGGAGCGGGAGGCGGAGGCGGCGGAACCTCGGTGGCGGTGAAGGTGTCACGCTCGGCCGTGTGCGAGTAGGTGCCGGCAACCACGAGTTCCTGCACCGGAACGGGAGCTGCCGGAGCGCGCACCTCCGCAGCGACGGCATCGGCGTCGGGCGAGACGGCGTTGATCACAACAAGCGACGTGACGGCCGCGGCGGCGAACAACGGAAGCGACCACGAGGAGCGGATGTGGCGACCCGAAAGGTCTCCACCAACACTCTTGCGATGCGCGCGCAGAGCTGTAGCTCGGGTTTCGATAGTCACAGTTCCACGATTTTAGCCCACGTGGGCCGGAAATGGCCTGAGAGTGCTCAGCGAACGGCCAGCATGACGTCGATCACGCTGTCGAGTACCAGGTCGACCTGAGCCTCGCTGTAGCCGCGTTTGCGCGCCTTGAACGCAACGGAGCGCACCTGGTCTACGCTCAGCGGCTTACCGTTCTGGAAATAATCGATGAGCTTGTCGGCGAAGGCGTCAACGGACTTGGTGTCGTACCCGTTCGTGAAAATGCCGGTGCGATCAAAACGCTGACCGGCCGGGCGCGACAGGCGGTTGAGGATCTCCTGCGCCGTCGAACGGGCCGACGCGAACCACGCTCCGTCGCCAGCCTCGGCGAGAGCCCGCTCGCGCTCGCGCGCGGCGAAGGCGTCCTCGAGACGCTCGAGCGCGGCATCCACGTGTTTGGTGGCGTAGCCACCCTTCTGCATGGCGAACGCTGTCGTGCGGATGCTCGCTGCCGTGATGACGCCCGGTGTACCCGGTGCCGCGGTATAGGCCGTGCGGGCATCCTGGAGGAACTCCTCCACCTGCTCGACGTTGTAGCCCTGCTCGGACGTGCGTACTCGCGGGAAGGTTGTGCTCACCGGACTATTCTGCCTCACGCGAAGATGAGGAACAGCGCATAGGCCGCTGCCCCCGACAGCAGGGACGAGTCGACCCGGTCCAGGAATCCGCCATGCCCCGGCAGCCATGTGCTGATGTCCTTGATACCGAGATCGCGTTTGATGAGCGATTCCGAGAGGTCACCCAGAGTCGCCGTTCCGAGCAGCACGAGGCCGAAGATGATGCCCACCCACCACGGCTGCTGGAGCATGAAGATCGCGACGAGCACGCCGGCGATGACGGCGGCCGCGGCGGATCCTGCGAAACCCTCCCACGTCTTACCCGGGCTGATAACGGGTGCCATCTTGTGTTTGCCGAACGTTAGGCCCGTCGCGTAGGCGCCCGTATCGACGGCGACAACAACGATGAGGAACGCCAGCGTCCACCATTGGCCGCCCTCCTGGGCGGTCAGCAGCACGGTGAAGCCCGCCATGAACCCTACGTAGGCCATCACGAAAGCACCGGCGCCGAGGTCTTTGAGAAGCTCGATACCCGAAACGCGGTGACTCGGTCGCGCGAGTTCGACGATCCTCCACAGGCTCACGAGGAGGATGCCCGCGAGGGTGACGTACCAGTGCCCAGCGGACAGCCAGTAAAACGCCGCAGGCACAATGGCGAGGGAGGCGACGAGCACCGGAATCCTCGGAACATCCCGCCCCGCGAACCGCAGCGCGCTCGCCAACTCGAACGTCGTGAAGCCGATGAGGGCGGCAGCGAAGACCATGTAGAGCTCTTTGATGAGAATAAGACTCACCAGCAGAGCGCCACCCAGCACGAGCCCGACGGCGATCGCGCGCAGGAGGGGTCGCCCCGTTCGCGCGTTGATCTTGTCGTTCGTCGCGCGGACCTGGGCTTCGAAGTCGGAAACCATCAGACCTCGAGCAGCTCGGCTTCCTTGCGCTTGAGAGCCTCGTCGATCGCATCGACGTGCTGCTTGGTGGTGCCGTCGAGTTCCTTCTCGGCGCGTGCCACCTCGTCCTCGCCGACCTCCTTCAGACCGTCGAGGTCATCCTTCGCCTTGCGTCGGATGTTGCGGATCGCCACTCGCGCCTGCTCGGCCTTGTCGCGCACGATCTTGACGTACTCCTTGCGGCGGTCCTCGGTGAGTTCGGGGAGGGTTGCGCGGATCACGTTACCGTCGTTGCCGACACTCGCGCCGAGGTGTGCCGCACCGGCGAGGGCCTTCTCGATGTCCTTGAGGGCAGACTTGTCGAACGGCGTGATGAGGAGGGTGCGGGCCTCCTGGTTAACGAGGGAGGCCATCTGCCCGAGCGGGGTCGGCGTGCCGTAGTACTCGACAAGGATCTTCTGGAAGAGGGCGGGGTTGGCCCGGCCCGTCCGCACCGTGGCGAAATCATCCTTGGCGACCTCGACGGCCTTCTGCATCTTCTCTTTGGCTTCAGCCAGCACATCGCTGATCACGGGCAACTCCTTCGTGTCTGAGTGAAGTTTAGTGGGGACAGCGGTGCGCCGAGCGCGACCTTCTCTACGCGAGAGCCAGCAAAGCCACCCCGGCGACAACGATGACGGCTCCAATGAGCCTCTGCACGGGATGTGGTTCGCGGAAGAGCAACCACCCCGCTAGCCCCACGAGCACAACGCTGATCTCACGCGCTGGTGCCACGATCGAGACCGGCGCCACTTGCACGGCGAAGAGCACGAGGATGTACGCGAGAGGCCCCAGAACACCGAAGATGACGACGGCGATCGGATGCTCGCGCACAACCCTCACCGTGGCTCTCCCCGAGCGCAGCGCCGGCACGGCCAGGAGCACCAGTTGAACGACCACACTCGCCCAGTAGTAGCCCACCGGAGGCAACTCGTGCACCGTGACGGCCGCGGCATCCCACAGCGTGTATACGGCGATGATCACCCCGACAGCGAGGCCGTACAGGATGCCCGCCCGGTTGCCGCGCGCCTGGCTGACCCCGCCGGCGAACCCCACGACCATCACACCCGCAACAACAACGGCGGCCCCGAGGAGCCCCACCGGGCCGGGCCGCTCCCCGAGCACGATGATCGCGAGCAGCACGGCGATCGCGGGGCCTGTTCCACGAGCGAGCGGGTAGACGATCGAGACATCCCCCACCCGATATGCCCGTTGCAGCACAAAGAAGTACACGATCTGGAGGGCACCGCTGACGAGAGCGAGCGGCAGCCACACCGACGCAGAGGCCCCCGCGTCGAGCAGCGAGGTGACACCGAACGGTGCGTAGACGATCGCACTGACGACGATCCCGGCCCAAATGTAGCCGGGCCCGCTGGCACCCGTCTTTTTGACGGTGACGTTCCACGTGGCGTGTGCGAGCGCTGCGCCGGCGATCAGCAGCGCAACGACCACGGGTTCGGTGTCAGTTGGAGACGAGTGTGCCGATGCGGTCGCCGCGGATCGCCTTGGTCACGTTGCCCGCAGGCTCCATGCCGAAGACGACCATGGGCATCGAGTTGTCCATGCACAGCGAGAACGCCGTCGAGTCGACAACCTTGAGGCCGCGCACGAGCGCCTCCTGGTAGGTCACCTGGTCGAGCTTGGACGCCGAGTCATCCTTGCGCGGATCACCCGTGTAGACGCCGTCGACACCGTTTTTGGCCACGAGCACAACATCGGCGCTGATCTCGAGTGCACGCTGCGCGGCTACCGTGTCCGTCGAGAAATACGGCAAGCCCGCGCCGGCACCGAAGATGACAACACGGCCCTTCTCGAGGTGACGCTCGGCGCGGCGGGGAATGTACGGCTCGGCGACCTGCGTCATCGAGATCGCGGACTGCACACGCGTTGCAGCCCCAGCCTGCTCGAGGAAGTCCTGCAGGGCCAGTGCGTTCATAACGGTGCCGAGCATGCCCATGTAGTCGGCGCGGCCGCGGTCCATGCCGCGCTGGCTGAGCTCCGCACCGCGGAAGAAGTTGCCACCGCCAACGACGATCGCGATTTCGACCCCCTCGGCGGATGCCGCGGCGATCTCCTTGGCCAAGGCGCTGACAACATCGGGGTTGACGCCGAGCTGCCCGCCTCCGAACGCTTCACCCGAGAGCTTGAGAAGTACCCGGCGCTTGCGTTCATCCGTCATGTGATCCCCGATCGTTCTAGTGCTCTGTACAGAGTATTGCCTCGCACATGAGGTTCACGACGGCGCGACTCTCGCGACATCGGTGCACGTGCCTCACGTTGCGGAGGATGGCACGCCGGGTTGGGCCACGGCGTGCCGCAGCCTACGGCGTGCCATCCTCCGCAACGTCGGGCCGGGGTGACCCGAAAACGACGAGGGGCCCCGGATGTAACATCCGGGGCCCCTCGTCGTGCGTGTTGTTACGCGCCGACCTTGAAGCGTGCGAAACCCGTCACCGTCAGGCCAGAGTCCTCGAGGACCTTCTTCACCGACAGCTTGTTGTCCTTCGCGTAGTCCTGCTCGAGGAGCGAGACCTGCTTGAAGAAGGCACCGATGCGTCCCTCGACGATCTTCGGGAGGGCGGCCTCCGGCTTGCCCTCGCCGCGGCTGATCTCCTCGACGATACGACGCTCGTTCTCAACCTCTGCGGGCGGGACGTCGTCGCGCGACAGGTACTGCGGGTCAGCGAACGAGATGTGCTGCGCGATCGAGCGAGCCGTCTCCGCGTCATCCCCCGTGTAGGAAACGACGACACCGATCTGCGGCGGCAGGTCCTTCGACGTGCGGTGCAGGTACACGGCGAACTTCTCGCCCGGGATACGCACAACGCGACGCAATTCGACCTTTTCGCCGATGGTGGCGGCCTGGTCGTCGATGACACTGCCGACGGTGCCGCCATCCAGCGGAACCGCGAGAGCGGCGTCGAGGGTCTCGGCGCCCGAGTCGGCGAGAGCCGCGAGCACCTTCTCACCCAGGGCGACGAACTTCTCGTTCTTCGCCACGAAGTCGGTCTCGCACGCGAGCTCGATCATCGTGGTGGCCGTCGCGGACTCCACCGCGGCGATGAGGCCCTCGCTCGTGGAGCGGTCGGCACGCTTCGCGTTGCCCTTCGCACCCTTGAGGCGGAGGATCTCGACGGCCTTCTCGATGTCGCCCTCGGCTTCGACGAGAGCGTTCTTGGTGTCGACCATTCCAGTGCCCAGGCGGTCGCGCAGGGCCTTGATGTCAGCGAGGCTGATGTCTGCCACGGTGTGGATCCTTACTTGGTTGCGTGTTGTCGTGTGTGGTGACGGTTACTTGGATGCCTTGGGGGCAGCCTTCGCCTTGGCGGCGGGCTTCTCCTCCGCAGCGTCGGCGCTCTCGGCCTTCGCGGGGGCCTTCTTCGCCGGAGCCTTCTTCGCGGCGGGCTTCTTCTCGGCCTCGGTGGCCTCGGCCTCGATCTTGGCCTCGGTCTCGGCGTCCGACTCGACGTGGTGCTCGGGGACAACGGTCTCGTCCGCGGCTGCCTCGTGCTCGGCGACAACGGCGTCCGCGTCGTTCTCCTCGGTCGGCGTCTCGGCGGCGATGACCTCGGCGACGGCCTCAGCAGCGTTCGCGCCCTGGTCGACGGCCTCGATCTTCTCGGCGGTGGATGACGGGGTCTCCGACGCGGCGAGGAGCTCGGCCTCCCAGGCGGCGAGCGGCTCGACGTCTGCACCCTCTTCGGGCTTCTGGTGACGCTGGATGAGACCCTCGGCAGCAGCATCCGCGATGATGCGCGTCAGCAGGCCAACCGAACGAATGGCGTCGTCGTTACCCGGAATCGGGTAGGCGACCTCGTCGGGGTCGGCGTTCGTGTCGAGGATTCCGATGACCGGGATGCCCAGCTTGTGGGCCTCGTCGACGGCGAGGTGCTCGCGCTTGGAGTCGACGACCCAGATCGCGGACGGGGTCTTGGTGAGGTTGCGGATACCGCCGAGCGTCTTGTGCAGCTTGTCGAGCTCACGCTTCTTGATGAGGAGCTCCTTCTTGGTGAAGCCGCTCTTCGAGGTGTCCTCGAAGTCCAGCTCCTCAAGTTCCTTCATGCGTGCGAGGCGCTTCGAGACGGTCTGGAAGTTGGTGAGAAGACCACCGAGCCAACGCTGGTTGACGTAGGGCTGGCCGACGCGCGTCGCCTGCTCGGCGATGGCCTCCTGGGCCTGCTTCTTGGTGCCGACGAAGAGGATGGTGCCGCCGTGGGCGACCGTCTCCTTGACGAAGTCATACGCCTTGTCGATGTAGGCGAGCGACTGCTGCAGGTCGATGATGTGGATGCCGCTGCGCTCGGTGAGGATGAAGCGCTTGACTTTCGGGTTCCACCGGCGGGTCTGGTGTCCGAAGTGAACGCCGCTGTCGAGCAGCTGGCGAATGGTAACGACGGCCATGGCCGTTCTCCTTAACTGGCGCACGCGTGCGCCTACTCAGTTGTTATTCGCGACCGGATGGTGCGAAACCTGGTGTCCGGACGCAGCTCCGCACCGTTCCCGGTGACTGGTGGAGTTGTGCCGCGCCTATGGCAGAGCCTGGGCGCTTTCGGACACGCGAAGTCACCCCATTTCTGAGGTGCTGAACTCATGGTAGCACCGCTCCTCCCCCGGTGCACCGGTCTCGTGCTGGTCCCCACCCCTTGCATTTCTCGGTCGGGCCGCACCCGACAGGCCGAGACTCGTGCCATGCCCAGGATGCCCGCTCTCGCCACACTCGGAATGCTCCTCCTCGCCGCCTCCCCCGCTGCCTCTCCCGCTGCCTCCCCCGCTGCCGATGGCCCGTGGCGCTGGCCCGTCGATCCGCCTCGTGTTGTGGAGCGGCCGTTCATCGCGCCCGCGACGAAGTACTCGACGGGGCACCGTGGTGTAGACCTGCGTTCCGGTGACGTGCTGCGAGCTCCGGCGCCCGGAGTGGTGCATTTCGCCGGGGTCGTTGTCGACCGGCCCGTGATCTCGATCGACCACGGGGGCGGTGTCATCTCGAGCTACGAGCCGGTGGTGGCATCCGTCGCCAAAGGCGACACAATTGCGGCCGGTCAGACCATAGGAACCGTGCAGGCGGGCCACTGCCGATCGCCGTGCGTGCACATGGGGGTGCGCGTGGACAGCGAGTACGTGTCTCCCCTGTCGTTTTTTGGGGAGATCCCTCGCGCCGTGCTGCTTCCGACGCGAGGTGCCTAGCTGCGCGCGGCCGAGCCGGTCGTGCGTACCTCCGCATCGACGGACATGACGCGGCTCGGCCACCAGAACTTTTCGCCCGTGAGGAAGGCGAGGGCCGGCACGATTACCGTGCGCACGAGGAGTGTGTCGAGGAGCACGCCGATACACACGATGATTCCGATTTGGGTGAGCGTGATGAGTGGAAGCACCCCCAGCACAGCGAATACCGCGGCGAGGAGGATACCCGCGCTCGTGATCACCCCGCCGGTCGCGGCGAGCGCACGAATCATGCCCGTGCGTGTTCCATGCTGGGCAGCCTCCTCTCGGGCGCGTGTCACGAGGAAGATGTTGTAGTCGACACCGAGGGCCACCAGGAAGAGGAAGCTGAACAGCACAACGTTGGTGTCGATAGCCGGGAACCCGAGCACCGACTGGAAGAGCAGCCAGCTTGCGCCAAGGCTCGCGAAGAACGAGCCGACGACGGTGGCCAGCAGCAACAGCGGGGCCACGAGCGCGCGCAGCAGGATGACAAGAACGAGGAAGACGAGCCCGAGGATGAGTGGGATCACGAGATCCTGGTCGGCCTCCTGCGCGCGAGCAACGTCGAGGCTTTGAGCGTCGAGTCCGCCGACGATCGCGTCGGCGCCATCGATGGAGTGCAATTCCGCACGGAGTGCGTCAATGGCTGCGAATGCCTCATCGGTTTCGGCAGCGGCATCCAACACAACGTCGACCTGGGTGATCTCGCCATTGGTCTCGCCGACGCGAGCGGAGTCGACCCCGTCGACGGATGCCGCAGCATCCGCCACCTCGTCGGCGTAGTCCGCATTCGTGATGACTGCCGTCGGCGAGCTGGCACCGGCCGAGAACGCGTCCGCCAGGATCTCTTGGCCAACAACGGCCTCAGGTACCGACGTGAAGCGCTCGTTCTGCGAGAGCCCGATCTGCACCTGAGTGACCCCGAGCGCGAGTGCGCCCAGTATGAGGACACCGGCCGTTGCGACAACCGCAGGCTTACGCGAGACGAGCGTGCCGAGTCGGAACCACACCCCGCGGGTGGTGCTGCCTTCGCTGCCGTAGTGCGGAACGTAGGGCCAGAAGAGTCCGCGCCCGAAGAGCAGAAGAGCCGCAGGCAATACGAACAGTGCGAAGAGCATGGCGATGACGACTCCGGTCGCGCACGCGATGCCGAGCGCCCGGTTGCCGGTGAGCTGGGCGAAGAGGAGGGTCAGCAGCGCGAGTACTACGGTGCTGCCGCTCGCGATGATCGCGGGCCCCGCACCACGGAGGGCTCGGGCCATGGCATGCCGTCTGTCTTCGACGAGCCGAAGCTCGTCGCGATATCGCGCGATGAGGAGGAGGGCATAGTTCGTGCCGGCACCGAAAACGAGCACGGACAGGATGCCGGTGACCGATGCATCCAGCGTGATGCCGATCGACTCGGCCACACGCGTCGCCACGATGCGCGCAAGGCCGTCCGCCGTGCCCACCACGACAACGGGAACGAGCCAGAGCCACGGGCTGCGATAGGTGACGAGCAGGAGGACGATCACAACGGCGGCGGTGGTGAGAAGGAGAGTAAAGTCCGCGCCTTCGAAGACGGCAGCGACGTCGACCGCAAAACCTTCGGGGCCGGTGAGCAGCGCCGTGAGACCGTCGGGGAGGTCGGCGTTGGCGATGCTGCGAATCTCGTCCGCGCGCTCGGCCTGGGCGCCGACGTCGTCGATGACCTCGAGCGGGACGGCAACGAGGGCCGTGGTGCCGTCCTCGGATACGGAGGGCGGCGGCACAAAGTCTGCGCTCGAGAGCTCGGCAAGGTCAGCCGTGGACGCCGTAATCGCCTCGACGTCGGTGGGGTCGAGTTGCTCACCGTCGCGTGAATACACGAGCAGGGCGCTCGTTGTGTCGGCGCTCGGGAGATCTTGCTGCGCGGCGGTCACGCGTGCTGACTCGGCCGTCTCGGGAAGTCCCGCGCCGGGGGCGGTCTCCGATTCGGATCCGGTGCCGAGCGCGAAGATCGCCCCGGAGACCAGGAGTGCGACAACGAGCACGATCCACGAGGTTGCTCGAGCCGTGATGAACGTGGTGAGGCGCTTCATGCTGTTCTCCGGTTTATTTCGATCATCTAATTACTAGTCGCTCGAACAACATAGCGATAGGATCGCGGTATGACAACTCAGCCGGAGTCCGGGTCGCGCGAGCGCATTCCGGCCCGGCCACCCACCGCGATGCTTCGGGATCTGCTGACCCTCAGCGACGAGTTCGAAGCGCACGTCGGACGAGAACTCACCGTTAATCCGACGGACCTCCAGGCCATGCAGCACCTCATCATGGATGGCCCGCTCAGCCCGACCGAGCTCTCGAAGCGGCTCGGAATCTCGACCGCAGCCACCACCACGGTCGTCGACCGGCTCGTTGCCGTCGGGCACGCCTCGCGGACACAGCACCCCACCGACCGGCGCGCGGTTGTCATCGTTCCCGAGCCGGGATCCGTCCGCAAAGCCATGGGCACACTCATGCCCATGATCATGGGCATCGACGGGGTGCTCGACGAGTTCGATGCGACAGAGCAGAACGTGATCTCCGCCTACCTGACACGCGTGCTCGAGGTCTACCGCGAGCACCTGCCCGAAAGCCCTACGACCGCGGGTGGGCCAGAGCGTACGCCTCTTTGAGTCGCGCCGTGCTCACGTGGGTGTAGAGCTGGGTCGTACCGAGGCTCGCGTGCCCGAGCATCTCCTGCACCGAGCGCAAATCAGCGCCGCCGTCGAGGAGATGGGTCGCCGCCGTGTGCCGCAGGGTGTGCGGACCGGACGGCCCCTCCCCCGGCACCGTCGACAGCAGACCGGAGACGAGGTCGTAGACGGTGCGACTGGCCACACGTGAACCGCGAGCGCCAACAAATACCGCGGATGACCCAACCGCCGTTGTGGTCAGCACGGGCCGCGCCTCGTCGAGATAACGCCGGAGGGCATCGCGCGCTGGCACACCGAACGGCACCACCCGCTCCTTGGACCCCTTACCCAGAACTCGGACGTTCAGTCGGGACAGGTCGACGTCTCCGAGGTCGAGCCCCGTGAGCTCGCTGACGCGGAGTGCGGAGGCATAGAGCAGCTCGATGATCGCGGCGTTGCGCACGTCAATGGGATCGCCGCTCTCGGCGCGCACGGCGACGCGGTGCAGGATGTCCGCCATCTGCTCGCGCGAGAGCACACGAGGGAGGCGGTGGTCACCCTTGGGTGCCTTGAGTCTGGTCGCGGCATCCGTCGGCGCCTGCTGAGTTCGCGCGAGCCACGCGGTGAGTCCGCGCACGGAGGCCGAGCGCCGGGCGAGGGTGGCCTTCGAGAGCCCCGACTGCGAGCACACCCACAGCCACTCGCGGAGGAGCTCGAGATCGAGGTCGTCGACAGTTGTCGCGGCCCGCTCGTCGGCGAAGGCAACGAGGAGGTCGAGATCGGAACGGTACGAGCGCACCGTGTTCGCGCTGAAGCCGCGCTCGGCCGTGAGGTACACGGCATAACGTTCGACGGCGTCGGTGAGCTCCACGTGTCTATGGTGCGGCACCGGCGCAGGTGAGGGTCTGGTCGCGAGGGCGTGTTGCTAGCGTCGATACATGGTTGTTTCGCTCGGAACCGCTCTCATCACCGGCGCCACCGCAGGAATCGGTGCAGAGTTCGCCGTCCAGCTCGCAGCCCGAGGTCACGACCTTGTACTTGTCGCCCGGGATGAGCAGCGACTGGAGAGGATGGCGGATGCCCTCCGTGGCCGCGGCGTCGGCGTCGAGGTACTCGCGGCCGATCTCTCCGAGCCTGCTGGTGTCGCGCGGGTCGTGGGCAGGGTCGACGACGAGACGCGCCCGATCGAGGTCGTTGTCAATAACGCCGGCTTCGGCTTGCACACCGACTTCGACCTGTCACCCGTCGAGGACGAGGTGCGATTGCTGGAGGTGCTGGCGACGGCACCCCTGCGCATCAACCACGCTGCACTGCGCTCGATGGTCGCGCGCGGGCGCGGACGCATCGTGAACGTGACATCCGTCGCAGCGTTCGCACCACTGGGCTCCTACTCGGCGGCGAAGGCCTGGCTGCACACGTTCTCGCGCTGGGCGAACGCGTTCTACAGGCCCGCCGGAGTTACCGTTACCGCCCTCGCACCGGGGTACGTGCGCACCGAGTTCCACGCACGAGTCGGGCTCGAGCGTTCGAGTATGGCACCCGAGTGGCTGTGGCTGAATGTGGAGCCTGTTGTGCGGCAGGCGTTGCGCGACTCCGACCGTGGCCGCGCGATGTCGATCCCTTCCGCGCGCTACGCGGTGATCGCGCGTATCGCCTCGGCGCTGCCGCTGGGTGTGATCTCGTGGGTCGCGCGACGCGAGCGATGGGGGTTCAGCCGTCGCCGCGGTTGAACGCGGAGTCCCTGCGCGAGAAGGTCTCCATCCGCTGCTCGGGTGTCATGGCGGCAATCTGCTCCCAGCCGGCCGCGGGTACACCGCTGACTTCACTCGTGTCGCCGACGGGGACGATGGAGTGCACGATCTGTTGCTCGTAGACGTGAACGAGGTTGATCGACTGGCCGAAGTCGACGCCGGAGAGGATGCGGTCCTCGGCGCTGAGGTCGAGCGTGTAGCACGTGGCGGAGGCCACCGACACGGGAACGCCCGCGAACGTGGAGTGGGTGGAGTAGTGCAGGTGCCCCCCGAGGATGGCGCGCACGTCTGTGCCGCGGATGATGTCGGCGAGGCGGTCCTGTCGCTGCAGTTCGAGCATCCCCATCGCCTCCAGCATGGGGGTTGGAATCGGCGGGTGGTGAACGGCGATGATGGTGCCGTGCGGGGCCGGTGAGGAGAGCACGTCGGCGAGCCAGTCGAGCTGGTCGTCGGTGACTTCTCCGTGGTGGTAGCCGGGCACGGTGGTGTCGAATGAGATGACCCTGAGCCCGTTCAGGTCGTAGACACGATCCTGTGGGGCGTCGGATTCTTGTCCGAAGAGGATGCGGGAGTACTCGGGTCGCTCGTCGTGGTTGCCCATCACCCAGATGAGCTGGGCGTTCATCCGCTCGGCGGCGGGTTCGACGATGGCTTTGAGTCGTTCGTAGGCGTCTGGCTCACCGAGATCGGCGAGGTCCCCGGTGAAGACGAGCGCCTGCGGCTGGGCGATGGAGCGTTCGAGCTGCGCGAGCGCTCGTTCGAGGTGCTCGATGACGTCGACGGCACCGTAGAGCGGTCGGGCGCCCGCGAGCAGGTGGGTGTCGCTGATGTGGGCGATGACGTGTGTTGGTGCTGGGTACTGCCCGAGTTGGATCACACGGCCAGCCTAGGCCGGGGCACTGTCTGGCGTCAGCAACAGTGCTGGCGTCGAGCGTGACCGGCGAGGTGCGCATGCTGGGCCGGATCGTGACCTGTGGCGGCACCCACGAAGTCGTCGAGAGTAATACGTGCACCGCCGAGCCAGGTGCCGAGAACTTTGATCTTGTCGTTGAGCTGTGTCGGCTCGACCTCGTACGGGTCGGCGGTGAGTTCGACGAGATCGGCGAGTTTACCTGGCGCGATCGAGCCCACCAGGCTGTCACGGTGGAGGCTGCGCGCGGCGTCGATCGTGTGGGCCCGGAGCGCCTGATCCAGGGTTATCGCCTGCTCGGGCGCGTGAATCTTCCCGCTGCTCGTTGCTCGAGTCACCGCGGTCTGCACGTTGAGGATCGGCGTGGGGGGCGACACGGACCCGTCGTTGTGGAGGCTTACGCACGTGCCCGAGCTGACGGCATCCTGGAACGCCTGCCAGCGCGCGCCGTGCTCACTGTCGAACATCTCGCCGTCGAGAAGGTCACCCCAGTAGTAGAACTGGAACGGCGCCATGGAGACGTGCACGCCGAGGCTCGCCGCTCGCTCGAACTGGTCTCGCCGCCCAGCCCCCACGTGTTCGAGCCGCCACCGGTGGTCGGTGCCGAGCAGACCGTGTTCGGCGAGCGCGCGCTCGTAGGCGTCGAGCGCGAAATCGATCGCATCGTCACCGTTGGCGTGGAAGGCCATCTGCCACCCTCGAGACGCGCAGGCATCGAGCACGGCGTCGACTTCGGGCCGGCCGTAGTTCATCGACCTGCCGGCGGTGGCCGGGTCGATTCCCGCGCGCTTCGTCGCGTCCGTATCGAGGTACGGGAAGGAGACGGCGATGTTGCCGATCCAGGGTGAGCCGTCGGTCCAGAGTTTCACTCCCGCCTTGTGGATGAGCGCGTCATCCGCGACGAAGCTCACCGGTTCGGCGAATCCCTCGATCGAGGAGACTTGCCACATACTCAGGCGCAGCGGGCAGGAGGGCAGTGCGGCAAGCGCCTCGTATCCACTCTGAAGGTCGAGGGAAAACGTCATATCCGAGGTCGAGGTGATGCCCGCGCGGGCCATGAGCGCGTAGTACTCGGCAGCGCTCGCGAGCACGTTTCCGCCGAGTTGCTGGAGGACGGGCGCGATCACCTCGGTGGTGGCCGGCACCTCGTAGGCCGTGCCGTCGAGAGCACCGTTGGCCCGCCGCCCGAACGTGCCCCCGACGGGGTTCTCGGGTGGCGTCGCATCCCAGCCCCTGAGCTTCATGAGGGCGGTGGTGAAGTAGGCGGCGTGGCCCGAGTTGTTGAAGATGACGACAACCCGGTCGCCGAAGATGTCGTCGAGTTCGTCGGCGAAGGGGGCCGGTCTGCCGTGGAGTAGGGCGTCGAAGCCGTTGAAGACGAGCGGGATGCCCGGCGTGGTGGTGTCGGCGGCGCTCTGGAACACGGCCAGCACGTCGTCCCAGGTCGGGGCATCCCACGGTGCTATCGAGTGGGCCGGACTCTGCGTGACGACGCCCCCCAAGAGCGGATGCCCGTGCGGTTCGATGAACCCGGGCATGAGTACCGCAGCACCGGTGTCGATGTGCTCCGCCCCGGGCAGCGCTGCTCGGCACTCGGCGAGCGATCCAACGGCGACGATCCGGTCATCCTTGATGGCGATCGCCGTCACGCGCGGTGACGTCTCGACCATGGTGATGATGGCTCCGGCTGTGAGAATCTTCTCGGTCACGGTCCTGCCCCCTTTGGTCGGAGTGTGCAGAAACCGGCTTCGCCTTCCCCCGGATTCCTGCAACGGCTTCTCCATCCTCCAGCGGTTGCTGAGCGGTGCCCAGGGTTCATTCTGATTCGGCCTCGTTTTGGGGGTGCGAGTGCGTTCGCCGATTCAGGTGTCACGGAGGACCCGTCGCACCCAGCCGCGCGGGGTCTCTCGCGCGATTCCTTCGAGGTCGAGGGCGCCGAGCGCCGACATCACGTCGAGTAAAGACAGGCCGGAGCGGGCCGCGATGTCTGTGGGCTGGCGTGCAGCGCGTGTGCTGATGGCGTCGAGGACTCGGACGCGCCGGGGGTCTTCGGGCGCCGCGCCGTCGACTGCGTCATCCGTCTCCCAGTCCCCGGCGAGCTCCGCCATCTCATGCGCAGTCGTGACCAGGGTGGCCAAATCTTCGCGGATGAGTCGATGACAGCCAGCGGATGCCGCGCTCGTGACCGGACCGGGCACTGCGCCCAGCGGCCTGCCGAGGGCTGCCGCGTGATGGGCGGTGTTGAGTGATCCAGACCTCCACCCGGCCTCGAGCACAACGGTTGCGCGACTGGCTGCCGCGATAAGCCTGTTGCGCTGAAGGAAACGCCACTTGGAGGGTTGGGCACCGCAGGGCAGCTCGGAGATGACGCAGCCCGATTCGACGATACGTGTGAGAAGGGCATCGTGCCCGGAGGGGTAAAAGCGATCGACGCCACCTGCGAGGAACGCGACGGTAACTCCGTTGCTCGCGAGTGCTGCTCGATGCGCCATGCCGTCGATTCCATAGGCCGCACCGGAGACGATCGCGAAACCCCGATCGACGAGCCCCGCGCTGGATTCCATGGTCACGTGCTCGCCGTATCCGGTCGCAGCGCGTGCTCCCACCATGGCAACGGACTTACTGAGACCTGCGAGAAGTTCGCATCGACCGCGCATCCAGAGCACGGTTGGGGCGTGGCTTGCGAGGTCATCGACGCCGGGAATCCACTCAGGGTCGCCGGGCACCGTCAATCGAACGCCGAGTCGAACGGCCTGCCGCAGGGAGGTCAGCGCGGTCGCGGATGCCAGTCGCGGTGCCCAACGGTCCCGGGCGAGCGCGAGGTCCTTGCGTGTAACCGACCCTTCCAGCGACCGCGTCACCGCGTCGCCGGTCAAGCCGCCGAGCAACTCGGTGAGGGCGGCCGTCGCACCGATTGCACCGATGAGAGTTCCGGCAACTCGATCACCCGGTTCGGTGATTCCGGACCACACGGATCGCGCGAAGCGCTCCTCGATGGCGTCTCGATCGAGGGCGCCGTGCATGCGCTCATCGGTCACGGCCCGGATCAGCTCTGACACTTCGGCTTCTTTGAGCCCGAACATGGTCATGTGGCGATTGCCCTCCTCAAATACAGCGCCTGCCCGACATGGCTGGCGTCCGGTCGTTCCGCGCCGTCGAGGTCGGCGACGCTCCACGCGAGACGCAGTACGCGGTCGTAACCCCGCATCGTGAGGCCGCCGCGCTCCAGCGCGCGATCGAGACTCGCGGTCACGGATTGCGGCAGGCGCATGCCTGTCGACCGCAACCAGGTGCCGGGAACCTGGCCGTTGAGACGCCATGGGGTGCCCTGGAGTCGATCTGCGGCACGCGATCGCGCGACGGCTACACGTGCTCGCGCGTCCGCTGTCGTCATGCGCGGCTGGTCGGCCGCGGCAGCGAGGTGGGCTGCGGTGATCCGCGCGACTCTGAACTGGATGTCGATCCGATCGAGCAGGGGCCCCGAAAGCCGTCCGACATAGCGACGGCGTGCTTGCGGCGGGCACGTGCACTCGGAGTCTGGCGCACCGTATTGCCCACACGGGCATGGGTTGGCAGCGAGCACGAGTTGGAATCGGCCAGGGTAACTGGCCACTGCGCTGGCGCGGTGGATCGTGATAACCCCCGACTCGAGTGGCTGACGCAGGGCATCCAGCACACTCGGCTTGAACTCGGGAGCCTCATCAAGAAACAGGACGCCCCCGGATGCCCGCGCCGCAGCACCCGGACGGATCACCGCACTGCCGCCACCCACGAGCGCCGCTGCCGACGCCGTGTGGTGCGGAGCTTCGAAGGGTGGACGCAAGCTCAACTGCTCGCCGACGGGTAACCCGGCGAGCGAACGAACGGAGCCGACGTCGAGTGCCGCCTCGGCCTCGAGGTCGGGGAGAAGCCCCGGGAGTCGGGCCGCGAGCATCGTTTTGCCAGCTCCCGGTGGGCCCAGGAGAAAGACGTGGTGGCCGCCCGCCGCCGCGACGAGCATGGCCTCCACGGCGTCGACATTGCCGATGACGTCGGCGAGGTCGCCCGACGGTTCTGGCGCGCTCTCCATCGTGATTCTGGGGATCGCCTCGACGGGAGTCGACTCGACGTCAGCACCGTGCCAGATCGCGGCCTCACGGAGCGATGCCACACCGACGACCCGGATGCCCGGCACGAGGCTCGCCTCGTCGACGTTGGCCGTGGGGACGACTGCCACCGTGAAACCGGCCCGCTGAGCGGCGACCACGGACGGCAGAATGCCGTTGACCGGCCTGAGGCGACCGTCGAGGCTCAGCTCACCAACATGCACAACCCCGACAAGGGATTCAGCGGGTACCTCACCTGTCGCGGTGAGGATCGCGATCGCGATGGCCAGGTCGAAGGCCGAGCCCTGCTTGGGGAGAGCCGCGGGTGAGAGGTTGACGGTGATCTTCTGCGACGGGAAGTCGCACCCGGAGTTGCCGATGGCGGCGCGAACTCGCTCCTTGGACTGCGAGAGTGCGGCATCCGGTAAACCGATGAGGGTGAAGCTCGGCAGGGCGCTGGAAATGTCGGCCTCGATCTCGACGGCTACACCGGTGAGGCCGAGCAGCGCGATCGAGTGGGTGCGTCCGACCCGCATCACCCCACCCGCTCGAGGTGCTCGATCGTGACCGCACCGATGCGCGGCGCGAGAACGGCGATGGCGTCGATGCGCACGCGACCGGGCTCCCCCGGATGCGCCTCGCACCACGCCCCCGCGAGTCTGCGCAGTCTCGCGAGTTTGACCTGCGTGATCGCCTCAAACGGATGCCCATACGCAACACTCGACCGCGTTTTCACTTCCACAAACACGAGGTCGTCCCCCTTGCGGGCCACGATGTCGAGCTCACCCTGGCTGCAACGCCAGTTGCGGTCGACGACCGTGAACCCTTCAGCCGCTAGTCGCTCCGCTGCGAGGAGTTCACCCCGCCTGCCCAGTTCGTCTTTCGCCGCCATGGCTCAAGGGTGGACTCGCCGACCTCTGCGCCCGCGTGCCCGCCCCGGTTCTGGGAGTAACTCTCGAAGCGCGGACACCCTGCGGAGTGGAACCAGCTCCCGACATAGGAGCGTACCTAGGAGACTAGAGAGGACTACTTCCCAGCGGAACTAACCGATGAGCGAGATCGTTCCGGCCGATCGCGCGCGTGGTCAAAGCGGCGGGTCGTGCGCGGGTCGGCCTGGCCCATCGAGTACTGCATGTCGCGGCGTTGTAAGCAACCGATCCCGACAGACCCAATTCGACCTCGCCCGTCACTCGCCGCCAAGCGCATCGGTGATGGCCATGGTGTCCGCCGCAAAGCCAAGCATGTAGCCCGCCGCGCCGACTACCGGGAGCACGACGGGGGTGATCCGACGCACAACCTGCCTAATCCTTACCGCCACTTTGCTATCAGCTTCGCGGTACTCAATGTCGTTCGCGAGGGTCGATAGGAAGCCCTGCAATTCGTGAATGCGCGCAACGAGATCGAGATCGATTGACCCGTTGGCGGCTTCGAGAAGCGTGCGGACCTCGGTGATGAGACCAAACACGTAGACCTGCGCCTCGGGATTGAGCCTGAGTTCGTCGGAATCGAGCAGGCCTAGCAATTCATCGAGCGCTCTCCGCGACTGTGCGACCGAATCGCTCGAGACCTGGATATAGGCGGGCGTGCTTTTCGCGATGTATGCACCGAAGTTCGCGAGGCTGGCGAGGGCTTCCGCAGAGATGAAGGCCCGATCGGTTTGACTCGCGGCCGACCAGTTTTCCTTTGGCAAGACGACCGCATCCCACCACTGCGGAAGGAAAATCCGGAAAGACGCCATGTCCTCTCCCGCACCGTCGAATTTGTCCAGTAACCGGTTCGTCTCCCCGAGCAGCCAGCACGCCCGGATCTGACTCTGCACGAATCCCAGTTCGGTGCCTCGCGTGCGGGTCCCTCCACCGCGCACGCTGAAGATTGTCCTTCCCTTGGCTACAGCGACCGACTTGCTTAGCACTTCATGTAGTTCTTGAGCAGGATTCGACATGGCCGAAAGCCTAGTAGCGCCACCGGTGAAGGGTCGGTAGGGTTCGGCCATGACGTGGGAGAGTTTTCTTGGATGGGTTGCCGATTGGAATCAGTCGCAAGGATTCTGGACCGCTGTTCAAGCGGTCGGCACCGTACTGGCAGCCGCGGCAGCTCTTGTCGCGGTGATAGTCGCTCGATCCCAACTCGCGGAGTTGACACGCTCGAACGGCCTACTGACGAACTCGAACGATTCAATGACTCGCTCAAACATCGCCTTGACCCGCCCCTATGTGGTCATCGATTTCGAGTTCCGCCCCCAGGTCGACAGAGCTGGCGCAACGCGAGGCACGTCGATCGCGGTTCGTGTTGAAAATGCGGGGAAGACCCCCGCGAAGGATCTCACCCTTAAGGTCACTCCATCATTCCCATTGCCCGATGATCCCCGCAACCTGAATTGGCGAAAGGCAGTCGGCGAGCTAAATACGATCATGAACGGAGAGACGGTGATCAAGTCTCTGACGCACGTGCGCCCGCTGTCGTTCTATATAGATCAGGCAAAGGACATCATGGGTGACGATGTAGATGCCGGGGGGTGGCAAGTCGATGCGATTTACTACGACGCCGAGGGACACAAGTTCGTGGAGCGGACAACGCTCGAACTCAGCCACTGGCGTCGGGCGCTGGTCACGGTAGATCCCACATACCGGATCGCCAAGGGCGTGCAGGCGATCGCCTACGAGGTCAAGAATCAGAAGGTTCCGTCCTTGGATTTCACGTTTGAGTCCACTCCTCACCGTATAGGCCGCCCGTCAATGCGTGGCGTCTCCCGTTCTATGCGCCCACACAGCCGCTAGCCTCTCCCCGTGAACTGGTGGATCGACTTTTGGGATTGGGCTGAAGGATCACAGCTTGGGTCCACTGTCGTCGGCGGCATCCTTGTTGCAATTCTCGTGGCGGTTGGCGCTCTTTCAGTTAGTTTCATTCGACAGAACTGGCGAAGTCGGATCTGGGGCGGGCTAGCTCGCTTCGTTCGCAAGGCGTTGTCCGTGCGCCCCACAACTACGGGAAGACTGGGAGCACTGCGGCGGGAGGCAGAAAGAGTCGGAGCTGATCGCGTTACGAACACGATCGGTCCCGAGCTAGTGCGAGTGCGCGAGGAACTCGAAAAGGCTCAGGCATCGAACGAAGAGCTCCGCAAAACCTTGGAATCGGCCAAACACAACCAGAGCGCTCATGGAAAGCAGATCCAGCAGCGGCGATTGCCACCACCCGCTCCCCGTTGGCATCTGGAGATGGTGGAGGATCGAGGTGACTACCTCGTGTACGAAATCCGCAATTTGATGCCGAATAGTGTCGTCCTGAATGCACGCATGGAAACGGCTCGGGGAACCGGGTTCGACTTCGGGGATGCGGCATTCTGGGAAGACCTCTCGGGCAAGAAATCCGGTCAGTTTATGGGCGAGGTCACTGCTGCGGGACGCTTGCGTGGCTTCGAATTCGTGTTGGAGTGGCTCAACGAGGATCAGGACTTGTGCTCGAAGAAGTGGTGGATGCCTGCGGAGGACGCGCCGTTCTGATCAGGCTCAGCTCGATTCGTGGGGCATCAGGATCGTCTCGACAGCGCTGGGCGGATTTTTGGGTGTGTCCGTCGCCGCCTTCGGTGACAACCAGCCGACTGAGCGCGAGACGCCAGCCGTGTTCTTCGCGTCGCCGATGCTCGCCCTCGCCGGCGCCGTGATCGGATTTTTCGTCGCATCCCTCGCCTCACCGCGCCTTCGCGCCGCAACGTGGGAGAACCCGAGCCGCCGCTTCAACTGGATCGTCCTTCTCGTAGGCGCCATCGTCACGACTGGCATTGGTGTTGCTGGCGTGCTAGCAGATGATGCGTACGAGGCCGTGCCGTGGTTCGTCATAGGGATCTGTCTCGCCGGAGGTTCCGTCATCCTCCGACTCATGCGGCTTCCGTGAGCCGGGCGTCCCAGCCTTCAACGACACATCAAGCTAGCGGGATTGGCTAAGCCGCGTAAGCAGGCGCTAGGCCATGTCGCCCAGAAACTCCCGCACCTCGGCGAGGAACCTGTCGTGGGCTTCGAGCTGCGCCCAATGCCCGCAGTGCGGAACAACCACGAGGCGGGCATCCTGCATGAGCGCAGCCGCCCGACGGGAGTCGTCTGGATCCACGAGGCGATCATCAGCGCCGTTGAAGAACAGCGTGGGGACCGTGATACTGCTCATCTGCCCGGTGTGGTCGTTGAGCATGCCGCGTCTGCCGAGTGTCGCCTGGTTGTAGCGCGCGTATCCCACACCACCACGCGGGTCTCGTGCCTCGCGCACAAACTCCTCTACCGCCTCGGGCGGGAGCGTCGAGGGGTCGGTGACGAGCGCCCGAAGGGCCGAGCGGACGAAACGATTGGCAAAGCGGGCCGCCGGCACGAGCATCCAGTCGGGCGCTTGCGCTGCCACCCAAGCCCAGAACTGCGCCGTGGGATTGCGCAGAATCGGCGTCAGGCCGCCGGGCGCGATGAGTACGAGGCCAGACACGAGCGCGGGATGCTTGAGCGCAAGCGTTATGGCGACATCACCGCCCATCGACACACCGAACACCACCGCCCGCGGGATGCCGAGCGCCGCCATGGCCTCGGCAACTACACCCGCGAGCGCGCCCGGACCACCCACCGGCGGCACACTCACGCTCGCGCCGAACCCGGGCAGGTCGATGGCCCACACCTCGCGATCCTCCGAAAGTGGCTCCATCAGGCGGTACCAGGAGATAGCGGCGTTGTCGGTTCCTCCGCCGTGAATGAGCACAAGCGGCGCCAGCGATGACGGAGCGCCCGCGTGCAAAACGCGCAGCACACCCGCTGACACGGCGACGGAGCGTACGTCCGCGCCGGACGGAACGAGTCTCGTCAACTAAGGCTCCTATCCTCGATGAGCCGTTCCGCGAAGGCGGCGAAGAGTGCTTTGCCCTCCTCGAGATCCCCGCGACCGGTGTCCGCGCCGCGCGCCAGTAGTCCCGCCATACCCGCGATGAGGTCATGGTTGTTCTCGCCCGGCTCGCGTGCTGCGAGACCGTAGTTCCACAGCGTGAGGTTTGTGGCGAGCGCCGCCGCGTTCAAATGCGGGTCCACAAGGTCCGCGCGCTGCAAGTCCCGGATGAACTCGGCCCCGAGCAGGGCGCGAGCGTCGAGTCGATCCCGCCGAGCTTCCGCTGCGGCAGGCAAGGGCGAGTCGGGGTCCACGTAGAGGCGAACGAGCACGGGACGCGATGCGAGCGCGGCGCTGGAATGCAACCACAGCCTCGAGAAACGGCCACCCTCCGGGTCGTCGGCCACGAGCCGCGCCGCGTGCCGGATCGCCTCGACCAGCTCCCGGTCGATGACGGCGAGCAGCAATTCCTGCTTGCTCGCGAATCGTCCGTACGGCACACCCTTCGCGACGCCGGCCCGAGCGGCCACGGCATCCATGCGCACGCCAGAGAATCCCCGATCGACGATCACGGACGCAGCAGCATCGAGGAGGTCACTCGTGGGGATACTGGGTCGCACAGGGCTCCTAAATGACCAGATTTGAGTTTCTGGTCATTTAGCCTAGCGCGGCAGTAGCCCCAATAGAAGGCTCACCGCGATCCCGATCATCACGACGGCGATCACCCCGTCGAGAATGCGCCACGACACGGGCTTGGCGAACAGGGGCCGGAGCATCCGTGCACCGAAGCCGAGCGCGCTGAACCACAGCACGCTGCCGAGCGCGGCACCCACCGCAAACCACCAGCGACCGTCGCCGTGCGTTGCACCGATCGAGCCGAGCAGCACCACCGTGTCAAGGTAGACGTGCGGGTTGAGGAACGTCAGCGCGAGCACAGTGAGCACGGCTGAACGCACAGTGGTGGGCGCGCCAGCGGGGTCGGTGTCGAGCGTCGACGGACGCAGCGCCCGGATGCCCGCCCTCACGCCGTACCAGATGAGGAACGCCGCGCCCCCGATGCGCACCACCACGAGCAACCACTCGGCCTGCTGGATGATGGCACCGAGACCCGCGATCCCGAGCGTGATGAGCAGGGCATCCGCCGCCGCACAAATGGCGACAACCGGCAGCACGTGCTCGCGACGTAGGCCCTGACGCAGCACGAAGGCGTTCTGGGCGCCGATGGCGATGATGAGCGACAGTCCGAGGCCGAGGCCCGCGAGCAACGAGGTAAGCACGATCCGAGAGTAGAAGCCTGGCGACCATTACTCCAGTTCAGGTTTCTGTAGCACCATTAGACTGCCTAATCATGGATATCGGGCAACTTCAGGCTCTAGCTGCAGCGGTCGACACGGGAACCTTCGACGCCGCAGCGCGCGCCCTCCACGTCACCCCGTCTGCCATCAGCCAACGCATCCGGGCACTCGAGAACTCCGTTGGCGGGGTCCTGCTCACACGCGGCAAACCCGTCACCCCGACCGCCGCCGGCACCCCTCTCCTGCGCCTCGCCCGCCAAATCGACGCGCTCACCACGGATGCCCGCGCCGAGGCAACGGGAGCCGAGACCACCCCCACCATCCCCCTCGCCATCAACGGTGACTCGCTCGCGACCTGGGCCCTCCCCGCTCTCGCCTCCCTGGCACACGACCTCGTTTTCGACATCCACCGCGAAGACCAGGACCACTCGTGGGATCTCCTCCGCGACGGAACGGTGATGGCGGCGCTCACCACTGAGGCGCGACCGGTGCAGGGATGCACGTCCACGCGCCTTGGCGTCATGCGGTACCGCCCCATGGCCACGCCCGCCTTCGTGGAGCGGTGGTTCGCGGACGGGATCTCCGCACGCACCCTCGGTGTCGCGCCCGTCGTGGTGTTCGACCGTAAAGACGAGATTCAGGATCGCTTCCTACGCCACTTCGGCGACGGCCTCACTCCCCCGCGGCACTACGTGCCGGCCTCGACGGAGTTCGCTGCCGCGGTGCGACTGAGCATGGGGTGGGCGATGCTGCCCGATCAGCAGTCACTCGAGGAGGAGGTGCGCGGCGAGCTCGTGGAGCTGGACGCGCGGCACGAGTACGTGGAGTTGTACTGGCAGCAATGGGCACTGCACACGCGGGGACTTGAGCGTGTGGCATCCGCCATCGCCGACGCCGCCCGCGGCCTCGCTCAGTCGTAAACGCGCACCACGATCCATTCGCCGCCGAGCTGCCGCACGTCGAACATGCGGGAACGGTCGTCGTCATCCGTCCCCTGAAACCGCCAGCCGATGATGTCGAGCGGATGCGTAAACCCGAGCACCTCGTCTTCGAGACGGGTGGGTGTATCGGTCACGCGATAGTGGCGACCCTCCCACACGAGGCCGTAGGGCACGCTGCCCTCGAACCAAATCGTGAGGCGTGTGGCATCGATCAGGGACATGGCAACTCCTCGGCACTCGAACTTGTGTTCGAATCCTAGGTCGCATTCTCGCGACACGCCAAAACATATATTCGACGCTCGTGAGGTGCCGACTTCGGTGGCTGCACGACAAGAAATACCCACCGAAGTGGGCACCTCACGGGAGAGGGGGTTACTCGTCGAGCGCGAGTTCCTTCGGGAGCTCAAGCTCCTTTGCGGAGAGTTCCTCCACGTTGACGTCCTTGAAGGTGAGCACCCGCACGCTCTTCACGAAGCGGTCAGAACGGTAGACGTCCCACACCCACACGTCGTTCATAGTGAGCTCGAAGTAAAAATCGTGCTCCGTGTCCTGACGCACGAGAGTGACCTCATTGGCGAGATAGAAGCGCCGCTCAGTCTCCACGACGTAGCGGAACTGGCTCACGACATCCCGGTACTCCCGGTACAGCGCCAGTTCGACCTCGCGGTCGTAGTCCTCGAACTCGTCCTCATCCATGCTGAGGTCGAGTCTAGACGCGAAAGCCGCTAGATGAGGGCGGGTTGTTTGAGCCAGGTGTGACGGTGCAGCGGCGAAGGGCCGAGGCTCTCGATCGCCGCGAAGTGGTCAGCCGACCCGTAGCCCTTGTTGCCGGGCCAACCGTAGCCCGGGTGGAAGGCATCCGCATCGATCATCAGACGATCGCGCTGCACCTTGGCGATGACGGATGCCGCTGCGACGGAGGCACAGTCGCGGTCTGCCTTCACGACCGTCTGGACTCGCGGTGGCTTGGTGAGCGCGACAGTCAGCCAATCGTGTTTGCCGTCCAGGAGAACGACGCTTTCGTGGATACCCACCCCGGCCTCGTGCACGGCTATGAGCGCGCGCTTGCCGGCCAGCCCGAGCGCAGCCATGATTCCGAGTCGATCGACTTCCTCGGCGTCGGCCATCCCGACCGCCGAGAAACGCACCCATGCAGCGGCCACCGGTGCGAGTTCTTCGCGGCGCTTCTCGCTCAGGAGCTTCGAGTCCCGGAGGCCTGTGGGGATGGCACGAACCCCCGCCTCGACGACGGAGACGCCGACCGCGACCGGCCCCGCGATGGCCCCGCGACCAACCTCGTCGCACCCGATCACATACCGCGCGCCGGACTTCAGCAGCGAACGTTCGACTCGCAGCGTCGGGTCTGCAACGGGCACTACTGATCGGTCCCGGTTGTTGCCTCTTCGCTCGACTCCTCGCGCGCGGCCTCCACATCGGCGAAGGTCAGCGGGTAGTTGTCGAGCCACGTCCAGTGATTTACCGGCCAGCTGACGACGAGCGCGCGCCCCACGACGTTCTCGATCGGCACAAACCCGCCAGTCGGGTCGTTGCGGTGATACGAGGAATCCGCCGAGTTGTAGCGGTTGTCGCCCATGACCCACAGGTGGCCCTCGGGCACGGTGACTTCGAAGTCGTCGCGAGTTGCCTTATCGGCGCCGTCCGGGAGCGTGATGTACGGCTCGTCGAGCGGCACGCCGTTGACGGAGATCTGGCCGAGGTCGTTGCAGCACACGATCGTGTCGCCGGGCATCCCGATGATGCGTTTGATGAGGTGATCGTTGCTGTCAGGCGCCGTGAGGCCAACAAACGACAGCACGGCATCGACGGCGCCAACAAACCAGTTCTGCGGCTGGACGGGCTGCGGGGTCAGCCAGCCACCCGGGTCACGGAACACGACGACGTCGCCGTAGGTGACCGGCATGAGCTCGGGCGAGAGCTGGTTGACGATGATGCGATCGTCGATCTGGAGGGTCTCCTCCATCGACGAAGAAGGGATGTAGAACGAGCGGATCAGGAACGTCTTGATGAGGAACGAGATCAGCAGGGCCGCGAGGATGATGAGGAAGACGTCGCGGATGAAGAGCTTCCATCCCTTGGATCGCGACGGTGCCGGCTGGTCTTCGGCGACCGCCTCATTGATCGTGTTGTCTGTCATTAAACCCCTGAGCTCCCTGCCAGTGTAAGCGGCAGGGAGCTCAGGTAGATGACAACGCGAGAACGCGAATTAGAACTCGCGCTTCTCCTTGATCTTGGCCTTCTTGCCGCGCAGAGCGCGGAGGTAGTAGAGCTTGGCGCGACGCACGTCACCGCGGGTGACGACCTCGATGTGGTCGATCACCGGTGAGTGCACCGGGAAGGTACGCTCGACGCCCACCTGGAAGCTGACCTTGCGGACCGTGAAGGTCTCGCGCACGCCCTCGCCCGAGCGGCCGATGACGACGCCCTGGAAGACCTGAATACGCGAGCGCGTGCCTTCGATGATGTTCACGTGCACCTTGACGGTGTCGCCGGCACGGAAGTCGGGGATGTTGTCCTTGAGGGATGCTGCATCGATGCTGTCAAGGATGTGCATGATTCTTCGCTCTCTGCGCCCGCCACAGGTCGACCGCGGTGTTGATAAAACTCAGGAAAGGTGAAGGTGTGTCTCGTAGAATGCCGGTACCCCTGTGGCAGAGCCGGAACAGGACACGAAGAGCGATTCTCTCACAGAATGCGGTCGGCGTGCCACTCCGTACTCCGACGTTCCGCACACGTTAATCTTCAGGGGACCGAGACACAGAAAGACGACGAATGAACCTCAAGGCAGAACTGTCCGCAAGCTCCCTCTCCGTTCGCGCGGAGCCCGTTCAGCAGCGCAGCGCTGAGCGCATCACGAGCCTGCTGGATGCCGCAGCCGAGCTCATTGACTCGCACGGCATCGACGGCCTCACCACGAGTGACGTCGCGACTCGCTCCGGTTCGTCGGTGGGTGTCGTCTACCGCTACTTCCCGAACATCCAGTCACTCCTGAAGGCGCTGGCCGCACGCAACCTCGACAAGTTCACGACGCGACTGCAGGAGACGCTTCCAGAGGACACCTCCGACTCTTTCGGCGCCATGAACGCAGCGATCGACGCGTACCTGGAGCTCGCCCGCTCGGAGGCCGGCTTCCGTGCACTCCGGTTCGGCGATGTGATCGACGACCGCTTCATCAGCGATGAGCCCGCGCGCTCGACGGGCCTTGCTGCCATGTTCAAGGACATCCTCGTTACCCGCTACGGCATCAACTCCACCCCGGAGCTCGAGTTCGACATCGAGGTTCTCGTTGAGGTGGGCGATGCGCTCCTGCACCGTGCCTTCCGTTACGACCAGCAGGGTGACGAGCGCTTCATCACGCGCCTCCGTGAACTCACCCAAGAGTTCATCGACGCGCACGACGCCGCGTGATCGAGCTTCGCACCCCCGCTGAACTCGACCAGATGCGCGAGGCCGGCAGGTTCGTCGCGAGTGTTCTGGATGCAACATCCCGTGCCGCCGACGTCGGTGTGAACCTGCTCGAGCTCGACGCGCTCGCCCACGACATGATCCGTGACCGTGGGGCCGAAAGCTGTTACATCGACTACCACCCGTCGTTCGGCGGTTCGCCGTTCGGAAAAGTGATCTGCACGTCGGTGAACGATGCCGCGCTGCACGGGCTACCGCACGATTACACATTGCGCGACGGGGATCTGTTGACACTGGATTTCGCAGCATCCGTCGACGGCTGGGTCTCCGACTCGGCGATCTCGCTCATCGTCGGCACACCGCGCGAAGAAGATCAGCGCCTCATCGAGGTCACGAAGCAAGCCCTCGATGCGGGCATCGCCGCTGCGGTTGTCGGTAACCGCATGGGCGACGTCTCGGCAGCGATTGGTGAGGTGGCCCGTCGGGCACGACTCAAGGTCAACCTCGACTTCGGTGGGCACAGCGTCGGCCGGGAGATGCACGGAGACCTCCACGTGCCGAACGACGGCCGTCCACGACGCGGCTTCCCGTTGCAGCCGGGTCTCGTCTTCGCCATCGAGCCGTGGTTCATGCTCGGCACGAAGAAGATCTACACCGACGACGACGGCTGGACGCTGCGCAGCGACGACGGGTCCCGCGCTGCACACTTCGAGCACACGGTCGCGGTGACCGAGGACGGGCCCGTTATTCTTTCGGCGGCGTAGGGTCCTCACGCCCGAAAAGTTCGTCGAGCGAATCGTCTCCACTCTCTTCGGGTTCTTCCTCCGCGTGTGCTGCCGGCTGGGCAACCAGGCCAGCACTCGTGTACGAGATCACGAAGGTGAACGAGAGGGCGTAGAGGATGAGCACCGGGTAAAAACCCAGCGCCCACCCGACGAGCTCCAGGTCGAAAGACACCGCGACCATCGCAATGACGATCGCCACGAGGATGACCAGCATGATGCGTTCGGCTCGCGTGATCGCCCTC
This sequence comes from Antiquaquibacter oligotrophicus, assembly GCF_020535405.1. Lineage (NCBI taxonomy): Bacteria > Bacillati > Actinomycetota > Actinomycetes > Micrococcales > Microbacteriaceae > Antiquaquibacter > Antiquaquibacter oligotrophicus. The sequence continues at coordinate 2,475,514 of NZ_CP085036.1, read as the reverse complement.
GGCCGTCGACGACGAAAAGCAAACTGGTTTACCGCGAGCGAAATGAGCAGCCCCGGAAACGCAAAGAGCCCATTCGCCACGAACTGCAGCGACGGAAGCAAGAACAATTGCGTGGAGAGCATGACGATCGTGTAGATCGTCAGCAGCCCTAGGGCAGCCCCGAGAGCCGGCTGTAACCAGTACCAGAACTTCATGCATCCCCCAGCAGATCGGGTCGAACGCGTCGGGTGCGTTCCACCTGCTGCTCGCGGCGCCACGCGGCGATCGCTCCGTGGTTGCCGCTCAGGAGGATGGGCGGCACCTCACGCTCGCGCCACACCGCGGGCTTCGTGTAACTCGGATACTCGAGTAGGCCGTCCTCGTGGCTCTCCTCGTCGAGACTCTCCGGGTTGCCGATGACACCCGGAACCAGCCTGCCGACTGCCTCAATCATCGCCATCGCGGCGACCTCTCCCCCGTTGAGCACGTAATCACCGAGACTCACCTCGCGTACCCGTGCGACGGATGCCGCGTGCTCCACGACTCGCTGGTCGATGCCCTCGTACCGGCCGCACGCGAACACGAGGCGACTCTCGGTGGCGAGTTGCTTCGCCAAGGCCTGGGTGAACCGCTCTCCCGCCGGGCTAGGGACAATAAGCACCGCATCCGGTGTGAGCACCTCGTCGAGTGCTTCGCCCCACGGCTCCGGCCGCATGACCATTCCGGCGCCACCACCGTAAGGGGTGTCATCCACAGTCCTGTGTCGGTCGTGGGTGTAATCGCGCAGGTCGTGGACGGCGACATCGATGATCCCGCGCTCGCGCGCCTTACCCAGCAGTGAGACATCGAGCACACCGAAGAACTCGGGAAAAATCGTGACGATGTCGATGCGCATCCGTCCAGCGTACGCGGGCGGCCACGCAGCGGCCGCCGCGCGGCGACTCCACACCTTTCGGCCGACCCCCGACCCAAACGTTGCGGAGGATGGCACGCCGCAATCGACGGGTACGGCGTGCACCGCACGGCGTGCCCTCCTCCGCAACGACTCACCGGAGCCGTGACTCCACAGAACCGCGGGACCCGAACCGGCCTTGGCCGCCACCGTTGCACCCTCATCCAATGCGATACGAACAACTGGTCAGACGGACTCACGGCGTATTCCGCGTCGCTCAGTTGAGGGCAACGGGAGCCACATCCTCCGACATCCGCGATGCGGTCTCGAGCGGCGGACTTGTGCGACTTCGAAAGGGGTGGTTGAGCATCCCGAGCGCACCACCCGACTTGGCGCGCGCAGTCTCACTCGGAGCGCGTCTCGCCTGCGTGTCGGGGTCGCGGCTGCGGGGCCTGTGGGCCCCCGAACATCACGAACTCCATATCGCGCGGCCCGCCCACGCCGGTCGTAGGTTCGGTGACTCGGCCGGATGCGTGGAGCACTGGCAATCCGGAACGTGGGCGTCCCTCCCTTCCGCCGTCGAGGCGGTGCCCGCGATCGTGCGTCAGGTCCTCCTGTGCCCCCACGTGGAGTACGAAGACGCGCTCGCGATCATCGACTCGGCACTCAATCGCAGGTCGCTCACACTCGCGACGCTGCGGAACATCGTCGCGACGCTCCCCCCGCGATTCGCGCGAGTACTCCGGGACGTTGATGCCCGCAGCGAGTCGGGCCTCGAGAGCCTCTGCCGGTTCCGGCTTCGTGAGTTGGGGCTCCAGGTTCGCTCGCAGGTCTGGTTCGAGGAGATCGGCCGAGTGGACCTCGTTGTTGCGGACCGCATTATCCTTGAGACGGATGGCCGAGAGTTCCACGAGGCTTCGTTCCTGGGCGACCGCACGAGGGACCTCGCCCTCGTCAGCCGCGGTCACATCGTCATCAGGGTGGCGTACCACCACGTGGTCCACGAATGGAACCTCGTCGAACAGGCCGTGCAAGCTCTTGTGCGGCGCGGGGAACACCGCTGGTCCGCGGCTCACCGTCGGGAAGGACTCGTGTAGTCGCATACGGAGGATGCCACGCCGCAACGGCGGAGGTACGAGCTGGCTGCACGGCGTGCCATCCTCCGCAACGTGAATCGCGGGGCCCCGCTGGGCGCAGCGGAGGCACGTTCCGCCGCGCGGGAACGTTCCGCCGGGCGGGCACGTTCCACCGGGCGGGCCGGAGACCTATTCCTCCGGCAGGTCCTCGAAGAGGCCGAGCGGCGGGGTGAGAGTGAGGGTTCCTGCCTCGATGTCGACGGCAGCCACGATGGCCTTCACGAAGGGAACGAGCACGTCGCCCTTCTCCGTCTCGACGGTGAGGAGGTCCTGCGCCGGGAGGTGGTCGATGCGCGTCACAGTGCCGACCTTGACGCCGTCACGAAGCGCTGTGAGACCGACCAGCTGGTGGTCGAACCACGCGTCATCCTCCGGCGCCTCGGCAGGGTCCTGTTCAATCCACAGGATGGCCTTGATGAGGGTCTCGGCGGTGGTGCGATCGTTCACGTCCTTGAAGAACGCGACCGGCTGCGCGTTGAACCACTTGAGCTCCAGGAGCTCGAGACTCTTGCCGTGCCACGGTGAGGTGGTCGGCACTTGGAGAGTGAACACGGCGCCCGGAACGAAACGTCGTTCCGGGGCGTCCGTGTACAACTCAATCTTGATGGCGCCCTTGAGGCCGTGCGCCTTAGTCAGGCGCCCCACGCGGAGCTGGGTGCCTGCGGTCTTTCTGGCAGCCACCGCTACTGGTCGGTGTCGACGACGTCGACACGCACCCGTCGACCGTCGGCGAGAGCGCCAACGAGGGTGCGAAGAGCTTTGGCGGTGCGGCCTGCGCGCCCGATCACACGACCGAGGTCGTCCGGGTGGACACGCACCTCGAGCACATCCCCACGCGGCGACGACTTCGAGGAGACCTGCACCTCGTCCGGGTGATCGACGATCCCCTTGACGAGGTGCTCAAGAGCAGGAGCGAGCAAGATCAGGCCTTGTCGGCGTCGTCGGCTGCAGCAGCCTCGTCGGCCGGGGCCTCGTCGCCCACTGCGGGAGCCTCATCGGCGGCCTCGGGGGCGGGAGCCTCCTCGGTCGCACCCTCGCTCACGGGAGCCTCCTCAGCAGGGGCCTCCTCTGCGGGGGTCTCGACCTTGGCCTCAGTCTTCTCGGCCTTGGGCTTGAGAACCGGCTTCTTCGACTCGTCAGCGACGAACTCGGCCTTCGCTTCTTTGGTCTTGACGGTGCTCTTGGCGTCCTTGTCGCCCTTGAACTTGCCCCAGTCGCCCGTGAGCTTGAGGATGGCCTCAACCTGCGGGCTCGGCTGTGCGCCAACGCTCAGCCAGTACTGGGCACGCTCGGAGTCAACCTCGATGAACGAGGGCTCCTCGGTGGGGTGGTACTTACCGATCTCTTCGATCGAACGACCGTCGCGCTTGTTGCGCGAGTCGGCGACGACGATGCGGTAGTAGGGCGCACGGATCTTGCCGAGGCGCTTCAAACGAATCTTTACAGCCACAATTCTCCTGATGTGTGTGGTGGCGGACTCGCGATCGTGGGCGTGGGGGCACACTCGAACGCGAAAGCTCTGATGGATCCCATTCGCGCCTGATTAGAGGGTCGGGGGCGAAAGGACTCGACTGGCTATTCTGCCACGGTTTTGCCGCGATCAGAAACGGATGCCCGTCGCGCCGCGACACGCGAACCCCGACGTGACAACGCCACCCCAATGAGGCACACCGCGCCACCGAGGATCGCGAGCGGAGCCGGCACCTCGCCGAAGACGATGAGCCCCATGATGATGGCGAGCGGCGGCACCACGTAAGTGGAGATTCCCAGTTGCCCCGCGGGCACACGCGACAACGCATACGCCCACGTGCTGAACGCGAGGGCCGTGGGCACGGCACCGAGGTAGACCATTCCGAGGACGGCCGATGCCGGTGCATCCTGCAGATCGCGTAGGAGTTCTCCCGTGAACGGAAGGCACACGATGAGACCGATCGCCGCGCCCATAAACGTCACTTGAGCATTGGGGAGGCGGCGCAGCGTGGGTTTCTGCAGGAGCACACCCGCGGCGTAGGTGAATGCAGCGACGAGCGCCCAGAAGACGCCGGGGTCACCCCAGGAGGTGCTGCCCGAGCTCACGCCAATGAGAATGACACCGATGAAGGCAACGGCAGCTCCGACCGCGAGCCACGTCGTGAGGCCTTCCCGAAGGAACACCGCGGCACCGATAGCGATGAGGAGGGGCCCGAGGTTGACGATCATGGCCGTGGTGCCGGCGTCGAGCGTGTGCTCGGCGATGTTGAGGGCGACGTTGTAGGCACCGAACCACAGCACACCGAATCCGATGAGCTGCAACCATTCGATTCGGTTCGGCCACACCCAGCGGCGGCCAATCGCCACGACGATACCGAGGAGCAGCGCACCGACGGCAAGCCTGCCGAGTGCGAGCGCGCCACCGGAGAAGTGCACCCCCGTGCCGCGAATCACGATGAAGGCGCTGGCCCACGCGAGGATCGTCACAATGATCGCGACGTAGACGAGCGGAGTGATCTTGGCCTCGGTTGTGGTGCTCACAGGCTCACGCTAGTGCGCACCACCGACCGCGACAGCGGCAGGGCAGCACGCTGTCTCGAATCCGCCGAAAGCTGGCAGCTACGCGTTCTGCGTGTCGCGCCAGGCGAGCCACTCCTTCACAACACGCGTGTCGTAGTCGGGCCCTGAAATGCCGAGCGTGAAGAGTGTCACACCCTGCTCGCGCAACTGGTCCGCGATCCGCAGATCTTTGCGGCGGGGCTCGTTGGAGAGCTCGATCTCGCTCACGTCGCGACCCACTGACTCGCCATGCTCACGCAGGATGTCCAGCTTGCGCGGCAGATCGTCTGCGCTCACGAAGCTGTGCCAGATGTCAGCGTGCTTGGCGACGATGCGGAGTGTCTTCTTCTCCCCCGCGCCTCCAATGAGGATGGGGATGTCGCGGGAGGGTGCCGGGTTGAGTTTCTGCCAGCGAGACTCGATCCGCGGGAGTGCCTCGGCGAGGGCATCCAGTCGCTGCCCGGCCGTACCGAACTCGTAGCCGTATTCGTCGTAGTCGCGCTCGAACCATCCGCTGCCCGTGCCGAAGATGAAGCGACCCGTTCCTGTGCCCTTGCCGCTGATGTGGTCGATGGTTCTCGCCATGTCGGCCTGGAGGTCGGGGTTGCGGTAGCTGTTGCAGTTGACGAGCGTGCCGAACTCGACGCGGGTCGTGAGTTCGGCCCACGACGCGAGTTCGGTCCATGCCTCGAAGTGCAGGCCGTCCGGGTCACCGGAAAGCGGGAAGAAGTGGTCCCAATTGAAGAGGATGTCGACACCGAGCTGTTCGAGTTCGAGCACGGATGCCCGGATCTTCTCGTAGCTCGCGTGCTGCGGCTGAACTTGAACGCCGATGCGAACGGGTCGAGAGGTCATGCCTTAAGCGAACGTGAGACGCTGCGGCCTATTCCAAGCCCCGACTCGCACGCCACTCCAGGAGCGCTCGCACGGCGGAATCGTCGAACTCCGGCCCCATCATTGGCGCCGAGAAAAGTGTGATTCCCACAGCGTGCTGCTCGTCGAGGTAGGCGTGGTCGAGCGACCCCTGGCCACGCGGGCCCGTGCCCGACGCGAACTCGATGTCGGAGATGCTCCTGCCGATCTCGTGGCACCACCGGGCCAACACTTTGGCCTTCTGCCGGTAGATCTCCGGCTCGACGAAGCTGTGCCAGATATCGGCGTGCTGCGCGACGATGCGCAGGGTTTTCTGCTCCCCCTTGCCGCCGATGAGCACGGGGATATCGCGCAACGGTGGCGGGTTGAGCTTCGACCAGCGGACGCGAATGCGGTCGAGGTCGTCCGCCAGGATGTCGAGCCGCTGCCCGGGGGTACCGAAGGGGTAACCGTATTCGTCGAACTCACGCTCGAACCATCCGGCTCCCGTGCCGAAGATGAACCGTCCCCCACTGATGTGGTCGATGGTGCGCGCCATGTCGGCCTGGAGGTCGGCGTTGCGGAAGATCGTGCAATTGACGAGCGGACCGAACTCGACACGTTCGGTGGACTCGGCCATAGCTGCGAGCATCGTCCACGCTTCGAAGTGCGCGCCGTCCGGGTCACCCGTGAGCGGAAAAAAGTGGTCCCAGTTGAAGATGACGTCGACCCCGAGGTCCTCGGCTCGTCGCACCGCGCTCGAGATTTCGTGCCAGGTCGCATGTTGGGGTGCGACCTGGGCGCCGATACGGACTCGCCTGGTCAACGCCCCAGGAACTTCTGCAGGCTCGCCAGTTCTTCTTCGCTCGGGCCGCCCGGCTTAGAGCCCAGGCCGAACCCGGAGCCGCCGCCCGCGGGAGTCGCCGACTTGCCGGCAGCCAATGCCGCGTTTTCGGCAGCTCGCTTTGCCGGGTTGCCCGACCGCGAACCTTTCTTCTTCTGCTGAGACTTGCCGCCACCGAACTTCTGTCCGGGAATGGGACCCATGCCCGGAATCTGCGGGGTACCGCCCTTGGCAACGGTTTTCATCATCTTCGCCGCCTGCTCGAAGCGGTTCACGAGTGCGTTGACCTCGGTCACCGTCGTTCCTGAACCCTTCGCGATACGAAGGCGGCGTGACCCGTTGAGCACCTTAGGCTGCCGGCGCTCCTGCACGGTCATCGAACGGATGATGGCCTCGGTGCGCGTGATCTCACTCTCGTCGAAGCTGTCGAGCTGCTGACGCATGTTCTTGCCACCGGGAAGCATCCCGAGCATGTTCTTGATGGAGCCCATGTTCTTGAGCTGCTGCATCTGCTCGAGGAAGTCCTCGAGGGTGAAGGTGTCGGTCGCGAACTTCTCCGCGGTCTTGAGCGCCTGCTCCTCGTCGAAGGTCTTCTGCGCCTGCTCGATGAGGGTGAGGATGTCGCCGAGGTCGAGGATACGGCTCGCCATGCGGTCGGGGTGGAAGGGCTCGAAGTCATCCAATCCTTCACCGGTGGACGCAAACATGATTGGACGACCGGTGACGGATGCCACGGAGAGTGCTGCACCACCGCGCGAATCGCCGTCGAGCTTGGTGAGCACCACACCCGTGAAATCGACGCCGTCCTGGAAGGCGCGAGCCGTTTGCACGGCGTCCTGACCGATGAGGGAGTCGATAACGAAGAGCACTTCGTCGGGATCGACGGCCTTGCGGATGCCCGCCGCCTGCTTCATGAGCTCTGCATCAACACCAAGCCGACCCGCGGTGTCGACGATCACCGTGTCGTACTGCTTGCGGTTCGCTTCCTTGATGGCGTCTTTTGCGACCCTGATGGGGTCGCCCTTGCCATTGCCGGGCTCGGGCGCGAAGACGGGAACACCGGCCTGCTCCCCCACAACCTGGAGCTGGGTGACTGCGTTCGGGCGCTGAAGGTCAGCAGCGACGAGCATCGGGGTGTGACCCTCAGACTTCAGCCACTTCGAGAGCTTTCCGGCAAGCGTCGTTTTACCCGCACCCTGGAGGCCTGCGAGCATGATGACCGTTGGGGGCTGCTTCGCGAACTCGAGGCGACGTGTCTGCCCGCCGAGGATGCCGATGAGCTCCTCGTTGACGATCTGCACGACCTGCTGGGCGGGGTTGAGCGCCTTGTTGACCTCGTCGCCGAGTGCACGCTCGCGAATACGACCGGTGAAATCCTTGACCACCTCGAGGGCGACGTCGGCCTCGAGGAGAGCTCGGCGAATCTCGCGGACAGTGCCGTCGACGTCAGCGGGGCTGAGCTTGCCCTTGCTGCGGAGCTTGGTGAAGGTATCGGCGAGGCGATCCGAGAGGTTTCCGAAGAGAGCCATGGTGGGGCTAGTTTACCCGCGCAATGCCGGGGGTACTGTGGAGCGCATGAGCGCCGACCGAGTCGCCACGCTGGGGTCGGCACGCTGGGCGGCCCCGGTGATCGCCGCTGCGGCGGTCGGGTTCGCGGCACTGTCACTCCTGCTGCCGTCGTCGACGCGGGGTTTTCCTGGGCATCCGCTCGCCGTCGGGGCCCTTACTGTCGCGGCGATTGCCGTCGCCGTGATCGCTCGCCGCGCACCGTCTCGTGGGGCACGGCGCTCACTTCTCGCGACGTCACTCAGTCTCGCCCTCTACCTCGCGCTGGGGCTGCTCGTTTTGGCGCCATCCAGTTCGGTGTCCGCCCCGGTGGCCGCACGGGTCTGGAGCGTGCTGTGGATCGCGCCGATCGTTCTCCCACAGCTCGCGGCGCTCAGCGCCGGACAGGCGCCACGACGCTGGCTTCTCATCCCCGGCATCGCGAGTGTCGCTGCGGCCATCGTGGCCGTCGCGGTTATTCGACCCGACGTCGAGACCGTCGCGACCGCCGCCGACCTGGATTCTCCGCTCATCGCCGATATCACGAGCTCGCTTGCTCTCGCGGCTCTGCTCGTCGCCCCGATCTGGTTCGCCGTGCACCTCGGGCGCGCGCCCCGCGACGGTCGTCCCCGGATGCTCGTTCTGACTGTCGCGTCGATAATCCCGGTGATTGTGGTCGCTTTCTGTTTGGGCCTCTCCGTTTTCCGCGGTCAGGGCGGCGTCGATCCGACGAACGGGTCGGTCGCGTTTGTTGTTGTGCTCGCCCTCGGGGCTTTGAGTTCGGCCTTCGCCACGGCAACGGCGGCGGAGGTCGGGGCGCACAACGCACGGCGGATCGCAGTTGCCACGGTGATCGTCGCGCTCATCGTTGCGATCGTGGTGGCGGGAACCGCTCTCGTGGCCTCCTCGCTGCGGCACGGCACAACCCTGTCGGCAGTTCTCGTGGCAGCAGTCACCATCGCGTCGATGGCAATCGTGTTCGCAGCTTCTCGAGCGATCGCGCGGATGCTGGCCCCTCCGCCGGTCGCCGATCGGCTCGGCTCTCTCAGCGCGCGAGAGACCGAGGTGCTGTCGAAAGTTGCCGCGGGCCTCGGCAATGCTGACATCGCGGCCAGCCTGCACCTCAGCGAACGCACTGTGGAGAGCCACGTTCGTAACCTCTACACGAAGCTCGGGCTCGCCGCTGACGACAACACCAATCGTCGTGTTGCCGCGACCCGCATGTGGCACGAATCCGGATTCTGAGCGGTGCGTCGGCACAATTCAGTGCCAGCACGGATGCCCCGGGACTAGCCGTCGACGGATGCTCGACACATCCGCATCACCGTCGAAGGAGTTACCCATGCCCGTCACCGTTGCCCGCCCCGCGTTCGCCGTGGCCATCGCCCTCGTTGTTGTGGGGACCGCGCTTCGCGCGGCCTTCCTGCTGTGGCATCCGCCATTCAGTATCGACTTCTACGACTACGACCAGGTGAGCGCCTTCGCCGACAGCTATTTTTGGTTCCACTTTTTCGTTGGTGCGCCCGGTTTCGTGGCGCTCTTCGTCGGGTTCGCCGCGATCACGGCAACGATGACGCGGGAGCGCGGCGGCCTACTCGCCGTCATCGGTGGCGTTGTTGCCTCGATCGGCGGAACGGCATTCGCTTTCGGGCTTGCCGCGGAGGGACTCGTGTGGGGCTACGCGCTCGACCCCGGCATCGTCGACGCCGCCACAGGCGCGACCTTGCTCGGTGGGATCGAGTCCGGTCCCCAGATCACGACGCTTCTCCTTGTCGCCTCCGGCAGCCTGGTCATTCCCATCGGTGTGCTGCTCCAGTTGATCGCACTGTTTGTCTCGAAAACCGTTCCCGTGTGGTTGCCCGTGGCAACCGTGCTGGTTCTCCTGCTCGCCCTCGTTCCCCTTCCGGCTCTCGATGCACCGCGCGTCATCCTCGAGTCCGTCGCGCTCCTCGCTATCGCGTGGTTCGCCGTGCGGGACCGTCGCCGCGCACACGCAGCGTGAAGCTCAGGGCTCGGAGGGTTCTGCGAGCAGCGCTCGAGCCGCCATACCGATGACGGCACTGTAGGTCGGATACGCGAACTTCACGCCCCCGAGTGTTGAGACGTCAATGCCAGCCGCCATCGCCGTTGTCACCGACTGCACGACCTCGACCGCGTTCTCGCCCACCGCGTGAGCTCCGAGGATGAGTTCGCGCCGACGGTCGGTGATGAGCTTGAGAAAACCGGTCTCGCGGTCGTCGATGACCGCTCGATCGACGCTCGAGAAGGGGATCGTGGCCACGAGGCACCGCGGATCGCGCTCGCGCGCCTGCTCCTCCGTGAGCCCGACACCCGCGTAGTCGGGATCGGTGAACCCGCCGGCGGGAAGCAAGTGGTGGGGCGTGCGGCGGTTCGCGTCGAGGACCGCGTTTTCCGCGGCGGCCTCTCCTTCGAAGTGCGCGGCCTGCACGAGCATGTCGCGCCCGTTGGCGTCACCAACGGCGAAGACGTGCGGTACCGAGCTCCGGAAGTACTGGTCGACCGGAATCGAGGAACGCACGACCTCGATTCCCGCATTTGACAGGCCGAGATCCTCGACGTCGGCGGGCCAGCCAGTCGCCATGACCACGGCGTCGACGGAGGCTGCGACGGGTGCGCCGCCCTCAGCCCACGTGATGGTGACGGTGCCGTCATCCGCTCGCTCGAGCGAGGTGACGGTGTCGATGCCCGTACGCACGTCGATCCCCTGCGCTGTGAACGCGTCGGCGACCGCGCGCGAGATGTCCGGGTCAGACGGCATGAGGATGCGCGGCGCGAGGTCGAGCAGCGTCACCTGTGACCCGAACGCGCTGAAGATCGTCGTCAGCTGCGCGCCCGTATTGCCCGCACCGATGATCGCGACCCGTTGCGGCAGCGCGGGAAGGTCGAGAACGTGCTCCGGTACGACGGCGAGTTCCGCGCCCGGGATCGGCAGGAGGCGTGAGTGACCGCCGACGGCCACGATGATCGAGTCGGCTGTGATGCGCCGCCCGGAGTCGAGCTGGAGCGTCGAGGCAGCCGCGAACCGTGCCTTGCCTTCGAGAATGAGCTCGATCCCTGCCGCAGCGAAGCGCTCGGCCTCGTTCTTCATGCCGCGGACCCGATCGACCGTCGCCCTCACCCGCGTCACCGTCGCCGACCAGTCGAGCTCGGGGCCGGAACCGAGGATGCCGTAGGCCTTCGCCGTCTGAACCTCACGCACGAGCCGTGCCGTTTTGGCGAGCACACGCGTGGGAACGCAGCCCGTATTCACGCACGTCCCGCCAGTGCGTGACGCCTCGACGACGGCGACGGATGCCCCCAGTTCTGCCGCGCGGAGGGCTGCTGCGGTGCCGGCCGGCCCCGCCCCGATGACAACTACCTCGAAGTGATCCACGGTTCCACGGTAGTGGCCGCCTCACTAGCCTGGTGGAATGGCCCTCCTCGTTCCCCTCAATGGTTCCGCCCCGTCGATCGCCTCCAGCGCTTGGGTTGCTCCCAACGCGACACTCGTCGGGGCGGTGACCCTCGGCGAGCGCGCGAGCGTGTTCTACGGCTCGGTGCTGCGCGCCGACTCCGACCGCATCTCCGTCGGTCGGGATAGCAACCTGCAAGACAACGTCACCGTGCACTGCGACGCCGGTGTGCCGACGATTGTGGGCGCTGGGGTGAGCGTCGGCCACGGCGCGATCCTTCACGGTTGCACCATCGAGGACGACTGCCTCATCGGCATGGGTGCGACCGTGTTGAACGGTGCCGTCATCGGTTCCGGTTCGCTCGTAGCGGCGGGAGCCGTTGTGCTCGAGGGCACGATCGTGCCACCCGGTTCGCTCGTAGCGGGTGTGCCCGGCAAGGTGCGGCGCGAGCTCACCGATGACGAGAAGGCGGGCATCCGCACCAACGCGGCACACTACCTCGAGCTGAGTGCCGCGCACGCGCGGGCGTGAGAGTTACTATGGCGTGCACTCGATGACGAGCTACCCGGAGGCCGCCCCGTGGATCACCCGACAACTGTCCGCCCGGTCGATCGCCGCCGCATCACCACCATCATCGTGGTGCTTTGCGCCGTGGTCATACCGATCGTGTCGATAGCTGCCCTCACCCCTGCGGTCGTCTCGCGGGGCGAAGTTTCTCACTGGCCGTGGGATCAGTACGGCTTCTGGGGATGGTGGCTCGTACCGGCTGGGCTCTGGCTTTCCGTGATCCCGGCGGTGCTGCGCTACCGGCCCGCGCGCTGGAATCGGCTGGCGACCGTGCTGCTCATCGCCGCCGTCGTGACAACGTTGGCTCTGTTCTACAACCCCTGAGGTTGTACGCGGCTAGCGTTCCGGAGAGATACTTGCGAGCTCGGCCGCATACTTCTCGGCGATAGCGCGTACATGCTGGTCCGTGGTTGTGCCGTCTGTGTAAATCTGTAGTCGCGCAACGGCATTGCCACGCTGTACATCCCAGGAGTACACGCGCCATCCCCGCCCAGGAGTGCTCTCCGCAACGACACCGACCGCAGCGACCGATTCGGGGAGTTCGAGGGCGGCAAGTTGGCTGACGTTGCCGGGGAAGCGAGTGAGCGACGTCGTTTGCTCGGCACAAGTAGCTGCACTCTGAGCTACCTCGGCCATGTGCCGTGTAGCCGCTGAGGTGTCGTCGAACAGTCGAAGCGATTGATAGGCCGTGCTGTTCTCCTCCCAGTCACTGTGGGCAATGAGATACCAGATCTCATCGTCGTCGGCCGCGTCACTGTGCCCCACAAAGGGCGCGTACGGCCCAACAGTAAAGGCGACGAAGCAGTCGTCGATCTGCCCTCCCCATTGGTCCCACACCGCCAGGTCTCTCGCGTAGAGCTCGGAAACAGGGAAAGGCGAAGTCGTCATCCACTCAACGGTTCGATTGTCCAGGCCCACGTCGGTAAACATCGTGCGGTCGTTCATGAAGTCTCGCACGCCGACCGAGCCGAAACAGGGCCCTTCACATTCCAACGGCGCCACGGCAGTTGGGCTGCCAGGATCGCCCGGCTGAATAGCCTGGTCGGACGCCGAGGGCTGCTCGGACACGAAAGACCCAACGAGCTGATTCACGAGCGCGCCAGCAGCGCCGACGGTGCCTCCGACGACGAGAGCGGCCGACAGAACTCCGACGAATAATCCCCACGGCCAGGCCGAGCGGTTGGTTTTCGTGTCCGGTGAGTGGTCGCTCATCCCACCGCTCCCTCCCCCGCACGCGGCAGGTTGTACGCAAGCTGCGTGAGATAGAACTGCACCGAGCTACGAATTCGCTTCTCGGTCACCGAGCCATCGGTAACGTACTCGAAGCGAACGACGGCATTAGCAGCCTGGATGTTGAAGACATATCGGCGCCAGCCGACACCTGGCTCGGATGTCGCGACCCATCCGACATCGGCCAGAGAGTCGGGGACTTCGAGCCCGGGAGCCGAGGTGACAACGGCTCGCTCTGCCGCCGCGGCGGCACACGACTTTACCCCCCAGCTGAGCTCGCTCAGATAGGAGGCGGCCGCTTCAGTGGACGGGAAGAGCCGAACGGATTGTGTTGCCTCATCGTGACGCGCATCGTCGGAGTACTTCGCCAGGGTGACGAGGAGGTCAGAGCTTGCGCGGTCGGCATCCGTGAAGGTGGAGATCGGAGCCCCGGGTTCGGCAAAGAGGCACGCATCCGGATTTGCGCCAGCCTGCGCACCGCCAAGGAATCTTTCGATCGCGGCGCTCACAGCGGCGGTCTCGTCCGCGTCGTCCAGCGAGATCGGAACGGGGAAGCCGTGTTTGTCGAAATCCCACTCGTCCATCTCGAGAGTGAGAATGCTGGTGGCGTCGAAGCAGGAATCAGGGCACTGCACGGGTTCCACAGCGACCGGCGAACCTGGCTCTCCCACTACGAGGGGCTGGTCCTCGAGTGCAACAACCGGTGTCTCCTGAGGTGTCGGGGTAGCTCGGGGCGCGTCAAAAGCGGCGGAGACTGCCGCGTAGGACCCCGCGGTGGCCCCGACGAGCACGACGACCGTCGCCACTACGAGGGGGATGATCCAGGGTCGGCGCGGCGAGCGTGATGGTGGGGCTGGTGTGGGAAAGTGCACCGGCGGAATGGGCGCGCCGGGGCCCGATTGCGGCTGTCGCGGATCGGGCACGTTCACCTGGACTGGCGGTGTCCACTGATCGGGTCCGGTCACGCGCTTACCCGACGAGTCCCTGCACGAAGACGTGCGGAGTGAAGCCCGTGAGGTCCCCGATTCCCTCCCCCTGGCCGACCAGCTTGATGGGGATGCCGGTCTTCTCCTGGACCGCGAGCACAAAGCCCCCCTTCGCGGAGCCGTCGAGTTTGGTGAGCACGAGCCCGGTCACACCGGCGTGCTGGATGAACGCCTCGGCTTGAGCGAGTCCGTTCTGGCCGGTCGTCGCATCCAGAACGAGGAGCACCTCGGCGATCTCGGTCTGCTTCTCGATCACGCGGCGGATCTTGCCGAGCTCATCCATGAGCCCGCTCTTGGTTTGGAGCCGACCGGCGGTATCGATGATCGCGATGTCGATGCCGTCGCGCTGCGCACGCTCCACCGTTTGGAAGGCGACGGATGCCGGATCCTGACCCTGCTGTTGAGGTCGCACGATCTCGGCGCCACCCCGCTCGGCCCACGTCGCGAGCTGCTCCACCGCCGCCGCGCGGAACGTGTCAGCCGCACCCACAACCACGGTCCGCCCGTAACCGACGAGGAACTTCGCGAACTTGCCGATCGTTGTCGTCTTGCCGACACCATTGACGCCAACAACGAGCACAACGGCGGGGCGGGCGGTGAGCTTGAGGGTCGGGTCGAGTCGCGAGAGACGCTCCTCGAGGTTCTCGCGGAGCATCCGTCGTAGGTCGGCAGGGTCCGTCGTGCGGTACTTGGCAACGCTCGCGCGAAGCTCATCGACGATGGACTCGGTGATGTCGGGCCCGAAGTCGGCCCCGAGCAGGGCATCCTCGAGGTCTTCCCACGTCGTCTCGTCGATCGTCGCTCGAGAGAACATGCCTTTGAGGGCTCCACCCAGTGACCAACTCGCCATGATCCAAGGCTATGGCCTGACGGAGGGACGGGTGTCAAGTCGTTGACCGCGCCACCACCCGTCGCGAAGGGTTGATGGATGGCAATCGGCTTTCACGCATCCCACGAGCAACTGTCGCCCGCGAGCCTGCTGGAAGCGGTGCAGCTCGCAGAATCCGCTGGCTTTGAGGCGGCAATGTGTTCGGATCACTTCGCGCCGTGGAGCGAACGGCAGGGCGAATCGGGGTTCGCCTGGAGCTGGCTCGGCTCGGCGCTGCAGGCGACGAGCCTCTCGTTCGGCGCCGTCAACGCACCCGGCCAGCGCTACCACCCGGCCATCATCGCTCAAGCTCTCGCCACCCTCGGGCAGATGTACGAGGGCAGGGTGTGGGTGGCACTCGGATCCGGCGAGGCCCTCAACGAGCACATCACCGGTGAGGGATGGCCGCGCAAAGAACTCCGCAACCAGCGCCTGCTCGAATGTGTTGAGGTGATGCGCGCGCTGTTCGACGGCGAGGTCGTCAGTCACGACGGGCTCGTCACCGTGGATCGCGCCAAACTGTGGACCCTCCCTCAGCAGAAGCCGCAACTCCTTGCCGCGGCCGTGAGCGCCGAAACGGCACGTTGGGCGGGCGGTTGGGCCGACGGCCTCGCCACCGTCGCCCAGCCCGACGACGACCTCACGCGTGTCATCGACGCCTATCGCGATGGCGGGGGCGCCGGCCCGCTTATCGTTCAGGTGCACGTCTCGTGGGCGCCGACGGATGCCGAGGCCCTGGAGATCGCGTTCGATCAGTGGCGCAACAACACGTTCGCGGCCCCCGTCTCGTGGGACCTGGAGACGGTCGAAGCGTTCGAGGTAGCGTCCGAGCGGGTCCGACCCGAGGACGTCGCGCAGGGTGTGCTGGTGTCCTCCGATCCCGCGGTGCATCGGGACACCCTCCGCCGCTATCTGGACCTCGGGTTCGATTCGGTCTACGTGCATCACGTGGGCAAGAACCAGAAACCCTTCATCGACACCTACGCGCAGAACGTGCTGCCGGAGTTCGCCGCATGAGGATCACCGACACGAGTGACCTGTGGTGGAAGTCGGCTGTCATCTACTGCCTCGATGTCGCGACTTTCCTCGACTACGACGATGACGGTGTCGGCGACTTCGCGGGCCTCGCCCACCGCATCGACTATCTACAGGAACTGGGCGTCACGTGCCTGTGGCTCATGCCGTTCTACCCGAGCCCGGGCGGTGACGATGGGTACGACGTGTCCGAGTACTACGGAATTCGCCGGGAGCTCGGGGATTTGGGCGACTTCGTGGAGATGATCCGCATGGCGGAGGATCGGGGCATCCGGGTCATCGTCGACCTCGTCGTCAATCACACGTCGGACCAGCATCCGTGGTTCACAGCCGCCCGCTCCGACCCCGAGTCGCCGTACCGCGACTTCTACGTGTGGCGCGACCGCACACCGCGTACCAAGGAGCAGAACGAGTTCCCCGACGTGGAGGACGGCATCTGGAGCTACGACGAGAAGGCCGAGCAGTACTACCAACATCGGTTCTACTCGTTCCAGCCAGACCTCAACGTGACCAACCCCGCAGTTCGGGATGCCGTGGCCAAAATCATGGGCTTCTGGTTGCAGTTGGGCGTCTCGGGGTTCAGGGTTGACGCCGTCCCCTTCCTCATCGACCATTCCGGCGCCGAGGACGCGCCCGGTGCCCTCGACGACCCCCTCGACTTCCTCAAGTCGCTCCGTGCCTTCCTCGGCCGGCGTTCCGGTGACGCGATGATGCTCGGAGAGGCCAACATCCCGCACGACGAACAGGTCGCGTACTTCGGCGGGAGCGACGGCGACGGCCTCACCATGCAGTTCGACTTCGTCGCCAACCAGCAGATGTATCTCGCCCTCGCCCGCCAAGATCCAACGCCACTCGTCGAGGCTTTGAAGGCCCGACCCGACATCGCCATCGAGTCGCAGTGGGCCAACTTCGTGCGCAACCACGACGAGCTCACCCTCGACAAACTGAGCGAGTCCGAGCGTGACGAAGTCTTCGACGCCTTCGCCCCGGAACCGGAGATGCGATTCCACGGACGCGGCATCACGCGTCGGTTGCCGCCCATGCTCGGCGGCGACCCTCGGCGCGTGCGGATGGCCTACAGCCTCATGTTCAGCCTCCCGGGCACCCCGGTGCTGTACTACGGCGAAGAAATCGGGATGGGCGAGAACCCGGATCTAGACGATCGCACCGGAGTACGAACCCCCATGCAGTGGACGAACGAAGCTGGCGGCGGCTTCTCCCACGCACCGCGGCGGAAGCTCGTGAGGCCCGTGACGGAGGGTGCGTACGGTCCCGAACACGTGAACGCCACCGACCAGCGCCACGACGACGACTCGATGCTGAACTTCATGAAACGCATCATCGAGCGGTATCGGGCATCCGCGGAGATGGGTTGGGGCCAGTGCGAGGTGTACGACCACGACGCCCCGACCGTGCTCGCACACACCCTCACCGGCGAGGAGGGGCGGATGCTCGCACTCCACAACTTCGCACCCGAACCAGCGACGGTCACACTCGCGCTCGAGGGGATGGAACACGGCAGCACACTCGTCGATCTTCTCGTGAACGACCGCACCATGTCCTACGACGGGGACGGCACCATCACGATTCCCCTCGACGGCTACGACTATCGCTGGTTGCGGGTACTGCCGGCCGAGACCAAACGACTCGGCTGAGCGCCGACCCACCAGGAGGTTGAACGATGCGAATTACGGACACAAGCGACCTGTGGTGGAAAACCGCCGTCGTCTATTGCCTCGACGTCGAGACCTTTCTCGACTTCAACGACGACGGGTGCGGCGACTTCGAAGGTTTGGCGCACCGCATGGACTACCTCGAAGAGCTCGGGGTCACGTGCCTGTGGCTCATGCCGTTCTACCCGACACCCGGTAAGGACGACGGGTACGACATCTCCGATTACTACGGGGTGCAGCCAGAACTCGGCAATCTCGGCGATTTTGTGGAGATGATCCGGATGGCCGGAGACCGCGGCATCCGGGTGATCATCGATCTCGTCATCAACCACACCTCCGATCAGCACCCGTGGTTCACGGCGGCACGCTCCGACCCCGAGTCGCCCTATCGGGACTACTACGTCTGGCGCGACACCAAGCCGCGCAAGAAGACACCCAACGTCTTCCCTGACGTCGAGGACGGAATCTGGAGCTACGACGAGAAAGCGGGCCAGTACTACCTGCACCACTTCTACTCGTTCCAGCCCGACCTCAACATCACCAACCCCAAGGTTCGAGACGAAGTCGCCAAGATCATGGACCTCTGGCTCCAGCTGGGCGTTTCCGGCTTCCGAGTTGATGCCGTGCCCTTCCTTCTCGACCCCACCGGCGTCGAGGAGGAGCAGGACGCCCTCGGAGACCCGCTGAAGTTCCTGCGATCGCTGCGGGCGTTCCTCGGTCGCCGCTCCGGGGACGCCATCATGCTGGGCGAGGCCAACCTGCCGCGAGACGAGCAAGTCGAGTACTTCGGGGGCGACGGCGCCGACGGACTGACCATGCAGTTCGACTTCATCACGATGCAGAACCTGTTCCTCTCGCTCGCGCGAGAAAACCCGGCGGCACTCGTCACGGCGCTTCAGTCACGCCCGGAGGTCTCCATCCAGTCCCAGTGGGCGAACTTCGTGCGCAACCACGACGAGCTCACCCTGGACAAGCTCACGGATGCCGAGCGCGAGGAGGTTTTCGCGGCCTTCGGGCCGGAGGAGCATATGCAGGTCTACGGTCGCGGCATCATCCGTCGTCTACCGCCCATGCTCGGTGGTGACCCGCGCCGTATTCGTATGGTCTACAGCCTGATGTTCTCCCTCCCCGGCACCCCGGTTCTTTTTTACGGCGAAGAGATCGGTATGGGAGAAAACCTGGAGGCGGGCGACCGTACCGCGGTTCGGACCCCGATGCAGTGGACTGCCGAGAAGAACGGCGGTTTCTCCGACGCCCCGCCGCGACGACTCGTCTCACCGGTCGTGACGGGGCCGTTCGGTCCCGAGCACGTCAACGTCTCCGACCAGCGCCACGATCCCGACTCGTTGTTGAACTTCATCAAACGTCTCGCCGAGCGCTACCGAGCCTCGCCCGAGATGGGCTGGGGGGTGTGCGAGGTCATCGAGCAGTCGACCGAGGGAGTGCTCGTACACACACTCACGGGCGAAGAGGGCCGGATGCTCGCGGTACACAACTTCTCGTCGGAGCCTTCGACCGTCAGCTTCCGCATCCGCGACTACGACCCGAGCGAGATCCTCGTCGACCTGCTCGTGGAGAACCGAACCGTCACCGCCGAGAGTGACGGGAGCATCAGTCTCTCGATGGACGGGTACGGCTACCGCTGGTTGCGGTTCATCCGGCCATCCGGCAAACGGCTCGCCTAGCCCGCGGCGGCGCGATCGCCGACGCGCTGTCCCACAACGGCGCTGATGCCGTCGGCACGCATGCTGACCCCGTAGAGGGCGTCCGCGATCTCCATGGTGCGCTTCTGGTGTGTGATGACGATGAGCTGCGAACTCTGGCGAAGATCCTCAAAAATCGCGAGCAGGCGGCCGAGGTTGGCATCGTCGAGCGCCGCCTCAACCTCGTCCATGATGTAGAACGGGCTGGGCCTCGCCTTGAAGATGGCGATGAGGAGCGCGACCGCCGCGAGCGACCGCTCACCGCCGCTCAGCAGAGAGAGTCGCTCGATCTTTTTGCCGGCCGGCTTCACACTCACCTCGATTCCCGTCGTGAGCATGTTCTCGGGGTCAGTCAGATGGATGCTGCCCGTCCCGCCCGGGAACAAGACGGGGAACACCTGCCCGAACGCCGCCTTGGTGTCCTCGAAGGCGCTCGCGAAGATGTCCTGCATCTTCTCGTCGAGCTCCTCGATGATCGTGAGCAAGTCCTTACGCGTGTTGGTGAGGTCGGTGAGCTGCTCGGTGAGGAACTTGTGGCGCTGCTCGAGGGCGGCGAACTCTTCGAGTGCGAGCGGGTTCACGCGACCCAGTTGGGCGAGCTTGCGCTCGGCGCGCGCAAGGCGGGCCTCCTGTTCGGCGCGGACGAACGGCTTACCCGTCGCCTCGATGACACTGTTCTCCGGAGCATCCGAGCTCTCCCCCGGCGTGTCGGCCTCGGAGAGCGCTTCCACACCCGAAACCTCCGGAGAAGTGGTCGATGGCGCGGGGGGTGTGGTGAGGTCGGCGTCATCCGGCACCGGAACCTGCGGGCCATACTCGGCGACGAGCACATCCTCGACGAGGCCCAGCTCCTCCCCCGCGCGCTCCAACAGCGTCGAGAGGTGCAGCTTCTTCTCGTAGATCTGCATCTCGAGACCGTGCACGTTCTCGCTCACACCGTGCAGCCGCTCCCGCAGAGCGGCCTCCTCGCGACGAAGATCCGCGAGCTCTTGGTTCTGGGCCGCGCGCTCCGCTTCCGCCGCCGCGAGCTGGACGCGCGCCTCCGACACGGAGCGGTCCGCGACGTCGAGCACTGCGGGCAGGGCCGCGATGACCTCGTTCGCGGCATCCATCTGGTGGCGACGGATGACGGCGAGCCGGGCCTGCTCCTCTGCCGCTTCGCGCTCGGCAACAACCTGCCGGGCCAGCTGTTCCGCGTGGGCGCGCTGCGCGCGGACCCGCTCCCGGATGGTCTCGAGCGCCATGCGCTTCTCGAGCTCTGCGGCGCGGGCCGCCTCAACCTCGGCGAGCACGCCATCGCGGGCGGAGACATCGAGGATCGGTCGCGGCTTCGCCTCGTACTCGTCGTGGCTGGCCTTGGCCCGCTCGACCTCGGCCTCCGCCTCGCGCACGGCTTCCGTGGAGATGCCAACGGCCTCGGAGAGACGCTCCCACTCCGCCTGCGCCGCTTCGAGCTGAATGCGGTAGCGTCCGAGCTGCTCGGAGTGCGCCGCGAGTTGTGCGTCGTACTCGCGAAGAGCCTGAAGCGCTGTCGCCGCCTCGGCCTTCGCCGTCTCGAGAGCGCCACGACGTTCGGCGAGCGCGAATCGGGTGCGCTCGATCTGGGTTGTGACCGTCGCGAGTCTCGCGGCGGCGGCATCCCGCTCTGCAACGAGCTCCACGCGCGACTGTCCCGCCCCGGAGCCACCGCGCAACACGTACTGGGTGAGCACGTCACCGTCGCGAGTGACAAACGTTGTGCCCTCCGGGGCGGACGCCCACGCGGCCCGCGCGGACGCGAGATCGTCGGCGATCGAGACACCGGCCAAGAGACCCAGCACACCGCTCGGTGCGTCGATCACGTCGACCGCGGGGCGCACCCCCTCCGCAGCGAAGGCGGTCGCGGAACCGGCGGGTGCGTCGGAGACGACCACCTCGACCCGGCCGAAATCGTTGGTTGCCGAATGCTCGAGGGCGTCGAACGCGGAGTCGCGGGACTCAGCGAGCACGGCATCCGACAATGAGCCGAGCGCGGCCGCGATCGCCGCCTCGAAACCCGATTCGATCTTCACGTGCTCCGCGACAAGACCACGGATGCCACTGAGCCGAGCCCCCACGAGAGCGCTCGAGCCGTCCTTCTGGTCCACGGCCAGAGACAGCGCCGAGTTTCTCGCCGCGAGGGCATCACGCTCGCGCTCGTGCGCGTGAACCTCGTCACGCAGCGCCTCGATCTCGGCCGTGATCGCGGCAACAACCGCCTCGGCTTCCTCGTACGCGGAATCGAGCGAACCATCGCCCTCGGTCGTCGTCGCGGCCTCCGCCTCCAGCGCCACGAACTCCGTGCGCGTCGAGTCGCGGCGCTGCTCGGCCGCCTCGAGAGCGTTCTGCTGCCGCAAGAGCTCACCGCGCGCAGAGGCGAGGGAGGTGCGCGCGACGTCGACCCTCGCCGCGAGCCCGGCGAGTTCGAGCGAGTGGCGGGAGACGAGCGCGCTCTGGGCCGCGATCTCCTCGTCGAGCGAATCGAGGGAAGCCTTCGCGGTGGCGGTCGCTGCGGCCGCGGCGCCGACCGCTTCCTCGGCCTCGGCAACCGTTTCGGCGAGGCGATCGGCCTCGGCGCGGGCATCCGTCACGGCAGACTCGCTCGTGGTTGTGCCGAGCGCCGGCGCCTCAGCCTGCTGGCCGAGGAGGGCGAGCTGTTGGTTCGCGAGAGTGAAGAGGCTGCGCAAGCGCTCCTGCACACTCTCGAGGCCGAACGCCGTGCGACGGGCCGCATCGACGGCGTCACTCACCTGCGCCTGCTCGAGTCGATTCGCGCGGAGTTTTGCCTGATCGAGTTGCTCCTGCAACACGATTCGCTCGGACTTGCGCTCGGACTCGCTGCGCGAGAAGGCCGTGATCGCGGAACGCAGCTCCACGACCTCGTCGGCGAGAAGCCTCGCGCGCGCGTCGCGCACGATCGCCGCGATGGATGCCGCCTCCTTGGCAACCTCGGCCTGAGCGCCCAACGGCTTCAGCTGACGCCGGATCTCGCCGGCCAGATCACTCAAGCGGGTGAGGTTGGCCTGCATCGCGTCGAGCTTGCGGAGAGTCTTCTCCTTGCGCCTGCGGTGCTTGAGGATGCCCGCCGCCTCCTCGATGAAACCCCTCCGGTCCTCCGGGGTGGCGTGGAGCACGGCATCCAGTTGCCCCTGCCCGACGATGACGTGCATCTCACGCCCGAGACCCGAGTCGGAGAGAAGCTCCTGCACGTCGAGGAGACGGCACTGTTCGCCGTTGATCGCGTACTCGCTGCCGCCGTTGCGGAACAACGTGCGGCTGATCGTCACCTCGGAGTACTCGATCGGCAGGGCGCCATCCGAGTTGTCGATGGTGAGCACCACCTCGGCGCGGCCGAGCGGGCCCTTCGTGGCGGTACCGGCGAAGATGACGTCCTCCATCTTGCCGCCGCGGAGCGTCTTGGCCCCCTGCTCGCCCATGACCCAGGCGAGGGCATCCACGATGTTGGACTTGCCAGAACCGTTGGGCCCGACAACACACGTCACGCCCGTCTCGAAGGCGAAGGTCGTCGGCTGCGCGAAGGACTTGAACCCCTTGAGGGTCAGGCTCTTCAGATACACGTGGCCTGCCCTTCTTCTCGCGCCGCGAAGCTTGCGTCAACGGTACTAGATGGGTGCGGGCCGGGTTGTTCCGACGCGGGGTCGCGAGGCGGCCCCGGTACGGGTACGGGCGGTGTGGTTCCCGACGCGGGCCACGAGATGGGCCTGTTACGGTGCGGAGGATGACGCGCGGCTGCAACCTACCCCCGCGGTGCTCGCACGGCGTGGCATCCTCCGCACCGTTCCGGATCGGGCAGGGTGCGTGCGGGGCGCCGGTGCGGGCAGGGTTGTTCCGACGCGAGGTCGCGAGGCGGGGGCACGAGGTAGGCCCGGTGCGGTGCGGAGGACGACGCGCGGCTGCAGCCCACCCCCGCGGTGCCCGCACGGCGTGGCTTCCTCCGCAACGTACCGGGTCGGACGGATCGGGCGGGGCGGGCAGGACGCGGGGCGGCGGGAGCGGGGGCGGGGTACGGGCGGTCAGCGGATGCGCTGGCAGGTCGGGCAGTAGTGCGAGCCGCGGTTCATGAACTGCTCGCGCACGATCGGACGACCACAGCGCTCGCACGGTTTGCCCTGCTGGCCGTACGCACGCAACGAGTGGGAAAAGTACCCGGACTGACCGTTGACGTTCACGTACTGGGTGTCGAAGCTCGTGCCGCCCTCCTCCAGCGCGCGACGCAACACCACACGCACCTCCGCGAGCAGTCGCCCGGCCTTCACCGCGCTCAGCGTCTCCGTTGGCTGGTCGTAGTGAACCCGCGCCGCCCACAACGACTCGTCGGCGTAGATGTTGCCGATGCCGCTCACGAGCGTCTGGTCGAGGAGAGCACGCTTGACCGTCGTGCGCTTGGCACGCAGCCGACGCAGGAACGCCGCATCGTCGAACTTCGGGTCGAGAGGGTCGCGACCGATGTGGACGACCTGCGACGGGATGAACTCTCCCCCGCCGACATCAATGAGCTGGTCGATCGCCATCGACCCGAAGATCCGCTGGTCAACGAAGTTGAGTCTCAAGTCGCCCTCGACGGGGTGACGGATTCCGATCCGGATGCGCGTGAGTGGGTCGACCGCGTCGGGAGAGCGCAGCAGTACCTGACCGCTCATTCCGAGGTGCACCACGAGGGCACTCGGGGTGCCGGAGCCCTGCTCCTCGAGAGGAATCCAGAGGAACTTTCCGCGTCGCTTCGGCTCGAGCATCCGGGCGCCGACAAGACGGTCGGCGAAATCTTCGGCCGGTCCAGCGTGGCGGCGGAGCGAGCGCTCGTCGAGCACGTCGACCGAGGTCACGATGGCGCCGGTCACCGCTGGTAGGAGGCCGACACGAACGACCTCGACCTCGGGAAGCTCCGGCACGTCAGCCCGCTTGCAGAGTCGTCCAGGCCTCGAGGGCGGCGGCCATCTCTGCCTGCTTTTTGCTCGACCCGGAACCGGTCGAGATCTTTTTGCCGCTCAGCACAACGGTCGCCTCGAAGAGCTTCGAATGATCAGGACCGGAGTCGGTGACCTCGTAGACGGGTAGGCCGTGACCGAGCCGCGCCGCGAGTTCCTGGAGGCTCGTCTTCGGGTCCATGGCGGCGCCAAAACGATCAGGGCTCTCAAGCAGAGGACGGATGAGGCGCAGCACCATTTGGGTGGCCTCGGCCCCACCGCAGTGGAGGTAGGTCGCACCGATGAGGGCCTCGACCGTGTCGGCGAGGATGGAGGACTTATCGCGCCCTCCCGTGAGTTCCTCACCGCGGCCGAGACGCACGTACTGGCCCAGACCGATCGACCGGGCGATCTCGGCGAGGGCGACCGAGGAGACCAGGCTCGCGCGACGCTTCGCGAGCTCCCCTTCGTCCAAGCTCGGGTAGTCGTTGTACAGCATCACGGTCACGGCCTGACCGAGAATCGAGTCGCCCAAAAACTCGAGACGCTCATTGTGGGAGACACCCGGATGCTCGTACGCGAACGAGCGGTGCGTGAGGGCAAGCTCAAGCAGCTCGGGGTCGATATCGACACCGAGCTGCTGAAGAAGAGAGATGGCGGAAGTCGACCCCGGCCCACCCGCCGAAGAGGCGGACGAGTCGGGGCCGATCGCATCGCCCGAAGGGCGAGCCATAAATTTAGACGTCGGCGACCTTGCGGCCCTTGTACTCCATGTACAGGGGCGTGCCGGCCGAGTCCTCAACAACCTTCGCGCGGTGCGGGAGGCTGTAGGTGACCTTGCCGTTCTCGATGGTCTTGACGAGCGTGGGGGCGTCGGCCTTCCACTGCGCGCGGCGCATACGGGTGGAGGCGCGGGACATCTTGCGCTTGGGAACTGCCATGGTTCTCTCTTTTCTGTCGTGCTAAAGATCTGTGTCGTCGGCGGGTCGATCACCCTCGGTGAGGCCCTCCAGACCGGCAAGCGCAGCCCACCGTGGATCGACGGGCGCCTCATGCTGGTGACCGGGATTGTCGAGAAGCCGCACCCCACACTGCGGGCACAGACCGAGGCAATCTTCTTGACAGACCGGCTGGAACGGTAGTGCCAAGACCACCGCATCCCTGACTACCGGTTCGAGGTCCACATGGTCTTCGTGCACCGTGTAGTCAAAAGCTTCGTCCTCAGAGTACGCGAAAAGCTCCTGGAATTCGACCTCGAGGGGCAGTGAGACGTCGGTCAAGCACCGTACGCACTCGCCCTCGGCCACGGCATCCACCGTTCCGGACGCGAGGATTCCGTCGTGCAGGGACTCGAGTCGCACATCGATGCGCACCTCCGAGCCCTGCCGGACTCCGATGACGGCGTTGCCGAAGCCATCCACCTCAGTGATGTCGAGCGACTTCTCACGCATCTCGCCGGGGCGGTGCATGAGGTCTATCACCGAAACGGCGTACGGGCTCTTGTTGTGTGACACGGTAGAAGATTCTACGGCGCGAAGCCCCGCCCATTCCGTCAGGAACGGCAACAGGAGCTAGAGCGTCGACTCGACCTCGGTGAAGGCCTCGTCGTAGATGGCGAGCGCCTTCGCGACCTCGTCAGGGGTCACGATGCACGGCGGCACGACGTGGATACGGTTGTCGGCGACAAACGGCAGGAGACCGCGGGAGACCAGCGCCGTCTTGAGGGCACCCATAAGGCCTGCCGAGATGGGCTGCCGCGTCTCGGGGTCGTCGACGAGATCGAGCGCCCAGAAGACGCCGAGCCCGCGTACCTCTCCGATGAGCGGATGCTTCTCCGCGAGTGCCGCGAGCCCCGGGCCGAGGTGCTCGGCCCCAATGGACTTGGCGTTCTCCACGATGCCCTCGCTCTCCATCGCGTCGAGCGCGGCGACAACGGATGCGGCGGCCAACGGATGCCCGGAGTAGGTGAGCCCACCGGGGAACACCTGATCCTCGAACGCGTTCGCGATGGACTCGGAGATCACGACACCACCGATCGGCACATATCCGGAGTTGACCCCCTTCGCGAAGGTGATGAGGTCCGGGGTCACGCCGAATCCCTGCCACGCGAACCACTCGCCCGTGCGCCCGAAGCCGCACATGACCTCATCGAAGATGAGCACGATGCCGTACTTGTCGCACAGCTCGCGAACACCCTGCAGGTATCCGGGCGGCGGAACGAGCACACCGGCCGTGCCGGGGACGGTCTCGAGGAGGATCGCAGCGATCGAGGCTGCGCCCTCAGAGACGACGACCCGCTCGAGGTGGTGGAGTGCGCGCTCGGTCTCCTGCTCCGGCGTCTCCGACCAGAAGTCGCTGCGGTACGCGAACGGTCCGAAGAAGTGGGCGTGGCCCCGCGAGTACTCGTTAGGCACACGGCGCCAGTCACCCGTGGCGACGATCGCTGCGCCCGTGTTGCCGTGGTACGACCGGTAGGCCGAAAGCACCTTGTCGCGCCCCGTGGTCAGTCGCGCCATGCGGATGGCGTTTTCGTTGGCATCCGCACCGCCGTTGGTGAAGAAGACCTTGCCGAAGTGCGATCCGGCGCGCGCGAGGATTCGCTTGGCTGCCTCGCCACGAGCGAGGTTTGCCGTGGCGGGGGCGATAGTCGTGAGGATGTCCGCCTGCTTCTTGATGGCGTCGACGACGGCCGGATGCTGGTGGCCGATGTTCGTGTTGACGAGCTGGCTCGAGAAGTCGAGGTAGCGGGTACCGGCGTAGTCCCACACCTCGCATCCGGCACCCCCGGCGATGACGAGAGGTTTGAGGGCGCCTTGCGCCGACCACGAGTGGAAGACGTGGGCACGGTCGAGTTCGTAGGCGAGGTCACCGTCGGCGGGGTCGAGATTCGCGAGCTGGTCGTTCATGGGTGGTGCTTTCTGTTCGGTGCTCGGGTGGGGCGGGGCTGTTCCCACCCCACCCGAGCGGAGTGTTACTGGCCGCCCTCGGTGAGGACGACGTCGATCGGGGTGTACTCGCCGTCAACGACGACACCCTCCTCGGCGAGTGCCGCAAGGGCCTGCTCGATGTAGTCGTTCGAGTAGGCGGATGCCGGCGGCTCGGTGGTGATGAGTTCCAGACCGTCCTGGTTGGTGGCCGAGAGTGCGCCAGCAACCGTCTTGTCCCACGCGGCCGGGTCGATGAGGCCGAACTCGCCACCGGTCCAGATGAGCTTGTTCACCTCGTTCATCTGCCACAGCTGGTGGGTCGGGCCGACGGGGAAGGCAGCCTCGGCTTCGATGGCCGCGTTGTACGTGATGTCTGCCGCCTCCTCCGGGTTGTCGCGAGCGAACACCCAGCCCTTGATGACGGCCTTGAGGAAGCGCACGGCGGCGTCCGCGTAGGCGGGGTCATCGGCGAGTCGAGCCGTGTCTGCCCAGATCGCGTCCTGCAGCATGGCACCCTCGGTGTCCGCGTACGAGATGACGTTGAAGTCCTCCGGCTGGTACAGCTCGCCCGTTGCCGGGTTCACGACCTCGAGAATCTGCGCCCACTCGTTGTAGGTCATCGCCTGGGCTGCGTCGACGTCCCGGTCGAGCAGGGCGTTCATGCTGAAGTCCTGCGTGGTGATCGACACCGACGTCGAGTCGAGGCCCTCCGCCGCCATCGCGGCGAAGATCTCCCACTCGTTACCGAAGCCCCACGAGCCGATGCGCTTGCCTTCGAAGTCGGCGACCGACTCGATGCCGCTGTCGGCCCACGACACCTGAAGGGTGCCGGAGTCCTGGAACACCTGCGCGATGTTCGTCAGTTCGACCCCCTGCGCCTCGAGTGTTCCGAGCACCTTCGGCACCCACGCGATCGCGAAGTCCACGTCGCCCGCGACAAGCGCGTCCTGGGGAACGATGTCGCCACCCGACGGGAGAACCTCGACGGAGTCGAAGCCCTCCTCCTCGAAGTAGCCCTGGTCGAGTGCCACGTAGTAGCCCGCGAACTGCGCCTGCGGCAGCCACTGCAGCTGCAGCTTGATGTCGGTGAGCGGCTCGAAGTCCCCTGATGCGGAGTCGTCAGCCGCCGGGGCTGCGCAAGCTGTCAACGCGAGTGCGGTGATCGCGGCAGCCGAGAGCGCGGCGATGCCGCGCCGAGTGCGGAGTCTCATGCTGTTGTCCTTTCGTGGTGCCTAGGTGGTGCTGTGAAGGGAGTGCCGGTCAGACCGGCGGTCGCCTCGTCACGAGCCGCTCCAGGAGCGACGTAACGAGGAAGAATACGAGGCCGATGAGGATGCCCCCGCCGACGAACGCCCACGCGAGGGTTGCCCTGCCGGACTTCGCGTAGCTCGCGATCGCCGTACCCACCCCGTCGGCGGGACCGCCGAAGTACTCGGCGACGAGGGCGGCGATCACGGCGAGCGAACTCGCGATCCGCAATCCCGTCATGAGGTACGGGAGCGCGGTCGGAAGTGTGAGCGTGCGGAATGTCTGGCCGGGGGTGGCCGCGGATGCCCTCAGGAGGTCGCGGTGCACGGGTCTCGTCTGCAGCAGTCCGCGCAGCACATTGACGAAAACGGGAATGAAGGCGGCGATCGCGGCAACGGCCTGGCGCCCGAACTGGCTCGACGCGCCGAACATGGTGTTGAAGATGGGTGTGAGGGCGACGATCGGGATCACGGCGAGCGCCGCGACGAGTGGTGCGAGCATCCCGTCGACCGTTCGGAACGATGCCGCGATTCCCGCGAGCACGATCGCGATGATGGCACCCGCCGCGAGCCCCACGAGAGCGTTCGTGGCCGTCACCGTCATCGCCGCCCAGATGATGTCCCAGCGCTTCACGAACTCCTCGAGGATCGCGAGCGGGCTCGGGAGCATCCGAGGTGCGGCACCCAAAACGTCCACGTAGAGGGTCCACACGGCAAGACCCAGCACCCCGACGGCGATGGGCGCGACAACACGCACCCACTGCGGGTAGCTGGCCGGGGCATCCTGTCGGAGGGTCACCGCTCGTTCGCCCTCTCGACGGGGGCACCGTGCAGCGCCTCGCGAACCGCGGTGACGCGGTCGAAGTACTCGGGTGACTCCCGGAGCGTCTCATCGCGATTCGGCCCGAGGTCGGTCTCGACGATGTGTGTGATGCGGCCGGGACGCGGGCTCATGACGACAACCCGATCCGACAGGAACACCGCCTCGGGAATGGAGTGCGTGACGAATACCACGGCCGCCCCGGTCTCGGCGGCGATGCGCGCGAGCTCGGACTGGAGGTATTCGCGTGTCATCTCGTCGAGGGCGCCGAACGGCTCGTCCATGAGCAGGAGCCGGGGCCGGGAAGCCAGGGCTCGCGCAATGGCGACACGCTGCTGCATTCCTCCCGAGAGCTGGTCGGGGTAGCGGTCGACGAACTCCGTGAGGCCGACGAGTTCGGCCAGTTCAGCTACCCGTGATGCACGCTCGGTGCGGTCGACCTTGTGCAGTTCGAGCGGGAGGGCGATGTTGCCGGCGACGGTGCGCCACGGCAGCAGACCCGCTTGTTGGAACGCGATGCCGTAGTCCTGGTCGACGCGCGCCTGGCGGGCGGGTTTTCCGAAGATCGTGAGCTCGCCCGAACTCGCCGGGTCGAGGTCGGCGATGAGCCGCAACAGCGTGGACTTGCCACACCCGGACGGGCCGATGAGCGAGACGAACTCGCCGTCGCGCACCTCGAGGTCAACCCCGAGGAGTGCCGTGACGTCGCCCTCGCGCGCGGGGAAGATCTTGCCGACACCGGATGCCCGAACCGCGAGCGCCTCGCTGGCTGTCTTGTCGTTCACGCTGTGGCTTCTCCCCTGCGGTAGTTCTTCAGACCGAGCCCGACGATGGCGACGGACCCAACGGCGACGAGGCCGAGGGCGATCGCGCCGAACACGGGCCCCCACGGTGCTGCCGGGTCACTCGAGCCCTGCCCGGCAAGCTGGATGAGCATCCGCCCGATTCCGCCGCGCATGCCGATCGACACTTCCGCGACAACGGCTCCGACGACGGCGCTGGCGGCCGCGAGTCGAAGCGCCGGCAACAGGTGCGGAACGGCGGCGGGGAACCGCAGCCGGAAGAGCGTCTGCCAGTACCCGGCCGCGTAGGTGCGCATAAGGTCGCGGTGAATGCTGTCGGGCGACTCGAGCCCGCGGAGCACTCCCACGGCGACGGGGAAAAATGCGAGATAGGAGGCGATCACCGCCACCGACAGCCATTGCGGCCACGGGGTGCCGCCGCGATCGATCTGCAACCCGATGCTGTTGACCACCGGTGCGAACGCGATGAGCGGCACCGTCTGGCTGACGACGATCCAGGGCAGGAGACCCCATTCGGCCAGGCGCCACCGCTGCATGACGACACCCAGCACGATGCCGACAGCAACACCGATGATCCACCCCACCGCCGCGATACCGAGCGTCGTGAGCGCAGCGGTGACGACGGGCACGATGAGCGGCGGGGTGTTGCCACCACTCGCTGACTGACCGAGCCTCGCGACCATCTCCCACACGTGCGGCATGGCACGGTCGTTGGTGCGCGGCAGGATCATGACGCCCGAGCCGGTTTCCCCTTCGACCGACCCGATGACAACACCCTCCTGCGGTCCCAAAAACTTGTACAACTCCCAGATGGCAACGAGCGCGAGCACACCGGCGATCCCGAGGAGGGTGGATCGCAGAATGCTACGGGCGCGTTCGCTCATGCGTCGGTTTTCTTGGCGATGACGTGCTCGCGCAGTGCGGGCATCACCGTCTCGCCGTACACGCGGAGGGTCTCTTCCTTGTTGTCGTGCTGCAGGTAGCCAGCGAACTGGTCGACACCCAGCTCCTTGAGGGCCTTGAGCTTCTCGATGTGGTCCGCCGCCGAGCCGAGCACGCAAAATCGGTCGACGATCTCGTCCGGCACGAAGTCGGTGTGGGTGTTACCCGCCTGACCGTGTTCGTTGTAGTCGTAACCCTGGCGTGCGGCGATGTAGTCGGTCAGGGCCTTCGGTACCGCGCCATCCGTGCCGTACTTGGCGACGATGTCGGCCACGTGGTTGCCAACCATGCCACCGAACCAGCGGGTCTGCTCGCGCATGTGGTCCCAGTCGTCCCCGATGTACATGGGGGCGGCGACGCAGAATTTCACAGACATGGGGTCACGGCCGGCCTTCTCCGCGGCATCCCGAACCGTCTTGATCATCCATTCGGCGATGTCGAGATCGGCGAGCTGGAGGATGAACCCGTCACCCACCTCGCCCGTGAGTTTGAGGGCGAGCGGACCGTAGGCGGCAACCCATACGTCGACCTCTGAGCCCTTCGACCACGGGAAGCGCAACTCAGCGCCGTTGTAGTCGACGGAGCGCGAGTTGGCGAGCTCCCGGATGACGTGAATCGATTCGCGCAACTCGGCGAGAGTTGTCGGCTTACCGTTCGTCACTCGTACGGCCGAATCGCCACGGCCGATACCGATGATGGTGCGATTGCCGTACATCTCGTTGAGTGTTGCGAAGACGGATGCCGTGACCGTCCAGTCGCGTGTGGCGGGGTTCGTCACCATGGGGCCAACGATCACCCGGTGGGTCTGGGCGAGGATCGCGGAGTAGATGACGTAGGGCTCCTCCCAGAGGAGGTGAGAGTCGAACGTCCACACGTACTCGAAGCCGTACTGCTCCGCGAGCTTGGCGAGATACACCGTGCGTGATGCCGGCGGGTGGGTCTGGAGTACTGCACCGAATTCCATGGTGTTCCTTAGATCAGGTACTGCGAGAGTCCGCGCTTGACGAACTGGCCGTCGCCCTTGGCACCCAGGTACTGGTTGTCGTCGACGATGACCTTGCCGCGGGAGAGCACGGTGTCGACGTGACCGTCGATCTCGTAACCCTCCCAGGCCGAGTAGTCCATGTTCATGTGGTGGGTTTTTCCCACGCCGATCGAGGTGTGGCCGTTGGGGTCGTACACAACGATGTCCGCGTCGGCGCCCGGCTGGATGACACCCTTTTTGCCGTAGAGCCCGAACATGCGCGCGGGAGTCGTCGAGGTGACCTCCACCCAGCGTTCGAGGGTGAGTTGCCCCGTCACGACACCCTGGTAGAGCAGATCCATGCGGTGCTCGACCGAGCCGATACCGTTGGGGATTTTTCGGAAGTCATCGAGTCCCAGGTCTTTCTGGCCCTTCATGCAGAACGGGCAGTGATCCGTGGAGACCATCTGAATGTCGTTGGTGCGCAACGCTTGCCACATGTGGTGCTGGTGGCCCTCGTGCTTGGAGCGCAACGGTGTCGAACACACCCACTTGGCTCCCTCGAAGGTGCCCCACTCCTCGCTGGATGCCCCGAGCTGATCCTCGAGGGAGAGGTACAGGTACTGCGGGCACGTCTCACCGAACACGTTCTGTCCGTTGTCGCGGGCCCACGCGAGCTGCTCAACGGCCTGCTTGGCGGAGACGTGCACGACGTAGAGCGGCGCACCCGTGAGGTTGCCGAGCATGATCGCGCGGTGGGTGGCCTCCTCCTCCATCTGCCAGGCGCGCGCCACTCCGTGGAAGTACGGGTCGGTTTTGCCCTTCTCGATGAGTTGGGCCGCCAGCACGTCGATGACGGGCCCGTTTTCGGCGTGCATCATCGTCATGAGACCCGTGTCGGCCGAGACCTGCATTGCCTTGAGAATCTGCGCGTCATCCGAATAAAACACGCCCGGGTAGGCCATGAAGAGCTTGAAGCTCGAGACACCTTCCTCGGGAAGCGCGCGCATCGCCTGCAAGGAGTCGTCGTTGACCTCGCCGATGATCTGGTGGAAGGCATAGTCGATGGCGCAATTGCCAGCGGCCTTCGCGTGCCACGCGGCAAGGCCATCCATCACACGCTCGCCGTAGGTCTGGACGGCGAAGTCGATGATCGTTGTCGTTCCGCCCCACGCGGCGGCGCGGGTGCCGGTCTCGAAGGTGTCCGAGGCGAACGTGCCGCCGAACGGCAACTCCATGTGGGTGTGGGCGTCAACGCCGCCGGGAATGACGTATTTGCCCGTCGCGTCGATGACCGTGTCGACGGATGCCGCGAGGTCCGTACCGAGCAGCTGCGAGCCCGGCGCCAGGACGCCCACGATCGTCTCGCCGTCGATGAGCACGTCCGCGAGGGAACGGCCCGTCGCCGTGACGACCGTCCCTCCCGTGATGAGTGTGGTGGCCATGGCTGTTACCTCCTGCTGTCGGCTACGGCTTCGGAATCGACGTGTAGGACTCGGGGCGGCGGTCGCGGTAGAACTGCCAGTCGTCGCGCATCTGCTGGACCATGTCGAGGTCGATGTCGCGAATGAGGATCTCCTCGTGCTCGCCGGATCCCTTCTCACCGACGAAGTTGCCGCGCGGGTCGATGATCTGGCTCGTGCCGTAGAAGTCGACCGCGAGGTCGCCGTACTCGTTGTCTTCGCGACCGACGCGGTTGGGCTGCAACACGAAGTAGCCGTTGGCGACCGCGGCGGCGGGCCCTTCGACCTCCCACAGGCGGTTCGAGAGGCCCGGCTTGGTGGCGTTGGGGTTGAAGACCATGTGAGCGCCGTTAAGGCCCAACTCGCGCCATCCCTCGGGGAAGTGTCGGTCGTAGCAAATGTAGACACCGATCTTGCCGACCGCCGTGTCGAAAACCGGGTAGCCGAGGTTGCCCGGGCGGAAGTAGAACTTCTCCCAGAACCGGTCAAGGTGCGGGATGTGGTGCTTTCGGTACTTACCGAGGATGGTGCCGTCAGCGTCGACCACAACGGCGGTGTTGTAGTAGACCCCGGTGATGTCCTCCTCGTAGATGGGGAGGATCATGACAATGCCGAGCTCCTTCGCAAGCTCGGCAAATCTCTGAACTATCGGGCCGTCTGCCGGCTCCGCGTAGCGGTAGTACTTCTTGTCTTCGGTGATACCGAAGTACGGGCCGTAGAAGAGCTCCTGGAAGCAGATCACCTGCGCTCCGTCGGCCGCGGCATCCCGCGCAAACTGCTCGTGCTTATCGAGCATGGACTCTTTGTCGCCCGTCCAGGTGGTCTGGGTGATCGCTGCGCGAATGACGGTCATGGGTGCTCTCCTTGCAACTGGCCTTTGTTATTCTGGAGCGTAAACATTTCTCGAACGTTACGCCTCATGACGTGTGCGTAACACTACGGGGGCCGGAGTGAAGTCGGTAGTCCTCGCGATCGACGAGCCCACACCGCGAGGCATCGCGGCCGGAATCTCGCGGCTCATCACAACCGGCGACCTCGCGCCGGGCGACCGCCTACCGACCGTGCGAGCCCTCGCCGCGGAACTGGGGGTCAGCCCCGCGACGGTCTCCCACGCGTGGCAGACCCTTGCCGCGGCCGGGCTCATCGTCACGCGTGGTCGCAGCGGAAGCACCGTGCGGGCAGTGCCCCGCGAATGGTTGCCGTTGCGCTATCGCGACTTTGAAGGCGAGACGGATGCCCGCCTCGACCTCTCTCGTGGCACCCCAGATCCCGAGCTTCTCCCCCGCATCGCGCTGGATCGCGCTGGCGCCCTCGCCGACACGCAGAGCTATCAGCTCAAGCCCGACATCCCGCACCTGCACGACCTGCTGAGGGATACCTGGCCCGCTCCGGTCGAATCGATCACGGTCACCAATGGTGCGCTCGACGCCATCGATCGGGTGCTTGCCTCACTCGTGCGTTTCGGGGACAGGGTTGTGGTGGAGAATCCGACCTTCCCGCCGTTTCTCGACCTGCTGGAGCAGTACGGTCTCGAGGGCATCCCCGTCGCTCTTGACGCGGACGGAATGCGGGTCGACCAGTTCACTCGGGCCCTGAGCGCTTCGCCCACGATCGTGTTGCTGCAGCCCCGCGCACACAACCCGACAGGGGTATCGATGACGCCGTCCCGCGCGGAACAACTGGCTCGGGCTCTGCGCCGGTCGCGTACCGCCCAGGCAACCGTGGTGGTCGAGGACGACCATTCCGGGGCGATCTCGACCGCGCCCGATGTGAGCCTCGCCACGTGGCTGCCGGAGCGTGTGCTGCACATCCGGAGCTTCTCAAAGAGTCACGGGCCTGACCTCAGGATCGGTGCGCTCGGCGGTCCCCGTGATCTGGTCGATCGCATCGTCGCACGCCGCCTCCTCGGCCCCGGGTGGACGTCGCGTATGGTTCAGTCGATTCTTTTCACTCTCCTCACCGCCCCGGAGTCGGTGGGCCAGATCGACGCCGCACGCGACGCCTACGCACGGCGCCAGGACGAATTCCGCGCGGCGATGCGAGCCTTCGACGTTGACCTCCCGGACGGGGACGGACTCAACGCCTGGCTGCCCGTTGCCGACGAGCGGGCGGCCCTCGTGAGTCTTGCGGCAGCGGGCATCCGTGTGGCTCCCGGGTCGCCGTTCCGGCTGGTCGCGGGCGAACCTCACGTGCGCGTCACGGTCGGCCTCGTCAGAGACGACGTCGAGGTGATCGCGAGTGCCCTCGCCGCGGCGTCGCGGGCATAGAACCCGACCGGGGAGACCTAAACGGCCACGTCGGGGAGGAACGGTCTCACGAGAGACCTCGGCGCGAGGACGGCAAGGAGACTGCGTCCGACACCTGCCGATCGGTACATCGAGCGCAGCACACGGCGGAGGTCGGCGGGAGCGGGTTCGGCGGGAGCCGGGCGGAAGGCGTGGGTCTCCACCGCGTCTCGCACTCTCGACAGAGCTGCTGCACCCTCGGCGTCGAGCACCGGCGCGAGTTCCGCGACCAGTTGCTGAGGTGTCAACTCCTCCCCGACACGATGCCCCAGGTCGTCGAGAGTGTCGCGGAGTTCCTTCCACGCGTCGAGCGCGGAACCTCGCGCCACGGCACGGAGACGTCGAGCACGCACTAGCGCCCTCAGGAGCGCCGGGCTCAGCACCACGAGCACGGCGAGCGCGGACACCACGAGTCCGAGCGGGATGCCCGACTGTCTCGTATCGGCTGGTGTGTTCTCGTCCGCCGCGTCCGGGCCCAGGTTCTCGGGCGCTTCGGCCGTCGTGGTCGGTGTCGGCACGGGTTGCGGGTCGGTTTCGGTCGGCGGTGGCACCGACTCGTCGACGTCCGGTGTGCTGGGGTCATCGGCATCCAGCGGCGCGAACTGTGGTGGAACACCGCGTGTGGGGGTCGGCTCGAAGCGCACCCACCCGATACCGCCGAAATACAGCTCCGGCCAGGCGTGGAGGTTTTCGGTGGTGACCTGGTAGCTCGTGAACTGGCCGTTCTGACCACTCGGGAAGGGTAGGCCCGGTGTGAAGCCAACGATCACACGCGAGGGGATCCCGAGGGTCCGCGCCATGGCAGCCATCGCGGAAGAGAAGTGAACGCAGTACCCGGACCTCACCTCGAGGAATGGCGCGAGTACCTCGGCACCGGAGCCGTCGAAGTCCTGATCGACGGGTGCATCCTCCGAGTAGGTGAAGCTACCAGCGCGGAAAAACGCCTGCAGGGCGATCGCCCGCTCGTACGACGAGCCGGCGCCCAGCACGACCTCGGCGGCGGTCTCCCCCACGATGGCCGGGAGCTCGTCCGGCAACTCCAGGTATTGCTCCATACCGGTGACGGGGGTCGCGTCCGAGGCGACGAGTTGCTCCACGGAAGGCTCGGCGCGCACACTACTCACCTCGAACTGCTGATCACGAGCGTTGCTGTCGGCCGAGCGAACGGTGAGGCCCTCCGATTCCCAATTCCACTCTCCGTCGAGGCCAGTGATACCCGATGCGGCGTAGGGCACCGGCAGCCACCTGCTCGAAACACCCTCGACCTCGACGGTCGTCGTGAGCGGCGTCGCCGTGATGCCCTCGCCGAGGCCGGGCACCGGGCCCATCTCCTCGATGTCGGTTCCGTCGCGCGGGAGACCGGTCGGGGCCCAGGACTCACCTGTGAAATTACTCAGCGCGGTGAGCCGCAAGTACTGCGGACTGTCGTCGCTCGTGCGGTACTCGAGTGCGTCAACGGGCGCTCCGTTTCGCAGGTCGGCGCCGAGTGTGATGATCGGATTGAGGCTCGCGGTCGCGCCGGAACCGCCAGCGGCAGACGAGGACTCTGGCGCCTCGATACCCGGCAGGAACGCGGGAACGATGAGGGCCGCCACGAGCGCCACCGCACCCGTCACCACGGTGGCACGCGTGACCGACCTACCAGAGCTGACGATGAGCACTGCGAGCCAGATGGCGGCGACAAATGCGAAGGGCGCCGGGTCAGCGAACTCCGCCCGAATGAGGCCGGGCACGAGCAGGAGTATGAGCAGCGGGATGCCCGCGAGCGCCGGCACTCGGAAGAGCTGCACAAGCGCGTCCACCGCGATCGTCACGGCCGCGACCCCGAGGCAGAGGAGGAACCGGATGCCCTCCGTCGCCTCCGCGGGAACCGTCTGGGTCGCGATGTCGTTGTTGCCCGCGACATCCAGTTCACGGAACGCAGCAAAACTCTCGCCCGTCGGGATCACCCCGAAGATCGCCGTGGACGGCACAAAAAAGAACGTCATGACGACGATGGCGACGACTAGGGCGATCACCGAGGCCAGAACACGCACGCGCGTGAGCGAACGTGTGGCGGATGCCGCGAGCAGAATCGCCGCACTCACGACCATGCCGCGGAGCCACCAGTCCGAGCCCTCGAACGCCGGAGCGAGGCTCGAGAAGGCGATCCCGATCGCCGCGAGCAGGAGTCCGCTCACGACCCACCGTCTGCCTGCACCCATGACGGGTTTAGTCCGCGGCACGGGCTCTCCCCGATTCGACGACGATGGCCTCCCACGCGGCTGCGGGGTCGTCGTCCGAGCGCACGGGCACGATGAGCCAGCCGTCCTCCGCAAAACGACGGGCGGCTTCGGACGGCGAATGTCCGCCGAAGCCGATGTGATCGGCCGCGGTCAACCCCCGCGCGATGAAGGCGACCGCCAACTCTCCGCGTTGACGTTTGCCGAGCATCCACTCGATCACCGCGGGTGACGGTGCACTGACCAGCGCGATGATGGGCCCGGATTCCCGTGCCGAACGTGGCCGACGCTCGCCGGCCACGGGAGTGAGATCGAGCTCCGCGAGTTTCAGCAGGAGTTCCTCATCACCCCACGTGCGCTGGCGTGTGTTTGCGACGGCAGCGAGTTGCGCGGCACCCGACTCCTCGATCGACACGTGGAAACCGTTGCGGCGCAGGTTCACCGAGCTCGACGCGAGCATCCGTACAACCCACTCGAAAGCGTCGCTCTGGAGTCCATCGTGATCGGGGTAGCCCGATTCCTCCGTGTCGATCAGGAGGCGAGCTTCGGGAAAGCTACGTTGCTCCTCCTGGCGCACCATGAGATCACCGTGACGCGCGGATGCCCGCCAGTGCACCCTGCGCATCGAATCGCCCCGGCGGTACTCCCGCGTCATCGTGTCATCGTCGTCGCCGGATGCTCGGCGTTGCACGAGTGTCGCTTCCCCATCGCCCGCGGGGATCACGAGAGACGCGCTCGGCAGCTCGACGACGTCCGGTGTCACCACAAGAGACTTCGACGCGCCGAGGCTCACCGTGTTGGTCGCGAGTCCGAACCCGTCGGAGATCCGCACCGACAGCGGCCCCACCTCGACAAGGCCACGCACCGGTGCCGGGAGGTCGTATTCGGCGATGAGCACACCACGCCGCGGGATCGAGGGCAGGTCGGACCACGCCGTCGCGAAGGGGTACCAGGGCACCTCATCGCTCCACAGCGCGGGCAGGCTCGGCAGCCGTGCCGTGTTACGGAGGGTCAGGCGCACGCGAGTCGAGGAACCGACGGGCACCAGTTCTGGTGAGAAGTGGCGGGTCACCGAGATACGGGGCCGGCGCAGGATCACCAACAGCAGCGCGCCGATCGGCAGTACAACGAGGAGCGCCGCGACAAAAAGCAGGATGCCGCGCGCCCCTACATATGCCGCAAACGCGGTGACACCCGACACGACCAAAAAGCCCCACCCGCGACGGGTCAGGCGGAATCCCTGCGTGTGAAGCGCGCCGTAGCGCTCCCGGTCTCGCGGCATCAGGACTGCGCGGCCGACCCGAGAGGCACGGGAGTGGTTGCGGCGATTCGCTGGAGCACATCGGCCACGGCCGTGCTGGAGTTCGCCGCACCACCCGACAGGCGTCGTGCACCGATGACACGGTGAGCGAAGACGGGGACAACCAGGGCGTCGATGTCGTCCGGCAGGACGAAGTCACGACCGGCAAGAGCCGCTCGTGCCTTCGCTGCGCGCACGAGTTGGAGTGTCGCGCGGGGACTGGCACCGAGGCGCAGGTCGGGGTCGCGCCGCGTGGCCTGTGCGAGGGCCACCGCGTACTCCTCGACAGCCGGGCTCGCATAAACCCGGCGAACGGTGCCGATCATCGCAACCAGTTGGTGGCTCGTCACCACCGGGCGCAGCGCGTCGAGGGGGCTGACGAGATCGCGGCTTCGCACCATCTCTAGTTCGGCCCCGGCATCCGGATATCCCATCGAAATCCGTGCCATGAAGCGGTCCCGCTGGGCCTCCGGAAGCGGATACGTACCCTCCATCTCGATCGGGTTCTGGGTCGCGACAACGATGAACGGGGTCGCAAGTGTGTACGTGCGACCGTCGACCGTCACCTGCCGCTCTTCCATGCTTTCCAGGAGAGCCGACTGGGTCTTCGGACTCGCTCGGTTGATCTCGTCCCCGATAACGATGTTCGCGAACACAGGGCCCGGCTTGAACTCGAACTGGCGGTCGGCCTGGTTATAGATCGAGACACCCGTGATGTCGGCGGGGAGCAGGTCAGGGGTGAACTGGATGCGCGAGACCGAGCAATCCACGGAACGCGCCATCGCCCTCGCCAGCATGGTTTTGCCCACACCGGGAACGTCCTCAATGAGCAGGTGCCCCTCGGCGAGAAGTACAGTGAGCGCGGTTTCGAGGGCCGAGCGTTTGCCATCGATGACGCTTTCCATGCTTCGGAGCACCGCTTGCGCCCTCGCATGGAATTCGTCCGGTGTCATCGATCCCGGCACGGCGGCGAGGTCAGATCGGGTGTCGTCCACCCCTCGACTCTGACATACCCTCGTGTGATCTCTCCCTGTGAATTGACCGTCAGCGCTGGACGAACTCGAGAGTGCGGGGGCCGAGGTTGAGGCCGCCGAAGTGGTCTGGCACATCGATATCGCGCCGGAGACCAGGCCATCCGCCGTCGAGTTCGACGTACCCCCGAGCGCGATGAGCGGCGCGCGAGTTGGCGCCGAACGCCAGGTCGTGGCCCACACCGGCCCGTGCTGCGACGAGGGCCGTCCCGGAACCGTCGCTGTCGGCGACCATCGAGCGCTCGAACTCTTCCGCGGCAGCGAGAGCCTCCCGCAGCTCCGTTGGCTGGAGTGCGGGATGATCAGCCAAGAGCGCTACCGTGCCCGTTGTGGAGCCGTCCACAACGGCAAGGCCAGACTGGATCGCCGCGTTCAGGCCCAGTCCGGCATCCTGAACCACACGCGCGCCGAGGGACTGGAACTCGGCACCGCCCACCGTCACCACCACTACGGGTGCGACCACGAGGGCTGCCGCGACAGTGTCGAGCGCCATCGCGAGCGCGAGATCACGATGGTCGCCGGGGCCGAACCGCGATTTGGACGCCTGCCGCGCGCCCTTGACAGGGATAATCACCGACCACTCCTGCACGGTGGTGGCTACTCCCCCTTGAGGTCGCGCAATTCGCGCTCGAGTCGACGGATGCGCGCCTCGTTCTCATGGCGGGTGATCTCCGCCTCAACGGCAGCGTCGATCTCGTCGTCGGTGAGCGGCTCGCGGGATGCACGGTAGGGCTGCACCTCGACGGTGCGGGACGGGCGGGGCCAGTACTCTCGGCCCATCGTCCACCACAAAATCGTGCCAACAAGCGGAATGAAGATGATGAGCAGCACCCAAGCGATCTTGTCGATGTGTTTCACACGTGACGAATCGATACGGATGGCGTCCACGAGGCTGTAAATGGTCGCCACCAGGATGGCGAGACCGAGAACCACGTGCATCCTTCGATGCTACCCGCGGGTTCCCTCCTCACGAGAGCTGCCGGCACGGAAGCCTTCGGCCCACGCTTCCGCCGACCCGAGTCGAAACATGTCGTCGGCGGCTGGCCGCACGATCGCACGGGCCCCGGGAAGCTCGAGCGACCCCACCAGATGACCCAGGCCACGAACGATCGCAACGGGTCGACCAGACGTTTTGCCTTTGACGAGGTCCGCGGCACCAGCGATCTCGTCGGCGACGGCCGCGATTGTCGCGTCGAGCCGGCGCCCCGACGAGTCGCGGGTTCCCCGCAGATCATCGAGCACACGGATGCCCGCCGCCCCGATCGCCACATCCGTCTGCCCTTCCCGCCAGGGGCGTCCCAGGGTGTCCGTGACGAGCACCCCTACGGCGACACGGAAGCGATCACGGAGGGTTCGCGCGATCGTGTTCGCCGAGGCATCCGGGTCCACCGGCAGGAGCAGAACGGTGCCGTCGGGAGTGTTCGACGCGTCGACCCCGGCCGCGGCGAGCACGAGACCCTGGCGAGTTTCGACGATGCGCGTGACTCCTCCGGCGTGCTCTCGCGTCGCGACGATGCGCACCGTTTCGGCGTCGATCGCGGCCTCGCGATCGGTGGCATTCACCACCCGTCCCTCGGCTTTGCTGACGATCTTCGACGTCACAACCACGATGTCGCCGTCGAGCAACTCGCTCGCGGCATCGCCGATGATCTGACCGAGGTCGTCCCCCGGAACGATTTCGGGGATCCCGTCGAGGGCGAAGAGAGTGAGCATCCCCCCAGCGTAGGACTCGGGGCGAGCAGTACTCCGGCTAACGGGATCGGACCCGGCGACCGAAGTCACCGGGCCCGAATCCTGCGGAGCCGTCAGCCCTGGGGCACGAGAGCGAAGGTCACAGACCCCGTCTCGGACACCTGAGCGTCCAGCGTCTTGTCACCGAGCGCCTGCGAGGCGCCCTGCTCCAAAAAGACACGCGCGCCATCGGACTCCACCAGGTCATCTCCCGGCTCAGGGCCGGAGACCACGGCGATAGCGAAGTCGCGTTCGCTTGTTCCGCTGGCGATGCGCAGTGCCCCGTCGTTCACGTTCGGATCGCGGTCGATGATCGACTTGACGACCGTACTTGCTGTTTCCGTGAGGGTAAGCATGTGCTTTCCTTTCCTTGTTCAGCGTGTGGTTCGACGTGACATCTACGCTTCCATCGGTCGCCGAGACCATCAACCCCCTTGCGTCGAGCGCGCGCCGGATGTTACGGGCCCGAGTTCACCGAGCGTTCACCCGCGGTCCGATCCGAATGTCGCCCGGTGCGGGCACACTGAAACTCGTGGATCACACGGAGCACTTCTCGCTCATCGAGGATGGGCACGGGCATTGGATCATCCGTCACCAGATCACGGATT
Source organism: Antiquaquibacter oligotrophicus (assembly GCF_020535405.1). Lineage (NCBI taxonomy): Bacteria > Bacillati > Actinomycetota > Actinomycetes > Micrococcales > Microbacteriaceae > Antiquaquibacter > Antiquaquibacter oligotrophicus. Next base: position 2,432,976 of record NZ_CP085036.1, on the reverse strand, counting down.
TTTTCGCGGGCACCATCCTGCGCACCGCTGGCGGCTTTCGCTTGCGAAATGAAAACGGCCGGACGGTCGGCAACTTCCCCACGATCGAGGCAGCACTCGACGGCCTCTACGCGCGGGCCTAACGCTTCGAGCGCATTGCCCGCGTGACTCGAACGCGACCCTCTTCCGGACTCGACCCTGCGGCGAGCATCGCGTATTCGGGTGTGTCTACAGCGACAAGAGCGACCCGACCCTCACTATCGGAGTGAATTCCCCAGCCGTAGCGTTTGCCGAGGTCGCTCGAACGCAAGCACGGTTGTCCTTTCGCGAAAAACTCCTCGCGAGCCTGCACTCTTTCGTCATGCGGAATGCCACGACGATCCGCCCACACGGTGAAGATCACGTCATCCGATGTGTGACCGTACGGGTTCTGGGCAATCATCCGATACGTCATCTCGGCGACACTCGGTGACGGTCGTGTGGGAGGAACAACACCCTCCAGCGCAGGGCTATCGTCGGCAACCAGGATGAAGGTGTCGAAGTAATTGGTGGAGTGCATGTGACCATCGTTCTACGTGGCTGTGTGCGCGTATTGGAGAAATGCGACGAGAGGTGTGGGAATGGGTCGCCGGATCGATCCTGGTGAGCGCAACGGCGTGCTGCATCCGCGCAACCTCGCCCGCTACAGCGCGGGTTGGATCGATCCACATCCGGCGGTGGCCGACGTGGTCGATCAGTACTGGCATGTGAACTGGAGCCTCGACGAGCCGATCCGTCAGAAGATCATCGCCTCACCTTCCGTGACATTGACTCTCGAGCGCGGCGCCGTGCCCGCCCCGTTTGTGCTGACCGGCGTCTACGACAGGGCGTGGGAGAGAACGATTCAGGGAGCAGGCGAGGTTTTCGCCATCCGACTTCGCCCCGCTGGGCTCGCCGTCCTCACCGACCTCGTGCCACTCGCGATCATGAACTCGACGCTGCCCGTCACCGAGGCGCTCGACTCACGCTCGCACTCTCTCCTCTCGACCTTGCCAAACGGCTCACCTCGGGAACGAGCAGACGCCGCAGATTCATTGATCCTCGAGATGCTCGGCGAGCGACCCATTTCACGCGTGGGCCGACTGGCGAACGACGTGGTTGCCGCGATCGGGCAGGACGGACCTTCTGTCGCCGAGCTGGCCGCCCGATTTGCCACAAGCGAGCGTTCGATTCAACGAGCCCTGCGCGCCACCCTCGGCCAAGGACCGAAATGGGTGGCCCGGTGGCTGCGACTGCAAGACGTCGTCCGCTTACTTTCGTCTGACGAGTCCCCAACAGCCGCGGCCGCCAAGCTCGGCTACAGCGATCAGGCGCACCTCATCAATGACTTTCGCGACGCGGTCGGGATGACGCCGGGCGCGTACATCGCCTCTCTGCGAACACTTATGGGCTAACCCGCGGCGTCCCCGGCGAGAAGTAACCTGACGGCATGAAGATGCCGCGGCCGAGCGACGAGGCCAAAGAACGCTTTCGCGAACTGGTCGGCGACTTCGCCGAGGCCTCTGTCCGCCCCATGTTCGCAAACCTCGGAGCATTCGTGAACGGCCACATGTTCGCTGGGCTGCTCGGAAACGTCGTCGGGGTCAAACTCCTCGACGAAGATCTCTTGCGTGAAGCGCGATCCACTCCGGGAACCGTCGCGTTCGGCCCCGGTGGAGAACCGTTGCGCGAGTACGTCGGCTTTCCGGTGGACTGGCCGCGGGATGAGCTGAGTGACTGGCTCGCGGTTGCCTACTCCCAACTGCGGGAACTGCCCCCGAAGGAGCAAAAGAAGCGCTAGCGTCAGCCCCCTCGACGCACGTGCCTGCCCCGAATGCGGGTCGGTTGGGCCTCCACGACACCCGCCATCGGTGGGAGCACCGGTGACCCACCCTTCCCCTCAATACGTCGCAGGGCGCTCATGAGGCTGAGGGCGTTGACCACCTGCTGAACCTCCTCGACGGGTCGGCGAGCGCGCTGCGCCGTCTTCTCGACCGTCATAAGCGCCTGGGCGAGAGTCTTCACGATGTGGAGCTGATCGTCGGTGGCCGTCAGTAGATCTAACTCTGGCCACCATTTGAGGCGGTACTTGTCACCGGGTCGGAGCCAGGATGCCCGGCCCCCGCGGAACGCGTGCAATCCGATGAGCCACAGCAACGGGTCGAGGCCGAGGGTCGGCCCTGCGAGTCCGGGATCGTCGCCCGCGATGGGGTAGGTCGCGACCGCGACATCCGAAGGCTCCGCAGGGAACTGGTCGAGTGGCACCGACCACACGTACTCCTGGTGCCGCAGATCGATGGCGATCGTTCCGAAGTCCGCAGGCGAAAGCGACATCAGCATGGGGCGCGCGATCTGCTGCAGGCCATGGATCGCTGTGGCCGCCCCCGCCCACCCGGGACTTGTGGGTGGTGGAGGTGTGGAACCGGTAGCAAACGGGGCGCCAACGGGCGGCGTCGGCGTATCGGTCATGTCGTTTACCCCCACGGCATGGCGCAAGTCTCGTTAATGCACGAATGCGAGGCCACTGTCGCGGCCTCGCAAGTTCAGTCCCACCACCCTAGGGCAGCGCGGCCCCGTGCATCTGTACCCCGTTCGGGCGTGAACGCTAGTCCACGTCGCCCGGAGTCTGGAGGAACCGCGCAACCACGGGAGGCACGTAGGGCGAAACGTCCCCACCGAGTGCGGACACCTGCCGGACGAGCGAGCTCGACACGTGCGAATGCTCTGGGTTGGGAAGGAGGAAGACGGTTTCGACTCCCGCGAGGTTGCGGTTGACGATCGCCATCGGAGTTTCGTACGCGACGTCGACTTCCGATCGGATTCCCTTGACCAGTACCGTCGCTCCGACATCGCGGCAGTAGTCGACGAGAAGTCCGACGCTCCAGCTCGTGACGGCGATGTTCTCGGGGAGCCCAGCCTCCACGATCGCTTCGTGAATGAGCGAGACCCGTTGGGCAATCGGAAGGAGCGCAGTCTTGTCGGGATTGTGAACAACGAGAACGTGAATCTCGTCGAAGAGATTCGCCGCCCGTTCGATCACATCGAGGTGTCCGAGGGTGATCGGGTCGAAGGACCCAGGAACAACGGCGATCCTGCTCATGTCCCTCACGATAGCCGGTCGGTGTTACCGATTCGTGACAATGACGGTAAATGTCCGCGGATGCTCAGTTCTTCGCCAGGTACGCCTCAGCCTCCGCGTCGAGCCGTCTGTCGAGAGCATCACGCAAGGCAGGGTGTTGATCGAGCCGCGGATCCGCGGCGAGCACACCGGCAGCCAGCTCCCTCGCTTCGGCAATGAGATCGCCGTCGCGCGTGACCCGCACGAGTCTCAAACTCGAGCGCCCTCCCGACTGGGTGCTGCCGAGCACGTCGCCCTCCTGGCGCAGCTCGAGGTCCTTCCCCGCCAGCTCGAAACCATCGAGGGTGGATGCCACGGCCTCCACTCGCTCGCGCGCGACGCTGCCCTCCTCCGCCCCCGTCACGAGCAAACACAGTCCGGGAACGGAACCACGACCGACACGACCGCGAAGCTGGTGTAACTGCGACACCCCGAACCGATCGGCGTCCAGCACCACCATCGCGGAAGCGTTCGGAACGTCGACACCGACCTCGATGACGGTCGTGGAGACGAGCACGTCGATGTCCCCGGCCGCGAACGCCCTCATCAGCGAGTCCTTATCGTCGCTGGAGAGACGCCCGTGAAGGACCTCGATCCGCCGACCCGCGAAGAGCGGGTCGGCGCGCAACGCTGCGAGGGTCTCGGTTACCGTCGCAGCGCGCCCAGAGGCTGCCCCCTCCAGTGCATCGGGTTCGGCATCCGCCGGCTCACTGTGAGTCGAATCGATCGCCGGACACACGACAAAACCCTGGTGGCCCTTCTCGAGTTCCTCGCTCAGCCGCTCCCACACGCGGCCCATCCACCCCGGACGCTCAGCGAGGGGAACAACGTGCGACGTGATCGGCTGTCGACCGGCGGGCAGCTCACGAATGGTGGAGACGTCGAGATCACCGAACACCGTCATGGCGACCGTTCGAGGGATCGGTGTTGCCGTGAGGACCAGCACGTGCGGCGGTCGCTCCGCCTTCACGCGAAGCGCTTCGCGTTGCTCGACACCGAAACGGTGCTGCTCGTCGACGACGACGAGTCCGAGATCGAAGAAAGTAACGGCATCCCCCAGCAAGGCGTGGGTGCCGACGACGATCCTCGCTGATCCCGACACGATCGCCAGCAGCGCCTTGCGTCGCTCCGCCGCCGTCAGTTGCCCGGTGAGGATGGTCGGCCGTAGGGCTGCCGCGCGGTCCGGGCCGAGTGTGCGAACGATCGACCTCAGGTGCTGGTGGGCGAGAACCTCGGTGGGTGCCAGCAGCGCGGACTGTCCACCGGATTCGGCGACGGCGAGCATGGCCCGAAGCGCCACAAGGGTCTTACCCGAGCCGACCTCGCCCTGGATGAGTCGATTCATGGGCACCTCGGCAGCGAGATCTTTCGAGACCTCCTCGCCAACCGCGCGCTGATCCCCCGTGAGCTCGAACGGGAGTTCCGCGTCGAACGTCGCCAGCAAGTCACCCGGTTCACGGCTCGTCGCGGCCGTCTCGCGCAGTCGCTCACGCTGGCGAAGGAGGGCCGCCTGCAGAACAAACGCCTCCTGAAACCGCAGCGTGGCCCGGGCGACACCCCAGTCCGAGTCCTTGGTCGGCCGGTGGACGAGATCGAGCGCCCGGCGGAACGACACAAGTTTCCGCTCGGTGCGAAGCCCCTGTGGAATCGGGTCCTCGAGTTCACCGAGGGAATCGAGGACGATAGCCACCGCCTTCTGGATCTGCCAGCTCGCCACCGTCGACGTTGCCGGGTAGATCGGGATCGGCAGTTCGGCCCACTTCTGCACGGCGGCAGGGTCGGCATCCTCGTCGAAGAGTTCGTAGTCCGGATGCGCCAGCTGACGATTGCCCCGGTACGCGCCAACCTTGCCCGCGAAGATGCCGCGAACGCCCGGCTTCAGTTCGTTCTCGCGCCACTTCTGGTTAAAGAACGTGAGAGTGAGGATTCCCGTGCCATCAGAAATAGTCACCTCGAGGATCGACCCGCGCCTGGCCTGCATCGAACGGGAGACCGCCTTCACGACCTCGGCGACGATCGTCACGTTCGTATCGAGCGGCAGTTCGGTGAGTGCGGTCAACTCACCGCGCTTCGCGTATCGCCGCGGGTAGTGGCTGAGGAGGTCGCCGACCGTGGTCAGGCCGAGGCCGCGCTCGAACGCCGATGCCGTGCGTCCGCCCAAGACGGAAGCGAGCTTGGCATCGAGCGGTGAATCCACGCGTCGAGGTTACCCGCGAAGCCCGACAGCACGCCCATCGCGCACACCTCGATAGCCTGGGAGCATGACGCGCATCATCGCCGGCTTCGCCGGATCTCTCGCGCTCAAGGTTCCCGGGAGCGGAACCAGACCGACAAGTGATCGCGTGCGCGAAGCCCTTTTCTCCGCACTCGAGGCGCGTGACGCAGTGAGCGGGATGCGAGTCCTCGACCTTTACGCCGGGTCCGGAGCGCTCGGACTCGAAGCCGTATCCCGAGGGGCCGCCCACGCAACACTCGTCGATCGCTCGATCACGACCGCCAAACACAACGCAGCCATCGTGCTGCGCCAAGCTCGTGGGCCCGGAAAGCCCGAGGTCGCGACGTCCTCCCAGTCCGTCCAAGCCTTTCTCGACGAGGCGCGGACGTTCTGGGACCTCGTGTTTCTCGACCCCCCGTATGAGCTGTCCACCGCGGAACTCGAACGCAACCTCGCGGCGCTCGCCCCGCGGCTGAGCCCCGATGCCGTCGTGGTCGTCGAACGCAGCGTGCGCAGCGACGAACCCGAACTGCCCGACGGACTCGAGTGGGAGCGTCGCAAAAACTACGGAGACACCGCGATCTACTGGCTCGTGGCCGAAGCCGACTAGCCAGCGCCGCCGTTCCAGCCACGGTACGGGTCCCACCCGTCACCGCCGACGGTCACACCGTCGAGTGACAGCCCAGAGCCCTCCGCAACACTCCCGATCACGCGGAATCCCTCCGGAATTTGCGCATCCGAGGGGAACGTAGCCAGAAGACAGTGGTCCTCACCACCGAGGAACTCCTCACGTGACAACCCGCGCACATCGAGCCTGACACCGCTCGCGCTCGCGATGCGTGCAGCATCGATCGCGAGACCATCGCTCGTGTCGAGCATCGCCGTCGCGCCCGCCATCGCCGCGTCCCTGCCGCTCGAGATCGGCGGCCGCGGCCTCAGCTGGGCGGCAACCGGAACGGGATGCTCGGCAGCTACTCGTGCTGCGGCCGAGGCATCCGGCACACCATCTGAGACCCCGTGCTCGAACAACAGGCGGAGCCCCTCCGCCGCGAGCCCCGGCACCCCGGCCAGCCCAACAACGTCGCCGGGGTGTGCACCGGAACGCAGCACGGGCTGCCGACCCTCGAGGTCTCCGAAAGCTGTCACCGCGATGGTCAACACGTCGGACACGGAAAGGTCACCGCCGACGACACCCGCACCCGGCGAGAGTTCGGCACAGCCGTCGCGGAGTCCGTCGGCGAACGCCTCCAAGAAGTCGATCGACGTGTCGGCGGGGGCTGCCAGCGCGACCACGAGCGCGGACGGCACCGCCCCCATCGCGGCTACGTCGGCGAGATTGGATGCTGCCGCCTTCCACCCGAGATCCCTCGGGCTCGACCACGCGAGACGGAAGTCGGGGCCGTGAATCATCATGTCCGTCGTCACGACATAGCGGCCGTCCGGCGCCGCGATCACGGCGGCATCGTCACCCGGGCCCACAAGCTGCGCGTCTGCCTGAGGCAGCCTGGGGAAGATTCGGGCGAGAACGGCGGACTCACCGAGGGCGCCGAGAGTGGTCATGCGACCACGCTAGCCTGAAGGGGATGAGACTCCTGCTCCCCCTCGGCGCCCTCGTGCTGCTCCTCGCTGGCTGCGCGCCGACCGTTGCGTTGGAGCCTGCCGCGGACGCCGCCGACCCCCTGTGCGCCGAAGTGAGCGTTCGGCTGCCCGACAGTGTCGACGATCTCACGGCACGCGAGACCAATGCTCAAGCCACGGGAGCGTGGGGCGAGCCGACCGCCGTCATCGTCCGCTGCGGTGTGCCGTCGCCGGCCCCCACCGCCGAACTGCCGTGTGTGACCGTCGAGGGAATCGACTGGCTGCGGGATGACACGGATGCCCCCGACTACGTCTTCACGAGCTACGGCCGCGAACCCGCCGTCGAAGTGATCGTCGACTCGGAGGTGGCATCCGGGCTGGACGTGCTCACCGCACTGGCACCCGCCGTGGGCAGGCTGCCGGCCTCTGGCGAGTGTGTGGCCCTCGAGGACGCGGGCTAGCGCCTCGCGGCCTAGCTGCCGGTTGAGGAGCTCGCGCAGCGAGCGTCTCGAAACCAACCCCGCGCAACACGGGCGCGCTAGCGCACGGCCTCCAGGCCGAGCTGGATGAGCTCGTCGATGAGTTCCGTGTAGCTGAGGCCGCTCGCCTGCCAGCACTTGGGGTACATCGAGATGGGTGTGAATCCCGGCATGGTGTTGAGCTCGTTGACGATGAACTCGGTGCCGGTGAAGAAGAAGTCGACCCGCGCGAGCCCAGACCCCCCGATTGCGTCGAAGGCGCGCGCGGCGATGCGCTGCATCTGCGCGAGCTCATCCGGTTCGAGGGATGCCGGGCACACAAGTTCTGCGGCATCCGGGTCGATGTACTTAGCCTCGAAGTCGTAGAAGTCGCGACCGTGCATGATGATCTCGCCGGCGACACTCACACGCGGCGGCTCACCGCCCCGCCCCGAAAGCACGCCGCACTCGACCTCGCGACCGCTGATCGCCGCCTCGACGAGGGCGCGCGAATCTTCCGCGAACGCCACCGTCAGTGCGGCGTCGAGTTCGTCGAGCGACGTCACCTTGCTCACCCCGACCGACGATCCGGCACGCGCTGGCTTGACGAAGAGCGGCAACCCGAGCTCGCGGATGTCCGCTGTGATCCTGTCGCGCTCCTGCTGCCAGCCGTAGGGACTTACCGTGACCCACGGAGCTACCGCGACGCCCGCCCCCTCCAGGGCGGTTTTGGCGAAGTGCTTGTCCATACCGAGGGCGGACGCGAGCACGCCGTTGCCGACGTACGGGAGTCCGACCAGTTCCAGGAGCCCCTGCACCGTGCCGTCCTCCCCAAAGGGCCCGTGCAGGATGGGGAACACCACATCGACGTCACCGAGCGAGCGAGTAACACCCGAGGCATCCGTCACCGTCAGCTCGCGGGTTGTCGACGACTCCGGCCAATGCACTCGGGTGCCGTTGTCGGGAACGACGGGCATGGCGTCGGGGTTCATCGCGAACATGGCGGCGTCGTCCGGCTGGAGGGTCACGGCACCGGACTTGGTGATACCGATCGCGATGACGTTGTACTTGCTGCGGTCGATGGCCGAAAGCACACCGGAGGCCGTCGAGCAGCTGATCTCATGCTCGGATGACCGGCCGCCGAACAGGAGGGCGACGGTCAGTGTGGTCACGCTACTCTCCCTGCGGCAGTTCGTCGGTGGTGAGGTGCGGTGCGATGTCCCGCGGTGCCAGAGTACCGGCAAGCACTTCGGCGACCTGACTCACAATGGGCATCTGTACACCCTTCGCGAGCGCGAGTTCCAGCACGGGTGCGACGGAGGAGAGCCCTTCCGCGGTTTGGTTCATCTGCGCGATGACCTCGGAGTAGCTGTACCCCTGACCGAGGAGCCTGCCCGCCGTGTTGTTGCGACTGAGGCTCGACTCGCACGTGGCGATGAGGTCGCCGAGGCCAGCGAGGCCCGCGAGTGTCTCGGCCTTGGCACCGTAGGCGACCGCGAAGTCGGTCATCTCGGCGAGCCCGCGCGTGATGATGGATGCCTTAGTGTTTTCGCCGTAGCCGACACCGTCGACGATGCCGATCGCCACGGCCACGAGGTTCTTGAGCACTCCGCCGAACTCGGTGCCGATGACATCCGTGTTGACGAAGCTGCGGAAGTACGGGTTGGTGGCGGTCATGGCGACCGTGGTGGCGGTCTCGATCTCCTCCGACGAGATGACGGCTGCGGTGGGTTGTTCCTTCGCGATCTCGAGCGCGAGATTGGGGCCGGATGCCACGGCCACCCGCTCTGGGCCGAACCCGAGCTCCTGGCGAATCACCTCACTCATGCGTGCCCCCGTACCCTTTTCGACACCCTTCATGAGCGACACGACGATTGCGGACTGCGGAATGAGGTCGCGCACGATGCGGAGGTTCTCACGCAGCGACTGGGACGGCACCGAAAGGTAGACCTGCTCCGCACCGTCAAGCGCTTCCGGAAGTCGTGATGTGGCCCACAGGTTGCGCGGGAGGTTGATGCCTGGCAGGTAGTCGCTGTTGCGGTGGGATTGGGTGATCTCGCGGGCGAGCTCCGAACGGCGGGCCCAGATCGCGACATCCGCTCCCCCGTCGGCGAGGATCTTCGAGAAGGTGGTCCCCCACGATCCGGCACCGAGAACGGCGACACGACGGGCAGGGGTCACGGCGTTCTGTGGCACTCGACCATTGTGCGGCATGGGGGCGCGCTGGGCCGGTACCGCCGGGCATCGAGTCCGTTCGGTTCGCGAAAAGGCCGGAAACCACTAGAACATACGTTCTAGTCTCTGGTAGAATCGAGCATGGCCCCGGCAGCGACATCCTCCACAATCGACTTCAAGAAGACACTCGGCGCCTATGAGGGTCGGCGGGGGCAGTTCCGTATTCTCGAGGTGCCGACGATGCAGTACCTCATGGTTGACGGTCACGGGGACCCCAACACGTCTCCCGCCTTCGCGGACGCCATCACGGCGTTGTATCCGGTTGCCTACAAACTCAAGTTCGCAAGCAAACGGGAGCTGGAACGCGACTACGTTGTGCCCCCACTCGAAGGCCTGTGGTGGTCCCCCGACCTGAGCGCTTTCACGAGCGCACGCGACAAGTCGCGCTGGAACTGGACGCTCATGATCATGACCCCGGAGTGGATCTCCCAGGAGATGGTGGATGCCGCGATCACCGCCGCCGGGGCGAAAACCCCTCCGACCTCACTCGACCTGGTCCGACTGGAGTCACTCGACGAGGGGCTCTGTGTTCAGACGCTGCACGTCGGATCGTTCGACGACGAGGCGGGCATCCTCGCGACCATGCACGACGACTTCATCCCCGCCAACGGGCTTGCGATGACCGGAACTCACCACGAGATCTACTTCAGCGACTTCCGCAAAGTCGAGCCATCGAAGCTGCGGACACTCCTGCGGCAGCCGGTCGCGAAGCAGGCCTAGTTTTCGAGCCGGCCGAACTCGGTCTGACCGTGCTCCGCCGGATCCCAGCGCTCGAGGGGCGCCCTCTCGCCGCGAAGCTCCTCGAGAAGCTTCGTGATCGACTGCATGACCGCGGTAGTCGCCGCGGCATACGTCGCGCCCGTCTTCGGCTTGTCCTGCCAAGGCGACAGGTCGACCGGCTCACCGAAGATCACATCCACGTTCTTACGAGGGAAGATGCTGAGCTTCTTCGAATAGCGCGGCAGGATCTCCTGCACACCCCAGTGGGCACACGGAACTATCGGGATGCCGTGCTCCAACGACAGACGCACCGCACCGAACCTGCCCCTCATCGGCCACATCTGCGGGTCACGCGTGAGGGTGCCCTCCGGATACACGATCACCGCGAGACCGTCATCCACGAGCCGGGACGCCGCCGCGAGCGGATCTGCTCCCGCCGTGGTTCCGGCCCGCTCCACGGGAATCTGGCCCGTGGCGCGAAGAATTGCCCCCAGAACCGGAACCCTGAACAGGCTCGCCTTCGCGAGAAAACGCGGCACGCGCCCGGCCCGCCAGAGCGCGTAGGCAGTCACGAGCGGGTCGAAGTTTGAGTAGTGGTTGGGCGCGAGAATGAACGCACCAGCCGGAAGCTTGTCCACGTTGCGAAAGCGGTACCGCCCGACAAGCAGCAGGAAAGGGATGACTATGAACGAGAGGAGCCGCCATCCGACGGTCTTCTCGCTCCGAGTCGTACCCGCCACGCTCAGCCCTCGTAGATGAAGTCGGCTCCGAGGTCCGAGAGCTTGTCGATGAAGTGCTCGTACCCACGACTGATGATGCCGATGTTTGTCACGCGGGACTGGCCTTCCGCGGTGAGCGCCGCGATGAGGTGGCTGAAGCCACCGCGCAGGTCGGGGATCTCGACATCCGCACCCTTGAGCGGGGTCGGACCGATGATGACGGCGGCCTGCTCCAGCGGGCGACGCGGAACGCGGCGCGTGACCGACTCCAGACCGTCCTTGTGCACAACGATGTCGGCACCCATCTCGATGAGCGCGTCCGTGAACCCGAAACGGTTCTCGTACACGGTCTCGTGAACGACGCTGCGACCCTCGGCCTGCGTGAGCGCGACGATGAGGGGCTGCTGCCAGTCGGTCATGAATCCGGGGTGCACGTCGGTTTCGACAACAACGGGCTTGAGGGTTCCACCCGGGTGCCAGAACCGGATGCCGTCCTCCTGGATGTCGAAGGCTCCACCCACCTTGCGGTAGATGTTGAGGAACGTCATGAGCTCCTGCTGCTTCGCGCCGGCGACAAAGATGTCGCCCCCCGTGGCCAGAGCGGCGGATGCCCAGCTCGCGGCCTCGTTCCGGTCGAAGAGTGCGCGGTGTGTGTACCCCTGCAGCTTGTCGACACCCTCGATGAAGATCACGCGGTTGGGCTCGACGTTGATGATCGCGCCCATCTTCTGCAGGATCGCGATGAGGTCCATGATCTCGGGCTCGATGGCCGCATTCTTGAGCTCGGTGACACCCTCGGCGAGGACCGCGGTGAGGAGCACCTGCTCGGTCGCGCCGACACTCGGGTACGGAAGCTCGATGTTGGCGCCCTTGAGACCGTTCGGAGCGGTGAGGCGGATGCCCTCATAGCTCTTGTCGACGATCGCACCGAACGCGCGCAACGCGTCCATGTGGAAGTCGATGGGGCGGTCGCCGATGCGGCAGCCGCCGAGGTCGGGGATGAGCGCCTCACCGAGACGGTGGAGAAGAGGTCCGCAGAACAGGATGGGGATGCGGCTGGAGCCTGCGAGCGCGTCAATCTGGGCGAAGTGTGCTTTGAGCACGTTGGAGGGGTCGAGGATCAACTCGCCCTCGCCGACCTTCGTGACCGTGACACCGTAGGCACCGAGCATCCCGGTGACAACGCCAACATCGCTGATGTCGGGCACGTCTTGCAGGTGACTCGGGGTGTCGGCGAGGAGGGCCGCGACCATCGCCTTCGTGGCGAGGTTCTTGGCCCCACGCACGTCGACACGACCACGGAGCGGCTTGCCGCCGTTGATGATGATCTCGTCCGAGGAAAGACCCACTCGTGCGGCCGCCTTTCGTGCGTCCTTCGTCACCGAATTCATGTATACCTCTGTCTACCTGGGTTCACTCAGCTTTTGGCCGGGAGGGTGGTGGGCCGCCAACTTTCGCGGCGGCTCTCGAACTCGGTGATGTGCGTCTCATCCCGAAGTGTCAGACCGATGTCGTCGAGGCCTTCCAGCAGGCGCCATCGGGTGTAGTCGTCGATCTCGAAGGGGAAGCTCGCGGTGCCGACGGTCACCGTTTTGGCAACCAGATCAACGGATGCTTCTATTCCCGGGTGCTCGTCGACGATGAGCCAGATCGTCTCGATGTCGGCGTCGCTCAACTGGGCCGCGAGGAGCCCCTGCTTGCCGGAGTTACCGCGGAAGATGTCGCCGAATCGACTCGACAGCACGGCGGCGAACCCATAGTCGCGGAGCGCCCAGACGGCGTGCTCACGGCTCGAGCCCGTACCGAAGTCGGGGCCGGCGACGAGGATACGCGTCTCGGTGCCGGGCTTCGCCACCCCGTACGGTTCGCGGTTGAGCACAAAGTCCGGGTCCTGACGCCACTGGTAGAACAGGGCGTCGTCGAAGCCGGTTTTGGTCACGCGCTTCAGGAACTGCGCCGGGATGATCTGGTCGGTGTCGACGTTCGAGCGCTGCAGGGGAACGGCAATGCCGGTGACGGTGCTGATCGGTTCCATCAGACGCCCACCTCCACGCGCAGGTCGCTCGGGCTTGAGAGGGTTCCGCGAATGGCGGTGGCCGCGGCCACGACGGGCGACACGAGGTGCGTGCGACCGCCCTTACCCTGCCGACCCTCGAAGTTGCGGTTCGACGTGGACGCGCACCGCTCCCCCGGGGCGAGCTGGTCGGGGTTCATACCGAGGCACATCGAGCATCCGGCAAAACGCCATTCGGCACCGAACTCCTCGACGATCTTGTCGATTCCTTCAGCCTCAGCCTCGATGCGCACACGCGCTGAACCCGGTACGACCATGACACGCACGCCGTCGGCCTTCTTCTGGCCCTTGATGATCGCGGCGAACGCTCGCAGGTCCTCGATGCGGCTGTTCGTGCACGAGCCCATGAAAACCGCGTCGACGGGGATCTCCTTGAGCGGGGTTCCCGGGGTGAGGTCCATGTACTCGAGCGCGCGCTCGGCGGCTGCCCTGTCGTTGGGGTCATCGAAGTCGGTGGGCTGCGGAACCGTGCCGCTCAGCGACACACCCTGACCGGGGTTGGTGCCCCACGTGACGAACGGCTCCAGCTCGTTCGCGTCGAGGTACACCTCGGCGTCGAAGACAGCGTCGTCGTCGGTGCGCAGCGTGTTCCAGTAGGTCACCGCGTCGTCCCAGTCCTGACCCTCCGGCGCGTGAGGGCGGCCCTTCAGGTAGGCGTAGGTCGTTTCATCCGGTGCCACCATGCCGGCGCGGGCGCCTGCCTCGATGGACATGTTGCAGATCGTCATGCGGCCCTCCATGGAGAGCGAGCGGATGGCGCTGCCACGGTACTCGAGCACGTAGCCCTGGCCACCACCCGTGCCAATCTTCGCGATGACGGCGAGGATGATGTCTTTCGCTGTCACACCCGGCTTCAGCTCACCCTCGACGGTGATCGCCATCGTCTTGAAGGGCTTGAGCGGCAGCGTCTGCGTCGCCATGACGTGCTCGACTTCGCTCGTGCCGATACCGAACGCCATCGCACCGAACGCGCCGTGGGTCGAGGTGTGCGAGTCGCCGCACACGACGGTGATGCCCGGCATGGTGAGGCCCAGCTGCGGTCCGACGACGTGCACGATGCCCTGCTCGATGTCACCCAGCGAGTGCAGGCGGATGCCGAACTCCTTGGCGTTGGCGCGAAGCGTCTCGATCTGGGTGCGACTGATCGGGTCCGCGATAGGGCGGTCGATGAGGAGCGTCGGAGTGTTGTGATCCTCGGTCGCGATCGTCAGATCGGGGCGGCGCACGGGGCGACCCGCCATCCGAAGCCCGTCGAATGCCTGAGGGCTCGTGACCTCGTGGACCAGGTGAAGGTCGATGTAGATGAGGTCGGGGCTGCCGTTCTCGCCCTTGACCACCAGGTGGTCGTCCCACACTTTCTCAGCGAGGGTGCGAGGTCGCGATGATTCAGTCATGGATGCTGTCCTTCTTCGTTTCGAGTGCCCAGCCCGTGTCGCTGCCTGGCGCAGTCGGACTCCGCGACGAGGGAGGCCGGTGGACTAGACCTCGTCGCGGCGACGAAGAAGAAGCTCGAAACGCATCCTCTGAGGGTAGCACTCGGAGGCCAGCTACTCGGCGTCGGGCCCCGGGATGCTGCTCTCCTTGATCTCCTCGCGGAGTGAACGGTTCGAGTCGACCTTGATCTTGATGAGGCTGGCGACGACGGCGACCGCCATGGCGGCGAGGATCACCGCGAGCGACGTCCACGTGGAGATCTCGGGCGCCCAGTCGACGTGTTCTCCACCGTTGATGAACGGCAGCTCGTTGACGTGGAGGGCGTGGAAGAACAGCTTCACACCGATGAAGCCGAGGATGAACGCGATGCCGTAGTGGAGGTACTCGAGCTTGTCGATGAGGTCGCCGAGGAGGAAGTACAGCTGGCGAAGACCCATCAGGGCGAAGACGTTCGCGGTGAAGACGATGAACGGGTCCTGCGTGATGCCGAAGATCGCGGGGATCGAGTCGATCGCGAACACGAGGTCGGTCAGGCCGAGCGCGATGAACACAACGAGGATCGGGGTGAAGACCTTCTTGCCGTCGATGACGGTGCGCAGCTTCGCGCCGTCGTAAGTGTCGGTAATGGCGACGCGCTTACGGAGGAAGCGGATGATGCCGTTCTCGGTCTCCTCCATGTCGTCGTGCTTCTCGAACACCTGACGCACGGCCGTGTAGAGGAGGAATGCACCGAAGACGTAGAAGATCCAGGAGAAGTTCTCGATGAGCTGGGCACCGAGGAGGATGAAGATTCCGCGCAACACGAGGGCGATGAGGATGCCCACCATGAGCACCTCCTGCTGGTACTTCCTCGGCACCGAGAACCTCGCCATGATGATGACGAAGACGAAGAGGTTGTCGATCGACAACGAGTACTCGGTCACCCAACCGGCGATGAACTCTCCGGCGTGATCGGGTGAGCCCTGCCACAGCATGAGCAGCGCGAAAATGAGCGCTAGGGCGACGTAGAAGCTCACCCACAAAGCCGACTCTCGCGTCGACGGGATGTGCGGTCGCTTGAAGGCGAGGGTCAGATCGGCGGCGAGGATGAGGAGGAGCACGACAAACGCCGTGATCTCGAACCAAGCGGGCAGTGCAGCTTCCATGAACGTCCATTCACGAGGAGGGCAGGTGGGGGCTCGAAAGTCTCTCCCCCGCGCCCGAAGCACGTCGCAATCCCGGAACCACGGCGTCGGGGTTCGTCTTGACGGGATAGCGGAGTGGGATACTCCCCTTCGTGGGAGTCAGCCTAGCGGATGCGGGGGCTCCAGAATCGACACCGCCGAGGGGTACCCGAGGCCGGGCATCCGGCGCTAGTCTCGGCTGCATGAACGATGATGAGCTCCGCTCCGTTGCGGCCAAGCGTCTGAAGGCTCGCTCGGACTTCTACAAGTACCTCTTCGTCTGGCTCGCGGTCTCCATCATCGTGACCGGCGTGTGGGCCCTCAGCGGCATGGGCTACTTCTGGCCCGTGTGGGTGATCGGCGGAATGGGCATCGCGGCCCTCTTCCAGGCGATCGACGTGTTCGGCCGAAGCGGTGTGATCACCGACAGCGCGATCGACGCCGAAGTCGAGCGAATGAAGAAGAGCTAGTCACTCCGCCGTTACGGATGTCGACAGCCACTGGTTCCACCTTTCGACGACCGACCACGCTTCGCTGACGATCTCGATCAGGGTCGAATCGGTCGGCACATCCCGGCGGTCGAGTCGTTTGCCGATCGCCAGGTGCTTCAGTCGCAGGAGTTCGATGTGCGGATGCTCAACGCTGAACCCGCGCGGAGCGGTCGCGAGCGCACCCTCCACGAGCAACTCGAACCCCGCGCGCTTCGTCTCCTCGACCGCGTGCAGAACGTCTTCCGCTGACGCCGGATCATCCAGGAGCGCTCGGAATCGCGCGAGCCTGTCGCGGTCGGGTTGGTAGAGCCCACCCCCGACCATGACCCCTTCGGCGGAGAGCTGGAAGTACAGCGCCGGCTCGTTCATCCGTGAACTCACGAGCCCAAGGTGCTCCTTGTACGGCCTCTTGTCCGCACTGAAGCGCACGTCACGATGGGGGCGGAAGATTTTGAGACCACCGAACTCTGGTTCGAGTTCGCCCGCGAGCGCCTCCGCCGGCTCCCGCACGCTCGACTCGTAGCGCGCTTTGTTGGCTGACCACCACACTCACGCGTCTGGTTGCGCGCAACGTCGTCGTAGAACACAAACGCATCCGCGGGGAATCCTTCGAAGCCTATCCGCTGACAGTAGCGCAATCGTCACCTCGCTCCGCAAGGGGGTGCTGACGCGAGGGCGTCCGCCTACGCTCGAGCCATGACCGAGCTGACGCAGCCCACCGGACACGAAGAGGCGCTGCGCGCGGTTGCTCGCGAGGATGGCTCCGCGCCACGAGCGCTCGTTCTCGGCGCGACCGGGTACATCGGCGGCCGCCTCACGCCGAGGCTCATCGCCGCCGGGTATCGGGTGCGCGTGTTGGCTCGGGACGCGGCACGAGCGGCTTCGTTTCCGTGGGGTGCCGAGTGCGAGATCGTTGAGGGTTCGGCGAATGATGCGGACGCCGTTGCACGAGCCATCGACGACGTGGACGTCGTCTACTACCTCATCCATTCGATGGGCGAGGGTAAGGGCGGCTTCGAGCGCGCGGACGAGAGAGCCGCGGAAACCGTTGCCGCAGCCGCCTCGAAGGCGGGAGTCCGTCGGATCGTCTACCTCGGTGGGCTCCACCCCGACGATGCGAAGCTGTCACCGCATCTGCGCTCGCGCGTGCGGGTCGGGGAGATCTTCCTCGAGTCAGGTGTTCCCACACTCGTGCTCCAGGCCGGTGTCGTGATCGGATCCGGCTCCGCGTCGTTCGAGATGATCCGCCACCTGACCGAGGTGCTCCCCTACATGCCGGCGCCGAAGTGGGTGCGCAATCACATCCAGCCGATCGCGATCCGCGACGTGCTCCACTACCTCTTGGGTGCCGCACGAGTCGACACGAGCGTCAATAGTGCGGTCGACATCGGCGGACCCGACGTGTTGCGCTACGGACAGATGATGAACGGGTACGCCGTCGAGGCGGGCCTTCCGCAGCGCGCCATCGCCTCGCTCCCCGTGCTCACACCCGGTCTCGCATCGCACTGGGTGAACCTCGTGACGCCCGTGCCCCGATCGATCGCGCGGCCGCTCGTCGCGTCGCTGCAGAACGAGTGCGTCGTGAAGAACCACGCGGTAGACGACCTCATCCCCCGACCCGAGGATGGGTTGACCCCGTACCGCACGGCGGTGGCGCTTGCGATCGGCCGATCGCGGGATGACACGATCGAGACCAGTTGGCAGGACGCCGAGGTGTCCGGCGCGCCGAGCGATCCGCTGCCGAGCGATCCGGACTGGGCCGGGAAGACGGTGTTCACGGACGCGCGGACACTGGAGACACGGGCATCCGTCGACCGACTATGGCAGGTCATCGAGGGCATCGGCGGTAGCAACGGCTGGTACTCGTCGCCGTTCCTGTGGGCTGTGCGCGGATGGATGGACCGGCTCGTCGGCGGTGTCGGACTTCGACGTGGCCGACGGAGCCGGAGCGAAGCGCGTGTTGGCGACGCCATCGACTTCTGGCGGGTCGAAGCCGTCGAGGACCCGAAAGGCGCGCGCGGCGGGCTCCTGCGGTTGCGCGCCGAGATGAAGGTGCCGGGGTCCGCGTGGCTCGAGCTGCGGGCCGTGCCGAGAGGCTCGGGCTCGGTCTATGAGCAGCGCGCCGTCTTCTTTCCTCGCGGACTCAGCGGCCGGCTGTATTGGCTTGCCGTTCTGCCATTTCACGGCGCGATCTTCGCGGGCATGGCGGCGCAGATCACGCGTGTCGCGGAAGGCCGAGGAAGCGACGCGCACACGACGTAACAGCGCCGAAACGCGTGCACCCATTACTGTGCGATGAAGCAGTTTGTTGGTGACCCCAGCGGGATTCGAACCCGCGTTACCGCCGTGAGAGGGCGGCGTACTAGGCCTCTATACGATGGGGCCGTCACGACAACTACAAGAGTATGTCATACCCGACTGGGCACACCAAACTGGCTCCAGACCCGAGGAGAATGCCGATGATCGGTCGCGCCGCAGCGATCCTGTTCTGCACCACCGCCATGCTTGCGCTCGCGGGATGTTCGTTCCTCGGGCCCTCGCGTGGCCCCGACGGGCAGTTCTCCGAACCCACGCAGATCAACTCAGCTGACCTGCTCACCGGGGACTGCTTCACGTTCGACGAAGGCAGCAACCTCGCGACCTCAACGGTGGTGCCGTGCGACGTCGAGCACGAGTTCCGGGTGATCGGTCAGGGCACACTCGACGACGCCGCGATCGCTGCTGCCGGCGACAAGCAGATCGCCATCAACGCCGCGTGCGACGAGCCCTTCGCCGACTTCATGGAGACCGTCGCCGAGGGCGTTCGACCCGATCAGCAGTTCATCTCGGCCACCATCGAGGAGGACGGCGAGCAGCTCACCGAATATTCGTGCCTCGCAACGGATGCCCCGATCGTCTCCGCCGAGGGTTAGTGGCCGCTACGCCCCGAGCAACTTCATCGAGAGCGGGTCGACGGTCACCGTGACGGGCAACCGCCCGATGCGCTCCCCGTCCGCATAAGCAACAGCGGTCGGCGAATCGATAGTGACAACCCTTGCCCGATCGATCGTCACACGCGGGTCGCTCACGTGCGTGCCCTTGAAAACACGCGGGAAGATGCGCAAGAAGGCGACACGAGAGAGCGGGCGAACAGTCATGACGTCCAAGAGCCCATCGTCGACGACCGCATCGGGGGTGACTTTCATACCGCCGCCGAGCGAAACATTGTTGCCAATCGTCACGAGGAGAGCGTCGAGGTGCTTCTGCCGACCGTCGAGACCGAGACGGTAGGCGATGGGGCGGAGCCCGACGAGTTCCAGCACGAGCGCGACGATGTAGCGACTGGCACCTTTGGGGTGACGCATCCGGTTTGCGCGCTCGTTGACGGTCGCGTCGAAGCCAGCCGACAGCACACACGCGAACCAGCGGGTCGCGGGGGCGCCGGTCGTGGCATCCGTGTACTCGATGCGGCCCGTGTCGATCGTGCGCGGTGGGCGGGCCAACGCCGAGATGAGTGCTGCGATCGCCGCATCCGTGCTCTCGTGCGGGATGCCGAGTCCCCGTGCCATGTCGTTGCCTGTACCGGAGGGCACAATGCCGAGCGGCACGTCCGTGCCGACAACGAGGTTGGTGCCGAGGTTGACCATGCCGTCGCCCCCGACAACGATGAGGGCGTCGGGTTGCGACGCGACCGCCCGGCGTCCTGCTGCCATGAGCTTGTCGAAGCTTGCCTCCTGGAGACTCGTCACGTCGTGGCCCTCCGCCCGGAGTGCTGCAACAACGGCGGGGCCGACGTCGCGGCCTTTACCGAACGAGGCTGTCGGGTTGATGGCGACCACGAGGCGGAGGTGCGTCATCGTCATGTGGCAAGTATGGTCGACGCCGGCCGCGCTGAGGTTTGCGAGCCGCGCTGGGGTACGAACACCAGCGGAGGAAGCAAACCGCAGCGCGGCGAGCGGCGCTGAGCGACGTCAGCTACAACCTGGTGAATCGGAGCAGTTGCGCGTTGATAGCGACGATGATCGTCGACACCGACATGAAGACCGCGGCGAGCGCGGGCGGAAGCAGGATGCCCGCACCGAACAGCACACCGGCGGCGAGCGGAATGCCGATCGCGTTGTACCCGGTCGCCCAGAAGAGGTTCTGCAGCTCTTTACGCCACGTGGCCTTGCTGAGCTTCAGCAGCGCGCCGACGGCACGCGGATCGCTCGAGGCCAGCACGATGCCGGCCGAGTCGATGGCGACATCCGTTCCCGCACCGATGGCGATACCGACGTCGGCGCGCGCGAGAGCCGGCGCGTCGTTGATACCGTCACCGACCATGGCCACGGAGCCGGATTCTTGGAGTTTCGCCACCACGTCCGCCTTCTCCCCCGGCAGCACGTGAGCGAACACCTCGTCGATGCCGAGCTGTGCCGCCACCGTGATCGCGACCTCGTGGGAGTCGCCGGTGAGCATGGCCACACGAACGCCGCGCTCTTTGAGATCCCGAACAGCCTCGAGGGACTCCGGGCGGACGGTGTCGGCGAGCGCGAACATCCCGAGCACAGCCTCGCCTTCGAGTAGGTACACGATCGTGTTGCCCGCGGTGGTCGCATCCCGTGCCGCCTGAACGAGCTCGACCGGGAGTGTGATCGCGCGTTCGACAACCACGCGGTGGCTGGCCACAACGAGGTCGCGGCCGTCGACGACAGCCTGAGCACCGCGGCCCGCCAAAGCGGTGAACTGCGTCGACTCGGCGACCGCCAGCCCGCGGTCGTGGGCCTCGGCAACGATGGCGCGGGCGATGGGATGCTCGGACTTCGACTCGACCGCTGCCGCGAGCGCGAGCACCTCATCGTCGCTGCCCGATGTTGCCGCGATGGCGGCCACACCGAGCGTGCCGGTGGTGAGGGTTCCGGTCTTGTCGAAGAGCACAACGTCGATGGAGCGGGCGGCCTCGAGGGCGAGCTTGTTCTTGACGAGGATCCCGCGACGGGCGCCGAGTGCCGTCGAGATTTGGGAGACGAGAGGTATCGCGAGGCCCAGGGCGTGCGGGCAAGCGATGACGAGAACACTCACGACCCGTTCGAGTACAAATGCCGGGTCATCCGGAGCGAGGAAGAGCCACGCGACGAGCGTGATGATGGCTGCTCCGAGCGCGACGTAGAAGAGCAGTGCGGCGGCGCGATCGGCGAGCACCTGCGCTCCGGACTTGCTCGCTTGGGCGTCGCTGACGAGCTTCATGATGCCCGCGAGCGCGGTTTCGCTTCCCACCTTTGTCACCCGAACGGTGAGCGATCCAGGCCCGTTCACCGCGCCGCCGATCACGATGTCTCCGACGGCCTTGGAGACCGGTGCCGATTCGCCCGTGATGAGCGACTCGTTGATCTCGGACTCCCCCTCGATCACCTCGCCGTCGATGGGCACGGTGGCGCCGGGCCTCACGAGGACAACGTCGCCGACGGTCAGACTCGCGACGGGCATCGGCATGACGTGATCACCGTGGACGACATCGGCTTCGTCGGGCAGGAGCTTCGCGAGTTCTCCGAGCGCGTCCTGGGCGCTCATGACCGCCGACATCTCGATCCAATGCCCGAGCAGCATGATCGTGATGAGGGTGGCGAGCTCCCACCAGAAGTCCATGCCAGGCAGGCCGAGGGTCACCGCGAGGCTGTACCCGAACGCGACCAGGATCGCGAGAGAGATGAGTGTCATCATGCCCGGCTGGCGCGATCGGAGTTCAGCGACGGCCCCACGGAGGAAAACGAGACCGCCGTAGAAGAAGATCACGATGCCGAAGGCCGCAGGAATGAACTGGCTGCCGGGGAACCGCGGGCCCGTGAGACCCAGGATGTCCTGCAGTCCCTCGGAGAAGACCAGGGTGGGCACGGTCAAGGCAAGGCTGATCCAGAACTTCGAGCGGAAGATCTTGGGATCGTGACCGGAATGGTCGCCGTGCCCGGCATGCCCGGCGTGAGCGTCGTGTCCGGCGTGCGCGTGGTCAGTCTCGTGCGCCTCGTGCCCTTCGTGGGACCCGTGGTCGTGGTGCGAGTGCGTGTCGTGGCCGTGGTCGCTGTGGTTGTGGTTGTGGTTGTGGTTGTGGCTCATGCGCTCACTCCGCCCGGTTGTTGTTCAGCTCGTAGACCCGCAGCAGCTCGTCGATGGCTGTGTCCTGCTCGCCGTGCTCGAACATGTGCGCAACGTGGGTCTTGAGGTGGTTTTCGACCAGGAGCTTGTTGAGGCTGCGCAGCGAGTTCTGGATTGCGAGCGACTGCGTGATGATGTCGACGCAGTAGTCCTCGTTCTCGATCATCTTGGTGATGCCGCGCAATTGCCCTTCGAGGATGCGGCTCCGATGCAGTGCACGCTTTTTGATGTCGTCGATCATGTCGTCCAGCATACCCCTAGGGGGTATAGGTGTCATCGTTTCGATGGAACGAGAAAACGGGGTGCCCGCGACCCGCAGGCCGCGGACACCCCGTTCGGGTGGATCGACTACTCGCTAGCAGCTCCCGCCTGCGCGCGGCGACGCGCGATAAGCAGGGCCGCCCCGGCGAGCGCCATCAGTGCCGCAATCAGGCCCGCCGCGAGGAGCGGGGTTGCACCGGTGAACGCGAGGCCCGCCGGCGGGGCATCCTCGGATGCCGGCGGCTGGGCCGCCTCGACCGTCACGTCGATGACCACGCTCGCTCTGACCTCGCCGAGGGTCGCGGTGATGGTGTGCGCGCTCGCGGTGGGGAACGTGATCGTGTCGCCGTCGATGACATCTGTCGCGACAGAACTCGTGAGAGTCACAAGCTCCGTGACGTCACCGATCGACTCGCTGTCCGGGCCGAAGCCCTCCACCGAGACGGTCACGCTGCCGCCCTTCTTCACGGTCAGGCTGCTCGCCGTGATCTCGAGGCTCGCGACATACTCTTCGACGGTCATCCAGTGCGCGTATGCAACGGCGTCCGTCACGAGCGGCGCTGCGAAGTCGAAGGGGGTCGTGAACTCGGCGTCCGCGAACCATCCTGTGAAGACGTAGCCCTCGACGGTCGGGTCCTCGGGAACGGTGCCGGTCGCACCATACGCCACCGATTGCGCCTCGATGGGGTCGCCATGGCCACCCATGTCGAAACTGAGCTCGACGGGTGCCGGAACCCCGAGACCGCCCGATGCTGCGGCGGCCGCGAGACCACCGACGATCGGCAGGATGATCGTGCTCTCCTGCACATCAACGGTGACGGAGACACCTCGGGTGCCGTCGTTGTTGTACCCCGACAGGTTCGTGGTGACAAGCAGACCGATCCGGTGACCGGCGGGAACCGTGTGGTCGTACGGCTCCATCGGGAAGTCGTACAGGTACTCCTGGCCAGCAACAACGGGTGTGCCGAGCCCCTCGACGAGGGTGTCGCGGTTCGTCGAGTCGAGCGCTCCGCGCGAGATGCGCCACAGGTCGACATCGGCCGAACGCAGCACCGACTCCGGGAAGCACGCGCTGTCGAACTCGTTCGACTCACCCCAGCAGGTGAGCTGGTCGGTCTTGAGCGAACCATCGCCGGGGCTGCGCGGCGTGAGGGTCGCGGGCCCGTAGTCGACGAGCGCGACACCGAAGTTCGCCTGCGTTGTGTTGATGGATGCCGCGAGGTTCACGATCGGCGTACCCGACAGTCGAAGTTCCGTCTCGAGCGGTGCCGAGAGGAACGCCAGGCGTGTTGCCTGCTGGCCGGTCGGATCGGTGACGAGGTTGGTCTCGCTGATCGACGCACCCGTCACACCCGTGAAGCTCAGCGTCTCGAGCTCACTCACGGGCTGCAGCGCGAGGGCTCCCGCCACTCCGGCTTCTGTTCCGGTGAGGTTGAGGGCAACCGGCTCGGTACCGGGTGCCGGCCACGTGCTCTCATCGGTGAACTCACCGGGAGCGGTCTCGACAGTGGCCATGGGCTCCGTCATGATGCCGTTGTCGATGTCGAGCAACCAGTAGTCGAACCACCGGTGAAGGGTGTCAACCCAGACCTCGCGTCGGAAGTCGAACGGGTCGACGTGCCCGATCTTGGGCAGCCACACCTTTCGAGGCACCTCGTTCTCCGCCAGTGCGCTCCACCATTCTCCGAACTGGCTCATCCGCACATTGTCATCGTTGAGGCCCTGGATGGCGAAGACCGAGGCCTTCACGTTGTCGACGTCCAGCAGGTAGTTGCGGTCATCCCAGAAGGGGGTGACATCACCGGAGGGCTCACCGATCAACGGCACCCACGAGTCCCGCACCGGGGCACACAGCGACCTCCGGTCGGGGTTGGTGACGGTGTTCGAGAGGCTCTGCGGGTAGTTGGTGTTGTGGCGGATGCCGTTCGTACGCGAGTACTTGTACCAATCGCTGATCGACTCGATCGGAACGATGGTGCTGAGTCCGTCGACGCCGGTTGCCGCCACGCCGTTGGCGAGCGTTCCGTCGTAAGACTTGCCGATCATCGACGACTTGCCGTTGTGCCAATCGGCCACAACCGGGTTGCCCTCGGCGTCGTAGGCCGCGACACGACCGTTCAGCCAGTCGACGACAACCTTCATGCTCTCGATGTCTCCGGGACCACCGTGGTTGGGGCATCCGGTGGAGAACGCCGTGCCGTTCATCTGCGCGTGCAACATCGCGTACCCGCGAGGCACAAAGTAGTTGTCGTAGTAGAGCGGGAACAGATTGGTCACGCCGTCACCAAGGTTGTTGAGCAGCTGCGCTTCGGTTCCACGGCCCAGGGTCGTGTAGTAGGGGCTGGGGTCGATGATGGCGGGAGACTTGAGTGCTCCCGTGGGGTCGTTGGGCCGGATGATGTCGACGGCAGTGACATCCGTCTGCCCGTCAAGATCCTGGTCGACGCCAGCGACGGGGATGAAGACTCGCTCGCGGATCGCCGTCTCGTAGCTGTACGCCACAGCGGACTTGCCGTCGGCGATGGTGATACCGGGCGGCGTGGCCGCGATGGCCGCCATGGGGGTGACCGCTGCACTCGAGACGATGGCGAGGGCGACGGCACCGGCGATGGCTCCCCGTCGAGTCAGTCGTGATCGTTTTCGGACAGCGGCATGTTCATGCGTATGGATACTCATGTTTCCTGCTTAGCAATGCACATGACTCTCCCTGGCCCAGTTCACAGCCTCGTAACACTGGGAGGGAAATTGTTTCCATCGTGAAACAATCGGGGACCGATTCGCTGAGTGCAGTTCGTGTCTCTGTCGATGTGATCAACATTGCGCCTCCTCGTCTTCTCCCGTGGGAGACCCCCGCGTAGGCTCGTCGGATGAAGATCACGAAGCACGAACATGCCTGTCAGGTCGTCGAAGTTGCGGGCAAGAATCTCGTGATCGATCCGGGCTCGTTCACACTGCCCCTCGCCGACCTCATGGATGTTGTCGCCATCGTCATCACGCATGAGCACGACGACCATTGGTCATCCACCCACCTTGACGCGCTTCTCGCGCTCAACCCCCATGCCCGCATCCTCGGCCCGGCGGGGGTGGCCGCGGCGATCAAGGACTACACCGTCGAGGTTGTTGCCGCTGGTGACACCGTGGAGATCGAGCCCTTCACCCTCACGTTCTTCGGTGGCAAGCACAACATCATCCACGAATCGATCCCCGTGATCGACAACCTGGGGGTACTCGTCAACGAGACGCTGTACTACCCGGGCGACTCGTACACGGTGCCCGACGCGTCCGTGGAGGTGCTCGCCGCACCGGTCGGAGCGCCGTGGCTCAAAATCGGCGAGGCGATGGACTTCGTCGCCGCCGTCGCCCCGAAACGGGCCTTCCCGGTGCACGAAATGACGCTGTCGGCCATCGGCAAGAAGATGCACAACGCACGCCTCGGTGGCGTGGTTGACGCTGGCGGCGGCGACTACATCGTGCTCGAGCCCGGAGAGTCACTCGACCACTAGCGCGACGCCGCTAGCGGTGGCGGAAGTTCGCCGGTCGCTTCTCGATGAACGCTGCCATTCCCTCGGCGCGGTCCTCCGTGGCGAAAAGATCGAGGAACTCGGCTCGCTCTGCGGCCAGGCCGTCAACGAGAGGCAACTCGAACGCGGCATTTACGGCGCGCTTCGCTGCCGCGTTGGCCAGCCGCGAGCGCTGGGCGATCTGTTCGGCGACCGCGATCGTCTCCTCGAGCAGTGAGTCGGCAGGGAGCACGCGGGCTACCAGACCGATGCGCAGAGCCTCGTCCGCGTCGATGGTGCGCCCCGTGAGAACAAGATCCATCGCGACCGCCTTGCCGACGGCGCGAGTCAGTCGCTGAGTTCCGCCGATGCCGGGGATGATCCCCAGGAGGATCTCCGGCTGACCGAACTTCGCGGTCTCCGACGCGAACACCGTGTCGCACATCATCGCGAGCTCGCACCCGCCACCGAGCGCGTAACCGGACACCGCCGCGATCACCGGGATGCGAATCGCGAGGAGGCGATCCCAGTCGGCGAGTGGGTCGTCGGCCGAGACATCCGTGTACGTCAGCGCCGCCATCGCCTTGATGTCGGCACCGGCCGCGAACGCCTTATCGGAGCCGGTGATGACGATCGCTCCCACACTCGCATCGGCCTCGAAGGTTTCTGCCGCCGCGACCACCTCCCGCATGACGGCGTCGTTGAGTGCGTTGAGCGCCTCCGGTCGATCGAGGGTGATGAGCCCAACGGAGCCGCGTGTCTCGATTCGGATCGTTTCCGTCATGGTGCTTCCTCTCGTGTTGGTACGTGCAAGTCGTGGCGCCGCGGCGCGAACGCGGCATCGATGACCGCGCGATCAACCTCGGCGACAGCGCTCGGGCGCCAACGTGGCGAGCGATCCTTGTCGATGACCTGCGCGCGGATGCCCTCCGCCAGGTCCGGCAGATCGAGGCAGGCCATCGCGACCCGGAACTCCTGGATAAGCGCCGCGTCGAGGCCACCCAGAGTGCGCGCACGCCGCAACGACTCGAGGGTGAGTACCAATGCGGTCGGCGACTTCGACTCGATCACGTCGGCGAGATCCGAGCGGTCGGCAGCGCGCAGCGCCGCGAGGATGTCGCCCACGTCGTTGTGAGCGAAACACGCATCGAGCAGCGCCTGGTCGTCGGTGATGGCCGGATGCCCGGCATCGGCCACAACGTCAGCGATCGCGTCATCCGGAGCCCTCGTCGAAAGCGCCTCCCGCAGCCCGCGCAGCCGTTCCGAGGGCACAAAGTAATCCGCGAGGCCCACGTGAATGGCGCTGGCCGCGCCCACCGACTCCCCCGTGAGCGCCATGCGTGTGCCGAGCTCTCCCGGCGCGTGGCTCAGCAACCACGTGCCACCCACGTCGGGAACGAACCCGATCGTAACCTCGGGCATACCCACCTTCGACGTCTCGGTGACGATGCGATGGCTCGCGTGGGAACCGAGCCCCACTCCCCCGCCGAGAACGAGACCCGCCATGAAGGTGACAATCGGCTTCGGGTAGTGGGCCATGAGCGAATTGAGCGCATACTCGTCGCGCCAGAACTGCTCGGTGCCGTCACCGCCGCTCTCTCCATTCCGCCGGATCAGGGCATCGCGGTAGATCGGCACGATGTCGCCGCCGGCGCAAAATGCGCGGTCACCCGTGGACTCGATGAGCACGCGCTCGACCGCGGGGTCGTCGCGCCACACCACGAGTTGTCTCGTGATCGCCGTGACCATCCCGTGGTTGAAGGCGTTGAGCGCGCGAGGGCGATCGAGCGTGATGGTACCCAGCGCTCCGGTCACGGCGAAGCGCACGTCGGTTGTCGCGGCGGCGTCATCCATCGTTTCCACCGTAGCCGCTGACCGACTTTCGGTAAGGTCGAATCGTGAACCACGCCCCGCATCTTGTTGCCCGGGTGCGCTCGTGACGGGGTTCCGCCAGAGCCGCTGGTTTGCGCTCGTCTGGGTGGTGCCGGCCGCCCTCGTTCTGGCCGTCGCGGTTGTGGTGGTTGCCCGATGGCTCCGTGAGATGCCGGATGTCGCGGCGTGGGTCGCACAGTACCCGGGTCAGTCGACACTCCCCGACGGAGCTCCCGTCGGCATCCCCGCGTGGGTCGGATGGCAGCACTTTCTCAACAGCTTCTTTTTGCTGCTCATCGTGCGCACGGGTTGGCAGTTGCGCACGCAAAAGCGACCGACGGTGTTCTGGACTCGCAAGAACGACGGGCTCATCCGCACCAAAAACCCGCCGACCCGGCTCACACTCACCTCGTGGTTCCACCTGAGCCTCGACGCGGTGTGGGTGCTCAACGGTGTTGTGTTTGTTGTGCTGCTGTTTGCGACCGGTCAGTGGGTGCGTCTGGTTCCCACCCACTGGGATGTCATCCCCAACGCAATCTCCGCAGGCCTCCAATACGCCTCCCTCGAGTGGCCCGTCGAGAACAGTTGGGTCAACTACAACGCCCTGCAACTTCTCACCTACTTCGTGACCGTGTTCATCGCCGCACCGCTGGCGATCGTCACCGGCCTGCGGCTGTCGCCCCTGTGGTCGGCGCGATTCCGCCGGTTCGATCGCATCGTGCCCTTCGCCGTCACAAAAAAGGTGCACTTCTGGGTGATGCTGTGGTTCGTCGGGTTCACGATCGTGCACGTCTTCCTCGTATTCACAACGGGCGCCCTGCGTAACCTCAGCCACATGTACGCGAGCAGCGAGGATGCCGGCTGGCTTGGGTTTGCCATCTTCTGCGTCTCCCTCGTGGTGATGATCGTCGCGTGGGTTGCGGCGCGACCGTCGGTGCTGAAGGCCATCGCGTCGCTCGGCGGAACGGTGATCTCGCGGGAGCGATGAGAACCCCGGTGGTCGAAAGGCGACTTGTGCCTGGCATGAATAACCACTAGGTTATGAAAACCAGGAGGTTATGTAATGGCCACACTCGCCGACGACCGTACTCTCGATGCGGTCTTCGCCGCACTCGCGGACCCCACTCGCCGCGCCATCCTGAGCCGCCTTGCCGACGGCGACGCAAGTGTGAGCCAACTCACCGAGCCGCTCTCGATGAGCCAGCCAGCGGTGTCGAAGCACCTGAAGGTGCTGGAGCGGGCAGGCCTCATCTCGCGCAGCCAAGTTGCCACGACTCGCCTCAGTCATCTCGAAGCCGACGCACTCAAAGAAGCCGTCGAGTGGATGCAGCGCTACAAACAGTTCTGGAACGACAGCTTCGACCGCCTCGACGCGGCCCTCGCCGAGTACATGGTCGACGAACAGGAGAAGAGAGAGCAATGAGCGACAACACGATTCCCGACGTACCCGTCGCGGCCGACACCGACGTCTTCATCACGCGCGCGTTCGCCGCGCCGCGAGAGGTCGTCTGGCAGTTCTTCACGAAACCCGAGTTTCTCGCGCGATGGTTTGGCCCGGCATCCGTGCACGTCGATCTCTCTACGGTGCGCGTCAACCTGCGAGAGGGCGGCGTTTGGGGGCTCGACATGGTCGACAACGAGTCCGGCGAGCACTACCCGATGCTTGTGCACCTCACCGTCGTCATCCCGCCCGAGTACCTCGAGGGGTATCACCCCTCTCCCGCTGTGGCGCAGGGCGGACCGTTCGACCGTGTTGTGCTGCGCATCTGGCTCCACGATCACGGTGACAAAACCCGCATGACCCTGCACCAGGGACCGTTCGAGCCCCAGTTCCGCGACATGACGCGCGACGGCTGGCTGGAATCGTTCGACAAGATGGATGCCGTCATCGAAGGAGACGCAGCGTGAGTGAGACCGAATACGCCACCTCCGCCGACGGCACACGTATCGCGTTCGAACGCTCGGGCAGTGGCCCCGTGCTAGTGCTCGTTGACGGGGCATTCTGTTTCCGTGAGTTCGGACCGTCGCGCGACGTCGCGAAGGAGTTGCGCGACCGCTTTACGGTCGTCATCTACGACCGTCGAGGTCGCGGTGAGAGTGAGAACACCCTCCCATACGCGCCCGAGCGGGAGTTCGAGGATCTCCGTGCCGTTATCGCCGCGGTCGGCGGCGAGGCTTCCGTCCTCGGTCAGTCCTCTGGTGCGGCACTCTCCTATCGCGCTGCGGCGCACGGAGTTCCGACGACTCGTCTCATCGGATACGAGGCGCCCTGGGTTGGCCTGCGCACTGGTAAGGACGGCACCCGCAAGCAGTACCACGCCGACCTCGATCGGCTCATCGACGCGGGCGCCAACGACAAGGCCATCTCGTACTTCATGGTCGACATGATCGGGGCGCCGCGATTTGTCCCCCTGATGATGCGCTTCATGTCGCGTAAGGCCTGGCGAACGCTCCTCGGTGTCGCTCCGACGCTGCGGTACGACGCGGCCATCATGGGGTCGGAGTTCACGCCGCCTGCGGAACTCGCGGATGTTTCCGTGCCGACGCTCGTGCTGTGCGGGAGCAAAGCAGCACCCGAGATGCTCGCCGCGCAGGAAAAGGTCGCGGCGAGCATCCCCGGGGCGGAACACGCCGTGCTCGACGGACAGACGCACCAGGTGTCGCCCGCGGCACTTCGCCCACAGATCTTGCGCTTTCTACTCGAAAAGACAGACTGAGGCCATGCCAACATTTCGTACCGTGCTGTGGAGCGGCGACGGCCGTAACGCGGGAATCGTTGTTCCGGATGACGTTCTCGCCTCCCTCAACGCGGGCAAACGTGTACCCGTCGTCGTGACCGTTGGCGAGTACACGTATCGCTCAACAACCGCCGTCATGGGCGGTAAGAACCTCATCAGCTTCAACGCCGACACGCGAGCAAGAACCGGCAAGGGTATCGGCGATGAGATCGAGGTGACCCTTGAAGTCGACACGGCACCGCGCACCGTGGAGGTGCCGGATGCCCTGCAGAAAGCACTCGACGCGAACCCCGCCGCTGCGGCAGCGTGGGAGAAGACCGCACCATCGCAGAAGAAAGCCCACGCTGCCTCGGTGGCCGAAGCGAAAACCGAGGAGACTCGGGACCGCCGGGTCGCGAAGATCGTGGAAAAGCTCGTCGGTTAGTGCCAGTGTCGCGCGACTGGACCGCGCGAACCCGCACCGAACTCGTTTGGATGGCCTTCGGGCCGCAACGAGATCGGAGACCTCGCGAATGACACGGCAACTCACCCACGACGTGGGATTCCTGGGCCTCGGCATCATGGGGGCGCCCATGGCAGCGAACCTCGCGGCCGCCGGTCCGCTCCTGGTGTGGAACCGCACGCGCGGCGCGGCGGAAGAGCTTGCGACGAAGGGGGCGGAGATCGCCGGCTCACCGAGCGAAGTCGCGGAGCGGGCATCCGTGATCTTTGTGATGCTGCGCGATGAGTCGGCAACGAATGCGGTACTGCCCTTCGACGGGAGTGTCGACTACCGCGACCGCACCATCGTGCAAATGGGCACGATGACACCCGAGTACTCCGCTCGGCTCGCCGAACGTGTAACCTCGGCCGGCGGGCGCTACGTGGAGGCTCCCGTCTCTGGGTCGCGACGACCCGCCGTCGCCGGTCAGCTCGTCGCGATGGTGGCGGGCGATGATGCCGACATCGAACGGGTTCGCCCGCACCTCGAGGCGATGTGCTCGAGCATCTTCGTGTGCGGCGCACCGCCGAACGCGCTCACGATGAAGCTCGCGGTCAACACCTTTCTCATCACGATGGTGACGGGGCTCGCCGAATCGTTCCATTTCGCGGAGACAGCCGGGCTCGACCTGGGGGTGCTCGAGCGCATCCTCGACGCGGGGCCCATGGCGTCGCCGGTTTCGCGATCGAAGGCGCACAAGATCGTTGACGTGGAGTGGTCACCGGATGCCGCGATCCGGGAC
This sequence comes from Antiquaquibacter oligotrophicus, assembly GCF_020535405.1. Taxonomy (NCBI): domain Bacteria; kingdom Bacillati; phylum Actinomycetota; class Actinomycetes; order Micrococcales; family Microbacteriaceae; genus Antiquaquibacter; species Antiquaquibacter oligotrophicus. The sequence continues at coordinate 2,401,072 of NZ_CP085036.1, read as the reverse complement.
GTGCTCAAGAACAGCCGTTTCGTCGTCGACGAGGCCCACCGCAACGGGAGCGCAGCGCCCCTCATGGAGGCCAGCGCGAGGCTTTACGAGGAGACGAACGGCCTGGGCTTCAGCGAGGACGACATGGCTGCCGTCATCCGGGCGCTCCGGGCGCGAGTCGCGGAGTAGGGACAGCCCGCGCGGGGAGGCTGCCCCTCCGGTCAGCTCGCCACGTCGAGCACCCACGTCACACCGAACCGGTCGGTGAGCATCCCGAAGCCCGCACTCCAGGCGGACGCCGCCAATGGTTCGACTACTTCGGCGCCCGCGGAAAGGCCGTCCCAGAAACCCTCGACTTCGGCAAGAGTCTCGCCCCGAACGGACACGAAAAACGGCTGGCCGGTGAGGGTCACGCCATTCTCGCGACGTGTGGAGCCGGATGCTGCACTGCCGCCGCTCTGCCCGGGAATGTCGTACGCCATCACGCGGAAGCCGTTGTCGGCCGCGACGGACCCGAAAACGACCTTGTCGGCTCCGGGTGCCTCCGCGGGCATACCGAAGTCGCCATAGGTGGCTATCGAGAGCTCACCTCCGAAGACGGACTGGTAGAACTCGAGAGCCTCGCGTGCGTCGCCGCGGAAATTGAGGTGAGTGGTGGTCGTGATGCTCATGGCTGATCCTGTTCTGCGCGGGTGTTTCCCGGCACAAATCACGATCCCGGACGTATAGGTCAGTTTCTGTCCTAGATGTTCATAGTCTTGAACCATGGCGGCACCGACTTCGAGACTCCTCGAATTGCTGTCGCTTCTTCAGTCGCAGCGTGAATGGCCGGGCACCGTGCTCGCCTCGCGGCTCGGGGTGAGCCCCCGCACAGTGCGGCGCGATATCGATCGCCTCCGCGAGTTGGGGTATCGCATCTCGGCGACCATGGGGTCTGACGGCGGCTACCGTCTCGGTGCGGGCGAACACCTTCCCCCGCTGCTCTTCGACGACGAACAGTACGTAGCGCTCACGGTGGCCCTGAGAACGGCCGCGGTCGCCGGGGCCGGCATCGAGGAGTCGGCGCTGCGCGCACTCACGACTCTGCAACAGGTCATGCCGTCGCGACTCAAACACCGGCTCGACGGAATTCGCTTCACGGTCTCGTCGCCGGTGTCAGCTGGACCGGTGGAGCCCGAGTTGCTTATTGCCCTGTCATCCGCCGCCCAGACACGCGACGTGGTGCGCATGATCTACGGGTCCGATGAAATCCCGCGACGCGTGGAACCCCACGACGTTCTCTGGTTCGGGATGCGGTGGTACCTGCTGGCGTGGGATCGCAGCGCCGACGACTGGCGCATCTTTCGCGCGGACCGCATCACACGCCAAGAGAGCACCGGGGTTCGCTTCGCACCCCGCGAGATCCCGAGCGGCAGCGCGCGCGAGTACGTCGAGGCCCGCTTCAAGGGTTCGCAGACTGGCGGATGGCCGTGCGTGGGCACGGTCATCCTGCAACGACCAGCATCCGCCGTGCTCCCCTTCGCGGGAGACGGAACGGTAGTAGACCTCGGCGACGGGCGCTGCGAGTACACCTCCGGCTCGTGGTCGTGGGTCGCACTAGCGGCGTCGCTCGGGCGTTTCGACGCCGACCTCGAGGTCGTGGCGCCCCGGGAACTCGCGGAGGCGTTCGGGGTGCTGGCGAAGCGAAATGCGGCAGCGAGTAAGTGAACCGCGCGATGCACAAGAGCTGGCTGGGGTACCTGGACTCGAACCAAGAACAACTGAACCAGAATCAGCCGTGTTGCCAATTACACCATACCCCAAGGGCGTTCGACCGGGGCCGAACCGACTAACAACTCTAGCGCACCCGGGAGGGCGTCGGGCACCATCGGAGGGTGACCAAGTATTTGATCTCCTTTCCCGCCGAAGCGATGGCTGCGCTGAGCCCCGATGACCTCGCCCGGGCGTCTGTCGATTCGCACGACGTCATCCAAGACGCGAAGGCCGCGGGGGTGTACGTTTTCGGCGGCGGAATCGATGAGAGTGTGCATCCGGTGCTCGTCTCGGGAGACGGACGGGTCACGGATGACCTGTACCCGGGGTCTCGCGTGACTGGCGGGTTTCTTGTGCTCGAAGTGAAGACGCGGGCCGAGGCCGTGGAGTGGGCGCGGAGGGTGGCGCAAGCGTGCCAGTGCGCGCAGGAGCTGCGCGAGTTCGGCTACGATCCCGCGAGTTAGAGCGCCGCGCGCAACTTCTCGATGCGGCGGAGGGTCGACTCCTTGCCGAGGAGTTCCATCGACTCGAAGAGCGGCGGGCTGATGCGGCGACCCGAAATCGCCGACCGCAGCGGGCCGAACGCGAGACGCGGCTTCAGACCCATGCCGTCGATGAGCTCGGCACGCAGCGCCTGCTCGATCGCTTCGTGCCCGAAACTCGGGATGCCCGGCAGCACTCGCAGGGCCGCGTCGAGCACCGCAGCTCCGTCTGCACCGGGGAGGGCATCCTGTTCGACCACAAGCTCGTCGTCGGCGGTGAACAGGAACCCGAGCAGCCCGGGCGCCTCACCGAGGAGCTGCATACGCTCCTGCACGAGGGGTGTTGCTTCGCGCAGCAGCTGGCGGTCGGCATCCGTGTGAATGAGACCCTCGAGGTACGGCTCGAGGCGCGCGGCGAGGTCGTCGGCGGAGAGCAGGCGAATGTGGTCCCCGTTGATGGACTCGGCCTTCTTGAGGTCGAAGCGGGCCGGGTTCGGGTTGACGTTCACGACATCGAACGCGGCGATCAGTTCATCCGACCCGAACACGTCGCGGTCGGGCGCTAGCGACCAGCCGAGCAACGACAGGTAGTTGAGGAGCCCCTCCGGGATGAAGCCACGGTCGCGGTGGTGGAACAGGTTCGACTCGGGGTCGCGCTTGGAGAGCTTCTTGTTGCCCTCCCCCATCACGTACGGAAGGTGACCAAAACGCGGGATGAAGTCGGTGAGCCCGATCTCGATGAGCGCCGTGTACAGCGCGATCTGGCGAGGAGTTGACGACAGCAGGTCCTCACCGCGCAGCACGTGGGTGACACCCATGAGCGCGTCATCCACCGGGTTCACGAACGTGTAGAGCGGCGCCCCGTTCGGGCGCACCACAACGAAGTCGGTGAACGACCCTGCCGGGAAGGTGATCTCCCCACGCACCAGATCGTCGAAGCTCAGGTCGGTGTCCGGCACCTTGAGCCGCAGCGCCGGCTGACGACCCTCGGCCTTGAACGCCTCACGCTGCGCGTCCGTGAGGTCACGCTCGAAGTTGTCGTAGCCCTGCTTGGGGTCGCGGCCGTTCGCGCCGTTGCGCGCTTCCATCTCCTCCGGCGTCACGAACGACTCGTAGAGGTGACCGGATGCCCGCAACTTCTCGATCACGTCGAGGTAGATCTCGGTGCGCTGCGACTGGCGGTACGGAGCGTGCGGCCCACCCACCTCGACACCTTCGTCCCACGTGAGTCCCAGCCAGCGCATCGCGTCGAGCAACTGGAGGTAGCTCTCCTCGCTGTCGCGGGCGGCATCCGTGTCCTCGATGCGGAACACGAGCTTGCCGCCGGTGTGGCGCGCATACGCCCAGTTGAAGAGGGCGGTGCGCACGAGACCGACGTGCGGGGTGCCGGTGGGCGAGGGGCAGAAGCGGACGCGAACGTCGGCTCCGGTGGCAGTGGAGAAGGGTGCAGACATCGGGGGTAAGTCTAGAGCTTGCGCACGTTTCCTAAATGCTTTAGGTTTAAGCCTCACTTAGTTAGGAAAACGATGCCACGAGCAGGAATCACACTGGGGCGCGTTACGGCGACCGGTGCGGAACTCGCCGACGAGATCGGCTTCGAGCACGTCACCGTCGCCGAGGTCGCGCGGCGGCTTGGCGTGCGCACGCCAAGCCTGTACTCGCACGTGGCGAGCAGCGCCGACCTGAGTGTGCGCATCAGCCTCCTCGCCCTCGACGAACTCGCGGTGCGGGCATCCGATGCCACCGTGGGCAAGTCGCGGTTCGATGCTCTGATGGGGCTCGCGGATGCCTACCGCGGCTACGCGCGCGAGCATCCGGGTCGCTTCGCCGCCACGCTGGTGCCGCTCGACGCAGAGACCGCCGCCGCGAGCGCTGGCCCGCGTCACGCGCGCCTACTCGAGGCGATCCTCGACGGATACGACCTCGACCCCGCCGCGCGTGTGCACGCGATTCGACTCATCGGCAGCACCATCCGCGGCTTCATCACTCTCGAGCGTGGCGGATCGTTCGACCACAGCTCACCGGACGCCGACACGAGTTGGCACGAAATCCTCCGTTCGCTCGACACCCTCATCACCACCTGGACCGACCATGACTGACCTCATCACCATCCCGCTAACCGACGATCTCGTTCACGGCGCGGCCGAACTCGAGCCGACCCAGCGCGGGCTTCTGCCCCACCGCCTCCCGGCGTGGGCGCGTGCCCAGAACACGGACCCACAGCTCGCGAAGGCCGAATCGCAACCCTCGGGCGTGCGCCTCGTCTTCGACACCGCAGCGACGACCATCGAGCTCGAACTCATACGCACGACCGTCAACTATGCAGGGCTCACACTTCGCCCCGACGGCATCGTGCAACTGGTCGTCGACGGCACCCCCACGGCGGAGGATGCCACGACCGCCGGCACCGCGATCGTGCTCGATCCGGCTACCGGAACGCCGACCACCACGCACGGCGCCGCGCACGTTTCCCGTTTCGCCGACCTGCCGCCGCGCACCAAAACCGTGGAACTCTGGCTCCCCCACAACGAGACCATCGAGCTCGTGGCACTCCGAACGGACGCCCCCGTCACCCCGCGGGTAGACACTCGCCGCACGTGGGTGCACCACGGCAGCTCGATCAGTCACGGCTCGAATGCGACACATCCACTTGGCACGTGGCCCGCCGTCGCGAGCCGCATCGCCGACGTGAACCTCGTCAGTCTCGGGTTCGGCGGCAGCGCTCTGCTCGACCCGTTCACGGCACGCACCATCCGCGACACCCCCGCCGATGTCATCAGCCTCAAGCTCGGCATCAACATCGTGAACGCCGACCTCATGCGCCTTCGCGCTTTCGGGCCGGCCGTGCACGGCTTCCTCGACACCATCCGCGAGGGGCATCGCACCACTCCCCTGCTTGTGGTCTCGCCCATCTACTGCGAAATCCACGAAAACACCCCCGGCCCCGGCGCCTTCGATCCGGAGGCGTTTATGGCGGGTCGTATGCAGTTTCGGGCGACCGGTGACCCTGCAGAGGTCGCCGCGGGCAAACTCACCCTCACGGTGATCCGACGCGAGCTGGAGCGCATCGTCGCCGCGCGGGCGGATGCCAATCTGCACTACCTTGACGGGCTGGAACTCTACGGGCAGACGGATGCCACGGAACATCCGCTCCCCGATGCTCTCCACCCCGACGCGGACACCCAACGCCTCATCGGCGAGCGCTTCGCCGCGCTTGCGTTCGCTGGGGACGGAGCGCTGGCGGTGTGACATATCTTCAGGTGTAGGTAGCCTGGGACGATGCGAATCCGGATGCTCGCCCCCGTAGCGCTCCTGACTGCCGGTCTTGCCGCGTGCACCTCCGCGGTTCCACTGTCAACGCCAACCCCCACTCCCACCTTCGAACCCCGAGCCGCCGCTCCCGTGAACACCGCGGCCGAGATCGTTGGCACATGGACGCTGGTCGATCCCAGCGACGGCATGAGCGCGACCATCACCCTGCGGGACTCTGGGATGTGGGAGGGGGCATACGAGTGCGGCGGCATCAACGGGGAGTGGGCATCGTTGGGCGACGCGTTCCTCGCGATGAGTTGGGGAGGTGACATGGGCTGCATCGATAACATCGACCCGCAGCCCTCACTCGAGTGGGTCGAGAAGACCGAGCGAATCGTCGCGAGCGAAGATGGGTGGACTCTGACGGATGCTGCCGGCGCTGTCACCGGTTCGCTCACTGGTGGCACGTTGGAAAGCGAGCCACCGCAAGACGAGCCCATTCAGCCGCTGCCGCAAGGCTTCACCGTCGGACATGTCGAAGGACGCTGGGCGCCGATCGTCGAGACGCCGGGCGACTCCTACGTGGAATTTGGGACGGGAGTCTGGCAGTCCTCCGACGGGTGCAACGGAAACGGCGGCAGATGGGTCGATTTGGGTGGCGGTTACCTCTTGGCCACCCCGTCATCGATATCGACGATGATCGGATGCGAAAACGTCCCCGTTGCCGAGTGGGTCGGTGCCGCCCGAACCGCTGGCTTCGACGACGAACAGCTGGTGTTGTTCGACTCCAGAGGCGTCGAACTAGGGCGCCTCATCGCGGCCACATGACGCTGGCCCGAAGCCTCGCGGTCACGCTCGTGGCAGTTATGCCACTCGCGGCATGTACCGCGGTGCCACCCCGTCCGCACCCTGCTCCCTCACGCACCGCCCCCGCCTCAGTGGACACACAATTGCTCGGCACATGGACCCTGACGGATGCCGTGACCGGCGAAACGGGAACCCTGACGTTCTCGACACCGCGGGCCTTCACAGCGGAGCTTGCCTGTGGTGTGACGTCGGGAAGCTGGGTCACGGCCGACTCGACGTGGTTGGCCATCGCCGAGCGCAGCGATCCCGATTGTGTTCACGACAACCGATCGATACTCACGTGGATCGACTCCGTGATCGGCATCAATCCCACGAACACAGGGTGGGACCTCACCAATGCACAAGGCACCACGCTTGTGAGCCTCAGCGATGCCTCAGCGGCGCAAACCAATGCTGACGGGGCGTACACCGCGCGACCCCTGCCACCCGATCTCACGGCAAGCAGCATCGAGGGCGAATGGGTCACGTCCGAGATTGGCGGCAAGACGCTCCGACGTGCCGTGACGGTCGTGTTTCGCGATGGCTCGTGGGTGGCCTCCACACGTATGAGCGGCCTCTGCGCTGGCGGTCGATACGCCGAACTCGGCGACGGGTTTGTCCTCGCCATAACTCTGGGTTTCGGCGCGAGTCTCGGCTGTGAGGCGGACGAGGTCAATGGGCTCGTCTCGCAGATGCGTACCGCGGGATTCGACGGTGACGAACTGGTGCTGTTCGACGCGTCCGGGGATGAACTGGTGCGCTTCGCCCGCGGCTAGGAGATGCCATAGTGAAGACGTGCAACTTTCGCTAAGGCGTTCTCGCATCATCGGATTGATATTAGCTCTGCTAATCATGTCTAGCTCAGTGGCGTGCAGCTCCACACAAGGTGACACGACCGACGAAACAACATCTCCGAGTCCCACGCAGGCTGCGCTGCCCATCAATACCGACCCAAACGTCGCGGGTCTGCTGGGGAGCTGGTCGGTGCTCCAGGACGGCGACGAAATTGCCACGGCGAACTTCGACGTTGACGGACTTGTAATTTCTATGGCCGATTGCACAATATTCGGCAATTGGGCCACGCTCGACGGGCTTATCAGCACAACTCTCGAGATCCAGGACGGTTCGGGCTGTGATGCATCGGGCCAGCCAACTCCGCCGTGGCTGGAGTCAGCCACTCACGTCGAAACCGACGGTGATGGATGGAGCCTGCTCGATAACGAGGCCTCTCTCGTGGTTTCTCTCGCGCCCAGTGATACCCAGTCGCGGTCGAATGAGCTTAGTGTTCCCGCGGAACTTTCGCCTGCAATGCTTTCCATCGCTCCGGGAGGACTCCCTGCGAGTTTCGTCCTTGGCTATGCGGGTGGACGCTGGATCCCGCTCGACCAAGGGATTCTCGCCGGGGCGACGATTGACGACTCGATGTGGACCGTCGAATCCGAGTGCGGGGCCGTCAGCGGTGAATGGAACATCAGCGTGCGTGGCCGAGTTCTGACGAGCCCGCCGCAGCTCTCGACCACACTCCCCGACTGTGGCCTGGCAACTGTCGCACCGTGGTTTCATTCCGCTCGAGCGTTTGGGTTTCAGAACCAATTGCTCGTGCTCTTTGACGCCGACGGGGATGAGCTAGGGCGGTTCGTAAAGGCGGGCTGAGCGATGCCCCGCGCCTAGCGCACCGGGTTCGAGAGCGTTCCGAAGCCCTTCGCGCCACCGGCGTTCGGTGCGGGCGGGGCGATTCGCCCCTAGCCCGGCACCACGTCGAACGGCTTTCCGTCGAGGGAACGCAACACCTCAAAGTGTCGCCGGTCGAGTGTTGCGATCGTGCGAGTGCCGTATCGGTGGGCGAGCACCACGAGGGAAGCGTCAGTGGCTCCCACGGCGAGCGCCGGATAGCGCTCCACAACTCCGAGCGCATCCAAGAGATCCTCGCTAGTGAACGACGCAATCTCCCACGCGCCACTGGCAAGTTCGCGCATCCCAGCGATCTCCGCGTCGAGTCCGCCGCGCGTCAAAAGAAGGTAGTCAACCTCGGCGAGGACCAGGGGCGAGACGACAAGAGATCCACGATAGGTGTCGATGAGAGCGGTCGCCCTGTCGTGAGCGGGTTCGTTGCGATCCAGATACGAGAGGAGCACGCTCGTGTCGAGGATCACGGGTCCCCGAAGCCTTGGAGATGGTCGCGCGAGTTCCAGTCGATGGGCGGCTGACCCGTGATCGCCACGACCCCAGCGCGGGGTCGCGGACGGCGCTCACTGACCGACACGGCCAGAGACTCCCGAATCACGTCCGCCTCGCTCACTCCGCGTTCACGCGCGATTCGCTCGATGTCGCGCTTGAGCGACTCCGGGAGATAGAGGGTCGTCTTTACCATTCCCATGACACTAAACGTATGGCAGGGTGCCATACGTTTCAAGCCACGACTGCTGGGGATAGCGTCCGAGGACAGCATCATGGGTGAATGAGCAATCGCTACCCTGAGCGGGTGCTGTCACACTGTGGCCTGAGCGGACAGTCCCCATTGTGAGCCGCGAAACGCCCTCCTCAGAAGCCCTATGGTGGCGGCGTGCCCTCTCCGGCGACGGTGACGCTTTCGCTCGACTCTTTGACACCCATCGTGATCGACTATTCCGGAGCGCACTCGCACGAACGGCCTCACCGACGGACGCCGAGGATGCCGTCGCCGCCGCCTTTCTCGAGTTGTGGCGCAAGCGGCGCTCCGTGCGACTGGTCGACGGCTCTGTGCTCCCCTGGCTGCTGACCACGACCCACAACGTCGTGCGCAACCTCGCGCGATACCAGCGGCGACACCGCGCCTTTCTCGAGCGTCTCCCACCGCCGGGCACCGAGCCCTCGGCCGAGACGATCGCGCAGGAGCGCAGCGAGCATCACGATCGTTCCCAGCACCTTGCCGCGATCCTGGATGCTCTTCCCCCTGCTGACGCCGAGATCATCGCGCTCGTACTCGTGGAGGAGCTCAGCCTCGCCCACACCGCCGACGTGCTCGGCATCACCACGGATGCCGCGCGCCAGAGACTCTCGCGTGCTCGACGGCGAGCCCGCGGCATCCATCCGACCCTCCCCACCGTGCTCTTCGAGAGTGAAAGGCACCCATCATGACCACGCCACAGTTCGACCCCGAGCGATCCGCCGCCATTCGGGCGGGACTGGCGACGAACGTCGAATCGGGGCACCGGAGCCCCCACGCCAGCCTGCTGGCGGCTGCCGTGCTCGCGGGCGCGCTCGTCGGTGTCGGTCTCACGGCCGCCGTCGCGTCGACCCTCTCTGAGGAACCTGTGACGGTGGCGAGCGGGCCCGCGCTTCCCGATGGTGTTTGGCCCGGGGCATCCGTCGTCACGATCGTCGAAGACGCAGGAAGCACGCGAGTGAGCGGGCCCGCGCTTGTCCCTCTTCAGCCCCCTGTCGGTGCGACAGACGTGCGGGTGCGAATCACGTGTCTCACTTCCGGGGTGACGAAGGTTGGCTTCTCCCCCACCACTGTCGCGTTGACATCGACGTGCACGGGAGACGACCGCACCGAGACGTGGAGCGACCTGGCCCTCTCCGATGACAATTCTTCCCTCTTCGCGTCGCCCGAACCGGGAGCCGAGGTCGTGGTCTCGCTGCAGTACCTCGTGAAGACAGAGACCGAGTGGGGGGTCAACGCCCAGGGTCAGACCTACGGAGTCGCCTCGCCTCGTCTCGGGACGCCCGACCTGCTGGCGGCTGTCGGAGTCGACGGAACCCTGGGATACGTCGAAAGCGCGGCTGTTCGCGACCTCGTTCCCCCGTACGACGACGGCATTGTCGAGTTCAACTCGGGAGGGCCGTCCGGCGATGCTCTCCTCCCCGGTGTGTCCGGGCAGTCGCGCTCCACGGACGACCTCACACAGGGGCCACTCGACATGCACGCAACCCCCGCGTCACGCGATCCCGACAGGGTTATCCCGCTCTACGCGCCGGACGGCACAACCGTGATCGGGGAGTTCTATGTGGGCTAGGCACGTCGCCGTCGGCACCCTACTCGTGGCCGCTCTCTCGGGCTGCGTGCCGCTCGGGAGTTCAGTTCCGCGACTGCCGGAAGGGCTCGTTCCCGCCCCGGTGGACGGGCGGTGGGCGGCAGCGGGGACGTCGCCGGGCACAGCGACCCTGGTGATCGAGGGAAACAACTGGCGGGTCGAGGGGTTCGGCGAGGCGACACAGGAGGCTCGTTGCGTGGCCCGCGGCACCTGGCAGACTCACGAGGATGGCCGCGTCTCGATCTCGCGGCGCACCGCACCCATCCCGGCACACTGTCCAGGATCGGTGCTCGTGTCGTGGCTCGATCGGACGAGTCTCGCTGGCATCGAGAAAGGAGTGGTCGTGCTTCTCGATGCCGAGGCGGAGGAAGTCGGGCGACTCTCGCCTGTCCCCGAATCCGGGGTCGACTGGCACTCTCGCGACCTCGTCGGCGCCTGGACGGTCACCGACCCGGAAAATATCGCCGGGTCCACCCTCGAATTCGCTCCTCGCATGTACATCCTCACGATGCCATGCGGTGAACTCATGGGCGACTGGGGCTCCCTCGACGGCGTCTTCCTCGCGATGGTGTGGGGCAGCGGAGGTTGCCGCCTCGCGGACGACGAGATCCCTTGGCTCGTCGGCGCACGGGAGGCCGATCTCGACGACGGAACGCTGAGCCTCAGGGACGAGGACGGATCAGTCCTAGCGCGGCTTGAACGGGATCCGGACTCGGCATCCGGAGGCTGGCCAGCTTTCTCTGCTGAGGAGGTCGCAGCCGAGCTAGCTGACCCAGTGGCGCTTCCCGCGTCGCTCAGTCCCGGATCAATTGCCGGCGAGTGGACTTCGCTCACGAGCGAGCGAGCGTCGAGCGTCCATTTCGATCCTGACGGCACTCTCCGCGGAACGGACGACTGTAACGATCAGCTCGGGAGATGGGCGCCTCTACAGGATGGGCGAGTACTGGTGGTCGTCCAGAGCGTCATGACCTTGATGTACTGCGGTGAGCGTCCGATCGAAGAGTGGGACTGGCGGGTCCGCCTCGCAGGATTCGACGGTGAGACACTCGTGATGCTGGACAATACAGGCGCCGAACTCGATCGACTCGTACCCGTCTCGAACCATTCGGAGAACTGATGTCCACTCCCCGCGTGCTCTCGTGCCTCGCCGCTGCGATCACTCTTCTCGCCGGGTGCTCGGCGCCCGCCCCCGCCCCGACGGCCACGCCCACTCCGCATCCGCCCGCGCCCGAAAGCGTCGCGGCCGATCTCATCGGGACCTGGACCCTCAGCGAGCCCAGCGGGCACGTCGGCGAGCTGACGATGCTGGAGGACGGATTCACGTACGGCGCCGCGTGCGGCGAGGTGTCGGGAACCTGGATCACTCTCGGTGATGCCTGGCTCGGGAGCCCTGGACTGATCGACCCCGGATGCGTGCGCGACGGCCAACTCGATGTGCCGTGGCTCACGACCACAGAGCGGCTCGAAGCTCATGACTCGGGGTGGTTGTTCACGGATTCCGGCGGCACTACGACAGGCGCGCTGAACGGCCGCCTCACTCGAGGCGTTCCTGCGGAGCCGACGATGGAGGCCATCCGGCCCCTCGACGCGAACCTGTCACCTGCCTCGCTCACGGGAACCTGGCACATCACGTGGGCCGTGTCCGAAGCCATGCCGCTCGCGGAGGACACGGGAGCGCCGATCTTCGGCGATGACGACACCTTCCTCGAGTTTCGCGACGGCGACTGGAAGTCGTTCGTCGATACTCCAGGCGCGTGTGGCTCGAGCGGACGCTACGCGGAGCTAGATCATGGGTACGTGGTGACCAACACCCCGGGCATGGTCGCCTCGATCGGCTGCCCTGGCCTCCAGGTCGGCTCTTTAGTGACCGCCGTGAGAGTGGTGGGAGCCGATGGCGCGATCCTCCACCTCTTCGATTCGAGAGGCCGGGAGTTGCTCCGTCTCGAGCCTCACTCCAGCACGAGCGGCTAGCGCACCGGGTTCGAGAGCGTTCCGATACCCTCGATCGTGACATCCACCGTGTCCCCGCTCACGAGCGGTCCGACACCGGCGGGCGTTCCGGTCAGGAGTAGATCCCCGGGCAGCAGCGTGAAGACGGATGACGCGTACTCGATCAACTCCGCGACACCGTGGAGCATGTCGGAGACCGGGCCGTCCTGCTTCACGTCACCGTTGACACGTGTCACGATGTGCTGACGGATGACCGCGAACTCGGTCTCGATCACCGGGCCGATCGGGCAGAACGTGTCGAAGCCCTTCGCGCGCGACCACTGACCGTCGCGGGTCTGGAGGTCACGAGCGGTGACGTCATTGGCGATGGTGAAGCCGAAGATCACGCTCTCCGCCTTTTCGGCCGAGACGTTTTTGGCGATGGCGCCGATCACCACGGCGAGTTCGCCCTCGAAGGCGACGTTCTCGCTCTGCGGCGGCAGCACGATGGTGTCACCCGGGCCGATCACCGACGTGTTGGGCTTCAAAAACATGAGCGGCTCGGCCGGCACCTCGTTGCCGAGCTCGGTCGCGTGGTCCCGGTAGTTACGACCGAACGCGATCACCTTCGATCGCGGGATGACGGGCGCGATGAGCTTCACCTCGGACAGGGGCAGACGCTCGTCGAGGGTCTCGTATCCGGCGAACATGGGGTCGTTGGCCAGCACCACCACCTCGTCGTCGTCGATGATGCCGAACCTGATGTCGCCCTCGTGGCTGAACCGCGCAATCTTCACCCGACGAGCCTACGTGACCCTCCCGCCGCGGTTCATGTGACTCTTCTCCGGAGGGTTCGGGTGACACGCCGCGGCATCCTGTAACCAGTGTGACTGGGACTCGAAAGCTCCGGAGAAGTGGTTGAGGGCTGGCTAGGCTCGGCTGCATGGTGGAGCTGCTGTGGGACGGGCCCGACGATGCATCCGTGACCTTGCTGCTCGCGCACGGCGCGGGTGCAGCCATGGACAGTGCGGGGATGAACGCCATCACGTCCGCGCTCGTCGAGCAGGGCATCCGTGTCGCACGATTCGAGTTCGCGTATATGGCAGGCCGCAGGCAGGGTGTGCGCAAGCCGCCCCCGCGCGGAGACAGCCTGCAGGGTGAGTATCTGGATGCCGTCGCCGACGTCACGGATCGCCCCCTGCTCATCGGCGGGCACTCGATGGGTGGCCGGGTCGCGAGCATGGTTGCCCAGGGCCTCTACGACGCGGGAACGATCGCGGGACTCGTGTGCTTCTCCTACCCGTTCCATCCCCCGGCAAAACCGGAGCAGCTCCGTACGGCGCACCTCATCGACCTGACCGCTCCCACGCAGATCTGCCAGGGCACACGAGACGAGTTCGGCACCCCGGATGAGGTGGCCAGCTACGACCTCCCGCCGGCGATCGACGTGCACTGGCTCGGCGACGGCGACCACAGCCTGCGGCCGCGCAAGGCGATCAGCGGACGCACCTACGCGCAGAACCTCGCAGAAGCAGCCGAGGTAGTTGCGTCCTTCGCGACGAGGGTCACAAGACCGTAGGTCGGCCCGCGTTACGCGTCGAGACGTGTCATCCAGCCGTGCGGGTCGGGGCGACGGCCGTACTGGATGTCGGTGAGCTCCTCGCGCAGCGACATTGTTAGTTCGCCCGCCTGGGCATCCGCATCGCCCACCGTGAAATCGCGAGCCTTCAGCAACCCGATCGGGGTGATGACGGCGGCGGTGCCGCACGCGAACACCTCGGTCACGTCGCCGTTAGCGACACCCTCACGCCACTCCTCGATGCTCACCTTGCGGCGCTCCACCTTGTGGCCACGGTCCTCGGCGAGCTGCAGCACCGAGTCTCGCGTGATGCCCTCGAGGATGCTGTCGGAGTCAGGCGTCACGAGCGTGCCGTCCTTCTTCACGAGCACCACGTTCATACCGCCGAGTTCCTCGATCCACTTGCCCTCCTGCGAGTCGAGGAAGAGCACCTGGGCGCACCCGTTGTCGTAGGCCTCCTGCTGGGCGACGAGACTCGACGCGTAGTTGCCGCCCGTCTTCGCCGCACCCGTGCCGCCCTTGCCTGCGCGGGAGTAGTCCTCGGAGAGCCAGATCGACAGCGGCGCCACACCGCCGGAGAAGTATGGCCCGGCGGGACTCGCGATCACGTAGTAATTGACCTTCTTCGCGGGGCGCACACCGAGGAACGCCTCCTTCGCGAACATGAAGGGGCGGAGGTACAGGCTCGTCTCCGGCGCGCTCGGCACCCAGCGGCCATCAACAGCGATGAGCTGCTTGAGCGACTCGATGAAGTACTCGGTCGGCAGCTCCGGCAGCGCCATACGCACAGCAGAGCGCTGCAGCCGCGCGGCGTTGGCCTCCGGGCGGAACGACCAGATCGAGCCATCCGCCCACCGGTACGCCTTGAGACCCTCAAAGATCTCCTGCGCGTAGTGCAGTACGGCGGCGGCCGGGTCGAGCTGAATGGGACCGTAAGGCTGCACACGCGGGCGGTGCCACCCACCCCACTCCGACCAGCAGATGTCGACCATGTGGTCGGTGAAGTGCTTGCCGAAGCCGGGCTCGGCAATGATGTCGGCGTGCTCTGCTGCGTCGCGCGCTGACTCGTTGCGCGTCACGGCGAACTCGAGGGTCTGAGGGGCCAGGAGGTTCTTCATGATCGGTCCTTCGAAGGAAGTGAAGTATGTCGATGTTACGCCGGTGAGGTTCGGAAAACTCAGCCAGCGGATGCCACAGCCGCCGCGATCGCGTCGCCCACCTCCGCGGTGCTGCGTTTCGCGTCGCCACGGGAGGCGAGGTCGGCTTCGACCGCCGCAGAAACCCGAGCCGCGGCATCCGGATGGCCCTGCTGGGCCAACATGAGTGCAACGGACAGGATCGCCGCGGTGGGGTCGGCGAGCTGCTTGCCCGCGATGTCGGGAGCGGAACCGTGCACCGGCTCGAACATCGAGGGGAACGTGCCGTCGGGGTTGATGTTGCCCGAGGCCGCCAGTCCGATGCCGCCGCTGATTGCGGCCGCGAGATCGGTGAGGATATCGCCGAAGAGGTTATCCGTGACGATGACATCGAACCTAGCAGGGTTGGTGACCAAGAAGATGGTCGCGGCGTCCACGTGGAGGTAATCCCAGTCCACCGACGGATGATTGGCCGCCTCCGCCTGCACGATGCGCTGCCACAGCCCACCGGCGTACGTGAGCACATTGGTCTTGTGCACAAACGTGACCTTGCCGCGACGCTGCTCGGCCTGCTCGAACGCGAACTTCACGACCCGCTCAACACCGAACGCCGTGTTGACACTCACCTCGTTGGCGATCTCGTGGGGTGTGCCCGTGCGGATGCTGCCACCGTTGCCCACGTAGGGACCCTCGGTGCCCTCGCGCACGACAACGAAGTCGACCTCGCCCGGGTTCGAGAGGGGTGAGGTAACACTCGGGTAGATGCGCGTCGGGCGCAGGTTCACGTAGTGGTCGAACGCGAAGCGCAGCTTGAGCAGGAGCCCGCGCTCGATGATGCCGCCCTTGAGTCGCGGATCCTGCGGGTCGCCGCCCACCGCGCCGAGGAGGATGGCGTCGTGTTGAGCGAGCGCGTCGAGTTCACTCTGGTCGAGGATGCTGCCCGTCGCCAGGTAATGCGTTGCACCGAAGGGGTACTCGGTGACCGTGGCATCCACCCCCGTGGCTTTCAGCACCTTGACGGCTTCAGCGATAACTTCCGGACCGATTCCGTCACCCGGGATGACGGCGAGATTCAACGAACTGGGCATCTGTTCAGGCTATCGCTCCTAGCGCACGAGCGGCGTCGACCACAACCCCTACGTGCCCCGGATAGGGGGCGAGTACCGTCACCTCCATGAGTATCGGAACCGGAATTGCACTCTTTGTTATCGGCGCGATCCTTGCGTTCGCCGTCAACCTCGAGAACTCGGTGGTTGATCTCGACATGGTCGGTTACCTCTTGATGGGTGCCGGAACCATCGTCTTCCTTATCGGAATCATCCTGCTGGTGCGCAAGCGCCAGACGGTGACGACGGTGCAGTCGGGTGTCGACCCGTCCACGGGTGCCGGTGTGACCGAGCGTCGCACCGCGTCGACCCCGCCCGCCGACGTCGTCTAAGAGCATCGGGACGCCGCGCTGAGGTTTGGTGTGGGCGCTGAGGGTCATACCGCAGCGCTGGCACCAAACCTCTGCGCGGCATGCGTCGCTGAGCGACGTCCTTCTAAGCCTCGGTGATGTCGATCTCTCGGAGGAGGGACGCGTCGATCGCCGTGCGCACCGTCTCGAGGAGTTCGTCCGGAACCGGCGAGTCCACCGTGAGCACGGAGAGAGCCTCTCCCCCGGCGCTGTGGCGGGCAATCTGCATGCCGGCGATGTTGATCTTCGCCTCGCCGAACTCCTTGCCGTAGACGGCGACGATGCCCGGGCGATCGGTGTACATCATGACGATGAGATGCTCGGCCATCGGCACCTCGACGTCGTAGCCGTTGATCTCGACGATCTTCTGGGTCTGCTTGGTGCCCGTGAGGGTTCCCGAGACGGAGATCTGCGAGCCATCCGACAGAGCGCCGCGGATGCTGAGCAGGTTGCGGTACTCGTCGCTCGCGGCATCCGTGATGAGGCGGATATCGACACCGCGCGCCTCGGCGAGGAGCGGGGCATTCACGTAGCTCACCGACTCACTCACGATGTTCGAGAAGATGCCCTTGAGGGCAGCAAGCTTCAGCACGTTCACGTCGAACTCGACGATCTCGCCGCGCACCTCGACATCAATGCTCGTGATGGGCGAATCCGCGAGACCCGCGAAGACCTGCCCGAGCTTCTCCATGAGCGGGATGCCCGGCCGAACGGTCGGGTCGATCACACCGCCCGCGACATTCACCGCGTCGGGCACAAGCTCTCCGTCGAGCGCCAGACGGACGGAACGTGCCACGGACACCCCGGCCTTCTCCTGCGCCTCATCCGTCGATGCGCCCAGGTGCGGCGTGAGGACGACGTTCTCCAGCTCGAGGAGCGGCGAATCGGTGGGCGGCTCGCTCACGAAGACGTCGAGGCCGGCCCCGGCGATGCGGTTCGACTTGAGGGCTGCGAACAGTGCGTCCTCGTCGATGAGTCCACCTCGGGCGACGTTGACGATGAAGGCGGTCGGCTTCATGAGCGCGAGCTGCTCGGTGGAGATCATGCCGGTCGTCTCCGGCGTTTTCGGCATGTGGATCGTGATGAAGTCGGCCTGCGCGAGTAGTTCGTCGAGCGTCACGAGTGTCACACCGAGCTGCTGTGCGCGCGCGGAGGTGACGTAGGGGTCGTACGCGATGACGTTGACGCCGAAGGCCTGGAGCCGTTCGGTGATGAGCGCACCGATGCGACCGAGGCCGATGATGCCGACGGTCTTCTCGAAGAGTTCGACACCGGTGTACTTGGAGCGCTTCCACGTTCCGGCAGCGAGGCTCGCGTGCGCTGCCGGGATGTGGCGGGCGAGGCTCAGGATGTGTCCGACGGTGAGCTCGGCTGCCGAGATGATGTTGGAGGTCGGCGCGTTGACGACCATAACTCCAGCCTCGGTGGAGGCCTTGATGTCGACGTTGTCGAGACCGACGCCCGCGCGTGCGACAACTTTGAGCTTGGGCGCGGCGGCGATCGCTTCGGCGTCGACCTGGGTCGCGGAACGAATGAGGATTGCGTTCGCCTCGGCGAGCGCGGCGAGCAACGCCGGGCGGTCGGTGCCGTCGACGGTGCGGATGTCGAAGTCGGGGCCGAGGGCCTCGACGGTCGCGGGGGAAAGTTCTTCGGCGATCAGCACGATCGGCTTGGCCACGGGATCGGATCCTTCAGGTAGCGGGATGCGCGAGAGCGCTGGAACGGTGTGGCACGGGCATTCCGCCAGCGCACAACGAATGCCACTTTACTGCGAAGAGCCACCGCTCGATGCCAGGTGACGGTGCGACGATGGGGGGATGCTCGAAACCCTGCGACTGGTGGCCGCGATCGCTCTCGCCACGATGTTCGTTGTCATGGGCATCCTGCACTTCGTGCCTACCGTCGCTCGCGGGATGGCAGCCATCGTGCCGCCAGCGATCCGGAAGCGGGTGAGCGGCAAGCTCATCGTGAGATTCACGGGGGTGTGCGAGATCGCGGGAGGCATCGGACTCCTCGTCCCGGGAGTTCGCACCCTCGCTGCCGTCGCGCTCATCGTGTTCCTCATCGCGGTTTTCCCCGCGAACGCGTACGCGGCACAGCACCCCGAGCGTTTCGGCCGCGCTGCTATCCCGTTCTGGCCGAGGCTGGCAGCCCAGCTCGGCCTCATCGCACTTCTCGTGTTCGTCGCCCTCTAGGCGGCCACGTCGAGCACAACTTTGCCCCTGGTTTTCTCGCGCCCGAGTTGCTCGATGGCCGCGGCCGCCTCCGCCAGGGGGTAGCTCGCGCTGATCACTGGTCGCAGCTCCCCCGCATCCACCGCGGCCGCGAGTTCGCGCAGGTCGTCAGCACTGACCCTGGATGACAGCACAGAGGTATTCGCGAAGACCACCGAGCCGAGCATCCGGGCCAACGGGCCGACGATTCGCCCACCGTCGCCCGAGGAGAGCACGAGGCTCCCGCCGTCGGCGAGCCAGGACCGGGTCACGCGCAGTGACGCCGCGACGGCGAGTTCGACGATGAGGTCGTAGCTGCCGCTGATGGTCTCACGCGTGTAGTCGATGACGCGGGACGCGCCGAGGGCTCTCACGGGCTCGACCTTGTCGGTGCTGCAGACGGCCGTCACGACCGCACCGCGGGATGCCGCCAGGCCCACGACAAAACTTCCGACGCCGCCGCCCGCTCCGATGACGAGCACCCGTTTGCCCGTGAGGTCGCCGCCGCGGCGGAGGGCTTGGAGCGCGGTCGACCCGGCGATCGCCAGCACGGCCGCGTCTCGGAGCGGGATGCTCGACGGAGCGAACGCAATCGTGCCCACCGGTGCGACGACGTACTCCGCGAAGGAGCCGCGCGCTTCACCGAACACCGCATCCCCGACGGCGAAGGCCGTGACGCCTTCGCCCACCGCGTCGATGATGCCCGAGACGTCCATGCCGAGCCGGCGGTTGCGTGGCGCGCGCAGACCTTCCCCGAGCCGAGCGAGCGCGGGGACGGCCGCGGTGAGACGCCAGTCTGCGGAGTTCAGACCGGCGGCGCACACACGAAGGAGCACCTCGCCTGGCCCCGGGGCCGGGCGGTCGACATCCACAATCTCGACCACATCTCCCGCTGCACCGTAGCGCTCACGAACGACCGCTTTCATGCCCGCACCGCGTTCGCGTCACGACGGGCCCGATTGGAACGCACCGCCCGAAGGAAACCCCCCGAGATCTCGACGATCGCGTTGATACCGAGAAGGACGAGAGCTACCACCGTGATCACACCCGGTACCGCCGGGTCCCACCCGATGGCCGCAAAAAATTCGCGGTTGAGAAAGAGGTCGTGTGTCGCCCACCACACGAAGAGCGCGGACCCCGCGAGTACGACGGCCGCGTTGACGATAGCGATGGGGATGCTCCACCCCGCGTACTCGATCACAATGCTGAACACGATCGCGAGCACGACGATCCCCACAATGACCGGCGCCCAATTCGCCCAGAGGGCGGGGGCGATGACCGGAATGGCGTTCCCCTCGGCATCGGTGACGGCGGTGAAGGTGGGCGAGAGCACGAGCAGTGCGATCACACCGAGAAGAAATGCCAGTCCCCCGAGTGTTCCCCCTACTGTTTCCTGGCGATCGGGCAGGGCCGTCGGTTCCCACGCTGCCGCTCGTCGCGGCAATCGCTCGATGATGGCGAAAACAAGCGTGAGTGCAGCAACGACCACAGCCGAAACGATCAGCCCCGCCGTGACTCCGGAAACAAGTGCCTGCCACAGCGGCACGGCGTAGAGCACTTGCGCGACGGCGACGACGATCGCGACGCCCGGGCCCGCGGTAACCACGATGCCGAGCATCCGGCGGTAGGAACCGAAGTGGTGCGGTCCGATGAGCGATGTTGGACGGTCGGTGTAGTCGGCCGCGAGGAGCACGGGGTCACCGAGTTCGGCGAGTGCGTCGCGTTCGGCCTGCGCCGGGGTCATCCCTCGCTCCACACGCTCGTCAACTGTGTCGGCGATGGATGCCCGGAGCTCCCGTTCGATGTCTTTCCGCTGCCGCGCGGGCAGAAGCCGGGAGAGCTCCGCCACGTACCGGTCGGTGAGTGTCGCGATCATGAGGTGCCTTTCAGGGAACGGATCGCGTCGTCCAGTCGCGACCAGTCGTCGAGGAGGTCCCGCGCGAGGGCGCGACCATCGGGTGTCGTTGAGTAGAACTTGCGCGGTCGTGCCTCGTCGGTGTTCCACTCGCTCGTGAGGAGTCCCTGTTTCTCGAGTCGTCGGAGCAGCGGGTACAGCGTGTTTGCATCGACCGCGAAACCGCCTCGATCAAGTTCTTCGAGCAGCGCGTACCCGTAGTCGGGTGTCGTCAGCCGGAGGAGGCACGCGAGCACCACGGTGCCGCGTCGCAGCTCTTGCTGGTGGGCGGCAAGGAGATCGTCGGGTTCCATGTCGATCACAATACTGTGCGTCACACACTATTGCAACAGACAACGATTTAACGACGAACGCCCGGCAGCCTGAGCTGCCGGGCGTTCGAAGGAGGCGTTAGGCGCTGCGACGACGACGCAGGGCGCCGAAGGCGAGAGCGCTCGCTCCGAGGAGTCCGAGGCCACCCGCGAGCGCAATCGCGCCGGAGACGTCGTTACCGGTCGCGGCGAGCACGGGCTTCGACGGTGTCACGGGCGCGACAGGGACGTCACGCGAGAAAACGCCGAGGCTCGGGAACGGGTAGTCGATCTCGCCGTCGGGCAGCGGGGTCCAGAGGAGACCGAGCACAACGATGAACTCCTCGAGGCCAGCGCCTGTTCCCGTGCCCACCGTGTTGGTGCCGTCGGATGCGCACCACACGGGGTTCTCGCCCTCTATGTCACCGATCAGGATGTAGGTCGGCTTCGCGTTCGCCGTGATCGTGTAGTTCCAGTTCTCGCCGCCGACCGTCTGGCTGAACGTCGTCCAGATGGGGTCGTAGTTCACGAGGATCCCGCCGAACCACTCGCCGGCGTCAGTCGCACACGCCTCGAAGATTCCCTCCGGCACGTCGTCCGGGCTGGGGATCTCCGAGACCGAGGCGACGGGCGTGATGACGGCCGCGTCATAGGTGTGGGAGGTCGGGGTGATGATCGCGTCGCTGAAGGCCGGTGCTCCGAGGTCGGCGAGGGCATCCGCGAATGCCTCACCCTCGTAGGGTGCCGACACGGTGCTACCGGATTCGAGCGGGATGATGTTGGCGAGGTATCCGCCTTCCTCGGGCTCGAGGTCGCCGAAGTAGTCGGCGATGTCCTCTGGCGAGGTCGTGGACGTGACGTCAGCCTGAGTGAGTTCGTTGAGCGGCGTGAAGCCCTCGGGGAAGGTCGCGCTCGGGTTGTCCTTGTCCGGGACGATCGTGAACTCAGCCTTGCCGAGGCCGTACTGGGGCACGCAGTCCGAGAGCAAGGGCAGGTCGTCGAGGTTCTCGAAATCGAGGTTCTCGCAATCCGGCGGAACGTCGGCCGCCTGGGCGGGCGCAGCCGCCGCGAAGGAGAAAATTCCGAGAGTGGATGCGCCGAGAATGGCTACAAGTCGCTTCATTGTGATGGTCCCCGTAAAGTCGTTTGACCAAACGTTAGCAGTTGTCACGTAATGCGGAGCGCGCCCGCGAGTCCCGATCGGAGGAGTTCACTGCCATGGCATCAAAACGCCACGTGCACTATGTGAGAAAGGGCCGCCTGCCCTCCGACCTCTGGCGAGTTCGGGCATACGAAGATGACTCGATCGCCGACGGCACCATTGCTGAAGCAGAGGGCATCGACGGGGCCGCACTGTGGTCGGTGGTGGAGGCCTCTCCCGGGCTTGCGCGGGTGGAAATCGCACCCGATGCTCTGCCCGAGCATCCGCCGCTGTGGTTCGTATGGGTGGACGAACCTCGAGCCTCCCCGGCCGCGACCAATCTCGTGGCGTTCTCGCACGAGCGATTCGTGCCGGGAACGATCGTCTCCCACTTCACATTCGCGACCGCGGGTGTGAGCAACGACGACCAGGTGGGGGCGGTGCGGTGGTACCCCGACGGCGGCCTCGTGCACCAGATTTTCGTTAAACCCGAGTGGCGCCGTTGGTTTGTCGCTTCGGCTCTGCTTTTCGCCGCCGACGCGTTCCACCAGGCCAAGGGCTGGTCCGGGGCACTTCACGGCGACGGCCGGCGCACCGACCTGGGCCAGTTGTTCGCGGCGGCGCTGCGGTATCCCCAACGCATCACGGCCCTCACAGACCAGATGCCGTCCATGGACCCGAACCCGCAGGACTGAACTGGACAACTACGGAGCGACAAGCACCGCCCCGGTGTTGACGAGCTTCGGATGCTGAAACCGAACACGCGCGATGAACTCGTCGTCTTCCGAACCACCTCGAGGTGCGTGTCAGGTGAACAGTGGTCGTGGGCCGGGGTTTCGATGACGCCGGGCTGCGCCGCGGCTACTCAACCGCCGGAGTAATTCGAGCGCCCCTTGTCAACCTGCCGGTTGAGGAGCGCGCGAAGCGCGCGTCTCGAAACCCCGCCGACGTCGTCACCAGCGGTGGAAGAATCAGACCATGGATGCCCGCTACTCCCGCCAGGTGGCCCTGCCCGGGTTCGGCACCGCCGCCCAGGGGCGGCTTTCCGCCGCACGTGTCCTCGTGATCGGCGCCGGTGGACTCGGGAGCGCGGTGTTGCCGACACTCGCCGGGGCGGGTGTCGGCACGATCGGCATCGTTGACGACGACACCGTCGACGCCACCAACCTGCATCGCCAGCACATCCACGGCACTGACGACATTGGGCGCTCGAAGACGGAGTCAGCTGCGGAGAGTATCGCCGCGCTCAACCCCGGCACACTCGTCATCACCCGCACCGACCGACTCACGTCGGCCAACGCACTCCCGATCCTTTCTGAGTACGACCTCGTGATCGACGGGTCCGACAACTTCGCCACGCGCTACCTCGCCGCCGACGCGGCCTCCCTCACGGGCATCCCGCTCGTCTGGGGATCGGTGTCGCAGTTCGGCGGTCAGGCGAGTGTGTCCTGGCCGGACGGACCGGGTTACCGCGACCTCTTTCCGTCGCCCCCTCCCCCCGGATCGGTGCTGTCGTGCGAGGCGGGCGGGGTGTTCCCGACGGCGGTGACCGTGATCGGCGGGCTCATGGCGACGGAGGCGCTCAAGATCCTCTCCGGTGTCGGCTCCCCCCTTCGCGGTCGGGTCACACTCTTCGACGCGCTCACGGGAGAGTTCTCCTCGCTCGACTACCTCCCCGATCCGAGTGCAACACCCGTTACGCGTCTGATCGACTACGAGGCGTTCTGCGGCATCGACACCGTGACCGCGGACGAGGTCAGCGCCCTCGCCGATGACTCGGTGCTGCTCGATGTGCGGGAACCGTGGGAGGCCGAGATTGCGAGCATCCGCGGATCCGTTCTTATCCCGCTCGGCGAACTGTCGACCAGGTTCGAGGAGCTCGATCGATCGCGACCGGTCGTTGTGTACTGCCACCACGGGGTGCGGTCGGCGAGCGCACGGCAGTTCCTCGTCGAACAGGGTTACCGCGCCACCCACCTGGCAGGCGGCATCGACTTGTGGGCGCGACGCATCGACCCCGAGATGGAGCGTTACTGATGGCCACGAGTGTCGAAGAACACGCCGCGCTCGTCGCGAGTCTCGTCGAACCGCGCCTCGCGCAGATCGAGCCGGAGACGGTTCCGCTTCTCCAAGCTCTCGGCAGAGTCCTGAGTTCGGATGTGTTGTCCCCCGTCGACCTGCCACTGTTCCGCAACTCGCAGATGGACGGCTTCGCCGTTCGTGCGACGGATGCCACCCCCACCACCACTCTCCCCGTGGAGGGTGTCATCGCGGCCGCCGTGGGCTCACCGCCCGCCCTCGCACCCCGTACGGCGCTGCGCATCATGACGGGCGCCCCCGTTCCGGATGGCGCCGACACGATCATCCCCGTCGAGGACACGACGGTTGATGGCGACTCCGTCGTCATCCACCGGGGCCGCGCGGCGGGCGAGTTCGTGCGCGAGCGTGGCTCCGACATCCGTGCTGGTGAACTTCTTCTCACCGCGGGAACGATGCTCGCGTCACGGCATCTGGCCGCACTGGCCGCGGCAGGCATCACCCGTGTCTCGGTACTCGGCCGCCCCACGGTTGCCATCGTGACGACGGGCGCCGAACTGCTCGACCCGGGAGCGGAGCCCCAACCCGGTCAGGTCTTCGACTCGAACTCTGTCGCGCTCGTGGCCGCCGTCACCGCGGCCGGAGGCGAGGTGACCCTAGTCCGCCGGGTCGTCGACGACCCCGCGCAGTTGCTGGCCGTGCTCGACGAGGCGACCGGTGCCGACGTGATCGTCACCTCCGGCGGGATTTCGCACGGCGACTTCGAGGTGGTGCGCGAGTTGCTCGAGCCGCGCGGCGCGCGGGTCGGTCACGTGGCTATGCAACCCGGCGGCCCTCAGGCCACCGCCGTGTTCGAGGGTGTGCCCGTGATCTCCTTCCCCGGCAACCCCGTGAGCACCCAGGTGTCGTTCGAGGTGTTCCTCGCGCCCCTCCTCCGCGCGGCAGCAGGGCTGCCGGCCGCCGACCGCCGACCGCGGCGCCTCGCCGGGCCGGTCCGCTCGGTGGCGGGCAAGCGGCAGTTCCTGCGCGGGCGCGGCGTGGGCGCCGACGGCGTCGAGATCGTGGCCGGCCCGGGCTCCCACCTCGTTGCCGGGCTCGCGGCATCCGATCTGCTCGTCATCGTGCCGGAGGATGTCACCGAGCTCGCCGGGGGCGAGACCGTGGAAACATGGGCACTATGAGCAGGCTCACCCACCTCGACTCCGACGGACGCGCGCGCATGGTCGATGTCGGCGACAAGGCCGTGACCAAGCGCACCGCCACGGCGGGCGGGAGGTTCACGTCGACCCCCGAGGTCATTGCGCTCGTGGCATCCGACGACCTTCCGAAGGCTGACGTGCTCGCCACGGCGCGACTCGCTGGCATCGGCGGTGCCAAACGCACGAGCGAGCTCATTCCCCTGTGTCACCAGTTGGCGCTCACGTCGGTGAGTGTGGACTTCGAGTTCGGCGAGTCGTGGATCGACATCGTCGCCACCGCCAAAACCACGGGCAAGACCGGTGTCGAGATGGAAGCACTCACCGCCGTCTCGATCGCCGCCCTGACGTTGCACGACATGACAAAGGCGGTCGACCCCTACTCGGTGATCGGCGACATCCGACTGCTGTCGAAGGCCGGCGGTCGAACACGACCGGCGATCGTCGACGGGACCGCCGCCGTCATCGTCGCGTCAACGGGCGCAGCTGCGGGAACACGCGAGGACACCACGGGACCGGTAATCGCGGCATGGCTCGCCGAGCGCGGCTACTCGGTGCAGCACAGTGTTGTCGCCGACGCCGACATCGCCACCGAACTGGACGCCGTGCTCGCCGCCGGCCCCGCCGTGGTCATCACCACGGGAGGCACCGGTGTTTCGCCGACGGATGCCACCCCCGAGGCCACTCGCGCCGTGCTCGACCGCGAACTCCCCGGCATCGCCGAGGCAATCCGCGCCCGCGGACTGGAGCACGTGCCCACCGCCGCACTCAGTCGGGGGCTCGCCGGCGTCTCCGGCCGGAGCGTCATCGTCAACCTGCCGGGATCGCGCGGCGGTGTGACCGATGGACTCGCCGTGCTCGACGAACTTCTCGACCACGTCGTCGCCCAAATTGCGGGGGGCGGCGCCCATGAGTAACTCGCTCGCCGTCGTCAGTGACCAGCCGCTCGACGACGAGGTCTTCGAGGCGTTCGTCGTGAGCGACGCCGACGGGGCCGTCGTCACCTTCCGCGGGGTCGTCCGCAACCACGATCACGGGCACGCGGTATCGCTGCTCGAGTACGAGGCCCACCCCGAGGCCGAAGGGTTCCTCGCCGCGTGCTGCGCCGAGGTGAGTGACGCGAGCGGGCTGCGGGTCGCCGCTGGGCACAGGACGGGATCGCTGCAGATCGGAGACGTTGCGCTCGTGGCATCCGTCGCCGCACCGCACCGCGCTGAGGCCTTCGCGGCGTGCGAGCAGCTCGTGGAACTCATCAAGCAGCGTGTACCCATCTGGAAGCGCCAGCACCTCACCGACGGGCTTACGGAATGGGTCGGTCTCTAGCTCTCATCAGCCCCCGGCAAAGGGCGGCAACACATCCACCCTCGCGCCGAGTTCGCGCGCATCGTCGCGGCTGACCACACCGTCGACGAGGAACGAACCGGATGCCACAACCCGCCGCATCGCGTCGCCGTAGCGCCCCACGATCAGCTCCTTGAGCTCCCCCACGGTGGACACCCCGGCGACCTGCTCGGACGCAAGGCCCGCCGCATCACGCGCCGCCGCAAAGTACCGGACCTCAACCACCGATCGCCCCCATGCTGCGCACCGGCCGCACGAAGTCGGCCCTCTCCATGCCGTGCCCCGCCTGCTTGCCCCACTGAGCGGCACGCCAGCGGTCCGCGAGCTCGTCGTCGTCTGCTCCCCCGCGCAGCAGCGCGCGCAGGTCGGTCTCGTCGTCACCGAAGAGGCACGAGCGCACGGTGCCCTCCGCCGTGATGCGGGTGCGGTCGCATGCCGCGCAGAAGCTCCGGGTCACACTCGCGATGATCCCGACCGTGGCGGGTCCGCCATCGACGAACCACTCCTCCGCCGGCGCCGACGGGTCGTCGCGATGCGGCTGGGTGAGGGTGAAACGTGTGCCGAGCACGTCGAGGAGCTCAGCGGCATCCACCATGTTGTCCCGTGCCCAGGCCTCGTCGGCGTCGAGGGGCATCTGTTCGATGAACCGCAGTCGCGCACCGTTCTCGAGCGCCCACTCGAGCAGGTCGACAGCCCCGTGGAGGGTGTCGCGCATGAGCACGGCGTTGATCTTGAGCGGGGCGATTCCCGCACGCTTCGCTGCCTCGATACCCGCAAGCACCGCTGGCAGGCGGTCGCGGCGGGTCAGCCGCGCGAAGTGGTCGCGGTCAACCGTGTCGAGGGAGATGTTGAGCCGATCGAGCCCGGCCGCAAGCAGCCCGTCGATCCGCTTGTCCAGCCCGATGCCGTTGGTCGTGAGCGACATGCTCGCGCCGTCGGCGAACTCCCTCGACAGGCGGATGATCTGCTCGAGGTCCGCCCGCAGCAGCGGCTCACCCCCGGTGAACCGAATATCGCGCACACCCAGATCCCGCACCGCGATACGCACGAGCCGCGCGATCTCGGTGGGTGTGAGGAGGTCCTCGCGCGCGATCGCGGGCAGCCCCTCGGCAGGCATGCAGTAGGTGCAGCGCAGCGAGCACTTCTCGGTGAGGGAAATACGAAGGTCGTGGGCACGTCTGCCGAAGCGATCGATGAGGCCGGCGTCATCCGGTCGTCCCGTCGTATCGGGCCGGATGCCCGGCGCGCGACGAATCGCGGGAAGACCCAAGCCGAGGCGCGCCATCTCTTCACCCTAAGTCGCGAACTGGATACTCTGAACCATGACCATCTTCACGCGAGGATTCTCCGGCCGGGGCCGGGACAATAACCCCGATCTTCCGCCCGGTCAGTACCTCACCGAGGACTTCCCGGTGCTCTCCGCGGGACCCACCCCGGAGATCGCCACCGAGGACTGGCAATTCACCATCTCCACCGAGACCAAGCGCTACTCGTGGACGTGGGAACAATTTATGGCGTTGCCCATCGAGGAGGTGGGAACGGACATCCACTGCGTCACCCGCTGGTCGAAACTCGGCACCAGCTGGCGCGGGGTCTCGCTCGACACTCTCTTCGCCGATGTGGACACGAGTTACGAGTTCACGATGGCCCACTCGTACGGCGGATACACCACCAACGTGCCACTCGAGGACCTGCTCGACGGCAAAGCCTGGATCGCGTTCGAGTTCGACGGCGAGCCCCTCCACCCCGAGCACGGCGGCCCCGCTCGCCTCCTCGTGCCGCACCTGTACTTCTGGAAGAGCGCAAAATGGGTGCGCGGCCTCGAGATGCTGCCGCAAGACGAGCCCGGGTTCTGGGAACAGAACGGCTACCACATGTACGGCGACCCCTGGCAGGAAGAGCGGTATTGGTAGGGCGCTGGCTTGTGGGCACGGTTGAGTCGACGTCGACGCTGACCCCCAGCGGTCGCAGCATCACCGTGTCCCTGCCCGGGTGGCCGGGCAACATCGCCGGTCAGCACGTCGACGTGAGGCTTACGGCACCCGACGGTTACCAGGCAGTGCGCTCGTACTCGATCGCCTCGGTTGGGCCGGCCGAACTCGTGGAACTCGCCGTCGACAAGCTGCCGACCGGTGAGGTCTCCCCGTACCTCGTCGATGACGTGCAACCCGGCGACATGCTCGAGCTTCGCGGTCCGCTCGGCGGATGGTTCGTCTGGAAACCCGAGCAGACCGGCCCCGTGCAACTCATCGCCGGCGGTTCTGGTGTGGTACCCCTCGTGTCGATGGTGCGGTCACACACGGCATCCGGGTCGGATGCCCCCTTCCGAATGCTGTACTCGGTTCGCACGCCGGATGACGTGTTCTACCGCGAGGAACTCGCGGGTTCCGGCGTGCAGGTCGACTACGTCTACACGAGAGCCGTCCCCGCGGGATGGCCGACGGGGCCAGGGCGACTGACGAAAGATCGGCTCGCGGCATCCGTGTTCCCCGTGTCGGAGACCCCGGCGTTTTTCGTGTGCGGGCCAACCGCCTTCGTTGAGGCCGTCGCGACGTGGCTCGTGGAACTCGGCTACCCGGCCGAGACGATCAAAACGGAGAGGTTCGGCGGATGACACACCTCGATGGCAACGTGCTGGCCGGTCCCCTCTCGGAGCTCTTCCGCGCCGATATGACCACCGCCACGGGGCGGTGCGCACACTGCGGAGACGTCTCTGTGCTCGCCGAAGCGGTCGTCTACGACGCCGCGCCCGGATGGTGTGTGCGCTGCCACGTGTGCGACGACGTGCTCATGACCCTCGTGCAGGCGGGAGAGCGCCTGCGGGTGGACCTACGCGGGGTTACTGCGCTGGAAGTGGGCTGACCGCTGACTGCTCCCGTTCCAGCCGGCGAATGAGCCGCAGCACGATGAGCAGCGGGATGATGCCGAACACCCCGAACGAGATGTCGATGAGCGTCCATCCCCACGGGATGCCGCGGATCGGCCCCGCGATGATGGCAAGCGGAATGACGGCGATGCAGGCGATCATCCCCCAGTGGATCACCCACACGTTGCGCACCGGGTCGCGCCATGGACCGATGAAGAGGATCGCGATGACGAGGTGCGCGAACGCGAGCCAGTCGGTGCCGTAGGCGAGGAACGGGTACGCGTCGTTTGTTGCGATGAGGCCGTCGCGAACCTGCTCGATCCACTGCACGAGACCCGGCAGCCACTGAGGTGCCGGGGAAGCCTGCAGGATGTCGGAACCGATGCGCAGCTCCGTCTCGAGGGGGAACGCCGTCACCCCGCTGACCACGAGTGCGGCGATGAAGATCGCCAACCAGATACGAATCTGCGTCAGGACGGTCACCCCTTCAGTATCCTCCTTCGCCGAGCGTCGGACCGGCACGTCATGTAACGCCGCCGACACAGAAATGATGTTGACTGCATGAACAATGGATCTGGTCGGCGTTCGCGAGTACAGGGTGGCTACCACCCGGAGTGACCTCGCCTTGGGTGCCCGCGTCATCGGTGGCGGCACGTGGTTGTTCTCGGAGCCTCAGCCCGGAGTGACCGAAGTACTCGACCTCTTGGGCTTCGGCTGGGACCCGGTCGTGCGACACGACGACGGATCCCTCGAGATCGCCGCCACGTGCACCATCGCAACGCTGCGGGCCTTGCCAGACTCACCCCTGTTCCCGCTGTGTGCCGACTCGCTCCTCGCATCGTGGAAGATTCAGCACATCGCCACGGTGGGCGGCAATATCGCAACCGCGTTGCCCGCCGGCCCCATGACGTCGCTCGCCGTCGCCCTCGACGCCGAGGTCGTGATCTGGTCGGCCGACGGGGAACGACGGATGCCCGCATCCGAGTTCGTGCTCGGCGTGCAGCACACAGCGCTCGTGCCGGGCGAAGTGCTCCGCTCGATCATTTTTCCGGAGCATTCGCTCTCGTCGCGTCAGGGCTTCCGGCGAATTGCCTTATCCCCGCTGGGGAGAACGGGCACGCTCGTGACCGCGCGACGCGAAACCTCCGGAGAAACGGTCTTTGGGGTGACCGGGGGAACACCCAGGCCGTACGTGCTCCGTTTCGCAAGCTCGCCCGACAGTCGCACACTCGCCGACGCGGTCGACGGCATCGACGACTGGTACGACGACGCCCACGGGGCCCCCGACTGGCGGCGCGCGATGAGTCTGCGCTTCGCTGAGGAGCTTCGGGAGGAGTTGTCGTGAGATTCACCGTCAACGGCGAACCCGTCGAAACCGAACCACGACCGGGTCAAGTGCTGCGCACCCTCCTGCGCGAACTCGAGCATTACGAGGTCAAGAAAGGCTGCGACGCCGGCGACTGCGGCGCGTGCACCGTGCTGCTCGACGGCAGCGCCATCCATTCCTGTATCTACCCGGCACAACGCCTCGAGGGTGCGGATGTGACAACGGTGGCGGGACTCGGAGACCCGGAACACCTGCACCCCGTACAGGAGAGTTTCGTCAAGGCAGGCGGATTCCAGTGCGGGTTCTGCACGGCCGGGATGGTCGTCACCGCGGCGGCGATCACGGCCGAGGGTGCCGTCGACGAGGAGGAGCTGCCCCGGCTGCTCAAGGGCAACCTGTGCCGGTGCACGGGGTATCGCAGCATCCGCGACGCCATCTGCGGTGTCGCCAATACCGAGACCGTCGCCGAGGGCGAGGCAGCTGGCCGATCGGTCGCAGCGCCGGCCGCACGCCGCGTCGTTGCCGGCCGTGAGCCCTACACACTCGACTTCACCACCACCTCGCTTGCGCACCTCGCGGTGCTCGCGAGCCCATATGCCCATGCGCGCATACGATCGATCAACTCGACGGCCGCCCTCGCCATGCCGGGTGTGATCGCGGTCCTCGACTACCGGGACTCCCCCACGACGCTGTTCTCCACCGGCCGCCACGAGCACCGAACCGACGACCCGGACGACACCCTCGTCTTCGACACCGTCGTGCGCTACCGCGGCCAGCGTGTGGCCGCCGTCGTCGCCGAATCCCTGGCCGAAGCGGAACTCGCCCTCGCCGCGATCGTTGTCGACTACGAAGAACTCCCGGCCGTGTTCGACCCCGTCGTCGCCCGAGAACCGGGCGCGCCGCTCGTGCACGGCGACAAGGGTGCAGACCAGCGCATCCTCGATGCCGGGCGCAATACCCTCGCCGAGTTCTCGGGTGAGACGGGAGACGTCGAACGCGCGATAGCGGATGCCGCGGCATCCGTCACCGGAACGTGGCAGACCTCTCGTGTCAACCACGCCGCCCTCGAGACACACGCAACACGCGGCTGGCTCGACTCCGACGGACGACTGGTGCTGCGCACCTCCAGCCAGGTGCCGTACCTGGTGCGCGATGAGCTCTGCCACATCTTCGGCCTCGAGCAGGAACGGGTGAGGGTCTTCACGGGTCGTGTGGGCGGCGGCTTCGGCGGTAAGCAGGAGCTCTACACCGAAGACCTCGTCACCCTCGCGGTACTCAAGACGGGTCGCGCCGTGCAACTCGAACTCACGCGCGAACAGGAGTTCACCGTGACCTCACCGCGACACCCGATGCGCGTGAGCGTGACCCTCGCGGCCGACGCCGACGGGATTCTCACCGCCATGGACATCGAACAGCTCATGGACACGGGTGCCTACGGCAACCACGGCATTGGGGTGATGTACCACTCGATCCACGAATCCGTCTCGGTCTACCGCTGCACAAACAAGCGCATCCACGCTCAGTCGGTCTACACCAACAACCTTCCATCGGGAGCGTTCCGCGGATACGGGCTCGGTCAGGTGATCTTCGCCATCGAATCGGCCATGGACGAGCTCGCGAGGGAACTCGGCATCGACCCCTTCGAGCTGCGCCGACGGAACGTGATCGTGCCCGGCGACCGCATGGTGGTCGCCGATCCTGACGAGGAATCCGATCTCGGCCTCAACAGCTACGGTCTCGATCAGTGCCTCAACATCGTGGAGGAAGCGCTCGGCTCGGGTCGCGGCCTCGACGCTCCGGCCGGGTGGCCGGTCGGACGAGGGATGGCGCTCTCGATGATCGCCACCTTGCCGCCCCGCGGTCACTTCGCGGAAGGAACGGTGACCCTCCTCGAGGGCGGCGACGTCGAGATTCGTGTCGGCACGGCCGAGTTCGGCAACGGCACAACCACCGTCCACGCCCAGCTCGTGGCATCCGTTCTGGGTCTCACACCCGAACAGGTGCGGATCGTGCAGTCCGACACGGATGCCGTCGCCTACGACACGGGAGCCTTCGGGTCCGCTGGGGTCGTCGTCGCGGGCAAGGCGCTGTACGCCGCTGCCGTGGACCTGCGGGAGCAGATCGCCGCGCAGGGGCGGATCCCGGGGCTCATGGGGCGCGGGCGCAACGACGGAACGCCGCGCTCGGTCGCGTTCAACGTGCACGGGTTCCGGGTTGCGGTGAATCCCGCGACCGGCGAGGTGCGCATCCTGCAGTCTGTGCAGGCGGCGGATGCCGGAACCGTGCTCAACCCGGAGCAACTCCGCGGCCAACTCGAGGGTGGAACCGCACAGGCGATCGGTTCATCGCTCTACGAGGAAGTGCGACTCGACGGCGCGGGTACCGTGACGACCGCGGCCTTGCGGAATTACCACATCCCCCAGTTCGCGGATGTGCCGTACACCGAGACGTACTTCGCCGACACCTTCGACGAGTTGGGCCCGCTCGGCGCGAAGTCCATGAGCGAGGCGCCGTACAACCCGGTGGCCCCGGCCCTCGCCAACGCGGTACGCGATGCGCTCGGCATTCGTCCGTTCGAACTGCCGATGTCGCGCGACCGCCTGTGGCGCCTCGTCAACGGCTGACGTTCGCCGTCATCGTCGCGCGCAGGTTTACCGACCGCGCGCAGGTATAAACGGCCGCGCCAGGCTCAAACCTCAGCGCGCGGGGCGACGCTGAGCGACGTCCCGGAGTGGATGGGGCCCTGGGTTGACGCGAGGGAGCGGGTGCTCGCGCCGGTGCGCACCGCGAGAACCTCCGCGAGGATCGACACGGCCGTCTCCTCGGGGGTGGATGCCCCAACATCCAGTCCGATCGGCGAGTGCAGCCGCGCGATCGCCTCGCCGCCTACCCCGAGTTCCTTCAACGACGCGACACGTCTCTCGTGCGTGCGACGCGACCCCATCGCGCCGACGTAACCCGCGCCCGAGGACAGCGCCATGGCGAGCACTTCGGAGTCGAACCGCCAGTCGTGGCTCAGAACGCACACCGCAGTGTTGTTGTCGAGGTCGACCGACCGGAGGTACTCGGTAGGCCACTGCACCACAACGGACGCCCCGGGAAACCGTTCCGGGGTCGCGAAGAGCGGCCTTGGGTCGCACACCGTGACCGCGTAGCCGAGCATCCGTGCCGCCGCGGAGAGCGCGGCGGAGAACTCCATCGCACCGACGATGATCATGCGCCGTTGCACGGGCGCGGGTTCCGTGTAGTCGCGGCACACCTCGAGCGGCTGCGACTCGCGGAGCGCACCGAGCAGGCGATCGTCGAGCAGTTGCACGTGGATGCGCAGTTGGCCACCGCACGTAAGCCCGACGCTGAACGCCGTCTCGTCGTCGACCCCGTACTCGACGGTGCGCGGGCGGCCGTCGGCGAGCACCTCTTCGCACGCGTCGACGACGGCACCTTCGACACATCCGCCGGCGATAGAGCCGATGACGGCGATTCCGTCGTAAGCCATGGAGGTGCCGACGGTGCGCGGGGCGCTCCCCTCGACGGAGATCGCCGTGGCGACCGCGATGGGATGCCCGGCCGCCGCAGCGGCGAGGAGGCGATCCGCGATCTCGTGCATTCCCCCAGCGTCGCACACGGGCATTTCGGGCGCATCACGCGACGTACAGAATCCTGTACAATTCATTCATGCGCAGCATCAGCTACTCCGAGTCGCGAGCACGCTACGCCGAAGTTCTCTCGGCCGTTGTCGACAACCGCGAGGAGATCATCATCACGCGCGCTGGTCACGAGCCCGTCGTCATGGTGTCCCTCGATGACTACGAATCACTCAAGGAGACCGCGTACCTCTTGCGCAGCCCGGCGAACGCACGCCGCCTGCTTCGCGCGATCGATGAACTCGAGTCGGGCTCTGGGGTCGCCCACGACCTCGTCGAGTGAAGTACGTGTGGCACGAGAGTGCCTGGCTGGACTACGAGTGGTGGCAGACCCAGGATCGAAAGGTGCTCAAGCGCATCAACCTGCTGCTGCGAGACATCTCCCGCAATGGCAACGAGGGCATCGGTAAGCCGGAAGCACTCAAGCACGGCTTCCACGGTTACTGGTCGCGCCGCATAACCGACGAGCATCGGCTGGTCTACCGCATCGAAGGCGACGAGGTCCGGATCGCGGGCTGCCGGTATCACTACGGCGACTAGCGCGATACACCGGCGACACACAGCGCTGGTAAAAACGTCAGCATGCTGACCATCACCGGCGCCACCGCCATCGTCGTCGACGAACACACCGAAACGGCGGGCGACCTCCACCTCGCTGACGGCCTCGTGGCCGGTGCAGCGAGCGGGGACATCCTCGACGCGACAGGATGCATCGTCACCCCCGGCCTCATCAACGCCCACCATCACCTGCTCCAGACGGCGTTCCGCACCCTCCCCGGCACGCGCGGTGTGCCCATGGCGCAGTGGCTGCCGACGATGGCGGCGGCCTACACCGAGGTGGGGGTGGATGCCGAACTCGCGTCGGTCGCAGCATCCGTTGGCCTCGCCGAGGCGCTGCTGTGCGGGGTCACTACCGTCGCGGACCATCACCTCACGTGGCCGAGCGGCGCGGACACTGTCGCCATCGCGACCGCCACCGCGGATGCCGCCCGCGCACTCGGGGCCAGGCTCGTGTTCGTGCGCGGCTCGGCGCGCGATGATCCGCAGGAGGCTGCCGCATCCGCCGACGCCATTGCGACGGCACTCGCCCCCCGCACGGCCGACGGCATGCTGCAGCTCGCCGTGGGTCCGGCTGGTGTGCACAGCGACTCGCGGGAGACCTTCGAGCTTCTCGCGGAGGTCGCGACGCAGCACGGGCTGAGGCGGCGCACCCAAGCCAATGAGCAAGTGGATGTCGCCATTGCCCTCGAGCAGTACGGACGGCGACCGATCGACCTGCTCGACGAGTGGGGCTGGATCGCCGACGATGTCACGCTCGCCCATCTGTGCGACGTGTCGACCGAGGAGATCGGGCGACTCGCCGCTGCCGGGGTCACGGCGACCCACGCGCCCGGATGCGACCTTCCGATGGGCTGGGGAATCGCCCCCGTCGCCGCACTGAAAGCCGCCGGAATCACCGTCGGTCTCGGCACGAGCGGCGGCGGCAGCAACGACGCAGGACACCTGCTCGCGGATGCTCGGCTCGCCATGCAGGTCGCACCGCTGGTTGGGCCTCCCGTGCCCGCCCGCGAGGTGCTCGCGATGGCAATGGCGGGCTCGGCTGCGGGACTCGGCCGACCGGAGCTCGGCAACCTGCGCGTCGGATCGGCCGCCGATGTGTGCGTGTGGGACGTGTCGGGCGCCGCGGATGCCGGGGTCGCCGACCCCGTAGCGGGTTTGCTGTGGGCGGCCCCTGGCCGGCGTCCCCGCCACGTCGTGGTTGCTGGGCAGGTCGTGGTGCGGGACTACGAACTCGTCACCGCCGACGAACGCGGGCTCGTGGCATCCCTCGCCCGTCGAGTGGGACGTCGCTGAGCGCGCTGGAGCTAGGAGCGAAGGCCATTTCTGGCCTTCGCCGCGACGCAGCGCCGATGCCCGTCCCGGGCATCGGTTTAGCTCCGCCTACAGCTCAAGCAGAAGACGCTACAGCTCAAGCAGAAGGCGGGGGCAGGCCGCGCGGGAGACACACGGGTACATCACCGTGTTCGCCGCCTGCTCGTCCGGGGTGAGGATCGAGTCGCGGTGGTCGACCTCGCCCTCCATGACGGGCGTCTCACACGTACCGCACGTGCCCTCGCGGCATGAGGAGAGCACCAGCACGCCGGCCTCTTCGATGACGTCGAGCACCGACCTCTCCGGGGGAACCTCGAGCACGAGCCCCGAGTAGGCGAGCTCGACCTCGAACGGGCCAGCGAGCACGGGAGGGCCGAACTCCTTCGGCTCGAAACGCTCAACCTTCAGCTGACGCCCGCGGGCGGCCTCCTCGACCGCGGCGATGAGACGTGCCGGACCGCAGCAGTAGGTGGTCGTGAAGGGCTTGAGGTCGGCGAAGAGCGCCTCGAGGTCGAGCCGGAGGCCCTCATCGGCCGGGTAGGCCGAAACTCGATCGGGGTGGGCGGCCGACAGCTCGTCGAGCAGTGCCATCGTTGAGCGCGAACGGCCCGCATACTCGAGCCGATAGTCGACGCCCGCGGATGCCGCGGACGCCACCATCGCGGAGATCGGGGTAATGCCGATCCCTCCGGCGATGAACAGGTAGCTCGTGCCGCGCTCCGGGACGAACTCGAAATGGTTGCGGGGGCCCGCGATCGTGATCGTGTCACCCACCGCTCGATCGTGTAGCCACAGCGATCCGCCGCGTCCGTCCGCCTCGCGCAGCACCCCGATACGCCACGTCGCCTCACCGGGAACCCCGCAGAGCGAGTATTGGCGGGCATCGCCGTCGGGCAGCAGCACGTCGATATGGGATCCGGGCTGCCACCGAGGCAGCGGCACTCCGGAGGGAAGGGCGAGGTCGAACAGTACAACGTCGTCTGCGGCGCGGGTCATCCCCGCGATGACGACGTCGAATTCTCCGGCGACGTGAGCGGTCATAGGTGCTTCGGCTTCTCTTTCACGACGAACAGACGGAACCCTCCTGGCGCGACCGACCGCCACCGATGGGGGGTTCCCCCACCGTAGTAGAGCGAATCGCCGGGCAGCACGGTGACAACACCCTGCGGCCCGAGGTCGACTTCGACGGCACCCTCGACGACGTGCAGAAACTCGTCCTCGTCGTGCACGAAGTAGTCCCCGAAACTCTCGTTGGCTCCCGTGAACTCCATGGGATGGAACCGACGGATGCCCTGCACGAGCATCCGTGCCTCACCTTCGGCGTAGTGCCCCCGCGTTCCCTCCCCGCTGCGCACGACGGTGGCGGCGACCTCGGTCTCCTCGCCGGTCTGCTCCGCCGCGGCGATGAGTTCCAGCTGACTGCTCCCGAGCGCTCGAGCGATTCTCTCGAGCGAGACCATGCTCGGTCGCGCGAGGCCCCGCTCGAGTTGGCTGAGGAACGGATGCGAGAGTTCGGCGTCCGCGGCCAGTTGCACGAGCGTCAAACCGCGCGCTCGACGAAGCTCGCGAATGCGGCTTCCGATGCGCTCGGCCTGGTGGTCGATGGCGGCGGTCAGGGCGGTGACGATGGCTCCTCGGGGTGGGTCGTGATGTCCAGAACTACCACAGGACGGGGAGGCCGCAGACCGGAACTAGGCTGAATTAACACGTGGAAACGATCGCGTTACGTGCCAGAAATGCGCGCTGCATAGATTCGTCAGTGTTGAGTCCATCAACATTTGCGTGCACCCAGCCCAATGACGTGGTGGAGGCATTCCACCCCGACTCCCGAAGGCCGAACGCGTGACACTACTTCCCCTGCCTCTCTCGCAGCTGAGGAATGTCACGCTCTCAGACGGCTCCGTGTGCGATGTCGAACTGATCGATGACGTTGTCCGCGGGGTGCGACCCTCTGAGGGCCGCCCCGGTGAGGTCGGCTCGAGCGAGTTAGACCTCACCGGCTTTGTGCTTCTTCCCGCTGCCGCGGAGCCTCACGCTCACCTCGACAAGGCGCTCACGTGGGACATCATCAACCCGCCGGCCGGTGACCTCGAGCAGGCGATCGCGTCGTGGCAGGCTTATTCCGTCGAGATGTCGGTCGACTCGATCGCCGACCGTGCCCGCACCCAGGCACTTGCCATGCTCCGCAACGGCACCACGGCCATCCGAACCCATATCGACCTTCTTCTCGGCCCCGCTCCCCTGCGTGGAGTCGAAGCACTCGTGCGCGTCCGGGACGAACTCTCCGAGCTCATCGACATCGAACTTGTCGCCCTCGCCGGTTGGCAGGCGCCGGATGCCACGGTCGAGGCCGCTCTCGACCTGGGTGTCGACCTCGTGGGCGGCGCCCCCCACCTCGCGCCCGACCCTCTCGCCGATCTGCGCCGACTCGTGGCGATCGCGGACCGGCGAGGTGTCGGTATCGACCTCCACACCGATGAGAGCCTCACCAATGACGTGACGATCATGGAGTACGCCCGGCTTGTGCGCGGGTGGTCGCGGCCCGTGTCCGCTGGCCACTGCGTACGCCTCGGAACTCTCGAGCAGCACGAACTCGACGACGTCATCACCGAGGTGCTCGCGAGCAACATCGGCATCATCTCGCTGCCTATCACGAACCTTTACCTGCAGGGCTGGAACCACCCGGTGTCCACTCCGCGCGGCCTGACAGCTCTCCGTGCGCTGCTCGACGCGGGTGTGCGAGTGGGCGCAGGAGCCGACAACGTGCGTGACCCGTTCAACCCGGTTGGCCGTAGCGACGCCTTCGAGACGGCATCCCTGCTCGTGACCGCCGGACATCTTTCGCTCGA
Organism: Antiquaquibacter oligotrophicus; assembly: GCF_020535405.1. Classification (NCBI taxonomy): domain Bacteria; kingdom Bacillati; phylum Actinomycetota; class Actinomycetes; order Micrococcales; family Microbacteriaceae; genus Antiquaquibacter; species Antiquaquibacter oligotrophicus. The sequence goes on along the minus strand of NZ_CP085036.1, from coordinate 2,361,954 downwards.
GGAAGCATGGGCTGCCGTGAGCACGGGAGCACGTTCGGTCATGTCCCTGCCGCCCGCCGGGGTCTCCGTCGGATCGCGGGCCGAGCTGGTGGCGGTGCGCGGCTCGAGTCTCTCCGACGTCGTGGCAAACGCTCCCGCCGACCGATTTGTCATTCACGCGGGCCGACTCGTCTCCCGCAGCCACGTTGTCACCGACATGGCTCTCCCCTCCCGCACACCCCTACTCGAAACGAGGTGATGACCACGATGCCGACAGCAACTCTCACCGATACGCTCCTCGATTTCGAGGACGTCGCAATGACCTTCCCCGACGGCACGGTCGCCCTCTCCGGTGTCGATCTCACCGTCAAGCGCGGCGAATTCGTGACCGTCGTCGGCCCGTCCGGTTGTGGCAAGTCGACTCTCCTGCGCATCGCGTCGGGTTTGGAGACGGCATCCCACGGCACCGCCCAGGTCAACACCGACCGCATCGGCTACGTGTTCCAGGATGCGACGCTCCTCCCGTGGCGGGACGTGCGCTCGAACGTCGAACTCCTCGCCGAGCTCAACAAGATCCCGAAAGCGGAACGCGCGGCCAAGGCCGAGGAAGCCATCCAGCTTGTTGGCCTCTCCGGGTTCGAAAAGCATCTCCCCAAGGCGTTGTCGGGCGGTATGCGCATGCGCACGTCGCTCGCTCGCTCGCTCACTCTCGAACCGGAGATCTTCCTCTTCGATGAGCCGTTCGGCGCGCTCGACGAGATCACGCGAGAGCGACTCAACGACGAACTCTTGCGCCTGTTCCATGAGAAGCAGTTCGCCGGACTGTTCATCACGCACTCGGTGTCCGAAGCGGTGTACCTCTCGACGAAGGTCATCGTCATGTCGGGCAGACCGGGACACATCGTGGACGAGTTCGAGGTCCCGTTCGACATGCCGCGTGACCCAGAGATTCGGTTCACGGCGGAGTTCGGGGATCTCGTCGGCAAGGTTTCGCACGCACTGAGAGAAGGGCACGCCTGATGGCCGACACGACCCTCACCGCATCCGACGACATGATCGTCGCCGCACCGGCAACGGGCGGCACCCCGCACCGCCGCAAGCTTCCGGACGGCCCTGGCAAGATCTACGTCTGGGGCCCGCCGCTCCTGGTCCTCGCGGCCGTCATCGGCGGATGGTTCTTCATCTCGCTCGTTGTGCTCGGCGAGCGCTCGTTCCTGCTCCCCCCTCCCAACGAGGTGCTCGGCACCCTGCTCGTGGAGAAGACCCGCAACGATGTCATCACGTCGTTCCTCAGCACGGCTCAGGTCGCACTCATCGGTCTTGTGATCGCCTCGGTGATCGGCATTGTCTGGGCGATCACCATGAACGTGGCGCGGTGGGTCGAGCGTTCGACGTTCCCCTACGCCGTCATCCTGCAGGCGGTGCCGATCCTCGCCATCGCCCCGGTCATCACCATCTGGGTCAACGACGCGTTCTGGGCCCGCACGATCGTGTGTGTGCTCATCGCGCTGTTCCCCATGGTCTCCAACACGCTCTTCGGTCTGCAGTCGGTCGATCGTGGTCACCGTGAACTGTTCAAGCTGCAGAAGGCGTCCCGTTTCACGGTGCTGCGCAAGCTCGAGCTGCCCGCAGCGACACCCGCGATCTTCGCCGGCCTGCGGATCTCCGCCGGCCTTGCGGTGGTCGGCGCGATCGTCGGTGACTTCTTCTTCCAGCGCGGTGTGCTCGGCCTCGGTGCGCTCATGCGCAAATACCAGAGCCGCGTGGACAACGCGGAGCTTCTCGCCACCGTGCTCGTCGCCGTGCTCTTCGGTGTTCTCGTCTTCCTGCTGTTTGGCCTTCTCTCGAAGATCGCCGTCGGCAAGTGGTACGACAACTGACCCCTCGAACGTTTCCTGCCCACCCTGCACCACACCACGCACCACACACAGAAGGAGATCCCATGCGCACATCCCGCACTCGTGCGATCGTCGTGGCCGGCCTCACCGCCGCCACGCTGGCGCTCGCAGCCTGCGCCGCACCGGCAGCGGAGGAGGAGACCGGAGGCGATCTGACGATCGGCTCGATCGATCTCGCCGCCGCCGGCTGCCCCGCCAACATCCGTATCGCCACCGACTGGTTCCCTGAGGCAGAACACGGTCACCTGTACGAGCTCATCGGCGACGACTACACCGTCGAGACCGAGTCCGAGTACTCCGTCACCGGCCCGCTCATGGCCAGCGGCGAGTACACGGGTGTCGACGTGACCGTCATCTCCGGTGGTGCTGCCAGCTCCGCGTTCCTGCAGCCGGACGCCATGATGTACTCCGACGACACCATCTTCATGGGCTACGTCGGCTCCGACGAGGCCGTTGTCCACTCTGGTGAGTTCCCCACGGTCGGTGTCTTCGCGCCGCTCGAGAAGGACCCCCAGATGATCATGTGGGACCCGGAGACGCTTCCGGATGTCACGTCGATCGCCGACCTCGGCACTGCGGGCACGTCGATCCGCCTGTTCCCCGGCGGCTTCTACATCGACTACTTCCTCTCGGAGGGCATCCTCAAGGAGGAGCAGCTCGACTACAGCTACGACGGTTCCCCCGCAGGGTTCGTCGCCGCTAACGGATCCGTCGCCCAGCAGGGCTTCGCTTCGGCCGAGCCCTACATCTACGAGAACGAGATCGCGGACTGGGGCAAGCCCGTCGACTACCAGCTGATCAACGACGCTGGCTACCCGAAGTACGCGGCGGTCGTCTCGGTCATCCCCGAGAACATCACCGAGTACGAGGAGTGCCTCACGGCGCTCGTGCCGGTGCTGCAGCAGGCGAGCGTCGACTACTACGCCGACCCGGCCGACACCAACGCCCTGATCCTCGACGCCGTCGAGACGTTCGACACGTTCTGGGTCTACAGCCAGGGTGTTGCCGACTTCTCGGTCGCAACCCAGCAGGAGATCGGTCTCGTGGGTAACGGACCGGACGACACCGTCGGCAACGTCGACTACGACCGCGTTCAGTCGCTCGTGGACATCGCCTACGGCATCTACGCCGATGACACCGAGAAGAACATCACGCCGGGGCTCACGGCCGAGGACATCTTCACGGACAAGTTCATCGACCCGTCCATCGGCTTCTAGCCAGCAGTAACCCGAGAGGCCCCACCCATGATCGACACCGTCACGCCCGAGCCAAGGCTCACCGGCAAGCGTGTTGTGATCACGGGTGGGGCCCGCGGTATCGGCGGTGCGATCGCGCATCGTTTCGCGGTCGAGGGTGCTCGGGTGAGCATCCTCGACCGCCTCGCCGAGGAGGGGGCGGGGCTCGCCTCGAGCCTCGGCGCAGACTTCCACGAGGTCGACCTCCTCGACCCCGTCGACGCCGAGCGCGCGACCCGAGCAGCCGTCGACGGCCTCGGTGGCGTCGACGTGCTCGTCAACTCGGCGGGCATTCTCCGCTTCACCCCGCTCCTCGAGCTCACCGTGAAGGAGTGGAACGAGACGTTCTCCATCAACACTCGCGCGATGCTCACAACCATGCAGGTGTGTGCCCGATCGATGATCGCCGCCGGAACGGGCGGCTCCATCGTCAACCTCGCGAGTATGGCGGCCAAAAAGGGCGGAGCGGGCGAAGGCGCCTACCCGGCCTCGAAAGCTGCCGTTGTCGCCCTCACCCGCACGGCCGCCCTCGAGTGGGGTGAGCACGGAATCCGGGCGAACTCACTGTGCCCCGGCTACATCCTCACCGACATGGGCGCCGCGACGCGCACGCAGGAGAAGATCGACCTGTGGTCGAGCTACTCGCCCCTCGGGCGCCTCGGCGAGCCGGAGGATGTCGCATCCGTCGCCCTCTTCCTCGCGAGCGAGGACTCCCGCTATCTCACCGGCCAGGCGATCAACGTCACCGGTGGCATGGTCATGCACTAACCGCACCACGAAACGGAACCACATGAACGTCGAAGCACTCGCCGAAGAACTACGCGCATTGCTCGGGGAGGCTGCGGTGAGCACCGACCTCGCGGCCCGGGAGCGGGCATCCATCGACGGGGCGCGACTGTCCCCCGTCATCAGCGAGCAGCTTCCGCTCGGCCTTGCCGACATCGTCGCCTACCCCCCGTCGTCCGAGCTCATCGCGGCAACCGTCGCGGCGGCGGTGCGCCACGGTGTACCGATCACGCCGCGAGGCAAGGGCACGGGCAACTACGGACAGGCGATCCCCTTCGAAGGGGGTCTCGTGCTCGACACGTCGCGCGCACGCAAGATCCTCGAGGTCGGCGACGGGTACCTCGTGGCCGAGGCCGGTGCGACCCTCGTGTCGATCGAGCTCGCGGCCGGCAAGGCGAACCAGCAGGTTCTGATGTATCCGTCGACGGCGAACTCGACCATCGGGGGCTTCGTCTCGGGAGGTTCGGGGGGAACGGGCTCGATCAAGCACGGCATGCTGCACGAGGACTTCGTGCTCGCCCTCGACGTGGTCCACGCGGTTCCGGATGCCACGCTCCTCCACCTCGAGGGCAAGGACACCGAGCCCTACATCCACAACTACGGCACCGCCGGCATCATCGCGACGGTGACGGTCGCCCTCGAGCCGCTGCAGGACTGGCGGGCCTTCTACGCGAGCTTCGACACCTTCGAGCAAGCGCTGTCGGTCATCCGCCCCTTCGCCGACCTCGAGCCCACACCGCGACTGGTCTCCGCCGACCTCCCGACACTCGCGGAGGCGCTTCCCGCCAACCCCGCAATCCCGGCGGGGCGCGCATCCCTGCGGGCGATCCTGGATGCCGAATCCCTCGAGGCCGCGACGGCTCTCGTCGAGGGTGCCGGTGGCCGCGTCGAGGACGTCCGCGAGGGCGCCCAGGAATCCATGAAACTCTCGATGATGAGCTACAACCACCCCATCGAATGGCTCCAGAAGGCCTACCCCAACACTTACTTCCACGTGGAGGTCGCCGGCGACGCGCTCGTCGATCGCATCGACGAGGTGCACGCGGTCTACCCTGGCGGCATGCTCCACATCGAAGCGCAGAAAGGCCGCCCGATCGGCATGCTCGCTGGCACGTATACGACGGCGGATGACGTGTGGGCGGGCTTCGAGAAGCTCGCCGCCCTCGGCGTCGGCTTCCACAACCCGCACCAGTGGTTCGTCGACTACGAGCCCGAGCGCACAGCGGAGCTCGCAAAAACGACCGACCCCGAGAACCTGCTCAACCCCGGCAAGCTGCAGGCCAAACCCGCGGTCGCCACGGGGAGCCAGGTGTGATTCGTCTTCTCACCGATCTACCGGGCCCCGCGGTCGCCACGACACTCACCCCGGAGTCGATCGTCATGCTTCCGGTCGGCTCGATCGAACATCACGGCCCGCACCTGCCACTGTCGACGGACCTCATCATGGCCGACGAGTTCTCGAGGCGCATCGCCGACGCCAGTGACCAGGATGTCTGGCTCCTCCCCCCGCTCGCCTTCACCAAGTCCGACGAGCACGACTGGGCCGTCGGCACGGTCTGGATCGGGTGGGAAACCCTCATGCGCACGGTCATCGAGATCGGTGAGTCGGTTGCGAAAACCCCCGCGCGCACCCTTGTGTTCTTCAACGGGCACGGCGGCAACATCGCGCTCATCCAGGTAGCGCTACGTGAGATCCGTCGCCGCACGGGCCTGCGCACATTCCTCATGAACGCCTCGGTGCCCGCGGGTGACACCGAGGCGGGGTTCGGCATCCACGGCGGACACGGCGAAACGTCGATCATCATGGCTCTGCGCCCGGAACTCGTCTCCCTCGACGACGCCGAGCGGTGGGTGCCAGACCATCTCGCCGAGTTCGATCAGGTGAAGTTCAACGGCGGGTCCGTCTCGTTCGGGTGGGTGTCGAACGACTTCGGTGCCTCTGGAGTGGTGGGCGACCCCACCACGGCGAACGCCGCAGAGGGCGCGGCGTTGGTCGCAGCATCCGTCGCCAAAGGAGTGGCGGCGCTCGAGGAGATCGCGCGATTCCGCCACGCGCCCGGAGGCGAACTGTGAGCGAGCACTGGTCGAAGCTCGTTGAGTGGTTGCCCGCCAACGACGACCCGAACCGGCCACGAATGACACTCTCAACGGCCGAACCGGATGCCCGCACCCTGCTGCTCAGCGAGTTCGACGAGCACGGCTTCTACTTCCACACCGACTCGCGCTCGCGCAAGGTCGAGCAACTCGCGGAGGACCCGCGGGTGGCCCTCACGCTCCTGTGGCCCGACTTCACGCGCCAGCTCGTTGTGCTCGGGGTAGCCGAACTCGCGCCCTTCGACGAGCAGGCTCGCGCCTACCGCGCACGCTCGCCGTACCTCAAGCAGCTCGCGTGGCTCAACGACGCCGAGAACGCGCAACTTCCCGCCGAGGAGCGGCGTGCGCGGTGGGCATCCTTCACGGATGACCCGGAGTCTCTCCAGCCGCCCGAGACCTGGGTTGGCTTCCTCGTGCGCCCGCATCGGCTCACGTTCTGGGAGGGCGATCCGAACGCCGCATCCCGTCGCACCGAGTTCACGCTCATCGACGGCGACTGGCACAAGGGCTACCTCCCCGGGTAGCTCAGGTCCCACATCCGACTTGCGCGGTACTTTGCGCAACGTGCGGCGCTACGGATCGGCCGCGACATGCGCAAACTACCGCGGTTGGCCGCCGCCTTGACACGTGCGAGGAAGGCACCTAGCCTCGACTCCGTGATTTCTTAGGTCCTCACCCACCCCGCGTCCGCGGCCCAGCCCGGCGGGATCGTTCGATCACGAATAGGACCTCACCCTTTGCCAGCGCAATCACTCTTGCGCGCCGACGGCGTCTCGCACGCCTATGGCGCCCACACCGTCATCACCGACCTCTCCCTCACCGCCTCCGCCGGTCAGCGCCTCGGCCTGCTCGGCGAGAACGGCGCGGGCAAATCGACGCTGTTGCGGCTCCTCGCGGGTGTCGAGGTAGCGGATTCCGGTGTCATCCATCGCCCGTCACGCACGGGCTACCTCCCCCAGGAGGTGCGGTTCGATGTGTCGGCACCGCTCAGCGCGATCATCGAGGAGGCCGTCGCCGAGACGCGCGCCATCGAGCTCGAGCTGACGGATGCCGCGGCATCCCTAACCACGGATCCCGACGCGGAGGCGCGCTACGCCGCCGCCCTCGAAGCCGCGGAGGCGGCGGACATCTGGAGCCTCGACGCTCGCCGCGATACCGTGCTCGCGGGTCTCGGGGTTGCGGGCATCCCGCTCGATCGCTCGATCGGCGACGTGTCGGGCGGTCAGCGCAGCAGGGTCGCCCTCGCGGCTCTGCTCCTCGGTCAGCCCGACGCGCTCATCCTCGACGAGCCGACGAACCACCTCGACGACGATGCCGTCGAGTTTCTCGTCTCGCGCCTGCGCGACTGGCGGGGCGCGATCGTGTTCGCGAGCCACGATCGCGCGTTCCTCGACGAGGTGGCTTCGGACCTTCTCGACATCGACCCTTCGCGATTGGGCGCCACTCGGTTCGGCGGCACCTACACCGAGTACCTGCAGGCGAAGGCCGAAGAACGCGCCCGATGGGAGGCGACCTTCGTCGCAGAGGAGCGCGAGCTCGCACACCTCACCGAGACCGCGGCCGTCACGGCCCGCACGGTCGCGCACGGGCGCGGACCCCGTGACAACGACAAGTTCATCACCAAGTTCAAGGGCGCGAATGTGCAACGCGCGGTGTCCCGTCGTGTGAAGGATGCCGAGGGGCGCATCACCGACCTGCTGGAGCGTCGTGCGGAGGAACCCCCGCCAGTACTCGCGTTTGCGGGCATCCCGCGCGGGAGTCAGCCCCTCGAGGGTGAACTCGCGAACCTCCGGAATGTTTCGGTGCACGGCAGACTCGACCTCCCGGCCCTCACCATTGACGCCCTCGACCGTCTGCTCGTGACGGGTCAGAACGGCGCGGGCAAGTCGACCCTTCTCGGGGTTCTCGCGGGACACATCGCACCGGATGCCGGCACCGTGACGCGGCGACGTGGACTCCGGGTCGCGCTGCTGCAACAGGACGTGCAGTGGCAGGACGGCTCGCGCACCCCGCGTGACCTCTACGATCGTGCGCTCGGTGCCCACCGCGCCGGGACCGTGCCGCTCGACGGTCTCGGACTGCTCCGCACCAGTGACCTCGACCGGCCCGTTGGTGCGCTCTCCATCGGCCAACAGCGGCGAGTCGCCCTCGCGCTCATCATCGCGCGGCCACCGCATCTCTTCCTCCTCGATGAGCCGACCAACCACCTGTCTTTGACACTCGCGACAGAGCTCGAGGACGCCCTCGGCACATATCCGGGCGCCGTGGTGATCGCGAGCCACGACCGGTGGCTGCGACGGCGTTGGAGCGGACGTGAGCTGCGACTCTAGGCACAATCGACGCTGCGGGCTGGTCTACGGTTGGCAGTGGTAAGACTGAGTTCGCCACCGAGCTCCATTCCCGAAGGACCACCGATGCGATCACTGCCGAGTCGCTCCCTCGCCATGGCCGCCCTCGTCACCGTCACGGTGACGTTGGGCGCCTGCACGGGGCCGTCAACCGGCTCCTCCGATCCTGGCAACCTCACGATCGGCGCTGTCGATCTAGCCGCCGCCGGATGCCCGGCCGACATCCGCATCGCAACCAACTGGTTCCCCGGGGCTGAGCAGGGCCACCTCTTCCAACTCGTGGGGCCCGGATACCGCGTCGAAACCGAAAGCGAGTACTCGATCTCGGGCCCGCTGATGGCGAGCGGCGAGTACACGGGCGTGGACGTCACCATCATCGCCGGCGGTGCAGCCACCTTCGAGGCGACACCACCCGACCGGATGATGTACGACGATCCGTCGATCCTTCTCGGGTTCGTGGGGTCGGATGAGGCGGTCATTCACTCCGGCGACCAGCCCACCATCGGCATCTTCGCGCCGCTGGAGAAAGACCCGCGCATGATCATGTGGGATCCGGAGACGCTCAGCGACGTGACATCCATCGCCGACCTCGGCCGCGACGGAACCACCATCAAGATCTCCCCCGGCGAGACCTTCGCCATTGACTACCTGCTGGATGAGGGCATCCTCACCGACAGTCAACTCGACCGCACCCTCAACAGTTCTTTCACGCCATTCGTGCAAGCCGGAGGGTCGATCGCGCAAGAGGGCGCTGCAACCGTCGACCCCTACGTGTACGAACATGAGATCGGCGACTGGTTGAAACCCCTCACCTACGAGTTGCTCTACGACGCCGGCTACCCGAACTACGCTTCGGTCGTCTCGACGACTCCCGAGAATCTCGAAAGCTACGAGGAGTGCTTCACCGCCCTCGTGCCGGTTCTCCAGCAGGCCGAGCTCGACTATTTCGCCGACCCCGGAGCAGCAAACTCCCTCATCCTCGAGGTCGTCGATACGTACGACACCTACTGGGTGTACACACCCGGTCTTGCCCAGTACGCGGTCACCACCCAACTCGAGACCGGCATCGTGGGTAACGGTCATGACGCGACCGTGGGCAACGTCGACACCGAACGACTGCAGGGCATCGTCGACATCGCCTACGACCTTTACGAGGATGACGACGACTTCGACCTCCTCCCCGGACTCACCGCGGAGGACATCTTCACGGACCGATTCATCGATCCGTCGCTCGGGTTCTGATCTAGCCGGCGGTGATCTCTCGGCCGATGCGCGCCAGCGCTTCGGCGAACCACGCTTCGCGGCCGGGCCCCGTACCGCCGGACAGGTTGACCCCCGCGACACCCTCGATCGCCAGGAATCCCTGCGCGAGCTCGACGGCGGCGGCAATGCCCTCCTCGAAAGGGTCGCGCGCGTCAAGGATGCGGTCGAGGTAGCCGGGCGGCAACACGAGCGTCGTGAAAGTACGCAGGAGCCCCGCGCTCTCGCGATCGACAACGATGGGGATGCACGGGATGTATTTGAGGTCGGCCCCGAGATCCTGCGCCCTCGCGATGAACTCCGCGACGGGCCGCACGCCACCCGCGTGGTTGACGAAACACACCTCGGCACCCGCGCGCATCTTCTCGAGCAGGCGATCCGGCCTGCGGTCGACGGGCGGGGTGGCCGGGGCCTCCGCGACCGAAACGAGATGGCCGTTGGCCCTCGCGAGGGATGCCGCCTCCGTCGAGTCGAGGTCGAACACGGGTTTCGCATCGGGACGCTGACCCGTGAACGTGTGATCGCCCGTCACGCAGTGAACACCCGCGACCCCGACGTGGGCGAGGGCGGCGAGCTCCCCCTCCATGGCGACACGGTTGCGGTCGCGGCAGTTGAACCCCGTCCATACTTCTAGCCCTGCCGCACGAATCAGTGAAGCCCGGTATGCGGGCGGAAACTGAACACGCGCAGCTCCGGCGTCACCCGCGAGGACGGCATCCACGCTGCCCCTGAGCAGTCCAGCGCACTCGGCGATGGATGCCGCGTCGAGGGCCCGCGCGGGAAAGTCCGCCACGACCACGGGCCCCGTCGCCATGAGTTCCCGCATCGCGGTCGCGCCTGCGGACACGGGGGTCGGCGGCACCGGATCGGAGTGCCCGGGCCGTTCATCGGCCTCCACCCCGTGCCACGCGACCGTCGGCTCATCGAGGAACACACACCGGTGCGGCGCGACCTCACACGTGCCGTCGAATTCGACACCACCGCACGGGCCGTAGACCATGTCTTTGGGGCAACGGAAGGCCGGTTCGTTCACGATGAGGAGCTCGGTCGGCACGGGGTAACTCCTCTGAAATGTTGGTCTGTTTCAATGGTAGCCACTACGGCACCACGGGATCGGACGGCACGATGACAGAGCATTTCGAGCTGGTCGTGCGCGCGCCATCCGTGCTCGTCGACGGGGTGTTCGTGCCTCGCGAGATCGGCATTCGGGGCGGCGTCATCGCCTCAGTCTCGGAGCTACGGCTGACAGGCAACGAGGTCGTCACGCTTGCACCGGACGAGGTGCTCATCCCGGGTGTCGTCGACACGCACGTCCACGTGAACGAGCCTGGCCGCACCGAGTGGGAGGGTTTCGCGACCGCCACCCGCGCCGCCGCTGCCGGGGGTGTGACAACGATCATCGACATGCCGCTCAACAGCATCCCCGCGACGACCACCGTCGAGGCGCTGGATCTGAAACGCGCCGTCGCGGCGGAGAAGGCCGTGATCGATGTCGGCTTCTGGGGCGGGGCGGTACCCGAGAATCTCGGAACGCTGCGCGAGCTGCACGAGGCTGGTGTCTACGGGTTCAAGGCCTTCCTCGCGCCGTCGGGCGTGGACGAGTTCGGGCACCTCGACACCCCGCAGCTCTTTTCCGCCCTCGAGGAGATCGCCTCCTTCGGTGGCCTCCTCATCGTCCACGCCGAGGACCCGGCCGTGCTCGACGCCCACGCCAACCACGGCGGACGCGACTACCACCGGTTCGTCGAGTCTCGCCCCGACGAGGCGGAGATCACCGCCATCGGCAACGTGATCGAGGGCGTGCGGCGCACGGGTGCTCGCGCCCACATCCTGCATCTCTCGTCTGCCGCAGCCCTGCCGGAACTGCGGGCCGCGCGCGCCGAGGGCCTGCCCATCACCGTCGAGACGTGCCCGCACTATCTCACGCTCTCGGAGGAGCAGATCGCCGACGGCGCGACCCAGTTCAAGTGCTGCCCTCCGATTCGGGATGACGCGAACCGCGACCTCCTCTGGCAGGCGCTGCTCGAGGGCGACATCGACATCGTTGTGAGCGACCACTCCCCCGCGACCGTAGACCTCAAGACCCGGGGAGGCGGCGACTTCCAGGAGGCCTGGGGCGGCATCGCGGGCCTCCAGCTCGAACTGCCCGCGGTGTGGACGGAGGCCGCCCGACGCGGCATCGGCCTTGAGCGAGTGTTGCAGTGGATGTCGCGGGGCCCGGCCGACTTCGTGGGGCTTCCAGCCAAGGGCCGCATCGCCGTCGGAGCCGACGCCGACCTCGTCGCCTTCGCCCCGGATGCCACGTGGACCGTGCACAAGGAGCAGCTCCTGCACCGCAACCCCGTCTCCGCCTACGACGGGCGCGAGCTGCGGGGCGCGGTGCGTCGCACGTGGGTGAGTGGCGCTCCCCCCACCGCCGGAGCCCTCCTCTCCCGACCTTCCCTCTGAGGTAAGCCGTTCCGCCCCTTTCACCCCCACCAGAAGGGCCGATCGGCTTACCTCAGGCATGTCCGACGGTCGGAGGTAACTTCAGACTGCGAGAACTCCGCCCATCCGCTCGATGAGCTCCTGAGTCCTGAACTTCTTCGCGCCGCCATCGTTCCAGTGCTTCACGTCGAACGGCAGCAGCACCTGGCCGTCCTCCGTACACACCACAACCACGAGCACGTCACGATCTCCGATCGTCGAGATGCTGTCGCCGTCCCAGAGACCGCATATCTGCGTCGTCGGAACAGTGAAGAGGATCGCTGGCCGCCACCATCCGCCTAGGACGGTGATGCCTGAAGGCTCGACCAGCAGGGTGATGGACATCCCCTTGTTGGGTCTTGCCGCAAGAAGCCCAGCCGCCAACGCTCCGTTGAGCAGCCACGTGTCGAAGCTCGAATATACCCGCAAAGTGGGATGCGGACCTGGATCCTCGGCGCCGAGTAGGGGCAGGTCCGACATGTCGGAGGGCAATCGGGCAACGGCAGACTCGTACTTGTGGTTGGTGTTTCGAGACACCTGGGCCAACATCTGGTCACTGAGTCGAACTCGCGGCCCCGGCAACTCGTAGTACTCGGAGAAGTACACCCACAACAGATGCAGAACCGCCGGAGTGCCCAGGAGCAATACGAGCTTCACAGCAATAATCGGCGGATACAGGTAATCCAAGGAAAAGATGAGCGCAGGCACGCCATAGAGGATCCAGATCACCGCAATGACGCGCCGCAGAAAGCGTCGCCGTTCCGTCCAGGTCCACGGCTCAGGGTCTGAACTCACGGTAATGCGTGCGGCGGGCGACCGAGTGATGACGCGGTTCGGTTAGGAACCTCCGCCGTCGCAAGCGAGCCGCTACCCCGCGGATGCCCGGACCCGCGCCGCCTCACGCTCGGCCTTCGTGTTCAGCCGCCCACCGCGGGAGCCCGCCAGCTTCGCCTTGCGGTGCTCCGCGACCGTGATCGGCTCGTAGTGCAGCTCCTCGCCGGGGGCCAGCAGCTCCGGGATCGGTGCGATCACGGCATCCGGGCGACCGCCATGGAAGTACGCAACACTGCGCCGCCGCTCGATGCGCCCGTCGATCACCGGCGGCTTCACTCGGTGGAGGGTCGACATCCACTGGTCGTTGGTCCAGCCGGCCATGTTGTCGGCGAGGTTCACGAGCAGCGCGCCGTCGGCGGGGTTGACGTCGTTCCAGCTGCCGTCGGTGCCGAGAACCTGCAACCCCTTCACCTGGTCGGCCCAGAGCACGGTCACGATGTCGTAGTCGGTGTGCTCCCCCATGCCGCGGAGCTCCCCATCGAGGTCGACGGTGCCCGGCGGCAGCGCGTAGTTGTTGATGCGCATCGTCGCGGTGTTGTGGGTCGTGGCGTCCGCAAAGAAGTCCGCGGGGAGTTCGAGCGCGTCGGGGAAGATCGTGACGAGCGTCTCCGCCACCCGCCGCGCCTCGGCGAAGTACGCCATCACCCGATCCCGGAACAGCGGAACATCCGGCCAGACGTTCTCCTGGTACTCGCTCTCCGGCAGGTCGACGCCCGGGTAGTCGGCGCGCGTGAGCCCCACGTTGAACGCCTCGAAGAAGTCGTTCATGAGGGATGCATTGACCACACCGAGCGACAGACTGAGGCTCTCCGACTTCGGCGGCGAGTAGCCGCGGTTGACGCCGCGCGGGGTGCGCATGAGCATCTTCGTGTCCATGTTCTGGGCGAAGAAGTCGTCGATCGCCTGCTTGAGCCCGTCGATGGTCTCGTCGGGCACTCCGTGTCCGATCACCTGCACAAACCCGACCGTGCGGCACGCGTCATCCCACGCTCTGGCGACCGCCGCCTTCTCCTCGGGCGAGCCGCCCTTCACGTACGGCGTGATGTCGACGGTGGGCACTTCGAAGGCCATGTCGGCTCCCTTCGGCAACGGATGCCGCGACCCTACGCCCCTCGTGTGACCGGGGTGTAACGCGGCCGATTCGGCACTCCACTCTGGCTACAGATCGGGCAGAACAAATCCATATCCGCGCCGCAGGGGCTCGAGAAAATAATCACAGGCGTCTTCCTCGCGAGCGAAAACTCGCTCCAAAACACCGTTCCCGCGCTCCGAGTAGTACACGTACCAGAGATTCGATCGCGAATAATCGAGCACCATGGCCTCTGAGGGGTTTCCACCTTCTAGGGAGTAGAAGTCCTCTGGGACCCCCTTCTGCTGAAGGTAGGAGGCGAGGTCAGATCTGTTCAACTCAGAATCTCGCTTGGTAAGCGTGAGCTCGAATCAGCGTCAGACCGGCCCATCACTGCTCGTCCTCAGCGACCACAGCGAGGACAGCACGGGTGCTCACCACGGATTGCCGCTCTCAAGCCACTGCTCAAGGCGCTCAATGTCGATATCCGACGGCAGCCGAACGGACTTGAATGATTTACCTTCTCCCGACTCGATGTGCGTTGAGGGCACGTCTTCCGACGCGGTTTCGAAGAGTCGTCGAGCATCTCCATCCGGCTCGCCAGCACGGGCGCATCCCTCAGCTACAGCGGACCGGTAATCCAGCCCCGCGAGCGCGCTCGCGCGTCGCAGCAGCGCCGCTACGACAGCACAATCGCGAGTATCCAGGGGGCTGCGCAACACCAACGCCATTGCGAACACCGCACTGACAAGAATCTCACGCGAGCGATTGCGAACGACCTCACTAGCCGCAACCTCGATCCAGCCCAACAGGGCCCAACCCTGGCCCTTACTGAGGGTGTTGGGACTGACGACGGCCGATCTCCATGCCTGATAATCGCCGGAGAGGGACTGCTCGATACGAGCAAACCACACCGTCAAATCGAATCCGTCTTCGAGGGGAGCATTGTCCAGAAGGCCGAGAACGCTAATCAATTCGGCACCATGTAATCACCGACGCGACGATACCCCGCTTCTCCGAGCATCTCTAACTCCCGTGCATACACCGTTGGTTCTCCAACAAAACGACCTTGAGTCTGAACCAGTGTCTGCCGATCAGGGCTGGACAACCCAAGTTCTGCCGCGACGCGAGATCTGGTAGCTCTCATATTGAGTTGAGCTGTCGAGAATCACCATACGCAAATCTGGCTCGAATGCTATGAGCAGATCGGACTTCATACGAGATCACTGATTTGCCGAGGAGCCCAAGCAACGCAGGGACTGCACCGAGCAGGTCTTCATGTCAAGATTCCTTGCCGGGCATCCCGATCTCTATAGATTCCTCAACAGTGACGAGCGCGTCTGAATCAAAGGCGAGGACTAGTTCGTTCTGGCCCACTCGGAGCTGGATGAAGACGGATGCTGGCAGGAAGCTGAGGTCAGCGTGTTTATCGAGGCCATACATAACTACTCCTTTGGCAGCGGTTGCGCTCGAGACGCGCTGACCCAGGCGCTCACTTTCGCCACTGAAACAACGTTCCTCCCAAAACTCTCGCGTGGTCCTAACTCCATTTCCCCAGCGAAGTGAAGGTAACCGGATTGATGGCGTAGTCCCAGGACTGCTGGAGCGTCGACAGGTATGCCTCGTCCATCTCGCTATAGTCCGGATAGGCATCCGGATGTCCAGGCTTCGATACCTGGCCCGTAACGAGAACGACACCCTCGCACTCAAACGAGACAGACTCGCCTCGCGCTAGGTCGAAAGTCGCGATGATCCCGTCGCCGACCGCGAGGGAGTGCTTTCCGATCGCCCGGAAACTTGGAGTAACAAATCGACCCTCCGTGCGGTACGAAAACTGCGACACTCGTCGGCAAACGAGAAGTGCAAAGTCGCCGATGCTGAGGTTATCGTCACCCAGCCTGAGGATCGACGCTACGCTACCTCGCCATGGTTGCCATCTAACGTCGAACGGTTCGGCATAGTCCAAGATGCCGCCCTTAAGATCAACGGTAGGAAACGCTTCCGATGCGAGCTTGTTCAGGGCAACCGGCTCAATCAGTTGCTCAACTGTGGTCGTCATTTTCGTGTCCTCTAGTCGTTTGGGCCAAACTCAATGTGCCAGTACGGATCGGACTTCTTCATAGTCTGTCCTGTCACCGGATTGACTACTTGAGGGTTCGTCGGGTTGGAGTTCTGGTACATCACGTAGCCGTTTTGCTTCGAATCCGTGGGGTCCATGACTCGAACGGATCCCACACGTGGGGATAGCCCATGACTTATCGCTGGTCGGCCGCGCCATACCGGATGCCCAGTCGCACACTCTAATCGACACGGGAGGTCATGCTCAGTCCACAAAACCAACACATTGGAGCCGTCCCTCCGAGATGTCTGCCGATCAGGTCTAGACAACCCATGTTCTCCCGCGATGCGAGATCTGGTAGCTCCCAGCGCTCTACGAGAGGCCATGCTCAGCACAAACTCAAAATCGTCGACTGTTCCTGGAGAGCAGAGTGATTTCGAAGGCAATATACGCTTCCGCATCGAAGACGCTCGTGATGACGACATTGATCTCGTCATAGATACGCAGACTGGTTTGCTCATCCAACACAGCGCCACCCGAAACCTCTGTCGGAGACGAGAGGACAACTGAGTTGCTCATCCAGGACGTCGCTGCGACGATCGCTTGAGCGCCCTCCGAGATCGGGACCTCCCTGAGACCAATCTCTCCCGAAAAGTGAACTTGACCTTCGGGGCCATCATCTTTTCGCAGGAGCATGTCCTCGACCAGGAGAACTGCACCGGGGATCGTCGCCAGATAGTTCGCGAGCAAAGTGACGTTGAGCGCTGGGGACACCCCCCGCCCTACATCACTGAACCCAGATGTAGGCAAAGACCCTGCCCCGATGAACGTCCAAGAGCGGACGACTGGTCGCAGATCCCGAAGGCCGACCGAGAATCCCGACCCCCTCCCCAAGGAATCGAGGAGCCACTCAGAAGCACTCACATCGAGGTTCATTTCGGAACGATCCTCCCATCTTCGTAGACCCTATATTGCACACCATCCGGAGACTTCCAATCCCAGTGCGGCCCGATCGGCGCAGGGTGCGATAAGTCCGGATGCAGTGACTCGCGCGTCGTGGGATTGAACCATGCACCGTTGGCTCCGCCCGGCGAGCTTCCTGGCGCTCCCCGCCACTCCCAGGCCGGTCCGGGGGAGATCGTCGGGTTCGAGAAGTTGCCAATTCTGGGCGGCGCAACGGCGCCCGGTGGCACGACGGTGACTCGACCGATTGAGCCACCGGGTTGCGCTCGCACTCCGGCGCCGCTGAGTGCTCCGATGAGTGGAGCGGTTGCTTCGAGCCGGTCGGAGAGGGGTCGCCAGACGTTGTAGAAGTCCTGCATCCACTGTCACCTCGGTGACGACGGGCTGCGCTGCATCCGGGTCATCGAAGGTCGGCTCGGCCGGGAACTCCGTGACCTCGTCGCCCGCCGCCGTCGTCGCCGTGACCTCGAACGGCGCGGCCACAACCTGCGCGGCCAGCTCCGACTCGGCGGATGCCGCGACCTCCTCGGGCAGCGGGCTCGCCTCGATCGTCAGCTGCTCGTCGACCTCGAAGCCCGAGAACTCGACGGTGGCACCCAACTCGGGCGCCTCCACCGTGACGGGAGTGCCCGGGTTGAGGGTCGCCTCGGCGACCGGCTCCTCCGGTGCGGGGGCGTTCTCGGCATCCACCGTCTCCCACTCGGCGGCCGCCCTGGCCTGCGCGATGGTGCGATCGCGCAGCATCCAGGCCAATCGCTCCGCGTCGGATGCCCAGGCCGGAGTAGCTCCCAGGCCGACAACGATCGCGGCTATCGTGGTAGCCGCAACGGCCGCACGCCCGAGCCTCACTGGTTCAGGCCCAGCAGCTCGGTGGAATCCTCGATGGGCTCGTCCTCAGCCTGGCGGCGGCGCATCGCGGCAATGAAGAATCCGAGGCCGATCGCGAAGAGTCCGATCGCCGGGATCAGGGGCCACCACTGCAGGACATCGCGCTCGGTGACCTCGCGAACGGTGATGACCTCGCCGTCGGAGTCTTCGTCGACGACGATTCTCCCGGCGGTCGTGATGTCGTACTTCACGACACACGCCGCGAGTTGCCAGGCATCCGAGACTCCGTCCGCGTCGAAGTCTTCAGTGCCATTAGCGCACGCTCGATTGCCGCAGATGACAAACTCGACCCAGTCGCCGATGCCTTCGCCGTCGCTGTCCTCCCGGCCGGTCGAACAGGATGCCTCACCGCACACGTAGATCTCGGCGAAGTCCGGTATGCCGTCCTTGTCGGTGTCGATCTCCGGTTCAGCACACGTCGCCTCACCGCACACGATGAACTCGCTCGTGTCGGGAATTCCGTCCGAGTCCTCGTCTTCCCGACCCGTCGCACACGTCGCCGTGCCGCAGACCTTCTTCTCAAGACTGTCGCTGAACCCATCGCGGTCGGAATCGCACGGGGCAGAGGAGACAAGCTCGGAACAGACCGGTTCGGCCGCCGTTGCGGGCGCCGTTACTGGGAGCGCCAGAGCGGCGACAACGAGCACGAGCGTCGAGAGGATTCGCATCCCACACCTTTCGTCAGGGCGCAGGGATGCGGTTCCCGGCAACGCAGATGAGAGGGGGCTTCGGAGCTCTCATGACGCGAAATCGCTGAAATCCGCTCGCTTGTCCGCCTTAAGGGGGACCGGGTAACACCGCCGTCACATCGGGCTGAGAGAATCCGGGGATGGGAATCATCCTCGGCGGCAATCAATACGGCAAGGCGGAGAACCGCATCGTGCGGTTCGTGCGCGACACCCCTCGGCACGAGATTCGCGACATCAATGTGACCACGGCGCTGCGCGGGCCCTTCGAACCCGCCTACCTCGTCGGCGATCAGTCGAACGTGCTGCCGACGGACACGCAGAAGAACACCGCGTACGCCTACGCGAAGACGGAGGGCGTCGAGTCGATCGAGGCGTACGGCCTGGCGCTCGCACGCCACTTCGTCCGCGACGTCGAGCCCGTCGAGGGGGCACGCATCGAGATCGAGCAGTACGACTGGGACCGCGTCTCGGTCGGCGGGGTTGAGCACGACCACACATGGGTCCGCAAAGGTCAGGAGGTGCGCACCGCTGCGATCACAGTGGATGCAACGGGCGAGCACGTCATCGGCGGCTTCAAGGATCTCGTCATCCTGAAATCCACCGGCTCCGAGTTCGCCGACTTTCTCGTGGATGAGTTCACGACACTTGAACCGACGCACGACCGGGTGATGGCGACATCCCTCGTCGCGGAATGGCGCTTCGGTGCGGTGCCCGCCGACTGGAACACTGCCTACGACACCATCAAGCAGGCGATGGTCGAGCAGTTCGCGATCGTGCAGTCGCTGGCGCTTCAGCAGACCCTCTGGCACATGGGCAAAGCAGCGATCGAAGCCGTGCCGGAGCTCGTTGAGGTGCGCTTGAAAGCACCCAACAAGCACCACTTCCTCTACGATCTCGAGCGCTTCGGCATCGAGAACAACGGCGAGGTCTTCCACGCGGATGACCGCCCGTACGGTCTCATCGAAGCGACCGTGACGACGGATGACGCTCCCCCCGCCGGCGACGCCTGGCTGCCGTCTGCGGGGCTCGCGTGAGCACGGCATCGGCAAGCACCGACGCCGAGTGGATTGCGCGCACCATCGAGCTCGCAGTTGCGAACGTTGCTGCTGGCGGCGGCCCATTCGGCGCGCTCATCGTCCGCGACGGCGAACTGTTGGCCGAAGGCCAGAACCGCGTGACCGCGAACCTCGACCCCACCGCTCACGCGGAGGTCACCGCCATCCGGGCCGCCTGCCAGGCCATCGGTGACTTCTCGCTCGCTGGCGCCACCCTCTACACGTCGTGCGAGCCGTGCCCGCTCTGCTTGTCGGCAGCGCTCTGGGCGCGGGTCGATCGCGTCGTGTTCGCAGCGGATCGGGATGACGCGGCCCGAGGTGGCTTCGACGACCGCGAGTTCTACGAACTCTTCGCACGCCCCCGCTCCGAGTGGGACGTCACGATCGACGCCGTGCGCCCCGCGAACGCGGCAGCACCCTTCGACGCCTGGCTCGCGAACGCGGAGCGCACGGACTACTGAGCTATCAGAAAGACGGCGCGAGGGTTTCGGTGATGCGCACCGGGAGCCAGGGGAACTGGATGGTACCGCTGGGCGTGTGGCACGTGTACGTATCCCACGGAACTAGATAGGAAGACTGCCCGGACGACCCCGATTCCAGCGCCGCGGTGCTGGACATGATTGCGTTCCACTGTTCTTCTAGCGCTGCTCGCTGTACAGAGCTGAGTGCGCCATCTGGGTAAGCCTGGGGCAACGGGCCCGTGCCTAGGGCTAGAACGAGTGCTTCCGGATCGCCATCGATTGCTGCCTTGCCAGAATCCCCGAACCAAGTCCGTTCAATCGTCGCCACCGACGAGAATGGGGGAAGGCAGGGGAGATGCTGCCAGGGCGATTCGGGCATCGACTCGGGCTGCCACTCGCGCAACGGAGCTTCAACAACAGTCTGGACGTTGGTGAATCGGGAATCGCGAATATCGACTTGTGATCGCTGCCCCAGCTCGATCGCGTAGGCCGCATTTCGAAACTCAGTGAAGCTGATTCGTGAAGGAACGGTAAAAAGGTGCGGTGACCACGATCGCAGACCGTCGAAATCCACCCATGCTCTTTCGTTGAGAACGTTGTCTTCCCAGACTGGGAACTCATCCCACCTGCTGGAGTCCTCTCCAATGGAGTCATCAGCGTAGTCGGTAAAGACGACTGGCTTAGAACTCGACCCCGCAAGGTCGATGCTGCCCAGTTCGACCACGCGAATGCGCGCGCCTTTGAACACAGTCCCAGGTTGAGCATGCAAGGTTCCCGCAACTTGGATAAGGCCGGCGTATACCGCGCCAGTATCAGGCGAGAGGGTCATCGAGCTTTCAGCCGCAATTTCGCCGTTGAAGTTGACGACCTGCGTGAACGGGCTCTCCTCGAACACGTTGGAATTTTCCCCTCCATCAAGCACGACCCCAGATAGGTCGTCGACCTGGAGCTGCATCGGCAACGGCTTGGTATCGTTCGGCCCGCCCTGAGGATCTGGAGCGAGAACGCTCGCAAATGTGTTCCGCTCGATGACCGGCCGACCTGCAAAGCCCCTCAGCACGAGAGGTGCCTCGAAATACGAATCGGAGATCGTGAGCGATGCTGGAGACATCGAAGAGTTGTAAACCGCTGGCAGGGTTGACTGACCGAACCGGGCATGGCGAATGGTGACATCGCCACCGAGCTCGATCTGACCGGGCAAGGACGATGAGTTGCTGGATGTGCCCTCGAATACGACGGGATCGTCCTCAGTGCCGAGGATGGAAAGGGTGCCCCAAGCTTTGATCGAAACATCGACGAATTGAGTACCCGGAGACACATTGAGAGTTCCGCCGAAAACGTCAACGTGGCCGCTGAATAGCGCACCGGATGCCGGCGACAGCGTTGCCTCCGTGAGTACCGTCGCGTAGAGCATTACTGTACGTTCTGCCTCGGTACCCGCGAATGAGTTCGCTTCGGGTCCGTCGAATGGGGCATTCGCCAAGTCCCAATGCCGCAATCGAAGGGGCGTTCCCACGAATCGGTTGCTGTACATCGGTCCATCTCCGGCGTAGTTCACGGCGGAGTCTTCGAACGTACTCTCACTGAGTGACTGGACGCCGGAGTTGAACTGAACAGTGACGCCCGTAAAGGCCACACCCTGGATGTTTTCGGCCCGACCCCACACGTCGAAATGATAATGATATTGTGGCAGGCCATCCGCACCGGGGCCGATGACTCGAATGCCGCTTGAGCCGTCTGGTATGACGAGCTCACCTCCGATTGTCAGCCTTGCGTCTTCCTCAATGAGGATTGTGGTGCCGCTCAGAATGGTGAGCTTCGTCTGCTGCCCGATAAACGTGAAGCAACTCACCGTGACAGTGCCACTCCACATGACATCTGACTCGGTAGGTCCACACACGTCGGACGGGGCATTGCGGAGATACCGAACAAGATCCGACTCAACCTTCGACGGCACCGACGCCGAACCCCCGAGGATAACGATGGTGGCGGGACGCAGCCGTAACAGCTCCTGAGCCACTCCCGCCGGGATCGTGTCCTGATTCACAAGTAATACGGGTCCGTCCTGCGCGGCCGCCGCGGGCGCCCCCGAGAGAGCATCCGGGAAGTTCTTGCCCGTCGCAATATAGGCGACCGGAACTCCGGGCGCGTACGACTCGGCCGAGAGAGCCGCGGAGACCTCGTAGCGATTAGCCCCGGCTACACGCTCGACCGAGCCATCCGTGTAGGAGGCCAGCTGAGTCTCAACGCCTGTCGAGACGGATGCCGTGCCGCCGAGCACCACGATGTCGCTCGGCGCGAGCCGCTCGAGTTCGGCTGCGACGCTCGCCGGGATGCTCGTGGTTTTCACGAGAAGAACCGGGGCACCTGACGAACCTGCCGGCGCCGCACCGGAGAGGGCGTCGGGAAAGCTCGACCCTGTGGCCACGTACGCTGTGGCCACTCCCGCCGGGAACGTCGTCGCGGAGATCGCTGCGGAGACGTCGTAGCGGTTCGCACCGCCGATTCTCGTCACGTCGCCGTCGGTGTAGGCGGCGAGCTGGGCCTGAACGCTCGCGGAGACCGAGTTGGTGCCGCCCAGAACGACGATGCGCTCCGGGTCTAGACGGTTGAGTTCTGTAGCGATCGACGCCGGAATTGCGCTCTGCTTCACGAGGAGGACCGGCCCGCCTTCGGCGCCGGCCGCGGCAGCACCCGAGAGGGCATCGGGGAAGGTGACGCCCGTAGCAATGAAGACCACAGGAACCCCTGGGTCATAGGTCTCCTGGGCGACGCGGGCGGATACTTCGTAGCGGTCGGCTCCTGAGATTCGGGTCACCCCGGGTGTGACATCCGGCACCGCCGCTGCCGACGCGGCAGGAACCGCTACGCCAAGCGCGAGTGAAATGGCGGCAACCATCCAAATGACGCGAGCAGATACGTGCATCACGGCTAAGGTCACGGCGACTCCCTCGACATCACGATCAACGAGTGCCGAAAGAACGAGCGACCCTCACGTGAGACACGCTACCGCACTATGCGATGACCAATCACGTCCGGTCACATCGGCCGCCTGTCCACACATAGCTCCCCCCTGCTCATTTGGAAGGTATGCACTTGGGCGACGGCCTCAGCTGTCGTCTGGTGGCGTCGAGCGGATGCCGAAATATGCCTCCAACACCAGAAGGCCAGCAAGCAAGGCTAAGCCAGTGATGAGTAGGGCCACACCAAGGCTCGTGACGTCGCGATCGACTACCCCCCACTCGCCGAAATCGTCCGGCACCCAGACACCCACGATCGGACTCACAACAAACCGGATACCGGATCCCAATGTGCCGATTGCGAGCGTCCAGGCAGCGACTTTGGCGGTTAGTCTTCGAACGCTATCGCACATCATTGCCCCACCGCGAAGCCCTTCACCGGTTCGAACGCGCTCAGAGTGGAGGACGTGGCTACGAGCTTGCGAGTCGTGATTCCACCGGCCTTCGTCACCTTCCATTTCTGAATCTGGTACGTAACTCTCGTGCCTACGGACCAGGCTTTGAAGGCGCTTCCGACTGGTGCCTTGGGCGAAGTCCAGCTGACCGTTCCCGTCACAGTACGAGACGCGCTGATCCCGATGCCTGCCGACACTGCCGATGCCGTGAGGCCGAAGTCGACATTCGCGCTGCCCGTCACGCTGTAGCTCGTGGAGATCTTGCACGTTCCGCCGCCAGCACCGGAGAGGACTTTACAGATTCCCAATTGCTTGGACTTGTTCGCCCAGTTGTAGGTGCGGCTCACGTTGATGTACGAGTACTGGTACGTGGTCACTGTAATTGCGGGATCGGCGACCACAGGGAAGTCGTCCGGCGTGAGCGACGAGGTGTCGATCGTCTGCGTCAAGGTCATTCCGTCGATGGCGAATCTGGTAGGGACGTCACGGCCGCGCGAATCCAGCGCCCACGGAGCTTCGATCTCAATCACGGCGTCGCCAGCATCGTCGATTGCCGCCACACCGCCACCAGGAATCTCGACAAGAGCAACTGCGGCGGTGGCCGAGATCGGGTAGCTGAATGCGGTCGGAGAACGCTCGTCGTCGAGCACTGAGAGAATCTGCAGAGTTCCGTCTTCCCGCACGAGCGGGATGATCTCGGAACCGTCCCCGGAGTCGTGCACAACTGCGGAGTCCTCAGGCTTGAGCTGCGAGGTACCTTCCCCGGAGACGGGTAGCCCGACGGTCACCTCGGTCCCGACATCCGTTGCGAGGACGACTGGCTCCGAAGGGTCGGCGGGAAGTTCGATCGCGACACCTGCCGTGTCGACTTGCACCGAGGTGCCGTCGAGCACCGCTTCAGTCGAGGCGTCAGCAAGCACCTCGGCGACCACCGGCGGGACGGGGTCGGTGTCGCTCGCGTTGGCGGCAACCGTCGGGGAAGCGACTATCGCGATGGTTGCGAGAAGCAGTGAAGTGGCCGAGGTTTTCATGGAGACCCATTCTTCGGTTAGGGAAAATGGGGCGTGTGCGGCCATGCCCAACGAGGCGGACGCCTCTGGAGCATCCTTCCACGAGTCGGGGGCGTGGCGACCACCCTGTGGACAGAGCGGTCGCCCTGAGGTGCCCAGTTCTGTGGGTGTTTTCGCAACAGGACCCACCGAAGTGGGCACCTCACGAGCGGCGCGAGGCAGACCCCCGCTACTCCGGGTACTGCAGCACCCCGAGTTGCTCGTAGACGCTGAGGCCATCCCAGAGGCTCTGGCAGTCGACGATGAGGCCGCCCTCCACCCGGAAGATGTCCATCCCCTCCATCGTGATCACACGCCCGGTGGCAGCGACCGAGCCGTAGGGCCCGACGTGCCGCCCAGAGGTTCGCCAGTGCAGGGCGACCTTGTCACCTTCCGCGATGAGGTTGAGGATGTGCGCCTCGACGTCGGTGAACGCGCCACGGTAGCGGGCGACATCCGCTCGGATCGCGTCGAGGGTCGAACTCTCAAAACCGGTGACGGCGACAGATGCCTCGGGCGACCAGTATTCGTCGATGGCGGTCAGATCGTCCCGCACCCACACACGCTCGTGGTAATCGCGGACGATGTCAGCGTTTGACGGCATCAAGCTCCCCAACGTCGGTGGATCAGCCGGTCGATCCAGCCGAACACAGTGAATACGAGCAGCGACAAAACAACGATGAGGATCGCCGAACCGAAGGCCGGCGCCATGCTGAGCAGTCGGTACTGGTAGGTGAATTCGACCCCGAGACCTGTCGAGCCGATGAGGGACTCCCCGATCACGGTGGCGATGATCGCCGAGCTCGCGGCGATGCGCAATCCGGTCGACATGTGTGGGAGGGCGCTCGGCAGTCCGATGAACCGGAAGGTGGCCGCACCAGATGCCCCGAGTGACCTGGCCACATCGCGGTGCTGGGGTAGCGCAGCATCCAGTCCGGACCTCGTGTAGACGAACGCCGGCAGCACAACGAGCACCGCGGCGATCACCACAACCGTCGAATCGCGGTAGCCGAACAGCCGCGCGAGGAGCGGGAACATGGCAACGAGCGGGGTGGCGGTGAGCACAACCATGGCTGGCACAACCAGGCCCGAGGTGAAGGTGGAGAGCCGCGCGACCACCGCGAGCACCACCCCGACGCCAACCCCGAGCAGGAGCGCGAGGGAGGCCGTCGACAGGGTTTGACCGACGAGGTTCGCATACTCCCCCGGCCGCGAGGCGAGGTCCTCGAATACGCGAGCCGGCCCCGGGGCGACCAGGGGCGACACGTTGCCCAGGGTGATCCACAACTGCCAGATCCCGATGAGAGCTGCAGCGATGGCTGCCGCCTCGATCACGGTGGTGATCACGCGCCTGCGTGTGCTGCGCGTGTCGGGTTCGCTCTTTGAGACGATCCCGTAGCCGTAGCGCCGCCGCAGGAACCACTGGGCGATGGCCGCAACCGCGAACGCGAGCATGCCTCCGCCAGCGGCGATGACGGATGCCGCCCACAGCCGTGCCACGTCACCGCCCTGCATCCCGGAGATCAACAACACACCGAGGCCCGTGGATGACCCGTACCACTCGCCGTACACGGCGCCGGCGAGCGCGGCGGGTGCCGCGAGCTTGAACCCCTCGGCGAGCGACGGCAGGGCGCGGGGAATGGTCAGAAGGGTCGCCGTTGCCCACCCGGACGCGCCGAGCGAGCTGAACAGGTCCCGCAGCGAGCCTTCACTCGCGGAAAGTCCGACGGAGATGGAGACGAAGAAGTAGAAGTACACGGCGAGCGCCGCGATGGCGATGGGCCCACTCTCGCGACCGGCGACAACAAGCACGACGGGCCCGACCGCGACCCAGGGCGCGGAGTTCGCGAGCGCCGCGACCTGGTCGACGATGCGCCGCAGACCGCGGATCTGGTGGGCGACGAGTGCGGAGATCGCGGCCAGCACACCCCCGATCGCGAGCCCGGTGGCCGCGGCGGAGAACGTTGCACCGGCGGACCGCAGGTAGAGACCGCTGTACTCGGGGTCGAGCACGGTACCGATCGCCTGGCCGGGGGTCAACACAAACCCGCTCGCGAGTCCCGCGCGCCCGGCGACCTCCCACGCGAGAAGCAGCACGAGCACTCCCGCAAGGTATGCACCCACCATCCGCACGCTGCGCCATGGCACTCGCGCTCGCGGTTCTCGGCTTCTGACGAACACGGGAGAAACCGTGCTGGCGATCTCGTTCATGCTGGTGCTCCTGTTCCGCGTTCGTGCTGCGGAAAGACGTCGGTGTAGGTCTCGCCGGGTTGGTACGGGTATCGCTCGGCGATGTCATCGGGCACCTCGACGCCGAGACCAGGCCCGGTCGGTGGTGCGAGCATCCCACCGCTAATTGCGGCCAGGGAGAGTGACGGCGCGAGGTCGTCAACGAGGGGTTGGTGCGGGTCGATGTCGTACTCGAGGAGGGGCACCCCCGCCGCGCTCGCCCACTGCAGGTTCGCGGACAGGCCGATGGCCGTCGGGCCGCCAACGTGCGGGTAGACGGGAATTCCCTCGCGGGCGGCGAGCGCCGCGATGTCGAGGCACTCGAGGAGTCCACCGCAGATCGAGGCATCCGGTTGAAACACCCCGGCGGCCCGCGTGCGCGCCAACTCCGCATACTGACGAGCGGAGAAGACCCGCTCTCCCACGGCGATCGGCACGGGACTGCGTTCGGCGAGCCAGGCGAGCTCTGCCGTGCGGTACTGCGGTAGCGGCTCCTCGAAGAAGAAAACCCCCAGCTCGGCGAGGTCCTCCGCGAGCGCGAGAGCGGAGCGCGCGTCGTGGAACCAGTAGGAGTCCACGCCGATCCGCACCCCGTCGCCAACGTGGCGCCGAACCTCACGCACAACATCGACGTCTGCCTCACGCGTACGGCCGAGACGCACCTTGACGGCACCGAATCCCGCCGTGATCGCCTGATCGAAGTAGGCAGCATGCCAGCCGGCGGATGCCTCGAACATGGTCGTTCCTGTGCCGTACAGGTCAATCGCTCCCCCGCCGCCGCCCAAAAGCTGCCACACGGGCGCGTTCACCGACCGACCGAGGATGTCCCACAGGGCCATCTCGATGGCGCCGATGGTCTGCGAGGTGAGACCCTCCCACCCGAGGTACCCGTCCATCCTCGTGTGCAGGTCGGCGAGGCGCGCCCGCACCGACCGGGGCTCCTGCCCGATCAGTGCGGACGCGCACACGTCGCTCACCGCTGCCGCGAACACCGTGGGGTAACTGTGACCCCAGTTGGTGCTCGCCTCGCCCCACCCGGTGATTCCGGCATCGGTGTCGATGCGCACGAGCGCGAAGCTGCGCGACATCGGCGGATCCGATTTGCGGTATCCGAGAATGACGGGGGTGACGGCGGTGATCTTCATGGTCTACTGCGCGTGCGCGGCTTCCATGTAGGAGGTGTCGACGAAGTCCGCGACATCCGGCAGGTCGGTCTCACCGGCGGCGAGGTAGCCGGCGAAGACCTCGTTCTCCATGTACTCCGGGTCGACCATGAGGATGCCGTTGGCGGCCGTGAAGTCGTTCTCGATGAAGGAGATGTAGCCGTCGTTCGCCTCCGTCGCGAAGGTCTCGTCGAGGCCTCCGTCGACGGCGTACTCGTTGACCGTGAGGTCGACGGCAACCGACGGGTCGGCCATGTTCGCCTCGGTGGCCTTGATGAGGGCGCGGAGGGCCGCGATGACCTTGTCCTCGTTTTCCTCGAGGTAGGCGCGCGAGGCGAAGATGACGTCGCCGTAAGCCTTCAGACCGAACTCGGAGAAGGTCTGGTCGGTAACCTCCGTGCCCGCCTGTCGCAACTGGATGGGCTGGTTGGTGGCGTAGGACGTGATCACGTCCACCTCGCCGTCGACGAGGGGCTGCGGGTCGTACCCCATCGGAACGAAGGTGTAGTCGACGGGCAGATCGTTGATCTTGAACAGGGCGTCGATGCGGATCTGGTCTCCCTGAATTCCGCCGATGCGCTTGCCGACGAGATCCTCGGCGGTCGAGATGTCGGTGGAGCTCAGCCACGTGTAGGACGAGGGCGACTGCTGGTACATCGCACCGATCACGACGTAGTCGGCACCCTCCTCGTTGGCTTTGATGAGCTGGAGCTCGTCGGAGGCGATACCGATGTCGGCCTGGCCTGCGGCGAGCACCTGGGCGACGGCCGGGGTGTTCGGTCCTCCGTGAACGATCTCGATCGATACACCCTCGTCCTCGAAGTAACCTTCGCTCTCACCGACATACAGCGAGGCCCACTCGACGTCGGGAACCCAGTTCACGGCGAAGCGCACGGGGCTGTCATCGACGGTGGACTCGGATGTCTCCGCCGGTGCCGCGCACGCGGCGAGCAGAGCCGCGCTCGCCGTCATGGCGAGTGCGGCGAACGCCATGCGGCGTCGGGAACGGGGTGCTGGTTGGTGCGGGGTTGTTGCTGCGGTGGCATCCATGGGTGCGCCTTTCGTGGGTGACAGGTCGTGGTGCGGGGCGGTGCGATGGTGCGGGGCAGTGCGGTGGAACTCGGGTGATGCGGTCATGCGGCGGGGATCGCGGCCGTCGCCGTGTCGATGCCGAGGTGGTGCTCGACTCGAGCGACGAGGTCGACGAATTCGGGACTCGTGAGGTGGTCGGCCCGCCGAGGTTTCTCGATGTCGACCTCCACACGCGCGATGATGCCGGCGGGCCGGGGACTCAGCACCACGATCTCGTCACTCAAGAGCACCGCTTCGGTGATCGAGTGGGTCACGAGCAGGGTGGTGGTCGGCTGGCTCTGCCAGATCGTGGGCAACTCAAGGTTGAGGCGACGTCGGGTGAGTTCATCCACTGCGCCGAATGGCTCATCGAGGAGCAGCAACCGGGGTTCGGTGACGAGGCAGCGTGCGATCGCAGCACGCTGCCTCATCCCTCCCGAGAGCTGCGCTGGTCGCGAGCGCTCGAAGCCGCCGAGTCCGACGAGGTCGAGCAGGTGGGCAATGCGAGCGGGGTTCGCGGGGCGTCCGGTCAGACGCAGCGCGAGCGCAAGGTTTGACTCGATACTGCGCCACGGCAGGAGGGCGGGGTCCTGAAATGCCACAGCGATGTCGCCGCGTTTGCGGTACGCGTCCGGGGTTTCACCGTCGATCGTCACCGTTCCTGACGTCGGGTGATCGAGTCCCGCGACGATACGCAAGAGCGTCGACTTACCGCAACCCGACGGCCCGACCAGTGCCGTGGTGGTTCCCGGTCGAAGCTGCAGGTCGATCGAACCGATCGCCTCCACCGCGCGATCCCCCGTGCCGTACTTCTTGCCAACGGCGCCGATATCGACGCGAGGGCCCTGCGATGCTGCTGCACTCATGGTGTGTGCCCTTCGTTCGGTGACTAGTGAGCCGACTTGACGCGTGCGCTCTCACGTTCGGCGTTCGTGTTGAGCACGCCAGCCCGGGAGCCTGCGAGCTTCGCACGCATGTGTTCGGTGGCCGTGACGGGCGCGTAGAGCGGTGCTTCGCCCTCCTCGAGCAGTTCGGGTAGCGGGGCGACGATGGCGTCCCAGTTGCAGCCGTGGAAGTAGGCGACACTGCGACGCCGGATGATCGTGCCGTCGATCACGGGAGGCTTGACGCGGTGCAGCGTCGACATCCAGTGCTCGTTGGTCCACCGTGCGGTGATGTCACCGAGGTTGATGAGCAACGCACCCTCGTCGGGCTGCACGTCGTGCCATCCGCCATCCGAGCCGAGCACCTGGAGTCCCTTGACCCGATCGGCCCACAGGAGCGTGATCACCCCGAAGTCGGTGTGCTCACCCATGCCGCGCAATTCGCCGTCGAGGGTCACATTCATGCCGGGTGTGAGCGCGTAGTTGTTCATGCGCATCGTGCCGGTCGCCCGGTCGAAGGCCGCGTCGAAGAAATCGCTCGGCAGACCGAGAGCATCGGCGCTCAACGTCATGAGCGTGCGTGACACGGCCCGTGCGTGCTGCATGTAAGCCTCGACGCGCTCACGGAACAGCGGGAGCTCCGGCCACACATTCTGCTGATACTGCTCTTCCAGAAGATCACTCGAGTCGTAGTCGTCGATCGTGAGGCCAACGTTGAACGCCTCGAAGAAGTCGTTCATCTTGTTCGCTGGCTCCACCCCGAGACTGAGGCTCGTCGCCTCCGACTTGGGCGGCGAGTATCCGCGATTGATGCCCGGGGGTGTCTGATACTGCTTTTTCTCCTCGGGCTCGAGGCCGACAAAGAATGAGTCGGATGCCGCGGCGAGACCGTCCATGATCTCCGACGGGATACCGTGCCCGTGCACTTGCACAAAACCCACCTCGCGGCAGGCTGCGGCGAACTGCTCGGCGACGGCGGCCCGAGCGGCCGCATCATCGGGGGAACCGGAGATGTAGGGAGAAATGTCGATGGCGGGAACGGAGAAAACCATGATGGGGATTCCTTTGAACGCAAGTCGGTCATGAGCGATCGAAATCGATCGCGCACTTCCCGTCTTCCGGTCATGGCTCGAGCTAGTCGAGGCTCCCAGAACACCAAGTGACAGGTACTACTGTCCGCCCGGGCTGTTTCGGCCCTGTTACTTCGTGGTTACTCGGTCGTAAAGGTTGACTCCGATCGCGTCACGCCGGGCCGCCGTCGCTCATGCTGGATGGGTGAACGTCATCGAGGGCACCAGAGTGTGGGCGCGTGTGCCTTCGGATGACTTCGTGGCGGCGTTCAGCACGGGCGGACCGTTGAATCCGCTCACTGCGTGGGTGCTCGAGCAGGGCCCCCGCGCAGACCTGCACCTGTGGTCGGACCCGAAGGCGCAAATGCATCGCGCCCGCATCGTCAGTGGCACGGTCGGACTCGTCGACATCGACTGGTCTCCCGTGCGTTTTCAGATCAGCGCGCGGCGGCCACTCAACAAACTCGCGACCTCCACCCTCGACTCAGCGTGGCACCCGAACTCGGCCGCCGCGGTACCGGTCACCCGTGCGCTCGGCTTCCTCACCCGCGCGCTCGACGAGACCGCGGCCCGCGCACGGTTCTCCGTGGCCGCCCTCGCCGACAGCGCCATGATCACGCAGGAGTACGCTCCGCTCCTGACCGGCCCACTCACCGAAACCACCCCGGTTGTGGCGGTGCAGGATGCCCTGCTCCCGGCCCCCGTCGCCGGTGGTGCCCCGTTCTTCTCGTCGGCCCCGGATGCCGTCACCGTCGACGACGGGAGGCTCCAGCTTGTGCGGGTGTACGGCGCACGCGCTCCAGAGTTGCGGTTCGCGGCGGCCCAGGCGCACGTCGACGTCGAACTCTTCGCACTCGAGGGGGCGGAGCAGATTGCCGCGGCCCGCCGCCACCTCGGACTCCGTGCTGCGCTAGTGCCGATTCGGGACGCGCCCGTGCGGGCCCTCGTCGTTGTGGAGGGCGGGGCATCCGATCGCCTCATCGAGCAGTACGAGGCGGTGCGATCGCGGCTGGTCGAGCGCGGGGTGCTCGACGCTCACGCGCTCCGGTTCACGGTGCTCTAGGAACCCCGTTCCGCCCGTGAGGTGCCCACTTCGGTGGGTTCGGTTGCGAAAATACCCACCGAACTGGGCACCTCACGGAGGGGACGGAGGTCAGCTGCCGCGGTAGGTGCTGTAGCCGAACGGGCTCAGCAGCAGGGGCACGTGGTAGTGCGATTCCGCATCGGCGATGACGAAGTCGACCGTCACTCGCGGGTAGAACGTCTCGGTTCCGGATGCCGCGAAGTACAGTCCCGTCTCGAACTCGAGACGGTAGTCCCCCACCGCGAGCAACTCGGGGCCGAGGTCGGGCACGCGCCCGTCCGGGTTGGTGACGGCGCGGGCGATCTCACCGTCGGGTCCGGACAGCACAACCGGGATGCCCTCAGCAGGGCGGCCCAGTGCGGCATCCAGCACGTGAGTGGTGACGTGGCTCATGCGGCATCCTCTCCGAAAAGCTTCTCCAACCGCAGCAACGCGATGTCGCGCAATTGCTCGCCAACAATCGCGAGTTCCGTATCGTTGTCGAGCTCGAGTCGGCGGGTGAGCTCGGCAAGAATCTCGGCCCGACCGCGGCCAGCCGCGCGGATGATGAACACGCGACCGAAGCGCTCCTCGTAGGCGCGATTGCCCGCAGCGATCTCCTCGGCGAACTCGGTGTCGCTGCCCTGCTCCGCGCGGCTGAAGGACTGCGAGGTGCCCTCCCCCTTCGGCTTCTCGCCGATGCGGGGGTGGTGGGCTATCGCCTCGTCGATCTCGGCGGGCGACAGCGGAGTGGCCGCCGCATGGGCCGCGGCTAGCAGCGCGGCGAGGTCGTCGAAGGGGGCAGCGGATGCGACATCCTCCACCCATCTCGGCACGGCAAGGCTCGCGGCGAGCCCCTCCCGTAGTGCGGTGTCGGAGACGTTCAGGCTCATGGGTATAACTGTACGCATGGCGGGAATCACCGGAATCGTGCTCGCCGCCGGTGCGGGCACACGCGCGGGCGGCCCGAAGGCTCTGCGACGCGCGGACGACGGCACACCATGGATCGAGCTCGCGGTGGACGCGCTCCGGGCAGCCACCGAGGACATCGTTGTTGTGCTCGGCGCGGCACCGGAGGCACCCGTGCCGGGCTTCGTGCACACCGTCATCGCCGAGGACTGGCAGCGCGGACTGTCGGCGTCGCTTCGCGCGGGCCTTGCCGCGGTGCCGAGCACGGATGCCGCGCTCGTGACCCTCGTTGACCTGCCCGGATTACCTCGGTCCGTCGTCGAGCGGGTGGTGCACCAGTCGTGGCCGGGCGTGCTGCGACAAGCGACGTACGACGGCCGGCCCGGGCATCCGGTGCTCCTCGGACGCGACCATGTTCGCCGGGCGGCCGAAAGGCTGGACGGCGACCGCGGTGCCCGCGCCTACCTCGTCGACAACGGGGTCGAGGAGATCGAGTGCGCCGACCTCTGGGACGGTACCGACGTGGACACTGCCTAGGGTCACGCTCTCTCCCACCCGCGGCCTCACCGCTCGTTATCGTGCACTTCTCCGGAGCTTTCGACCCTGGATCACTCCAGCCACAGCTACGTCGGCTGAAACCCGGGGCTGTGAAAATGAACCCTCCGGAGAAGAGGGAAATGAGGCCGAGTGGAGTCGGGGCCGGGAACCGGGACCCGGGAGTCGGGAGTCGGGAGTTGGGGTGCAGTGGAATGCGGGGTGCGGAGATCAGCGCTGCTTTGCGAGTTCCAGAACGGCGGCCTCGTAGGCGTCGAGCGCCACCGCAACATCGGCCTTCGTGACCGACTCGTCGGGGTGGTGGCTCACACCACCTTTGCACCGGATGAACAGCATTGCGATCGGTGCAACCGCCACCACGGCCATCCCGTCGTGTCCGGCTCGGCTCCACATCGCCATCGGCTCCGCATCACCCGTCGCCCGGATGCCCGCCTCAACCGCACTCCGGAGATCCAGGTCGCACATCACGGCGTCAGCGCGGTACATCTCCTCCGCATGGAACTCGAGCCGCCGTCGCGCGGCGATCTCCTTCGCCGCCTCACGGATAGCTCGGAGCGCCTCGTCCCGATCGTCGTCGAACTCCGCGCGCAGATCGAGGCTGAAGTCGACCCGTCCCGGGATGACGTTGACGCCGCCCGGGAGCACCTCGAGTTTGCCGACGGTGCCGATGACGTGGCGTTCCTTGGAGATGCGTTCGATCTCGACCACGAGTTCGCTCGCCCCGACGAGGGCGTCGCGGCGGCGGTCATAGGGCGAGCCGCCAGCGTGGCCAGCCTTGCCGATCATCGTGAACTCGAACCGGCGAGCGCCCGCGATGGAGGTGACAACACCGAGCGCTCGATCGGCATCCTCCAACCACGGACCCTGCTCGATGTGCGCTTCGAGGTACCCGACGAACTGTTCGGGCCGACGGAAGGCGCCCGGCAGTCGCGCGGGGTCGAGGCCGAAGTCGACGAAGGCTTCCGCGAGGGAGATGCCGTCCTCGTCCCGCAGATCCCACCACTCGTCGTCCCACTGGCCGGACAGTGCCCTACTGCCCATGAGTGCGTTGCCGAAGCGTGTGCCCTCCTCATCACTGAAGGCGACAACCTCGATGGCGAATGGAAGTTCGGATGCCCGATCACGCAGCCGCGCGACAACCTCGATCGCGAGCAGCACACCGAGCATCCCGTCGTAGCGTCCGGCATCGGGGACCGTGTCGATGTGCGAGCCGAGGAGGAGCGCTGGCAGGTCCGGCTCACGGCCCTCGAGTCGCCCGCACTGGTTGCCCGCGGCATCCTGCCACGTGGACAGTCCCGCCTCCTCCATCCACGACGCGACGAGTTCGTTGGCTGCTTTGTGTTCGGGTGTGAGGTGCACTCGAACGAGATGGTCGGGGTCGGCCGAGATCGCAGCGAGCTCGTTGCTGCGATCCATCACACGCTGGGCGTCACCCATAGAAGTCGACCGCCGCTCCGACACCCGCGCCCGACGTCACCGTGACTCCA
Source organism: Antiquaquibacter oligotrophicus (assembly GCF_020535405.1). Lineage (NCBI taxonomy): Bacteria > Bacillati > Actinomycetota > Actinomycetes > Micrococcales > Microbacteriaceae > Antiquaquibacter > Antiquaquibacter oligotrophicus. The sequence goes on along the minus strand of NZ_CP085036.1, from coordinate 2,326,975 downwards.
CCACGGCTGAGGACGTTCTCGAGCGCTGCGAGAGTCGTGAGCACGGCATCCCGTCGCGTGTTGTAGCCCATGACGCCCACACGCCACACCTTGCCGTGGAGGGGTCCGAACGAAGTACCGATCTCGATACCGAAGTCCTCGAGCATGGTTGCTCGCCCTGCGTCGCCGTCTATGCCGTCCGGGATATATACGCCGACGACGTTGTTCATGCGCACCGATTGGTCGCCGAAGATCTCGAAGCCCAGGGCTCTGAGCCCCTCGACCATCGCTGCGCCGTGAAGCCGATGACGTTCGACGGCGTTGGGGAGACCCTCCTCGACGAGCAGTCGCGCGCACTCTCGGGCGCCGTAGAGCATGCTCGTCGCCTCGGTGTGGTGGTTGAGCCGCCGCGGGCCCCAGTAGTCGAGGATCTGACCGAGGTCGAAGTAGTTGCTGCGCACCGGGTGGGCGCTGACGGCGTCACCCTCGGCCCGGATGCCCGCCTCCACCGATTTGCGAGAGTTCACAACATCCACGGCCGCTGCCGACAGGGTGATCGGCGCGCTTCCCGACGGGCCGCCGAGACATTTCTGCAGGCCGGCTGTCACGACGTCGATGCCCCACTGGTCGGTCTCGAATGTGTTGCCGCCGAGGGAGGCCGTGGCATCCGTGTAGAGAAGCACGCCGTGTTTTCGGCAGAGTTCCCCCAGCTCATCGAGCGGCTGGGCGACGGTCGTCGACGTGTCGCCGTGGACAACCGCGAGGAGCTTCGGTTTGTGCTCGATGATCGCGGCCTCGATTTCGGACGGCGTGAAAACGGTGCCCCACTCACGCTCGATCACTCGCACGTCGGCCTGGGCGCGTTCGGCGATCTCACGCAACAGGTGACCGAACCGACCGAAGATGGGAACGAGCACAACATCGCCCGGCTCGAGAAGCGAGATCAGCGCCGCCTCGATGCCCGCCCGGCTCGTGCCGTCCACGAGGAGAGTCGCCTCGTTCTGCGTGCGAAACACTCCGCGATAGAGCTCCATGGTCTCGTTCATGTATGCCGTCATCGCGGGGTCGTACTGACCGACGAGTTGTGCGGACATGGCCCGCAGAACACGAGGATCGGCGTTGATCGGGCCAGGGCCCATCAGCAGTCGCGGCGGAGGATTGATGGGCTCGGCTGACATGGCCCCATCGTATGCGGCGCGTGCTACGGGAATGTTACTGAGATCAACATTTTGGATGCCACGCGGAAGCACCAGCGTGCCCCTCGTGCGTTTTTCGCGCACTTTTCCGGAGCTTTCGGGCTGAAGTCACACCTGTAACGCGCACATTCGCGCCCCATCAGGGTGCCCGCGCGCAACCCTCCGGAGAAGAGTGAAATGCGGGTCGGGCGGGCAGGCAGCGCAGGCGTGTCGGAGCGGGGAAGGCAGCGCGGGCGGGGCGCGGCGGGCGGTCGGTCAGGAGCGGCTCGACGACTCGAGCAGTTGCTCGCCCAGGGCGATGAGGGCGATCTCGCTGTGCCGTGGCCCCACGAGACACAACCCGACGGGTGCGGGAAGCAGTGCACCCGACTGCGGCACCGAGAGCAGCGGCACGCTGAGCGCGGGCCTCCCCGTGATGCCGGCAACGGAGGTGAGACGCATCGTTCCCTGACGGGTTGCCTCAACGGTCGCGGCGTCGGTCACAGCGCTGGGGGCGATCGAGGATGCCGATGGCAGAAGCAGCACGCGATCGCCGAGCACCTCGTCCAGACGTGCACGCGCCTCCGCGAGTCGCAAGCGCGCCGACGACTCCTGCTCGGCGGTGACGAGTGCTGCCGCGGCGAAGCGCCCCGCGACATCCGGTCCCAGAGCTCCCGGGTGCGCCGACACCCAGGCACCGTGCGTGGCCCACGCCTCCGCCGCCTGCACGCTGCGGAAGATGTAGAGTAGCTCGCTGGCGTCTCCGATGTCGATTCGTTCGTGCTCACCGACTGCGGCCGTGAACGCGGCGCGCACGTCCGGAGTCGCGTGCTCGAGCAGGTCTGGCGCGACAACGAAGTCTCCCGCCGCCGCGTGCTCGCGCAGGCTCGCACCGGCGGCGCCCTTGAGGGACGCGGCGTTGCGTGTGAGCCATCCGACCGTGTCGAACGTGGGTGCGAGCGGCAGCAGCCCCTCTGCGGAGACTGCTCCGTGAGTCGTGCGGAGGCCCCACAACCCCTGGTACGAGGCGGGAACACGAATCGACCCTCCCGTGTCAGTTCCGAGGCCGATGCTCGCTTGTCCGAGCGCAACCGCCGAGGCCGGGCCGCTTGTCGACCCTCCTGGCAGTCCGCCCACAACGGCAGGGCTGGGTGGCGTGCCGTAGTGCGAGTTCTGCCCCGCGATCGAATACGCGAACTCATCCGTCTGGGCGATGCCGGCAACGCTCGCTCCGTGGTCGAGCAACTGCTGCACTGCCGTCGCGTTTGCGGACTCGACGGATGCCTCGGCCAGCCACACCGGATTGCCCGCGCCGACCGCATAACCCCCAACGGCGAACAGGTCCTTCACCGCGACGGACTCCCCCGCCAAGGGTCCCTCACCGCTTGGAGGCACGAGGGGTGCCCCGGCTGCCCTCCAGATCCGCGAATCGATCGCGGGTACCGGCAGGGACACATGCGCCGCGGTGACCTTCCAGTCACCGTCGATGCGGCGCCACAGTTGCGTTTGCTGACCGCGCCCGCCCGTGCGCGGAGCCGTTACCGCGATGACGAGCGCCGCATCATCCGAGACCTCCCGGACCTCCACATGGAGGATCTCCCGCAGCGGGGCACCGCCCCGGCCTCGACGGAAGTCGCTGATCGCATCGTGGCCGACAAGGATGCCCGCCGCGTCGCCGCGAAGTGTGTCAGGGCCGGGTGCGAACAGCGCGTCCAGTTCCACCAGGTCGTTGGCCATGAGCGCGCGCTCATAGCGCCAGAATGCCTGCAGTACGTCACCCAAAGTCGGCCACCCTGATCCGGGCGTGCACACCCTTGACGAGGTCGACGACCTGGCTGATGTTGAAGTCCGTCGCGGCGCTCAGGTACGCGTACGCGTGCTCGGCATCCATCCCGAATCGAGCACGGAGGAGCGCGATTGCCGCGCGCACACAATCCTGAACGGCGATATCGAGGTCCTCGTTCATTCCCGTCGGAATGAGGTATTCGCTGGTCTCGGCGAGCGGCCCGACGAGCTCGCCGAACTCCCGAATCGCATCCTCGTGCGCGACAACCTCGAACCGGATGGTCGCGCGCAGTGAAGCTTCCATGGCGGTAAGCGCCACCTCGCCGTCACCCTGCGCGAAGTGCGGGTCGCCGATGTACGCGAGCGCTCCGTCGACCTGCACGGGAAGGTAGAGCGAAGCACCCTCGGTGATGAGGTTGATGTCGATGTTGCCCCCGTGCGGCCCCGGCGGCACGGAGTGCGGCCGTTCATCGCCGGCGACCGCGACACCCATGATGCCGAGGAACGGTGCCAGCGGGAATCGCACGGTGTGATCGTCACCGAGCGTGCGCGGGAGTGTGCCGTGCTCGCCATCCACCCCGGCGAAAACACTCACCGTCTCCTGCCGCACGGGGTACTCACCGTGCAGCGCGCCTCGTCCGTGACGGTTGGAGACGACGCCGTAGGGCACCCGCTGCAGGGTCTCGACAACCGTCATACGCAGGAGGTCGCCGCGGCGCGCGCCAGCAACCCGGATCGGCCCCGTGACAACGTGCGGCCCCCGATCACCTCGCGAGCGGTCGGATGCGGCGAGCGCCACCGCGTCATCGAGCACCAGCTCGCGCGGCACACCGTAGCGACCGAAAAACGCGACGGGGTCACGGCCCTGATCCTCGAGGATCCCCTCGTGGCTGATCGTGTCGATCGTGACCTCGGTACCGGGGTCGATCGAGAGCACCGGAGTGTCCTGCTCACACGGAAGACTCCCCCACAGAACGTCGGTGGGCTCTGCGGGGAGATAGGTCGCGGAGCGGATCGGTCCGAGACCGGGTTGCAGGGCATCCATCCGTTCACCCTATTCGGACTGGGCGCCCGTCAGGCGACGCACGTAGTCGGTCGCCGGATGCCGCCGCAGCCCGTCGAGCGTCCCGCGCTGCGTCACCCTGCCGCGTTCGAGCACCATGACGTCGTGCGCGAGCGAGCGCACGTCGGCCGCATCGTGGGTGACGAGCACCGCGATCCCACCCCACTCGCGGAGGTGACGACGCAGCTCGGAGCGCACCTCGTCGCGGACTTCCACGTCGAGCGCCGCGAGGGGTTCATCGAGGAGCAGCACGTCGGGTTCAGCGGCGAGAGCGCGGGCGAGTGCCACACGTTGCGCTTGACCTCCCGACAGTTCGGACGGGCGACGCTGCGCGAGATCGTGAACCCCGAATCGCTGCAACCACGAGGATGCACGTTCGCGGGCTTCATCGCGAGCAACCCCTCGAGAACGGGGCCCGAAGGCCACGTTCTCGATAACGGTCAGGTGCGGAAAGAGCAGGTAGTCCTGGAACACGTAGCCCATTCGCCGAGCCTCGATGGGTGCGGTGATGACGTCTCGCGCGCCGACACGAATCGACCCGTGGGCGTGCACCGTACCGGCGAGCGCTCCGAGGATCGTCGACTTACCCGCTCCGTTCGGACCGACGATGCACAGCGGCTCGCCTGGCTCCACGTGGAGCTCGACCTCAACGGTGAAGGCGTCACGGGGCACCGAGATCGTTGCCTCGAGAGCGCGGGCACGCTGCGTCATCCGGTCACCCCCGGCACCCACCGGTCGCGCAGGCTCACCAGCACGGCGACACTCACCGCCATGAGCACGAGGGAGAGGGCGATCGCGGCGTCAGGGTCGGTCTGCAACTGGAGGTAGGTGGCGATCGGGAGAGTCTGGGTGACCCCGGGGAAACTTCCCGCGAAGGTGATGGTCGCGCCGAACTCCCCCAACGCTCGGGTGAAGCAGAGGAGGGCCCCGGCGCTCACCCCCGGCGCCACCAGCGGCAGGGTCACACGCCGGAAGACCGTCCAACGGGATGCCCCGAGGGTCGCGGCGACAACCTCGAACCGACGATCGGATGCCCGAAGCGCCCCTTCGACGGCGAGCACGAGGAAGGGCATCGCGACAAAAACTTGGGCGATCACCACGGCGGCGGTCGTGAACGGAACGGTGATCCCGAACCACGCGTAAAGCCACTCCCCGGCGAGACCTCTCCGCCCGAGCAGCAGGAGCAGGGCAACTCCCCCGACCACGGGTGGGAGCACGAGCGGCACCGTCACGAGCGCACGCAAGAGCCGACGCGGCACGGCTGGCCATGTCGCGCTGCGGGCAAGGACGAGCGCGAGCGGGATGCCGAGAACCAGCGCGATCGCCGTTGACATGAGCCCCGTCCCGAGCGAGAGGGCGAGCGCCTGCAGCACGTCGGTCTGGGCCAGCAACTCGGGAAGGCGACCCCACGGCGCCCGTAGCACAAGCGCAAGAAGCGGGAGGCCGAGCAGGGCGAGCGCGAGCGCAGCCGGCACCCACAGCACGGGCGCCAGGAGGCTCCTACGACGCCGGTCCGAAGCCTGCATCGCTCAGAATCTCCTTTCCGACGTCGCCGTCGACGAACTCGACGAAGGCGAGCGCGGCGCGCAGGTTAGGTGCATCCCGCAGCACGCCGATCGGATAGGAACCGACAGCCCCGGCCGCCTCCGCGAACGAGATCCCGTCGACCGCGTCGCCTGCCGAGAGGATGTCCGTGCGGTAGACGAGGCCTGCGTCCACTTCACCCAATCTCACCTTGGTCAGTACGGCCTTGACGTCCTGCTCGTAGGTGTCGACCGACGGTGACACCCCGGCGCTGTCAAAAGCCGTGTCTGCCGCTGCACCACACGGCACCTCGACCGCGCACACGGCGATGGCCAGCTCCGGGCGTGCAAAATCAGCGAGGCCGGTTACGGCCCCCGGGTTGCCCGACGGAACTGCGATCTCGAGTGTGTTGGTGGCAAACACCCCCTCAACGTCGATCATGCCGCCATCAACGACGGTGTCCATGGTCTCGTCGCTGGCGGCGGCGAACACGTCAACGGGGGCGCCTTCGACGATCTGTGCGGCGAGCCCGGAGCTGCCCCCGTAGCCGAGCACCACCGTGACATCCGGGTGCTCCTCCTCGAACCGGTCGGCGATCTCATCGAAGACCTCGGTGAGGGATGCCGCCGCAAATACCGTCAGTGTGCCCGAGAGCTCCTCGGACTGCGCTGCGTCATCGGACATCGCACAACCGGTGAGTACCAGTGCCGTGGCAAGGCCCGCAGCGGCAGCACTGAGCCTCACGGCACCTCCACCACAACAACCGTGGCCTTCGCGCTGGCGGTCGCGAGAACACCCGGTTCGAGGCCCAGTTCCTCCGCCGCCTCACGACTCATGAGCGAGACGACTCGGAACGGTCCCGCCTGTAGTTCGACCTGCGCCATCACACCGTCCATGGTCACCGCGGTCACGATGCCCGTGATCCGATTCCGGGCGGATGCCCGCGAGTGCGGGAACGCCACATCGATGGCCGAGGCGGCGGCGAGCTCCTGCGCAAGCGCGGCGAGCTGAGTTCCGGCAATGGTGGCTGGACCCCGGTCCGAACTCGTGAGAGTGAGTCGGCCGGCATCCGCCCATCGGCGGACGGTGTCATCGCTGACGCCCAGAAGCGCGGAAGCCTGGCGAACGGTGAACTGGTCCATAATTCCCGCTTTCGCGTCGATATGTGCTCATAGTAGTCGCGTATGCGTCTTGAGCGCACCGCGCTCTGACATGCCAGCCACGCGCACTAGCCTCGACATCATGCCCAGCACGTTCTCCATGAAAACCATGAACGCCATCCACCGAGCCATGATCGCGGTCACTGGGGGTCGAGCCGGGTGGAACCTTCGCGGGATGCCCGTGCTCGAACTCACGACAACAGGCCGCCGCAGCGGGGAACCCCGCACGAGCATGCTCACGAGCCCACTTCGCCTCCACGGTGACGAGGTTGTTGTGGCCTCGCGCGGCGGGGACGATGCACATCCCGCGTGGTTGCTCAACCTCGAAGCGAATCCGAACGTTCTCGTCGCGGTCGAAGGTGGTGAGCCCCTGCCCCGCACTGCCCGCGTGCTCGAGGGAGCGGAACGCGAGAACGCGTGGGAACTCATCGTCGAACGTCACCCGCACTATGCGGGGTATCAGCGCAAGACGACGCGCACCATCCCCCTGGTTGTGCTCGAGCGCCCCACCGAGGCTCCTTAACGAACGTAGGGGCCCCCGACATCGAGGGCCCCTACGGTGTGATGAGAACTAGTTCGCTGCAGTGCGGCGACGGATGCCCACGGCAACCGCACCCGCACCGAGAAGCACGAGCACACCCGCGATTCCGGCGATGCCCATGGCACCCTCGGAACCGGTCGCGGCGAGCTTCGGCGCCTCAGGCTGCGGAACGGGAACCGGCGCCGGGTTCGGCTGGACCTGACCCCAGTTGACGACGCTGACACCCTCGAGGCCAGCGGTGAGGCGACCGGAGAAGGTGTCGAACTCCGCCATGGCGGGAACGAGGGCGTCCGCTGCCTGCTCCTGAACGCCGGACTCCTCGTTGGTGTAGCCCAGTTCGATGAGGAGTGCCGGGTTCCACAGCGCGAAGTAGGAGACCGCGCGCACGTCGCCAGCGGGGATCGTGAACGACGACACGCTTGCGTCGTACTCGTCACCGTCGATGTAGTTCAGGGTCGCGGGAGCGGCGGCATCCGAGCTTCCCCAGGCAACGCCGCCGGGGGCGTCGTAGTTGTTGTAGTGAACGGCCCAGCGAGCACCTGCCGCGGCAAGCGCGTCGCTGCTGGTGGTGTCCTCAGCGGCCGGCACCGGGAGGATGCTGTCATCCTGGCCCTGGTAGCCCCACAGCTGGCCCGAGCTGCCGAAGTCGGTGTAGAACTCGACCTCGTCGATGGTGACCTCGGCGTCGGTGTCGTTGTACAGGAAAGTCGTCACACGCACGAGGTCACTCGCAGCGTAGATTCGCACCTCGGAGACAACAACGAGGCCCGCGTCAGCGAAGTCTTCGTTGGAGGACGCGCACACGAAGAGAAGGTCCCCCGTCGCGGCGTCGGTGCTGACATCCACGGTGTCCTCCGGGTCGCAGTACACGCTCTCGAAATCGAGGCCGAGGCTAGCGGAATCGATGTAGGTGTAACCCATGCCGTCCCAGATGTCCGTGTACTCCTCCGAGTCAGGTCCCGTGATGAGGTCGACATCGTTGATGGAGACGTCGTAGCTCTCGTAATCCCAGTAACCGAGACCAAACTCAACGCCGCTACCGTCCCACGGCTCTGCGTTGGCTGGTGCGGCGACGGCGACCGTCATGATGCCGGCGACGCCGATGGCGGTCGCGATGGCGGCAATGGACTTCATAGTGAATTACCCCTTGAATAGCTGCGGAAAACTGCGTGAAACGCGCCCCCAGATGCGCGCACCTCAACGTTATCCCGCGCTCACAGGTTAAATTCAGGTTTTGACCTCTCCCCCTACCCCCAGACGTGGGGGTACAGATCGGTCCACTCGCTCTACCCTCGAACGGGGGACGGCAACGAGGAGTCGCGAGCAACAAAAAGGGGCCAGGAAGTCAGACTTCCCGGCCCCTTTCAGCGAAAACTAGCGCGCTGCCGAACCATCGACGTAGTCCTCGTCCTGCTGCTTCCACGCGAAGAGGGCGCGCAGCTCGCGGCCCGTCGACTCGATCGGGTGCTGCTCACCCTTGGCGCGCAGCTCGCGGAACTCGGGGGCACCGGCATCCTGGTCGTCGATGAAGCGCTTGGCGAAGGCACCCGACTGGATGTCACCGAGCACGGCCTTCATGTTCTCCTTGACGCGGGGGTCGATCACACGCGGGCCGGAGACGTAGTCACCGTACTCAGCGGTGTCGGAGACGCTCCAACGCTGCTTGGCGATGCCACCCTCCCACATGAGGTCGACGATGAGCTTGAGCTCGTGGAGCACCTCGAAGTAGGCGATCTCCGGCTGGTAGCCAGCCTCGACGAGGGTCTCGAAGCCGTACTGCACGAGCTGCGAGGTACCACCACAGAGAACGGCCTGCTCACCGAACAGGTCGGTCTCGGTCTCCTCGGTGAAGGTCGTCTTGATGACGCCGGCGCGCGTACCACCGATGGCCTTCGCGTAGGAGAGCGCGGTGTCCCAAGCGGAACCCGTTGCATCCTTCTCGACGGCGATGATGTCCGGGATGCCACGGCCAGCGACGAACTCGCGGCGCACCGTGTGGCCCGGCGCCTTGGGGGCCACGAGGATGACGTCGACACCCTCGGGAGCCTCGATGTACCCGAAGCGGATGTTGAAGCCGTGCGCGAAGGCGAGCGTCTTGCCGGGGGTCAGCTTGTCCTTGATCGACTCGGCGTAGATGCCGCGCTGGAACTGGTCCGGTGCCAGGATCATGATGAGGTCGGCCCACTCGGCCGCGTCGGCGACCGACTTGACCGGGAAGCCCTGCTCCTCGGCCTTCGGTGCCGACTTCGAGCCGGCCTTGAGTGCGATCGCTACCTCGACACCGGAGTCGCGGAGGTTCTGCGCGTGGGCGTGGCCCTGCGAGCCGTAGCCGACGATGGCCACCTTCTTGCCCTGGATGATCGACAGGTCGGCGTCCTTGTCGTAGAAGAGTTCGGTCATGTGGATGCTTCTCCTTGTTGTGGTGTGTGAGATCTACTCGGTGGAGCCCAGGCGGGCTAATTCTTAAAAACGCGCTCGGTGATCGACTTGGAACCGCGACCGATGGCGAGGAGGCCGGACTGCGCGATCTCCTTGATGCCGTACGGTTCGAGTACACGCAAGAGCGCCTGGATCTTGCCGGAGTCGCCGGTCGTCTCGATCACGAGGGCGTCGGTGGAGACATCCACCACGCGAGCACGGAAGAGGTTCACCGCCTCGAGAATCTGCGACCGAGTCGTGTTGTCGACCTTGACCTTGATCAGCAAGTGCTCGCGCTGCACGGCGGTCGCGGGATCGAGCTCCACGATCTTGATCACGTTGACGAGCTTGTTGAGCTGCTTGGTGACCTGCTCGAGCGGCAACTGCTCGACGTCGACCACAACAGTGATGCGAGAGAGGCCTTGGATCTCGCTCTTACCGACGGCGAGCGATTCGATGTTGAACCCGCGGCGGGCGAACAGGCCCGCGACGCGTGTCAGCAGACCGGGCTTGTCCTCAACGAGAAGGGACAGGACGTGGCTCATGCGCTTACTCCTCTTCCCACTCGGGGGCATGGTCGCGTGCGTACTGCACGCTCGAGTTTCCGACACCCTGCGGAACCATCGGCCACACCATGGCATCCCGGCTCACGATGAAGTCGATGAGCACGGGGCGATCGTTGGTCTCGAGGGCGAGCTGAATGGCCGGGTCGACCTCCTCCGGCTTGGTGACGCGAATCGACAGGGCGCCGTAGGCCTCGCCGAGCTTCACGAAGTCGGGAATCATCGCGGTGTCATGACCGGTATTGAGGTCGGTGAACGAGTGGCGACCGTCATAGAAGAGGGTCTGCCACTGACGCACCATTCCGAGCGACGAGTTGTTGATGATCGCAACCTTGATCGGGATGTTGTTGATCATGCAGGTCGCGAGCTCTTGGTTGGTCATCTGGAAACAACCGTCACCATCGATGGCCCACACCACGCGGTCCGGGTTGGCGACCTTCGCGCCCATCGCGGCGGGAACGCCGTAGCCCATGGTCCCTGCTCCACCGGAGTTGAGCCAGGCGCCCGGGCGCTCGTACTTGATGAACTGCGCTGCCCACATCTGGTGCTGTCCGACGCCGGCAGCGTAGATGGCTTCCGGCCCGCTGAGCTCGCCGATGCGCTGGATGATCTGCTGCGGCGAGAGGAGACCGTCGTCCGGCATCGTGTAGCCGAGCGGGTACTGGGTACGGAGGGTGTCGAGTCGCTTCCACCACGAGGCGTAACGATCGGTCCCTTTGGCACTCTGGCCTGCGGATGCATCGGTGAACGCCGCGGTGAGGTCGACGATCACGTCCTTGGCGTCGCCGACGATGGGCACGTCCGCCGCCCGGATCTTGCCGATCTCGGCCGGGTCGATGTCGACGTGGACGATCTTGGCGTGGGGAGCGAACTCGCTCGGCTTGCCCGTGACGCGATCATCGAACCGCGCACCGAGCGAGATGATGAGGTCGGATTCCTGCAGCGAGAGCACCGCGGGCACCGAGCCGTGCATGCCCGGCATGCCGAGGTGCTGCGGGTTCGAGTCGGGGAAGGCACCGCGAGCCATCAGGGTCGTGACAACGGGTGCACCGACGAGGGTCGCCAGCTCGAGGAGCTCGGCGGATGCCCCCGCCCTGATCACACCACCACCGACGTAGAACACCGGCTTCTCCGCCTCGAGCAGCATCTGCGCGGCGGCAATGACCTGCTTACCGTGGGCCTTGATCACCGGGCGGTAACCCGGCAGGTCAACCTTCGGCGGCCAGATGAACGGCGCGCTCAGCTGCTGGGCATCCTTGGTCACATCCACGAGCACGGGGCCTGGGCGGCCGGTCGTGGCGATGTGGTACGCCGCGGCGAGCGTGGCCGGCACGTCCTCCGGCTTGGTGACGAGGAACGAGTGCTTGGTGATCGGCATCGTGATGCCCACGATGTCGACCTCCTGGAAAGCATCCGTGCCCATGGAGGTCGAGAAGACCTGGCCGGTGATCGCCAGGAGCGGCACGGAGTCCATGTAGGCGTCGGCGATCGCGGTGACGAGGTTCGTCGCACCGGGGCCGGAGGTCGCGATGGCGACACCCACCTTGCCCGAGGATGAGGCATAGCCCTCCGCGGCGTGGCCAGCTCCCTGCTCGTGGCGAACGAGGATGTGACGCACGGCCGTGGAGGCCATGAGCTCGTCGTAGAACGGCATGATCGCACCGCCCGGCAGACCGAAAACGTCGGTGATGCCGAGGTGCTCGAGAGATTTGAGGATCGCGCCCGATCCGGTGAGGATTTCGGGCGTGGTCGACTTAGGCCGAGGGGCCTGGTCGGTTGACATGAATTATTCCTTTAGAAGCGTCGAGAGTGATCAGCTTGTCAGCCCGTCACGGCACCGACAGCAGCCGAGTGCACGAGACGGGAGTACTTCGCGAGAACGCCACGGGTATAGCGCGGAGGAAGCGGTGCCCAGCCGTCGCGGCGGGCTTCCAGCTCTGCCGGGTCAACCAGTAGGTCGAGCGAGCGAGCTGCGATATCGACCCGTATCAGATCACCATCGCGCACGAAGGCGATGGGACCTGCGTCCACCGCTTCGGGAGCTATGTGGCCGATGCACAGGCCGGTTGTGCCGCCTGAGAATCTACCGTCCGTCAAGAGTAATACATCTTTTCCGAGACCCGCGCCCTTGATGGCCGCGGTGATGGCGAGCATCTCCCGCATTCCGGGGCCGCCCTTGGGGCCCTCGTAGCGGATAACGACAACCTCACCCGGGTTGATGCTGCCCTCGGTGAGTGCATCCAGTGCGGCGCGCTCGCGCTCGAAGACGCGCGCCGTGCCCTCGAAGACCTCGGCGTCGAAGCCCGCCGTCTTGACGACCGCACCCTCGGGAGCGAGCGAGCCGTGCAGGATCGTGAGGCCGCCGGTCTCGTGAATGGGGTTGTCGAGCGTGCGCAGCACCTCGCCGTCGAGCGGGTCCGGGTTCAGCTCGGCGAGGTTCTCGGCGACCGTCTTGCCGGTGACGGTGAGGCAGTCGCCGTGAATGAGGCCGGCGTCGAGCAGCGCCTTCATGAGCACGGGGATACCGCCGTGACGGTCAACGTCGTTCATGACGTACTTACCGAACGGCTTGAGGTCGCCGATGTGCGGAACCTTCGAGCCGATGCGGTTGAAGTCGTCGAGAGTCAGTTCCACCTCGGCCTCGTGGGCGATGGCCAAGAGGTGGAGCACGATGTTCGTCGAGCCGCCCAGGGCCATGCCGACCGCGATGGCGTTCTCGAACGCCTCCTTGGTGAGGATGTCACGCACGGTGTGGCCGCGCTCGAGCATCCCGACAACGGCCTCGCCAGAGCGGTGCGCGTAGTAGTCGCGGCGGCGGTCGGCGGATGCCGGACTCGCCGAACCCGGAAGCGAAAGCCCGAGCGCCTCGGCCACCGAGGCCATCGTGTTGGCGGTGTACATACCACCGCAGGCACCCTCGCCGGGAGCAAAAGCGCACTCGATGCGCTTGGCGTCCTCGAGGCTCATCTTGCCGGCTTTGACGGCGCCGACTGCCTCGAACGAGTCGATGATGGTGATGTCCTTCTCGGTGCCGTCCGAGAGCTTCACCCAGCCGGGTGCGATGGACCCTGCGTAGAGGAAGACGGAGGCGAGGTCGAGGCGAGCAGCAGCCATGAGCATGCCCGGGATCGACTTGTCACAACCGGCCAGGAGCACGGAGCCGTCGAGGCGCTCGGCCTGCATGACGACCTCGACCGAGTCGGCGATGACCTCGCGCGAGACGAGCGAGAAGTGCATCCCCTCGTGTCCCATCGAGATGCCGTCGGAGACGGAGACGGTGCCGAACTGCAGCGGGTATCCCCCGCCGGAGTGCACACCCTCCTTGGCCGCCTGGGCAAGCCGGTCGAGTGAAAGGTTGCACGGAGTGATCTCGTTCCACGAGCTCGCAATACCGATCTGGGGCTTGTCCCAGTCGGCGTCACCCATACCTACCGCGCGGAGCATTCCGCGGGAGGTGGTCGCTTCGATTCCGTCGGTGACCGTGCGCGAGCGCGGCTTGAGGTCGTGGGTTTCCTGCATGTTACGAGATTAGCGCGTGTGCCAGGGGCACCAGGCGCGTTATGGCCCGGTCTCCTTCGATGCTCGCTCGATTGCGTCGTCCAACTCATCGGTGACCAACTGATCTCCTCGAAAGTTGCCCGTTCGATAGCCAGCACGACCGACCATGTGAGCAGAGATGGGAGCGGTGAGCGCCTGGAACACGAGAACCGGAGCGAGCACAAGCAGGGTCGACCAGTTGCGATCTTCGAGCGCGATTGCCGCGAGGATGAACATGAGACCCAGGATCTGCGGTTTGGTTGCTGCGTGAAGGCGCGTGAGCGCGTCGTTGAAGCGCACGAGTCCGACACCTGCGGCCACCGAAAGCACCCCACCCAGCACGAGGAAGGCGGCGGAGATCGCGTCCAGCACGTCGTCGAGGGTCATGAGTCGGCGTCCTTCCGCGCGGGATCGAGCGGAGCATCCTTCGCCCGGTCCTGTTTGGAGACGTAGCGCGCAACGGCGACCGTCGCGAAGATTGCGACCGCGGAAAGCACGAGCATGAGTGGCACGTTGCGCGTGTGCCCGTTGACGACCATCTCGGCTCCGACCACAAGCATGAGGGTCGTGAGCAGCACATCGGACGCGATCATGCGGTCGAGGATCGACGGCCCCCTCACCACTCGGTAGAGCGCGAGCAGCGCACCGGCGCCAAAGAGCACACCGGCCACGACGTAGAGGATGCCATCGATCATGCGCCCGTCCTTTCCACGTCGGCACGCGAACCGATGGCGCGGACGATTCCGCGCTCAACGGAGAGAACCTTGCGGCGCATCTTGTCGATCCCCTCGGCGTCGTCAACTCCGATCAGGTGAAGATACAGAATCGACCGATCGCGATCGACCTCGAGCACGAGAGAGCCGGGGATGAGAGAGATCGTGATGGCCGTGAGAGTTGTGATGAAGTCGGATGCCGTCACCAGATCGACCGCGATGACCGCGTTGCTCCTCACGCTGCGTGGCCGGAAGGCCAGCCACGCCACCTGGAAGGACGCGCGCACGACATCCCAGAGAAAACGCAGCAAGAACACCCCGAACCAGAAAGGATTGAACCGACCGGAGAGTTCGACCGGCGGCAGGTAGAAGAATCGGGTCACCGCGACGGCGACAATGATCCCGCTCACCACGCTGATCCAACTCACCGTGCCCCACAGCAGCATCCACAGCACGACCAGTGCGACAAGCAACGGCAATTGCTGCCATACCCGCCACCGAACCTGCTTCGCGGTTTCCTGGTGATCAGTCATCGACACCTCCCACCGGGTCCTCGCCCGTCGGGAACACGAGGCGGACGTACTGGGAGGGGCCTTCGAGGTTCTCGCCTGCACGTGTGCTGATGCCGTAGAGCGGCCCGGCAAAGACCGTGAGCGCGACAGAAACGATGACCATTCCCGCGGTTGCCCCCGTCATCAGTCGAGGAATGCTGCGGGTCGTCTTGACGGCGGTGTCACCCGGCGCCTCGCGAACGTTGTCGAGCATCGGTGACTCGTAGCCTTCGACATCCGCGGCCGGCCGCCAGAAGGCGAGGTTCCACACCCGCATGAGGGCGTAGAGCGTGAGCAGCGATACAAGCGCGCCGGCACCGATGAGCGTCCACGCGAGGGGTGTGCCGAGTTCGGCGCTCGCCTGGAACAGCGCGAGCTTGCCAAGGAATCCGGAGAACGGCGGGATTCCGCCGAGGTTGAGGGCAGGGATGAAGAACAGGAGCGCGATGACGGGCGACGCCTTCAACAGTCCGCCGAGTTTGGTGATCGATGTCGTTCCGCCCTGACGTTCGATGAGTCCGGCCGCGAGGAAGAGAGTCGCCTGCACGATGATGTGGTGGACGATGTAGTAGATCGCCGCCGCCGTTCCGATCGCACTGCCGAGGGCAACACCGAGGATCATGTACCCGATGTGGCTCACGAGCGTGAAGGACAGCATCCTCTTGATGTCTGCTTGCGCCACTGCACCGAGAACGCCGATGACCATCGTGAGTAGGGCGACAACGAGGAGAGCCGGATTGAGTTCGGAACCCGGGAAGATCACTGTCTCCGTGCGGATGATCGCGTAAACACCAACCTTGGTGAGCAAACCGGCGAACACAGCCGTGACGGGGGCAGGCGCGGTTGGGTAGGAGTCCGGCAACCAGAACGAGAGCGGGAACACCGCGGCTTTGATGCCGAATCCGATCAGCAGCATGACGTGAAGCACAATCTGCACATCGACGGGGATGTCCGCCATTCGAATCGAGATTTGAGCAATGTTGACCGTGCCGACGGCCGCGTAGATCATGGCGATCGAGGCGAGGAAGATCATCGACGATACGAGGCTCACGACGATGTAGGTGACGCCCGCTCGGATTCGAGCTTCAGTCCCCCCGAGAGTGATGAGCACGTAACTCGACACGAGCAGGATTTCGAACCCGACATAGAGGTTGAAGAGGTCGCCGGCGACAAAGGCCGTCATCACTCCGGCCGCCAGGATCATGTACGTCGGGTAGTAGATGGAGACGGGAGTCTCGTCGTCGCCGTCGGCGAGACCCTGACCGATCGAGAATACGAGAACCGCGAGAAGCACAATCGCCGAGACGACGATCATCAGGGCCGACAACCGGTCGACGACAAGCACTATGCCAAATGGCGCAGCCCACCCACCGACCTCCACGACGAGCGCACCCTGGGTGTCGGCGACGAAGAGCAGCACGCTGCCGATGGCGACCATGGCGCTGAGCGCGACGATCGCGACCAAACGCTGAGCCCGCGGACGTTTACCGAGCGCGAGCGCGGACCCCGCTCCGATGAGCGGGACCAGCACGATGAGAGGTACGAGAGCGGTCACGACGATCGCTCCTCGAACTCGGTGTCGCTCTGAGCGGCCTCGTTCTCTTCGGCCTGCATCGGGAGCCCTTCACGCATGGCGACATCGTCGGCGTCATCCTCGACTCGATCCTGCGTGCCGAGGCGCCACGAGCGGTAGATGAGCGCCATGAGGAAAGCGGACACAGCGAAGGTGATGACGATGGCAGTGAGGATGAGTGCCTCCGGGAGTGGGTCCGTCATTTCCTCGGCCGTCACCCCGTCCTGAACGATTGGGGCGATACCAGCCTGTCCCGCCATCGTGATGATCAACAGGTTGGTTGCGTTGCCGACGAGGAGGAAGCCGAGGAGCACTTTTGTCATGCTCCGCTCGAGGAGGAAGTAGACGCCACACGCATACATGACGGCCATGGCGGCAAGCAGCACGAGGGAGATCGTCATGATTCCGCCACCTCGCTTTCCTGCTGACGGTCGACTTCCGCACCCAGACTGCGGAGCACATCCAGCACGAGCCCGACGACGACGAGGTAAACGCCGATGTCGAAGATCGTGGAGGTGACGAAGTCGAGCGAACCGAACTCTGGTGGGACGAGTGGGATCCACGCGGAGGTGAGCGCTTCCGCGCCGACGAAGAGGGGCACGAGCGCGGTGCCGACGGCGAGGAGGAGGCCCGTCCCCAGGAGCTTGCCAGCGTCAACGGGTGCAGCCGCACCCAACTCCACGCGGCCGCCCGCGAGATAGCGGGCGACGAGCGCCATACCGGCGACGAGTCCTCCGGCGAACCCGCCGCCGGGAGCGTTGTGACCGACAAAGAGGATGTAGAGCGATACGACGATCACGGCGTGGAAGATCAGACGCACCACAACCTCGAGAAGGATGGAGCGGTTGTGGGCCGCAAGGGTGCGGCCCGCGAGGAGCCAAGAGGTCCGCTCCCCCGTCGCGGGGCTCGCCGCGCGCCGTTGGATGCGCTCTCTGATCGTGAGACGGGCCTTCTTGCGCGGCAGTCGCGGCAGATTGTCGGAGCGGGTGGAGATAAAGATGAGACTCGCCACACCGGTCGCGGCAGCAATCACGACCGAAAGCTCACCCATCGTGTCCCACCCGCGCAGGTCGACGAGCGCCACGTTGACGACGTTGCGCCCGTGACCCTGCTCGTAGGCGAGCTGCGGCCATTCCAGGGAAATCGGGAGGTCGGTGCGGGCGCCGGCGGCCACGACGGCAACGACGGCCATGAGAAGCCCGACGCTCACTCCGATGACCGCGCGGATGCCACGGTGGCGGCTACCGTGGCGCTCCCCCAGCCTCGCCGGGAGTCTGCGGAGCACCAGCACGAAAGCCACGAGGGTGACAATCTCAACCAGAATCTGCGTGAGGGCGAGATCTGGTGCGCCCTGAAGGGCGAAAAGCGCGGACATCCCGAAGCCCGTGACGCCGACGAGAACAACGGCTTGGAACCTCTTGCTTGCGCGGAGCGCCGCCTGCGCCGCGATGATCATGATCGCCGCGATCGCGATCTGTGCGGGGTAGTCCCAGTAGCGGAAGTTCGTTGGCCATGACGTGTTGAGCGCCAACGCGGCAGCGACCGTAAGCACAAAAACGAGGTAGGTGACTCCGAGGTAATACGGGAGCGAACCGCGCTGCGTGAGACTCGTCGTCTTCGCCGCAAGGCGATCGATGAAGCGCACAGTCGCCGAGTACCCGGCCGCCGCAGAGAAACGAGTGACGGGAGCCGCTGGAACTGCGGCGCGGCGGCGCTGAACGAGGAAAAGCGTCACACCGAGCGCAATCGACGCGATCGAGATTCCGAGTGCCGGTTCGAAGCCGTGCCACAACGCCAGGTGATACTCGTGGTCGCTCTCGGAGGGGAACAGGTTGGCGTAACCCCGGATCCATCCGTCGACAAGCGGCGAAACGAGGCCGAGCACAAGTCCACTCGCTGCGAGCGCCACAGGCGAGACGAGGAATGCCGGATGCTCGGGCGCACGTCGCATCGCCTGGACTCCGGTCTTCGTCGCAAAGCCTCCCCAGAGGAAGCGCAACCCATAGGCAGTTGTGAGCACGGAACCGACGGCGACACCGACGAGGGCGATCCAGCCGATCGCACCGAATTCGAGCGCCGCCTCGATGAGACCGGTGAGCGCCGCTTCTTTCGCCACAAATCCGAGCAACGGAGGGAGGCCGATCATCGACGCGAGCGCGAGCACGGTGACCGTAGTGACAACGGGCATCTCGCGTCCGAGGCCGGAAAGCCTACGCAGGTCGCGAGTGCCGGCCCGGTGGTCGATGATGCCGACGACCAGAAAGAGCGTTGCCTTGAAGAGAGCGTGGGCGGTGAGGAGCGCGAGGCCTGCGAGCGCCGTGTCGCGGGTACCGACGCCCATGACAACCACGAGGAAGCCGAGTTGACTCACCGTGCCGTAGGCGAGAAGGAGCTTGAGGTCGTTCTGTCGAGTCGAGAGCCAGCCGCCGAGAAGCATCGTCACGACGCCGAGCACGATGATCGTCTCTCGCCACCCTGGGAGCGACGCGAAGCCCGGGGCCATGACGGCGATGAGGAACACGCCCGCCTTCACCATCGCCGCCGCGTGAAGGTAGGCACTGACCGGGGTCGGTGCGGCCATGGCGGCGGGGAGCCAGAAGTGGAAGGGGAAGATGGCCGACTTCGAGAGCGCGCCCACGAGCACGAGGATGACCGCAACGATCGTGAATCCGCCTCCGGGGGCCAACTCGACGATACGCGCGAGGCTTGTCGTACCGGTCGAGACCGAGAGCATCACGAGACCCACGAGCATGACGAGGCCACCGAAGGTTGTAACCAGGAGCGCCTCGAGTGCTGCCCCTCGGCTGGCCTTGTTCGCCGTCTTGTGCCCGATCAGCAGGTACGACAGAACACTCGTGGCCTCCCAGAAGATGAAGAGCAGGAAGACGTCGTCGGAGATCACCAAGCCGTACATCGCTCCCGCGAAGGCGAGGAAGATGCCGGCAAATCGGCCGAGCGCCGGCTCGTCATCATCGAAGTACCAGACGCAGTAGATCATCACGAGGGCGCCAACGCCCGAGACGATCAATCCCATCACCCACGAGATCGTGTCCATGCGGAAGGCCAGCGCGAGCCCGAGTTCGGGAATCCACGGCACCGTCTGGATGACGGCATCCGCTTGTGCTTGTGTCGACTGCAGAAGCGTGTAAACAAAAGCAGCAGTCGGAACGACTGCTGCGATGAGAAAGACCTTGGTGCCGAGGAGCCGGGCAAGAACCGGGATGAGCAGCGCTCCGAGCGCGAACGCGAGGAGGATGCTGATCATGGGTCCTCCCCGGGTCGGAGCAACGGTGATTCCGGGGGAACAACCGTCGCGGCGGCTACTCCTATATTACTAGGGTCTCAGAGCGACATCCCGAGCTCGCCTACTGTTCGTGCACATCTCCGTCGCGTAAGTCGGCGAGCAGCGAGAGCACCGCAGCGACATCAGTGGGGCCCGGCACCCTGAACGCTGCGAGTGTTGTTCCGGGGCCGGACTTCAGGCCGAAGTCGTCGGCGCCGAGTGCGGCGAAGGCATCCTCATCCGTGACGTCATCGCCCGCGTAGAACACGGCGTCCGCATCGACGTAACGGCGAAGATGCTCGATAGCTTCACCCTTGGTCGTGGAACGCACCGAGAACTCGAGCACGTTTTTGCCCTCGCGCACGGTGAGGTCCTCGAGTGCGGATGCCGCTTCCGTGCGCGCTACGACGTGCGCGATGCGGCTGTTCTCCTCGGTGGCCAGACGCGTGTGAAGAGCAAACCCGGCCGGCTTCGGTTCGAGCCACACGTCGTCAAGGGAGTCCGCGACACCGCCGAGAACGGTACCGAGCACTTCAACACGTCGAATCTCGCCCGTGTCGAGGGGCACCTCGTCGCCGGGGTTGTCGAGCCTGATCTCGATGCCGTGCGATCCCACCAGCAACACGTCATCGGGCGCTTCGGCGACCCGCTCGAGGCTGTCGAGCGCACGACCGGATACGAGCGCGACACGTGTGTTGCGAAGTTTCGACAGTCGGATGACGGCGGCATGGGCTTCCGGAAGCGCGCGGGCCTTCTCGGGGTCGTCGACCTCGGGTGCAAGCGTCCCGTCGAAGTCGAGGGCGACGAGAAGCCGTCGAGTGCGAGCGAGTTCGCGAAGGGCGCCAACAAGGGGCTCCGGAAGGCGCGAAAAACGGGGCGGTGTATCAATGTCGACCATGGGGAACTAGTCGGCCTTCCTGGTCTCGGTCGAGAGGCCGAGCTCGTCGAGCACATCCGCCCCTGTTCCGCGACGGGTGCGGGTGGCCTCGGCGAGCGCTTCGAGGAATTCGCGTGACCAACGCTGCACGTCGAACTCGGCGACGCGTTTGCGCAGGGACCGCATGCGCGACTGCTGCTCTCGATAGGGCATGTTCACCGCGTCAAGGATGCGAGCCTTGAGGCCGTCGATGTCGTGCGGGTTGATGCGCAGTGCCTTCTTGAGCTCGTCCGACGCCCCGGCGAACTCGCTGAGGACGAGGACGCCATCCTCGTTGAAGCGGGATGCCACATACTCCTTGGCCACGAGGTTCATGCCATCCCGAAGAGCGGTAACCAGGAGCACGTCGGCGGCGACGTAGAGCGCCGCCATCTCCTCGCGGGGGTACCCGTGATGGTGGTAGCTGATGGCCTGATGACTAATCGTGCTGAGGTCACCGTTAATGCGGCCGACCGTCAGCTCGATCTCATCACGAAGAGCCATATAGGCAGCCACACGTTCCCGGCTGGGGCTTGCAACCTGAACGAGAGTGACATCCTCGACCTTGAGCGCCCCCTCCGCGAGAAGCTCACCGTACGCCTTAAGCCGGTGACCGATGCCCTTCGTGTAATCCAGTCGATCCACACCCAACATGATCGTGCGCGGGTTGCCGAGCCCCTCACGAATCTCCTTCGCGCGAGCCTGCACACTCGCCTTGCGGGCGAGTGCCTCGAAGTTGGCGGTGTCGATGGAGATCGGGAAAGGGCGCACGATGACGCTACGCGTGCGGCCGTCATCCTCCGCCACCTCGATCACGGGGCTCTTGGTGGCGTGGCCCGTGAGCCGGCGCACCGCGCGGGAGAAGTTGCCGGCATCCGCCACTCGCTGGAATCCGATGACGTCGGCACCGAGCAGTCCCTCGACGACCTGGGTGCGCCACGGTAACTGGGAGAAGATCCCGTACGGCGGGAATGGGATGTGGTTGAAGAACCCGATACTCAGGTCCGGGCGCGACTCGCGCAGCATCTTGGGCACGAGCTGGAGTTGGTAATCGTGCACCCAGACCGTCGCACCCTCTGCGGCGACGCTCGCCGCGGCGCGGGCGAAACGACGGTTTACGTCGACGTAGCTCTCCCACCATTCGCGGTGAAAACTCGGCGGCGAAATGACGTCGTGGTAGAGCGGCCACAGGGTGTCGTTACTGAAACCCTCGTAGTAGTACTCGACGTCCACCGCCGTCAGGTCGACCGGAATCATCCGGATGCCGTCCGCCTCGAACGGCGTCAACCCAAGGTCGGGCTGGCCACCCCACCCCACCCAGGCGCCGTCCGCTGCGCGCATGACCGGCTCGAGGGCGGCAACCAATCCGCCGGGCGACGCCGCCCAGCTCTCGGTCCCGTCCGGAGCGACGACGCGGTCGACGGGCAGCCGATTAGAGACAACGACAAAATCGTATTCACGTGCTGGTTCTGTGGAGGACATCCTCCTCCTACGCTACCAGCGACGTTTTTTGGGCGGCTGGGCGGCGTAGTGTGGAGCGCCTCGGTGCAGCAGAAGGAGGGTCAACCGTGCCCATCGTCGACAACGCGATCTACCGTGACGGGGCCCGTATCGCTGAGCCTGTCAGCCTTGATCTGACCTTCGAGGAGCTCCGGGACCATGGCGGGTTCGCCTGGATCGGGCTGTACCGCCCCACCGAGGATGAGTTGCGCACCGTTGCCACCGAGTTCTCACTGCATCCGCTCGCCGTCGAGGATGCTCTCAAGGGCCATCAGAGGCCGAAACTCGAACGGTACGGAACCGTGCTCTTTGTTGTGCTCCGCTCTGCGAGATACCTCGATGCGCCCGAAGAGGTGGAGTTCGGCGAGGTCCACCTTTTTGTTGGCCCGAACTTCGTGATCACCGTGCGTCACGCAGAATCGCCGGACCTCGGGCGGGTCCGCCGGCGCGTCGAGACAACCCCGACGCTCTTGAGCCTCGGCCCTCAGGCCGTGCTGTACGCCGTGTTCGACCAGGTTGTCGACGGGTTCGCCCCCGTCATCGCCGGACTCGAGAACGACATCGACGAGATCGAGGACCAGATCTTTCACGGAGACCCCGCCGTGTCCCGTCGCATTTACGACCTCGCGAGGGAAGCGATGGCCTTTCAGCGTGCGACCCATCCGCTCGTGGGGATGCTCGAGTCCCTCGAGCACGGCTTCGATAAGTACGACGTCGACCTCGAACTCCGCCGCGACTTTAGGGACGTGGCCGACCACGCCCTCAAAACCGTCGATCGTGCCGACTCCTTCAGGGCTGTGCTCCAGAACGCTCTGACGGTGCAGGCGACCCTCGTCACCCAGGCGCAGAACGAAGAGATGCGCACACTCTCGCGAGCGAGCATCGAGCAGGGCGAGCAGGTCAAAAAGATCTCATCATGGGCGGCCATCCTGTTTGTGCCGGGTCTCGTTGGCAGCATCTACGGCATGAACTTCCGGTTCATGCCCGAACTGGATTGGCCATTCGGGTATCCCCTCGCCCTGACCGTAATGGCCGCGTCGGGAGTCGCCCTTTACGTCGTTTTCAAGAAACGGGGTTGGCTGTAGCCGCTCACGCCACGGATGCCGCCCCGAACGAGACGGCGAACTGCGCGCACCACAGGTAGACGCTCGGATACGCGCCGAGATCAACATCCGCGGGAATCTCGTAGACCTGGTTGCCCAGGTTTCCCTTGATGGTGCCGAGGTCGACGTACCCGGCGTCGTCTGCCAGGAACCACCCGTCGAAGCCCGGAACCACGGGAGTCTCGGCCAGCCACACGTGCACGTCGGGACCGTTCGAGGTGGAGAGGTTCTCGAGTGTGAGCACTCTGGAGCCGTCGGGGTTCTCGATGATGCGCACGGTGCCCGTGGTCTCGTGCTCGTGGCTGATGAGCTCGCCGACCGACAGTTGCACGGGCGCCGCTGGTTCGGGCGACGGTGTGACCGTCGGCATGGGTGCGGCCGACGGCTCCGCCGTCTCGACGGCCGGCAGCGCCTCATCCACCTCGACATCGACGAAGAGCAGCCACGGCTGGAAGAGGGCGGCAGCCACGACGAGACCGACGGCGGCCACCCCGGCGATGATGGTGATGACCCACTTCTTGGACACGTTGCCTCGACTCATTCGATGACGCCCGACGGTGACGGCCGGATCGTAGCGCCTCGATCGGAGAGAAGGCAGTGAAGCTGCTTCGGCGTGTCAGCTCACCGAGGTCGCTGGCTGCGCCGACACTAGGTGCATGGTGGAGCGACACAGCGCAGCGGTGCAGGCAAGCGAAGCGGATCAACAGGCCGTGTTCGAATTGCTTCGCGAACAGCTCTTCCGCATGTTCGGGCCGGGCGGCAGCTTCCGCATCACCCTCGGACGCGCGACCGCCGACGACACCGTTTTTGTTGAAACTGTCGCCGACACGATCGCGTGGGATGTCACGGCATCCCTCACTTCATCGCACGGAGAAGGCTCGCACGCCGCCGACCCCGTCACCGCTCAGGCGGCGCACGAAGAGCTGTGGCGCCACATCGAGCGCGAACTCCTGCTGCGGCGCACGGGCCCCCAGTCGATCGATGTCGAGGTCGAGCGGGAGATCGCGGCGGCGGGCATCCGCTCGGTTCACGCGGCCTAGGACCCGCGCACGGCGACGGATACGTCTCCCGCGAATACTCCATCCGGGTCGTACTGCGCACGCACGGAAGCGGCGCGTTCGGCGTCACTCGTGTCGAGGGTTCGCTGGGGACGAGACGGGTCCGGTGCGAAGGTGGGAACGCTGTAGCCCGAGTTCCAGTCGCCCAACTCGTGGCGCACGGCGTCAAGACGCTTCACGATCGTGTCGTGCGGGAGTGCCTTCGAGTGGATGCCCAGACCCCACAAGGCGAGGTCTCCCCGGTAATACGACACCGCACCACCGTCGGAGGGCGCTTCGGAGAGCGCGCCACCCAACTGGCGGAGTTCCATGGACGAGACTCGGGTCTCCTCCGAGCGGGCAGCGTCGAGAAATGCCGAGATCGTCTCCGGCCCATCGGATTCGAGCAGGAGATGATCCGACGTGTGGGGCGGACCGATGGGCGGATCCATGTGAGTGTTCGCGGTCTCGAGCGGGCTCGCAACCTTCCAGGTGTCGAGGATGGGCGCGGCGATCTGGCGGAGGCCGGTGAGCATGTCGAGAGCGAGACCCTCCGCCTCGTGAACGTCGGCTGCGGACCGCGCGACCGCAGAGCCGTCAATCACGAGCAGCGGCTTGCCAACGATGCTGCGAGGAAGGCCGGGAAAAGCCGGAAAGTCGAGAACCCGAAGGGTCGTGGTGATTCCGCGAGGCGCGGTTCTCCGCCAGGAATCCCAGAAGAGTGCAAGGTCGTCAGCGTGCTCCATCGACCAGATGGCTGTCCCGGTGACGACTCGGTACAGGTCGAACAAACGCACCGTCACCGCCGTGACGACGCCGAAACCGCCGCCACCACCGCGAAGCGCCCAGAACAGCTCGGAATGGTTCGAGCGGTCCGCGACGATCAGGTCTCCGCTCGCGACAACAAGCTCGATCGACTCGATGCTGTTCGCGGCGATTCCCACCGTTCGGCCGTATGCGCTGAGGCCTCCCCGAAGAAGGTAACCGACAGCGCCGACGTGCGACGAGGAACCGTGAGGAGCACCGAGTCCGTAGGGCGTGATCGCGGCGACGACGTCACGCCACGACGTGCCGGCCGGGATACGCACCGTTCGACGCTCCGCATCGACCGTAACGGGCTCATCGATGAGCACCTTGAGCAGCGCAGAGCCCTCGACCGAGTTCACGACACCCGCCGCGTGACCGGTGCTGTGCGCTCTCACGCTGAGTCCTTCGGCACTCGCGCGACCGACGGCCTCGCGAATCTCAGCGGGGTTCGTCACCGTCGCGGCGCGCGAGGGACGCAGCGGGACTGTGGCATCAAAAGCCGAGACTGCCGCCTTGTAGCTCCGTCCCGATCCGGAGAGAGATGCGCTTCCCTGCCGTCGCGCTGCGGCGAGGTGCACGACGACGGAGAGCACAGCAACTCCGGCGGCCGCCCAGCCTCCCATGCCCGTGGACGCCGGTTCCGCGAGAGCTGCCGCAATCAGCGCTGTGCCGAGCACACTCGAGAACACAAGCAAGATCGCCCCGGATGCCTCGGATGCGAGCGTGAACGGTGTCACCGTGAGCGCGAGGTGCAGTCCGATCCCGACCAGGACGGTGGCGAGCATCCCTGCGCCAAGGTGAATGGTCCAGTGGGCTGAAACCGAGAGACCGACGGCAAGGATGCCTCCCGCGATAATCGCGACGAGCCGCGCCGCCCGATAGCGGGCACGACCGGCGTTCGGCACCTCGAATCGGCGTGGCAAGGTAATCCGGGGAGTCGGAGTTGCTCCGCCTGCCCTCGGGTTCGGAGCGCCCACGAGAGCAACAGCCGCAGGCGCCGTGACGCCACCTCCGATTCCGACGAGGGTACCCGCCAGTACGGAAACTGCTGGCGCGACGACGAGGAGCGCTCCTCCGACGGCCGCAATGGCGAGACCCGCGGTGGCGACACGAATGCCGCCCCGGTAGTCGCCAAGAGTTCGCGAGACGAAGAGAGCTGGCGCGGCCGCAAGGATCGCGATCGGAGACGCGACAGCAACAAAGAGGGAAGTCGTCACTGCGAGAGCCGCGACTGCGAACACGATGGCCGCAGGGTGAGGGGTGGACGACAGCCGCGGCAGGGCGGTGCCGTGCGCAAGGCCGACGGTCGGCGTGGTGGTCATGATTGTTCCTCTGAAAGTTGGTGTGAGAATGGCGCGAGAAGCGCAGGAACCATCGTGAGCGACGCTCTTCATCAAGTCCAACGATTGTTGATGATGCCAACTATCACCAACTACGATGCTTCACTATGGAGATTCGCCACCTCGAGTGTTTTGTCGCCGTCGCCGAAGAAGCGAACTTCACGAAGGCCGCGGCGCGCCTGCACGTCGTCCAGTCGGCGGTTTCGGCATCCGTCAAGGCGCTCGAGCGCGAGTTTGGCGCGATCCTGTTCGCGCGTAATTCGCGAACCGTGATGCTCACGACAGAGGGCAAGACTCTTCTCCCCCTGGCGCGGAAGGTTATCGCCGCCGCCGAGGAGACGCTGGACGCCGTTGCATCCCTACGCGGAACTGTTCGGGGCACGGTGGCGGTGGGACTACTGGCGACGCGTGACTTCCTGGGGATTCCCGACGCCCTGGTCGCGTTTCGGCACAAGCATCCGGATGTTGTCGTCACCGCTCGAACGAGCCCAACGGGCGGACTCGGCATCATGGAAGCGCTTCTGGCAGAGACGCTCGATGTGTCGCTCGTGGTGCTCCCGTTGCCGCCACACCCCGACATCGAGTTCGACGAACTCGTCGCCGGTCAACTCATGCTGGCCGTGGGCGAAGGACACCCCTTGGCGACACGAGAGAACATCACAACGCAGGATCTCGACGGGCTCGACCTCGTGATGCTGCCCCCAGGATTCTCCTTGCGGATGAGCATCGAGTCCGAGCTCGCGAAACTCGGCATCCGATATCGCACGACAATCGAGATCGCCGACCAGGCGCTCGTAACCGAATACATCCGTGCGGGGCTCGGCGCTGGATTTGTCGCTCAGCACGACGCCGCACTGGTCCCCGGTCTCGTGACGCTCCCCGTCCGGGGGCTCGACCTGAGGTGGTCTGCGGCGATCGCGACCAAACGTGGTCGACACCGCTCAGCGGCAACCCTCGCCATGATGGAGGAACTGAGGCAGCGCGCCATCCGCCTCGCCCACGATTCCCCGCACATGTCTGCGGTCGCGTCCGGATAGAGCCGACTGAGCTCCTAGGCGAGTGCGGGCACGAGACCCAAGAGGTCCGCTCGTCGGGTGCGTCGGATGACGAAGAGCGACAGGATGACGCTGCCGACACCGAATGCGAGCAGGATGACCGCGGCCGAGGCAACTGAGCCCGCCGCTCCCCCGGCGATGATCCCCTGCATTCCGCTGACGGCCCACGTGAGGGGCAGGAAGGGGCTGATCACCTGGAACGGCGTGGAGAGCAGCTCGACAGGGTAGATGCCGCCAGTCGAGGTGACCTGCACTGCCAGGAGGAACAGGGAGACCACGAGTCCGCCGCGACCGAGTCCGATCGTGAGCAGGTAGTGGAACGCGGTGAAGGCGAGCGCCATCACGAGCGAGAATGCGACCGTCGCCGGGAGTAAGGCCCACGAGACCCCCAGCGCACCGTGAAGGAGTGCCACGAGGAGCGCGGCCTGCGCCGCGGTGACAGCGCCTGCGCGTCCCAGTGCGGCAGCGGCGAGACGTCCGTTGCTGGCCGTGGAGGCGAGTGCCCGCCGGGACACGGGGCGCAGCACGAGGAAGACGGCGAGCGCCCCGATCCAGAGCCCCAAGGGCACAAAAAACGTGGCGACACCCTGACCGACATCCGTCACGGCGTTCGCGGTCGACACCTCGACACCGACCGGTTCCACCACAACGTCCGCGGTCGCGGCAGCGGTATCGGGGTCCGTCGCGGGGACCTGGTCGGCGCCCTCCTGGAGGCCGGTGGCTAGTTGGCTCGCTCCGTCGGCGAGACCGGATGCCCCGGAGACAACACCAGCGGAACCTGCTGCCAACTGCGACGCTCCCGAGGCGCTCTGCGAGATGCCCGACTGCACACCCGAGATCGCCGAGGCCGCCTGGCTTGCCAGCACCTGACCACCATCGCTCGCGCCCTGCGCGCCGCTGGCGATTTCGCCAATGCCGTCCTGAAGGTCACGCAGTCCACCCGCGCCTTGCGCGATGCCCTGGCCCTGAGTGCTCAGCTGACCCAGACCGGCGACGATTCCGTTGAGCGCAGTCGCCTCTTCTTCGGTGAGTTTTGGAGCAATGGACTGAGCGAAACCGTCGAGCCCTGTATAAACCCCGGAAACACCGCCGGTGTAGGCGACGATTCCATCGCCAAGGGCACCGAGGCCGGGGCTCGTCCCGTTCGGCTGAACCTCCGCGTTGAGCTGTGCGATTCCAGCCGAGAGCTCGGAAACTCCGTTGGCATAACCAGCAATGCCATTACTCAGCTCCGTGAGTCCGCTCGCCCCTGCATTCAGCTGTGAGAGTCCGCCCGCGAGCGAGTCCACTCCCCCGGTGTATTGGGTGAGGCCCGACTGCAACTGCGAGGCTCCGCTAGCAAGTGAGTCGGCACCGTCGGCTGCCTCGCCGAGAGCTTCGCCGAGCTGACCCATACCGTCGTAGAGGCCCGCGAGGTACTGCTTGGTGATTTCGCGGCCGAAGGTGTCCGTGAGGGTCTGGCCGACCACTTGGGCAACCGAACCCGTGAGGTAGCTGTGCGAGTCATCCGTCTGGATGGTGATGTCGGCGCGTTCCGGCGAATCGGACGACAGCGAGAGCACCGACTCGGAGAAGTCGCTCGGCACGGTGAGCACGGCGTAAACGGCCCCCGAGTCGAGCAGCGCTTGCGCGTCCTCGGCGTTGGTGATCGTCCATTCGAAGCCGTCGGCCCCGGTCAACTCGGTGACAAGCTGACGGCCGGCGAAAACGATCTGATCGTCGCCATTCGCGTCGGTCGTGGTGATCATCGTGTCCTCGTTCACCACCGCGGCCGGGATGCGCTCGAGAGCAGAATCGGACTGGGCGAGCGCCCCGACGAAGAGCCCGGCAAAGGCGAGAGGAATGAGCACGACGGCGGCGACACCGAGGCGACGCAGCACGGTTCCGCGCTTCTGGAGAGAGGTGGGGGTGCTCATCGAAGGGATCCTTCCGTGGTGAGCGAGTAGAGGTCGATGGAGAGCTTCAGCCGGGCATCCGTCGATGATTCGTCGAGTGCGCGGGCGGGCAACGGTGTGCCGAGGACGATGGTCGTCGAGGCTGGGGCGAGGGCTTCGAGCGCGGCGATGAAGTCCTGTTCGTCGTCGGAACTCGCGAACGAGTCCAGTTGGTCGAGCATGATCACCGGTGTCCGCTCGGCGAGCGCGACAGCCGCGAGGGCGACGGCGCGTTCGAGCTGCGGCAGCTCCATGAGGGTGTGGGATGCCCGCACTCTCACGACCTCGCGAGTGGCAACGCGCCGCAACACCTGGTTGATCCGTTCGACCCAAGCCTCGGCGTTGCGCTTGGTTTCGAGGAATCGGTACCAGGGCTGAGTTGTTTCGAGTCGCTCTGCGAGGAGTCGGCCGACGGTCACCGTGGTCTCCGAACGCTCGGAGCCTCCCACGTTGGCGAGCGCGACGAGCGAACGCACACGCGCCGCATCCGACGGCAGAGGAACCCCGAGCACTTGGGCTCGCCCGGAGACCGGGTCGAGCCGGCCTGAGAGGGTTGCCGCGAGTACACGGCGGGCGGATGCATCACCGCTGGCGATCACGAGTGCGCCTTCCGGAATCTCGATGGACAGCGGCCCGAGCGGCTCCGACGGTGTGCCGACCACAAGGTAGTCGGCGCTGATCGCCATTCCCTGCTGGTTGTTCGCCCACTCGGTGGCGGCGCGGTGGTCGCGCAGTTGCTCGCCCTCGATGTCGGCGTGCGGCAGGGCCTTGCCGAGCCAGCGCGGCATCCACCACGCGGCCTTTCCGAAGAGCGTCATGAGTGCCGGCACGAGTGTCATGCGCACAAGGAAGGCGTCGAAGGCGATACCCGCGGCAAGTCCGAGCGCGATCGGCTTGATCATCCCGGACCCCTCGGGGACGAAGGCGAAGAAGACGAAAAACATGATGAGAGCGGCCGCGGTGACAACCCGAGCGGCACCCGCGAAGCCCTTTTCGACCGCGCGCTTCGCATCGCCCGTGTGCACGAACTCTTCACGCATGCCCGAGACAAGGAACACCTCGTAGTCCATCGCGAGGCCGAAGAGCACGGCCATGAGGAGGATGGGCAGGAAGCTCAGGATCGGCCCGGGATTGTCGACGTGCAGGAGTTCGGCTCCCCAACCCCACTGGAAGATCGCCACGACGACACCGAAGGATGCGGCGACGGAGAGCAGGAAGCCGAGTGCTGCCTTCAGTGGCACCAGGACGGAACGGAAGACGATCATGAGCAAGACGATCGAGAGGCCCACAACAACGAGGGCGAAGGGCAGGAGCGCCGCGCTCAACCGGTTGGAGATGTCGATCGCGACCGCGGTTGTTCCCGTCACCGAGATCGGGGTGTCGAACTCGTCCTCGATCTCGGGTGCGAGTGCTCGGATCGACTCGACGAGTTGTTTCGTCTCGGTGGAGTCCGGTGCGCTCTCCGGTGTGACCTGGATGATGGCAGTGTCGAGGGTCTCGTCGGGGAAGCCCTGCTGCACGTAGGCGACGTCATCCAGCCCCGACAGTCGATCACGGATCGCATCGAGGTCGTCGAGGATGTCCGTGGTCTGCGTGATGTCGACGGCGACGATGAGCGGTCCGTTGTAGCCGGGCCCGAAGCCTTCGGTGATGAGGTCGTACGCCTCGCGCTGCGTGGATCCCGCCGGCTCTGAACCGCCGTCCGGCACGTTCAGGTCGAGGCTCAGCGCGGGAATCGCCAGCGTACCGAGGAGCGCGACCACTCCGAGTGAGACGAGCAGCGGATGCTTCATGACTCCACGAACCCAGCGTTGCCCCATCGACCGGGCGGGTCCGCCGCTGTCGCTGACGGCCTGGGCGCGACGCCATGCACGCGAACCTTCCTTGGGGGCCAGTCGCCCCTTGGCGAGCCCCATGAGCGCCGGAAGGAGGGTCACGGCTACACCGATGGCGATGAGCACGGCGAATGCTGCACCAACACCCATAACCGAGAGGAAGGGGATACCGACGACGAGCAGACCGAGCAGCGCAATGATGACCGTGACGCCCGCAAAGACGACGGCGCTGCCCGCGGTACCGACGGCCATGGCCGCCGACTCCTCGGGATCCTCGCCGTTCGCCAGTTGGTTCCGATGCCGCGAGAGAACAAAGAGCGCGTAGTCGATTCCGACCGCGAGGCCGATCATGAGGGCAAGCAGGGGTGCGGTGCTGGAGACCGTGGCGAACGCGGTGTAGGCGGTGATGCCGCCGATCGCGATGCCGACGCCGACGAGGGCGCTGAGGAGCGGCATCCCGGCGGCAAGGAGTGATCCGAACGTGATGAAGAGCACAACACCCGCGAAGATGACGCCAAAGGCTTCGGTGATGGTGATTCCGAACGTGTTGTCCTGGAAGACCTGACCACCAAACTCGGCGCGAAGTCCTGCATCCTCCGCAATGGATGCCGTGGCCTTCACCTCATCAAGGGTGGCGTCGGTCACCTCCGTCGACGCACCATCGAACTGCACTCTCACGATGGCCATGGACTCGTCGTCGGTTACCGCCTCGCCCGCGTATTCGCTGAACGGCGAGATGACCGAGTCGACACCGTTGATGGTTTCGAGCTCAGACACCAGGTCGGCTATGCCCTCCTCGGAGGCAGCGCTCGTGACCGTGTCACCCTCGGGAGCCACGAGTACAACTTGGGCGCTCGCCCCCGCGACGGACGGGAAGACCGCCTCGAGTCGATCGAGAGCGTTCTGGGACTCGGTGCCGGGGATGGCGAAGGACTCCTGCGTCTGCCCGCCCAGTGCGAAGCCGCCGCCGAGGATGCCGAGCAGCAGCACCGCCCAGACAAGGATGACGCGCCAGGCGTGGCGGTAAGAGAAACGACCGAGTCGGTACAGGAGGGTTGCCATGTCGGCTCCGGGGCTAGGGGTTTGTTCGGACGGGGGTGAGCAGTTCGCTCAGAATCGTCACGAGAGCAGCCCTGGTCTCGCTGATGGGTGGGGCATCGATTCCGAGTCCGTGGAATGTGCCGAGCATGTACGCGGCGCCTCCGAGGGCGACGCCGAAGCGCATCTTCTCCTCGACCGAGGAGGTGTGGGTGGCGAAAAAGTCTGCGAGCTGACGCACGAGCGCGTTGGCACGATCGATCACAGGGACGTCAACGAGTGATGGTCCCTGGTTGATAAAAATATGCACCTCGAGCCGGTACTCGAGCAGAAAGTCGACGAACTCCTCGAGGAAGGCCTGGCGCTCCTCGCCTCGGAGCCCGTTGAGGTGCAGCGGTTCGAGAACAGCGGCCATGCGATCGATGGCCGGCCCGATCGCTGCGTCGAGCAGTGCTTCCTTCGAGCCGTAGTGGTACAGAACACTCGCTTTGGAGAGGCCGGCGAGCTCGGCGATGTGTTGGAGGGAGGTCGCTGAGTATCCGGCGCTCGCGAATTCAGCGAGCGCGATACGGCGCAGATCCTCTTGGCTGGATGACACGCTGACACGCTACCTGACCGATCGGTCAGAAACTGTCCGATCGGTCAGTTTCCCAGCGAATGCCCAGCGGGGAGCCCTCTGTCAACCACTGCGGCGATTGCGCACCGGGCGATAGCGTGGGACCTGACGTTCGGAGGTCACATGCGCAAGTTCCTGTTCAACACGAGCATCCTGAGTTCCCTCTTCGGTATCTGGGGCCTTGTCCAGACCACTCGACGCGGCCCTCGTGACTGGCGCCTGGCGGCAATGTGGCTCAGTTGGGGCCTCACGGTGGCGATCGCGGTTGGCACCGTCGTCAAGGAGAACCAGGAGCCCGAGTTCGGCGAGCTCGAGGACTGAGTGGGGCAGCGCGCATGGATCGCGCTCAATAGCTACTGGTCGTAGTTGGCCACTTGCTGCCTTGGCAGTGCCTGCCTCTTTCTCCTGAGGTCAATCGTCCATAACTTTGATCTGCAATAACTACTACTCGTAGTTACCAGATCGAGAAACAGGACAACATCATGAAACGACCACACCCGGTCGCGAGTGCGCTCGCGCCGATACTCACACTGAGCCTCCTGCTCAGCCCAGCCGTCGCCATGGCCGAGGATGTCGCGGCACCCCGTGACCAGCCCGCTGCTTCGGCACCGGAACCCGCGCCAGCGGAAGAAGCGCCCATCTCGGAGTCGCCAACGGTCATCGAGCCGGCCGAGGATGTTATCCCGACAGTGGAAGAAACTCCTGACGCTGAAGAGCCGGTCATCGATACTTCGGCACAGGAACAGCCCGTCACCGAGGAGATCCCGCAGATCGAAACCGAGCCGACCGACGTGAACCCGATAAGCGAACCCGCGACGGAGAGCGCAACGGTGCCGATCGAGAGTGTCGCAGACTCCCCCTCTGAGACTCCGATCGCCGGTCTTCTGCCGCCGAACACCGCGGTTTCAGTTGATGTGATCGTGACAGATCCGACGGGCGAACCCGTGAGCGCCAGCGCCTCCCTTATGAAACCCGATGGCAGCGCGTACCGTTCGACGGTGACCGACGCCGACGGCCAAGCTCACCTCATGTACGTCCCCCACGGCGAGTACGCCGTGCATGTGCGCCCCAGTCACTATGCCCGACCGGACCTCGCGTCGGAATGGTGGCAGGACGCAAACACACTTGCGACTGCGTCCCTGATCACGGTGTCAGAGACCCAGTTGACGCTTCACGTGGAACTCGACTACCTCGCCGGAGCCGAGCTGGGTCAGCTCCGCGGAACCGTGACGGCGTCGAACACAGGACTGGGCATCCCCACGGCTTCGGTCACCGTCTATCGACCAACCGATCACCTCAACGAAATCACACGAGTGAGCGTGGACGATGACGGACGTTACGACGTCCGCGGGCTGGAGCCGGGTGAGTACGACATCACCTTCTATGCGACGGGATACAGAACGGCCAATTACCTACCTGTCACGGTCGACGCTTCTGGCGCCGTTCTCAACCATTCATTGGACCTCGCCGACGACGCGTACCCGATCTTCGTCGGAAACGTTCGCGATTACGCTAATCGTCTCGTTCCTGGGGCCCGGGTCGAGTTCTGGACCGCTCCAGACGGAGACCTCGTCAAAACCGCTTACTCCGACATAGGTTCGTGGTGGATGGCGTTCTCCGACACCATCGACCACTACCCGGACCTCGGCGAATACTACGTGCGCTTCGTTGCTCCCGAGAACTCCGACGTTCAGACGATGTGGTGGCCGGGTGTTGCCAACCCCTCCTCGGCCGAGCCATACAGTTTCACGGAACCCGGTACGCATGTGCTCGACATCAGGCTGAAGCATCTCCCGCCGGTGGCACAGAACGACTTCTACGCCGTCGACGAGGGTGTGGCCCTCGTGGTGCCTGAACCCTCCGGCGGTCTTCTCGCCAACGACACCGGCAAACCACCGCTCACGGTGGCCGGCTCACCTGGCGGCCCCGCGCACGGCACGCTCACCTGGTATCCGGACGGCACCTTCACGTACATTCCGGACCCCGGATTCGTCGGCGTCGACATCCTCTCCTACGGCATCTGGGATGGTGACTACACCCACTCATCAAACCGTGGGCGGGTGACGATCGTCGTGGGCGACGTACCGGCGACGCCCGTCGCCGCGGCCGACGACCAGTACACGCTCGAACTCGGCGAGACCATCGAGGTCGACGCTGCCCACGGGCTCCTGGCCAACGATCAGGGTGCTCCCCCGCTGTCGTTCGAGGACGTGGAGGACGCGGACTCCGTCTTCTGGGAGACCATAGTCAAGTACGACATCGACGAGGACGGGTCGTTCACGATGACCGCGATCACCGATCAACCGGGTGTCTACGAACTGCGGTACGTCATGCAGGACGGATACCTGAACGATGACTCGGCGGCAATCATCCTCGAGATCGTCGACCCCAACGCCACTGAGTCATCTGACGGTGACTCCAGGCCCAGCCACGTGCCGAGCGGTGACACCGGGAATCACGAGCAGCTCGCGTCCCCGCGCCGTGACGGTCTCGCTTTGACCGGTTCGAGCACCGGGGCCGAAATCACGACAGCCGCTCTCATCCTTGTCGGACTGGGTGGGCTTCTCACCGCCATCGGCCTGCGGGTGCGTCGCCGACGCGCGTAGCCGCACAGCGTCGGCCCGCGTGTCGAGCCCCCGCCGGGACCTGTCCTGGCCCGGCTCGGGCGCATGCGGACCGACCCGGGGTGGCGCTCCCCGTGAGCGCCACCCCTTCCCCTCGAACACGTGCTCGCTGGTGTGACCCACCGCTGAGCGCCCTTTAACCATTAGGACCTCACCATGTACAAATTTCGTCTTGCCACCGGCGTCGTCGTCGTAGCCGTGGCCGCATCCCTGTTCCTCCCCGGCGTGACCGCAACAGCCGAAGACGTTCCGACGTCAGCGTCTGATGTCGTCTCGTCGATCGACATCGCCCCCGTCGAGCCCACCGAAGGCGCGCCGACGGAGTCGTCGACCGACCGCGCCCCTGACGAGTCGTCGCCGCAAACAGAGTCGACCGCGCACGTCACACCCGCGGACGATCCCGCTGACACTCCCCCGACCGAGACCGCCGCATCCGTCGAGCCGGAGCCCAATACAGCGGAGGCCACGGTCGTCGACAACGCCGACGCGGTCATTGCGGCGGACGCGACCGCGTCGGTCTCTCCGTCCGAGACGGCACCGAACGCCGAACTCTCCGCGGGAACGCGGGATCTCAGATTCTCCGTCGTCGACCAATCTGGCGCGCCAGTCACCGGAGCTACAGTTACACCCTCGCACGACCAATCGGGCGCTCAGCCGCACCGTGCGGCCGTAAGCGACTCATCGGGTGTCGCACACCTCGCGGATGTACCGCTGGGCAATTACCGCTTTCACGTGGCTGCGCCCAGCGGGCGGCTCGACCTCGCGGCGATGTGGTGGGGGGATAGCGCCACACAAGCCGGAGCTCGCACGGCGCACGTTACTTCAACCTCGTCACCATCCTTCGAAGTTGTGTTGAGCTCCGTGCCCGGCATCGGCGTCCACATCATCGACGGGACCATCACCAACTACTACGGTCAGCCGCTTCCGTTCGCCGAGGTCGAGCTGTACCGGTTCGGGGAGTCTCAGGCGATGCTGGCCGTAATCTCAGATGAGAATGGCCGCTATTCGTTCTCCGGTCTCAGCGAGGGTTACTACCAGGTCCACGCCGCTGCAGGAAGTGCATACCTCGACGGGTGGTGGGGTGGCAGCACCCAGGCCACCGCCAGTCTGATCTTGGTCGATGCATCCGACCCGCAGGCATCGGCCCCCATCTCCCTCGCACAATCGCAGAGTGTGCTGCGAGTGACGGTCTACGACCCCCACGGATTCCCGCTGGCAGCCCGAGTTGTTCTCTACGAGTACGACGATGACACGCCCGTCGCGACACTGGACACGGTCCGAGGCGAAGCTGTGTTCATCGGCCTCAACCCGAGCAACGCCTACAAGGTGTGGGCTGAGCCCCTCGTCGATGGTTACCTCATCGGCGAGTGGAGTCAGAACGCGAGCGAGCGAGGCCACGCGCAGTGGGTTGCCCTGAACTCGTACGTCGAAACAGTCGTCGGGATGCGCCTCAACTACGAAACCACCACTGCCGGCGACGACCACTACTTCGTGGAGGCCGGGGGGCTCTTGAGTTTCCTCGACAAGGACTTGGGCGTCTTGCGAAACGACTTCGGGCAACCGACCCTCGAAGCGACTCTCGAGGGGGGACCAACCCATGCCGCCGACTTCGAGCTGCTCTCCGACGGCACATTCGTCTACGGCCCGGAGGACGGCTTCGTCGGCGACGATACCTTCACCTACCGCGCCGTGAGTGACTCCGGCGTGGAGAGCGACATTGCAACGGTGACCATCACCGTGTGGGAGGACGACACGTTGGCACCCGACGCCATCGACGACTCGTTCGAGGCGGCGTTCGAGACCCTTCTGGTCGTTGACGCCCCGGGAGTGCTGGCTAATGACATCGCCGGCTCCGCGCTCCCCATCGTGCGAGCGGACCTCGTTGCCGACGTCCAGCATGGAACGCTGGTCCTCGGGGATGACGGCGGGTTCAGCTACCAACCGGAGCCCGGTTTCGAGGGGACCGACGAATTCAGGTACACGAACAGCGACGGCGAGTACGGGAGCTGGCCTGCGACCGTGACTATCACTGTGTCCGGAACCCAGGAGAGCAATACCGGACACGGCGGGACCGATGAGGGCGAAACAGGCACCCACGGCACGCCCGACGCCACTACCAACACTTCGATTCTGGCGTTCACCGGCGGAGGGCCCCTGTCGCCCGCGCTCCTGGGCGGACTCGCCGCAGCCGCGGTGACGGCCGGAGTAGTGGTGATCGGGCGACTGCGCCGCCGCACGAGCGACTAGTCGCGAGGTGCCGCGCTAACTCAAAAAGCCACGAAGAAGAGTCGCCGAGCCGGCGAGATGCTCCGCCATCTCGCCGGCCGCGCGTTCCGGGTTACCCGTGAGGATCGCCACGACGATCGCTTCGTGCTGTTGGTTGGAGTGCTCGATGTTTCGCGAGAGCAAAGGGATCGTGTCGAGCAGGTGATTGACCCTCGTGCGGTTGTCCGCGATGAGGGAGACGAGCGACGGGATGCCGACCACCTCGGCGATGGCGAGGTGCAGGCGCGAGTCCAACCGCCGGTAATCCTCCACGGAGGCCGCGGCCGTCTCGCGCGACTGGGACCACAACAGTTCGCGTTCCGCCGCCGAAAGGTCCCGCGCAGCGGCCGCACGCGCGGCGCCGACCTCCAGGATGCTGCGGAGCCCGAGGACATCCTCGAGGTCCGCCGCACTCGGGGCGGGGGCATCCGTCTCCGGCGCCGTCGGGAGCGGGTCGCTCACGAACGTGCCGCCGTACCGACCGCGGCGGGCGACGAGGTATCCGGCTTCGGCGAGCGAGCGAATGGCGTCGCGAACGGTGTCGCGGCTCACCGAGAAGCGTGTCGCCAGATCGCGCTCGGGCGGCAGCGCCTCCCCCGGTTGCACGATGCCGAGTCGGATCGTCTGCAGTAGTCGGGACACCGTGTCTTCGAACGCGTTGCCACTACGAACGGGTCGAAAGAGCACCTCATCGGCAAGCCCGCCGTCACCCTCGGCCATGCCTGCGAGCCTACAGCGGCGTCACGTAGGCCGAGCTGATGCCACCGTCGACGAGGAAGGTCGACGCGGTGATGAAGCTCGCATCGTCGCTTGCGAGGAAGGCGACGGCAGCTGCCAACTCCTCCGGTTCGGCGAACCGACCGGTGGGGATGTGAACAAGTCGTCGCTGTGCGCGCTCGGGATCCTTCGCGAAGAGCTCCTGCAGGAGGGGCGTGTTGACCGGCCCGGGACAGAGAGCGTTGACGCGGATGCCCTGCCTCGCGAACTGCACACCCAGCTCCCGCGTCATCGCCAGGACTCCACCCTTGGATGCCGTGTAGCTGATCTGCGACGTCGCGGAGCCGAGCACCGCGACGAAGGATGCGGTGTTGATGA
The DNA here is from genome assembly GCF_020535405.1 of Antiquaquibacter oligotrophicus. Lineage (NCBI taxonomy): Bacteria > Bacillati > Actinomycetota > Actinomycetes > Micrococcales > Microbacteriaceae > Antiquaquibacter > Antiquaquibacter oligotrophicus. The sequence continues at coordinate 2,287,945 of NZ_CP085036.1, read as the reverse complement.
TCGAGCCACTGCCCTGCTTCGTCATGTGACGCAGCGCCGCGCGCGAACACAGGTACACACTCTTCAGGTTGACTTCCTGCACCTTGTCCCAGGCGGGCAACTCTGTGGTCTCGATCGAATCGTCGTCGGGGGGCGAGATGCCGGCATTGTTGAAGGCGATGTCGACGGACCCGTAGGTTGCCGCCGCCGTGTCGAAGAAGTTGTTGACCTGTGCCTCGTCGGTGACGTCGACCTGAACGAACAGACCGTCCACCTCGGCCGCCGCGGCCTGACCTGTTTCCGCGTTGAAATCGCCGATCACCACGGTCGCACCCTCTGCTGCGAACCGCTTCGCGGTGGCCAAGCCGATCCCGCTCGCTCCGCCCGTGATGACGGCAACTTTGCCCGCCAGTCGCTGGGTGAGGTCGATCTTGTCGATGGTCATGTTTCCTCGCTCGTGGATCTCTAGTCGGTGCTGATGAAGACGTTTTTGGTCTCGGTGAACGCGTCCAGCGCGTCCGGGCCGAGCTCACGGCCGAGGCCGCTTTGCTTGAAACCGCCGAAGGGGGTCGAGTACCGCACACTCGAGTGCGAGTTGACGGAAAGGTTGCCGCTTTCCACTCCGCGCGCCACCCGGATCGCACGGCCGACGTCGCGAGTCCAGATCGAACCGCTCAGCCCGTAGATGCTGTCATTGGCCAAGGCGATCGCATCGCCTTCGTCCTCGAAGGGAAGAACGGCGACGACGGGACCGAAGATCTCGTCCGTGACAACACGATCGGTACGAGAGGTCGGCGTGAGAACGGTCGGGGCGAACCAGAAGCCCGGGCCATCGGGCGCTGTCCCGCGGAAGGCGACAGGAGCGTCATCCGGAACGAAGGAGCGAACGGAATCGAAGTGGGCACGGGAGACCAGCGGCCCCATCTCGGTCGACTCGTCGCCCGGATCCCCCACCTTCACCCCCTGCACGGCGGGTTCGAGGAGTTCCATGAAGCGGTCGTAGACGGAACGCTCGACGAGGATGCGACTGCGCGCGCAACAGTCCTGCCCGGCATTCTCGAAGACCGAGTACGGCGCCGTCGCCGCCGCTTTCTCGAGGTCCGAGTCGGCGAAAACGATGTTGGCGCTCTTGCCGCCGAGCTCGAGGGTCACGGGTTTGACCTGGTCGGCGCATCCGGCCATGACCTGCTTGCCCACCTCGGTCGAACCCGTGAAGACGACTTTGCGAACGTCGGGATGGGTGACGAACCGGTTGCCCACGACAGAGCCCTTGCCCGGCAGCACCTGAAAGAGCCCGGCGGGGAGCCCTGCTTCAAGAGCCAACTCACCGAGGCGGATGGCCGTCAACGGCGTCCATTCGGCCGGTTTGAGCACCACGGCATTCCCTGCGGCGAGCGCGGGCGCGAACCCCCAGCTGGCGATCGTCATGGGGAAGTTCCACGGCACGATCACACCGACGACGCCGATCGGTTCGAGGAACGTCACGTCGAGACCACCGGCGACGGGGATCTGCTTGCCGATCATCCGTTCGGGGGCGGCCGAGTAGTAGGTCAGCACATCGCGAACGTGCCCGGCTTCCCACCGCGCCTGAGCGATCGGATGCCCGGAGTTGAGCACCTCGAGGGTCGCAAGCTCCTCGCCGTGCTCCTCGACGACGCGCGCGAACTCGCGCAGCGACCCCGCGCGCTGAGCCGGCGTCAGCGCGCGCCACTCGCGCTGTGCGACGAGCGCTAGAGCAACCGCCTCATCGACGTGCTCGACGGTGGCGTGCTCAACCTCGCGGAAGGGCTCGGCCGTTGCCGGGTTGACGAGGGTGGTGGTGCTCATGCTTTCTGCTTTCGGTAGGCCCGTGCGGCGTCGACAAGTCCCGCGAAGAGCCGGGCATCCTCGGCGGCGTCCTCCTCGGGATGCCACTGGACGGCCACCGCGAACGGATGGTCGGGCAGCTCGACGGCCTGCACGATTCCGTCGTCGGAGCGCGCCGTGACCACGAGGCCATTCCCGAGCTCATCGATGGCCTGGTGGTGATAACTCTTGACGGTTGCCCGCTCTCCGAGGAGGGTTCCGATGGCCGACCCTGCGTCGACGTGGACCTCGTTGGTGTTGAAGTTGCCACCCCCGAGGTTGTAGCGGTCACTGCCGATGACGTCGGGCAGGTGCTGAATGAGTGTCCCCCCGCGCGCGACGTTGAGCACTTGAGCGCCGCGACAGATGCCGAGGAACGGGATGTCACGCTCGAGCGCGGCCGTGAGGAGGGCATCCTCCCACGCGTCTCGATCCCGTCGAGGGGCGTCGGTCGTGGGATGCGGTTGTTGACCGTACCGCGCGGGGTCCACATCCTTACCCCCCGTGATGATGATGCCGTCGAGCCCGTCCATGATGCGCGCGGCAATCGTCTCGTCCACGGGTTGCGGCGGCAGAAGCACCGCAATCCCCCCAGCCCGGTTCACGGCGTCGAAGTACACCTTCGGCAGGAAGGATGCCGGAACATCCCACACCCCGGTCTGCGCCTGTTCCAGGTAGGTCGTGAGGCCGATGATCGGCGCACCGAAACTCTGCCCGCCAGCCAACTCAGAGCCGCTCAAAACCGCGCACCCTCTCCCAATCGGTGATCGCTGCATCGAATGCCGCCTGCTCGACCTTGGCCATGTTCAGGTAGTGCGCGACGACATCCTCCCCGAATGCGTCCACCGCGATCTCGGAGGCCTCGAAGAGCTGCGCGGCCTCGCGCAGGGTCGACGGCACACGAGGGGCATCCGACGTGTAGGCGTTCCCCTCGAAGATGGGCTCGAGCTCGAGTTCGTGCTCAATGCCGTACAGGCCGCCCGCGATGAGGGCCGCGACGGCGAGGTACTGGTTGACGTCGCCGCCGGGAACGCGGTTCTCGGCTCGAAGGGAGTGACCGCGACCCACCACCCTCAGGGCGCACGTGCGGTTGTCCAAACCCCAGGCGACCGCCGTTGGCGCGAAACTCCCCTCGACGTAGCGCTTATAGGAGTTGATGTTCGGCGCGAAGAACAGGGTCAACTCACGCATGGTTGCGAGCTGACCGGCGAGCCAGTGCTCCATGAGTTTCGAGAAACCGTAAGGGCGATCGGGGTCGGCCATCACGGCAGCACCGTCGGTGCCGCGCACGGAGAGGTGGATGTGGCACGAGTTGCCCTCGCGCTCGTTGAACTTGGCCATGAAGGTGAGGGACTTGCCGTGCTGATCGGCGATCTCTTTTGCCCCGTTTTTGTAGATCGAATGGTTATCGCACGTGCCGAGCGCATCGCGGAACTTGAAGGCGATCTCCTGCTGACCGAGGTTGCACTCGCCCTTGACCCCCTCGCAGTACATGCCGGCGCCATCCATGGCGTTGCGGATGTCGCGCAGCAGTGGCTCCATACGCGTCGAGGCCATGAGCGCGTAGTCGATGTTGTAGTCGCTCGCGGGTGTGAGGTCGCGGTACCCCTTGCGCCACGCATCCCGGTAGCCGTCCTCGAAGACGATGAACTCGAGTTCCGTGCCAACGAACGCCTCGAGCCCGCGTTCAGCGAGTCGCTGGAGCTGCCGTTTGAGAACCTGCCTCGGGTCGGGGTTCACAGGGGTGCCGTCCAGCCACGTGAGGTCGGCGGTGACGATCGCTGTTCCCGGCAACCACGGCGCACGCCGGAGTGTGTCCAGATCGGGCATCATCGCCATGTCGCCGTAGCCGCGCTCCCATGACGAGATCGCGTAGCCGTCGACGGTGTTGTTTTCGACATCGACGGCCAGGAGGTAGTTGCAGCACTCAGCACCGTGCTCGGCGAGTTCGTCGAGGAAAAGACGCGCGGAGGCCCGTTTGCCGATGAGGCGGCCCTGCATGTCGGTGAACGCGATGATGACGGTGTCGATGTCGCCCGACGCGTGAGCGGCCGACAACTCCTCGACACTCAGATTTCCCGTGCGGTGATGTGTCACGTGTAGCTCCTCTTCGAGTGCCTGCCGACCATTACATCACAGGGCTTCCTCGCCAATCCCGGCTACCGTAACGCGCAATTTACATCCAAAGGTAGACATCAGGTACCAATAGCCGACAAACTCATGGGAATTCGGCAGGCAATGGAGCCTGCGCCCGACCGAGGCAACTGGAGGACCCATGGCGGAGAAGGACACGACGAGCGTGTCCGGCGTGACATACACGAAAGCCGGACAGGAATACTTCGAAAAGCGCTCCCTTAAACGATCCGCTGGCGTGTGGGGACTGTGGGGTCTCGCCGTAGCCGCCGTCATCTCCGGTGACTTCTCCGGCTGGAACTTCGGCATCGACTTCGCGGGCTTCGGCGGGATGCTCATCGCCTTCGTCATTCTTGTCGCCATGTACTACGGGCTCATCTTCTCCATCGGAGAAATGGCCGCGGCGCAGCCCCACACGGGAGGTGCATACTCATTCGCGCGGTCGGCGATGGGCCCGTGGGGCGGTCTCGTCACCGGTCTCGCCGAGACGATCGAGTACGTCGCAACAACCGGCGTGATCGTTTTCTTCTCGGCCCAGTACGCGAACGGCATCACGACCGAGTTGTTGGGGCTCGACCTGTCGGCCAACATGTGGATTTGGTGGGTCATCCTCTACGCCGTCTTCATCGCGCTCAACTCGGCCGGGGCGAAGATCTCGTTCACGTTCGCCATCGTCGTCTCCATCATCTCGATCGGCATCATCCTCGTCTTCTCTGCCATGGCCCTCTTCAGTGGCCTGTTCAGCTGGGATTCGCTGTGGAACATCGCACCCGACCCCGGGCAGACCGAATTCCTCCCCCACGGCGTGCTGCCGATCCTCTTCGCGCTTCCCTTCGCGATGTGGTTCTTCCTCGGCATCGAGGAGCTGCCGCTCGCTGCGGAAGAATCGCACAACCCGAGCCGCGACATCCCGCGCGCTGGACTGTGGGCACGTGGCACCCTCATCGTGACCGGACTCCTCGTGCTGTTCCTCAACACGGGCATCCTTGGTGCCGAGGCAACCGGCGTCTCCCTCGAGCCGCTCCTGGACGGCTTCCGCGCGATCGTCGGTGACGAACTCGCGGCCGTACTCGCGCTGTTCGCGCTCATCGGACTGCTCGCCTCGCTGCAGGGCATCATGTTCGCCTACGGACGCAACATGTACTCGCTCTCGCGCGCGGGCTACTACCCGAAGTTCCTGTCGCTCACCGGCAAGCGGCAGACCCCGTGGGTCGCCCTGCTCGTCGGCGCCGTCATCGGGTTCGTCGCGCTTGTGGTGCTCGACCTCCTCGCCAAGGCCGACCCGGAGGGTGCCGGAGCGGTGGCGGGAGCCATCATCCTGAACATCGCCGTGTGGGGCGCCGTGCTCGCCTACTTCCTGCAGATGGTGTCGTACATCATCCTGCGCCGGAAGTTCCCGAACGCGAAGCGCCCCTACAAGAGCCCGTGGGGACTGCCGGGTGCCTACGTCGCGGCCGCGATCGCGGCGCTCGTGTTCTTCGGGTTCCTGCTGAACCCGACTTTCCAGCCCGCGATCATCGCGATCGTCATCGTGTACGTCGTCATCCTCATCGGGTTCGGGGTGTGGGGACGCCACCGACTCGTCCTGTCCCCCGAGGAGGAGTACGCCATCAGTGGTGGACTCCACGGGGACCCGCAGGTTGAGGGGTATGACGCCATGGAGAAGGACATCTTCGACGGGGGTGCGAGGGCTCCCGAAAAGTAGTCGCTCTCCAGCTTCGGGGCGGCCCCGTCAGGATGAGGCCGCCCCGACGCACCTTTCAGTTCGAGGGCTCTATGCCCGTGCGACTGTTGTTGCGATCGAGGCAGGCCTGGGTCACCTCGGGGTTGTTCTTGCTCGTCCAGATGCTCGCGCCCGAGAGCGCCAACGTCACGACAAGACCGGCGGTGACCGTCGCAACCGAAACCCGTCGACGCCGACGGAAGTGGTCGCCCTCGAGAGGCGTTCTGCGGATCGGATTCTCGACGAACTTTGTTGTGCCCCACGAGAGAAGCACCGCGAAGGCAAGAAGCAGCACCATAAACCACGACGGGCTCGGCGACCCGGTGATGAACGGCGCGAAGATGAGCACCGGCCAGTGCCACAGGTACAGCGCGTACGAGATGTCGCCGGTGAACTGAACGGGACGCCACCCCACGATCGCGCGAGCCGATCGAGGAAGCTCGGCGTTGCCGGCCACGATCATCGCGCCCGTCGCGACGACAGGGATGATCGTCCATGCTCCGGGGTTGGTGCCGAGGAGCAGGATCGATGCGACCAGCGCGACCGCCGAAACCCAGAACAGGGCATCCGCCCGCCGGCCCGTCACGCTGAGCGCGGGGAGTACGGCGAGAAGGCCACCCGCGGCGAACTCCCAAGCACGGGTGAACGTGCTGAAGTAGGCGAGTTCGTAGTTCTGCGCGCTCGTCGCGATCCAGAGCACCAACGACGCAGCGATGATGACGGATGCCCCCACCGCGAGAACAGGTCGAGGTGCTCGCGACAGTCGCGCCGCGATGGCGGCCCCGGCGATCACGAGGAGCGGCCACACCAGGTAGAACTGCTCCTCCACTGAGAGCGACCAGAAGTGCAGCACGGCCGTGTCGATCCGCGGGCCCTCCATCGGGGAGAGCAACACCCAGTTCTGCACGTAGAGCGCGCTGCCCGCGATCTGCCGGAAGTAGTCGGTCCAGAACTGCATCGGCACCACGAGAAGGGTCATGACCGCCGTGACGATGAGGACGAGCGTTGCCGCTGGCAGGAGCCGTCGGGCGCGGCGCACGTAGAACCGCCCGAGCCTGATGCGGCCGTCACGTACTCGCTCCCCCACGAGGTGGCGGGTGATCAGATAGCCGGAGATCACAAAAAATATGTCGACGCCGAGATAGCCGGCGGGTACGAGGCCGGGCCACGAGTGATACAGAACAACGGCGACCACGGCGAGCGCGCGCAACGCCTGAATGTCCAGCCTCCGCTTGCTGGAGGTCACGACGAGATCAGCCACAAGCCCCTTTTCTCTACCCCCGTCCGAGGGGCGTCGACAATCCATACTCCCGAATTGACCTTCACGGTAACTGAGCGAGCGGCGGACTAGCGGGGCCTTTCCATTCGCGCAGAAATGTGCAAGGCGCAAGCATTAGAGCACGCGCTGAGCTGCCCCGAGTCGCTCGACGAGCTGATCGCGGGTGTTGGGGATGCCGTACCCAGGGCGGTCCCGCTCGATGCGCCACGACTCGTCGAGACTGTCGATCGCCACCGTGTCGTACCCGAGCTCGTCGTAGAGCGCGGTCACAAAGGTGAGAGCCTCTGGACTATCGGATGCCGCGACAAGGGCTCGACGGTCGGTGCTGCCCGCGGGCATCCCCGCCGTGGGGATCTCGTGCGCACCGATGTGGTTGAACGCCTTCACAACACGCGACGTTGGGAGGTGCTTCTGCAGAAGCCCCGACGTGGTTTCCTCTCCACGGTCGAGCGACTCGATGTGCCCGTCCCGTTCGAAGTAGTAGTTGTTGGCGTCGAGCACGATCTTGCCCGCGAGTGGCTCAACGGGAACATGCGGGTAGGCCTTGAGGGGCACCGCGACGAGAGCAACCTCCGCGGCCTCGGCCGCCTCCTCCACTGTGGCGGCGCGCGCCTTCGGGCCGAGCTCATCGATGAGGGCCGTGAGCGTCTCCGGTCCGCGCGAGTTGGAGATGACCACGTCGTGTCCGTGCGCGATGAGCGCGCGAGCGACGTTGCTGCCGATGTTGCCTGAACCGATGATGCCGAAAGTAGTCATGGCATGGGCCAACAGCATGGCCAGCGAAGCTATTCCGAGATGCCGATCGTGGTACACCCCCCGGGACTTGAACGGCGCTAGCTCTGTCCGTCACCCGCTGAAAACTTCGCCCCACAGCTCGGTGGCAGGTCGTCGAGCGTGCTAGTCGCGTCGAGATGTGTCGCCATAGCGAGATAAAATTTCAGCTAATGTCCAACTACTTCAACCTCGCGCGAGTGCACTCGGTAGCGATCGACGCCGACTACGTGTGGGTCGAGTTTCCCAACGGTTCCATGGCTGTCCTGGAGGCCTCAGATTTACCCTCTTCGGAGCCGGGCAGCTTCGTTCACGTCTCCAATGACTTGTCCGTGGTGCTCGCTGCTCCGGCGGGAGCCGCGTGGCCTCGCCAATTCAGAATTATTGGGACTTTGAGGCACACCGAGGGCGAGCGATCACTGCTGGAGATCGCTTCGCAGCTGAAGGCGGTTGAGGCAGAGAGCATCGAGTCACCTAACGTTGGCGAGTCCTACTGGTTCGACGAGTCGGCCCGTATGTGGCGACCGCTGACTCAGGCTGAATCCAATGTCGTGGCAGGCTTCGATGCCGAAGACTCAATGCCATTCGCCGTCGAGTCGCTCAAACCCGAGGACGGGGGTGCGGCAGCGGTCGGAGGTCTAACAGAGAGAATCACCGAGCTCACGCGTTTGGTACTAGCCAGTTTTGACGCCCGCGCGACTGGATCGACGGCCTCAGGCCTAAAGCCGATCTCTGGAGCCATGTTCTTCGGTCCCGCAGGAACCGGAAAGACGCACCTTGCGCGCTCGGTTGCACAAGAGACAAATGCGCAACTCATCACGGTCAATGGTCCCGAGCTTGTGAGCAAGTGGGTCGGGGCCACTGAGCGAGTTCTCCGGGATCTGTTCGCTCACGCGGACAAGTACCCTCGGTCGATCATCTTCTTTGACGAATTCGACACCATTGGCGCACGTCGAAGTCCCGAGTCGCATGATTTCGTCAACCGACAAGTGGGCCAACTCCTGGCAACGATGGACGGGGCAAACCGGACTAAGCGTCCGTTTGTGATTGCGTCCACCAACCGTCTTGAGGACGTCGATGAGGCGTTCCTCCGACCTGGAAGATTCGATTACACAATGGAATTCACGGTTCCCAAGCAGGCAGAACGGCTGGACATCATTCGAGCTCAATCGAGGAGTATCGCCGCCGCAACTCCTGCGGTAATCGCCTGGCTCGCCAGCGCGTCAAACGCTTGGACTCCAGCCGAACTTGGTCTCATCTGGACGGAGGCCGAGGCCGGACAACGCGCTGCCGGAGCTCCGTCCATCACCAAAGAGCACATCGCGCTCGGGTATGAGAAAGCTCGCGCTCAGCATTCAGCGATAGAGCGAACTCGCGATGCATGGGCACTAGAGGAGGCACAACGAGCGTGAGTATTTTCCGAAAGCGCCGACGTTCTTTCGGCTCAGCAATTAGGGAATTCGTCTATCTAGACGAGACCAGCGTTGAGAGCCTGCTCGCTTCCGTCGACGGCGAGATCCTTGTGCAGAGGACAGAGACGCAGTCCCGGTCGCGCGAGGCCAGCATCTCTGCAGGGGTGTCAAAGACGACACAGTTCGGACAAGCCAATTTTGCGCCCACCCTGAAGTCTGTGCGAGGTACCGAAGTTCAGGTACTGCGCAAGTCGGTGGCTCAGTCGGCGTTCGCACGCTTCAGGGCGAAAAACATCGCGAAATTCGCCCTTCTGCCGCTTGCTTCGGTGCGAACCGGTCCGATCGACAAACTCCTTCTCCGGCGGACGGACCCGTCCACGATGCGACGACTCGGCCAGGGCATCGCTCTGAAAAACCTCAAGCGCGGCGACCTGCTCGAGATTGAAACGGACCTCGTCGCCTCTGACATCTACAAAGCTCGGACTGCTATGTCGGCCGTGACGAGCGTTGTTGAATCATTCCCGACCTTCCTCACAATTGAGTTGAGGGACGCGCTAAAGAACGCCAAGCCGCTTACCGAACTCATCGACAGCCTTACCGGCAACGCGATTCCGGTCGTAGGCCAAAATCCAGGCGTTTCCATCGTCGAGATTCAAGGCGAACCATGGCTTGTGAATGCAACAGCGGTTTCGGACTCGGCTGCCCCGACCGACGTCGAGTTCGAAAGCGTGACCAACCCCAAGTGGTTCTGGGGGGACGTGGGTCGCATTCTGTTCCGTCAAACGCGCTTTACGATGCTCTGCCGAGTGGTCAATCCGGTGCTCACCGAGTTCGAGTCGGGTTCGTACGTGGGCTCCATCCTGCGCACCATCAACGATGATTTGGCTGAGACCGTTGACGGGCTCGGCACGATGTTTTTGGGAGCGCTAAGGAGCGGGCACAACAAGGGGGCCTCCGCTCTGATGCCGGACGGTCCAATTGACCCGGCCATCATCGACTACGCGACGAGCATTCAAAGACTCGCGGGTCGAGAGAACGAAACACTCCCGAGCGGACTGAGCGAGCTCTTTGGCGGCAGGGACCTGAAGGCCCTCGCGATTGATGCGCAGACGACAGCCTTCATGCTTGTTGACGGCCTCGCCGGCGTCACAGATGAAGAAGTGACCCAGCTGCAGAGGGCCGAACTTCGCGAGGCGGTTCGAGAGCGCAATAGACTCTGGCCGTGGTCCCAACGGAGTCCAGTGGTCGAATCGAGTGGAGGCTCCGACGGATCCGCAGCGCAGTACTTAGAGGTCGCGATCGTGGCGGTCTACTGGTGAGTCCGTCTTGCGGCACGTGGACACGAACCTCGATTCGGGAGTGACCTTGGCAAACTTGCAATGGAGCGACGCCATCTCGTTCGCCGCACTCGCACTCGCGCTGATCGCCCTCGTCCTCGGAGAACGTAGGGCACGGCAGAGCCGCCTTGCTGCAGTCGAGCGCAACGTGGTGCATTGGAAAGTCGAGTGGCCCGAACGGAGCGCGTTCATCCTCACCAACGAAGGCCCAGACCAGGCGAAGAACGTGTACGTCGAAATCACAACAGAACATCGTCGATGCGCTTCGGAAGCTAAGCGCATGCGAGCGGGCGAGACTCTTCGAATCGAGGTCCCCCATCTCGGCGACCTATGGGATTCAACTCGATGGCGAAAAGACGATCGAGAGAGCGGGCCGTCGATCGTTTCTGTCGTTGGATACGGCGGTTTGATCTCCTGGGACACTCTGAGGGGAGTTCGCAGGGAAGAGACTCTGAACTCGTACATCCAAAACGCGCGCGCGGCTCTCGATCCAACTCGACCATTCCAGGCGTAATCCCGGGCGACGCTCGGCGGCTGAGGGACAGCGAGGCATATCGGTGTCTACCCGGAACTCGGAGGGGTTATGAGGAGGGGTCGACTACGTCAGTCGAATCAGCGCCGGATCGACCTGAAGAGTCTTCGTCGCGCTTCACGATCTCACGGAAGTGCGTATCAACGCACATCGAGCCTTCCATCACCCAACGCCCTCGCCGGACCGGCGTCCCCGTCACGGTAAGAAGAAGACGGCGCTGGTGCGCGAAAATTGCCCGTTCGTATTCAGGTGCAGTCAACGCGATTTTGGGCTGACCGAGTACCTCGCCGCACACCCTCGCCGAGCCGACCCGAGCGCGGCGCTCTGGCCCGGGCGCTCCAAGGGTCGGCATGGCGACTCGCGCAACCGTGTGGACTGGTCACGCCCGTTAGACGTGTCCTCCGTCTACAGGTACTACTTCAGTTCGACGCGCGAAGCTCGGCGTCCGCCCGGCGCGGTCGCACGACCCGCGGCACTTCTAAGCGAGCGCCTGTGCCGCGCAAGGTATCGACATTCGCAAGGTCTCGCGATGGATGGGCCACGCCAACATCAACACCACCGACTCCATCTACTCGCACCTATTCAACGGCTCGGCGACCGCGGACATGGACCGCCTCGACAACCTCGCCGCGCGACCGGCCGCGGCAGCAATTCCGCGGGTCGGTTAGCGTCGAGCGACCGCACCCGAGGAGAACAACTGGACCAGAGGCACGGCGAGCATCACTGCAGCTTCGGCTTCGGCCTGCGTGCTCGCAGCGTAGCCCGGCTGGCCCGCATGCCGGTCATTCTGACCTGTCCAGAGTGCTTGCATATTGCCGATCACAACCTGCGCGGTTGTGTGAGTGGGATGCTCGCGAGTCATAGCGAGAGCCCAGTCGCCGTCCGCACGCATTTGTCCGATTACGGTGCCGAGGGTAGCTCCGGTGTGATTGGGACTCACCACCGGGATCGCAGCTGCTTCAACTGCCTTTATTGACTTCGCGTAGGCCTTCTCGTAGTCGGGATTGAGGCCGAATGCCGCATGCCACGCTTCCGACAGCAAGGAACCCGCATTGCCGGGGACCGCAATCGCTGCTTCGGCTGCGACCTGCACCCCTTCAGGTACACGTCGCTCTAATCCCGCGAATCCGCCGCGCTGCCCAACCTTCCAGAGCGAGCCGCCCGCTAGCAATATTCCCTCCAACTCATCGTTGCGACTTTCGCGCCCGTCCCACGTCGAGTTGTCGTGAATGAGCCAGTCGATGACGTCCAGCGCACTTGAACCCAAAGCGTCGAAGACGCTGTCGGGCCCATAACGCTCCAAGTCTGCTGCGAGCGAGGTCCGAGCAGCGAGGTCGTACTCCTCCATCCGTTCAGTCCATGCACGCGCGGTGTAGTCCGACCCAAGAGTGAACTCGGTGCCGAACCAGTTGCGGAGTGAACGCTCCATCCAATCGGGAATGCCGTCTACGAGCGCGTGGTGCGAGGCTGGGTCAGCGCCACGCGGTGTCCATTGAGCCATATACACATTCTGGCCGAAGGGGGTGACGGCGCTCGCGGCCAGCGAGGACTATCCGCATCGCTGCCCGGTCACAGGGGGGCTATATCAATGCAACCCCATTGCGGCTCAGGCTGGAAGGCGAGCGGCAGGCAGCCGCTGGGAAGGCAAATATCATGCAGACGCGACGAAGCTCTGAGGGCGACCTCGACTACAACTTCTACGACGTCGACCTTCAACCGGCGCTGCACTCCGTACTGCTCGACTATTTGAAGGACGTGGACGGTTCGACGGTGGACGCGCTGAGCTTCGCGGTCTCGGGAGACGTTCGACCGCGTGCTCAACGAGCTTTGGATTTCATCAGTCGCGATGGCCCTCCAGGACGCTCGGGAGGAACTTGCTGAACTCGCAGGAGGGGATCGGCACCTAGGGTCGAGCACACCAAGTGAGCGGATTCGCCCTCGTAGGAGCGAAAAAGGCCCGGAATCGCTGGCGAGAGCTGCTCCGAGCCTTTGGTACACCCCCCGGGACTTGAACCCGGAACCCACTGATTAAGAGTCAGTTGCTCTGCCAATTGAGCTAGAGGTGCGTAGCCCGCTTGGCGGGCCGAGGAACAAGGTTAGCATGACTGGAGACCTGAGGAGACAGATGACCGCACGACTCGAGCCCGGCGACACGGCACCCGATTTCACACTCACCGACGAGAGCGGTGCGGAGGTGTCATTGCACGACTTCCGCGGGCAGAAAGTGATTCTCTACTTCTACCCCGAGGCGATGACCGAAGGATGCACGAAGCAGGCCTGTGACTTCCGTGACAACCTCTCCTCGCTGAAGTCGGAGGGCTACACGGTGCTCGGCGTCTCCCGCGACGAGCCGGCCAAGCTCGCGAAGTTCCGCGAGAAGGACGGCCTGAACTTCGCGCTCCTCAGCGATCCCGATCGCACGGTACACGAGGCCTACGGTACGTGGGGTGAGAAGAACCTCTACGGCAAGCAGGTGGTGGGGGTCATCCGCTCGACCTTCGTCATCGACGAGAACGGTGTGATCACGCTCGCGCTGTACAGCGTCAAGGCGACCGGCCACGTCGCCATGCTGCGCAAGAAGCTGGGGCTCGCCGCCTAGGATTCCCGGGCCGTCGCTGCCATCACGGGCTTCGTGAAGAGCAGCACGAGAGCAACGATGGCGGGGATGAGCAGCGCCCACCCGACATCCGGTCGCGCGAACAGCCCCTGAAAACTGCCGACGGCAACCGCGATCTGAAGGATCTGCCACACCACGATCGCGCCGCGCACCCACGGTGCACCACGCAGGGTGTTGACCCCCACAACGGCAAGCCAGATCGCGGCGATCACCACGAGCACGGTGAGAGCGAGAGCGCTCGCGACCGACGACGGTACGTCGATGATGAGCTCCAGAATCAGCCACAACGCGGCGGCCACCATGAGCGCGCATTCCGCGAAAACGATGACCGCCAGAGTGGTGAGAAGCGGATGACGGCGACCCTCTACCACAGCACCCCTCATCAAAAAACCATTGATTTGTATATACCGGTATGCGATTCTAGTTGAGGTTGATTTCACGCTCCCAGTGTCGCGAGCGGGTCCCACGGATTTTTCCACCCCCATCCAACAGGCGTATCGACGTGTCGATCGCCTGTCCGCGGACACCCACCGCGAGCACCTAAGGAGTACCACCATGGACTGGCGCGACAAAGCTGCCTGCTTGACCGCTGACCCGGAGCTGTTCTTCCCCGTCGGCAACACCGGTCCGGCCGTCGACCAGATCGACAAGGCCAAGGCTGTTTGCGCGCGCTGCACCGTGACCGAGATGTGCCTCCAGTACGCACTCGACACCTCCCAGGACTCCGGCGTCTGGGGTGGCCTCAGCGAAGACGAGCGCCGCGCCCTCAAGCGTCGCGCCGCTCGCGCCCGTCGCGCTTCCTAGCGCCACACCCGCGGCAGTGTAGCCGCGAGTTGTTCTCCTGCACAGCCCTACTGTGCCGGATGCCCGCTGCCTAGGGTTGTGGGCATGAGCGAAACGAGCAACGACCCCACCCGCATCCGCGAACAGCCGTCCCTGACGAGCTCGACGGGCACGATCTGGTTGATCGTCGGCGGTCTCCTCAGCGTCGTCTCAATCGTGGTGCTCTCGCTGCTCACCAGCCTTGAGGGCGCGGCACTCATCGGCGTCGCCATTGTGGTCGCACTGTACGCCGCCATTGTGGTCACACGATTCGTTGTGCCCGTCGGGCGCAGGCGGCTTGCGATCATGGCGGCCTGCATGCTCGCCATCGCGGCCGTGTCACTAATCTTCGTCGGCGTCATCGCCGCGACCGAGTGGGAGCCCCTCGGGACTTAGCCGATCGACGTGCCGCGCAGCCAGGTGAGCGGCACGTCGATTGTCACCTCGGTGCCACGGCCCATGAGAGTGTGCCAATCGATGGTGCCGCCGAGCTCGCCCTGGATGAGGGTGCGCACGATCTGGGTTCCGAGACCGGAACCGACCTGACCCTCCGGGAGTCCAACACCGTTGTCGCGCACCTTCACACTGAGGTGGTCCTCGGTGCGGGTCGCCGCGATCTCGACTTCGCCGTCACGGCCAGCGAGTCCGTGCTCCACTGCGTTGGTGACCAATTCGGTGAGCGCGAGGGCGAGCGGCGTCGCGTACTCACTCGGGAGATGCCCGAAGCTTCCCGTTGACCGCGGGTGCACCGTCGTGTTGTGGCTGGATGCCACCTCGGCGATGAGTTTGAGAACGCGATCGAAGACGACATCAAAATCGACGTTCTGGGTGAGCCCCTCGGAGAGCGTGTCGTGGACAACCGCGATGGATGCCACGCGCCGCATCGCCTGGCCGAGGGCATCCCGCGCCACGTCCGAGTGTGTGCGCCGCGCCTGAATGCGCAGGAGCGAGGCGACCGTTTGGAGGTTGTTCTTCACACGGTGGTGAATCTCGCGGATCGTCGCATCCTTGGTGATGAGCTCGCGCTCCTGGTGACGCACCTCGGTCACATCGCGGCACAGCACAATCGCGCCGACACGCTCACCGCGATCGCGGATAGGAATGGTGCGCAAGGAGACGGTGACGCCGCGCGATTCGATGTCGGTGCGCCAGGGTGCACGACCGGTCACCACGAGCGGGAGCGACTCGTCGACCGTGAGCCTGCCGTGGAGAAGCTCGGTGGTCACCTCGGCGAGGGACTCCCCCTCGAGCTCGCCCGCGAAACCCATGCGGTTGAAGGCGGAGAGAGCGTTGGGGCTCGCGAAGGTCACGAGACCGTCGACGTCGAGTCGAATGAGGCCGTCGGATGCACGGGGCGCGCCGCGGCGCGGGCCGCTCGGAGCCCCGAGGTCCGGGAAGTCCCCCGACGCGATCATCGCGAAGAGGTCATTGGCGCACTCATTGAAGGTGAGCTCCTGGCGACTGGGGGTTCGCGCCTCGCTCAGGTTGGTGTGCCGCGTGACAACACCGATGGGATGCTCGGTTGTCGCGCTCCCGCTCGGGCTCAGGCGGCGCATCACCGGCACCGCGCGAACGCGCGTTGGGGTCTCCTCGTACCAGGCGGGAGCCGCCGTATCGACGATGCGGGCCGTCTCAAAGGCTTCCGTCACCTGCGCGGTCCACTCGGGTTTGATCTCCTGACCGACAAAGTCCCGGTAGAACAGAGTCGCCGCACTGGAGGGGCGGGCATGGGCTACGGCAACAAAACTGCCGCCGGCACTCGGAACCCACAGCACGATGTCGGCGAAGGCGAGGTCGGCGAGCAACTGCCAGTCCCCGACGAGCAGGTGGAGCCATTCGATATCGGCATCACTGGAGCGCCCTTGCGCCTGGACGAGATCACTGAGCGTCGACACTCGACAAGGCTAGCGCCTGCCCGGTGTGAGAACCCGGCGTCGGTCTCGGCGTCTCGGCGCGTGATCGGCCCGCGGCGGGAGCAGCGACAGGGCGAGGTCTCGGAGTGCGAGTCTCGCCGCAGACCTCGGGGCGACCGTCGCGAGCGGCGCGGCCTCGAGCATCGCCACGTCGAACGCCGGACGATCATCCGGAATCATGACGGCACCATGGATGCCCGCAAACCGAGCCAAAGCGGAGGCCGCCTGTTCTCGTGGCCGAGCCCCCAGGGCGCTCGCCCGAACACGATTGACGACCGTGATGAGGCTCCCACCGATGAGGTCGCGCACGTGCGGCACGATGCGCACGAATCGGGCGAGTCCGAGGGGGTCGGCCGCGGCCACCGCGACGACGACATCGGCGGCCGCGAGCACCGCGATCGCCGCGGCGTCACGAGCGGCGCCTCCCTCGTTGCGTTCGAGGCTCGCGCCGACATCGACCACAACCACGTCGGCCTCTCCTCGACACTCGGCGAGCACAGCCTCGACGTTCTCCGGGTGGACCTCGGTCCAGCGTGATGAGTGCGGGATTCCGGTCAACACGCGGAACTCCGCATCACCGGCACCGGCCAACTCCGACACTCGTGTCACCTCAGCCGACGTCAGCTCCCCGCTGCGCGCAAGTCGACATGCGACCGCGAAGCCCGGAGCGCCATCGGCGAGACCGAGGGCCGGTGCGACCGAGGCCGCATGGGTGTCGGCGTCGATGAGAACAACCGTGCGGTCGAGCATGGCAAGTTCTGCGGCGAGCGAGATCGCCACCGACGTGCGGCCCGGCGCACCGTGCGGGCCCCACACCGCGATCGTCACGGCCGAGAACGATCGCGGTTCGGCCGAGTTGCCGGGTGCCCGCCCGAGAGCCGCCTCGATGACCGACCAGGATGCTCGAGCATCGACCACCTCGTGGAGTCCGAGCCGAGTCAGCCGACGTCGCTGCGCAACCGTGGACGCCAAGACAACCATTCGAACCCCGGTGGCGTCGGCGGGAGCCAGAAGATCAACCGACAGTGCGGCATCCCCTGCGACGATGGCGACGTCGACGAGACGCTCGGCGAAAGCTGCGACAAGTTCCGGATGACCGGAGACCCGCGTCACGATGTGACCGTGTCGTTGCGCCTCGGCGGCTACCTCACTCCCCCGCTCGCCGCCCACGTGCACCGCGATCCTCATGCTCACCGTTCGAGCTCCGCCGCGGACGGCACAATCGAGATGAGGTCACGCCGGGCCTGTGCCTGGGCGATGCGTGCGATGCGATCGCGCGGTACGAGAAGCTCGACGGCGACCACGTCGGATCCGACGACAAACGATTCATCCTGCACACGCTGGACCACGATCGCCCGCGGCGCGATAACCACGGGCGCGCTCGAGTCGTCCGCGTCCGCCCCGGTCGCCCACACGTCGACGGTGACCCCGGGTGCGACGGCGCCGGGGAGTCGGCCCGTCACATCGACGACGATGGCCGCGGCATCCGCTGTGCCGCGCCCCAACGCACTCCGCGGCACAAGTTCTCCCGCTCCAATGGGTTTCATGACGACCAGCTCGTCTTCGGGAATCTCCCCGGGGAGCAGATATGCGTCCTCGACAATGGTCAGCCGCATCTCGCTCTCGATGAGGTCCTCCGGCGCGATCACGTCGCCGGGGAGGTATTGGCGCCCGGAGACGTAGACCGCCGTAGCCGATTCGGCTGCGGTCACCAGTACCGTCACGCCCGCCACCGATCCGACGATCAGAACGAAACCGATGACGAACCGGGGGTCGAAGATGATCGAGGTAAGTCGGGTTGCGGTGGAACGTCGGACGGCGCGGGCAGGTGTTCGCATGCGCACATGCTCGCCTCCTGCTGGGTCACGCGCGGTGACTTATCCACACGAGGCGGGAGAGAGATTCAAGGCATAGATAATCGAGGCATGAACACGGTGGAGGCTACTCGCAGTCGTTTCATCACCGTGAGCGAGGCCGCGCGAATCCTTCGAATCAGCCGGGCCCTCGCCTACACGCTCATCCGATCGGGCGAGCTTCGCGCCATCAAGGTGGGCGGAGCCCGTTGGCGTATCGAGCGTGAGGTGCTGGAGCGCTACATCGACGATCTGTATGAAGAGTCCCGGCGCCGGAGCCTGTGGGAACAATCCGAGGTCGCGAGCCTCTCCGAAACCTCCTCCTTCCAGAACCGCAACCGGTCCGACTGAGGCCGCCGTCCACAGACCGGGCTTGTCCACAGCGGCGTAACCGGTTTGAGTTCGGCCCGCGTGACCTGCTTAGGTGTGTGTACCGCAACGTTCACTAGACAGACTCGTCTACAGAAACGAGGCGGCGGATGCCCTCAGCACTACTCGCAGTCGATGCTCCCGTTCAGACTCCCGAGGGCGTACCCGAGCAGCATGTGCTCCCGTCCCGCGTCATCCGGGCGCGGATCGATACCGACGACTTTTTCGGCCACCAGCCCTCGTCGACATCAGAGTTGCCCGACCCAGTACCGCTCATCGAGAATCTGGCGCGCTGCGTCATCGAGATCCTCGCCGGCGCGCGTGAGCTCGATCAGATCGCGCGGTGGGTGACGGACGACGTTCACCGCCATCTGGTGCGGCGCGTGGTGCTTTCGGCGCGAGCGCGCTCCGCAAAAGGTCAGCGCGCCGTTCGACCAACCTTCACAGTGGGGTCGACTCGCACGTGCGAACCGCGCGACGGGGTCGTCGAGGCAGTCGTCATCGTTCGAGGTCGCTCGCGGGTGCGAGCAGTTGCGATCCGACTCGAGGGACTCGACCGGCGGTGGCGCGCGAGCGCCATCACCGTGCTCTAGCCGCGACGCTCCTGTGCCCGGCGCTGTGCCCGGTTCAACGGCGCGGCCTGCTCGCCATCCTCGGTGCGCTGACCGAACGCGCCACGGGCAGCGGGCTTTTGCGGCGCCGCGGGCTGAATACGTCCGCCGCCTGCGGCACGCTGAGCCTGCTGCGCCTTCGCCGTTGCCGCGCGCTCGACCTGGCCGCGCTGGTTGCGCACCTCGACATCACCCGACGCGTCGTCGCTCGGAGCCGAGTAGCTCAGCTGCGACTCTGGCGCGGTGTTCGCCGTCAGGCCACGGGCCTGAACGACGGGAGCGCCGTCGCCGGACGAGATCTCGACCTCGAGGTTGAACAGGAACCCGACGGCCTCCTCGCGGATCTGCGCCATCATCGACTGGTACAGCGCAAAACCCTCGCGCTGGTACTCGATGAGTGGATCACGCTGAGCCATCGCGCGGAGCCCGATGCCGTCCTTGAGGTAGTCCATCTCGTAGAGGTGGTCGCGCCAGCGGCGGTCGATCACGGAGAGCACAACACGACGCTCGAGCTCGCGCATCGCTTCCGTGCCGAGCGACTCCTCGCGGCGCGCGTACGCAACCTTGGCATCGGAGAGCACTTCGCGCGACACGAACGCGGCACTCGCGCGACCGCGCGCCTCGGCGAGGATCTCGTCGGGCGTGATCGACACGGGATACAGGGTCTTGAGTTCGGCGAACATCGCGTCGAAGTCCCAGTCGTCCGAGGTGCCCTCGGCAGTGTGGACGTCGACAACCTCGGTGATGACATCCTCGAGGAACTTCTGCACACGCTCCTGGAGGTCATCGCCCTCCAGGATGTGACGGCGGTCGGAGTAGATCGCCTCGCGCTGGCGGTTCAGCACGTCGTCGTACTTGAGAACGTTCTTGCGGATCTCCGCGTTCCGCGACTCCACCTGCGACTGAGCGGAACGGATGGCTCGGCTCACGATCTTCGAGTCGATGGCCAGATCGTCCGGAACGTTGCTGCGCCCCATGAGCGCCTCGGCAGCGCCCGAGTTGAACAGGCGCATGAGGTCGTCCTGCAGCGACAGGTAGAAGCGGCTCTCGCCCGGGTCACCCTGACGGCCGGAGCGACCGCGGAGCTGGTTGTCGATGCGGCGCGATTCGTGACGCTCGGTACCGAGAACGTAGAGGCCGCCCGTCTCGATGACCTTGGCTGCCTCTTCTTCGACCTCCGCCTTCACCTGCTCATACACGGCATCCCACTCGGCCTCGTACTCCTCGGGAGTCTCGACCGGGCTGAGGCCGCGGGCGTTCATCTGCGCGACGGCGAGGAACTCGGCGTTACCGCCGAGCATGACGTCGGTTCCACGACCGGCCATGTTGGTGGCGACGGTAACGGCGCCGAGGCGACCCGCCTGGGCGATGATCGCGGCCTCGCGCGCGTGGTTCTTCGCGTTGAGAACCTCGTGACGAACACCTCGCTTGGCCAGCATCTTGGAGAGCAGCTCGCTCTTCTCGACACTCGTCGTTCCGACGAGGACCGGCTGGCCCTCGGCGTGACGCGCGACGATGTCCTCGACGACCTGCTCGAACTTGGCCTGCTCGCTCTTGTACACGAGATCGACCTGGTCCTTGCGGAGCATGGGCTTGTTCGTCGGGATCGGCACGACACCCAGCTTGTAGGTGCTCATGAACTCGGCTGCCTCGGTCTCGGCCGTACCGGTCATACCGGAGAGCTTGTCGTAGAGACGGAAGTAGTTCTGCAGGGTCACGGTGGCCAGTGTCTGGTTCTCGGCCTTGACCGCAACACCCTCCTTCGCCTCGATCGCCTGGTGGATGCCCTCGTTGTAACGGCGACCCATGAGGATACGACCGGTGTGCTCGTCGACGATGAGGACTTCGCCGTTCATGACGACGTAGTCCTTGTCCTTCTTGAAGAGCGCCGACGCCTTGATCGAGTTGTTGAGGAAGGAGATAAGGGGGGTGTTGGCCGACTCGTAGAGGTTGTCGATGCCGAGGTAGTCCTCGACCTTCTCGATGCCGGGTTCCAGTACACCGACGGTGCGCTTCTTCTCGTCGACTTCGTAGTCCACTCCCGGCTCGAGGCGCTTCGCGAGCGCCGCGAACTCGGTGAACCAACGGTTGGCCTCACCCGAGGACGGGCCGGAGATGATGAGCGGCGTGCGAGCCTCGTCGATGAGGATCGAGTCCACCTCGTCGACAATCGCGAACGCGTGACCGCGCTGCACCATGTCGGCCGATTGCCACGCCATGTTGTCGCGCAGGTAGTCGAAACCGAACTCGTTGTTCGTTCCGTACGTGATGTCGGCCGCGTACTGCTCGCGGCGCTCGGCGGGAGTCTGCCCGGAGACGATACATCCGGTTGTCATGCCGAGAGCGCGGAAGATGCGGCCCATGAGTTCGGACTGGTAGCTCGCGAGGTAGTCGTTCACCGTAATGACGTGAACACCCTTGCCGGGAATCGCGTTGAGGTAGGCCGCGAGGGTGGCGACGAGGGTCTTACCCTCACCGGTCTTCATCTCCGCGATGTTGCCGAGGTGAAGCGCTGCCCCACCCATGAGCTGAACGTCGAAGTGACGCATTCCTAGTGTGCGAACTGCTGCCTCACGGACGGCCGCGAAGGCCTCGGGCAGCAGGTCGTCGAGCGACTCGCCCTTCTCGTAGCGCTCGCGCAGCTCGACGGTCTCGTTCTTCAGTTCCTCATCGGTGAGGGTTGTGAAGTCTTCCTCGAGCTGGTTCACCGCCTGCGCGTAGTTGGAGAGTCGGCGAAGCAGCCGCCCTTCGCCGACTCGCAGCACACGTTCGAGTACGTTCGCCACCAAAACTCCTTATGTCGTCGGGATGATTCCGACACGAGGGCACACTGAGAGGCCAGTGTTACCGGTTTGTAATGGTAGCAATACGCGGCTGGGAAACTCTGTGGGCTGCGCAATGCCCCCTAACGCCGGCGACCGGCGAGCTTGCGGGGTTCCTCCGCGGCCTCCTCGAGGGAGATGACACCGTAGTCCCATCCCTTCCTGCGATAGACGACGCTCGGGCGATCAGTCTCCGCATCGATGAAGAGGAAGAAGTCGTGGCCGACGAGTTCCATGTGGTCGACGGCATCCGACACCGTCATGAGGCTCGTCGGGAAGACCTTCTGGCGGATGACAACCGGCGAGTAGTCCTGCTCGGAGTCACCGTCGTCCTGAACGGGGATTTCGCCCGTGGCGACCGCGTCGATGACCTCGGGCCGCGCCGGGGTGATGTCGACGACACTGAACCCGTCTGCGGATGCTTCGCGCAGCGAGACCGGACGGTGCTTGCCGCGATGAACCTTACGCCGATCCTTCGATTGGCGGATTCGTTCGACAAGTTTGGCCATGGCGAGGTCGAATGCCACGTACTTGTCGGATCCGGATGCCTCGGCGCGCACCAGCGGGCCGGGACCGATGAGAGTCAGTTCGACGCGGTCATCGCCGCTGGAACCGCGGGTCTCCGCGTGACGAGAGACCTTGATCTCGAAGGCGATTGCCTTGTCGGCGAGGTGGGCGACTTTTTCCGACTTCTCCGTCGCGTACTCCCGGAACCGGTCCGTGACTCCCAGGTTGCGTCCGTTGATGGTGATTTCCATGGCGACCTCCAGCCGTATCACTGCGTTCGCCGCCTGGTAGGTCAGGCGGTTCCCGCGCCTTTAGCCCCACCGTAGTCTCCGACGCTGCCGATGTCACGGATTCCCCGCAACCTCGGAGTGAAGGCGAGAGCGGCGACGGCGACGGGTGCCCCTCCGACCGCCGTGATGGCTCGCGCGGCCTCCGCGACGGTGCCTCCCGTGGTGATGATGTCGTCCACGATGATGATCTTGCGCGAGGCCAGTCGGTCGCTCGCGATCATCGTGTTGGACAGGTTGACGGCGCGCTCCTCCAGCCCGAGCGTCTTCTGGGACACCGTGTGACGGGCTTGCCGCAGCCCTGTCCCGCGCGGCCAGCCAGCTCGCCGGAGCAAGAGCCCGAGTGGGTCGTAGCCGCGCCGACGGTAGGACGAAGGCGAGCGGGGCACGCGAACCACAAGCGCCTCCGGCTCGACGTCGTGCGCGGCGATGAGCGCCGCGGAGAACGCAGGTGCGAGCTCGCGCGCGACATCCGTTCGGCCCTCCTCCTTGAGCGCGAGGACGATCCGACGCACCTCCGACTCGTAGCGCAGCGACGTGAATGTCGGCACCCCCGCGACGGTGCGGGGCGTCACCGCGACGGCAAGCACGGATCGACACGTATCGCACAGGGGTCGATCGGCACTCCCACACCCCGCGCAGTCGATGGGGAGGAGAAGAGCGAGTGCGTCACGCACCGCATCGAGGAACGCTGGGGCCATCACCCGAGACTCGCACCGGTGATTCAGCACCGAGCGACATAAACGTGATCTGTGGAGAACTCGCTACTGCTTGGTGCCGAGGAAGGATGCCCGCAACCCCGTGTCGACCCATCCTCCGCTACCTCGGGGGCTCAGCACGCTCCCGTCGGCCTCGAGCACACGCAAACCAGCCGTCCCATCGTTGCCGCCCGTGATGCCGACACCCTGCCCGGCAGCGCTCAGCGCGGCGCTCGGTCCACCGATCTCGATCACGGTGACCGGCGAACTCTCCCCGGATCTCGCAATCGTGGCGACGGAGCGATCGCTCACCCACGTTGCATCGACGGGTTCACCGGAGGGGATGGGCAACTCCAGGGGTTCGCCCAACGCCGTCGGGGCGTTTGTTCCCTGCTGGCGCACGATGCCGGCAACAAGAAGCTTCGGCCCGAACGCCGTCGAGAGGTACACGAGCAATCGGGTTCCATCGCGAGAAACATCCAGCGACACCACTTGCGCGTCAGCGGGAAGGGGATTCGCGACGTTCACGGGTGTGCCGTCGGCTTCGAAGACCGCTAGGGACCCCGCGCTGCTGCGCTCCGCCGACCAGACGTAGCGGAACGGGTCGAGCCCCGGCGCCACGAGCCCCTGCCTGTCATCAATAACGGGGCTCTGAGACGAGCCCGCCTGGGCGACGGCGACACCGCCGGGTGTGAGCATCGCTGCGGTCTGCTTGTCTGCTGCGAGGGTGACAGCCGTCGCCCCGGACGAGACCACCCGGTCGCTGATGCCGGGAATGGATGCGAGCACATCTCCGGTCGCGAAACCGAAGCGCTCCCCGTCCCCCACCAGGTCGGCGCTCTCGACTCGCGGGTTACGGATCGCCACGGGGAGACCTGGCGGGGTCTGCAAGTCGATTCCGCCCACGGTCATGTCGACCGTGGCAACGTCGAGGCTCGCCGCAAGCTGCTGGCGCATGCGGTCACGATCGAGTGCGGACGCGGTGAGCGCTTCCGGACTGAGGTCGACGGTGGCAGCACCCGACACACTTTCGGCGTCCACGACCGTTGTCGCGATGGGGAAGGAATTGACGACAGCGCCCTGCTGAAGCCACGGCGCCGGACCTTTCAGGAGTTCGCGGACGATTCGTGAGGTGACCGTGGCACGGGAGGGGAACCAGCGCACATCCGGAACGAGGTACTGATAGCTGGGGTCGAAGAAGTACAGCGCCAACTCGGCGAAGACCACGTCAAAACTCGATTGGGAGAGCACGGTGCCGTCCGGCACGGCGGAAATGCGCCACTCGCCCTCTTCCTGAACGAACCCGAACCCGAGGGTCTGTGTTGCCGGCGGATCTTCGCGATAGATGCCGTTCGAGTCGACGATTGCGCGGCTGGTGAAGGTGTACTGGAGTGTGTTCTCGGTCGAACCGGGGGCTATTGAGTAACCGCCCGTCCTGATGATCGTGCTCTCGTCGGGATTCCAGTCGTCCGCGATGTTCTCGGCGAGATACTGGCGCGCGATCGCGTAACCGGATTGGGGACCGCGGAGCGCAAGCATGAAGTCGATGAGGATGTCCTCCTGTGTCGAGCCAGGTCGCGGCTCCGAGGGGAGGACAACAAGTTCCGGGTCGAACTGCTCGTCGATGATGGCCCCGGGCACAACTCCACCCGAGGTGGGTATGCCGGCGCATCCGCTGATGAGCAGCACCCCGATGACGACGCCGCCGAGTGCCCTACGCATCGTCCACCGCCACGGGAACGTCGTCGGCGGGCGGGAGATCGAGCGGGGACATCGTGATGATGCCGCCCCGCTCCCGGGGCAGAGTGAGCCGGAAGCAGGATCCCTCTCCCGGTGCTGACCAGACCTCGAGCCATCCGCCGTGGAGAGCGGCATCCTCGAGCGAGATCGCGAGTCCGAGGCCGGTTCCTCCTGTGCTGCGTTGGCGCGACGGGTCGGCGCGCCAGAACCTGTCGAAGACTCGATCCATCGCCGCCGGGGTCATCCCGATACCGTAATCGCGCACCGCGATCGCGACAGCTTCGGCGTTGCTGTCGACCCAGATGACGATGGGTTTACCCTCGCCGTGGTCAATCGCATTGCCGAGCAGATTGCCGAGGATTCGACGGATGCGACGAGCGTCAACCTCGGCCTCGAAATAGCCGCCGGGGGCGACGAGCCTCAGGTCGCTCCCCTTGGTCACCGCGAGGGCGGATACCGAATCGATGGCGTCCTCGGCGAGGCGGACCAGATTGGTCGGTTCGGCCTCCATCTCGACAGCTCCGGCGTCGTACCGACTCATTTCGAGGAGATCCGCCAGAAGCAATTCGAATCGCTCCACCTGGGTGTGGAGGAGTTCGGCGGTGCGCGCCGTCGTGGGAGGGAAGGTCTCCCGCTGGTCGTAGAGCACATCGCCGGCGAGGCGGATGGTCGTGAGCGGGGTACGAAGCTCGTGCGAGACGTCGGAGACGAAGCGCTGCTGCACTTGCGACAGGGCGGCTAACCGCTCGATCTGTTGTTGCAGGCTGTCCGCCATTCCGTTGAACGATCGGGCGAGCGTCGCGATGACGTCCTCACCCTTCTCGGGGATACGCACCTCGAGGTCACCCGCGGCGAGCCGCTCACTGGTTTGCGCTGCCAGCTGCACGGGCCCCACGACCAGACGGACAACGATGACCGTGACCGCGGCGATGAGAACGATGAGGGAGAGGCCACCCACGACGAGGGTCTGCTGGACGAAACCGAGTGTGGTCGCGGCATCCGCGATGTCGTAGACGAGGTAGAGCTCGTACTGGACCCCTCGGATGTCGAGAACGCTGCCCACAACGAGACCCGGGTGAACCGCGTCGCCAGCGGCGAGCGCTACGGATTGAGATTGTGTCCTGGCCTCCGCCGACGACTGGACCGCTGCACGCAACTCGGGCGAGATCACCGCCGCGGGATCGACGAGGCCCCGCGATTGGACGTCGGCCGGTGCGCGCGCGCCGTCCTGCCCGGGGGTACGGAGGATCGCGAACTGTGTGCCTCCCGGCGTCGAGGCGGCACTCGCGATCGCCTTGGACGCCTCGATGACGGTGACTTCGAGATCTTCCGACTGAACCTGTTCGGCGGCTTCATCGAACACACGCTGCCCGGTGAGGGTCGCGTTGGCACTCGTCGCTTCGAGCTCGGCTCGACGAGCGTCGAAGAGGTTATTGCCGACACTCAACGACATCGTTGTACCGATGATGAACACCGCGACGGCCGACAGGATGACGGTGATCGCGACGGTCCGCACCTGCAGCGATGATCGCCACAGGCGCGCGAGCCAGGCGAACCAGCCGCGCCAGTCGAGGTAGCGCATCGCTACGCGGAACTGCCAGCGCGATAGCCGACCCCGCGCACGGTCATGACGATCTTGGGGTTGTCCGGATCTTCCTCGACCTTGGACCGCAAACGCTGGACGTGCACGTTCACGAGCCTCGTGTCTGCCTTGTAGTGGTAGCCCCACACCTGCTCGAGAAGCATTTCCCGTGTGAAGACCTGTTGAGGTTTGAGGGCGAGGGCGAGCAGCAGTTCGAACTCGAGCGGAGTGAGGTTGATCGCGGTATCGCCGCGCTTGACCTCGTGCCCTGCCACATCGACGACGAGATCGCCGATCGTGAGTTGCTCCGAGGTGGATTCCGGAGTCGGGCGAAGGCGGGTACGAATACGCGCGACGAGTTCCTTCGGATTGAACGGTTTGACGACGTAGTCATCAGCTCCGCTTTCGAGCCCCTTGACGACGTCGGAGGTGTCGCTACGAGCGGTGAGCATGATGATCGGGGTGCCGGATTCCTCGCGAATCTTCGAGCACACCTCGATGCCATTCATCCCCGGCAGCATGAGATCCAGGAGCACCAGATCGGGTTTGGTTGTGCGGAACTCCTCGAGCGCGCGTGCTCCGTCCTCGCAGAATGAGGGCTCGAAGCCTTCCGACCTCAGCACGATTCCGATCATCTCACTGAGCGCGGTGTCGTCATCGACCACCAGGATTCGCGCGTTCACTAGACCTCGCAAGGGGATGTATTCAGAGCTTGAGCGTCCCTCGGATGCTTTCGCATAAGAGTAGTCGAGTGTGAAAGCATGAAGTCCACAAGAAGCCTGAGAGGCTCCAGCTCATCGTGGGAGTGAACCTGTGACCGATAACACGTCCTGGCAGGCGCCCGGCGGCTCCCCCCAAGGACCCGAGGTCACACCTCCCCCGAGCCCGTTCACCCCTCCCGCCGCACCCACACCCGTAGCCCCTCCGCCCGTAGCACCGATGGGCGGCGTACCAAGCGGCTCGCCGACTCCGCCCCCGGGATGGGCGCCCCCGCCGAAGCCAGGGCTCATTCCGCTCAGGCCTCTGACCCTCGGAACAATCCTGGGCGCGTCGTTCCAGGTGCTCCGACGCAATCCTCGGCCCATGTTCGGCTTCTCTCTGCTCGTCACCGGAGCGGTGTCGATCATCTCCGTTCTCATCGTCGGGCTTTTCGCCTTCTGGGGTGTCTCCCGAATCTCGTCTGCGTCGGGAGCGGATTCCGAGGCGATTGTGGCGGGCAGCATCGCGACGATCCTGTTGGGTTCCCTCATCCCGATCGTCTTGTCCATCGCCGCTGTCGCGGTTCTCCAAGGTGTGATCGTGCTCGAGGTGGCGCGCGGCACGCTCGGCGAAAAGCACACGTTGGCTGGACTGCTTCGCGCGGCCCGGGGCCGCATCTGGGCTCTCATCGGGTGGGCCCTGCTTGCAACCCTCGTGGTCTCACTCGCTGTGACCATCGTGGTTGTCGCGATCGTGCTCCTCGTCACCTTCGGCGGACCGGCAGGAATCGGCGTCAGCGTAGGGCTGGGGCTCTTGGCCGGCCTCGGATTCGCCGTGCTCGGGGCGTGGCTCTGGACGCGCCTATGCCTCGTCCCGACCGCGATCGTGATCGAACGCCTGCCCATCCGGCAGGCGGTGAGCAGGTCGTGGTCGCTCACCATCGGTTACTTCTGGAAGACCCTCGGTATCCAGTTGCTTGTCGCCGTCATCATTTCCGTCGTCTCGCAAGTGGTGTCGATACCGCTGTCCATCGTTATGTCGTTCGTCTCGGTGCTCATCAATCCGCAGGGCGACGTCGATGCCTCGATCGGCGTGATCGTCGTCATTTACGCACTCACGTTGCTGCTGTCGGTCGTGATCAGCGCGATCAGCGCGGTCATCCAGTCGGCCACGACCGCGCTTATTTACATCGACATCCGCATGCGCAAAGAGGGTCTGGATCTGGAGCTCGCGCGATTTGTCGAGGCGCGCCAAGCGGGAGACGACTCCGTGCCGGATCCCTATCTCGTTCGACCTTCGGCGCCCGCCCCCGCTCCCCCCGCCTACACATGATCATCGCCCCCACGACGGTGCCCGTTGATCCGGATGCCGACGAGGCCAGGGAGTGGCTCGTCACCGAGTTGTCCGGCCCCCAGTACCAGGCCGCCCGCCCGACCCTCATCGATCAGGTCGCTCAGGCGATCTGGGACTGGCTGATGTCGCTCCAGGTCGGCACCGTGCAGGGCCCGCCAGCGTTCGGCATCGCCATCGTGCTTGTGCTTGTGGCCGCCGCGGTGATCGTGGCGATCCTCGTGTTCGGGGTCCCGCGCCTGAATCGACGCAGTGCCGTGGCCGGTGCCCTCTTCGGTGAGGACGACGAACGTGACTCCGCTGCACTGCGGAAGGATGCCCAGACCGCAGCCGCTCGAGGCGACTGGAACACCGCTATCGCCGAGATGTTCCGTGCCACCGCGAAGGGGTTGGCTGAGCGGGGCATCCTGACAACGACACCCGGCACAACGGCCAGAGCGTTTGCGCTCGGTGCCTCCGAGCGATTGCCCGATCTGGCCGAGTCGTTCCAGGGTGCCGCGAAGGTGTTCGACAACGTGCGCTACCTCGGGGCCTCGGGCACCCGGGAGGAGTACGAGCTCGTGGCAGACCTCGAAGCCCACGCGCGCGAGCGACGAGCGGCGAGCGCGGTGGTGGTGGCGTGACGGCTGTGCTCGACGAGACCACGGAGGTCACCCCGACGTTGCGGGTGACCGCGCGACGCTGGGTGTCCTGGATCGCCATCGGAATCGTCGCGATCGCAGTCGCGCTCGTCTCCTTCGCCGCCGTCGGATCGGGTTCCGGCGGCCCGCCTCTGGACCCGGAAAGCCCTGCACCGACCGGAACGATGGCCCTCGTCGAAGTGCTTCGCGATCAGGGCGTCGACGTGACCGTGACACGTTCCCTCGATGACACGATCGACGCCGTGCGCAGCGCCGATGACACAACCCTCGTGCTCCACGATGTCTCCGGCATCCTCGATGGCGACCAGCTCATCAATGCAGCCTCGCTCACCTCGTCACTCGTCATCCTCGACCCGTACTTCTCCGAGCTGCGCGCGATCGCCCCCGAGGTCGCGCACGCCGGGTCGGTGACAGGAATCCTCGACGCGGATTGCGACCTCGGCGCAGTCGAACGAGCGGGCACGATCACGGGAGACGGAGTTGGTTTCCGCGTCATCGACGACACGGTGGAAGCCGAACGCTGCTTCGAGAGCGACGACGACGTGTTCTCGGTCATCCGGGTCGAGAAGGCGGACGGGGATGTCACGGTCGTCGGCGCGACAACCGCGATGACCAACGAGGCCATCGTGAATCACGGCAATGCCGCATTTGCACTGGGGCTTCTCGGAGAACGTGAGCGGTTGGTCTGGTACGTGCCGAGCTTCTCCGACATCGACGTGGGTGAATCCGACGCCGATCTCAGCCCCGCGTGGGTGATCGCGGTCATGATTCTGCTCGTCATCGTCGGCATCGCCGCTGCAGTGTGGCGGGGGCGTCGCTTTGGACCGCTCGTGATCGAAAACCTGCCCGTCACGGTCAAGGCGAGCGAAACCATGCTCGGTCGTTCCCGCCTTTACGCACGCTCGTCCTCGCGCCTGCGCGCCCTCGACGCGCTGAGGATCGGCACGATCGATCGCCTGGCAACCATGTGCGGCTTGTCACGTCACGCGACCGTCGAGGAGGTCATCGCCGCCGTCGCTGCAGTGACAGGAGGAGACATCCAGGATCTCCGGAACCTTCTCGTCGGTGCTCAGCCTCGGAACGATCGAGACCTCATCGCTTACTCCGATGCCCTTCTCACCCTCGAGCGCGATGTCGCTCGACGACTTTCACCCTGACCGCCCTCACGCCATAACCGGAGAGAATCGACCCATGACAGATACCCAGCTTCGCGAGTCCTTCGCGAGACTTCGCACCGAGGTCGGCAAGGCCGTTGTTGGCCAGGATGCCGCCGTCACGGGCCTCACGATCACCCTCCTCGCGGGCGGCCACGTGCTGCTGGAAGGTGTGCCGGGAGTTGCCAAGACACTCCTCGTCCGCACGCTCAGCCACGCGCTGTCCCTCGGAACGAAGCGTGTCCAGTTCACACCGGACCTCATGCCGGGAGACCTCACCGGTTCCCTCGTCTACGACTCCAAGGCGGGTGAGTTCGAATTCCGCGAAGGACCCGTGTTCACGAACATCCTTCTGGCCGACGAGATCAACCGCACGCCGCCGAAGACACAGTCTGCCCTGCTCGAGGCGATGGAAGAGCGCCAGGTATCCGCCGACGGCGTCACGCGCAAGCTCCCCGTGCCCTTCCTTGTCGCGGCGACCATGAACCCCATCGAATACGAGGGCACCTACACGCTCCCCGAAGCCCAACTCGACCGCTTTCTCATGAAGCTGACCCTCGATCTCCCCGCCCGCGAGCACGAGGTCGAAGTGCTACAGCGCCATGCGGCAGGGTTCAACCCACGCGACCTCGTCGCCGCCGGGGTGACACCCGTGCTCGGGGCTGAGGAACTCGCTCAGGCGCAGGCCGCCGTGGCTCGAGTCGGTGCATCCGCGGATGTCCTCGCCTACGCCGTCGACCTGGCGCGAGCAACGCGGCAGAGCCCCTCCGTCAAGCTCGGCGTCAGCCCCCGCGGCTCCACGGCGCTCCTCGCCGCGTCTCGCGCGTGGGCGTGGCTCAATGGCTTCGAGGCGATCACCCCCGATCACGTTCAGGCGATGGCACTGCCCGTGCTGCGCCACCGCATCCAGCTCCGGCCGGAGGCAGAGCTCGAGGGCGTCACACCTGACACGATCCTGCGGTCCATCCTTCAGCAGGTGCAGGTACCGATCTAAACCATGGCGATCAGCGGCTGGTTTGTGCTCCTCCTCGTCGTCGGTGTGCTGCCGACGGCCATCCTCGGCGACCCCGTCGTTGCTGCGCTGTGGTGTGGGGGCGCGGTCATTCTCGGCATCATCGACCTCGTCATCGCTGGCTCTCCCCGGCAGGTCTCGATCAGTCGAGACCTCCCGGGGCGATTGCGTCTGGGAGATTCGGCACCGTCGATCCTCACGATTGCCAACACGGGTCGCCGCACGGTGCGCGGCATCGTTCGCGACGGGTGGTCACCCTCGGCTGGCGCGCGTCCGACGCGAGTACGGATGACCGTTCCCCCGGGTGAGCGACGTTCTCGCACCTTCACGCTCCAGCCGTTCCGCCGGGGCGAACGCGGAACACGCCACGTCACTATCCGCTCCTTTGGGCCGCTCAGGCTGTGGGCTCGGCAAGCTACCCTTTCAGCCCCTGGCGCACTGCTCGTGCTGCCGCCATTCAACTCGCGCAAACACCTACCGTCGCGCCTCGCGAGGCTCCGCGAACTGGACGGCGCGACGAGTGTGATGGTGCGCGGTCAGGGCACCGAGTTCGACAGCCTCCGCGACTACGTCCGTGGCGACGACGTGCGGTCCATCGACTGGCGCGCCACCGCACGACGCAACGATCCGACCTCGGCTGACGGCCGCCGACTGGTGGTTCGCACCTGGCGCCCCGAGCGGGACAGGCGTGTTGTCATCCTCATCGACTCGGGCCGCACGTCGGCCGCGCGTATCGACAACGAACCCAGAATCGACACGGCATTCGAGTCTGCCCTCCTGCTGGCCGCTCTCGCTTCGGGTGCCGGCGACCGAGTCGATCTCGTGATCTTCGATCGACGAGTGCGCGGTCGTGTTCAGGGAGCCACCGGTGCCGAGTTGCTCTCCCGAATGGTCACCTCGATGGCCCCCGTCGAGCCCGAACTCATCGACATGGACTGGTCGTCGGTGCCGGGCATCGTGCGGTCCGTGACGTCGCATTCTGCCCTCGTTGTGCTCGCCACCGCCATCGATGCGCCCGGCGCCTCCCGCGGCCTCCTCTCTGTTTTGCCCCAACTGACGCGCAAGCACACCGTCGTCGTCTCGTCGGTCACCGATCCCGCCGTGCTCGAGGCCACACTGCAGCGCGGAACCCGAGACGAGGTGTACGACGCCGCCGCGGCAGAACGCGCACTCCTGGATCAGGCGAGGGTCGCGACCGCGATTCGGCAGTTGGGCGGCGACGTGGTGACGGGATCCCCCCAAGATCTGCCGCCGGCACTCGCCGATCGGTACATAGCGCTCAAAGCAGCGGGGCGCCTCTAGAAGTGACAACGCCTCCGCTAGGCTCGGGGCGTTCGCGCACCTCCCACGGAAAGGTCCCGTCATGGACAAGCCACTTGCGGATTCCGACGTCGACGTCGACACCTCTGCTTCACTCCCCCAGCGGGTCGCCGCCGAGATCTTCGGCACCTTCCTGCTCGTCGGTGGAGTGATCGGAACAGCGCTGTTCTCGTCGCCCAACACCGGCTGGCTCGGTGTCGCCCTCGCGGTCGGTCTCGCCGTCATCGCCGGCGCCTACGCCGTTGGCCACATCTCGGGTGGACACTTCAACCCGGCCGTCACACTCGGTGCCGCGGCATCCGGTCGCTTCGCCTGGCGCGATGTTCCCTTCTACGTTGTCGCGCAGATCATCGGTGGAGCCCTCGCCACGACCGTGCTCTTCCTCATCGCCTCCAACGGGCCAGCGGGTGCCCTGAGCGACTTCATCGCCGGTGGCTTCGCCTCCAACGGGTTCGGAGACCACTCCCCCGCCGGGTTCGGCCTCGTGGCCGTCATCATCACCGAGGTGGTGCTGACGGGTGTGTTCCTCTACGTCATCCTCGGTGTCACGGACCGTCGGGCGGCGACCGGATTCGCGCCGCTCGCGATCGGCCTCACCCTTACGCTTCTGCACCTCGTGGCGATCCCGGTGAGCAACGCCTCGTTCAACCCCGCCCGCTCCATCGCAACGGCCATCTACGGTGGCGGCGACGCGCTCATCCAGCTGTGGGTGTTCATCGTCGCACCCATCGTCGGTGCGCTCATCGCGGGGTTCACCTACAACGCGCTCTTCGATAGCAAGAAGCGCGGCTAGCTCTCAGCGCAGCACAGGATGCCCGGGGCTTCGGCCTCGGGCATCCGTCGTATTACGGCCAGCCGGATGCGCGGTCACGGTTCCGCGCGGAGGGACACCGTTCGAAACCCCGCGTTGCCCATGGAGGACGACGGTGTGTTAGAGCTTCGTGCCGAGTTGCGATATCGGTTGCAGTAGGAGTCGTGGCACAGGTAGCTGCCGCCTCGAAGCACGCGAGTACTGCCGCGTTCGGGACCGCGTGGATCCTGGATCACCGACGCGGAGTAGTACCGAGGGCTGAACCGGTCGGAACACCACTCCCACACGTTGCCGACCATTTGCCACAGACCGAAGTCGTTGGGTTCGAAGGACTTGACGGGTGCGGTGCCGACCCATCCGTCGGCCCCGGTGTTGTGGGTGGGGAACTCGCCCTGCCAGATGTTGGCGCGCCACCCCCCTTCTTCGACACCGTCGTTGCCCCAGGGGTACGTCCACTCGCTGTGCCCGGCCCTGGCCGCGTACTCCCACTCCCCCTCCGTTGGGAGCCGTCGGCCAGCCCACTGGCAATAGGCGTTGGCGTCGTTCCAGCTCACGTGGACAACCGGGTGGTCGTGGAGTCCCTCGAGCGAGCTGTGTGGCCCGATCGGGTGCGACCAATCGGCGCCCGGCACCGTCACCCACCACGGCGGATCACTGCGTTCGGCCCCGGGGATCGGCGCGTGACTTCTCAGGAGAACCTCGGCTACGGCGGACGCGCCGAGTGCTTGGGCTTCTGTGATGTAGCCCGTGGCCTCGATGAACTCGGCGAACTGCTCGTTCGTCACGGGTGTGATGTCGATCTCGAAGGCGTCGAGGACCACGGGATGACGCGGGAGCTCGCCGTCCATCGGATTGGCGTCCCCCGACGAGTCGCCCATGACGAAGGTCGCGCCCGGAAGGCTCGATTGTTCGATTCGATGCGACCCGGTGGCACGTATGGGAGAGGAGTCGACCCGATCGACTGGCCCCGGCGGCATACAGCAGGATCCGGTTGGTTCGGTCTCAGCCACGGGATCCTCGATTCTCGCCGCGCCCTATGCTTTCACTCGGAATATAATACAACCGCCCTAAATTGCCAGACGGAAGGTCCGGAGAGATGCGTGCTGTTGTCGTGATGTTCGACACACTCAATCGGCGCTACCTCCCACCGTACGGCGGCGCGGACGTCCTCCCGAACTTCGATCGCCTTGCAGCACGATCGGTCACGTTCGACACGTGTTATGCCGGGTCGATGCCCTGCATGCCCGCCCGCCGGGAGATGCACACCGGTCGCTACAACTTTCTGCACCGCTCGTGGGGCCCGTTGGAACCGTTCGATGACTCCGCGGCCGCGCTCCTGGGTGACGCCGGTGTCTACACCCACCTCGTCACCGACCACAAGCACTATTGGGGCGACGGCGGGGCGACGTACCACGGTCGATTCCGCACCTTCGAGTTCATTCGCGGCCAAGAAGGGGACGCGTGGAAAGGTGTCGTTCGTGATCCGGCCGACATCCCGGGGTCACGTGGTGGCGAGCTCTGGCGCCAGGATCAGATCAATCGGCGTTACACCGAGTCAGAGGAGCGGCATCCGCAAACGCTGACGTTTGATGCGGGCATCGAGTTCATCCAGGAAAACCATCGCGAGGATCGCTGGTTTCTCCAGATCGAAGCGTTCGACCCGCACGAACCGTTCACCGCCTCCGAGCAGTACCAGAGCGGAGAAACTCCACAGCACGACTGGCCCTCCTACAAGCGCACCGCTGAGTCGGATCCGACATCGGACTACATCGACTCCTACCGGGCACTCCTGCGTCAGTGCGACCACTCGTTGGGTCGAGTGCTCGATGAGTTCGATCGCCTGTCGTTATGGGACAACACGATGCTCATCGTCTGCACCGACCACGGACTACTTCTCGGTGAGCACGAGTGGTGGGGAAAGATGGTCCAACCCTGGTACGAGGAGAACATCCACGTGCCACTGTTCGTGTGGGATCCGCGCTCCGAGCGGCGCGGGGCACGCAACACGGATGTTGTGAGAACCATCGATTTCGCTCCCACCCTGCTGGAGTTCTTCGGCGCGCCCGTGCCAGACGACATGGAGGGAGAACCGATAGGCCCGCTTCTTTCGGGAACCGATCGCGAGAGCAACGTTGCCTTGTTCGGCAATCACGGCGGGCACGTGAACGTCACCGACGGTCGGTACGTCTACATGCGGGCATCCGTTTCACCCGACAACCAACCGTTGTTCGAGTACACCCTCATGCCCACGCGCTTGCAGGGAGCTTTTCCCCTCCCCGAATTGCGGGAAGCTGCCCTCGTTCCGGGATTCGACTTCACCAAGGGCATTCCCGTGCTCAAGGTCCCCACCGTCTCGACCGGAAGCCCCTGGCTCTTCGGCACGATGCTGTTTGATCTGGCGACCGATCCTGATCAACTGGCACCCCTCGAAGACGACGCTGTCGAACTCCGCATGGCCACCCTCCTCGTCGAGGCCATGCGTGAAGCGGATGCCCCACTCGAGCAGTACACGCGGCTGGGACTCCCCGCTACCGGACCGGTCGGTGAGCACCATCTGCTCGTTCGTGCGCAACGCGCTCAGCGCGAGCGAGGTGCACTCGCCCCGCCGCGAGCCGAGGACTTTGACCCAGACTCGCCCGTGGTCTCCGGCGCGGTCCGATCGTGGCTCGCCGATCCGGCCACGTCGGAGCTCGTGATGGCCGCCCTGCCGTTCCTCGCGAATCCGTTTGTCAGCGTCCTCGCTGCTCCCATGACACTCATCGAGGCGGCGAGCCTCGGCCCCGCGGTGGGGACAGAGGAGATGGCTCAGCTCAATACGCAACTGCTCGACGCCCGCGAATTATCTAACTAAATCGCAGATTAGAACTCATCCCCTTGACTGGATACCCAAAACCCGAGCCACTGCCCAATGTTTCAGCGGCGTAAATAGCGTGAGACAAGCATGATTCGAGCCTTGTAAATATGGGTGACTCTCTCATAATGTTCGAGCATCGCATTTCCCACTCGACCAAGGAGCCTAGATAGTGTTTGTCTCAACTCGTTCCCGATCCCGAACGGTCGCTGCCATCGGCCTTCTCATCGCCACGTCGGCGGTACTCGCGGCGTGCGGTCGCGCAGACTCGACGCCCGAGGCAACCCGAGCAGCCGTCGATGACGAACCGGCCACCGGCGTTGTGGACGTCTGGGCACCGAGCGGCGACGCGAACTACCTCGACACCCTTCTCGAAGGCTTCCGCGACGACAATCCGGATGCAACGGTCAATGTGACGGTCATCCCGGTCAACGAGTACGTGCAGAAGATCCAGGCCGCCATCGCCTCCGACACTCTCCCCGACGTCGCCCTCGTGAAAGCCGACGGAACCCTCCTGAGCGGCACATGGTCGGCGGTGCCGGACGGGCTCGTGGAGTTGGAGGACTTCTTCCCCGGCACCCTCGCCCTCGGGCAGATCGACGGCGTCCAGTACCTCGTGCCGTGGTACAACAACGTTCGAGTGCTCCTCTACCGTTCCGACTTCGCCGAAAAGGCGGGAGTCGAGGCGCCGACCACGTGGGACGAATGGGTTCCCTTCCTCGAGGGCCTGCGCGAGGGTGGAGCCGCGCAACCGTTCGGAAGCGACGTCTCCTGGGGCACCGACACCGGTCTCTTCGTCTCGACGCTTGCCAAGAGTGCGGGCGCGGAACTCGTCTCCGAGGATGGCACGGAGTGGCAGGTCGACACCCCTGAGATGCACGCGGCGTTCGAGCAGTACCAGGCCCTCTTCGCCGATGGGCTCACCTCGCCCGACGGGCCCACCTTCCTCGACCAGGTGTCGTCGTTCACGTCCGGTCAGATCGGGTCGCTCGTCACCGGCCCCTGGGTTCTCGCTCAATTCAACGAAGCGGTCGGCGAGGAATGGATGCAGGACAACCTCGGCGTCGCCATGCTGCCCGCCGGTCCTGCCGGAAGCGTAGGCATGCTCGTAGGAGGCGGCTGGACGGTGTCGGACTCCTCCGACAATCCCGATGCAGCCTGGAAGGTCATCCGTTACCTCGGGCAGGTCGACACTGAGCTCCAGCAGTACGAGGGCTTCGGCAGCCTCCCGCCTCGCACCACCGCATGGGAAGAGGCCGACCTGACCGACGACGCCTACCTCGAGCCGTTCTTCGAGCAGATGGAGACGGCGAGCGCGTCACCTGCGATCGCCACGTGGGATCAGTTCACCAAGATGCTGGGCGGTCAGGCCGAGAAGATGATCCGCGGCGGCGTCTCGATCGACGACGTCCTCGCCGAAGGCCAGTCGCTCGCCGACAGCATCGGAACGGGACGCTAGTCGATGCGCGTACGGTCACGAACGCGGGGCGGGGTGCTCGAGGAGCGCCCCGCCCCCCGGCGGTCCCCGGCGCGCCGATCGGCTGTCACGACGGGTCAGAACCGGGCGGGTTGGCTTCTCAGCCTCCCGTTCATCGTGATCTTCCTCACGTTCACGGCACTCCCGATCGTCATCTCTCTCGTCATCGGTTTCACGGACATGCGATCCTCGGACCTGCGCAACCCACTCGCCGTGAGTTTCGTCGGGTTGTCCCACTTCACCGACCTCTTCGCTAACCCTCAGTTCCTCAGGTCTCTTCTCAATACCGGCATCTACGTTGTGGTGGGGGTACCCATCACTCTTGCCGTGGGGTTCTTGCTCGCCGTGGCTCTCAACACGGGCATCCCCCGCTTCCGCACGTTCTTTCGTGCAGCCTTTTACGTTCCCGTCGTTACCAATATCGTCGCGGTCGCGACAATCTGGCAGTACGCGTTCAACGCCCGCGGCCCGGTCAACTCCGCGTTGGCGTGGTTCGGGATCGACGGCCCCAACTGGTTGGGGGATCCCGCGTTCGCCCTCGCCGTGATTATCGCGCTGGGTGTGTGGCTGAACTTCGGTACAGCGATGGTGCTGTATCTAGCGGGACTGCAATCGGTGCCGGAGGACGTCTACGAAGCAGCGGCTCTCGATGGCGCCGGTCGATGGCGCATCCTGTTCTCCATCACCTGGCCACTGCTGCGTCCGACGACCCTGCTCGTCTCCGTTCTGCTCACCATCTTCTTCCTTCAAGTCTTTGAGGTCCCCTACGTGCTCACGGACGGTGGACCGCTCGACTCCACGATCACGCTGGGCCTTTTCACCTTCAACCAGTTCGGCTTCGGTGACCTCGGCAAGGCTGCGGCCTCCTCCTACGTCATGGTGCTCATCGTCGCCGTGCTCGGCATCGTGCAGTTCCGACTCCTGAGGAGCAAGTCATGACTCGGTCGCGAGCGACTGCGGGATGGCGGACGCGTGTCAGTACTGGGGTGCTCTACGCCATCCTCGTCGGCTCGCTCGTGGTGGTCCTCGCTCCCTTCCTCTGGGTTTTCGCCGGCGCTTTCCGGAGCACGGGCGAAATCCTCGCTAACCCGGGGGCCTGGTTTCCGGTCAATCCCACTCTCGACAACTTCGTTACCCTCGTCGTCGACGGCAATTTCCTCGGGTACGGCGTCAACTCCGTGGTGGTGGCGACGATCATTGTGGTCGGCAACGTCATTTTCGCCTCGATGGTGGGCTACGCACTGGCCAAACTGCACTTCAGCGGCCGACGCGTCGTATTCGGCGCGATCCTCGCCTCGATGATGATCCCCTTCACCGCGATCTTTGTGCCCCAGTTTGTTGTGGTGGCACGGCTCGGGCTCATCGACACTCTCGCCGGGATCGCCCTTCCCATGCTGGTGCTGCCGCTCCAGGTGTTCATCATGCGCCAGTACGCGGAGTCCATTCCCGATGAGCTCTTCGAGGCGGCTCGGCTGGACGGCGCGGGCGAGTTCCGGATGTTTCGCGTGATCTTCCTGCCCCTCGCCGGCCCCGCGATCGCCACTCAAGCCCTCCTCGCGTTCCTCGCCTCGTGGAACGGATTCCTCTGGCCGCTCATCGTCGCCCAGACGACGGATCGCTACACGCTGCCCGTGGCGCTCTCGGCGATGAGCCAGGGAACGGAAACGGTCGACTACGGGATACTCCTCGCCGGGGCCATTGTTGTGCTGCTTCCCGTGCTGATCCTCTTCCTCGCCCTGCAGAAGTACTTCATCCGCGGCATCGCCACAGTGGGAATGAAGTGATGGATACGTCGATAGTGAGAGAAAGTAAGTCATGACCACTGTTGGGCCCATCGACCCGGCCGCCATGCGTCGGCTCAATGCTGCAACGACTCTGCGCGAGCTCCATCGTCGGAGGTCGGCCACCCTCACCCAGCTCACCGATGAGACGGGCCTTTCGCGGCGAACTCTCGAACTCATCCTGGGTGACTTCGTTTCGCTCGGGCAGGCCGCGGAAAGCTTCAATCACAAATCCAAGGGCGCTGGCCGACCCGCGCGACAGTTCACCTTCGAGGCGCAGCACGCCTTCGCTCTCGCCCTACAGATAGGGCAGGACAGCATCGAGGTCATGCTCTCCGATCTCTATGGCGCTCCCCTCGGTTCGTGGTCGGAGCCGGTCAGTGCGAGCACACCACGAGAGGAACGGCTCGACAAGGTACGTGGTGCGGTCACCGCGCTCTTCCGCACCCTCGATGTCTCGGTCGCGAAGGTGGCGGCTGTCACGGTCTCGACAATGGGTGTCGTCGGCGATGACGGGATCGTCGAGCTGAAGGGAGCGGTCGGCGCAGTCGGTCCGTCGGTCGCGGACTGGTCTGGATTTTCCCTCTCAGAAGCACTCTCGGATCTCTTCCCGTGCGAGGTGGTCGTGGAGAACGACGCGAAGCTCGCAGCAGTCGGTGAGGGATGGCGCGGCGGCGCACAGTCGGCATCCGATTACGTTTACGTGCTCGCCGAGGGCCGTCGGGTCGGCATCGGTGTTGTCATCGGCGGCAAGCTCTATCGCGGACTACACGGGCAAGCCGGAGAGATTTACTGGGCGCAGCCCGTGTTCGGGCTTGGTGAGCCGATGGCCCCCAATCCTCTTCTCGCCCTCGACGCTCCGAGAACGGAAGCCGGCGAGGTCGCCCTAGATCTGGCCCGCCGGGCGCGCAGTGGCGACAGCGATGCACTTCGGGACGTCAACGCGCTCGCCGGTGCGCTCGCGCCCGGTCTGCATGCGATCGCGTGTCTCCTCTCCCCCGAGGTGCTTGTGCTCGGCGGAGCCTTCAGCGACATCGGTGCACCGCTTGTTGACGCGTTGGGG
This sequence comes from Antiquaquibacter oligotrophicus, assembly GCF_020535405.1. Classification (NCBI taxonomy): domain Bacteria; kingdom Bacillati; phylum Actinomycetota; class Actinomycetes; order Micrococcales; family Microbacteriaceae; genus Antiquaquibacter; species Antiquaquibacter oligotrophicus. Next base: position 2,246,954 of record NZ_CP085036.1, on the reverse strand, counting down.
CGCGAGTTCGATTCGCGCACGAGCCCGGACACGCGACTGACGCTCACCGAACTCGGGAACAAAGCCGTTCTTCTGGGTGCGTTGAGAACCTCGTTGGATCGCATCGAGTCGAACCTCTTCGGCCCGTGATGACCGAGGTGATCGTGGAGTGCCCGGCTGGCCGGATTGTCGGCCTGTCGGACGGGGTTGTCGATCGTTTTCTGGGTATCCCGTATGCCGAGGCGCCGATTGGCCCGAGCCGATGGCGGGGAGCTCAGCGCCGGCCGCCGTTTACCGATGCGTTTGCCGCGACATCCTGGGGAGCCACTGCACAACGGGGACAACCCTACGAGTCGACCTTCATCCCCGAACCGTCTGTCGATGGGGAGGAGACCCTGAATCTCAACGTGTTCTCACCGGCACACGCGGGTGGCGCAGACAGTCGTCTCCCGGTGCTCGTCTGGGTGCACGGCGGCGGCTACGTCTCGGGTTCTGCGATAGGGCCGTGGTACGACGGCTCGCCGAGTGCTTCGCGTGGTGCGCTCGTCGTCACCATCGGCTATCGGCTCGGCTGGGAAGGGTTCGGCAAGGCGACCAGCGGGATCAATCGTGGCGTTTCCGACTGGATTGCGGCCCTCGAGTGGGTTCAGGACAACATCGCGGACTTCGGAGGGGATCCTTCACGCGTGACCATTGCGGGTCAATCGGCGGGGGGAGGCGCGGTCCTTACCCTACTGTCGAGCCCCCGAGCTGTCGGGCTGTTCCAGCAAGCAGCGGCCTTCTCCCCCGTCGACGTCTGCCTCTCCCTCGACGATGCGACGCGCGTCACCACCACCCTCGCCGAGCGCGCGGGAGTCGACACGTCAGAGCTCGAGCGGATGTCCTCATTGCAACTACAAGGAGCCTCGGTCGATCTCGCGGAAACGGGCAGCACCGCATCGCTGCGTCCCTTCGCGCCGGTCTACGGCGACGACCTGGTGCCCGAGCCGATTATGGATGCCCTCGGCCGTCACGGCCTCGACAAGCCGCTCCTGATCGGAGCAACCGCCCACGAGCTCTCCCCGCCTGACCTCGTTGACGGCTCCACCACGCGCCACAAATTGTCGTCCGAGCTCTTCCACGGGACCGTTCGCCGAACGGTCGACGCGCGGCGTCGGTCGACCGCGCCGACCTGGGTCTATCGGTTTGACTGGAGATCCCCGGTGACAGCCACCGCGTCGCACTGCCTCGATGTTCCCTTTTTCCTCGGGACGGCACCCAACGCCGAAGACGCTCTCGGCCCCGATTACCCGCGGGATCTGGTGTCGACGATGAACGGGGACCTGCTTCGTTTTGTCCACGCCGAAGGGTTGCCGTGGTCGGCCGCACGGTCGGCTGAGGACGAACCCCGGGTTTACGGGAGCGGGCCCGCCCATGAGGAGAAGGAACGATGACAGCGCACGGCGACCAGCCCGACCTCCTCATCATCGGGAGCGGAATCATGGGGGCGAGTGTGGCTCGCCTCGTTCGCGAGTCACTTCCGCACGCGCACATCGTGATGGTCGACGGCGCACCATCCATCGGATCCGTGCCTGGCCTCCATCTCCACGACAGCGCCGACCCCGAGGTCTGGGCGCGATACAACACGAAGGTATCGTCGGGCATTCAGGCGATGTACGCGGGTGCCGATCTGGCTACCCACCTCGAGGGCGGAATCACCACTGCGGATCCCGGCATCTATCGGCTCGGAGCCTTCGGCGAGCAGGCGGGCTCGATGCCCGCGGCGGCCATGTCGTGGAACCTCGGCGGGATGGGTGTGCACTGGACCGCCGCGACACCGTTCCCCCTGGGCGAGGAACGTTTCGACGACGGAGACCCCGAGCAGTGGGAAAGGGACCTCGAGACGGCACGTCGAATACTGTATGTCGACCCGGGCCCACTCGGCGCCACGGCGGCCGGTGCACGGGTGCTGGAGGTCTTCGAGGAGCTTTTCCCTCTGCCTCGTCGCGCGCGCCTCATGCCGATGGCCGTCGCGGAAGGCCCGAATGGAACCCTCATACGGTCCGGCCCGAGTCGAATCTGGCCCGGAATGCTGGGCGACGACGATCGATTCACCCTTCTCGACAACTCCCTCGCGGTCGAGCTCGTGCACGATGGATCGATCGTGAGCGGTGCCCGGATCCGGGATCCACGTACGGGGTCCGAGCGTGTGATCTCAGCTGCGGCGACCGTCGTGTGCGCGGATGCGATCCGCACACCTCAGCTCCTTTTTGCGTCGGGGATCCGCCCGCGGGCACTCGGCGCCTACCTCAACGAACACGCCTTCATCACCAGCCGTGTGCTCCTCGACCTCGATCGGCTCGGCCTGACGATCGACGAGCTGCCCCGCCCGAAGCCTGGCGAGTTTGCGACCGACGCACTCTGGCTCCCCCACAACGATGATGCACAGCCGTTCCACGGCCAGGTCACCGGGGTCGTCTACGTCGACGACGATGACACTGCACTGGCCTATTCGACGGGAATCTCCCTGTACTCGCCCGTTGAGTCCCGTGAGAGCAATCGACTCGTCTTCTCGGAAACCGAGCTGGATGCCACAGGGATGCCGCTCATCGACGTGGAGTTCGAGTACTCGGAGAGCGACCGCGCCCGTATCGATGATGCCCTCGACCTGGCCGAGAAGATTGCCCGGCGCCTCGGCGACTTCGATCCGCACACCGAACGAGCACTCCTGCCTCCCGGTTCGTCGTTGCACCAGACCGGAACCGTGCGTTCAGGCCCGGTCGACGACAGCACGTCCGTGTGCGATCCGGACGGACGGGTGTGGAATTTCCGCAACCTCTTCCTGGCCGGCAACGGAGTTGTCCCGACCCCCGTCGTGTGTAACGCGACCCTCACTGGGGTGATCACGGCCGTACGGGCATCCCGTGCGATCGTGGACACCCTCGACCTCACCGCTTCGGAAAAGGAGCACCATGCCACTGCTTGATCTGCCTCTCGAGCAGTTGAGGGAGTATTCGCCCGAGGTACGCGAACCTGACGATTTCGACGAGTTCTGGTCGACGACCATCGCCGAAGCCAGGACGTTCTCAGCCCCCGTCGATGCGCGCCGGGTTGAGGCGGGAATGAGCCTCGTCGACACGTTCGACGTCACCTTCCCGGGCTTCGACGGGGAAGCAATCAAAGGTTGGCTCAACGTTCCGGCCGGGCCCCTGCGCGGCGCGATCATCGAGTACAACGGTTACGGCGGCGGGAGGGGGCTACCGCACGAGCGCCTGCGTTGGGCCGCCGCGGGATTCGCCCACTTCTTCATGGACAACCGCGGCCAGGGCAGTTCGTGGGGTAGCGGCGGCGAAACCCCGGACCGCGGCGTGGTGTCGGCGTCGGTTCCCGGTGTCATGACGCGCGGCGTTCTGGACCGGGATACGTACTACTTCCGCCGCCTCTACACGGACGCGGTGCGCGCGGTGGATGCCGTGCGCTCTCTCGACATCGTTGACCCGTCACTCGTGGCGCTGGTCGGGAGCAGTCAGGGCGGTGGCCTTGCCATCGCCGTGTCCGCGCTCGTCGGCGATGTTGTCGCGAGTATGCCGAGTGTGCCGTTCCTCTCCCACTTCGAACGTTCCGTGAGTATGGCCATGAGCGATCCGTACTCGGAGATCGTTCGATATCTGTCGGTTCATCGCGGTCAGGAAGAGCGGGTGTTCGAGACACTGTCCTACTTCGACGCCGTCAACTTCGCTCGGCGCGCGACGGTTCCCGCACTTTTCGCGTCGGCACTCATGGACCCGGTATGCCTGCCCTCGACGGTCTTCGCCGCGGCCAATGCGTGGCAAGGGCCGATGACGATGGAGGTGTACCCGTACAACGAGCACGAAGGCGGCGGCGAACACCACTGGGTCACCCAGGAGCGCTGGATTCGCACCTACCTACCCGAAGTCGATCAGCGCTAGCCGGCAACCAACTGGCGAGCACCGGCCTCGAACTCGGCGAGATCCCCGGTCTGGCCCGCGCGAGCAGCGCGTCCGCCGATAACCCACTGGTAGAACAGGAAGACGGCGAGCGCGATCGTTCCGATACCGATCTTGATCGGCCACGGCCACTCCTGCCGTGTCACGAGACCCTCCACGAGCCCCGACAGCAGCAGCGCCAGGGTGAGCCCGACCACAATCGTGAACATCGCGCGACCATCCTCCGAGAGCGCCTGGGCGCGCGTGCGGGCACCCGGTGCGATCCACGCCCAGAACACGCGGAAGCCGGCAGCCGCCGCGAGAAAAACGGAGTACAGCTCCAGCTGTCCGTGCGGCGCGATGTAGAGAAGGAAAACGTCGAGCGAGTCGATTGACGCGAGTGCCCCAGCGGAACCGCCGATGCCGATGGCGTTCTGCAGGAGGAGGTAAGCGGGAAACACACCCGTGATGCCGAATCCGATGGCCTGGGCCGCGAGCCAGGCGTTGTTTGTCCACACGAAACTCGTGAACGATGTGCCGGAGTACTCGGAGTAGTAGTTGATGAACTGCTCGCGATAGGCCTCGAGTTCCGCGCGACTTCCCATCATCGCGAGAGCCTCCGGAGTGGTGGCAACCCACCACGCCTGGAGTGTCGCCAGCACGATAAAGGCAACCGCGACCGCCAACGTCAGCCACCGCACACGGTAGAGAGCTGCCGGCAGGTCGGCCAGGAAAAACCTCGGCAGGCGGCTGAGCACACTCGCCGACGCGCTCGTAAACCGGAGGCGCGCGCGCGAGAGTCCGAGCGACAGACGATCGCCCGGCACCGACTCCCCAACCGTGGTCTGGATGGCGGAGAGCTGGCTGGCACCCGCTTGGTAGTGCTCGATGAGCTCATCGGCCTCGGCGCCCGTGAAGTCGCGCTGCCGACCCAGCTCATCGAGGCGGGCCCACTCGTCCCGGTGCGCGGCGGAGTAGGCGTCGAGATCCATGCTGATTTAATGATGGCATGAGCAGCCCGATGCCGAAGTATCGCGACGCGATCATCCACGAGGAGAAACGCGACGAGGTCATCATCGGCGAAGCGGTGGCGCTCAGTCTCCGCCCCACGAGTTTTGTGTTGCGCGGTGCGGGTGCCGCCATCGACTTTCTGCTGTACACGGCCGGGTACATCCTGCTCGTCATCCTGATCTTCAATCTCGCCGACGCCCTGCGGCTGGACGGCGCCATGGCGCGCGCCCTCTCCATCGTGGGGCTCGTCGCCGCATTTGTTCTCGTACCGACCGTCGTGGAAACACTCACGCGCGGCAAGTCACTCGGCAAGCTCGCCGTGGGTGCACGCATCGTGCGTGACGACGGCGGCGCCATCGGCTTCCGCCACGCGTTCATGCGCGCCCTCACGGGGATGTTCGAGATCTACATGACACTCGGCGGAGGGGCCGCCGTCATCGCGTTGCTGAACTCGCGTTCGCGTCGCCTCGGCGACCTCGTGGCAGGAACCTACAGCCAAAACGAGCGCGTCGCCGCTGAGGTCCGGCCGGTCTACGGGGTACCGGTCCAGTTGCTCGACTGGTCACGAACCGCCGATGTGGCCCGGATGCCCGATGCGCTGGCACGCCGGACATCCCAGTTCCTGTCCCAGGCGGGCGCCCTGACGCCGCAGACTCGTGTTCGTGTCGCCGCGGAGCTCGCGAATGAAGTCTCGCGTTACGTCTCGCCCATTCCGCCGACCGACCCCGAGCTATTCCTCGCCGCCGTTGCGGCCGTGCGGAGGGATCGCGAACTGGGTGCCCTGGAGCTCGAGAAGCGCGGCCTGGAGCGTCTCGCACCCGCACTCTCGGGCATCCCGCGCGGATTCCCCGATCGGGGCTGACCCGACCGGGGCTCCGATCAGTACCGGTAGTGGTCGACCTTGAACGGTCCGTTCACATCCACGCCGATGTAGGCGGCCTGCCGCGGGGTGAGTTCGGTGAGCACAACACCGAGCGCGTCGAGGTGCAGACGAGCGACCTTCTCATCGAGATGCTTCGGGAGAACGTACACACTCTTGGCGTAGCGGCCGTCGGCGTTGTTCGCGAACAACTCCAGTTGGGCGAGTACCTGATTGGTGAACGAGTTGCTCATCACAAACGAGGGGTGCCCCGTCGCATTGCCGAGGTTCATGAGACGACCCTCCGAGAGTACGAGGATGCTGCGCCCGTTAGGCAGACGCCACTCGTGCACCTGCGGCTTGATCTCAACCTTCTCAGCCCCCGGCAGTGCCTCGAGGCCCGCCATGTCGATCTCGTTGTCGAAGTGACCGACGTTGGCGACGATGGCCTGGTGCTTCATGCCGAGCAGGTGATCGACCGTGATGACGTTCTCGTTGCCCGTTCCGGTGACAAAGATGTCGACCTGGTCGAGCACGTTCTCGATGGTCGTGACCTGGTAGCCGTCCATAGCTGCCTGCAACGCGCAGATCGGGTCGATCTCGCTGACGATAACGCGAGCTCCCTGACCGCGGAGAGCCTCAGCGGAACCCTTACCGACGTCGCCGTAGCCAGCGACGAAGGCGACCTTGCCGCCGATGAGCACGTCGGTCGCGCGATTGAGACCATCGGGAAGCGAGTGGCGGATGCCGTACTTGTTGTCGAACTTCGACTTGGTAACGGAGTCATTGACGTTGATGGCCGGGAACAGGAGATCGCCCGTCTTGGCGAGCTCGTACAGGCGGTGAACGCCCGTTGTCGTCTCCTCGGTGACACCCTGGATCTCGGCGGCGATCGTCGTCCAGCGATCCGAGCTCTGAGCCAGCGAGCCGCGGAGAAGGTCGAGGATGACACCCCACTCCTGGCTGTCACCCGGCTGCTTCTGCGGCACGGCGCCAGCGAGCTCAAACTCGCGACCCTTATGTACGAGGAGAGTTGCATCCCCACCGTCGTCGAGGATCATGTTGGGACCGATATAGGCCTCGCCCTCCGCTGCGGCCTCGGCCGTCCAGTCGAAGGCGCGATCGGTGCACCACCAGTACTCCTCGAGCGTCTCGCCCTTCCACGCGAACACGGGAACACCGGCGGGCGCGTCGACGGTGCCGGTGGGCCCGACGGCGACGGCGGCTGCCGCGTCATCCTGTGTCGAGAAAATGTTGCAGCTGACCCAGCGCACCTTCGCGCCGAGAGCCACGAGGGTCTCGATGAGGACGGCCGTCTGCACGGTCATGTGCAGCGAACCCATGATGCGGGCACCGGCCAGTGGTTGCGACGGCCCGAACTCCTCGCGCAGGGCCATGAGGCCCGGCATCTCGTTCTCGGCGAGGCGGATCTGGTGACGCCCGGCCTCGGCGAGAGAAAGGTCAGCGACCTTGAAGGGGAGCGCGGTCGGGAGCGTGGTGGAGGTCATGGTTCCTATTGTCCCAGAGGTGGAAGCGTCGTTACGGGGAGTTCGCTCGACGGGGAATCGAGCCAGTCGACGAGTGCCGTGACCGCCACGAGGGTGTCTTGCCAACCGTGGACGGGCACGGATGCGACACCGAGCGCGTACACGGGGTAGTCGTTGCCCGTCTCGTCGAGACGGTCGCCGATGAACAGCAGTTCGTCGAGCGAGTGACCGCGGGCCTCCTGGAGTTTGGCGATTCCGTAGGCCTTGTCGATGCCCTTGCGGGTGATGTCGATGGACGTCGAACCGCCGCCGCGCACCTCGAGGTCGGGCAGTCGCGGCGCCACGTACTCCCACAGAGCGCGCTTCTTAGCGCCGTCGGGGTCCCACGCGACCTTCTCGGCCACGGGTGCCTGCTGCCCCAGCGCGGAGAACGTGATCTGGCTGCCGCGGTCCTCGATGATCGGGCCCCAGGGCTCCGGATGCCACAGCCCCAGCTCGCGCGCGCCCTCCTCGAGCGCGGCGATCGAGCGGGACTTCTCGTCCTCCGTGAGGTCCTCGGCGTACTGGAGAGCCCAGTCGCCGCCGTCCCAGCGGTAGTAGCGCGTTCCGCAGGTCGGCATGAGGTGCAGTCGGGAGAGGGCATCCTCACTCGCCTCGAAGCCGTTCAGGGCCTGCGCTTGGAACTGCTCGAAGCGACCACCCGAGATGATGCACACCTCGACACGTTCGAGAAGTGCCGCGAGGGCCGCACTCATGTCGGGATGCATCGTCGATTTCGACTCAGCAAGGGTGTCGTCCAGGTCGAAGACTACGGCGCGGATGTCGCTGCGAGAAGAAATCACGCACCCAAAACTACATGCCGTACGACCTGCCAGCCCTGCGGCGCCGAGAGGCGCTCGGCGTGGCGCTCGCACAGGTCGTAGGAGTGCGGCTCGGCCGAGTAGCTGAGCGGCCCGACAACAACCATCGAGTCGGCGTAGACGTAGGTGAGAGTGGCGACGGCGTCATCATTGCAAGCGACCTTGCTGCATGGACGACCCGGATTCTCGCTCATCGTGAGCGCTACTCTACGGGTTCGCCGGAACCCGGCGCGGAAGCAACGCCGAAACGCCGACGGCTCATCGATGGCCGCGGCTGCGCGCCTAGGATGAGGGCATGGCGAGCGCGCGACGGGGAGGTTCTGCACGCCCGGGGTGGCGGGATCGCCACGGCCGCGGAATGCGCTCCCCCGTGACGGGGCCACACCTTCCCCTCCTCCAGAGTCGCGTCGATGTGTTCGATCAGACCGTCGCATCGACGGCCGAATACCTGAGGGATCTGTGGCCGGAGGAGCTGGCATCGGCGAGCTTCGAGATCGCGGCACTCCCCTCGCGGCTCGGTGACGGGCCTGCCGTCGATCGGTGGCGCGTCGACCCGCTCGCACGACGCGTCACGTTGTACCGGGTGCCCATCGAGCGGCTCTCCCGACTGCACCGTTACGACGAGGTCCACAAGCGCATGATGATCGAGAGCTGCGTTTTCCGGGCGGTGGCGGAACTCCTGGGCAAGGATCCGTGGGATCTCGCTCCGGAACGCTTTCGTCACCTCTGACCGTCGTAGCGACGGCCGATCTCAGGGGTAGATGAGAATCGGGCTGGAACCGACCCCGGGCGGGGCAATCGTGTAGTGGGCGATCGCTCCGGTCTGGGCAGAGAGAACACTCACCGCCATCGCGAGATCGGCTGCGCCATCCGCGACATACGTCTCACCGGCGCTCACCTGAACACGCGACGACGCCCCGGCGGGAATCTCCACCGTGATGACGTCACCCTCGGTGGGTGTGAGGGTCACGGTCGCGGGCTCCTCCGTCGGGTTGGCCACGTGCAGGAGCGGTGACGGTCCCGGCGCGATGGTGATCTGCGCGGCATCCGTGAGCGGTGGTGCTGGTGCGAGCCACGCGAAGTCGGTGCGCTCACCGGCCGCAGCCGAGACGCGGCCAGCCGCGAGCAGCGGAATATCGGAGTCGACGCGAACCGTGTAGCGCCCGTCGGCGAGTTCCGGGATGGGCACGTCCATTACCCGACCGGCGTCGAACGTGAAGTCGAAAGACGTTCCCGTGCTCCGGCCGTCCTCCGGAATGACGCGGATGCTCGCAGATGCGTCCTGCTCACCGGGAACGAACACCCGCAGAATCGTCTGGAGGTCCTCGAACCCCGGACCGATCCCGAGGTTGTTCTCGATGTCGGCAGCTCCGGAGACCGTGAGACCCGGGATGACCGTGGTGAGCGATGGCGGCAGTGCCGGGCCCGTGAGGTCCACACCGCCGGGCACGAGCCCGCGCACGATGGTTTCTTGCAGTTCCGCGACCACCTGGCCGCCGGCACTCGTGACATGCACAACGGGAGCCTCGGTTTCCGGGGCGAAACCCGCGACCGACAGGACACGTTGTGCGCTTGCCGGCACCACGATGCCGCTCGTACCGGGAGCAGTGATGGGACCGGACTCACCGAAGAACTCGAGGTCGACGGTCGCCGGAACCTCGGTGGGGTTGCTCAAAGTGAGCAGTGTCGTGCGGCCCACCGTGGTGGCGCCACCGACGAGCCAGCTGTCGGCGGATGCAGCGCGGCACGCTCCCGCGGCAAGACCCACGATGTCCCCGTCACTCACCGTCTGTGCTTGGGCGCCGCTCACGAGGATGCGGGTGCTCGGGTCCGCCTCATCCGGAGGGGTGCTGATCAGCTGCGGTGCGGTGAGGCTCGCCCCGCCCTCGGAATCTGCGGTCAGCAGGTCGGTGCGTGTGACCGACCCGGTGCTGGAAGCACTCACCACGTCAGGGACACCCACAGCAGACGCCTGTGTTGCACCCTGGCCGGAATCATCCGCGAGGCGAAGCACGGCACCGGGGCAGACGAGCTGTTGCGCTGTTGGCACGGGAACGATGAGTTCACTGGGAGCAACAGCGACAGTCCTCGGGAAGGGCACGAGGGCGGCAGCGGCCACCGTTGCGACCGCGATAGCGATGCCGATGGTGCCAGTGGCGACACGGGCGCCGACGATGATTTTGCCCCGTGTGGTCATCGGCTCGCGCTCGCGGGCGCGGACGATGTCCTCCTCCTGCTCGGGGAAGAAGCTATCGGTTTCGACGGTTTCGCCGGTCGGTTCGATGTCACTCATCGCGCGTCACCTCCGTCCGCTCTCCGCTTTCGATGGAAGGGATTGCATCACCCGCCGCGTCGTCGGGTGGGCCGTCATCGGCGGGAGCCACGGATGCTTCGCTGTCTCGCCTCTTCGCCGTCGACGCAGTCCGAACTCGGCGACGCCGCTCCGTCGGAATGGCCAGCAGGATCGTCACGAGCAGCACAACACCCTGTCCGATGAGCACGGTTGTTCCCCACTGGGTTTCGAGGGGACCAGGGCCTGTGGGCGCCTGTCCGTCCGCAAGGCCCTCGTAGGCCCACAGGAACCCCTGGGCAGTGTCGCCAACGGGGGTGAGAAGTCGGTTGCCGTCGAGAGACTCCGCGGCACGCTGCGCCGTGGCGGACGCCTCGATCGAATCGGCGGCGGGCGTCAAGATGACAAACCCGATCTGGAGGTCATCGAGTTCGGCCGCGATGTCGAAACCGCTCCTGGAGGCCAGATTGCCCGCGAGAGTCGCGAGACGCAGCTCCGATTCGTCGGCCGTGGCATCCGTCGCGGCGAGTGTCGACTGTTCGTTCAGGGTGGTTCCCTCGCCGCGATGCAGATCAACGGCGAGACCGCCATCGCCCTGTGCCGAGAGCGCGAGGGTGCCGAGATCGGGCCGGGTCGACGCTTCGGCGGTGACGAATGCGGGTAGGAGTCGTCCGCTGCTCTCCCGTACCGCGATCGATCCAGAGGCAGACGCGACAACGAGGGGCGCGGCGACCGCGAGCAGGGCAGCACCGGCGATCCACGCGGGTATGGCCGCGCGGGTCGCGAGCGTCTCAAGGGCAACAACCGCTCCACCGATAAGCCCCAGCCAATAGAGGCTCAGTGCCGCCCCCGGCCATACCGGCGTCGCTTGTGAGCCGACGAGCGTCACTTCGATGTGCGTGGCGGCGACGGCCGTTACAAAACCCAGGAAAGCAATCGCGAGCGCAGGGACGGAGCGAACCGTACCGGGAAGGAACAACGCCAACAGCGCGAGGACCGCGAGGGGTGCAAGCAGCACGATGAGCACGATCGGGGCCATCGCGGGAGCGAGGCCCAACGAGGCCAGCAGCTGCTCCCAGCCCGCGAGCTGGTCACCGGCCGAGCCGAGGGCGAGCTGCCACCCGGACGGAGCCTCGCGCAGAACCGGCACACCGGGCTCGGCAAGGAGAGCGAGGACGGTACCGCGCTGCACCTGATCGATCACGAGCGGGAGCGCGAGAGCGACCGTGAGGAGCGGGACGCCGAGGAGTCGCGGTATCGCGCGAGGCCTTGCGACCATCCACGCGAACCACAGGAGCACGACGGGCGCCGCCAGGATGGGTGCGCTCGCGCAGACCGCAGCGAACAGCAGGGCTGCCACCCCGGCCATGGCCCAACTTCGCGAGGCACGGAACAGCGCAAGAACGAGGGTCGGCAGAAGGATGTGCGCGATGACGGCACCCAGGTGCCCACCCGCGAGCGAGGTCAGGAACGGGGGCGCGATCGCCCACGCAATGGCCGCGAAGGTGGGCGCCCAGCCGCGACGTGAGAAAGCGGCCGCACACCACCACGCGGCGAGGGCCGCGAGAGGCAGGGCCGCGAGGTAGAGGAGGACGATGGATTGTGATGGCGCCCAGAAGGTGAGGCTGCCGAGCACGGCGAGTACGGCGGCGAAGGGGTCGGATGCTCCGACGAAGCCACCGCCGATGTCGTGCCATCCGTACCCGATCGTCGACCACAGGCCTTCAACCGTCGACGACAGTGGGGCGAGACCGCCGCCGGCGAGGGAGGCGACTCCGACAAACCTGCCGAAGGCGATCATGCCGAGGACGGCGGCGATGAGCACCATCCAGCCACCACCACTGGCAAAAAATCCGGGGCGCTCGCGAAGGCCCGACACGGCGATGACGGCTGCCGCACGCTCCTGGGCGCGCCGCTCGCGCACCTCGGCGCCGGACATGCGCAGGGGGGCGATCGCCGGCCACAGCGAACGGGTGTGGCGGATGCGACGACGGGCGGGTGCCACTCCCCCGTCGAATGCCGCCGCGATCGCGGCAGCGAGTTCTCCGGGGACTGACCCGGGCCGCTTAGCCACGATGTGGCCGATCGAACGCGCAATCGCGAGGGGCAGGAGCGAGAGCCAGTGGAGAGGTACCGCCGCGAGCGGAGCCCACACGAGTCGGCGATGGAGCTGAGCGAAGCGACGGATGCGATTCTGCGCTCCTGCGGACAACGAGCGACGGCCGAAGACCTCAGGCGGCCCGGCGCTGGCAACACGGGCGGCGGGGACACCAACAACGCGGTATCCCGCGAGCCGTGCGCGCACGGAAAAATCGAGCGCGGCATCGGCAGAACTCAGCCCGGGATCGAACCCACCGAGGGCAGTCCAGACGGAGCGACGCACGAGCATGCCCCCCGCGGCAACGGCGAGGTAGTCGCTCTGAACGTCGTACTGGGCCTGATCGAGTTCATCGGTGACGAGCTGCACCGAGCGACCGAGGGTCGTGACGGTCTCCCCGAACGCCGCGATGATCGTCGGATCGTCCCAGCGCATGAGTTTGGGGCCAGCGATCGCCACGGACGGCGCCACCTCGACCGCCCCGAGTAGAGCGGACAGGGCGCCGGGTTCGGGGGCGTTGTCATGGCCGAGCAACCAGACCCATTCGTCCTCGCGCTGCTGGGGCTCGCCCATGCGGAGTGCGTGGTCGACCGCGCCGCCGAAGGAAGCACGGCCCGGCGTGGTGATGACGGAACCCGTGCCCGCGAGAAGCGAGGCCGAGGCATCCGTGGATCCGGAATCGACAACGAGGACCTCGTCGGGTCGGCGAAGTTGCGCCTCGATCGAGGCCAGGGTTCTCGGCAGATACTCGGCCCCGTTGCGGGCGACGAGAACTGCGGTGACTCTCGGCTGCATCGCAATGAGACTAAGCGGACAGGATGCGAGGAGCCTGTCGTGACACGGTGCTGCAGCGCATCCGGAGCAAGGCCGGTATCACGCGAAGCGGATCAGGCGCGCTTACGAAGCTTGCGACGCTCGCGCTCGGAGAGCCCACCCCAGATACCGAAACGCTCATCGTTCTCGAGCGCATACTCGAGGCACTGCGCACGCACTTCGCAGGATGTGCAGATCTTTTTCGCGTCGCGCGTCGAACCGCCCTTCTCAGGGAAAAAAGCCTCCGGATCGGTCTGGGCGCACAAGGAGTCGCTCTGCCATGCGAGCGGGTTCTCCTCCTCGTCCGCAACCTGCCGAACACCCGGCACCCCCAGCTGGATCGGATCGACGAACCAATTGTCGGGCACCCCCGGCCCGCGTGGCGCGCTGCGATACTCGTTCGCCGCCATCTTTCGTCTCCCCTCCGGATCGCGCGGTGCGTGCGATCCGTTAGGGATAATTACACCGGTGTAGTTAGTCCGCGTCAAGTCGCGGATCATAAGTCGCAGGGGCTTATTCGGACCCTCGTGACGCGCCGCGCGTGGATATCCATTGGGTTTCGACCATCTCCCGGAGCGAGTGGCGCATCTCCCATTCAACGTCGCGAGCCGCGAGGTCGCCGGCTGCAACGATGCGCGCGGGATCGCCCGCCCTCCTGGGGCCCACCTCGGGCTCGAAATCGATGCCCGTCACCTCTCGCACTGTACGCATGATGTCGCCCACCGACGAGCCCGTGCCCGAACCGAGGTTGTACGCGGGCTCGAGTTCTCGACCCGCCGACAGGGCCGTCGCCGCGGCAACGTGGGAACGCGCGAGATCACCGACGTGGATGTAATCACGAACGGCCGTGCCGTCGGGTGTCGGGTAGTCGTCGCCGTTGATCCGCGGGGTCCGCCCCTCGAGGAGCGCCGTGAAGACGAGTGGGAGGAGGTTGTGCGGACTAGAGTCGTACAGCGCGGCATCCGACGACCCCACCACGTTGAAATAACGCAGGGACGTGTGCCGAAGGCCCGTCGCGACTCCCTGATCGCGCAGAAGCCACTCACCGATGAGTTTCGATTCGCCGTACGGAGACTGCGGGTTCTTCGGGGTGTCCTCGGTTACGAGATCGGTGTCCGGTGTTCCGTAGACGGCAGCGCTCGACGAAAAAACGATCTTGTCGACGCCGCAGGCCTCCATGGCACCGAGCACCCTCGCCGTGCCCGTGACGTTCTGCTCGTAGGTGTGGAGGGGTCGCTGCACGGAGACTCCCGCGTATTTGAACCCCGCTACGTGGATGACGCCGACCACCCCGTGCTCGCTCATGGTGCTCATGAGGAGCTCGCCATTGAGGATCGAACCGTGCACAAAGGGCACGTCGACGGGAATGAAGGACTCATGGCCGCTGGAGAGGTCGTCGAGTACGACCGCGCGGAGTCCCGCCTCCGTGAGGGCCCGCACCACGTGCGATCCGATATAGCCAGCACCACCAGTTACGAGCCACGTCATGCCTCTCACGCTAGCGTGTGGCCGCCCACTCCCCGACCATGGCAGACTTTGCCTGCTACGCAATATTCAGCCATCCGCGTTGAGGAGGGGAGCTCCATGCTCAAGAAAGTCGTTCTGCTGGCCATCCCCGGCGTCGCGCCCTTCGAATTCGGCGTCGTGTGTGAGGTGTTCGGTGTTGACCGCAGCGACTCCGGCGGGCCGGCATTTGACTTTTCGATCGCCACGGCGGAGCCCGGCCCGGTGAGCACGAGTCTCGGGTACGACATGCACATCGTCAACGACCTGAGTATCGCCGCCGACGCCGACCTCGTGGCCGTTCCTGCACACGTCATCGAGCGCGTCGATGAACGTTTCCTCGACGCGATCCGCGACGCGGAGCGTCGGGGCGCATGGGTTCTGAGTGTGTGCAGCGGCGCCTTCACTCTCGCGCAGGCCGGCATCCTCGATGGCCGCCGCGCCACCACTCACTGGATGCACGCCGGCAGGCTTGCCAGGGAGTACCCGAGGACCACTGTCGATCCTGACGTCCTATTCGTCGAGGACGGCACGGTCGTCACGTCCGCCGGAACGGCGGCCGGAATCGACGCTGCGCTGCACATCGTGCGCAAGGAATACGGCGCGGCCGCCACCAACGTCATCGCGCGCAGGATGGTTGTCCCGCCTCAGCGAGAGGGGGGTCAGTCCCAATACATCGACGCCCCCGTCTCCGACGTGCGCAGTGACTCGTTCGCCCTCGTGGCCGAGTGGATGCTCGAGAACCTGCACGAGGACCTCACCGTCGATCAGCTCGCACGCAAGGCGCTCATGTCGAGCCGGACCTTTGCGCGCCGGTTCAGAGCCGACATGGGCACGACCCCCGCTGCGTGGCTCAACCGACAGCGTCTCCTTCGCGCGCAGCAGTTGCTCGAGCAGACCGACCTCCCCCTCGAGGCGATAGCTGGGCAGACCGGATTCGGGTCGGCGGCCGTCATGAGGCACCACTTCGTGCGTGTGTTGCAGACGTCTCCACTGGCCTACCGTCGCGCCTTCGGAGAAGCGCGCGCGAGCTAGCGCGGCCTAATACGCGCCTTCACGGCGAACAACGGCGCGCACCGTTTTGACGAGGATCAACAGGTCGCCCGTGAGCGACCAGTTCTCGACGTAGTAGAGATCCAGCCGCACGGAATCCTCCCACGACAGCGTTGAGCGCCCGCTCACCTGCCACAGACCGGTGATTCCCGGCTTCATGAGGAATCGGCGATGGACGTGGTCTTCGTACAGGGCGACCTCACCGGCAAGCGGAGGACGCGGCCCGACGATGGACATGTCGCCGCGCAGCACGTTCAGCAGCTGCGGCAACTCGTCGAGGCTGAATCGACGCAGGGTGCGACCGATGGGCGTCACACGGGGGTCGTTGCGCATCTTGAAGAGCACAACGTTTCCCTCGGACCGCTCCACGGTGGCGAGGTCGGCGAGCCGGGCCTCCGCGTCGACCACCATCGAACGGAACTTCAGCATCGTGAAGAGCTGGCCATCGAGCCCAACACGCTTCTGACGGAAGAGGATCGGACCTGGGCTGCTGAGCCTGATGACGGCGGCGAGCGTGATCATGAGCGGCGAGAGCAGGATGAGCAGCAGCAGGCTCGCCGTCACATCCACCGTTCGTTTGAGCGCCTTCTGACCGCGGTCGAACTTCGGCGTCTCGACGTGCACGAGCGGAAGGCCGGCGACCGGACGCATCCGGATGCGTGGACCGCCGATGTCGGTAAGGCTCGGTGCCACCACGAGATGCTGGCGACCCGGCTCCAGCTGCCAGCTGAGTTCGCGAACGCGCTGCGGGGGCAGCCACCCGGTTCCGGTGATGGCGACCGTGTCGGCATCGTGCTCCGCCATGGCCTCGGCGATCGTGTCGAGGCTGCCGATGATGGGGATCTGCAGGGCGGCGAGGCCGGCGTCGGCTCGTCCCGTCTCGTGGACGCACGCGCCAACCACCTGGTAGCCGGACTCGGGCGCACGACGCAGTTCAGTCGCGAGATGGGCGACGGATGCCGGCGACCCGGCGAGCACAACGCGATACCCCATCCGTCCCTGCCGCCGCTGGCGCACAAGCCAACGCCGCCACAACCAGCGCTCGAGGAGCAGTAACACGATGCCGAGGGCGAAGGCGGTGAGCAGCGGACCGCGGTCGAGGCTCAGGTCGAGCACAAACAGAGTGAACACCACACCCGCGAGGAGCAGGAGACTCGCGTTGACGACCGCCCGATATTCCGCTGCACCCGCGCCCACATGTCGAAGCTCACGTGTCGAGGCGAAGGCGAGAAGTGCCGTCCAGGCTGCGACGAGCAGCACGGAGATCGTGTTGTAGCTGAGCCACGCGGGCGGGTCGTCACCAGAGCTGCCGGGGGCGTAGCCCGACCAGATGGCCTGAGAGAGGAAGACAACGCCGAGTACAACCGCGAAGTCCGAGACGATGAGGCGACGCACGTATGACCGCTGCCATTCCGAGCGCTCCGGACGGGATATCGGGCGGACGCCGGTAGCCCCCAGCGACTGAGCGGTAGATGACATATCACTGACCCCCGAAACCGGTTGCCAGCCCTGCGCCGGCAACTCGCTCCCCAGCGATGCGACATGCGCTCAGTTAGCGTACCCCATACGAGGACAGACGGGACAGTCTGCGCTTGGCCGACGCCCGCGCGACGAGAGCGACCAACCACCCGAGGGTCGCACCCGCGGTGTTGGCGATCACGTCGACCGGACCACCGAACCTGTCGGGGAGCGCAAGCAGTTGAACAACCTCGACCATCGCCGAGGCGCTGAGCGCTGCCAAGGGCACGATCCAGTGCACGGCCCGCGGAAGAACGAGCGTAAGCAAAACCCCGATCGGAACAAAAAGAATGATGTTGCCGACGAACTCGACGTGATCGTAGGCGAGCCACACCAGGCCGGTCTCGCGCAAGAACGAGGCGACACGCAGGAGCGGCAGTTCAAAGGAGCGATCGACCGGAGTCGGCCAAAAGACGATGACGGCAACGATCGCGACGTACGTCACAAGGATGATCGCGCTCGCCCACGGCGGTGAGCCCTGCCGAGATGGCCGCTCCGCAGGCGCCTGCGGAGTTGGCTCGACCGCACCGCGCCGATCAGCAGTACGCGTCATAGACCCTCATGGGTGTCTCGCGCACCATGGGTGTGGTGCGAACGTCGAGGTCCGGATAGTCCAACCCGTCGCCCTCGAATCGAGACGAGAACTCCACCGACTCCCCCGGGTTGAGCGGAAGATCGAGCACCACGGCCGCTCTGCCCTCCCACTCGACAACGGATTCGGTGGGGACACGCTTGCCGTCGATGCGGGCTTCCACAAACTCCGCGCCCGGCGGCCCCACGATCATGGCCCGAGTCAGAATCACGCCGGGCGGAGCAACGGGGCTCGAGAGAGCGCCCGGGAGCACGGCATCCGGATCAACGGACGACACCAGTTCTCCGGACAGCTCGAACACCGTGTCCACGGCCTGACAGCGGCTGGCGCCCACGTCGAGCGTGGCGTCCAAGTAGTACCCGAGTTTCGTCGCGGTGTAGTCATTCAGGTAGAAGTCGAAGGCGGTGGCCTCCGATTCAGTGCCGTCGTCCGCACCGGTGAGAGGTGTCAGTTCGATGACGCCCTGTTCGTCGGGGCGGGAAGCCCAGAACATCAGTCGATGCTCCTCGGCGGCCCGCCCGAACGCCGCGACGAGATCCACGAAGGATCCCTGACCCGAGGACACCGCTACGAAGACCAGCGAACTGATCGCCGTGAAGTACGCATCCTGGCTGGCTCCATCCGGGTACTCGACGTAGACGTCCGACAGCACGCGGTCGACGACATTGTCGGCGGAGAGCTGGCCCCCGCCGTCGAGAGCCAGCGGTCCCGTGGCTCCGAGAACGTAGCTGAGAGCGACGGGATCGACCGACAGCACACCATCCACCCTCAGACCGAACGTGCGCTCCCACATCTCCTGCGCTGCCCGCGCCGTCGTGGGGAAGTCGGGGGTGCGCGTGATCGAGGCCATCGAGAGGCCGAGGTCGGGGAAAACCCCGAGCTCGTCGTCATCGAACTCGCCAACACGCTCAGGGAACACGGGGATGCCGCCGATGGCACCCACTTCGGCGCGGATGGCAATCCGCCCGTCATCGATCTCCATGATCGCGAACGCCGTCGGATTGCCCCCCTGCGTGCGCAACTCCGCATTGTTCGGGAACATCAGCAGGTAGGTGCGAGGCTCGTCCTGCCCCATCGCATCCGGAAGGATCTCGGCAGCGATGGTGAGTGCCGACGTGATCTCGCTGACCCGCTCCAGTTCGGATCGGAGTTGATCCACGGAGGCGGCTATGGGACCGAGGAGGGCATCCGTATCGATGTCCGCCATGATGTCCGCCGCCTTGTGGAGCGTCGCGTCGGCGACCTCGATGACGGGAGCCGTCTCGGCAACCGCGGCGACGTCGAGGCGACCTCCACTCGGCTTGAACGCCTCGAGATCGATGTCCCCGGCCGGCAACACTGCTCCCTCGCCGATTCCGTGGGCGACCGCGACCGTCGTGGTGATGGCGCGGAGGTTCTCACCGAGCAGGGGAACCCGCGACGCGAGACGCCACACCGGATTGTCGAGGGCGTGGACGGCATCACCGGTCGCTTCGACGAAGGCTTCGGCATCCTCCTCAACCTGATCGGCGTCGCCAACGAGGAGCGCCGACTGGATAGACGCCGCAAGCGGGAGCGCGCTTTCGAGGTGGGCCCGCGCGGTCAGGGCGCACCCGACAACGATCGCCGCCAGCGCGGCGAGAGCAAGGGCGGGCACCAGCAGGGCCGCCAACGCCAGACGGCGAATGGCTCGGGTTCGACCCCGGGGAGGTCGGCGCATCAATGACCCCCTCTCGGGGCACATACGATGGAGGCATGTCGGGGGGACATCGAACGCGGCGCGCTCTGCGCGTGGTCATTGCGCTGTGCGCCGTGACGCTGCTCGCCGGCTGTTTTCCCTCCGTGTCCGACGTTGTGGACACGTCGGGCGCGCCCGCAGACGGCGCCATCGTCGATTACAGCTTCGGACACACGATTGGCGTTGCCGAGCAGTTCGCGGATGCCCCCATCGATGCACTCCAGCGGCTTCCGCTCGAGTTGGCCGCAACGCCAACGAGCCTCCGGGTCCACATTCGCAATTGGAACTACCTCTCCGACGAGCCCGTGCAGGGGAGCCTCACGGTGACGGACGTGTGGCTCGGCCAGCAGGCGGCGGACGGGCCCGGTTATGCAACCGCACCGGCGCACCTCGCCGCAGGAGGAACGATCGTCGATGGCGCGACCTACACGACCCCGTGGGTGAGCGCTGACGAACTCGATCTCGAGGCGGGAGTTCCGCAACTCCTCTCGATCGGCCTGCGTAGCGATGCCGGTACCGCTCTCGCTGTCACGGGGGGTGTCGCCTGGGTCGACTTTTTCGGTTCGTCCGGTCTCGGCGGTCGAACCGATGCCATCGGACAGTTCACCGGTTCTTTCTCGCTCCTCGACGTGTGGGTCGAGTACACCGTCGACGAGGACACCCCACGGCTGGTTGTTCTCGGGCACTCTCTGAACTCCCCCGGCAACATCGATCCGGCGGCACACCCCCACGAGGGCGAGAAGGATTCGTGGCCCCAGCTGTGGGCGCAGGCGAACGGTGGCGCGGCGAGCACTCTCTCGGCGAGCGGATCCTGGTTGTTGAGCTACCCCGTCGAATCGCCGAAGTGGACGACGTTCGAGGGGATGACTCCCGACTTCGTCACCCTGTGGGCCGCCTCCAACGACATCGCGAGCGCCCAACCGATCGAGGCCGTGCGTGTCGCGTTCCTCACCATGCTTGACCGAGCACGCGCGCTGTGGCCGGAGGCGAAGATCGTCGCGTTTACCGAACCGCCGCGCGGCAATACTTCGGAACTCGATGCCGTGCGCGTGGAGTGGAATGAGTGGCTGCTCTCGAACGAGGTCGGTCTCTTCGCGGTGGTCGACGTTGCGACACCGCTGGCCGATCCGGGCGATCCGCTCGTGCTGCGACCGGAGCTCACCTCGGACGGATCGCATCTCTCGCTTGCCGGGCACGAACTCGTCGCGAGCCTTTTCGCTGACGCCGTCACACCTCACTAGCGGACTTCTCCGGGTTCTTGTCCAGCGCGGTGAATCGGGGCCGCGGGCGCCACCGTTGTGCTGGACGCTCGATGAGCCAGTACGTGACGGATCCCGCGGCAATGCTGAAAACGGCAACAAGCGCGACGTTGTACGCGGCACCGAGCGGCGTGTCTGGCCCAGCCCATCCGAGGCGGATGATCGTCAGCAGTACCGGGTAGTGCCAGAGGTAGACACTCAGCGAGATGAGGCCGATGTAGTGGAAGGGTGCCCAATCCAGCACCGCCGCGTACCGCGGATGCTCGCGTGTGCGGACGGGTAGGAGGAGCAGCAGAAAAAAGGCACCGGAGGCGAGGGCCACCCCCGTGCTCAACCAGGGAAGTCGCAGCACGAGGCATACAGCGGCAAAAAGCAGCCCGCCGATGAGCGACAGAGTTGCCACCGCTCGCAGTGAGACACGACCAAGGGATACAAGGGCACCGTTTTTGGCCGCGATGTAGGCAACGATCGCAAGCATTCCGAAACCGAAATTGTCCGACCAGACAAGGAAGCTGCGCGAGAGCACTCCCAGCCAGTTTGCGCCCCACTCGGCGTCGAGAACCGAGACGCCCCCGATGAGCTGGATCGCCCAGGCGATGCCTCGGAAGACAACGCCGAGCGCAATGAGCGCGAGGGCCGGCAGCGCCGCCAACAGGTAGCGGCTCCGCTTCCAGGTGGCCCCCACGCGGTGCACGGCGATCGCGAGCAACGGCAGGACGACGTAGAAGGTGAGCTCAACCGTGAGGGTCCACGACGAGTTGATCCCCGTCTGCAGGCCGGAGGGGAAAAAGTTCTGCAGGAGCGTGAGGTGGAGGAGCAGGTCGAGCGGATTCGTGATGACCCCGGTGCCGGCATCCGTGTAGGGCACCATCGTCTCCATCGCGTTGCTGAGGAAGGAGCCGGCCAGCACAAAGTTGGCGAAGAGGAAGATCACGATGTACGCGGGGTAGACGCGGAGCGCACGATTGCGCAAGTAGTCGGAGATCGACCCGAGCGGGCGATTACTGATGATGCGCGACGCGAACGGCCAGTAGATGAGGAACCCCGACAGCGCGAAGAACACCACGATCACCTGGCCGAGGAGGTCCAGGTGTGTGGCGGTGAGCACAAGCGGAGCGAGAGCCCCCATGGTGTGGACGAGGATGACGGAGAGCGCGAGGAGTCCGCGCATTCCGTCGAGTCCGATGAGACGCTGTTTAGGCGCCTTCGCGGTCGCCGCCGCTCGGGCATCCGGTGGTGGGGTCATCGCCGTTCCTCAACAATCTGAAGCTGCCTACCGGTGGCGCCGGGCTGCGCCGGCGGATCGTGAAAATCCTCTTCGCGTGGGAGCACGGCGAGGAAAAAGGCGAAGAGCGCCGCGACGGGCGGGATCGTGATGACCGGGAAGTCCAGCTGGAGAGCGACTCCCACAAATCCGATGTAGCCGGCAGCGATGTAGCCGAGCTCCGGGTTTTTACTGCGCAGCGCTCGGAACGACAGGACGATGCCGACGATGAGCACAAAACAGAACAGGATGCCCACAACGAGGCCACCTCGGTATACGGAGAGCAGCGGCGCATTCGCCACGTGGTTGACGGCCATTCCCACCCGGCCGTCGCGGAACTCGATGCGCCCCCACCCGAGGCCGAACAACCAACTGCCGTCCATGTGTTTCGGGTAGTCGCGGAGGGCGTCGGCGCGCGCACTGGACCCGGTGTCGAAAGATCCGAAGGAGTCGAAGAGTCTGCGTTGGATCGCGGGAATCATGAGCAGAACGGCGCCCGCGACCGCGGCGACACTGACGATGCGCACCTTGCCGGTGAAGCGGAGGCGCTGGAGGGCGATGTAGACGAGGAACGCGACCCCGAGCGAGAGGATGGCGGCGCGACTGAGTGTGAGCGCCATGGCGAGGGCGACAACCGAGACCAGGGCAACTCGCGGGATGCCCCGGAATAGTGCGAGCGCCAAGAGAACTCCGAGGTAGAGGAACAGCCCGCCCGCATTGGGATCGACGTAGGTTCCCGTCAGTCGAACGGTCATGCCCTCGGCACTCACGACGTAGCGGAGGTTTGTTCCGTCCCCTACGCCGTAGCCGAGGAAGGAGAGGAGCGACAGCAGCCGACCGGAGCTATCGAAGAAGAGAGTGATGAGGCCAAAGACCGACCCGGTCGCGGCGCCAACGACATACCAGCGCCCGACTGTGCGCAGGTCGGGTCGGGACAGTTGCGATAGCGAGAGCACCGACGATGTCGCGAGGAACCACTTGGCGAACTCCGTGTAGTCGTAGCTCGTTGTTGCCGTCACAACCATCGATACGGCCGAAGCGATGATGAGCGCGAGCACACCCCACTCGACTGCGCCCGGTCTTCTTCCACCGCGGGGCAAGTGAATGATCGTGGTGATGCCGATCGCGACGGAGAGCAACAGCACGAGCGGCAGTGGTGATCCCGGCAGCACACCGAAGGGAATCGCGGCGAGCACAAAGGCGAACGCAGAGTAGAGGTAGAGCGGTCGACGCAGCGCGATCCAGGCGCCGACGGGAACGAGGGTTGCGAGTATTGCGATGAGCCTCACGGCGATCGACGCGTCGCTGGCGAGCACGGCACCCAGAATCGGCGTCATGATCGCGGCGAGAACGATGAGGATTTTCACGCGGAGATCCATTCCGCAATGCGCGAGTGCGGGATGCCCGCATTCCAGCGATCGGCATTCGCCTCGTAGAGCCGCTGACCCTCGGCGGTTGCCGCATCCCGGTCGAGGAGGTATCGGCGGGCCTGCTCGATGAAGGCCTTTTTGTCGTCGAACGGTGTGACCCCCAGGACCGACGCGTGCGCTCCGATAGCCGCCGTCGTACCGATGACGGGCAGCCCACGCGACGCGGAATCCAGGAGCTTCACACGCACCCCGCCTCCGGTCTGAACGGGAGCGACCAGCGCACGGCCCGAGCCGAGCATCTCGTCGAGGTCATCGGCGAATCCGATGTCCTTGAGGCCGTCGGGGATGGCGGGATAGGGGGCTGCGGGGTCACGTTTTCCGACGACAACAAGTTCTGCGCCCTCGATCCCGCGCGCGATCTCGGGCCACCATGACGCGAGCAGCACAAATGCCTCATGGTTCGGCGGCCACGTGCGATCGCCGAGGAAGATAAGGCGACGGCCCGTCGTCTCGACCGGGGTGCGCGTGCCGGGTGGGAGTGTGATGTCCAGCCAGAAGACCGGATCGACTCCACGGTCGCGGTAGAACTGCGCCTCATCGCTGTCGTACGTGCCCACCGCCCGCATGGCCTTAGCAGTGCGCACCTCGTCGCGGAGGATCCTCCGCGATTCGAGCCTGCCGGCGCGACCTCGCGTCGCGGCAAAAACGAGTGACTCCGAGTTGATGGTGTTGAGCACGATGGGGGTGCTCCCCCGATGGCGCGAGCGCAGGTAGGACTCCGCCATGTAGTTGTGCTCAGCGACGAAGAGGTCTGTTGCGGTTTCGTCGATGGCGTGGCGCAGCGCCGGAACGTCGAACCGCGTGTGCACGATGCTGCGACCGGTGAGAAGGCTCGTGGCGGCAAGCTTCGGGACGGACACGGGAGGTTTCGGGATACGACGGATCGATGCATCCGGTGACGGGTCGGCCGCCCGGGAGAGGGCGATACCGCGTACGGAAACGGACTCCGCGGCCAAGCGCATCACGAGTCGGGAGAGCGCGATGTCGCCGCCGTGGTCGATTGTCGGATCCTTCGCGAGGAGGAAGGTCGCGGTTCTCGTCTCGCTCACAGCAGGCCACCCCCGTCTGGCACGATCGGGGCGTCATCCGCACGCTTCTCGGGTCGCACCTGGGGTGACCACGAGTAAACGACGCGGTAGTACCAGATGAGCAAGATGAGCTCGCCTGCGATGGCACCGACGGCCGCCCCCAGAGCGCCGAGCGGGGCCAGAAGCGCGAGGATGCCGAGCTTCACCGCCGCGGCCGTCCATCCCGCCGCGACGCGATGCCCATCACGCCCCTGCACGTAGAGCATGGTCGTGAGGATGAGAGTGAGCGAGCGCAGGAGCACAACCGTGCTCATCACCACAAAGAGCAGCCCGACTCCCGGCTCCGAGAAGAACGCCATGAGTACGAGCCCGACAACGAGCATGGCGATGGCGAGCAGAATCGCGACCGCGAGCGACGCCACCCGTCGGGGGCCGGCATCCGGGTCACCCAGCCCTGCCCGCAGACGCTCGTGGAAGGTCTGCGCGAACATTTGGGCGAAGGATGAGAGGGCGAGTGCCACGACGGACGCGAGCGAATAGACACCGGCGATCTCCTCCGTGGTGAGCACACCGAGGAGGATCACATCGGCCTGGAGGTAGAGGGCGAGTGCGAGTGCGTCGAACCAGAGCAGCCGGATCTCGTGGAACGATCCGGGCATTTTCGGCCGCCGACCGCGAACCTTGATGGCCGCCGCGATCGCAATGACGAGGTAGGGGGCGCTGTAGAGACCCACCGCGAGTTCGAGGCTCGGGTTGTTCACGGTGAACAGGTACACCGAAGCCAACACGATGGAGGAGAGCTGCCGTAGCGCATCGAGACGCGTGACGATGTTGGGGAGACCTGCCCGGAGGGCGTCTCCCTTGACCGCATTGAAGAGGATCTCGCCTCCGGCGACGACGAGCGCGAACCCCACAACGAACACGGGGACGAAGAACACAACGCCGAGGAGCAGCAAGGCCCCTCCCACGAGAACACGTGTCGCGGCTTCGCGCCCGTAGCTCTCGTCGTCGATGCGGAGCGAACGCACGAGGAAGATGTTGTCGATCGGCGCGGCGATGATCGCGGCAACCGCGAACGCGATGGCGTAGACGCCGTAATCGGCGAGTCCCAGGCGGAAGATGATGAGCGCGGTCCAGGCGAGACCGAGAAGACGTGCGGCGAGAACCCAGGTCGAGGCGATCCCCGCCCTCATGAGGTTCTGCCCGAGGAGTTTGGCGATCACGATCGCCCCCCGTTGCGCAGTGGTGCGACCGAACGCGTGCCCCACACGGCAAGAAAGTCGTCGACGATCCGCTCGGCGGAGTGCCGCCAGCGCACGTCGCGCGCTCCTCGCTCGAGCTCCTCGAGTCGGGTCTCGTCGCGCAGCGTGAGATTGGCAGTGGCAGCCAACTCAACGGCACCGCCGTCAACAACAACGGCGCCTCCGCCCTCGGCCAGTTCGGTGAGCGCCCCGTGCGCACGACACAGCACGGGTGTCGCATAGGCCATGGCGCGGCTGACGACACTGGCGGCGGGAAAGGCCTCGCGCCCGTACACGTGTCGAGAGTCGTACGGCACGAGGAGCATCCTGATCGACGCGAAGAAGGCGTCCTCGGCTTCGCCATCCACCTCACCGAGGATCTCGACACCCGGGATGGGGTCGAGCTTCTCCGTTCCGCGACCGGCGACCCGAATGAGGATGTCGTCATCGAGCTGCTCGCGGAGTCGTTGCACGACCTCGAAGCCCTTGCCGCGATAGACGTAGCCAAAGAGTCCGATCGCGAGCGGTCGGTCGACGACGGGTGTGATCTCGGGCCTGTCGGGAACAAACAGCGACGACGCGACAACGTGCGAGCCGGTCATGACCTTGCGGAGCTCGGTGGCGCCCGTGTGGCTGAGCGTGACGAGCGTCCGACCGCGGTTCACACGCGCCTCCAACCAGGTGGTGAAGGGCTGGGTCAGATAGTGCAGTCCGTGATTGAGAAGCCGGATGTTGGCGGCGAGCCGAGTGCGGAAGGGCCACCACACACTCAGCGGCGGGTCGTGGACGGTCGCCGCAACGGGCACGTCACGCACACCTACCGTCGCCCAGAACGGGAGCAGCGCGCCGCCGCTCTGTTCCGCGTGGACAACGGTGTTCGCGGGATCCTCGGCGATCAGACGCAGCACTTCCCGCCGTTGCCGGAGGATCGAAACGAGCGAATCCTTGCCGGGCCCGTCGTGGCGGTACTCGACGACAGACCCCACCCGACCACGCACGGCGGCGATGAAATCCTCGGCGTAGTCACCCACACCGCTCTCCCCCGCACGGGGAGCGATGTAGACGAGGCGCATCGTGGAGCAGTCGCTCATCGGTTCCTTCCTGAACTGGCGCTTGCTGCGGTTTAGAAGAACGGCGGCTTGTACTTCGGCCGGTAGGTGAGCGCGGACTCGCGAATGCCGCGCACGAGAGCGGGGACACCGGCGACGATCTCCATGTCGGCGACATCGGAGCGCACGAGCGAGGTGGCCCCGACCACCGCACCCCGGCCGATCGTGACATCCGGCAGCACCGTGGCTCGGCTTGCGATCCACGCGTAGTCGCCCACCGCGATCGGGAGCAGCTCGTACTCGAAGGTGTCCGAATCCGGCAGGTGCGTTCCCGTGATGAAGTGCACGTCACTCGCGATGACGACGTTGCTGCCGATCGTGAGTCCACCGCGCGCGTCCAGGAGGCAGCGGAAGCTGATGACGGTCGACTCGCCGATGCTGAGCTTGTCGATCCCCAACACCGTTGTGCCGCGGAACACCGACGTGTCTTTGCCGATCTTCGCCCCCCAGATGCGCAGCGTCCACAGGCGAAGCCAATGGAAGGGCATGTGGGTGATGAAGAAGTTGTAGTGGACGACTCCGAGTCGGTCCCAGATGCGTTTCATTCGCATCCCTTCTGCTGTGTGGTCGTCGAATCGCTCATCAGAACAACATCGGTTTGAACATGGGTCGGTAGGTGAGGCGTGAGTGGCGTTCGCCGACAGGCTTGGCGGGGATGCCCGCCACGATGGACATCGCCTCGACGGGCTTACGCACGAGGGAGCACGCTCCGATCACGGCACCGCGACCGACCGTGAGCCCTTCCAATACGGTCGAGCGGCTCGCGATCCACACGTAGTCCTCGACGACCGTCGGCTCGATGATGTAACTGAAGTCGTCGGAGTTGGGCAGGTGGTGGCCGGCGATGAAGTGCACGTCGCTCGCGATGACGACGTTGTCGCCGATCGTGAGACCGCCACGCGAGTCGAGGAGGCACCGGAACCCGATCGTCGTCGCCTCACCAACACGCAGACCCTGGATGCCGAGCACCGTCGTACCTCGAAAGATCGACGAATCCTTACCGATCTCGGCACCCCAGGCGCGCAGGAAACCCTGCCGGATCGTGTGCGACGGCAGAAAGGTGACGAAGTGATTGAAGAGCACGGCACCGAGGTGCTCCACGAGCCACAGCAAACGTCGTTTCATGGTGTCCTCTCCCCCGAACCCACAAGCTCCGTGTCGAGTGGCTCGTATTCGTCGTGCGTGGAGCGTGATCTGCTGCGCCGGACATCCGTGAGCACGATCCCGCGGAGTTCGCTGTGACCGAGGCTCGCAATCCCCCGAAGCAGGTCCTCACGCGGGAGGGTTCCGGGAGTCACCGCGAGCAGCACGGAACCAGCGAGCGGGGCGAGGGTCACGGCATCCGATCCCGCCGACAGTGGTGGGGCATCGATGATGACGTGGTCGTACCGTTCCTCGAGACCTTGCACCAGTCGCCGTGCGCGCTCGGAGGCGAAGAGGTCGTGGGTGTTGGGGGCCACACTTCCCGCGGCGATGACGGAGAGCTCTGGCACAACCGGCCATGATTGGACGGCATCCGCGAGCGGCGCGCCGACAAGCAAGTCGGTGAGGCCGAGGTCAGACTCGAGCCCGAGATGCTCGAGCACGTGGGGGTTCCGCACGTTCGCATCGACGAGGAGAACCCGACGTCCCTGTTGCGCTGAAGCCATGGCGAGACCAAGAGCAACCGTTGTTGCGCCCTGATCGGGTCGCGCCCCCGTGATGAGGGTGCTGCGCGCCTCGAAGCCGATGAATCGCATCATCGCCTCGAGCGTGCGGAAGTCGTGCGAAGCCTGCGAACTCTCAACGGTCGCTACAACTGTCTCCGGATTGTCGGTACGCGCGATCGTCGCGAGGACACGCACCTCGGTGGCATCCGCGATATCGCGCACCGATCGAATGCGTGAGTCGAAGCTGTGGCGCGAGAGCATCATGCCGACGCCGATGATGGATCCCACGAGTAGCCCTGCCCCGAGCGACGGGAGGATCTGGGGATACGCCGATGAGGTCGGCACTGGTGCCCGTTCGAGGACCTGCGCTGTGAGGGAACTCCCCTCGTCCGTCATCTCGGCCTCGAGCTGCAGCTCGATGACGTCGACGAGTTGATCCGCGACCGCATTCGCGAGCGCGGCCGCTTCGGTGTTGAACCGGCTGGAGGCGACGATCTCGACAACGAGACTGTCGGCGACCGGGGTGGCGGTCACCCGAGCGGCCAGGTCGTCGGGGTTCTGGTCGATACCGAGGTCCGCGGCGACGGGCCGCAGCACAACGGGGTCGGTTGCCACGGTGGCGTAGGAGAGGATGCGCGTCTGCGCGTAAATGGTTGCTGCAAGGGTGTCGAGCGCTGTCGGGGTCTCCCCGACACTCAAAAAGACGCGAGCCGTCGCATCGAATCGGGGGGTGGACAGCAGCGCGGTGGCGAGTCCGCCCAACCCACCCAGGAGCGCAAAGAGGGCAAAGATGGCCCACCCTCTCTGCACAACCCGGAGACGATCAGCAAGGGTCACCGGGCGGCTCCGGCGAGCGCGACGAGATCCTCGACCTGACCGTGCAGTTCGCCAGCGAAGGTTGCCTCGGTGAAGCGTGCAGCGGACGATTGGATCGTGCAGGCATCCCACGGACGGGCCTCGAGGCGATCAAGCGCCCCGCGGATCTGGGTCGAGGTCGGGGTGTCGAAGAACACTCCGGTGCTGTTCTCGACCACCGTGTCGAGGAACCCACCCCAGCGCAGCACGGCACTCGGTTTGCCGAAGACGGCCGCCTCGATGGGGGTCAGGCCGTAGTCCTCGTAGCTGGCGGCGACGATCGCACGGCTTCGGGTGTACAGCCAGCGAATCTGGGCATCGGTGAGGTTCTTCAGCATCGTGACGTTGGGCGGCAGGGTGCTCCTGAGGTTCTCCTCCTCCGGGCCCGCGCCCACGACTACAAGGCGACGTTCCGGTGTCGATCGGACCGCCTCGATGACCTTGTCGACGTTCTTGTAGGGCAACAATCGCGAGATGCAGAGGTAGAAGTCCTCGCCGATACCGGGAACCGACTCGACGGGCATCGTCTCCGACACCGAATGCGGCGCCGGCACGATCGTCGAGTCAAGGCCGTAGGCGTCGCGGATGCGACCCTGCACGGCCGTCGAGATCGCGAGGTACCGCGTGGCACTCGAGGCGGCCCTCCGGTCCCACGCCCTCAGCCACGGTGAAAAGGCGCCAAGTGCGAGCGCCTTCGGCAGGGCTGGACGCTCACCGAGGTACACGTCCGACTGGTAGAGCCATCGGGCCGGCGAGTAGCAGTAGACGAGCTTCTGGCCGTTGGTGTGCACGCCGTGCGCCCAACCGCTGCTGCTCGAAATCACCACATCCGCGTCGATGTGGATCGAGTCGATGGCAGCGGGGAGGAACGGCAGCGCACCCCGGTGGTGGCGTCGGAGCGGCCCCACCCTGTTGAGCGCCGAGGGGCGAATGTCGAGCTCCGTGAACTCGGGGAACGAGGTCTCGGGCTGGTACAGCGTGGTGTAGATCGGGGCATCCGGAAATGCCCGCGCCATCGCGAGCACCACGCGCTCCGCCCCGCCCCGCTGGGTGATGTAGTCGTGGGCAATGGCAATCCGCGGCTTCGACCGTGTCATCGTTGTCTCCTCATCGATCCGGGTTCGTCTCACGCCTTGTCGACGTACTCGTAGCCATACGTGCCGTAGGAGTCGGGACCCCGCGTTGGCAGCATGTTGATGACGAGTCCGAGAACGTTGGCGTGAATGTTCTGGAGTTGTTCGAGCGCTTGACGCAGTTGGGGTGCGCGCACGAGCCCCACCGCGCAGACGAGGAGTGCACCGTCGGTGATCTTGCTGAGGATCGCACCGTCGGTGACGGGCAGCAGGGGTGGTGCGTCGATGATCACCTGGTCGAAGTTCGCGCGGATGAGGTCGAGAAGCGCCATCATCGAGCGGGAACCGAGGAGTTCGCTCGGGTTCGGCGGATGCGCGCCCGCCGGGAGCACCCAAAGGTTGCCGCTCTCCCCCCACGGCTGGACGACGTCTTCGAGTGTTGCGGAGTTGATAAGGACATCGCTGAGGCCCGCGCCACCCTCGATGGCCATGTAGTCGGCAACACGAGGGCGCCGGAGGTCGGCGTCGATGAGGAGCGTGCGCTTGCCCGATTCGGCGAGCGCGATCGCGAGGTTTACCGCCGTTGTCGTTTTTCCCTCGGACGGGAGAGACGAGGTCACAACGTAGGCACGGTGGTCTGACTCGAAATCGATGAACTGCAGGTTGGTGCGGAGTGTGCGGAAGGCTTCGGCGCGGGAGCTCTGCGGACCACTGTGGATGATGAGTGGGGCCTGAGCCGCGGTGGGGTCGAAAACGAAACCGCCGACGATCGGCTCATCCGTCACCGCGCGAACGTCGCGCTCGCTGTGCAGACGCGTGTCGAGTGCCTGACGAATGAAGGCGAACGCGAGACCGAGTGCGAGACCGAAGATCGCCCCGATTCCGAGGTAGAGCGGGATGACGGGAGAGCTCGGCTCGCTCGGAACCGACGCTCGCTTGACGAGTGTGAGGTTCACGAGCGAGCCCTCACCGCCGACGGCCTCCTCGAGTTCGTCGACGACAACGTCGCGCAGCGAACGCGCTACGGCGTTGGCGAGGTCCGCTGCCTCTTCGGGTGATTCGTCGGTGACGACAATCTCGATGAGGACGGTATCGGGCACCACGCGAGCTGAGATCGACGAAGACAACTCCTCGGCGGTGGTGTCGAGATCGAGCTCGGCGATGACCTCGTCGAGCACGATGGGGCCGCTAGCGACCTCGACGTATGACTGCATGCGCTGCTGCGTGTAGCTACCGCCCTGGAACGCCTCGATCGCGCTACCTGCCGACTGGGTGGCGACAAAAACGCGCGACGCCGCCTGGTAGGTCGGCACCGCGAGGAACGCGAGCGCGCCCGAGATGGCCAACCCGACAACGAGGAAGACCGTGATCCCGATCCATCGACGACGGAGGGTGTCGACGTAGTCCCTGAACTCCAAACAGCATCTCCCGGTACGCAAGCCTGGCCGGCGGGAGAAAAATCCCGCCCAGAAGATGCCCTTTGCGTAGCTGTAATGCTGTTATTCATGTACCCCGCCGAAGCGAGGAGAGTCCCTAGACGAGAGTGTATAGACGGGGTCTCGCGTCACGCAAATGAACGGAGCGTGTCCACGATTGATGTGCTCGATGCGGAGATGCTGTCGGCAACGCGGCGGTAGACCGCCGTGCCACGGTTGTACGGGTCCTCGATGTCGAGATCGTCGGGGCTCAGCTGGGGAGCCATCGACCCGCGCAATCGCGCGGCAAGAGCAGTGAGCTCACGGAGGTAGGCGGTCACGTCACCGTCGAGACGCGGAGCCACATCGGCGCGTTCGGCGCGGATGAACTGCAGGATGCGAGCGTATTCGGCCAGCGTGAACGCGCGGGTGGCGACCCGCGGCGCCAGTCGAACCGCGGCTTTTCGGTGGTCGCGGGTGAGGCCGAGCACGAGGTCGGCCGTTGCGAGAGTCGCCGCGTCGAGCGGCACGGCAGCGTGCTGCTGAGCGGGCAGACCCAATCGCTCGAGCTCGACGAGCGTGTCATCCGGAAGCGCCCTGCCCGCGGTCGCACGTGTTCCGGCACTTGACACCTGAATCGACCACAGCTGCGGCGCGTCACGCTCGAGGAGTCGACGCAGGAGACGCTCGGCAATCGGAGAACGACAGATGTTCGCCGTGCAGACGACAACGATGGAGAAGCGTTCGGCAGCGGACACCGGTGACTCACTCACAGAGATAGAAGCTCCTCGATCGACGGATGTACCCCGACGATCATAGGGGTCAGGTCAGGCAACGGTCGCGACGACGAGCTGGCCGGAGCCGTCAACGATCAAATCGCCCTCGTCGGGGGTGATAAATACGGCATCACCCCGACTGACTGTCGTTGATGTCGCACCCGAAAGAACGAAGGACCCCGAAAGGCACAGCGCGATCGCCGGACCGTCGAGCGGACACGGGCCGGAACCCTCGAACTCGATGAGAGCGAATCCCGCACCCTCCGGACGGAATACCCGGACATCGGGGACCGGCACCTCGGGAATCAGCAGCGGAGCCGAACGTGGCGTGAAATCGAGCACGGAGAGCAACTCCGCGACATCCACGTGCTTCGGGGTGAGACCCCCACGCAAGACGTTGTCCGACGCCTCCATGAGTTCGATGCCGACACCGTCGACGTAGGCGTGAATGTTGCCTGCAGGCAGAAAGAGCGCCTCACCCCGCGCGAGAACAACGTGATGCAGGAGGAGGCTGATGACGATGCCGGGGTCGCCAGGATAGAGCTCGGCGAGCCGCCGTTGAAGCTCGAGGCGGGCATCCGTCTCTGCCAGTCGGCTGACGGCCGCGATCGCCTCGGTAGACCCGTCGCCGCGGGTGATGAGCCACTCCACGACGGAGCGCAGTGCGCCGTCGTCCAGGCGTTCAACCAGGTCGGCGAGCACGGCGCGGTCCTCCCCCGGTGCCGACGCGACGATCGGTTCGAGGTCCTCCCTGACCTCCGCTATCGGTCGGAAGCCGCACAAAGCCTCGAAGCGATCGCTCACCGCGAGAATGAGTTCGGGCTTCGCGTGCGGGTCGCGATAGTTCCGCTCGGCGGCGGACAGCGGGATGCCCGCCGCGTTCTCTCGCGTAAAGCCCTCCTGCGCCTGAGCCGTCGTCGGATGAGCCTGCAGTGACAGCGGGGAGGCCGCGGCAAGCACTTTGAGCAGGAACGGAAGCCGAGCATCCTCGTTCCCCACGGCGCGTGTGGGGTTGCCCGCGATCCACTGTGCGAGATCGTGGGCGCCCTCACCGTGGCCAGGATCCAGGAGAACACTCGGGGAGCCGTGATGAGCCCCCAACCACAGTTCGGCCTCTGGCGCGCCGGAGGGCTCACGACCGAGCAGCTCCGAAATGAGACCGTCGCTCCCCCACGCGTAGTCTCGCGGCTCGTTGGTGATGCCTACAAACATCCGCCACCTTCCCCTGTGCGCATTGGATCACCCTAACAACGGTGTGGAAACGCCGGGTTTCGGCCTGATTGAGTAACGCTGGCGCAACGCCCTTTCACCCAGACCACCGGAGCCGACGATGACGTTCCCCACCCTCGATAGTGACTTCTACGGCTTCGAGAGCCGCCTTCGACCCGAGGAGCTCGACAAGCTCGTTGCCTTGCGCGAGTTTCTCGAGTCGACGGTGCGCCCTGTCGCGAACGCGCTGTGGGAGCGCGGCGAGATGTTTGGCCCCGAAGTTCATCGGGGGCTCGCGGACCTCGGCATCTACGGACTCGCGTGGGAGGAGACACGACCCTTCGAAAACTCGGCCGTGTTCCGCGGATGGGTGGCTCTCGAGCTCGCTCGCGTCGACGCGAGCGCGGCGACACTCGTCGGGGTGCAGAACGGTCTCGCCATGGGTGCCATCGCCCAGTGCGGCAGCGCTGAGCAGCGTGCCGAGTGGCTGCCGCGGTTGGCCTCGGCCGAACTCATGGGTGCCTTCGGTCTCACCGAACCGCTCTCCGGGTCGGATTCGGCTCAGGGCCTGCGCACGGTAGCGCGACGTGACGGCGACTCGTGGGTGTTGAACGGCTCCAAGCGCTGGATCGGTAACGGGTCGATCGGTGACATCACGGTCATCTGGGCGAAGGACGCCGAGGACGGTCAGGTCAAGGGGTTCATCGTGCCGCAGGATGCCCCCGGTTACAACGCGACCGCGATCCCGGGCAAGGGTTCGCTCCGCATCATCCAGAATGCTGACATCACCCTCACCGACGTTGTGGTTCCGGAGGCAAATCGGCTGCAGAACGCGAACTCTTTCCGCGATACGGCCGCAGTGTTGCGCCTGACGCGCGCCGAGGTCGCCTGGGCTGCGGTCGGCAACTCGATCCAGGCCTACGAGGCGGCCGTCGCGTACACGAAGGAGCGGATCCAGTTCGGCAAGCCCATCGCCTCACACCAACTTGTGCAGGAATTGCTCGCCAAGAGCCTCGGCAACATCACCTCATCGATTGCCCTCGTCACGAGGGTGTCGGAGATGCTCGACGAGGGCACCCAGGGCGACCAGCACTCGGCGCTGGCCAAGGAGTTCACGACCAGCAGGATGCGCGAGACGGTCGCGTGGTGCCGCGAGGCTCTCGGCGGCAACGGGATCGTGCTCGACTACGGCGCGATGCGCGCGTTCGCGGATGCCGAGGCGCTCTACTCGTACGAGGGAACGCGGGAGATGAATACCCTCATCGTTGGCCGGGCGATCACGGGCAAGGCGGCTTTCGTCTAGCCACCCCTCTAGACTCGTCCGCGTGCCCGGCCTGATCGCCCACGAGTGGATCGAACCGTTCGGTGGCTCCGAGAACGTGCTCGAGGCCATCGCCGCGGAGTTTCCGGATGCCCCGATCCTCACGCCGTGGCTGAATGCCCCAGAGCGCTTCCCCGGCCGAGAGGTGCGCGAACTCTGGTTGGCACGGTCGCCGCTGCGCGGACGCAAGGCACTCGCGATGCCCGTTCTAGCTGGCGCGTGGCGCACCGCCATCGATCCGACCGAAGAACTCGACTGGGTGATCGCGAGCTCCCACTCGTTTGCACACCACCTGCACCCGCGCGGGCGTTCCCGCGACGCGGCCAAACTCGTCTACACGTACACACCGGCGCGATACCTGTGGACACCAGAACTCGATGACCGCGGGTCTGGCCCTCTCGCCCGTGCCGCTGCGCGTGCACTGCGCCCCATCGACAGGGCGCGGGCATCCGAGGCCACGGCCATCGCGGGCATCAGCAATTACGTCGCCGAACGTATCGCCGCGACGTGGGAGCAGCCCGCGAGCGTTATCTACCCACCCGTCGAGATCTCGCGCATTCAGTCGGTGGCGGATTGGCGCTCGCGCCTCGGCGACGACGGCTTGCGTGTGATGGATTCACTTCCCGAGACGTTTGTGCTGGGTGCATCCCGTTTCATCCCCTACAAGAGACTCGATCTCGTCATCGCGGCGGGAGAGTCCGCCGGCCTGCCGGTGGTGCTTGCGGGGGCGGGACCGGAGGAACCGCGTCTTCGCACCCTCGCGGAGGCGGCCCGCGTGCCGGTGACGTTTGTCATCGAACCACCCAATGAACTCCTGTACGCGCTCTACGCCGCGGCGACCGTGCTCGTATTTCCTCCCGTGGAGGACTTCGGGATCATGCCCATCGAAGCAATGGCGCTCGGCACCCCGGTGGCCGCCAATCGCATCGGCGGTTCGGCCGAGACCGTCGCGGAGGGCATCTCGGGTGTGCACTTCGATGCCGACGACCCCGCATCGGTCGCCGATGCCGTTCGCCGTGCGAGCGACCTGCCGAGAGAACCCATCGTCGAGTGGAGCAGACGGTTCTCGCGTGAACGATTCTCGGCCGAACTTCGCGAGTGGGTCGCCGCGAACGCCTAGTGGGCCCCCACCCGCAGTAGCACGGCACGCGCCGTTCGGAAGAGGATCACGAGATCGTCGGTGAGCGACCAGTTCTCGACGTAGTACAGGTCGAGTTTGACCGCCTCCTCCCACCCGAGATCGGATCGTCCGCTGATCTGCCATAGGCCCGTGATACCGGGTTTGACGAGCAGGCGCCGCGCCGCGTCATCCGTGTAGAGCGCCACCTCGGCAGCTATTTGCGGTCGCGGCCCCACGAGACTCATGTCGCCCTTGATGACGTTGAAGAGTTGGGGCAGTTCGTCGAGTGACGTGCTGCGCAGAAACTTGCCGAGTCTCGTCACCCGCGGATCGTCGCGGATCTTGAAGAGTGGCTGGGTATCGAGATCCTTTTCTGCCAGGAGCGACATGAGCTCCTCGTCGGCACCGACCGTCATCGAGCGGAACTTGATGATGCGGAAGAGGGAGCCACCGAGACCGACCCGCTCCTGCGTGAAGAACACCGGCCCGCGACTGGTGACCTTCACAGCGATCGCGATGGCGATGAGAACCGGTGACAGGAGGATGGTGAGGATGATGGCCGCCGTGAAGTCGAAGAGGGCCTTGATGACCTTCGCGCCACCCTCGTAGCTCGGCGACTCGACGTAAATGAGCGGAAGACCCGCAACGAGTCGGGTGTGGATCCTCGTTCCGGCGATGTCGGTGATCGAGGGCGCGACCATCAGATCGATGCCGGTTCGCTCGAGCTGCCAACTGATCGAGCGCACCGCCGACGGGGTCAGTCCGTGCGAGCCGGCGAGGGCGACAACGTGGGCGTCGGTCTGCCGAATGATCGCGGTCAGGTCGGAGATGGAACGGAAGACGGGAACCCCCAGCTTTGCCACATCGTCGGGTGACTCGGTCGGAACCGTGAGACACACCCCGACGACCTCGAATCCCGCGTAGGCGTGACGGCGGAGTTCGTCGGCGAGTTCCGTGATGGATCCGGTGGACCCCACAACGATGAGGCGGACCCTGTAGAGCCCCGTGAAGCGCTTCTCGCGCAACCACTGCCGCCACAACCAGCGACCCAGAAGGATCAGGAAAAGGCCAACCGGAAACGCCGTGATGATGAAGCCGCGAGCGATATCGATCATGAGCAGGAGGCTCACGATCGCCACGAGACCGAACAACCGCACCGTGGCGTCGGCCGTGCGCGCGTACTCCTGCAGTCCGGAACCGACGATGCGGGCATCCCTGGTCCCGAAGACGTGGAGGAAGATGAGCCAGCTCGCCGCGAGAACGACACTCACCACGAGGTAGGAGATACCGAGGGGCAGCAGGTCGCCGCTGGCGAGCTCCACGGAACGTGTACCGAACCAGAGCAGGTGCGACCCGCCCACGGCGACGAGCACCGCGAGCGCGTCGGTCAGAAACAACTGACGCGTGTACATGCGCACCCACTGAGCGCGCGCGGGGCGCTCAGTGGCTCGGGGATGCACCATTGCGAGACTCAATTCCTGGGGTCGGTCAAAGTCACGAGTTGTCCTCCATGATCATAGGTGCCGGTCGTCTAGCCTTACGGAATGCGGTTCCTCAGCGACCCCCGGTGGAGATCCGGTTTTCTCGTCCTGGTTCTCCTTCTGGCCATGGCACCCGACGCGTGGCGACTGTCGGTCGGATGGTGGGTGTTTGGGGTTGTTTCAGTGCTCGTGTTCCTCGCGTGCATCGTCATCCTCATCGCGCAGCGCGGTCGGTGGCGCATCAGCGAGCTCCCCTACCCGCTGCTCGCGTTCCTCGTGCTTGCGACGCTGTCGATCCTGTGGTCGCACTACCCATCAGCGACCGCCCTCGGGCTCCTGACGACGTGGATGCTCGTGGTCGCGGGTGTCACTCTCGCCGTCACCTACTCGTGGCCCGAACTCCTCCGCGGGCTCAGCAGGGTGCTGCGTTTTGTGCTCGCCACGTCGCTCCTTTTCGAACTCTTCGTCTCGCTCGTCATCCGCGCCCCGCTGCTTCCGCTGACCCAGCAAGTCAACGCCAATCCGGAGGACTACGACGGCCGGATCCCTCCGCTGCTGTACTGGTCGCGCAACGAACTGTTCGAGGTGTTCGACGACGGGAGAATCCAGGGCATCGTCGGCAACTCCAACCACCTCGGATTCCTGGCCCTTCTCGCCCTACTGGTCTTCGCGATCGAACTCGCCGACCGACGGCGGCGCCGTGCCGCGTCGATAGCCTGGATCGCACTCGCGGTGGTTATGCTCGCTCTCTCCCGATCGGCGACGGTGACCGTAGCCCTCGTCGGCACTCTTGCGATCATCGGCGTAGTCCTTCTCCTGCGCAGGCGGGATTCTCCGCGAGCGCGCACCATCACCTACGCGAGCCTCGCGGCGGCCGGCGCCCTGGTGACGACCGCGGTCATCGCCTTCCCGGCGGCGATCATTCGAGCGCTAGGTCGCGACACCGACCTCACCGGCCGGTTGGACATCTGGGACAGCGTCATCGCCCTCGCGCAGCAACGTCCTGCGTTTGGTTGGGGCTGGGTGAGCTATTGGGTTCCGTGGGCCGATCCGTTCCACGACCTCGCGTTCAGCAACAAGGTGCGTATGTTGCAGGCCCACAATGCGTGGCTGGATGTGTGGTTCCAGCTGGGAATCGTCGGGCTCATCGTCTTCGCGGCCCTCGTGATCTCCACCCTCGCCCGAACGTGGGCATTCGCCGTCGACCGCCAACAGGTGGTACCGGGGCAGCCGCTCAAACACACCGCACTGACGCTTCTCCCGTTCGCCATCATGGTCGCCCTCATCATCCAGAGTGTGGCCGAGAGCAGGCTCCTCGTGGAGTTCGGCATCATGTTTCTCACGCTCATCGCGGTCTCCACGAAGCGAAATGAGCCGCTCATCGAGCAACCGCGGGACGCGCGCGAATGACGGGTCAGCGCGAGAAACTCCTGGGAGCAGCGCTCGACTTCCTCGGCGCGCCGAGATTCGTTACGGCACT
The DNA here is from genome assembly GCF_020535405.1 of Antiquaquibacter oligotrophicus. Taxonomy (NCBI): domain Bacteria; kingdom Bacillati; phylum Actinomycetota; class Actinomycetes; order Micrococcales; family Microbacteriaceae; genus Antiquaquibacter; species Antiquaquibacter oligotrophicus. The sequence goes on along the minus strand of NZ_CP085036.1, from coordinate 2,207,538 downwards.
CACCACCGCGATTGTCGGAGTCGCCGTCCTCGCCTTCCCGATTCGCCAGCTGAGCGGCTGGGCGGGCCTCATCGGGGCGCTCTCCGTGCTCGTACTCCTGGCCGCGGCATCCCTCATCGCCCGCTGGGGCACCCTCGAGTGGAGGGGTCTGCTGCCGCTCTCTCTGCTGGTGTTTTTGGGGTGGACGGCGATCACGCTCGTGTGGAGCCAGTACCAGTGGGTGAGTCTCGCCGCCCTCATCTATCTGCTGGCCTTCACCGTCCTCGCCTTTTACGTCGCACTGTTGCGGGACACCATCCAGATCGTCCGAGCCTTCGGCGACGTGCTCCGGCTGGTACTCGGGATTTCGATCGGCATCGAGATCCTGTCGGGTGTGCTCATCGACGCGCCCATCCGCTTTCTCTCCGTGCAGGGTAACCTCGCCGACCTCGGCCCGATCCAGGGCATCCTCGGCAATCGGAACGATCTCGGCATCGTCGCCGTCATCGCACTCATCACATTCGGCGCGGAACTCGCCACCAAGTCAGTGCCGCGCGGGCTCGCCATCGGTTCCCTCATCGGGGCGGCGTTGTGTGTACTGCTCACCCGATCGCCGATCACCATCGGTGTCGTCATTGTGGTGGCCATCGCGACGGGGCTTCTCTACGCCCTTCGGCGAGCGCCAGCGGAGAACCGCCGCTACTGGCAGTTCGCCCTGCTCGGTGTGCTCGCGATCGGTCTCGTCCTGGCCTGGGTATTCCGTTCCGCGATCATCACCGTGCTCGGAGCGACCGAGGAGCTCACGTACCGCCTCGACGTCTGGTACCGGGCATTCGAACTCATCTCGCTACATCCACTCGAGGGATGGGGATGGATCGGGGCCTGGCGGATCGACCTGCCGCCGTTTAATCTCTTCGCCGATATCTCGCCGCGGTTCGAGACGACCGCCTCCGGCGCGCTCGTCGACCTCTGGCTTCAACTCGGCCTCGTCGGTCTCGTCATCTTTCTCGCGCTCGCGGGACTGGCCGTCACCCGGTCGTGGCTCCTGGCGTCGGCCCGTCGCAGCGTCGTCTACGTGTGGCCGGCCCTGGTTCTGATCGCCCTGCTCGTCAACGCCCTCGCCGAGAGTTCGATCCTCGTGGAGTTCGGCTGGCTCGCCTTCGTCGTGTGTATCGTCAAGGCCGCCAACCAGCTGAGCTGGCGCCAGGCCTTCGCCCGACTCGATAACTCAGAACCGAACCGCGACGGGTAGGCCTTCTCTAGCGCAGTGCTTCGAGGTCGGCATCCACCATGGCCGCGACGATGCCCTCGAAGTCGACGGTGGGGCGCCATCCGAGCACCTCGCGTGCATGGGAGGAATCACCCAGTTGCTGCGGCGCGTCCCCAGAACGGAGGAACTCGTCGCTCACACTCACCACACTGCGCCAATCGTCGATGCCGACACGCGAGAACGCGGCAGCCACGAACTCCTCGACCGAATGAGCAACACCGGTCGCGATGACGTAGTCGTCGGGCGTCTCGGCTCGCGCGGCCCGACGGAGGGCATCCGCGTAGTCGGGGGCCCAGCCCCAGTCGCGCCGAGCGGCGAGGTTGCCGAGTTCGAGACGGTCCTGGAGGCCGAGTGCGATACGCGCGGCACTCGCCGTGATCTTGCGAGTCACGAACTGCTCGGGGCGGCGCGGCGATTCGTGGTTGTAGAGGATGCACGCCGACGCCCACACTCCAGCAGTGCGGTAGACGTTCACGAGCGAATGCGCGTACGCCTTCGACGCACCGTAGGGCGACGTCGGTCGGATCGCGGTGCGCTCGTTCTGCGGAACTTCCGCGGGGATACCGAAGATCTCGGCAGACGAGGCCTGAACAAATCGCACGGGATGCCCGGAGTCCGCAAGTTCGCGCAGCGCCGCGAGCATCTCCGCCACCGCGACGCCGTTGATCGCCGCGGTGACGGCAGGTTGCTGCCAGGACCCGAACACACTCGAGATCGCCGCGAGATTGTACACCTCGTGCGGCTCGACCGCGCGGATGAGCTCGGCGATACCGGGGGTCGAGAGATCGATCGAGTGCAGCGTGGCGCCGGGCACCGCCTCATCCGACCGCAGGGCGGTGCCGTGGACTTCGTGACCCTCGGCGAGCAGTTGCTCGGCGAGGTACGACCCGTCTTGGCCCGTGATCCCCGTGATCAGGATTCGGCTCATGACAGTCCGGCGAGCTTCTTCTGTTCCTCGACGTCGGAGTTCACCATCATCGTGACGAGCTCCGTGAAGCTCACCTTGGGCTGCCATCCGAGCTTCTCGCGGGCCTTGGTCGAGTCACCAATGAGAAGGTCGACCTCCGCCGGTCGCATGAACTGCGGGTCCTGGCGCACGAGCGAGGACCAGTCGGTGACCCCGACCGCACCGAAGGCCGCGTCGAGGAGGGTACGGATGGTGTGGGTCTCACCGGTCGAGATGACGTAGTCGTCCGCTTCATCCTGCTGCAGCATGAGCCACATCGCCTCGACGTAGTCGCCGGCGAAGCCCCAGTCGCGACGGGCGTCGAGGTTTCCGAGCACAATCTCGTCCTGGAGGCCCAGGTGGATTCGAGCGACCGCCTGGCTGACCTTGCGGGTGACAAACTCGGGGCCGCGGCGCGGCGACTCGTGGTTGAAGAGCACTCCGGAGGAGGCGTGCATACCGTAGGACTCGCGGTAGTTGATGGTCATGTAGTGGCCGTAGACCTTCGCGACACCGTAGGGCGAGCGCGGCCAGAGCAGCGTGTCCTCGGTCTGCGGTACCTGCTGCACCTTGCCGAACATCTCCGAGCTCGACGCCTGGTAGAAGCGGACCTGCTTGCCGGTGGAGCCTTCGTAGAGACGCACGGCCTCGAGGGCATTGAGCACACCCATGCCGGTGACTTCGCTCGTGAGGTGTGCGTTCTCCCACGAGTACGCGACGAAGGAGATGGCACCGAGGTTGTAGAACTCGTCGGGCTGTGCCGTGTCGAGGGCGCGGATGAGGCTCGACAGGTCGGTGAGATCACCGGTGAGGATCGTCACATCCGGGATCAGCTCCTCGAGGAGAGGGCGCTTGGGGTTGTTCTGACCGCGCATGAGGCCGTAGACCTCGTACCCCTTCGAGAGGAGCAGTTCTGCGAGGTACAGACCGTCTTGACCCGTGATACCTGTGATGAGAGCGCGTGTCATCTACCATTCCGTTCGTCGTCGCGTGGGTAGGCAGAACGCCCCCCCAAGCACACACCGTACTAGATGAAAGAAACCAGGATGTTTCGCGGTCACCCGTCAGTAGTGCGCGATGATCGACTCGAGTTCTGAAACCACCTCGGCAGTGAGCTCCTCAACCGTTGACCCCTGATCGGGGGACGCGTCCCCGGCGCGCGTCACCTGGATCATGGTGCCGTCGACGGTCGCGAGCACGTCGAACGAGCCGTCGCCATATCGTGTCAGCGCGCTCCCCGCGCCGGCGACGTCCACGGGCACCCACGGCGACTTGTGGTACTGCTCGGGGAGTTCGGCGGTCAGAGTGGGCATCGCCCAGGCTCCGCCAGGGAGCACACTGAAGTATCGACCTTCGGCGGCGCACAGTCGGAGTCCCGCCGCGGCAGCGTCGGCAGACAGGGTGGCGGGATCCGGGGCAAAACCGCTCGGGCATCCCTCGAATTGCGCGGTGTCTGCGGGCGGAGTCCACGGAGGGTTCGTTTGTGTTGCCGCGGAAACCGCCGAGGTCACCGACGCCACGAGGGCATCCCACGCCCCCGCGTCCACGGTGGTGTTCGCGTTGGGCCCCTGTGTGGGCCATGCCCGGACGAACAGCCATCGCCTGTCGAGTGCAACCTCGCACGATCCCGTGTCGCACGTGGATCCGATTGCCGGGTCACTGAACGGGCCGTGAGTGCTGACCGAGAGGGAGAGATCTGCGGAACGGTCTGGCTTCACGCCCGGCGGAGTCCACTGACACGTGAGGGCTCCCCCCTGCACGGCCGCGACGGTCGAGATGCTCGTGAGCTGCCATGCGGCGGGCGCGAGTTCGACCGGGTAACCGAGCAGTGCGACGGCATCGTCCGTGGAGATCAGGTCGGCGCAGGAGAGGGCCAGGGTCGGGCTGGGCTCCGCCGGAGCAGAAGGTGTCGGAGTCGGCGTGACCGTCGGGGTCGCGGTCGAGTCGCTCGGGCTTGAGGCCGCACAACCGGAGAGAACGAGGGCCACGCCGACGGCGACAACCCCGAAACGAAGAGCGTTCATATCGCGAGGATACGTCAGAACGAACCGCCCTCGACGTGCGTTCCCGCCACTCGTTGTCGAGCCGTTACGAACGCGTTTCGATGGCTCGTTCGTACGCCTCGACGTGGCGCTCGACGCAGCGATCCCACGTGAAGGATGCGGCGCGAGCCAGTCCCGCCTCGAATCCCGCGTTGCCGCGATTCAGCGCCTCGAGGATGCCCTCGGCGATGGCATCGACACTGTGCGGGTCGAACAACACTGCCGCGTCACCGACGACCTCGGGCAGGGAGCCGGAGTGCGCGACCGCGACCGGGCATCCCGACGCCATGGCCTCCAGCGGCGGGAGACCAAATCCTTCGTAAAGACTCGGGAAGGCGACGAGCGACGCGGTTCGGTACAGCTCACGGAGTTCGTCGAGGCTCACGAGCCCGCGACGATCCACCCACTCCGGAAGCTCGCCAAGCTGGTCGAGGGCGCCACCCGTCAGCACAAGCGTGAGGTCAGGGTGCCGCTCGCGCACGATCTGCATCGCCTCGACGAGTCGCGCGTGGTTTTTGTGAGGCCAGCCGCGTGCGGGAAACAACACAAACGGCTCGCGCTCCCCCGCGAAGGGCACAAACTCGCTCACGTCCACACCGAGGTGTGCGACAACAACACGATCGGGGTCGATGCGGAGTTGCTCGACGATCCGTGACCGACAGAACTCGCTCACCGTGATCACGAGGTCCGCCTCGCGCGCTGGTGTGTCGTAGAAACGGCGCCGGAACGCGAGTTCCGACCGCGAAAAGAGGTGCGGCAGGTCGAGGTGCTGCACGTCGTGGAGGGTCACGATCCACGGTGTGCCCTTGGGCGGCCGCGGGGCGGGGACCGTGAACGGGTAGTGCACAACGGTGCGATCGCCCCACGAGCGACGGATGCCACGCCCCTTGAGCATCGCGGACGCGAGCGTCGACAGCCTCTGAGCCGTGGAGCCTCCGCCGTCGAGACCGGGGACCGCAACCTCCGGCAGTGGCGCGCTGAAACCCGCGGCCGCGTCCGGAACGACGGCGACTGCATCCACTCGATCGTTTGCCGCCAACCGCGAAACGAGTTCCCGAGCGTAGGTCTCGCTGCCGCCCATGCCACCGCGCACGAGGGTGAGCATGGGGATGGCGACCCGCGGCACGGGCACCGCGGGAGCAGACATGGCGGTTAGCCTAGCCGAGTGACTCTGGACATCATGATGCCGTTCTGGGGCCGCTTCGACCACTTCAGGATTGCCGTCGAGAGCGTGCTCGCGCAGACCGACGGGGACTGGCGTTTGACCATCTTGGATGACCAGTACCCCGACCCGGAGCCCGGTCGCTGGGCACAGACGCTCGGCGATGAGCGGGTCACCTATCTCCGCAATGACGAGAACTTGAAGCCGAGCCGTAACTACAACAAGGCAGTCTCGCTCGCCACCTCGGAGTTCGTGACGATCATGGGCTGCGACGATGTCATGCTGCCGGGATACGTGCGGCGGGTGCGGGAACTCATGGCGGAGTTTCCCGACGCCGACATCATTCAACCCGGCGTTCGTGTCATCGACGAGAACGGAGCGGTGACCACACCGCTCGCCGATCGCGTCAAAGCGCTCTACCGCTTCGGCGGCACCGGCGCGCGGCGCTTCAGCGGCGAGCGCCTCGCCACGAGTCTGCTGCGCGGAAACTGGACCTACTTCCCCTCCCTCGCCTGGCGCACGTCTCGCCTTTCCGGCGGTTTCCGCACCGACCTCGATGTCGTTCAAGACCTCGCGATGCTCCTGACGATCACCTTCGACGGTGGAAACCTCGTACTCGACGACGAGATCGTCTTCGAGTACCGCCGACACTCGACGAGTCTGTCGTCGGTGACGGGTCCCGACGGATCGAAGTTCCGTCAGGAGCGTTCGTTGTTCGAGCAGGCGGCGGCCGAATGTGCCGCACGCGGATGGCATCGGGCGGCGCGGGCGGCGCGCATCCACGCCACCTCCCGGTTGAATGCGCTCAGTGAACTGCCCGGCGCGATCCGGCACGGCAACAGGGTGGGACGCTCGACCCTCACCCGCCACGTTCTCGGCCTGCCCTACCGCAGCGCCGAGTAGGATCGGCGGGTGACTTCCGCCCCCGTACCGTCCCCGTACGCGAGCACCCTCATCGTGATGCCCGCCTTCCACGAGGAGGCGTCGGTCGCGGCCGTGGTGCACGAGGTACTCGAGAAACTCCCGGGTGTCGGGGTCCTCGTTGTCGACGACGGATCGACGGATGCCACGACCGCTGTGGCACGCGCGGCCGGTGCCCGTGTTGCCACACTCCCCTTCAATCTCGGTGTCGGCGGGGCGATGCGCCTCGGCTTCAAGTACGCGCTCGCGAACGGCTACACGACCGTCGTGCAGGTCGACTCAGATGGTCAGCACGATCCGTCCGGTGTGCCGGCCCTTCTCGCCCAGTTGGACTCTCACGACGTTGTGCTGGGTGCGCGCTTTGCCGGCGAGGGCGACTACACAACCCGAGGCCCACGGGCCTGGGCCATGAAGGTACTCGCATCCATCCTCAGCAGGACGGCACACACGAAGCTCACCGACACAACCTCGGGCTTCAAGGCATCCGGCCCCCGTGCGGTAGCCCTTTTCGCGGAGCACTACCCCGCCGAGTACCTCGGCGACACCATCGAGGCGCTCGTCATCGCCGCTCGCGCGGGGCTCTCGATCACACAGGTGCCCGTCGCGATGCGACCGAGGTCTGCCGGTGTGCCATCCCAGAACTTCGTGCGGTCGGCAATCTACCTGGCGAGGGCGGGAGTGGCCCTCGTGTTCGCCTACATTCGACCCAAGTCCGCGTACCGGGTGACCGGTGCCGTGACGGCGACGGGAGCACAAGTATGAGCGTGGCCAGTTACGTTCTCGGGATCGTCTCGGCGGCCCTCATCCTCATCGTCGTTATCGAAATGCTGCGACGTCACCGCCTTCGCGAGCGTCACGCGATCTGGTGGGTGGTGGCCGGCGTGCTCGCGCTCGTCATCGGAATTTTCCCCTCGACGCTCGATTGGGCTGCGGGAGTGCTGGGGATCCAGGTGCCCACCAACCTCGTGTTCTTCGTGGGGATCGCGATCCTCTTCCTCGTGGCGCTCCAATCGAGCGCCGAACTGACGAAACTCGAATCCAAAACACGCACGCTCGCCGAACAGGTCGCACTCCTCGAGCTGCGCATCCGCGAACTCGAAACCCCACCCAAGGACTGACGGGCTACAGGGGCCGCGTCGCGCCGATCCAGTCCTGGAGTGCTGCAACACCCTGCGTGAGGGAGACGGTCGGCTGCCAATCCAGCCACGTCGTTGTCGCCGAGATGTCGGCCGACGCTGCGCGCACGTCCCCGTCGCGGAACTTACCGACCACAGTCGGCTCGGGCGCCCCGTAGTAGTCGGCGATCGCCGACGCCATGTCGTGGATGGTTGTCGCCACCCCGGTGCCGACGTCGAGCACGGGGCGCGCGTCATCCGGACCCGCCGCGAGGGTCGCGGCGATAGCCCACGCCACGTCGTCGATGAACACGAAGTCGCGGATGATCTTGCCGTCCTCGTACAGCGGGATCTGCTTGCCCTCGCGCGCCCACTGCGAGAAGAGCGACACGATACCCGTGTAGGAGTTGATGAGGGACTGACCGGGGCCGTACACGTTCTGCAGCCGGAGGATGCTCACCGGGACTCCACGAGCGCCGCCCCACGCCGTGAGGAGGTTCTCCTGAGCGAGCTTGGTCGCGCCGTACACACTCGTCGGAGCGGGCGGCGTGGTCAGCGACGACTCCGGTACGGCGACCGCATCCGGGAAGTCCCACTGGCCGGCCTCGAGTTGTGCGTGGGAGCGCATGCCGGGCTGGAACACCGTGCCATCCGCCCGCTGCCACGTGCCCTCGCCGTACACGGCACGACTCGATGCCAGAACGACGTGCGACGGAAGGTGGCCGGAGCGCCCGAGGGCATCGGTGAGCTCGGTAGTTCCGACGACGTTCACGCGGCTGTGGCGGCTCGCCTCGTCGAGGGACTGCGCGGTTCCCGTTTCGGCGGCGAGGTGGATGATCGTGTCGGGTCGTGTGTCGGCCAGCAGGGCATCCCAGGCCCCAGGGTCGGTGACATCCGCCACCACGAGTTCGGCGGACTCATGCAAAGCGGCCGGTCGCTCTGAGCCTGGGTGCACCTGCGAGTGAAGCGAGTCGAACGCGATCCAGCGGTCAGCGCTACTGACCAGCCGATCGGCGAGCGCGCAGCCGATGAATCCCGCGCCGCCCGTCACGAGCACTGTCCCCAGAGTCACTGTCCTGCCTCACCGGCGGGCCTACGCCGCGCCTTGCTGTACTGCCGTGCCTTGTCGAACCAATGCCGCACACCCTTGCCGGGGCCCCACGACTTCAATCGCATGGCCCATTTCTCGACGCCATGCCAGCTGAGCCAGGCGAAACCGAAGGTGATCAGCAGCGAGAGTGCGACGAAAGGAACATACCCGAGGCGGTAGGCGCCCAGGTATGCCAACACCTGCTGAACGAGAAATCCGTAGATGTAGACGCCGTACGAGTAGTCGTTCTTTTTGCCGATCCACTGCACACGAGCGGGGAGTCTCGCCGCGAGGTACATCACCAGGTAGGCACCCGCGATGGTGCCGACAACGAGGAACCCGCCATACCGCAGGCTCACGAGGAGCACGATCGCCGAGAGGATGCCCAGGCGGTCGTCGAACGGCACCGTTCGTGAATACACGGCGAGTGTCGAGCCGAGGAGGAAGGTGAAGGTGAGCGAGATCGCGAAGGGGTCGGCGAGCTGCGGCACCACGAGACCAACCCACTCGAGGTCGATGATCGCGAGGATCTGCAGCACCAGGTAGAACGCGGTGAGAATCGGCACGAGGATACGTGCATTACGCAGGATGCCGAACAGCACCATGACGGCGATGATGAGGTAGCAGGTCCACTCGTAAATGAGCGTCCAGATCGAACCGTTGAAGACGCTCTGCCCGGCGATCTCCCCGTACGGGGTGGTCGTCGCGAGCAGATCGTGAATACCGTAGGCGCCGATGTTGAGGGTGAAGTTGGCGACGAAGTAAGTCACCCCTCCCCCTGGCGTGAAGTACCCGGCCAGTTCGCGCCCGTAACCGAGCCACCAGATGAGCGGGGCGATCACAAAACCGGTGACGAGCAGCACCGCCCAGTACGCGGGGAAAATGCGCAGCGTTCTGCGCCACATGAACTGCACGACATCGCCGGACATACCGCTCTTGGCGATGAGGTAACCGCTGATCGCGAAAAACCCGCCGACGGCGAGCGAACCGAGGGAAGCCTGGTCGCGCGTGAGCTCTTTGACCGGGTCGAGACCGAATCCGCCGAGCGGGAAGGCGTGGTCGAAGATGACCGCAGCGGCAAGAACAAGACGGATGAGACCGAGGGAATTGTTGTTGCCGTTCAGCGCCTGAGAAAGCGACACGATCGCCCCGGAGCCCGGGGGAACAACGGGGGTGGCACCGCGTTCGAGGGAGGAGGTGCCGGCCGAACTCACGCCCCCATGCTATCGGGAGGGGTATCGCCGCCCGCGGCGGCGTGGTCGGGGCGCGGATAGGCTGTCACGCATGATGGTGGCCGTCTGGACTGTCGGGCTGCTCGCGCTCTGGTCGCTCGCGATCCGCCGCACGAGCGCGCCCGCGGCAGCAGGATTCGCGGTCATCGGGCTCCTCGGAGTCGAACTCGTCATCCTCCTCGTCTCCCCCCACCTCGGGGTTCCCCTCCCGTGGCTCGAGGCTGCGGTGTGGGCCGCCGTTGTGCTCGTCGCGATCGTCACGGCGGCGCGTGCCGGGGTGACGGCGCCGTCGAGACGCGCACTCGCGCTGACCTTGGCCGCGGCATCCGGGGGCCTGCTCGTCATCGCTACGGCCGTGCTGGCTCAGGTGTTGCCGGGCGCCCTGCACATCGCGTGGGCCATGAACTCGGATTCGGTCAACGTCATCGTGTTCTCACGCGAGATCCTGGAAGCCGGCGGAATCGTGCCGTCGGGTACCGGGTCTCCCACCCCGTTGCCGTTCGGCATGGTCGCGTCGGCCATGGCACCCGGCCGGAACGATGTGTCGGATGCTGGCCTCGCCGGTCACGATGTGGCCGCCCTCGCCGGCCTCTGGGTTTTTATGCTCGCGGTCTGCTGCCTCCTCGCCGGAGCAATCGTTGCGCGATCGGCGACTCGCCTTCGGACCCCCGTCGCAGCCATCGTCACCGTCATCGCGTCACTCCTCGGCACCACGTGGTTTGTGCTCGGCGTCCAGTTCCAGTACGGGTTCGTCACGACATCCTTCGCGCTCGCGCTGCTCCTGTCGGTGTGGCTCGTCTACCTGGACTCCCCCCGGCACCCCGTTGCGTCGCTTGCAGCTCTCATCGTTGCCGCGGCTGCGCTTCTCGCGGTCTGGAGTCCGCTCGTTGTTGTCGTCGCGCCCCTCGGTGTGCTCATTGCGGTGCGCTCGCGCCGCGAGATCCTCCGCGCCGGGTGGCGACGGATGCTCGCACCGATCGCCGCGATCGCCCTGGCCGTCGGTTACCTCGCCGCGGTGAGCATCCCGCAATACCTCGCCGCGTCGGCCTTCCTCGCCGCAGACGGCGGATTCCCGACGATCGGCCCTGCGACGATCGTGAGCGCGGTCGGTCTCGTCGGTGTACTCGCCGCCCTCTCCGCGAGGTTCGCGGGCGAACGCCGGGTGCTCTCCGGCGTTCTCGCGATGGTCATCGGTTTCGCGCTCGGTCTCGGGTTCCTGCTTGCTCAGCGCGTCGGGTTCGAGACCACGTGGGGCTACTACCCGGCGAAATTCGGCTGGACGGTGAGCATCGTCTTCCTCGTGATCGCACTCGGGGCGGCCGCCTCTCTCCTGGAACACCTCGCGGCCCGTCGCACCGAGATCATTGCGAGTGTTTTCGGCACCGTGCTTCTCGCCGGCCTCGTGTGGTCACCCGGCGAACCGCAGGACCCGATCTCACAACTTCCGCTCGTCGAGATCGTGGGTGGAAACGCGTTCGGGCTCACCAACGAGCAGGCCGACACGGTGCTGTCGTTGAGCGGCCGCGAGAACGGTCAGGACGTGCTGTGGCGAACCCCCTACGATTCGTGGGGCAATCGTTGGCTCCTGCAACTCGACGTCGATGAGTTCCACACCAACCCGGTGAAGGCCTACGCGTATCTGCCGTCCCTCTCGGCCGGCGACGTGTGTGCGGTCATCGACCTTCTCGGCACGGATGTCACGGTGCACACCGACGACCCGAACGCGGAGGCCGACCTCGACGCCGTCTGTCCTGGAGCTGCCACGGTCGTCATGGGACGCTAACGCGACACGTTTGTTCCGCCGTGTTTCGCCCCGTTGCGCGGTATTACGCTCGTGCTTTCGTCCGTCCGGTCGGGCGCTTAGCGTCGTCGTGGAGGAGATCATGCTGAGCGATTCTGACCGTGCGGAGATCGCTGACGTCATCGCGATTTACGGCCACGTCGTCGACGATGACGCGTGGGACCGTGCGCATCTCGTGTTCGCCGACGACTTTGTTTTTGACTTCAGCGAGTTCGGGCGCCCCAACCTCAACGGGGTCGCTGAACTCCGCACGGCGCTTCGCAATCGCAAGGTGTACTCCCACCACTCGACGAACATCGTCATCCAGGAAGCTCCCGACGGTACGGCCCGCGTGCGCAGCAAGTTCATCGGGTTCTCCAACGAGGGCCCGCCTATTTCGGGCGACTATCGCGACGTCTTCGTCCGCACGAGCGCCGGCTGGCGGCTGTCACGCCGCCGCAGCTCGGTGCGAGACCCGCGCTTCGACTAAAAGCCCCCGTGAGGTGCCCAGTTCGGTGGGTTATTTTGCTCCAGCACCCACCGAACTGGGCACCTCACGAGCTGGTTCGCGCGGCTCAGCGCACGGCGCCCGCCGTGAGGCCGCTCACGAGCCACCGCTGGAAGAAGACCGCTGCCGCGAAGACCGGGATCACTCCGATGAAGGATGCGGCGGCGATCTTGCCGAAATGCGGAGTGCGATCCCCGTAGAAGAGCGAGAGCGCGACCGGGAAGGTCTGTGTATCGGCGCTCTGGGTCAGGAAGGTCGCAAGCAAAAACTCGTTGTAGTTGAGGATCGCGACGATGATCCCGACGGCGACGAGGCTCGGGGCGAGCAGTGGCGCGATCACCGAGACGAGAGTGCGCCACGAGCCTGCACCGTCGATTGTCGCGGCCTCCTCGAGCTCCTTCGGCAGACGACGGACAAATCCCTCGAGCAACCACACGGCAACCGGCACGTTGGCGAGCGCGTAGACGATAGCGAGCCCCGGAAGGGTGTTGTTGAGGCCCACGATACGCAGGAGGGTCAGGAGCGGAACAACCGCGACGATGGGCGGCAACAGCCACGGGCTCATGAGGGTCGCACCGAGGGTGCGACCGCCGGCGCGGAAACGCGCGATGGCCCACGCTCCCGGGAGCGCGAACACGAGGGTGAGCGCCGCGCCGCCGAGGGCGGCGAGCAGTGAATTGCCGATCGAGAGTGGGATGACCGTGCCGATGACCTCTGCCCAGTTCGACCATTTCGGCGACGAGGTCCACAGGATGCCCGAGACCGTCTCGTCGCGTCCCATGAGGGAGAGCGAAAACAGGTAGAGCAGCGGGACGAGGGTGACGACGAGGGCGATCGCCAGCACCGTGTACGACAGTGCGGAGCGGTGTCGCGCCGCGGAGCGATCAATCATGCGTGAGCCTCCTGGTGAGGACGGCGAATGGAATCGTGACGAGAGTGACGACTACCGCGAAGACGAGGGTGATGGCGGATGCCCGGCCGATGTCGAACTCCTTGAGGGCCACCTGGTAGATGACGTAGGAGGTAGTGGTCGAGGCGACCCCGGGGCCGCCGGAGGTCATGATGAACACAAGATCGAAGACCTTCAGTGCGATCACGAGCCGGATGAAGAACACGGCGGCAACCGTTCCTGCGACGGCGGGCCAGGTGATCTCGCGGAACAGTGAGAACCCATGGGCCCCGTCCAGTGACGCGGCTTCGCGCACGGCCGGGTCCTGGGTCAGGAGAGCCGCGTACACGAGGAGGGTGACGAGGGGCGTCCACTGCCAGACATCCGCCAGTCCGATGGCGGGGAGAGCCCAGAAGGTCGACGAGAGCGGGGCAATGGATGCCCCCTCGACACCGACACCGCGAAGGAGGGTGTCGAGCAGCCCGCCGCCGGGGTTGAAGACGAGCTTCCACAGTGTGCCGACGACAACCGGCGGCGTGATGAGGGGCAGCAGCAGGAGCGTGCGAACGACGGCTCCCGAGCGGGTGGCGCGTTCGAGCGCGAGGGCGATGACGACACCGAGGCCGACACTCACGACGGAGACACCGAGAGCGTACAAAACCGTTCGCACGATCGACGCCACAACGTCGCCGTCGGCGAGCACAACCTCGAGGTTCTCCGTGCCCACCCAGTTACGGAACGGCTTGCCGAGCGTTGAGTCGCTGAACGCTCCGGCGAGGATGAAGAGCAGCGGGTACGCGCCGAGCACCACGATCGCGAGGATCGTTGGCGCGACGAACAGGCGATGCGCCCGCGCCTGTCGACGCGGCTCCTGGCCGGTCGACGAGCGCGGGCGCACCCGGGTGGCGGTGTTAGCCAAGGATCTCTTCCCACTCGGCCTGGACTCGGTCGAGGGTCTCCTGGGCGGTGCCACCCTCACCCGCGATGAGCTTGGCCAGTTCATCCGTGAGGATCTGGGCCGCCTGGGACGCGTTCTCCCCCGTCGGCCAGGCGAGGCTGCCGGCGAGTGTCGCACGGTTGACCTCCTGGAGTTCGGAGTAGGTCTCGCCGTAGGCGGCGCTCTCGAGCGAGGAGACACGGTTGGGGTCGATGCCCGTCTGCGGGTCGGCGACGATGAGTTCGGAGTTGACCTCACTCGATGCGGCGAACTCGATGAAGGCCTTCGCGAGGTCGGTCTTCTCCGTGTTCGCGGAGATCACCCACGTGAAGCCCGCGACGAGGGATGCCCGGGACTCCGTGTTGTCGCCACCGACGGGGAGGGTGGTGACCCCCCACTTGCCCGCGACGGTCGAGTCGGGGTTGGTCTCCGAACCGACACCGAGGTCGGTCCAGTTCTCGATGAAACCGACCTTGCCGTCGTACCACGCGCCGTTTCCCACACCGAAGTCGGTCTCGGCCGGCGTCGGGAAGGCGTAGGGCACAGCGTCGACGAGCGCCTGGGCCGCGGCCACGGCCTCTGGGCTGTTGATTGTGGGCTTGCCGTCCTCGTCGACGAAGGAACCGCCGAAACCGGCGAGGCGGTTGGCATAGGCGGCACCGAGGATGAGCGGCGACTTCTGACCGAAGATCGCGGAACCGTAGACGCCGTTCGCACCCTCGTTCTCGGTGATGATCTTGACGTCCTCGAGGTACTCGTCCCACGTCGCGGGAGGTTCGGTGATGCCGTTCCGCTCGAGGATCTCCGTGTTGTAGAAGAGCACGTGGGTGTCGCCATCGAAGGGGAGGCCGTAGCGCTTGCCGTCAACGAGTGTGTAGGGGTCGTAGATCGACTGGATGAAGTCGTCCTCCTCCAGCGACGGGGTGGACTCGATCCACTCGGTAAGGTCCTGGATCGAACCGCCAGCTGCGAGGTCGCCGATCGAGACGTACCAGGGGGCCGCGACGTCGATCGTGTTGGCGCCGGACTGCTGGTCGAGCGCGAGGGTGGAACCGATCTCGTCGTAGGGAACGATCGTGAGGTCGACCGTGGCGCCGGTTTCGGCCTCGAAGTTCTCCTTGAGCCAGTTCGCGGCGCCCTCATGCGAGGTGATGAGGAGGGCGCTCAGGGTCTGGCCCGAGAAATCTCCGTCGGATGCGCCGTCGGTGGACGCGGGGGCGGCGCACGCGCTCAGCGCGAGGGCTGCTGCCGCGAGGGATGCGACGCCCGCGACGATTCGTCGGCGGGGACGCACGTGTGACGTGGTACTCATGGGGTGCTCCTTGGGCTGAGTGCTGTGGTCGGGATTCCGTCACAGTAGGAGTGGAGTGCCCCACGGCTCACATCGCGTGTCGTCGCGCGACTCGGTGTTACGTGTTGTGGCCGTTGTGTTACGCACCGCGTCATCGCGTTACGACACGTCACGGGTGATCGTTCGCGCGAGGCTAGCGTGCCGCGAGTACTGTTTCGCAACCCCGAGGAGCCCGCGCCATGACCCGGCGAATCATCGTCAACGCTTTCGACATGAGCTGCGTGACCCATCAGGCACCCGGCCTGTGGCGCCACCCGGACAACCATGCCCACCGCTACACGGATTTGTCGTACTGGACGGAGCTTGCCCGACTTCTCGAGCGCGGAACCTTCGACGCCATCTTCATCGCGGACGTGCTGGGTGTCTACGACGTCTACCGCGACTCGGTTGCGCCGGCACTCGTCGACGCGGCGCAGGTGCCACTCGGCGACCCCGTCATCCCGATCTCGGCCATGGCCGCAGCGACGGAACATCTCGGCTTCGGCGTGACCGTCGCCTCGACCTACGAGCAGCCCTACCAGCTCGCCCGGCGCTTCTCGACCCTCGACCACCTCACGCAGGGTCGCATCGGCTGGAACGTTGTGACCTCCTACCTCGACTCCGCCGCGCGCAACCTCGGCTTCGACAAGCAGCTGGGCCACGATGACCGTTACGAGGTCGCCGAGGACTTCCTTGACGCGAGCTACAAGCTGTGGGAGGGGTCATGGGAAGACGGCGCGGTCATCCGCGACCGCGAACGCGGGGTGTTCACGGACCCTGCGAAGGTTCACCCCATCGGCCACGAGGGCGCGTTCTACCGTGTGCCGGGCATCCACCTCGCCGAACCCAGCCCTCAGCGCACACCCGTGATCTTCCAGGCGGGCGCCTCCCCCCGCGGTCGCGAATTCGCGGCGCGGCACGGCGAGGCGATCTTCATCAACGGACTGCGGCCGGAGATCACACGCAAGGTCACCGACGACATCCGCAACCGAGCGGAGGCGCTCGGACGCCCGCGCGATTCGGTCAAGATCCTCACACTCGCGACCGTCATCGTCGCCCCCACCGACGAGGAGGCCGAGGCCAAGTACGCCGAATACCGCGAACACGTAAGCCTTGAGGGTGCGCTCGCCCTCTACGGCGGATGGTCCGGCCTCGACCTCTCGGAGTTCGACCCCGACGTGCCGCTCAAGTACGTGGACACGGATGCCGCGCGCTCGGCGCTCTCGATCTTCACCACCGCCGACCCCGAACGGGAATGGACCCCGCGCGACATCGCGCACTACGTCGGCATCGGCGGCATCGGTGCGGTCATCGTCGGTAGCCCCACAACCGTCGCAGATGAACTCGAACGCTGGATCGACGTCGGCGGAATCGACGGATTCAACCTCGCATACGTGGTCACACCCGGCACGTTCGAAGACTTCGTGGAACTCGCGGTTCCCGAACTGCGCCGCCGCGGACGTATGGCCGAGGAGTACCCGGATGGCACACTCCGCGGTCGACTTCGTGGTGACGGGTCGCCGGTCATCCCCGAATGGCACCCCGCGCACGCCTACCGCGGCGCTTTCGCGGACGGCCCGAGCGCCCTCGACGGCCAGCGTCCGTCCACGATCGACGAGAAGGAGAACACGGCATCATGACCCGGCGAAGCTACTGGAGCGGCACGGCGTCCGCGAGCGAACTCCAGCACTGGCGTGCGGTCGCTGAGGATGTCGCCGCAAACCTCGCGGTCGATGCTCTCGAGCGCGACCGTCGCAACGAGGATCCGAGCGCCGAACTCGACCTGCTCCGGCAGAGCGGGCTTGTCGATCTCCTCCACCCCGCCGAGTTCGGTGGCGGCGGCGGCCATTGGGAATCGGCCCTCGTGGCCGTACGGATTCTGTCGAGGGCGGATGCCTCTGTCGCTCAGGTTCTCGCCTACCACTACATCAACTCCTCCAACATCGGCTTCGCGGCCGACCCGGACGTGCAAGCCGACTGGTACCGCAGAACCGTCGAGGGCCACTGGGTGTGGGGGGATTCGGTCAACCCCGTCGACCCCGACCTCGTGCTCACGGCGGACGGGGACGGCTACCGGCTGAACGGCCTCAAACGTTTCTCGACCGGGGCATCCGCGGGGGACGTTGTGCTCGCGGCGGCGCTCGTCCAGGGCGGCGAGCGCGACGGGCAGGTGGTGTTCGCCGTTCTCGACCACGATCGCTCGGGTATCACCTATCTGGGCGATTGGGACGCGCTCGGGCAGCGCCTGTCGGCGAGTGGATCGGTTCGCTTCTCGGGTGTCCCGGTCGCCGAGGCGGACATCCTCGGCACCCTCAGCGACGACCCGTTCGCGAATCTCATCACGCCGGGCATTCAGCTGGCCTTCGGCAACATCTACCTAGGCGTCGCCGAGGGAGCACTAGCACGAGGTCTCGAACTGACCCGTGCGCGCAAGAACGCGTGGTTCCTCTCCCCCGCCGAGACCTACCGGGACGACCCGTTCATTCAGCGGGTTGTTGGCGAGTTCTCGTCGCAGCTCGCTGCGGTCGAAGCGCTCGCGGACAAGACGAACCGCGGGTTCGACGAGGTCGTCGCGCTCGGTTCTGCGACCACGGCCGCCGATCGTGGTGCGATAGAAATCGCGGTGGCGAAACTCAAGGTCGTCTCCACGGAGGTCGGCATCGAGGTCGCGAATCGCATCTTCGAGATCACCGGCTCGAGCTCGGCGAAGAGCGAGATCGGACTCGACCTGTTCTGGCGCAACATCCGTACCCATTCGCTGCACGACCCCGTCGACTACAAAAAGCTCGAAGTGGGCGCCTGGGAACTCAACGGGCAGCTTCAGCCGATCTCCCTCTACACCTGATGAGTGCCCTCGAGAGCGCCCGCGAGCGCCTGCAGCCCGTGTTCGAACGCATCGGGGCGACGTCGCTCGAGCGCGAACAGTCGAGAACTCTGCCGACGGAGGCGGTGCGTGACCTACGCGACGCCGGGTTCGGGCGCCTTCGCATCCCCGTCGAGTTCGGCGGCGACGGGCTGTCCTGGCCTGACTTCGCCGAACTTCTCATCGAGCTCGCCGCGCTCGACTCCAACCTTCCGCAGATCTTCCGCGGGCACATCGCCTACGTCGAGGACCTCATCGCCGCCGCTCCAGGCCCGCGACGCGAGCGGTGGCTCCGTCGCCTCGCGGCAGGCGACCTCGTGGGAAACGCGTGGAGCGAAGTGGGCTCTGGCGCGATCGGCGCGAGCGGAACGGTGGTCAGTGAGGCCGGCGATGGCTCCCTGCGAGTGGACGGCCGCAAGTTCTACACCACCGGCAGCATCTTCGCGGACTGGATCGACGCGACCGCGACGAAGGACGGCACGGATGTCACCGTTCTCATCCCGCGCCACCAGGAGGGGGTGACCGTGCTCGACGACTGGGACGGCTTCGGTCAGCCGCTGACCGGAACGGGCACCGCGATCTTCGAGAGTGCCGAAGTGTCGGCCGAGGATGTCGCGCCCTTCGCCGACCGATTCCGCTACCAAACCGCTGTTTACCAGCTGGTGCTCGTGAGTGTGCTCGCGGGAATCGCGGCCGCCGTCGAGCGTGATGTCGCGGAGCAGATCAGGGCTCGCACCCGCGTGTACAGCCACGGAACGGCGGCTCGCACCCACGAGGACCCGCAGATCCTGCAGATCGTCGGTGAACTCTCTGCCGTCGCGGCCGTGGCGCGGGCATCCGTGCTCGAGGTCGCCAGAGCGGTGGAGCGAGCAGCGGCACTCGCCGACGATCGCGACTCCGCCGACGCGATCGACGCCGTCGTCGAGGCCGAGTTCGCCTCCGCCCAGTCGCAGGTTGTGCTGACCGATCTTGTGCCACGCGCCGCGACCCGCCTCTTCGACACACTGGGGGCTTCCGCCATCAGCGGGTCTAAGTCGCTCGACCGGCACTGGCGCAACGCACGTGCCGTCGCCTCACACAATCCGTGGATCTTCAAGGCGCGTCAGCTGGGCGATCGCGCGGTGACGGGTGCCGTCCCGGACTTCATTTGGGCCGTGGGGGTGGCGGCACCGAAGTAGCGTCAGCGGCGCAGGGCGAGCCCGCTGAGGTGCACGGCGAGGCCAGCGGCGGGCCCGGCGATGAGTGCGGTGATCGCGAGGGGTTCGAGGTCGAGCGGAAGCAACAGCGCGACGATGGTCACGAGAGCGCCAGTGACCCAGCCCGCCGTGTACAGGTGATGGCGGTTTCTGGCTAGCACGGCCGCGCCGGTCACACTGAGCGACCCGACGAGGGCGGACGAGGCAACAAGCACGGCGATAAAACCGGCCCCGGGCACGGGTTCACCGGGGAAGAGCCACCCGAACACGAGCGGCCCGAGCAGCCACCCCAGTGCGGCGAGGACGAGACCAGCGCCCGCGAGCCCCGCGAGGATGAGCAGCAGACGGCGGGATGCCCGCTCCGGGGCATCCCGGAACTGCACGAGCAGGTACCCCTGGAGGGCCTGCACTACCACGATGAGCGGCGCACGCACGAGGGTGGCCGCGAGGATGATCATGCCGACGAGGGACGCTGGCTCTCCGTCCGAGGCGAGGCCGAACAGCAACGGAAACCCGCTGACCATGGCCCCCGTTGCGGCGGCCGCCGTGACCGTGCGACCGACGTTCCACGTGAGCTGCCGGTAGCCGACATCCAGTGTCGCCTTCCCCGCCACACGCGACCGCACGAACGGCCACACGAGGAGGATCGACAGGGGGAACGGCACAACGACCGCCCACGCGATGGCGACGATGTCGTGGGTGACGGCGAGCGCGATCGCGACGGCGATGACCCTCAGGAGCGCGTCGAGCAGGAGGAGACCTGCGGCCGATCTCCACTCGCTGAGTCCAAAAAGGGTGCCGCCGAGTACAGCAACGACGGCGTAACTCGCCGCGCCGGCGGCGAGCGGGAGCACGAGGCCCCAACCGTAGTCGGCGAACACGGCACCGACCCAGAGCGGTGAGGTGGCGAGCACCGCCGCGAAGGTGACGACCGCGACGAGAAGCCCGAACGTGCGCGCAGGATTCGGGGCATCAGTGTCCACACGCCGAGTGCCGCGAGTGACCTCCTGCTGCACCCCGAAGAGGGTGCCGACGAGGAGGTAAAGCGCTGCCCAGAAGACGGCGAACGTCGTGTACTCGGCAAACCCGATGACGCGGGGCACAAGCCAGGTCACGAAGTAGGAGACGACACCCGCGATCGCCGTGGCCACGAGGATGACCGTGAGTCCGGACTTGGGCATAGTGACCACCCTAGAGCGACTGACAGCACTCGCCGCGTACTATCGAAGCCATGCCCGCACGCCGTTCCACCCCGCGCGCGTGGGTTGTCTTCCTGGTCGGATGGCTGCTCTTCTCGTCGCTGTCGGCGCTGTGGTCGCTCGCCACTCCTTTCGGGGCGTCCCCCGACGAACCCGCTCACCTCATCAAGGCGGCATCGACGGTGCGTGGCGCCTTCAACAACGCGGATGCTGGCGCCGGGAGCTTCGTCGAAGTCCCCCAGTACCTGGCGTGGACACACGCACAGACGTGTACGGCGTTCAACGCCGAAGTCACCGCCGCGTGTGTGCTCGAGCCCCCCGGTGACGATTTCGCCACCGTGGAGGCGACCACAACGGCTGGCCGCTATAACCCCACCTACTACCTCGCCGTCGGGGTACCGAGCCTCGTGGCCCAGGACGGCGGTGGGATCTACGCGATGCGCATCCTGAGCGGGATGATCACGAGCGTCTTTCTCGCGCTGACCCTGGTTGTGCTCACGAGCTGGCGATCGCGTGTTGTGCCCATGATCGGGTTCGCGACGGCACTGACCCCGATGGTCTTTTTCCTGTCGGGCTCGGTCAATCCGAACTCGCTCGAAGTCGCGGCGACTCTCGCTGCGTTCGCCGCCGTGGCCGCCGTCATCCTGAAGCCGGACCCTGGGCTGCTGGCGGGGAGGGCAACCATCATCGCTATCGCGGGTGTTGTCGCCGCAAACACGCGAGCGATTTCCCCGATCTGGGTGGCGATTGCGGTGCTCGTGCCGTTCATCTTCGTCTCGCGAGAACAGTTCGCTCGCCTCGTCAGGACTCGCGCCGTCATCGTGTCGGCTGCGGTCGTCGCGGTCGGCGCGATTGCCGCGCTCCTCTGGCTCCGCCTCACCAACACGGTCTCCACCGCATCGGAGGCGGGCGGTGAGGCGCAGGAGGTGCCGTACGCCGGTGAGTCGCCCGTTGTGGGTTTCGGACTCATGATTGTGCGCTTCGCACAGCACTTGCGCGAGATGATCGGCGTTTTCGGCTGGTTGGATACGGCGGCCCCCAGCGAGGTGTACGCGCTGTGGGGCCTGCTCATCGGCAGCCTCGTCGTGTGGGCCGTTGTGCTGCTGCGCGGTCGTGCGCTGGTCTTCGCCCTCACGGTTGTGGTGCTCGTGCCGGTCGTTCCGGCCCTCATCCAGGCAGCGTTCATCACGTCTGGCGGCTGGATCTGGCAGGGACGCTACGCCCTCCCCGTGTTTGTTATCGCCGCCGTCGGGCTGGGAATCGTTCTCGCTGACCGGCTCCGCCTGAGCTCACGATCGATGACGATTCTCGTGACACTCGTCGCGGCGCTCTGGGGCGTGTGCCACGTGCTCGCCTACACGGCGGGCATCCAGCGCTACAGCGTGGGGGCCAGCGGCTCCTGGTTCGCCATGTTCGCCGAGCCGCAGTGGCAGCCGCCCGGTGGCATCGTTCTGACGCTCGCGGCCTTCACCGCTGTCACAGCCGTGGCGGCTGTGCTCGGGGCACGGCTGTCCCTCGCCGGTAACGGCGAGCTAGGCGCCGTGGAGCAGGTCCCGGAGGATGTCGAGCCCACCCTGGCTCGATAGCTCACGGTACGACTTCCGCTGCGCGAGCACCGGGCCCAGTCGCGCGAGACGCCGCCGGGGGTACCGAGCACGGCTCTGCTCGAACTCGAGCTTGGCCCGCACGAGAGTGAGCGCGTCGGCGGGGGCATCCAGCGCCTGCAGTTTTTCCAGGAGCGCTTCCGTACGGGCGGCAAGCCACTCGTAGCGATCGCCGCGGGGCTCGAGCATCCGGCGCACGAGGTGTGCCGGTGTCGGCTTGGCGACCCCGATCTGATTGCCGCCGTGCTGGCGATAGTCGATGAGGGCGCGCTCGTCGAGGCGGGCACCGCCGAAGGCCGCCGCGATCATCGCGAGCCATTCGTCGTGAATCCACCCGGCGCCCACGGGCAGCGCACGCTCGGCGAGCTCACGGCGGAAAACGACGGTCGCCCCCGTGGCGAGATTGCGACGGAGATACACGGGCAGCGCGTTGCCCGCCACGAGCGACGATCGCTCGGAGGCTGACGCGCGCAACCAGTCCAGCAGACGCTGACCGAGCGGCGCACCCGCGCCGTCGACAAGCACCGCGTCGTGGTGCACCAACGTCAGCGTCTCGTCCGAGACGAATCGCCCGATCAGGGCGGCGAGGCGACCCTCGTGCCAGCGGTCGTCCTGATCGGAGAGGGCGACGAGATCACCGGATGCCGCGGCGATGGCCCGCGCGAAGTTGCCGGCAACACCGAGCGACGCCCCAACGGACTCGAGCACCTTCAGGCGCACCCCCGGATGCTCGGCCGCGACCCTGCGCACGATCGCGACTGTGTCATCCGTCGACCCGTCGTCGGCGACAACGATCTCGGCTGGCGGTGGATCCTGCTCGAGGATGCTGCGCACCTGCTCGTCGACGAACCGGCCGCCGTTGTAGGTCGCGAGTGCAACACTCACGACGGGTGCCGCGCTCACGACCCGAGCCCGAGCCTCGATCGCACCTTGCGCAACGCCACCTTCACACCTCCGTGACGGAGGTGGAAAAGCGTCTGCCGCACGTTGTGGGCAAGCCCCGACCTGCGACGTGTGGTCGAGCGGGGCCTGCTTGCGCGCGGGTCTCCCGTCCAGTCGGCGGCATGATGCGGGTCGGCGACGAAGTCGACGAGCGGCTTCAGCACGACATCCCAGCGGTACCGCTCGCGGACACGCGCGATGTTCTCGCGGGCGGCCGCCGCGAAGGCACCGTCGAAGAGCACGGTTTCGAGTGCGTCGGCGAGGGCATCCGGGTCTTCCGCCGGCACCACGATGCCGAGGCCCTCAGCACGAATGAGGTCGGCGAAGTGGTCGCCGTCGGTAACAACCATGGGGAGCCCCGCCCACAGGTAGTCGAGGATTCGCGTGCGGAACGAGAACGTGGTCTCGACGTGCGAGAAGTGGGTGCTGACGCCCGCATCGGCCTCGAGAAGGTAGTTCTGCCGATCGGCGTAGTCCACCCACGAATCGTTGAAGAAGACGGCGGTGTCGGCGACACCGAGTTCCGCGGCGAGCGCGCGCGACTCCGAGACGACCCGCATTTCGGGCACATCCGGGTGGGGGTGTTTTGTGCCCTGGAAGAACAGTCGCACTCCCCCGCGTCGGGCATCAACGGTGGCGACGGCACGGATGAGGGTCGCGGGGTCGAACCAGTTGTAGAGCCCGCCGCTCCACAGGAGCACCTTGTCGTCGCGCCCGAACCCGGGTCGAACCCCTTTAAGGACGTCGCGTTCGTGGACGGGTTCTTCGGCGGGTATACCGAAAGGCACCACCGAGAGGAACCCGTCGAAGTCGGGGTCGCCGTCGTACGTGGTCGGTGTGATGCGACCGAGCGCCGCGAGCTGACCGAGGTAGAAGTGCTTCTGACGCTCCGAGGCGGCCATGAAGAAGTCGCCGCGGGCCAGTTGCTCGTTGAGCACCTCGGTGGCGCCCTCCACGTTCGCGTGCCACGTCGCGGAACCGAGCTCCCGCCCCTGCTCGAGCTGCTCGAGGTGCATGGGGTCGTAGATGTCGACGACGATGACCTTCTGGGAGCGACGGAGCGACTCGAACACCGACATGGCCGAGCCCTGGAAGACGATGACGTCGGCCCAGGCCTCGAGTTTGGAGAAGTCGCGATCGTTGCCGGATGCCACGTGCTGCAGCCGGAAGGGGGCATCCGGTGCCCCGTCAACCCCCGAGAGGCTCACGAGCACAACGTCTCCGACCCGCGAGAGTGCCGCCGCCATGTTCCACGCGCGGATGGCGGGTCCGGCGATCTTCGCCCCGATGGGGTCGCCCGTAACAACAACGACCTTGGTGGTGAGCTTCGGCGAGGCGACATCGAACGCGATACTCAGGGCGTCGTAACCCGCGAGGTAGTCGGGCTCGTGAATGATCGGCGCATCGAACTGGCCGAAGAGGCTCCAGATCGCACGTTCCGAGACAACGCGAGTGCGCTGGATCTCGTCGCGCGAGACCGTGAGCCCGGGTAGTTCCGCGACAAACTGGTCGATGGCGTACACGGCGGCCACCGTTTGGGTTGGGAACTCCATGGTTGGCTCGTCGCTGCCGCCCTTGCGCAGGTCGAACGACGTGGAATCGAGCTCGCCCCTCGTGACCCCACGGCGAATCGAGAGGCCCATGGCGGCGGGCAGCAGGTCGTCGAGCGCTGCCTTGCCCGCATTTTTGTAGAGCGTGAAGAGCGCGTTGCGCTCGAGCAGGTAGGTCTCCTTGTGCGAGCCGAACTTGCTCATCGATGCGTGGTGTTTATGGAACGCGAGGGACTCCGGCTCGTACACAAAGCGGTAGCCAGCGAGGTTCAGTCGCCAGCCGAGGTCGACGTCCTCGAAGAACATGAAGTAGCGCTCGTCAAATCCCCCGAGTTCCTCGAAAACCGAGCGGCGAACGAACATGGCTGACCCGGTACCGAAGAGAACGTCGCGAGTGTGATCCGGAGTGCTGGGAACGGGCTCTGCCGTGTAGGGCTTGTAACCCATGCCGTACCAGGTCATGGCGGAGCCGATGTAGTCGACGAGCTCGCCGTCCCAATCGAGGACACGGCTGGCGACAGCCCCGACCTTTTCGGATTCCTCGAAGCGTGCGACTGCCGCCGCGATCCACCGCGGGTCCGGCTTCGCGTCATTGTTGAGCAGAGCGATGTACTCGCCGGAGGATGCCGCGACACCCTGGTTGCAGCCGCCTGCGAAGCCGTTGTTCTCCGTCGAAACGAGCAGAGTGACGTGTGGGGCTGCGGCGGCGATGCGCTCGGCGCTGTCATCACCCGAACCGTTTTCGACAACAACGATCTCGAGCCGGTCGGACGGCCAGTCGAGCTCCCCGAGCCGCGTGATGGCCTCGAGGGTGTCATCCGTCCCACGGAAGTTGACGAGCACGACGGACACGACGCCGGGTTTCACGGTGGGCATTGCTGTCCTCTCGATGCACTGGCGTTGCCGCCGAGGCAGTCTACCAAGCCGGTTCCGCGCGGATTCAGGGCACCCGGCTGGCTATACTGGGGCGTTGCCCCATGAGAGACACGGTCTAATGAACGCGCACGAACGCTACGCGATGCTCGAGCGGGAGCCCTTCCGCCAGGTCGGTGGTCGCAGTCAGACCGTCAAGGGCAGCTTCGACTCCATCGCCGACGTCTTCCGCCACCGCGAGATGCTCGGCCTTCTCGTACGTCGCGACCTCAAGTCGCGCTACAAGGACAGCGCGCTCGGCTTCCTGTGGACTCTCGTGCGCCCACTCACGCAACTCGCGATCTATTACGTCGTCATCGGCCACTTCCTCGGTGCCGCTCGCGGTATCCCGGACTTCGCGATCTATGTCTTCACCGGCCTCACGGCCTACACACTGTTTGCCGAGATCGTCTCGACGGGTACGTCGTCGATCGTCTCGAACGCCGGTCTCATCAAAAAGGTCCAGCTTCCCCGCGAGGTCTTCCCGCTCGCGAGTGTCGGGTCTGCCCTCTTCAACTTCGCGATCCAGCTCGGCATCCTGCTCGTCGCTGCCCTCATCCTGGGTGTTTTCCCGGCGCACTGGGATCTCCTCTACGCCATTCCGAGCCTTGTGCTGCTCGTGACGGTCGGCACCGCGCTCGCCCTCCTGCTTTCCGCGTGGAACGTCTACCTCCGCGACATCGGCTACCTCCTCGAGGTTGTGCTCATGGTCATGCTGTGGGCCTCCCCGATCGTGTACGCGTTCTCGATGGTCAAGTCGGTGCTCGGCCCGAGCATCCTGCTGGAGATCTACACCAACAACCCGCTCACCCTCGCCGTCCTCGGGTTCCAGAAGGCGTTCTGGGTGGGCGGCAACGGGTCTGCCGAGTTCCCGCCGGCCGAGTACCCGGACCAGTTGCTGCTGCGTATGCTCATCGCGATCGGCATCAGCCTCGTTTTCCTCGTCATCAGCCAGCGCGTTTTCACACGCCTGCAGGGCAACTTCGCCCAGGAACTGTAGGAGCACCGGATGCCCGCCCCCACGATCGAGGCCCCCGAGGTCGTCCGACTCGAGAACGTGTCGAAGCGTTTTGTCGTGCGCAAGGACAACTCGCTCAAGGAGCGCCTCGTCACCCTCGGCCGTCTCGGCAAACGCCACCGCGAGGACTTCTGGGCCCTCTCGGATGTCTCGCTCTCCATTCGCGCCGGCACGACCATCGGTCTCATCGGCCACAACGGCTCCGGTAAGTCCACACTCCTCAAGGTGATCGGCGGAATCCTCGACGCGAGCACCGGCAGCGTCCGCAATCGCGGCCGTATCGCCGCTCTTCTCGAACTCGGCGCGGGCTTCCACCCCGACCTCACCGGTCGCGAAAACGTCTACCTCAACGCCTCGATCTTGGGGCTCTCGAAGACCGACACCGATGCGCGATTCAACGACATCCTCGCCTTCTCGGGCATCGGCGAGTTCATCGACACCCAGGTGAAGTTCTACTCGTCCGGCATGTTCGTGCGTCTCGCGTTTGCGGTCGCCGTTCACACGGAGCCAGACATCCTCCTCGTCGACGAGGTCCTCGCGGTCGGCGACGAGGCCTTCCAGCGCAAGTGCCTCGACAAGATCCGCGAGTTCCAGCAGCAGGGGTGCACGATCATCCTCGTCACCCACTCCCTCGGCCAGGTCACGGAGTTGTGCGACCGGGCCGTGCTGCTCAATCAGGGCCAGATCGTGGTCGACGGGGACCCGTCGGAGGCGGTCGCCGCCTTCCGCGACATCCTCGAACAGCGCAGGCTCGCCGAGATCGGGGAGACACAGGAGCCCGAGCGTCTGTCTGGCTTCCTGTCCGTGACCGCGACACCGACGATCACGGGGCCCAAGGGCGAGATCATGCCGGGGTCGGATCTCACGGTCGACGTGACCATCCGCTCATCGGTGAGCCTCGCCGATCATGTGATCGCACTCCAGCTCAACAACACCAAGGGCCAGGAGGTGTGGGGAACGACAACAAGCCGCCTCGGCGTCACCCTCCCCGACCTCATCGGCGATCACACGCTGCGCTTTACGGTGCGCGATGCGCGCTTCGGCCCCGGCAAGTACTTCGTGAACCTGTCGATCATGGACTCCGTGGGCACCCACGTTCAGGACTGGCTGCAGGCGGCGTCCTTCAACGGGTTCGACCCGAAGACCCACTACGGCACGATCAGCGCCGAGCCTGTCCTCGAAATTCTCGACTGACCGGTCGCGCTGCTACCAGCAGCGCACCATGTACTTGACGTTCGCGGCGAGTGACACCGGCCCACCGAGGAGTGTGACCGAGTTCACCTTGAAGTCCGTGATCGCCGAGAGCGTCGACGGGTGGATGCAGTACGGGTGCGACACGAGGAGTGCTGCCGACTTGCGTGCCGCGAGCACCGATCCCGCGAGCGCGTCGGGGTAGGTGAGACCCGTCGCCAGATACACGGTTGTCGGCCGCTGGGTCGCATAGAGGTTTCGCGCGAGGTTCGTGGAAACCTCGTAGCGGTTTGCTCCGTTCACCCGCGTCGTGGCCGCGAAGGTCTTCAACTGGGCCTCGACTCCGGGTGAGACCGAGACCGGTCCCCCGACGATCGTGATCTTCTGCGGCGCGAGCCTCCGGATGAAGTCGGCGGTCGCGGCATCCAGTGCCGTGTCGGTCCCCGGCACGAGCACGATGGGCACCTTGCGATAGCCCGCCGCCATACCGGCCCCGAGCGCGTCGGGGTAGTTGGATCCGGTCGCAACGAAGACCTCGTTGACGGGCCCCTGCGGGTTCATCGTCAGGGCGAGCGATCGGGACACCTCGTACCGGTCGGCCCCGCCGACTCGCGTGACCGACGGGCTGTAGGCCGACAGCGCCTGCACAACGGACTCCGGCACGGATTCTGGACCGCCGACCACCACGATGCGCTGAGGCCGAAGCCGCTTGAGTTCGGCGTCGACAACCGGCCGAATGGATGCCCCGTCGATGAGCAACAGCGGGCCACCCTGCCGCGCGGCAGCCGCCCCCGCCGTGAGAGCATCCGGGTAGTTGTGGCCGGTGGCCAGGTACACCACGGGAACCGGAGCCGACGGGAACGCTTCCTGCGAGATACGTGTCGAGGACTCGTAGCGGTTGGCGACGTCGAACCGTGTGACGGTCACACCGGGCAGACCGCCGTACTCTGGGTCACCGAACCAGCCGTGGTAGTACGTCCAGAAGTTGCGGTTGCCGTGCGCGCCGCACGAGCCGCCACTGCCGTAGAGGTTCGCGAGCGACGCGGCATTGGGCTGGTAGGGCGTGTAGTTGTAGAGGGCCGCCGTCGCGTTGTTGCGGATGTTGACCCACGAGCCGCCGCAATCGGGATTCGGGTTGTACTGGATGTAGCGATTGCCCGGCTGGTAGGTGCCCCACGGGTCGGGCGTGCTGTAGCGCTTGAACTGCCACGCGGCCTTGTACACCTGGTTGTAGAAGCCGTAGAACTGCGCGTCACACGGGGCGGTGTCCGGGCATCCGTATCCCATGGACGCCGTCATCTGCCACGACGTCGGCGCCGTTGCCGTGAGGAGGCTCTGCTCCTTCTGGAGCGTGACGAGGAGCACACGGGCGCTGATGCCGCACGCGCGCTGCACCTTGTAGATGATGCGCGCGGCGCTCTCCTGCGATCCACCGGTGTACTCGGTGCAGATGTTGCGATCGGCCGCTCGCGTGAAGGTGTCCATCTTGAACGCCGCGAGACAGTTCGAGGTGACACATCCCGTCGGCGCGACACGCGCCTCCAGGAACGACTGGATCTCCGCCTCAGACATCGCGGCGTTGTCGTAGAACTGGAGGTCACTGATGATGTGACCGGGGTCGAAGTCGGCGCCCGTAATGGCATTCGCGGCGACGGTCGGAACCAGCGTCGCGGCGAGAGTCGCGACAACGACGCTCAGCGCCCCTACGATGCGTGTGCGGCCACGGTGATGTTGCATTGTTCTCGCCCCCCGCTGCCCCCTTAGCAGCTGCAGCACCTTGAAGCCTAGGTCGAGAGTTGCGGGATCGCTAGCTCGACTCGCCCGCGACCGTGTGCTCGCCCGCCGCCTGGCCGTAGAGCTCGGTGTAGAACTCCTCTTTGAGATCAACGAGCGAGTACCACTGGTTTTTCTCTTTCAGAACGAAGTCGATCGTGACATCGAGCTTGCGCAACGGGATGCCCTTGTCGTGCGCCCAGTAGGTGAGCCACAGGTCGTCGAGGAACCAGTACTTGTCGGGTAGCTCCGTGAAGAAGCGGTCGTCGAGGAAGATGCGGGAGTCGCAGATCATGCCGCCCGGGCCGATGTGGTCGACCCGATCACCGCGTTCTGCCGGCGTTTTGTCCCAGTAGGCACCATTGACCTGGAACGCCCACCACGCGGTGATCTCTTTCGGGTTGTACCGCCACAGGGCCTGGCGCACAAACGTGCGCTTCACGTTCTCATCGTCGTCGAGGATGATGATGGGCCCGGCCATCCCCTCCGCGGCGAGCTTGCGCGCGATGTAGAAACGGGCGATCGAGCCGAGGTTCACGTCGCTCTTGACCAGCTGGACCGAACGCAGGGCCCCACGCAGGCCGTGATCACGGATGGCCTTCTCATAGATCTCGTGATCCTCCGGGCAGTTGTTCCAGAGGTAGAGGTCGATGCCGCCCGACAACACCTGACCGGCGAGCATGGCGAGCACCTCGCCCATACGCTGGGGCCGGTTCCAGAGGCACATGATCACGGCGACACGACGACGCTTCGGGGTGCCGAGGGAGAGAGTCGGAGCGAAGTCGCCGGCGAGGTAGTCGGAGCGGGCCTTGTCGAAGGCGAGAGCGTCCGCGTTCTCGGGTGGAGCCATGGGTTCCATGCTAACCCGCTCACGAGAGGGCTCGGCGCGAGGCCGAGGTGTACCCCGGTACAGTGGCAGTCATGGGATCGCTCGTTGTCGGCGGAGCCGGCTACATCGGTTCCCATCTCGTGCACCTCCTGCGCGAACGCGGCGACGACGTGTGGATCGTGGACGACCTCTCGACGGGCATCCGCGATCGCATCGATGGCGCGCAGTTTGTTGGCCTCGACATCACGGCACCGGATGCCGAACGCACGCTGACGCACCTCATGGCCGATCACGGGCTCGACACGGTGTTCCAGTTCGCCGCCCTCAAGAGTGTCGAAGAGTCGGTCTCCCACCCGCTTCGCTACTACGACGTCAACGTCCACGGCCTCCTCACGGTGCTTGCGGCGTCAACCGCGGCTGGCGTCGAGCGCTTCGTGCTGTCGTCCTCCGCCGCCGTCTACGGCGACACCGGATCCGAGCCGGTCACCGAAGACGATGCGACGACACCACTCTCCCCCTACGGCCGCTCGAAGCTCATGGGGGAATCCATCGTGCGGGATGTTGTCGCGGCATCCGGTATGACGGCGGCGAGCCTGCGCTACTTCAACGTCGCCGGCGCCGCCACCCCGCAGTTGGCCGATCGTGGCTCGAGCAACCTCGTTCCTCGAGTGCTGCACTGCATCGCCAAGGGAGACGCCCCCGAGATCAACGGCGACGACTACGACACACCGGATGGCACGTGCGTGCGCGACTACATCGATGTCGTCGATCTCGCCTCGGCGCACCTCTACGTCTCGGAGCACCTACCCGGCAACCCCGGGAGCTACAGCACGTTCAACGTGGGAACGGGTGTTGGCATCAGTGTGCGCGAGGTGGTCGATCGAGCCATCGCCATCACCGGCGCCGACGTTGAACCCGTGGTGCTACCGCGCCGCGCGGGCGACCCCGCGACCGTGGTCGCCGACAGCTCGCGACTTCACCGACTGGGCTGGACTGCGGGGCGCGGTCTCGACGACATGATCGCCTCCACGTGGGCGGCGTTCCGCGCGGTCTGACGCGCCCGTCAGTTTTCGTGGTCAGTCGTCTGCCGCGAGCAGCCGCTGCAGGTAGC
This sequence comes from Antiquaquibacter oligotrophicus, assembly GCF_020535405.1. NCBI lineage: Bacteria > Bacillati > Actinomycetota > Actinomycetes > Micrococcales > Microbacteriaceae > Antiquaquibacter > Antiquaquibacter oligotrophicus. The sequence goes on along the minus strand of NZ_CP085036.1, from coordinate 2,176,149 downwards.
TCCCGTAGCCGCTCTTTTGCAGCGGGGCGGCGAGCACGGCAAGCTGCGCGTCGTCGATCCAGCCGGCGCGCCACGCGATCTCCTCGATGCACCCGATCTTGAAGCCCTGACGGTCCTCGATCACACGCACGTACTCTGAGGCCTGCATCATCGACTCGAACGTGCCCGTGTCGAGCCAGGCCGTTCCGCGATCGAGCACCTGCACCTGCAGGCGACCGGCCTCGAGGTAACGCTCGTTGATGGTCGAGATCTCGAGCTCACCGCGCGCACTCGGCTCGATGGTCTTGGCAATCTCGACAACGTCGTTGTCATAGAAGTAGAGGCCGGGCACGGCGTAGTTGCTCTTGGGCTTCGTCGGCTTCTCCTCGATGGAGACCGCGACGTTGTTCTCGTCGAACTCCACAACACCGTAGGCGGTCGGATTGGCCACCTGGTAGGCGAAGATGAGGCCGCCGTCGATGTCGCCGTTTTTGCGGAGAGAACTGCCGAGGCCCGTGCCGTGGAAGATGTTGTCCCCGAGTACGAGCGCCACCGACTCGTCGCCGATGAACTCCTCACCGATGATGAACGCCTGGGCGAGGCCATCCGGACTCGGCTGAACGGCATACTCGATGCGCAGACCGAGGTCAGAGCCATCGCCGAGCAGAGCGCGGAACTGATCGTTGTACTCGGGAGTCGTGATGATCAGGATCTCGCGGATGTCGGCCATCATGAGGGTCGACAGCGGGTAGTAGATCATCGGCTTGTCGTAGATGGGCATGAGCTGCTTCGAGATGCCCTTGGTGATGGGCCACAGACGTGTGCCGGATCCGCCGGCGAGGATGATTCCGCGCATCAGTTCGTGCCTCCCAGGCTTGCGTAGTACGCCTTCATGTCGTCCCACGTCGGCAGGAGACCCTGCTCCGCCGCCTCGGCGAGGGTGGGGGCATCCGTGTCCTTCGGCGACAGGAGGGGCTCCCCCGCCTCTGGCGGGAAGACGAGTCCGATCTCGGTGTCGAGCGGGTCAATGCCGTGCTCGCCGGTCGGGTTGTAGGTGTCGGAGACGAGATAGCTCACAACGGCACCCTCGGTGAGGGCGACAAATGCGTGACCGAGGCCCTCCGACAGGTAGATCGCGCGCCGGTCGACATCGTCGAGGAGCACCGAATCCCACTGCCCGAAGGTGGGCGACCCGACCCGGATGTCGATGACGTAGTCGAGCACGGCTCCGTGCATACACGTCACGTACTTCGCCTGTCCCAGCGGCACGTCGGCGAAGTGGATGCCGCGAACGACACCCTTCTTCGAGACCGACGTGTTGGCCTGACGAAGCGTGAGCGGGTGCCCGATCACCTCCGAGAGTTTGTCGAAGCGGTACCACTCGAGGAACACACCACGGTCGTCGCCGCGGAGGATCGGGGTGATTTCATACGAGTCCGGGATGGACAACTCTCGAATCTGCACCGGGTGAGTCTACCGGGGGCCGCTTACGCGCACCGAGTGAGAGAGGCAACCCCCGTGCCGAGGGATGCCGTACCTCCGAGGAGTGTGACGTGCGTCGACTCCATCAGCTGGAGGGCGGACAGGCTCTCCGCGGGCACACACGTGTCGCGCACGGCGAGGATCGGGGACGCCGTCTGGGCCGCGAGCGGCCCGCCAGCGAGCGCGTCGGGGAAGTTCAGTCCCGTCGCGAGGTAGGCGCGCTCCGGCGCGCCGGCACCGAACGCATCGATCGCAATATTTGCGGATGCTTCGTAGCGGTTCGCTCCGGACAGCCGCGTCGGCGTCGGGTCGACCGCCTTCAGCGCGTTGAAGATGCCGTTCGACACCGATGCGGGTCCACCCGCGACCTTGATCTCGTCGACGCCGAGGTTGTTCAGCAGGGTGATCGTCGCAGAGTCGAGTGTGGTCGCGGTTCCATCCACGAGGATGACAGGCCAGCCGAACGCCGCTCCGGCGGCGCTGGCGCCGAGTGCGTCCGGGAAGTTTTTGCCGGTGGCGATGTAAGCGGTTGTCGGGTTCTCGCCGGAGAACGCATCGGCGACGATGTTGCGTGACGCCTCGTAGCGGTTGGCGCCACCGATGCGCTCGATGTTGGGCTGCAGGGCGGCAAGCGCGTTGTAGACGTCCGCCGGGACGGTGGCGGTACCACCGACAACCACAATTCGAGCGGGGCCAAGGCGGATGATCTCGTCGCGCACCTCAACGGGCAACGTGGTGGGCGTCGAGAGCAGCATCACGCCGCCCTGCAGCGCCGCGGCAGGTCCTGCGGACAGGGCATCCGGATAGGTGGCCCCGTTGGTGACGTAGACGACGGGAGCACCGCCCGACGGATACGCCTTCTTCGAGATCTCCACCGCCATGAGGTAGCGGTTGGCGGCCTGGATGCGATCGATGTTCATGCCGCGCTTGAGGTAACCCGTCGTCGGCGCCGACACCGACTGGGTTCCGTAGCGCGCGATCGCCGAGTAGGAGTGCAAGCCAGCGGGCAGGGAGGACACGTTGACCGACCACCCGCCGGTTCCCGCGTTGACGTTGGCGGTGGCGAAGGGTGTCGGGGAGCCGTCGATGTGCACGTCGACGGTGTAGCGGATGCCCGCGTGCGGCACCGTTCCGCTGAGTGTCGTGTTGTTGCTGCCGGAGGGCGACGCGGTGACGGTCGGCGAGGTGACCGTCGCATTCAGCTCCCACGTCGATCCGTAGGCGGAGGCGACACTCTCGAGGCCGCCGGGCGAGACCATCTGGAAGAAGCCGGCGTAGGTTTCGGTCGAGCACGGGCTCGACCCGCCCGTTGCCCACGACGTGATCCCAATCGCCTTGTTCCCGAGAACCGCAGCACCGCCGCTATCTCCCGAGCGTACGCAGATCTGGGCGACAACCGAGCGCACGGTCTGAATGACGTCGTCGGAGGTCGATCCACCGCAGTTCTGCACACAGATCTCGGCGAGGTAGTCCGTCTCCACGACGGTTCCGCACGACCAGCCGGTTTTGCTTCCCGACTTGCAGATCGCCGTTCCCGTGACGGGCTGCGCATCACCTGTGACCGAGCGCAGCGACGACAGTGGAGCCCCCGCTGCACCACCCCACTGGGCGAGGTACGGCTTAAGTACGTGGGACCCACCGCCGATACGACCGACGTCGAGACCCGTGCCCACAGTTGTTGTCCCTGCGATGCGCGAGCCGAGCGCGACACCCTGCGTTCCCACGTCGTTGGGGTACTGCTGGTTGAGGATGTAGCCATTGCTGATCATGTCCTCGGTGCAGTGGCCAGCCGTGGCGATCTGACCCTGACCGCTCGGAAGCGCCTTTCCGCCGAAGCCGAGGGAGCACTGGTACCAACCGGCGGCACCCGGGAAGATCCATCCCTGTCCGCCGTACACGTCAGCCGCGAACTCGGGGGTCAGGCCCGACGGGTCCCACAGCGGCTCTGGCTGGCCGAGTTTGGCGGTCGCACCCGTGGACTCGACGAGCGCGGCATCCGCCTCGGTCTCCACGTTGACGACGAGCTCGGTTCCCTCGAGCCGCGACGCGACGACACCAACACCCGCCGCTTCGAGACCGTCGACGACCTCGACGGCGAGCTGGGAGGCCGCGGCCTGAGCGAGGTACTCCTCGGGGGTCAGGTCAACATCGCGCGCCAGTGCCTCAGCAAGCTCTGCCGGGACCTCGGATGCTTCGGCAGCGAACTCCGCGGCCGGAAACTCGGTCATCTGCTCCAACGGCGGTGCCTCGTCGGCCGCTGCGGCGAGCGGCTGCACGAGTGCTCCGAGGAGGATGGATGCGGCGGCGACCGCGACGACACGATGACGAGCGAGCATGAGATTCCCCTATGAGCGGTTGTCATGAATTCACGCTCACGATGATCCTAGGGTCTCGCCGGTACCATGGTTGACCATGCGCGACACCGGTGGAAATGCATCCACCACCCCCACCATCGTCGTGCTTCTGGCCACCCACAACGGGGTTCGGTGGCTCGACGAGCAGGTCGACAGCATCCTGTCGCAGGAGGGCGTGGATGTTCGTATCGTCGCCCTCGACGACGGCTCGAGCGATGGGACGCAGCGGTGGCTCGCCGACCGCGCCGCCACCGAGCCGCGACTGACCGTGCTCGCCGATGACGGAACGGGCGGGAGTTCCGCACGCAACTTCTACCGCCTGATCGACCAGGCCGAGATTCGTGACGGTGAACTGGTCGCGTTCTCCGACCAGGACGATCGCTGGCGGCCCGACAAACTGGCTCGTCACGCAGGCATTCTCGCGAACGGTCTCGACGGCGTCTCGTCGAGCGTGCTTTCGTTCTGGAGCGACGGGAAAACACAACTCGTACGCAAGGACTATCCGCAGCGTGAGTTCGACTACCTGCTCGAGAGCCCAGGCCCCGGATGCAGCTTCCTCCTCACGCCCCGACTCATCAACCTCGTACGCGAGACACTGCGCTCGAACCAGGATGCCCGCGAGGTCGAGTACCACGACTCCCTCATCTACGCCATCGCGAGGGCGAAGGGGTGGCTCTGGCACATCGACGGGTACCCGAGTGTCGACTACCGGCAGCACGACAGCAACGTGCTCGGCTCGAACCAGGGTGTGGGCGCCGCGATGGAGCGCCTGCGCCTCATCCGTGAGCACTGGCTGCGTCACCACGCGACCCTTCTCACCCGGGTCGCGGCCCACGTCGCTCCCGAATCCGGGCGGCCCCAGCTGCTCCACATCCTGTCTTTGTTGGAGGGCTCCGGGTGGCGAAACCGCCGCGCCCTGGCCCGTCTCACCCCGCGATTGCGCCGCCGACCGCGCGATCAGCGGATAATTGGACTGCTCATAACGATTGGTATCTGGTAACCCCATGAAAATTCTCGTCACCGGCGGCGCCGGTTTCATCGGCTCCAACTTCGTCCGCCGTACCCTTCAGGACGCCTACCCCGGCCTCGAGGGAGCCGACGTCGTCGTCTACGACGCACTCACCTACTCCGGCAACCTGGAGAACCTCGCGCCCGTCGCCGACTCCCCCCGTTACTCGTTTGTGCAGGGCGACATCCGCGACGCAGAGCTGCTGGATGCCACGCTCCCCGGCGTCGACGCGATCGTGCACTTCGCCGCGGAATCCCACGTCGACCGCTCCGTGCGCGACTCCGGCATCTTCGTCGAGACCAACGTGCTCGGCACCCAGCGCCTCCTCGATGCTGCGCTGCGCAACGGCACCCCGCGTTTTGTCCACGTCTCGACCGACGAGGTCTACGGCTCGATCGCCGAGGGCTCGTGGGACGAGACCCGCCCGCTCGAACCGAACTCCCCCTACTCGGCGTCGAAGGCCGGTAGCGACCTCCTCGCCCGCAGCTACTTCCGCACGCACGGACTGAACCTCTCGATCACCCGCTGCTCGAACAACTACGGCCCCTACCACTTCCCGGAGAAGGTCATCCCGCTGTTCGTCACGAACCTCATCGACGACAAGCACGTTCCGCTCTACGGCGAGGGCAACAACATCCGCGACTGGCTGCACGTCGACGACCACACCCGCGGCATCGCCATGGTGCTCACTCGCGGTCGCGCCGGCGAGATCTACAACATCGGCGGTGGCACCGAGCTCACCAACAAGGAGCTCACCGAGATGCTTCTCGAGGCAACGGGGAAGGACTGGTCGTACGTCGACCGCGTGGCCGACCGTCTCGGTCACGACCTGCGCTACTCGGTAGACATCTCCAAGATCCAGGCCGAGCTCGGCTACGAGCCGCAGGTGCCGTTCGAGCAGGGCCTCGCCGACGTCGTGCAGTGGTACCGCGACAACCGCGCGTGGTGGGAGCCCCTCAAGGCCCGCGCCGCGCTCTGACGTGACCTCGCGCAGCACACCGAGAACGTGGCTCCGCGGCAGCACCATCGTGGTGCTCGCCGCGGTGCTCGTTGGCGGCATCCTGCGTATTCTCGGCACACGCTGGGGTCTCCCGTACGGGCTGCACCCCGATGAGTGGACGATCGTCCAGGGTGCCGTCGACATGGCCGCCCGCAACTCGTTCGAGCCGTCCCTGTTCCTGCGTCCCGACCACGTTGAGATCAAGCTCAGCTACCTCGCCTACACCCTGTACTCGGTCGGCCTCCACGGGATGCCCGTTCCGGTCGCCTATGCGAGCGACCCCGGCACGTTCCTCCTGATCTCCCGACTGATCACGGCGATCCTCGGAACGGCGATGATCGCCGTCGCGGCCGCCATCGGTCGACGCTTCTCGCGCTCGGTCGGAGCGATCGCCGCCGTGCTCTTCGCGCTCTTCCCGCCGTTCGTGCAGCATTCGCACTACGCGACACCGGACATCCCGCTCGCGCTCGCGTCGATGGTCGTCATGCTCGCGCTCATGTACTACGTCTCACGACCCGGTCTGGTGAGTCTTCTCGTGGCGAGCGCAGGAGTATCCATCTCCATCGCCATCAAATATCCCGGTGCGATCTCGGCGGTCATGATCGCCATCGTTGTTGTCGTTGTCGCCCTGCGAGATCGACGACCGCTGCGTATCCTCGGCCACGGCGCCGCCGCGATTGCGGGTGTCGTCGTTTTCCTTTTCGTGATCTCGCCCGTGCTGTTCACCAACATCACGGGTGTGGTCACGGCGATCCAGAAGGAGGCGCGCACGGAGCACAGCGGGGCAGACGGCCTCGGCTGGGGTGGCAACATGCTGTTCTACGCCGAGAGTTATGTCGTTGTCGCCGGTGTGCTCCTGACTCTCGCCTCGATCCTCGGGGTGGTGTTGGCGATCCGGATGCGCCGCCTCATCGCCCTCCCGCTGGCCCTCGGATTCGTCACGTGGATCATCCTGAGTGTTGTGGCGCTGCACTGGGAGCGCTGGGCGATCCCCATGTTCCTGTCGCCGCTGCTCTTCGCCGCGATTGGCGGCTGGTACGTCTACCGTTTTGTCGGTCAGCGGTGGGATGCCCGGAGATGGCGCACACCCGTCGCCGCCGCCGTCGCGGTGCTCGTACTCCTCAACCTCGGCACCGGGTCGATCGCGGTGGTTGCCAGGCTTCTCGCGCCCGACTCCCGCATCGAATCAGCGCAGGCATACGCCGACTTCGGCGTGACCCGGACGACGGCGGTCGACGAAGGGTTCTCGCCGCTCGTGCCCAACGGCCCCATGTTCCTCGACGACTTCGTTCGCTGGGAAGGCGATCGCGTCGTGCCCATCGACGACGAGCGGGAGTTTTTCGCTCTGTCGAGCTGCGTACACGATCGCTTCTGGACGGCGGAGAAGTACGCGGACGAGCGAGCGATGTACGACGCGATCCGCGCGGACTACCCACTCGTTCTGCAGGTTGACGTTGTACCCCCGCGCGAGCGGACCGGGATCGAACCGTGGAACATCGTGTCGGCTATCTCCGAAACCGCCGCGTTTGCGCGCGGTGAGCTCGGCGGCTGCACACTCGAGGTCTACCGCATCACCGACTGACCGGGCCCTCATCCCCCTGCGGCGGCGCCGACGGCCTCCTGAACGACACGTGCTTGTGCCCGAAATAGCTCACGAGTGTCGTGATCACGAGACTGATGGCCTGAGCGACGAGCGGATGCAGGCCGACCACCTCGACAAAAAACGGCAGCAGCACCGCGTTGACCCCGATGGCCACGAGGTTGACCCCCACAAACTTCACGAAGTCGGTGAGCACCCGCCCCTTCACGACAAACACGAAGGTGCGATAGAGCCAGAACGCGAGAGTGATGGAGACGGCGTAGGAGAGAACGAGCGAGATCAGGTAGCCAAACGGGACCTGCCCGAACACCCACAGGGTGAGCGCGGTGAACACGAGGTACCCGACGAGCGTGTTGGTCCCGCCGACGGCGAGAAACCGCACACGATGGTCGTGAAGGAGCCTGCCGATGGCGGAGCGCTCACGGGGAGCATCGGCCGGTGTCATCCGTTCGCTCGCCGCCCAGCGCTCGCGTAGACGCTCTGCACGCTGTAGAGCGGCCGGTTCTGCACCTCGGTGTAGATGCGGCCGATGTACCCGCCCAGCACACCCAGCATGATGAGCTGGATGCCCCCAACAAGGAACACCGAGATGACGATGAACGTCCAGCCCTCGATCACGGTTTCGGGGAAAAACACGCGCACGGTAAACGCGTAGAGCGCACCCAGGAGGCTCAGCACCGCCATGCCGTAACCCAGCCTGCTGATCGCCTTCAGCGGAGCACTCGAGAAGCTGAAGAACCCGTCGAGCGCGAACGACCACATCTTCTTGAACGGGTACCCCGTCTCGCCCGCATTGCGCTCGTCGCGGTCGAAGAGCACCCCGGTCTGTTTGAAGCCGATGTTGCTGACCATTCCCCGGAGGAAGCGGTTGCGCTCGGTGTAGCGCTTGAGCTCCTCGGCAACACGACGATCGATGAGGCGGAAATCCCCCGTGTTTCGAGGAATGTCGATGTCGGCGACGGTGTGCAGAAGCCAGTAGAACGCGTGCGCCGTCGTGCGTTTGAAAAACGAATCCTTGCGGCTGGCCCGCACCGCGTAGACGACGTCGAAGCCCTCCTCCCACTTCTCGATGAGTTCGAGGCTCACCCTGGGCGGGTCTTGCAGGTCGCTGTCCATGATGATGATCGCGTCACCGTCGGCGTAATCGATGCCTGCCGTGACGGCAATCTGATGCCCGTAGTTTCGGGCAAAATCCACGACCACCACGGAGGGATCGGTCGCCTGGATGCCGCGAAGCATGTCGATCGATTCATCCCGCGACCCGTCGTTGACGAAAACGAACTGCAGGTTGTACCGGTCGCGCAGCGGCTGGGTGACAGCTGAGACGGTCTCGTAGAGAAGCGGGATGTTCTTCGCCTCGTTGTAGATGGGGAAGATGTAGGAGATCGTCTTCATATCGCTTCGCGGACTCACCTTTCTGCGATGTACCGTAACATTCCCGTGCCCCCGCGCCCGACGGGGTCTCCCAGGTCGATATGGGACGATCGCTATGCAGCGCGGGCAGGGAGTCGGCGACGGCATCGGAGGATCGTGACGCGAGGTTCATTCCTGTACCTTTCTCAGGTGAGCAGGTGTACCCCATGACGACGCTACGAGTCATCCTCGATGACATGGTCTCCGGCAAGGACGGAAGCGCCAAGAGTTACGCGTCGGAGCTCACTGCCGCGCTCATCGAGGCAGCACCGCGCGGATGCATCGTCGAAGGGTTCGTCGCGGCATCCCCCGAACCCGACTACGACGCCATCGCCGATCGCCTGCCGGGGTTACGCCACCTACACAAGAGCGCGCTGGCCCGTCGCGAACTCACCGCGGCGTGGCAACACGGATTCACACGCCTCCCGGGAAGCGGACTCGTCCACGCCGCGAGTCTCCTGGCGCCCCTAGGGCGGCACGATCGGGTCAACGACGGGGATCAGATCTCGGTGACGGTGCGAGACACACTCGCCTGGACCCGTCCCGATGAGCTTGCCGCTCGCAGTGTCGCGTGGCACAAGGCCATGCTCAAACGCGCCGAGCGCTACGCGGACGCCATCGTTGTGCCCAATCACGTGGTTGCCCAGGAACTCGCGGAGATCGCGAACATCGGCGATCGCCTTCGTGTCATTGCGGGGGCGCCCACCGAGGAACTCCCGACTCCCGCCGACGTCGCCGAGCGCGCGGAGCGCCTGTCGCTGCCGGAGAAGTTCGTGATGACCGTTGGCGAGTCGGAGTCGCCGAGCCACATCACGTCGATCGTGCGCGCCATGTCCCACGTCCACGACGCCATCGACCTCGTGATCGCCGAAGCCGGAATGAGCGACGAGGAGCTCGCGAGTGCCGCGGATGCTGCGGGGTTGCGTAGCGGTCGAGTGCGGGCCCTGGGTTCCGATGATCCCGCGGACACCCTTGCCGCGATCGCTCGAGCCGACGTGCTCGCGCACACGACTCCTGCCGTGGGATTCGGACTGCCCATCCTGAACGCGTTCGCGCTCGGCACTCCCGTTGTGCACACCGATGACCCCGAGGCACTCGAACTCGCCGTCGATGCCGGAATCACAGTGGAGCGCGACGGCAACGACTTCGACCGCCGACTGGCCGACGGAATCAATACCGTGTTCAGCGATGAGTCCACCGCACAGCGGCTGCGGTACGCCGGCATTGACCGCGCTAAGGCGTACACGTGGCGCGGCGCCGCCGAGAAGGTCTGGCAGCTCCACGCCGACCTGTAGCGGCTAGGGCTACTCCTCGGGCGTCGCGACCACCGTGGCATCGGCGACGAGCTGGTGGATGTAGTCGTAGTCGGGGTACTCGGGGTCGACGTCCATTGCGGGAGTCAACTCGATGCGGGTGATCGGCAGTTCCTTGGTCTTCGTGGCGAGCTCAACAAACAAACCGAGGGTCGACTGCGGGATGTCGGTCTCCACGAGCCGCGCGCCCGCCGCGGCCACGGCCTGGAACTTACTCAGGACGTTCGCGGGGTTCGACTGCTCGAGAATCGCCTCCTGGAGCTGATGCTGGCGCTCCATGCGGTCGTAGTCCGTCGTGTCGTGTCGGGATCGTGCGTACCAGAGGGCGTGCCATCCATCGAGATGTACAACACCAGGTCCGATCCACTCCGAGACCTCCGTAAAGGTCTCGTCGGTGTGAATCGGTACCGCGTTCTCGACGGTCACATCCACACCACCCAGCGAATCCACGAGGTCGATGAAGCCCTGCATCTCGATGAGGACGTAGTACTGGATCGTCAGGCCCGTGACACCGGACACGGCATCCCGCATCGCCTCGATGCCGGGCTGGCTTCCGTCGGCGATCGCGTTCGGGTACATGTCGGGACTCATGAGCTCGACTTCGGTGTACACGGAGTTGAGGTAACAGACGTCAACCTCACACCCGTCATCGGCGCCGTAGCCGTTCGGGTACTTATCGGCAAGGGGACCGGGTGCGAACGGCACGTACTCCAAGTTGCGCGGGAGCCCGATCATCGTCGCCTCGCCCGTCGCGGCATCGATGCTCACCACGGTGATGGAGTCGGGGCGCAGACCCTCCCGATCGGGGCCGGCATCGGCACCGAGAAGCATGATGTTGTACCGACCGTCGACGGGTGGCTCGGGGGGTGCCGCCGAGAAGACGTCGCCGACGAAGCTACCCGCGGTTGTCGCGAGGTACGCGGCGTACCCCGCACCGCCCGCGAAAAGCACCATGGCAACGGTCGCCAACCCGGCGATCGCTGCACGCGCGGACGGGAGCGTCTTCACGATGCGGGTGAGACGCAGCGTGTCGAGGGTGAGGATGACCCAGAGCACCGCGTAAAAGAGCAGCACAGCGGCGACAACCCACAACGTGATGGAGGTTGTCGCAATCGTGTAGACACCGGTCGGCCACACAAAATAGAGCACAACACCAAGCACGATGACCGCCCACAGGGTGAACGTCGCGCCGACGCCAAACCGACCCAGTTTGCGGTTACCGGCGAGCATTTGCGCGGACCCCGGCACCAGGATGTTGAGGCCGACCAACCACCAGGCCCGGCGGGTCATACCCTCCGGATGATTAGTATCCGGAAACCGGACCGTGGGAGATGCCGTGGTCACCGGTCGCGGCCCAATGCCGCGTTCTTCTCCTCGACGAGAGCTGCGAGCGATTCGGCGTAGGCGTCGAGCGTTGCGGTGAGCTCAGGGTCGCCGGAGGCGAGGATACGAGCGGCCAGGATGCCCGCATTGCGCGCACCCCCGATCGAGACGGTCGCGACCGGGATGCCTGCGGGCATCTGCACGATCGACAGCAACGAATCGAGACCGTCGAGCTTGGCCAGGGGCACGGGAACACCGATGACGGGAAGCGTTGTGACGGAGGCGAGCATTCCGGGGAGGTGGGCTGCGCCACCGGCCCCCGCGATGATGACGCGGAACCCACGACCGGCGGCGAGTTTGCCGAACTCGATCATCTTCTCCGGGCTGCGGTGTGCCGAGACGACCTGAACGTCATGGCTGATTCCGAATTCCGTGAGGGCGTCCGCCGCGGCGGACATGACCGACCAATCGGAGTCGGAGCCCATCACGATGGCGACGGTTGCGGGTTCAGTCACCCGACAAGGGTATGGGTCAATCCTCAAAGATTGCTGCTGCGGCACGCGCCCGGAAAACGACGTCGTCGAGGTCCTCGCCACCGGCCGTCACGTGCCCGGCTTTGCGGCCGGGACGCGGCTCTTTTCCGTAACCGTGCACCTTCGCCGTTGGGTCGGCAAGAGCGAGCGGCATTCGTTCGGGCGCGAGGCCGCCGAAGATGTTGACCATGACACTCCAGGGGTCACGGCATCCGGTCGCTCCCAGCGGCAGGTCGAGCACCGCGCGCAGGTGCTGCTCAAACTGACTGGTCGTCGACCCGTCGATGGTCCAGTGCCCACTGTTGTGCGGGCGCATCGCGAGTTCGTTGACGAGGATCCGGTCGTCGGTGGTCTCGAAGAGCTCAACGGCAAGCACACCGGTCACCCCGAGGTTTTCCGCCACGGCGGTGGCAATATCGGCCGCCATGTCTGCGACACGACCGGCCGAGGCGGGCGCCGGGGCGATAACCTCGGCGCACACACCGTCGCGTTGGATCGACTCGACGACCGGCCACAGCGCGATCTCGCCGGACGGCCTGCGCGCGAGCACCTGAGAGAGTTCGCGCCGGAAGCTAACGAGCTCCTCGACGAGCAGCGGGCCGTCGCCGAACCAGTCGGCGACCTCGGTGGCGGATGACACGACCCGCACACCCTTACCGTCGTAGCCGCCGCGCGGCGTCTTCACGACTGCGCGGCCGCCGTACTCCGCGAGGAACGCGTCGAGCGCGGACGGCGTCTCCACCGCGGCCCACCCGGGAACGGGGAGCCCCAACTGGCTGAGCCGCTCGCGCATGCGGAGCTTGTCCTGGGCGTAGAGGAGGGCATCCGGGCCGGGATGCACGGCGACACCCGCGTCGACGAGCGCGCGCAGCACCTCCTGCGGCACGTGTTCGTGATCGAAGGTGACGACGTCGACGGTCTCGGCGAAATCGAGGACGGTCTGCGCGTCACGGTAGTCGCCAACGGCGGTAGCGGCGATCCCCGCCGAACTTCCTTCGGACTCGGCGAGCACCGAGATCTTCAGCCCGAGCTCGATGGCCGGGGGCACCATCATCCGTGCCAGCTGACCTCCGCCGATGACTCCAACGCGCACAGTGATCCTTTCGCCGAGCTAACGCCCCATTATCCCGCCCAGCGCCTCGGGAACGCCGTGTGGTGGTTTCGATAACGCCGGGCTGCGCCGCGGCTACTCAACCACCAGGTAACACTCACCCCGCTGGTTGAGGAGCGCACCGCAGGTGCGCGTCTCGAAACCTGCGACCCCGCGACACCTCGTTCGGTGGCTTCGACAACGCCCCTCGGGACCCCACGTACTACGGGCGACCGAGACCGCGATACTCCCAGCCCGCCCCGCGCCAGCGGCTCGAGTCGAGCACGTTGCGCCCGTCGATGATCGTGCGACCGGACGTGATCGAGGCCAGTTCTGCCGGGTCGAGTTCGCGGTACTGCTTCCACTCGGTCAGTAGCACCACGATGTCTGCTTCCGCTGCCGCCTCGTCGACGGTCGCGACGTAGTCGAGGTCGGGATGCACGCGCCGAGAGGTTTCGATGGCTTCCGGATCGGTGGCCTTCACGATGGCTCCGAGCGAGACGAGGCGTGCGGCAACGTCAAGCGCTGGCGAGTCGCGCACGTCGTCCGAGTCCGGCTTGAACGCGAGGCCGAGGATGGCGACGCGTGTGCCCGTGAGGTCTCCCCCGGCGGCCTCGACGGCGAGCTGGACAACACGCTCGCGCTGGGCGAGGTTGATGGCGTCGACGTTCTTGAGGAATGCGAGGGACTCCCCCACCCCGAGCTCGTCGGCACGGGCCATGAAGCCGCGGATGTCCTTCGGCAGGCATCCGCCACCGAATCCCACTCCCGCGTTGAGGAAGCGGCGTCCGATCCTCGCGTCGTGCCCGATGGCATCCGCGAGCTGGGTGATGTTGGCCCCCGTCGCATCCGCGACGACGGACATGGCGTTGATGAAGGAGATCTTGGTGGCGAGGAACGCGTTCGCGGCGACCTTCACGAGTTCGGCGGTCGCGTAGTCGGTGACCAGGCGCGGTGTTTCGGCGGCGATCGCCGAGGCGTACACGGCGTCGAGTGTCGCCACGGACGTGTCATCCCCATCACGGACGCCGTACACGAGGCGATCCGGGCTGATGGTGTCCTGCACGGCGAAGCCTTCTCGCAGGAACTCGGGGTTCCACGCGAGGGTGGCCCCGGCCGCCTCCACGGTTTCGGCGAGCCGAGAAGCAGTACCGACGGGCACCGTCGACTTGCCGACGACGAGGTCACCCGGGCCGACGTGCTCGAGGAGCGCCTCGAACGATGCATCGACGAATCTCAGGTCGGCCGCATCGCTTCCGGGTTTCTGAGGGGTGCCAACGGCGACGAAGTGCACTGTCGCGCCGCGTGCTTCCGCGATGTCGGTCGAGAACCGTAGCCGGCCGCTCGCGACACCGCTGGAGAGGAGCTCGGGAAGTCCCGGCTCGAAGAATGGGGCTGCGCCCGCCGCAAGACTGGCAATTTTGGCGGCGTCGACGTCGATCCCCACGACGTCATGCCCCAGTTCTGCCATACACGCGGCGTGGACTGCCCCCAGGTAGCCACATCCGATTACTGAGATTTTCACGGCTGAACCCTATCCGATGGATGTTTCGTACAGATCATCTGGGTCGTCTTCGTCGATGAGATCGTCGAGCACCGCCACAACGAGCCTCGCCCGCGGCACATCGCGCAACTCGATCTCGTGTCCGCGGCCGACCACGAGGATCACATCGCCGCTGCGAAACGCGGCCTGGAGCGCACCGCGCCGCAGCACGATGTCACGAACCCGCGAATGGGGTACCTCCTGCCTGGAGCGAACGAGTGCCCCGTGGCGGATGATGGTGCGCTCGCTCGTGATCACATACGTCGACGCGAGCCAACGCAGAAACGGTGCAAGACACCCCGCGAGCACCAGAACGGCCGCGAGCGCGAGGATGGCGAGGTTCTGCCATTCCTCCGGGAGACGCCCATATCCGAAACCCGTGCCGCCTGCCACTGCCAGCAGCAGGAGCACCGGCCAGACCAGCCTCCTCGCGTGTGGACGCAACCGCGCGATCACCCACTCCTCGGTTGCCCCGGTGTCCCCATAGTCGGGGCTGTCGGTCACGTTGTCCTCACGTGGGTGACATCGCCGGCAGCGACGGTGATCTTCTGGCCGTCGCGCTCCACCACCAGTCGGCCGTCGGCGTCGAGGGATGCCGCGACCCCGACAAGCACCGCATCATCCGGTAACTCGACTCGAACCCGTCGCCCCAGGGTTCCGCAGGCTGAGGACACCGCATCCCGAAGGCCGTGCGCAGCGTTGTACCCGCTCGCCGAGAACACCTGCCAGAGCGCCTCGAACTCCGCCAGGTACCCCTGCGCGGCGGTCTCCGCGGTCACACCGGCTGCGCCTTCGAGCGCGAGCGACGTCGCCGTGGGAACGGGCAGCTGCGCCTCGGACATACTCAAGTTCAGGCCGGCCCCCATCACGGCACCGCCCGGTACGACCTCGCCGAGGATGCCGGATACCTTGCGCTCCGCGATGAGCACGTCGTTCGGCCATTTGAGGCTCACCGTGGCTGGCGCGGGTACGAGGCGTTGCACGGCGCGTGTCATGGCGAGCCCGGTGAGGAGGGGCAGCCAGCTCGATACGTGCGGAACGAAGAGGGAGATCGCAAGCGCCGTGCCCTCCGGGGCCGTCCAGCTGCGGCCTTGGCGCCCTCGCCCCGCCGTCTGGTCCGTGGTCGCGAGAGCCTCGAGCGGCGCCAGTGGTCGCTCGGAGGCACGGCGCACGAGATCGGCATTGGTCGACTCCGTTGAGGTGACCCACTCCACGTGCATCCGCCCAGGGTAGTCACCAATATTCGGCACCAACTGATGTAGGTGCCCACCAAGGCCTCCCGGCGCGTCGTCGGTAGAGTGGCTGCGTGACCGAGCAGACTCCGACGCCCGACCTCTCCACGACCGCAGGCCGCATCGCCGATCTCAAGGTGCGCTACCACGAGGCGGTCACCGCGAGTGGCGAGGCAGCCATCGAGAAGCAGCACGCGAAAGGCAAAAAGACCGCGAGGGAGCGCATCGAGGAGCTCCTCGATCACGGTTCGTTTGTCGAACTCGACGAGTTCGTCAGGCACCGCACCCACGCCTTCGGTATGGAGAACAAGAGGCCGTACGGCGACGCCGTCGTCACCGGTCTCGGAACCATCCACGGCCGTCAGGTCGCCGTCTACTCACAGGACTTCACGATCTTCGGCGGCTCCCTCGGCGAGGTTGCTGGCGAGAAGATCATCAAGGTCATGGATCACGCGATCAAGACGGGTGTCCCCATCATCGGGATGCTCGATTCCGGTGGCGCTCGAATCCAGGAGGGTGTTGTCGCCCTCGGTAAGTACGGTGAAATCTTCCGCCGTAATACCCAGGCCTCCGGTGTCATCCCGCAGATCTCGATCATCATGGGTCCTGCCGCGGGCGGTGCCGTGTATTCGCCGGCCCTCACCGATTTTGTGATTATGGTCGACAAGACCAGCCAGATGTTTGTGACCGGCCCCGATGTCATCAAAACCGTGACGGGCGAGGACGTCGGCATGGAGGAGCTGGGGGGTGCCCTCACCCACAACACGGTCTCGGGTGTCGCTCACTATCTCGCGAGCGACGAGGATGACGCGCTCGAGTACGCGCGCACCCTCATCAGCTTCCTGCCCGACAACAACCTCTCCGACCCTCCCGTGTACGACAGCGATGTCGAACTCGAGATCACCGACGAGGACCGCAAGCTCAACGCGATCGTTCCGGACTCGCCGAACCAGCCGTACGACGTGACGTCGATCATTGAGCACATCGTCGACAACGGTGACTTCCTCGAGACGCAGCCGCTTTTCGCGCCCAACATCGTTGTGGGTTTCGGCCGCGTCGAGGGACGCACGGTGGGTGTCATCGCCAATCAACCGCAAGCCATGGCGGGCACCCTCAACATCGACGCCGGCGAGAAGGCGGCGCGCTTCCTCCGGTTCTGCGACGCGTTCTCGATCCCGATCCTGACTCTCGTCGACGTTCCCGGTTACCTTCCTGGCACCGATCAGGAGTGGACGGGTGTGATCCGTCGCGGCGCGAAACTCCTGTACGCCTACGCGGAGGCGACGGTGCCGCTCGTCACCGTCATCACACGCAAGGCGTACGGCGGGGCCTACATCGTGATGGGGTCGAAGCAGATGGGGGCAGACCTCAACTACGCGTGGCCGACGGCGGAAATCGCCGTCATGGGCGGCCAGGGTGCCGTCAACATCCTCTATCGCGGTGAGATCAAGGCGGCCGAGGAGGCCGGTGAGGATGTCGCGGCGGTTCGCACGAGGCTCGCCAACGAGTACACCTACAACGTCGCATCCCCGTTCCTCGCCGCCGAGCGTGGCGAACTCGACGGTGTGATCGAGCCCGCTGCGACGCGTGTCGCCGTCGTCAAGGCACTTCGCGCCCTGCGCACCAAGCGCGCATCGCTGCCCGCCAAGAAGCACGGCAACATCCCGCTATGACCGATCGCGAAACGACGGTCAGCGACATCCGCATCGTCTCCAAAAACGCAACCCCCGAGGAGATCGCCGCCGTCACTGCGGTGCTCACGGCCTCTCTCGAGGAACTCGCGGACGCACAAACCGCGTCGCCGGAGATTCCCAGCCAGTGGATGCTCGGTCGTCGGGCACTGCGTGGCACCCTCGCCCCGGGTCCCGGTGCCTGGCGCCACGGGTGACGGAACGACGGATTCCGTTGTGTGATCGGACGTTTTCGTCCGTCTGCACGATGCTCGGCAGATGATTTCATCTGCAGCGTGCACGCGCCTGTACCCCGATCGAGGCCGTGTGACACCCGGATCACCGTCACAATTCGCGCCGATGTTGAGGGGTATATCGGGGTACGTACCCCTTGTCCCCCAAAGTGATGACTAGAATCCTCGTTCTGCGAGGTGCACTATTGGTCGTACTAGGTGCTTCATCGAGGCACCGCCAGGCAGTGGCCGACTAGGGTAAGCGGGCCAATGCCTTGGGGGCGGGTCAGGGCGATATTCGGGTTATCGCCCTGACCCGAATCATTTAACCCCCGAACTACGACACGCCCCGCCGCTAGTTGGCAGAGGCAACCGCGACCCGTTCGGTCGTGCGGGGAATCTCCAACCACAGATCCACCTCGTCCTCCTCGAGGGAATCCTGCCCGAGTGCGACCGCATCCCCGTCGGCAACCGTGTGCAGCCCAACAACGGTGACGGCGACATCCGAGCCCTCCGGCACGGTTCGCGCGATGATTTTGTCGGCGTTGGTGTCGTGGATCGCGAGGGCAAGTCGATCGAGCACACGCTCGAGGTCTTCCTCCGACAGATCGTCGATTCCACCCTCGTCGAGGAGGGTCACGGTCGCCCCACGGCGTCGGGCAGCCATGACTTCCTCCCGTACGGCATCGTTGAGAAGCTTGCGCCCCCGGATCTCGTCGCGGATCGCGCCCTCGAGGTGCAGGCATTCCTGTCGTTGGGCATCGGTGAGCTCTCCACCGCTTTCCTGGATCTGGCGGAGCATCCCGAGTGCCATCGCGCTCGTCTGACCCAGCCGGAACTGGCGCTCGTAGACGTGAGCCTCCTGAGCGGCCTGCCAGTCCGTGGCCTCGCGCTCGGCGAGAGCGAAGCGATGGGCATCCTTCGACGCTTTGGCGAGTCCCCTGCTGAGCACGTGGGAGACGGCCACCCACGAGGCGGAACCGACAATTCCGAGAGCGAATAGTCCGGGGCCGACGAGTACCGCGGATTGGGCGACCAAAAATCCGATGCCGAGCCAGGCAAAGGTGTGCCGCTGGCGTGTCGACGTGATGGTCAGGAGCGTACCGCTCGCCGCGACGTACCACGTCGCATACCCCGTGCCACCCGGGCGGTTGAAATCGATCTCGGTCGAGACCAGCAAGGTGATCGCGACAACAATGGCGAAATTGAACGCGGCCATCCAGATGGGCATTCTCGTCGGCCCGAGGGGAAGCAGGCTGATGATCGTGGCGACCGCGTAGAGCCCCATCGCCACGAACACGGGCACGGGGTTGCGGGGAATGTCGATCGTGTAGGTGGCGAGCACGAGGTGGTACGCCGAGAAGAGAGCCGCGACACCCACGATGATGTAGCGGGGAACCCCGATGTTCATGCGCGCGCCCCACTCTCCCGCTCATCAGCGACGAGGAAGTCGCTCGCATCGGGAACAACCGGTGTAACGGCGGGCTGAGCTGGCCACCGGATCGTGATGATGGTCCCCTCCCCGGGGCTCGACTGGATTACGGCGCGGCCGCCGGCGCTGGCGACCCGCTCGATGATCGACACCCGCACACCCAGACGCTCCCGCGGGATGCTCGACAGGTCGAACCCCGCACCGGTGTCGGCCACCACAACCTCGATGCCCGAGGGCCGCAGGCCGCGAACGGCGACCCAGCGCACCACGTCACCGTCGCCGGCGTGCTGCGAGCTGTTGACCATCGCCTGCACGGAGGCCGAATGGAGGGCCTCCGCGGCCGCGGCCGGCAACGAGCCGGTGCCGAGGCTGCCCGAGCGGATCTCCCACCGCTCCGAGAAGGTCGACGCCGATTCGACGATGCGACCGGCGAGTGCTGACGTTCGCACCGTCGCATCGTCCTCGGGTGAGGCGAGCGCGGCATCCTCGAGGTGTCCGATGGCGTTGCCCGCCATCGTCGCGGCAAGCGCCTTGGCCTCCGGTGTGTACGCCCGAGCCGCGGACAGGAGAGTCGTGAGCACGCTGTCATGAACGATCGCGTCGACGTGAACGCGCTCAACCTCCGTGGCGTGCTGTCGAACGGCGTGCCCGTAACGGTCGAGAGCGGTCGCCTGGGCCTGATCGACGGTCGCCGCCGCGTACCTCAGCATCTGCACGATGATGAGCACGGCACCACCCAGGATGAGTGCGTACATGCCCTCCAGCACCGCGAGCTGCCATGACGCGCCGCCGCCGACCGGTGTCGCGCGCACGATGGAGTAGAGCAGGGGCGCAACAAAGAGGTACACGGTCGCGACCGGCCAGGTGAAGGCGATCGCCGCCATCGCCGTCGCCACGGTGATGAGGTAGTTCAACCAGTGGATACCCGTGAAGACGGCAGCTCCCGGCAGCACCGCGAAAGGCCACGAGGCGAGTACGAGGAGATAAACGATCGCGAAGGTGCCATGCGCCGGCCGCACCCACCTTTGGGCGAACGAGGCCACGTTGACAACGATGAGGAGGCCCGCGAGGAGAGGCACCACCGTCCACAGCCAAATCGGGTAGGCCTCATCGGTCTGACCTAGCAACCACGGCACGGTTTGGGCTGCGAAGACAAGGCCGAATACAGCGACCGAACGAGAGATGACCTTCTCGATCTGCTTACTGCTGATCGGGTTCCTGGGCTGTTTGCCCCTCAACTCTGGCGGCGCAGAGGCCCTATCGGGCATCGCCGCCGTCCGGGTCGAGCCCCGGCAGGATGCCGTCCTCGACCGCGCGACGAAGCAGGTCGACCTTCGTAGGCGCGGGGCGCCCAACCTCGACGTACTTCACCCGAATGCGATCGAGGTATTCCCGCGCGGTCGAATAGCCGATACCCAACTGCTGTGCAGCGAGCTTGAGCGGGAGCCCGGAGGCGTAGAGGTGGAGGATCTCACGTTCCCGACGACCGAGCTGTGCCTTGGCGAAGTCGCGATCGGCGTCGATCGCCGTCGCCCATTCGAGGTTGTTGAGGACCTCACCACGGGCCACGGTCGCTGCGGCCGCGAGCACCGTTTTGGTCGCCGACGACTTCGGGATGACACCCGCCGCTCCCGCGGCGAGCGCCTCTCGCACACTGGCGACGCGGTCGGCGATCGAATGGACGAGCACAGCCGAGCCGGTCGCCTGCACACTCTTGACATTCTCGGTGACGGAGGAGCCGTCGCCGAGAGAGAGATCGAGCACAACAACATCGACGGATTGACCGTTCAAACCCGCGATGAGGTCGGGAACCGTTGGTGCCTCGAGAACGAACTCGTAACCCTCATCGAGGAACGCGGCCTTGAGGCCGAGGCGCACCGACTCGTGGTCATCGACCACGGCGACGCGCACAGTCGACTGGGCAGTCGGTGCGGTGGCGGCCTCAGGCGGCATGTCGGGTCCTCTCGAGTCTGAACCCATAGTACCGACGGCGGGGAGTCACCGTGGGATCGACGGGCATCACCGCGAGGAGGTACGAACCAATCGACCGACCGCTTCGACGTGGTGGGTGTTCGGGAAGAGGTCGAGCGCTCGCAGCGCCTCGAGTGTGTAGCCGTGACCGGAGAAGTACTCGACGTCGCGCGCGAAGGCGACGGGGTCGCACGCCACGTACACCACTTGCGCGGGCGAGACGGCCGCGATCGCGTCGACCACGTCGCGTCCAGCGCCGGCGCGGGGCGGGTCCAGAACGATGGTGGAACGGGACAGGCGCGCGCGTTCCGGAGCGGACGCGTCGGCGGCGAGCCGTGGCATCCATCGTTCGACGCGGGCGGTCTCGGCCCGCGCACCGATCCACTCGCTGAGGTTGTCCGAGGCGAAGTCGGTCGCGGCCGAATCACTCTCGACCGAGGTGATCCGTGTTGTGCTGCCGAAGCGATCGGCGACCGCGGCCGCGAGCAGCCCGACACCGCCGTAGAGGTCGAGATTGGCCGCCGTGGGGTCGAACCTGGAGTCGTCGACCATTCCGGCGACGACATCGGTGAGCAGAGCGGCCGCACCGCGGTGCACCTGCCAAAAACCGGTATCGAACAGGCGGAACTCACGATCGCCCACAACCTCGGTGATGATCGACGGCTTCTGCGCACCGATAACCAGACGTACTCCCCCGGACGACGGCGCGAGGATGTCCACACTCTCGCCGCTCGTGAACGTCTCGCCGAGCGGTGCCGCATCCGCCAGCTCCGCGGTGGCCAGCGGCAGCGACGTCACCGGGATCACGCGGTGGCTGCGCGCGGCGTAGGGACCGGGGCGACCGCGATCGTCGACGTGGAGACGGACGCGCGTGCGCCAGCCCGTGCCATCCGTCGACTCGTCGGGAACCGCCTCGACCTCGACGTCGGTCTCGACCTTCGCCATTCGCTGCAGCGAATCGGCGATCACACGACGCTTCAACTCGCGCTGGTGCTGCAGCTCGATGTGACCGAACTCCGCGCCGCCCGCACGATCCGCCGGATCGCGTGTGACACTCGCGGCGTCCCACACGTGCTCACGGCGGTACTCGCTCGGCTCGAGCACCTCGACGGTGTCGGCTCGGAGGAAGGACTTCTTCGAGTCGTTCGACACTCGAGCGCGAACCCGTTCGCCGGGGATCGCATCCGAGACGAACACGACACGCCCCTCGTGCCGAGCGATCGAGATCCCGCCGTGCGCGATGTTGGTAACGTCGAGGTCGATCGTCTGTCCGAGTAGGCCTGCCATCCTCACAAGCTTAGGAGTGCCGTGCGGTTCTACCTCGCCTCCACCTCTCCCGCGCGGCTCATGACGCTCCGCAACGCGGGCGTCGAACCCGTGGTTGTGCCGTCGGAAGTCGATGAGGATGCCATCCTTTCGTCAACGAACTTGGCGCCCCGTGACACCGTCGAACTGCTGGCGCGAGCCAAAGCCGAAGGGGTGGTGTCGCGAGACGGGGCAACAGTTGATGGCGTCATCCTGGGCGGTGACTCGATGTTCGAGTTCGACGGCGAGGTCTACGGCAAACCGCACCGGCCCGAGGTCGCCCTCGAACGGTGGAAGCGGATGCGCGGCAGGAGTGGAACGCTCCACTCCGGGCACTGGGTCATCGACCATCGTGGGGGGCAGTCACACGCCGCTGCGGGCGGAGTGTCGTCGGCCGTGGTGACATTCGCCGACGACATCGACGACGACGAGCTCGAGGCCTACATCTCGACCCGCGAACCGCTGTCTGTCGCTGGCGCCTTCACGATCGACAGTTTGGGCTCGGCGTTCATCACCTCCGTCGACGGTGACCCTCACGCCGTCGTAGGGCTCTCGGTCTCCCTCACGCGCTCGCTGCTGCGTGATCTCGGCATCCCCTGGACCGCATTCTGGAATCGCTGACCGCGACAACGACCCCCGCTCTTCTTTGTGTGTTGCCGACAGTGCCGCACGACACCCTCGCCCTAAGCTGGAGAAACTATGGCTCGCATCACTAAGGTCCTGATCGCCAACCGTGGAGAGATCGCCGTACGCGTCATCCGCGCCGCCAAGGACAGCGGTATCGCCACCGTCGCCGTATATGCGGACCAGGATCGGGATGCCCGGCACGTCAGGCTCGCCGACGAGGCGTACTCGCTCGACGGCACCACGAGCGCCGAGACCTATCTCGTCATCCCCAAGATCCTCTCCGTCGCTCGCCGCTCCGGTGCCGACGCCATCCACCCCGGTTACGGCTTCCTCGCCGAGAACTCCGAATTCGCGCAGGCGGTGATGGATGCCGGGATCACCTGGATCGGCCCGTCACCCGCTGCCATCGACGCCCTCGGCGACAAGGTCAGCGCACGACACATCGCCGAAAAGGTCGGCGCCCCGCTCGCCCCGGGAACCCTCAACCCCGTTTCCGGCGCCGACGAGGTGCTCGAGTTTGTCGACCAGCACGGGCTGCCCGTCGCCATCAAGGCGGCGTTCGGCGGCGGCGGTCGCGGACTCAAGGTCGCCCGCACACGTGACGAGGTTCCCGAGCTCTTCGAATCGGCGACACGGGAAGCTGTCGCCGCCTTCGGCCGCGGCGAATGCTTCGTCGAGAAATACCTCGACCAGCCGCGCCACGTTGAGACCCAGTGCCTCGCCGACAGCCACGGCAACGTCGTTGTCATCTCCACACGCGACTGCTCGCTGCAGCGGCGTCACCAGAAACTGGTCGAGGAGGCACCGGCGCCGTTCCTCACGGAGGAGCAGAACCGCGCTCTCTACGAGTCATCGAAGGCCATCCTGAAGGAGGTCGGCTACGTCGGAGCTGGCACGTGCGAGTTCCTCGTCGCCAAGGACGGCACGATCTCGTTCCTGGAGGTCAACACGCGACTTCAGGTCGAGCATCCCGTCTCTGAGGAGGTCACGGGCATCGACCTCGTGCGCGAGCAGTTCCGTATTGCCGAGGGCGGTGTCATCGACTACGACGACCCGAAGCCGCAGGGGCACTCCTTCGAGTTCCGCATCAACGGCGAAGACCCCGGCATGAACTTCCTGCCCTCCCCCGGACCGGTACAGGTACTGCGCTTCCCCGGCGGGCCGGGAGTGCGCGTCGACAGCGGTGTCACCACGGGCGACGTCATCTCCGGCGCCTTCGACTCGCTGCTCGCCAAACTCATCGTCACGGGCACCTCGCGTGAGGACGCCCTCGAGCGTTCACGTCGAGCCCTCGACGAGTTCGAGGTTGCGGGCCTGCCCACCGTGCTCCCCTTCCACCGCAAGATCGTGCGCGACCCCGCCTTTACCTCGGAGCCGTTCAGCGTCTACACCCGGTGGATCGAGACCGACTTCGACAACGACATCGAGCCGTGGAGCGGGTCGCTGCCGGAAGCCAGCGAAGCGCCGGCACGCCACAACGTGGTTGTGGAGGTGGACGGCAAGCGCGTCGAGGTGTCCCTTCCGACGAAGTTAGTTCCCGCCGCTGGGGGTGGGACCGCGCTGGCCGCACCACCACGGCGCAAGGCCGCGGCATCCGTGAGCACCGTCTCGGGCGACTCGGTGACGGCACCCATGCAGGCGACGATCGTCAAGCTCGCCGTCGCGGAGGGTGACACCGTCGTCAAGGGCGACCTCATCCTCGTGCTCGAGGCGATGAAGATGGAGCAACCGATCACCGCCCACAAGGACGGCACCATCACGGGCGTCAACGCAGACATCGGTACCACGGTCTCCAGTGGTCACGTGCTGCTGAGTATCTCCTAGCCCCCGGGGACGTCGCTCAGCGACGCTTCGCGCGCTGAGGTTTGGTGGGCGCGCGGATGCAGGGACCGGCGCGCGACTCGCAAACCTCAGCGCAGCCCGGCGTCTCGCAACTTTGCCTCCAGTAGTGGCAACGAGAGTGCGACAGGCCAATCCCAGCGGGTCACCGAAAAGCCCAGCGCACGAAGACGGTCTTCGCGAACCTTCTCGTCGACGACGATCTCGGCCGTCGGCCGGCCCTGAGTGAACTCCTCGCGAAGGTACTTGCCTCGACCGTCGAACTCCCCAACGAGCTTGCAGTGCGGCCACCAGAAGTCCACGATGCCGATGAGACCCGCGCGGTCCGAGAACGGCTGCTGCAGGACTGGCGCAGGGAATCCGAGCTGACGGATGCCCGCCCTGCTGCACGATTCGCCCGGTGACCCGGATGCTGCGTCCCCAAAGTGAACAGCGCCCGCAGCCTTGAGAACACCCGGCGCACTGGAAAACCCTTCGAGCACTCGAAACACCGTGTCCTTGGACACCGGCTTTCGGTGTTTCGAGCCACGCAGCGCAGCGTCGACCATCGCCACGGCACGGACGAACGACTCCGTACGCGCGACATCCGCGACCGTCCTCGCCAGCGATGTGATCACGAGACCATCGCGCTCGACACTCGGTGGCGGATACCCGATGTAGGACCGGGCGAGATGTGAGTTCGACCGACCTCCCGCCTCGCGAGCCACCGACACGGACACCCTGTCCGGCCACGACCCGACGATGGGCAGATCCCACACGCGCGCTGCTGCGAGGCCGGAGAACACCAACGGCTCGAGTGCAAGGAGTTGGGCTGCCCGCACCTTGGCAAGGTACGCGTCATCCGCGAGCCTCTGCGGATCCGACGTGATCGTGGATGCTCGCCGGTAGACCCCACGGGTCACGCGTACGAGGGCACCGGACCGGACTTCCGCAGCGAGCTCGGCGGTACGGCCGAGCTCTCGCTCACGGGCGGCGAGGACGAAGTGGTTGTGCCAATTGTTGTAAGTCATGGCCCGAGCATCCGCTCTCCCCGGCGCCCGATGAGTTCATTTCGGCACTTCTGAGGACAACCCGGGTCACAGCGTGCTGTTGGGGAGGCCACGCTGAGCTTCGCCGCGAACGCGTAGGTACACACGGTCGCGTGACCACCAAACCTCAGCGCGCGAAGCGTCGCTGAGCGACGTCCGAAATGGCAGCGCGGGCTAGTGCACGATGTGCATGGCGCGCGCGGCGTCGGTGATGCTGCCCGTGAGGGAGGGGTAAACCGAGAAGGCGCGGGCCAACTGGTCGACGGTGAGGCGGTGCTCGACCGCGAGCGCAACCGACATGATGAGCTCGGATGCCTTGGGCGCTACGATCACGCCACCGATAACGGTTCCGGAGCCCGTGCGTGCGAAGAGTTTCACGAACCCGTCGCGGATGCCCATCATCTTCGCTCGCGGATTCGAGGCGAGCGGCAGCTTGTAGATCTCGCCCTGGGCGATGCCGTCCTCGATTTGCTTCTGCGACCAACCGACGGTGGCAATCTCGGGCTGGGTGAAGATGTTCGACGTTACGTTGCGCAGTTCCGTCGGGTTCACGGCATCCCCCATCGCATGGAACACGGCCGTGCGACCCTGCATCGAGGCGACGGATGCCAGGGGTAGGAAGTCCGAGCAGTCTCCCGCCGCGTAAATCGACGGTACGGAGGTGCGGGCAACACGATTGACGCGAATGTGGCCGGACTCGGTGAGTTGCACCCCAGCCTCGGCGAGCCCGATGCCCGCGGTGTTGGGGATCGAACCGACCGCCATGAGGCAGTGCGACCCCTCCACGGTGCGACCGTCGGAGAGGGTGGCGACTACCCCCTCATCGGTGCGGACGACGGACTCCGCTCGCGACTTCGAGAGCACTGTCATGCCATTGCGCTTGAAGACGTCCTCGATGACACGGGCGGCGTCGGCGTCCTCGCCGGGGAGAACTTGGTCGCGCGAGGAGATGAGGGTCACCTCCGAGCCGAGCGTGCGGTACGCGGACGCGAACTCCGCCCCGGTCACACCCGAACCGACAACGATGAGGTGCTCGGGGATCTCCTGCAGGCCGTACAGCTGCGTCCACGTGAAGATCCGCTCGCCGTCGGGTTTGGCGGTCGGCAAAACGCGTGGTGTTGCACCGACGGAAACGACGATCGTGTCGGCCTCGATCTCGTCGAAATCGACACGTGACTTGCCCCGCCCCGTCGAGGCGATGAGCCGATTGGGGCCGTCGAGCCGGCCGTCGCCGTGGATTACTCGAACCCCGGCCTTGATGAGCTGCGACTTCATGTCCTCGGATTGCTGGCGCGCCAAACGCAGGAGCCGCGCATTGACGGCGGCGAGGTTGACGGTGATCTCCGGCTTGACGGCGCGGCCGGCATCCGTGCGACTGAAGAACTGCACACCGAGGTCGGTGGCCTCGTCGACGTTGCCGACGGCCTCGGCCGTGGCGATGAGGGTCTTGGATGGCACGACGTCGGTGAGCACGGCGGAGCCGCCGACACCCGAGCGCTCAATGACGGTCACCTCGGCGCCGAGCTGCGCGCCGGTCAACGCCGCTTCGTAACCACCCGGCCCTCCCCCGAGGACGGCGATGCGTTGCTTGCGCTCGAACTCATAGGCCATAGGTAAATTCTGTCACGAGGCCCGAGAGCACCTGGCGCTAGATGTCGCGGAAATCGCTGTCGGGAGCCCGCAGCTTGGTGACGGTGTCGCCCGTGATACCCACTCCGATGTACTCGGTGCCCTTGTCGACGGTCACCGGCTCCAGCCCGAACCAGTCGGACGTGCCATCGCCGTCCTCGTCGTATCCGACGTCGAAGACGAGGAGTTGCGTGACGTCTGCCCGAGTCGACCCCACGTGCACACCATCCGCGGTGCGCACGGGAAGCCCCGCGATCGTGGCCGACGTCACGACGACCGAAGTATCCGCAGCCCAGACGTTGACGGCAACGTCCGGCCACTGGTAACTCGTGAAGCCCTTGGGTGTGAAGTCGGTGACACCCGGCTCGGTGTCGTTGAGCTCATCGAGCAGCGACAACACACCGTCGGGGTCGGTGAATGCTGCCTCGCGAATGGCCTCGCCCGCCGAATCGACGACCGCGAGACCCGCCAGCGAGAGAACGATCGCCGATGCTGTGGGTGCTTCCGGCGTTGCCATGGGAGTGGGCGACGGTGTCGACTGCGCGGTGGCCGAGGTCGACGGGGTCGGGGTCGCTTCCGTGGCCGTGCATCCGGCCAGGAGCAGAACTGCCGCAGCCACCGCAAGGAGACGAGTGAGGCTCATGCTCACAGTCTGCCAGCGCGACGCGAGCCGGCGATGCCGGCGCGATAACGATTCGGCACGGGCTGTCCCTCATCACGCGCAGGCGACGAGATTAGAGTTGACCGCATGTCGCACGAAGCCTTCACCAACCCCCTGGATGACCCGACCGCCGACCCCTTCGAGGTCGCTCGCATTGCGGCATCCGACATCGCCGAAGCCACCGGCGTCGAACGCCACGACATTGCTCTCACGCTCGGTTCCGGTTGGGCGAAAGCGGCCGACCTGATCGGTGAGACGACGGCGACGATCCCCGCATCGGATGTCACGGGCTTCTCGAAACCCGCCCTCGAGGGTCACGTCGGCACGCTGCGGTCGGTGCTCCTGCCGAACGACAAGCGGGCCCTCGTCATCGGCGCACGCACGCACTACTACGAGGGCCACGGTGTGCGCAGGGTTGTGCATTCGGTCCGCACGGCTGCCGCGACCGGAGCCACCACGATGATCCTCACCAACGGTGCCGGCGGCATCAAGGAATCCTGGAAGCCGGGGACTCCCGTGCTCATCAGCGACCACATCAATCTCACGGCCGATTCGCCGCTCGAGGGCGCCACCTTCATCGACCTCACCGACCTCTACTCCTCGCGCCTGCGAGCCATCGCGCGCGAGGTCGATGCGACCCTCGACGACGGTGTGTACTGCCAGTTCCGCGGTCCGCACTACGAGACCCCGGCCGAGGTGCAGATGGCGAAGGCAATCGGCGGGCACATCGTCGGTATGTCCACCGCCCTCGAGGCGATCGCTGCCCGCCAGGCAGGCATGGAAATCCTCGGCATGTCACTCATCACGAACCTCGCGGCGGGCATCCAGAAAACCCCTCTCAGTCACGACGAGGTCATCGAAGCCGGTCGCGAGGCCGAGGGTCGCATCGGCGCCCTCCTCGCCGAGATCGTGGGCCGGCTGTGAGCAGCGAGCAGAGCACCGAGGTGCTTCTCGCGGCGGCTCGAGACTGGGCCGCCCAGGACCCGGATGCCACGACCCGAACCGAACTCGAGTCTCAGGTGACCGCCGCCGAGGCGGGCGACCCGGCGGCCGAGGCCACACTCCGTGACTGGTTCGGCTCCCGCCTGCACTTCGGCACCGCCGGTCTCCGCGGTGAACTCGGCCCCGGCCCCAACCGCATGAACCGTGTGCTGGTCACGCAGGCCGCGGCGGGCCTCGCCGCGTTCCTCCTCTCGCGTGAGCCGAGCCCGAGTGTCGTGATCGGCTTCGACGCGCGGACAAACTCCGAGGTGTTCGCGCGCGACACGGCCGTTGTGATGGCGGGCGCTGGAGTTCGCACGACACTCATGCCCCGCAACCTCCCCACTCCCGTGCTGGCGTTCGCGGTGCGCCACCTGGGGGTCAGCGCCGGGGTCATGGTGACGGCCTCGCACAACCCGGCTCGCGACAACGGCTACAAGGTGTACCTCGGCGGTCTCGACCACGGCTCGCAGATCGTCTCGCCGTCCGACACCGAAATCGCGCACGCGATCGAGCGGGTCGCGCACGCACCGATCTCGGAACTGCCACGGTCGACCGATTTTGTGACGGCGGACGAGTCCGTCATCACCGCGTATGTCGAACAAACCGCCGCGATCGCGAACGTTCCCGCTCCCGTCAGGTTTGCTTACACGGCGATGCACGGCGTGGGGTGGGAGACCGCTCGCGCCGTTTTCGCTGCGGCAGGATTGGGCGAGCCCGACGTCGTGGCGGAGCAGGCCGAACCGGATCCCACGTTTCCCACGGTCGCCTTCCCTAACCCGGAAGAACCCGGGGCCATGGACCTCGTGCTTGCGCTCGGGGAGTCCGTCGGCGCCGATCTTGTGGTGGCCAACGACCCGGATGCCGATCGCCTCGCAATCGGCATCCCGACGGCGTCCGGCTGGCGGAGGCTGAGCGGCAACGAGGTGGGCTGGCTGCTCGGCTGGCGCGCCGCGAAACGTGCGAGCGTCGATGGCGTCCTTGCCGCATCCATCGTGTCCTCCCCCGCCTTGGGGGAGGTCGCGTCCGCGCACCGCCTGCGCCACGTGGAGACCCTCACGGGCTTCAAGTGGATCTCGCGGGTCCCGGGCCTGACCTTCGGTTACGAGGAGGCGCTCGGGTACCTCGTCGACCCCGCAAAGGTGCTCGACAAGGACGGCATCTCGGCCGCGGTCGACCTACTCTCGCTCGCGTCGGAGCTGAAGGCCGGCGGCTCCACCCTCGAGCGGCACCTCCTCGACTTCG
Organism: Antiquaquibacter oligotrophicus; assembly: GCF_020535405.1. Classification (NCBI taxonomy): domain Bacteria; kingdom Bacillati; phylum Actinomycetota; class Actinomycetes; order Micrococcales; family Microbacteriaceae; genus Antiquaquibacter; species Antiquaquibacter oligotrophicus. The sequence goes on along the minus strand of NZ_CP085036.1, from coordinate 2,145,657 downwards.
CCGAAACGTTCGGAGGTTTCGCGTCGGGTCAGATCTCGATCCGGGTCACCGAACTCGATGAGATAGGGCGGATGATGACAGCCCTCCGCACGCAGCCGCCCGGGCACATCGGGTCGCTCCCCGTCGCGCAGATCGACGACTTCCTCGACGGATTCGCGGAGTTCCCGCCCGGGGACATCCTGCGCTTCCACCTCGCGAACGGCGCTCGTGTCATCGTGCGCCCGAGCGGGACCGAACCAAAACTCAAGGTCTACCTCGATGCGTCATCAACCGAGGGGGACGGCGCGAGCCGGATCGCCGCGGCCCGGGCGGTCGTGAGTGAGCTCGACGCGGGCATCCGTGCCCTGCTGGGTGTGTAGTCGCTAGCTCCTCAGCCGAGGGCTGCCTCGAGCTTGTCGGTCAGTTCGGCGGTGTCGAAGTAGTTCTGGATCACGATGATCTCCGCTGACGTGCGACCGATGACGTCCACGAACTCGGGTGAGGTGAGGATGACCTGCGCGTCAGCTGCCGCCTCCGCGATCGACGCGACGTCCGCGGCAACCACCACGGCGTCGATGCGCAGTTTGCGCAGCACCCGTTCCGCATTCACACGAAGGATGCCGGAACTACCGATTCCGGTGCCGCAAATCGCGACGATCTTCACACGGCACCCATGATGGCCTGCACCTCGGCCGGTGTTGTCGCGGCGGCGAGATCGTCGATCGCGGTGCTGTCGTTGAAGACGTTGGCGAGCGCCGCAACCGCCCCCAGGTGAGTCTCGGGAGCGCTCGCGAGCCCCAGAACAACACGAACCGGATCGTTGTGCGGATGCCCGAACCGCACCGGTTCGCGAAGGGTCACCACCGCGATCCCATCGGAGAGCACCTCGGGCCCCGGCCGGGCGTGGGCGAGCGCGAGACCGGGAGCGATAACGACGTACGGTCCGTGCTCCTCGATCATGCGCACCATCTCGCGCGCGTAGGCGGGTGTGGCGGCTCCCGACGCCGCGAGGGCCTCGGCCGCGAGCTTGACGGCACCACGCCAGTCGGGGGCGTCGGCGCCGATCATGATCGCCGATTCGGGAAGGGGAGGAAGAGTCATCCGTTATCAGGCCTCGTCGAACCCGGCGATGATCGTCTCGGCGAGCGCTTCGCGCTCCTCGAGCGGCAAGAAGCTCGCGGCAGCCGCATTGAGCTGGAACACGGCGAGGTCGCTCAGGTCGTAGTCGAACGTCTGGGCGAGAAGCCAGAGCTCGCGAGTGAGGGACGTCGCACTCATCAGGCGGTTGTCGGTGTTGACCGTGACGCGGAAGCCGAGCTGGTACAGCAGGTCGAAGGGATGATCGATGAGCTCCTCGCCCCAGCGTTCGATCGCCCCGGTCTGCAAGTTGGACGAGGGCGAGAGCTCGAGTGCGATCTCACGATCCTTGACCCACTGGGCGAGAGGCCCGAGGGTGACGTAGGTGTTCTCGTCATCCTCGCGCTCGGCGCGGATGTCCTCCGCCAGGCGCACCCCGTGGCCGAGACGCAGGGCGCGGCCGTCGAAGAGCGCACCCTTGATGCTCTCCAGCCCGTCAGCCTCACCCGCGTGCACGGTACGCGGCACAAAATTCTGTGCGAGATAGTCGAAGGCGTCACGGAGGTTACTGGGCGGGAAGCCAGCCTCAGGCCCCGCGATGTCGAAACCGACAACCCCGTTTCCGAGGTGCCGGTGGGCGAGCTTCGCGATCTCGAGACCACGATCGGTGTGGCGCATGGCGCTGACGAGCTGCCCGACACGGATGCTGTGACCGCCGGCCGCAGCATCCGCCACCCCCGCCTCCAGGCCCTCCTGAACCGCTTCCACGGTCTCGTCGAGGCTGAGGCCGCGCGCCACGTGCTGCTCGGGGGCCCACCGGATCTCCCCGTAGACCACACCATCGGCGGCGAGGTCCTGCACGAACTCGCGGGCCACACGGGTCAGACCCTCCCGCGTCTGCATGACCGCCGTCGTGAGGTCGAAAGTCTTCAGGTACTCCACGAGGGAGCCGGAGTCGCTCTTCTCGGCGAACCACTCACCCAAATCCCCTGCGTCGGTGGCGGGAACATCGAGACCGATCTCCGCACCGAGATCGATGATGGTCTGCGGACGCAGCCCGCCGTCGAGGTGATCGTGGAGGGACACCTTGGGGAGCGTCGTGATATCGGCGCCACCCCCGGGCATGAGGTAGTCGCGGGTGGCGTTCATGCCCTCTAATCTACCGGGGTCGACCAGCCCAGATTCCGAGAAATGTCTGAGGCACACGCCATCGCGGCGGCGATGACATCCTCGGCGGGGACGGCGCTGAACGTGGTCGCCACGTAGGGCACGGTCAGCGCTGCGACAACACCGGACGCGCCGTGCACCGGCGCGACCACATCGGTGATGCCCTCCTGTGCAGCGTCGGGCCGCACCACGGGCTCCCCCGAGGTCAGCGCAGACCCGGTAGCGGTGGTGTCGACGCCGAACAGCGCGCCAACCCTCACCCGATAGCCGAAGTCGGCTGGACTCTCGACTTGAGCGATGACACGAACACGACCCGCGTCCAGAACACTCAGGTTGCAGGACTGCCGAACCCGCTCGGCGAGGTCGCGCATCCCCGGCGACGCCGCGGCGATGAGACCCCGCAGCGGCTCCTGGCGGTGTGCGAGGTCGAACAGCCGCATCGACAGCACGTACAGACCCGACTGCTTGTCCCGCACGATGTACCCCCGGCGCTCGAGGGTCGCGAGCACACGAAAGATCTGCCCGACGCTACGCCCCGCCGCCTCAGCGATCTCCGACTGGGCCAGCCCACCCGGCCGGTCGGCGAGCAGTTCGAGAATGTCGAGGCCCTTGTCGAGTGCCGGAGCCGCGTAGGTCGGTTCTGTCGACATCAGCGTTCGGCGTGCATCGCGGCGAGCATCCGGCGCGCAATTTCACGATCGAGGTCGTCGGGCACCGGTTGAGCCCCGGCCACCAGGGTGTCGGCGCCCGTCGCGACACGTTCGAGAGACAGCGACTGGAGGAGGAAGCCGAGGTCCATCGACTCGAGGGAGTTGCCCTTCGGCTCGCGCCCGGCGAGATTCATCATGCGGCCGTCGGCGAGGAGGATCACGTGGCGACCGCCCGGCAGATCGAGGCGGTCGATCGCATCGTCGAGATGCGTCTCACCGGTGGAGTACTCGCGCAGGGCCGGAACGTCGATCTCCCACGGGAAGTGGCCGCAATTGGCGAGGATAGCGCCGCTCGGCACCGCCTCGAAGAAACTCTGCGTGAGGATGCCCGGATGCCCCGTCGCGGTGATGAACACCTCACCCCACTCGGTGAGCTGCTCGAGCGAGCCGACGCGGTAACCGTCCATGGCGGCCTCGAACGCTTTCAGTTCGTCGGTCTCGACGACGGCGACCTTGCCACCGAGCGCCCGGAGGTAGTGGGCAACACCGCTGCCGCACCAGCCGTAGCCGACAACGACAAAACGCCGCCCCGGCACCATGAGGTTGGTGATGCGCATAAAACTCTCCACCACCGACTGCCCCACCGCGTGACGGTTCTCGCCGATCGCTTTGAGCTTGCTGTCGTTGATGACGATGACCGGGAACGGGATGCGCCCCGCGAGCTCCTCACGCAGGCGAATGCCACCCGACGTGGTCTCCTCGGTGCCACCCAGGATGTTCCACGGGTCGGCGACTGCGAGGGCGTCTGCCGCGAGGGCGGACTCGGCTGCGAGCGCGGCGAGATCGGCGCCGTTGTCGAGCAGGATGCTCGGGCGTGCCGCCGCGACGGCTGCAACGTTCTCGTGGTGCTGCGCGAGGGTGTCGTCGCGTGCCCCGTGCACGGTCATCCCCTGGCCGCGCAAGAACGCCACAACGTCGTCTTGGGTGGACCCGTGGTTGCCCGTGGCTACAACCTCCGCGCCTCCCGCCGCGAGGGTTTCCAGCAGCACCGCCGTCTTCGGCTCGAGGTGGAGTGACATGCCGATGAGGTGCCCCGCGAAGGGTCGCGACGTGGCGAACTGCTCCCGTGCGGCGGCGAGGAGGGGCATCCGGGATCGGATCCATTCGACGCGCGCTGCGCCTCGGGCTGCGAGATCTGTCATGTCGCGAGCATACACATATGAATGTTGATTTCATATACGTTGCGGATATGCTCGGGTGATGGCACGGAAGATCATCCTGGATTGCGACCCAGGGCACGACGACGCGATCGCCCTCCTCCTCGCGTGGGGAAGCCCCGAGATCGACCTCGTCGGGGTCACCACCGTCATGGGAAACCAGACGATCGACAAAGTCACGCGCAACGCGCTCTCCGTGGCCGCCGTCGCGGGGATCACGGGAGTGCCGTTCGCGCGCGGAGCCCACCGACCCCTCGTCCGCGACGTCGAAGTTGCCGAAACCATCCACGGCGACAGCGGCCTCGACGGGCCGGCACTCCCCGAACCGCAGCTCGAACTCGACCCGCGGCACGCCGTCGACTTCATCATCGATACCGTCATGGCGCACGAGCCCGGCGAGATCACCCTCGTGCCAACCGGTGCCCTTACCAACATCGCCCTCGCCGTGCGCAAGGAGCCGCGCATCGCCTCACGCGTGCGCGAAGTTGTGCTCATGGGTGGCGGAGTGCACGTCGGCAACTGGTCTGCCACAAGCGAGTTCAACATCGTCATCGACCCGGAGTCCGCCCACATCGTGTTCGGAGAAACGTGGCCGCTCACCATGGTGGGTTTGGATGCGACACACGAAGCCCTCGCGACTCCGTGGGTCGTCGAACAGATCGCCGCGATCGATACGGCACCCGCGAGATTCGTGGGGGAACTCCTGGAGTTCTTTGGGCAGACCTACCTCCGAGAGCAAGGGTTCGAGCATCCGCCCGTCCACGACCCGTGCGCCGTGGCGTACGTCATCGACCCCACCGTGATGGACACCGTGCGTGTGCCACTCGACGTCGAACTCTCTGGCACCCTCACTCTCGGCATGACGGTGGCCGACTTCCGCTCCCCAGCGCCCGACGACTGCACCACCCAGGTCGCCCGCAGCCTTGACCACCCGAAGTTCTGGAACCTCGTGACCGATGCCCTCACGCGCATCGGTGACCCGTCCCCTTCCTGAATATTGTCCTGAGGTAAGCCTTTCCGCCCTTTTTAGCGACTGAATCAGGGCGAAACGACTTACCTCGGACAGCCTTGTGGAAAGAAAGGAGCGCCGACTCCCACCGGAGCGGACCATGAGGCGATGCCTCAACCACTACCCGAACCGTTGCGAGACCGACCGTTCAGCACCGGCGAAGCGGTGCAGCTAGGCGTCACGGAGAAGAGGCTCCGCGGGCGTGACCTGTCGACACCGTTCTGGGGCGTGCGATCTTCGATGGTCTCCTCGGTCAAGGAGGTGGCGCAGGCGTTCGCGGCCCGGATGCAGGACGGCGCGTTTTTCTCCCACCAGACCGCTGCGGTGCTCCACGGAATCCCGCTCCCGATCGGCGCTGATCATGGCCCCCTCCACGTGTCGGTGGTCACCGAACGGCGCGGGCCGACCGGCGCGGGTGTCATCGGTCACCATATCCATATTGGGCGCGCCGATCTGACCCGTGTGGACGGGCTCCCCGCGACGACACTCGAACGCACCGTCTGCGATCTCTCCAGGTCACTGGACGATGAAGCCCTCCTCGCCGCAATCGACAACGTGCTTTGGTGGCGCCGGCCATTGTCCCGACGCGCGACTGTCGATTCGTTGGACGCGACGCTTCGTCGCTATCGAGGGCGCCGCGGTCGCGCGCGCCTCGTTGAGATGATGGCGTTCGCTTCGGATCGCGCGGACGCGCCTCCTGAGTCGGCTTTCCGCCTCCGATTCGCCAGAGCCGGCCTCCCCAGGGCGGAGCCGAATCGTCGCGTCTACTCGGGCAGCGGAGCTTTCATCGCGATGCCCGACCTGCAGTTCAGGGCGTTCAGGATGGCTTTCGATTACGAGGGCGACCACCACCGGACCGACCGACGGCAGTGGAGGAAAGACCTCGCTCGAGTTCCGCGATTGCAGGACGCGGGATGGCACCACACGAGACTCTCCGGCGATGATCTAACCGACAGCCGCGACGTCATCGCCCGCGCCCGCCGAAACCTCCTGGCCCGAGGATGGTGCCCGCCGAGGTAAGGCGATCTGCCCGTTTTTGATGCTCGGGAGGGGCAGAATCGGTTACCTCAGCGCACGAGTTACGCGATACGTGCCGCTATGAGGGGGGTGAGAGTGGGGGGCGTGTCCGCGATGCTGTAGGCACCCTCGAGAGCCTCGAGGGCTCGCTCGAAACGGGCCGGCTCGTCGGTGTGCAGCGTGAACAGCGGTTGGCCCTTCGTCACGGGGTCGCCAGGCTTGGCGTGAAGGTCGATACCCGCCGCGTGGTGCACCGGGTCCTCCTTGCGCGCACGGCCGGCACCCAGACGCCACGCAGCGATACCGAACGGCAGCGCCTCCTGGGTCGAGAGGATGCCGTCTGCCTCGGCCGTGACCGTGTGCGACTCCTTCGGCTCGGCGAGCGCAGCATCCGGGTCGCCGTCCTGCGCTCGGATCATCGCGTTCCACGTGTCCATGGCGCGACCGTCCTTCAGCGCGGCCTCCACGTCGGCATCCGGTTGCCCCGCGAGGGCGAGCATCTCGCGTGCGAGAGCCACCGTGAGCTCGACGACATCCGCCGGTCCTCCGCCCGCGAGCACCTCGACGGATTCGCGCACCTCGTTGGCGTTACCGATCGCCAGCCCCAGCGGCACGTTCATGTTGGTGAGGAGTGCGACCGTGTTCACACCGGCATCCGTACCGAGACGCACCATGGTCTCCGCGAGTTCGCGGCTGCGTTCCGGGTCCTTCATGAACGCGCCGGAACCGAACTTCACGTCGAGCACGAGCGATGCGGTGCCTTCGGCTATCTTTTTCGACATGATCGATGACGCGATGAGCGGGATCGACTCCACGGTGCCCGTGATGTCACGCAGGGCGTAGAGCTTGCCGTCCGCCGGTGCGAGGCCGGAGCCCGCCGCACAGACGACAGCGCCGATCGACTCCAGTTGGGCATAGAACTCGTCGTTGGTGAGTTTCGCGCGCCAGCCCGGGATGCTCTCCAGTTTGTCGAGCGTGCCGCCCGTGTGGCCGAGACCGCGACCGGACAGTTGGGGAACGGCAACCCCGAAGGATGCCACGAGCGGGGCCAGCGGAAGTGTGATCTTGTCCCCGACACCGCCGGTGGAGTGCTTGTCCGTCGTCGGCTTGGACAACCCGTCGAACGACAGCGTCTCCCCCGACGCGATCATCGCGAGAGTGAGATCCCGCACCTCATCACGGCCCATCCCGTTGAGGAAGATCGCCATCGCCATCGCCGCCATCTGCTCGTCTGCAACGTAGCCGCGAGTGTAGGCGTCGACGAGCCACGAGATCTGCTCTGTCGACAGTGTTCCCCTGTCACGCTTGGTGTGGATGAGGTCTACGACGTCGAAGGGTTCGACACTCATGACCTGTACTCCTCGAGCGTGCGCGGCCCGAAAGCGTCGGGGATGACCTCATCGATGGTCTTGATTCCGGAGACGGTCTCGAGCAGCATCCCCTCCGCCGAGTGCTCGAACAGCAACTGGCGGCAGCGGCCGCACGGCATGAGGGCGTTGCCTTTGCCGTCGACACACGTGAAGGCGACGAGCTTGCCACCACCCGTCATGTGCAGCGATGAAACGAGCGCACATTCCGCGCACAGCGTGAGGCCGTAGGACGCGTTCTCGACATTCGCGCCCGAGATGACACGACCGTCGTCGACGATGGCGGCCACCCCCACGGGGAAGTTCGAGTAGGGAACGTAGGCGTGTGTGAGTGCCTCCTTGGCGACCTCACGAAGGGCATCCCACTCGGCGTCGGACTGTGGAGTGAACGGGGTCATGACTTTACGTACGGCTTTCCCGCGGCTGCGGGGCCGCGTACCCGGCCCACGAGACCCGCGACGGCGAAGATCGTCACGAGGTACGGGAGCATGAGCATGAACTCGCTCGGAACGGGCGAGCCGATGATAGACAGCGCGGACTGCAGGTTGGTGGCGAAACCGAACAGGAGCGCCGCGAGGGTCGCCCTGATGGGATCCCACCGACCGAAGATGACGGCCGCGAGCGCGATAAATCCTGCGCCCGCCGTCATCTCCTTATTGAAGGCACCGACCGATCCGAGCGTGAAGTAGGCACCGCCGAGGCCCGCGATCGCGCCAGCGAGCGACACGTTCCAGAACCGGGTGCCCGTGACGTTGATACCGACGGTGTCCGCAGCCTGCGGGTGCTCACCCACCGAGCGCAGTCGCAGGCCCCAGCGCGTCTTGAACATCGCGAACCAGACGACAAAGACCGCGATGTAGACGAGGTACACGATGATCGTCTGGCGGAAGAGCACCGGTCCGATGATGGGGATCTCGCTGAGAAGCGGAATGTTGATGCGCTCGAATCGCGGTGGGCTGTTCAGCTGCGCCGCATTCGGGGCGAGCACCGTCGAGAACAGGAAGCTCGTGAGTCCGACGACAAGCACGTTGAGCACAACACCGACGATGACCTGGTCGACGAAGTACTTGATGGAGAAAGCCGCGAGCACAAACGCGACGAGCACACCGGCGACGGTCGCGGCGGCGAGCCCGAGCAACGGCTGACCGGTTGCCGAGGCGACAACGGCGGACACGAACGCACCCGCGAGGAGCTGGCCCTCGATCGCGACGTTGACGACACCGACACGCTCCGAGATAACACCACCGAGCGCACCGAAGATCAGCGGAACACTCAGGGCGACGGCCCCGACGAGGAGACTCGCGACCTGAACGGCGAGGGATGCCCCCGCCGCCGCCCACGTGAGGAAGCCGAACATGAACAACACCGCGAAGATGGCGATGAGCCAGACGGGGGTCTTGCGGGCGCGCCAGGCGAGGTAGGCGGATGCCGCGGCCATGAGCACAAGGAGCACGGCAACGATTCCGCCCGCGAGGGGCGCATCGACGGTCAGGACGGGCAACTGGATGGCGTCGGCATCCGTCGAGAAACGGAAGCCCGTCTCACCCGCTCGCGCGAAGATGACAAAGAGCACGATGCCGAGGATGGCGAAGATACCGAGTCCGATGGCTGGCTTCCAGTTGCGGATGACGGCCTTCTCGAGCACAACGGGTGCTGAGGAGGGTACGGGTGCTGCTGCCGTGGTGCTCACTTGGCCACCTCCACCTTGGTGCGTGCCTTGGGTGCCGTGCCCGGGACCGGGAGGCGGAAGATCGCCCGCACGAGCGGGGGTGCAGCGATGAAGAGCACAATGAGCGACTGGACGACGAGCACGATGTCGATGGGAACACCCTGCGCCGCCTGCATCGAGTAGCCACCGGCCTTAAGGGCGCCGAACAGGATTCCGGCGACAAAAACACCGACCGGTTTGGATCGCCCCAGGAGGGCGACGGTGATGGCGTCGAAGCCGATTCCCGCGTCGATCCCCGCGGTGAACCCCGTCGTGACCGTTCCGAGCACCTGACTCACACCTGCAAGGCCGACAAGAGCACCGGAGAAGACCATGGCCCACACGTAGACACCCGAGACATTAATTCCGGCAACGCGGGCCGCATGCGGGTTCTCTCCGACCGCGCGGAAGCGGAAACCCATGCTCGAGCGGTTGATGAAGTACCAGAACCACACGGTCGCGGCGATGGCGACGATGAAGCCCAAGTGCAAATTGAACTGGTCACCGAGGATCTTGGGAAACACCGCGGTCGGCAGCATCGCCGCTGACTTCGGGTTCGTCGAACCTGGCGCCTGCAACGCCCACTGCTGAGTGAGCAGGTAGGAGATGAGGTAGAACGCGACGTAGTTGAGCATGATCGTCACGATCACCTCGTGTGCCCCGGTGCGTGCCTTGAGGAGCCCCACGATTCCGCCCCAGATGGCGCCGGCGAGCACACCAACGAGCACAGCGACGATGAGATGGATGCCGTACGGCAGGGGCCACGCGAATCCGACGTACCCGGCAGCACCGGCGGCAACAAGCATCTGGCCGCGCCCACCGATATTGAACAGCCCAACCCGGAACGCGAGGGCCACACCGAGGCCCGCGGTGATGAGGGGCGTCGCGAACTTGAGTGTCTCGGTGAGGGGCCGGATGCCCCCGACAAACGTATCGACACGGAAGTTGTAGATCGACCCCTGGAAGAGCGCGATGTAGGCACCCGAGACCGAGCTCCAGATCGCCTGGAAGGTATCGCCCGGCCGCGCGAAGAAGTAGCCAGCCGCCTCTTGCACGTCCGAGTCGGTGAAGGCGATGAGCACACCACCCGCGACAAAGGCGAGAAGGACCGCGAGCACCGAGATCATCGCGCTACCGCCCAGGATGTCGCGCAGCACCTGCTGGGCCCGCGACGGCGGTGCGATCTCGTTGGGTTTTTGCCCGGGCTCGAGAGTGGTGTCGAGCGAGCCGGGTGTCGGCTCCGAGTTGGTCACTTTCGGGTCGGTCATGCTGCCTCCCCCGGGTTCGGGTTTCCGGTGTGGTCGGGGTGCTCGCCAGCCATCATGAGGCCGAGGACTTCACGTGGAGTGTCACCAGGGACGATGCCGACGATTCCGCCGCGATACATCACCGCGATACGGTCAGCGAGGGCGGCGACTTCGTCGAGTTCGGTGGAGACGACGATGACGGGAACCCCGGCATCCCTCGCCTCGACGATGCGGGTGTGGACAAACTCGATCGAGCCGACGTCGAGGCCGCGGGTCGGTTGGGCGGCGACGAAGAGTTTCAGCTCACGGCTGAGCTCGCGCGCGAGGACAACCTTCTGCTGGTTACCGCCGGAGAGGCGCCCGACGTGCGTCTCGATTCCCTGAGCTCGGATGTCGAACTCGCGGACCTTCTCCTCCGCGAATTCGGACAGATAGCGCAACTGGAGTGTTCCCGCCTTGACAAACGGTTCGCTGTCGGAGCGGTCGAGCATGAGGTTCTCGGCGATCGTGAATTCCGCGACGAGTCCGTCCTCTTTGCGATCCTCCGGCACAAAACCGACACCGGCGTCGAGAACCTTGCGGACACCGAGCCCCTGGAGGGAGTGACCGCCGAGTCGAATGTTGCCCGTCACACGCGACTGAAGACCGAGAATCGCCTCCGTGAGCTCGGTCTGACCGTTGCCCTGGACCCCCGCAATGGCGAGGATCTCGCCCTCGTGCACGTCGAAGCTCACGTTGTTGACGACGAGCTGGTTGCGCGGGTCGATGACGGAGAGATTCTCGACGCTCAGCGCCACGGGCCCGGGCCGCGCAGGGGCCTTGTCGATCATGAGATCGACGGCGCGTCCCACCATGAGCGACGCGAGTTCTTCGTTGCAATCGGTGGGCGAAGCCTCGCCGACAACCTTGCCGAGGCGGATGACGGTGATGCGATCGGCGACCTCACGGACCTCCCGCAGCTTATGGGTGATGAACACGATGGAGGTTCCGCCGGCCTTCAACTGACGCATGATGGCGATGAGCTCGTCGGTCTCTTGCGGGGTGAGCACCGCGGTCGGCTCATCGAAGACAAGCACACGGGCGTCGCGCGAAAGGGCTTTGATGATCTCGACGCGCTGCTGGACGCCGACGGGCAAGTCGTCGACGAGAGCATCCGGATCGACGTCGAAGCCGAATCGTGCCGAGATCTCCCGAACCTTTGCGCGAGCACTCTCGAGATCGAGGATGCCGCCTGCCTTCGTCTGTTCGTGCCCGAGCATGACGTTCTCGGCGACAGTGAAGACGGGGATGAGCATGAAGTGTTGGTGCACCATGCCGATGCCGGCGTTCATGGCGTCGCCGGGCCCTGCGAAATGCTGAACCACGTCGTCCAGCAGGATCTCGCCCTCATCGGCCTGGTACAGGCCGTAGAGCACGTTCATGAGTGTCGATTTGCCCGCGCCGTTCTCACCGAGAAGGCAGTGGATTTCTCCCGGCTGCACGGTGAGGTCGATGTGATCGTTGGCGACGAGCGATCCGAACCTCTTGGTGATACCGCGAAGCTCCAGTTTCATGCTGACCAATCTAATCTGCGGGCGCGACCAGCGCACCGGTGCCTTTAACGAAGGTCGGGGGGACCAGCGACGCTGGTCCCCCCGACCGGATTCCGTTCCGGGACTACGAGTCCAGGTAGGAGGTGACGGGGATGGTTCCGTCGATGATCTGGCCCTGGATCGCGTCGAGCTCGTCGACGAGGTCGGGCGAGACGAGGCTCTCGAAGTTGTGGAACGGCGCGTAGCCGACTCCCTCGTTCTCGAGAGTTCCGATGTAGGCCTCGTTGGAGAACTCACCTCCGGCAGCAGCCGCGACCACGTCGTGCGTCGCGTTCTTGATGCCCTTGAGGATCGAGGTCAGGATGATGTCCTGCGTCGCCGGGTCGGTCTCGTACAGGTCGGCGTCGACACCGAGGAGCGCGATCTCCTTGCCGGAGTCGGCGATCGCCGCGACGGCACTCTGGTAGATCGGTCCACCGACGGGGAGCAGGATGTCCGCGCCCTGGTCGATGAAGTTCTGCGCCGTCGTCTTCGCGACATCGTTGGCCTCGAAGCCACCCGTGAACGTGGAGGTCTCCGCGTCACCCGTCCAGCCGAGAACCTGAACCGAGGTGCCCTTCTGCTCGTTGTAGTAGTCGACACCCTGAGCGAAGCCGTCCATGAAGATCGTGACGGTGGGGAAGTTCATTCCACCCCAGGTCGCGACCGTTCCCGTCTTGCTGTAGCTCGCGGCCGCGTAGCCGACGAGGAACGCCGCCTGGGCCGTGTTGAAGATGATCGGCTTCGTGTTGTCGAAGTCCGGGGTGCCATCGAAGTCGGCGTCGGCCGCGTCGTCGATGAGAGCGAACTCGACATCGGGGTTGGCCTCGGCCGCTTCGAGCGTCGCCGCCGAGAGGGCGAAGCCGACGGTCACGATGAGGTCGCAGCCCTGGCCGAGGAGGCTCTCGATGTTGGGGCCGTAGTCGGTCTCGGATGCGGACTCAACGGTGATCGGCTCGACGCCGACCTCGGCAGCGGCCTCGACGAGGCCCTCGTAGCCGAGCTGGTTGAACGACTTGTCGTCGAAGCCACCGGCATCCGACACCATGCAGGGAAGGAAGTCGACCGCGGCATCGGTTCCGCCGTCCTCTTCGGGTGCTGCTGCGCAGCCGGCGAGCACGAGGGCGCTCGTTCCGACCAAGGCGATGCCGCTGATAACGCGGCCGCGAGTGATTCTCAAGATGTCCTCCAAGATGCAGCCCAGCGGAAGAACTGGGACTCAGTGGAGTAAACGTTACCCAAAGTTACGCGGGCTGAAAGGGCTCTCAGCAGGCCGTGGCCGAAAGGTTACACAGTGGCGACCGCACCGAAACGCGCTCGACACATTTTGGCGTCTGACCGGCACATTTCGACAGCTCAGAGAACGTCGTCGCTCCCGGAGAGCCTGAGTGCATCGACAACGGATTTCACCCGCTGGGCGTTCGCCGTTGTTGTCACCAGCAGGGCGTCAGGTGTGTCGACCACCACGATGTCCGAAACACCGATGAGCGAGATCATCCGTTTGCTCTGCGAGACGACGATGCCCGTCGAGGCGTCCGCGAGCACACGCGCGTTCTCACCGAGGATCGCGAGGTCGGACTTTCGCCCGCCAGAGTGGAGTTTGGCGATGGATGCGAAGTCCCCAACGTCATCCCAATCGAAGTCGCCCGGCACCACAACGAGACGGCCCGCTGCCGCCGCGGGCTCGGCGACCGTGTAGTCGATGGCGATCTTGCGGAGTTTTGGCCACACCTGGTCGACGACGGCACCGCGGCTCGGGGTGTCCCACGCGTCGGCGAGTTCGTTGATACCGGCGAGGAGTTTCGGGTCGGATTCTCCGAGCTGCTGGAGGAGCACATCGGCGCGCGCGATGAACATGCCACCGTTCCAGAGGTAGTCCCCCGCGTCGAGGTAACGCTCGGCGGTCGCGAGATCGGGCTTCTCGACGAAGGAGCTCGCCGCAACAGCATGCGGGGCGCCCTCGATCTCGATGGGTCCTGCGCAATGGATGTAGCCGAATCCGATGGCCGGCTCCGTCGGGGTGATGCCGATGGTGGCGATGTAGCCGGCGCGAGCGGCCGCGACACCCTCCTGCACCGCGCGGCGGAATCCACGGGTATCCCGAATCACGTGGTCGGCGGCGAACGACCCGATGATGACGTTCGGCTCACGACGCACCAGCACGGCAGCGGCCAGTCCGATGGCGGCCGAGGAGTCTCTCGGTTCGCTCTCGAGCACCACATTTGGGTCGGTGAGGTCGGGAAGCTGATTTTCGACCGCCGCGCGGTGGGCGCGCCCCGTGACGACCATGATGCGGTTCTTGCCCGAGAGCGGCTCGAGGCGATCCCACGTGTCCTTAAGGAGCGTCTGACCCGACCCCGTGAGGTCGTGCAAGAACTTCGGTGCATCCGCACGAGAGAGGGGCCACAGCCGAGAGCCGATCCCTCCCGCCGGAATCACACTGTAAAAATCGTCGATCGGTCCCCCGGTAGCGCTCATGGCTGTCGATTCTAGGGGTGGGGTGTTTCGCAAGCGTGACGGACATGACCCCGCAATCGACACGATGCCCCGGGTTCACCCGCCGTCCACGCGCCCGGCGCAGCCTGGGGCCATGCGAGTACTCGTCGTCAGCGAGAGCTTCCTTCCCACCACCAACGGCGTCACCACGAGTGTGCGCAAGGTGCTCGAGCATCTCGCGCTCCGGGGCCATGAAGCACTTGTTGTTGTTCCGGCAGCCGGTGCGCCGTCCCGTTATGCGGGCTTCCCCGTGCGCGAGGTTCCCGCGATCGCCTACCGCCAGTTTCCTGTCGGTCTGCCGAGTCCGCAGTTGCAGGGCATCATCGCCGAGTTCCGCCCCGATGTGATCCACGCTGCCTCGCCCTTCCTTCTCGGGGCGCAGGCGATCGCTGCGGGCACAAGGCTCGGCATCCCGGCGGTAGCGATCTTCCAGACGGATGTCGCTGGCTACGCCAAACGCAATCGCCTGGGTGCCGCGACACGCTTCGCGTGGCGGGTGGTGCGCTGGATTCACGACGGCGCGGAACTCACACTCGTGCCGTCCTCGGCGTCGATGCACGACCTGGAGAGCGCCGGGGTCCCCCGGCTTGCGCGCTGGGGGCGGGGTGTCGATCTGGAGACCTACCATCCCCGCAATCGCCTCGACCCGCTCGTGACGCTGCTACGAGACCGGATTGCGCCGGAGGGCGAGACCATCGTCGGTTACGTCGGGCGGGTCGCGCCGGAGAAACAACTCGAGCGCTTCGAGTCCCTGCGCGGACTGCGCGGGGTGCGCTTGGCCATCGTCGGGGACGGGCCGTCCCTGCCACTCGTGCAGAAACAGTTGCGGGGCATCCCGACGACCTATCTCGGCGCGCTGTCGGGCCGTGACCTCGCCCTCGCCTACGCGTCGTTCGACGTCTTCGCTCACACCGGGGCGGAGGAGACCTTCGGCCAGACGATCCAGGAGGCCCACGCGAGCGGACTGCCGGTCATCGCACCGCACGCTGGCGGACCGATCGATCTCATCGACCACGGCACCAACGGGTACCTCTTCGACCCGCGGTTCGACGCCCACTTGCGTGGGCACGTCCGATCGCTCGTGGAGGACGAGGCACTACGTCTACGGATGGGCGAAGCGGGGCGCCGCGCGGTGCTCGGTCGCACATGGGAGCAGGTGTGCGACGAGCTTGTCGGGCATTACGAAGCGGTACTCGAGAACTCCGCGCTCGAGAAGGCCGTGCGCGGCCGCATGGCGACCCCGCTCTCGACGATCTAGCCGAGGCTCCAGCGCTCGACGACGAGCGCGATACACGCGAGACCCGCGAGCACAACAAGCGGGGCTCCCGCCGCGACGACATACCGCGCACGCCGCCCTCGGAAGACGGTCGGCAGCATGACCAGCAAGGCCGCGGCGAGCGCAACGTTGGGGATGAAGTGCACACGTGCGCCGCTGGCATACATCGACGCCGAGAACGACGTGACAAAAGTCGCGGCGATGGCAGCGGCAATGAGGAGCGAGGCGATGACCCCGCCGAGATCACGCTGAAGTGCGAGCGGGCCGAGAGCCGTTCCGATGAGCAGCGCGGTCCACACAACGACAACAAGCACACCCTCCGGCCCCGTCGGATCGGCACCCCAATAAGGGTTGAACTGCGCGAGACGAGGCAGCCCAAGGAAGGCTGAACCGACCACGAGCGTGAGAGCGACAACGGAGACGACACCCGCTCCCACCGTGACACGATCACGCGATTCGCGTCGGTAGGCGATCACGAGGATCGCCACCCATACGAGCGCGATGAGCAGACCCGACTGGTTCACGATGCCCTCGAGGGTGAACTGGAGCCCACCCTGGAGTCGCTGGCTGAGGGGAGCGTCGAAAAAGCCGGGCAACCAGGTTCGCTCATCCGCCGCCGCGCGATTGGCGTTGCCGGGAGCCGCGAACAGCACGATCGCTCCGAGGATCGACAGCACGGTCGGCACGATGACCGCGGCGGTGGCTCGAGCGCCGCCGGGTGCGGTACCGCGGCGGAGCTGAACGAGGCGATACCCGGTCGCGAACAGGCCGAGTGCCACCACCACGGCAGAGATCTGCTCGGTGTACGCCCCCGCCATGAGTGCCGCGATCGAGGACACCACGATGATTGCGGGATGCGGGGCGCGCCGCGCGACCAGCACCTCGGCCGTGCCCAGCACCGCAACGAGCACCAGCGGAATCGCCCACCAGTAATACAGTGCGCCTGTCACCCAGAATGCACCCCACAGCAGCGATTCGCGGTCCATGAGGAAGATGACCGAGAAGGCTGCGATAGCGACAGCCGACCGAGCGAGGAAGCGTGAGGTGGGCCGGGCGATGACGAAGAAGCGAACGGCGAGGAGCACGGTGCCGAGCCACACGACGATGCTGACGACCCTCCAGGCGATGAGCGGCGCGGGTGTGAAGATCCACGTCCACGTTTCCGGGACGACGCGGCCGCTCCAGTATTCGTAGCGCCACCCGATCCACGCTGACAGGTCATAGACACCGGGTCCGTCAGTGGTCGTGCCGAGAACCGCCGTCAGGAAGGTGAGGTCATCGGTAAACCCGAGCCGGTCGACCGTCCACACATTCGCCGCGATGGCCAGAGCGATGAGTCCGACCGTTGCCCAGAAGCCCGCGCGTGAGTCGAGAAAAGCCGCCACGCGGGTGCGAGTGGTCGGGTCCGTAGCATCCGTCACGTTTTCCCACGCTAGTGCACGGCGGACGCCGCGGGTGCACGGTCACGCTGTGCGCGATTGCGCCAGCTTGACCTCACGTACGAGACCGCCGAAGAGCGGATGCGACGGCTCGATACCCGTGACGCGCGTCACGAGTTGCTCGGCCTCCATGCTGCCCAACCACACCTGGAGTTCGAGACTCTGCTCGTCATCGGGCGAAACGAATCGCAGCGCGGTGCCGACAGCAGAAAGCAGCGCACTCGGTTCGGTGCCCGACTCGGCGAGCTCGGCTGCCGGTGAGATGAAACGCTCGTCTCGACTCAACTTTCGGAGCGGCTGGCGACCCACCCTGTCCACCCGGTCGGGTAACGCGGTATTCGCGAACCGGGTCAGAATGCGCTCGATATAGGCCTGCTGCTCGTCGGCGTCGAGTCCGTGTTTTGCCACGAGGAGCGCCTTGGTCTCCGCGAGGACGGCGCGCACCGCTGAGTCCACCTCGGGCAGCGCGAGGGCGTCGTAGACGAGTTCGACCCCCGCCAGGTGCCCCGCATAGGCGATGGTGGCGTGGCCGGTGTTGACCGTGAAGAGTTTGCGCTCGATGTAGGGAGCCAGGTCCTCGACCCAGTGGGCGTCGGGGATGACCGGAGCAGCGCCCGCGAACGGCGGCGACTCGATCGCCCACTCGAAGTAGGTCTCGACCGTGACATCCAGGCCAGCCCCCTCGGGTTGGGCGGGGACAATGCGGTCGACGGCAGTGTTGGCGAAAACCGCGCGTTCCAGAACGGCACGGTCGGAGACCGCCTCGGCGACATGCCCGCGCAGGATGTCGGTGGCATTGATGGCGTTCTCGCACGCCATGACCGCGAGCGGTGCATCCGTTTCACGCTGCTCGAGTGCCCGCGCGATGACCGGGGCGACAAACTTCAGGATGCCGGGCCCCACCGCGGTTGTCACGATGTCGGCCGACGCGATCTCCGCGATGAGAGCTGACTCGTTGGTCGCACTGTTGATGGCGCGGAAGCCGGTCACAACGTGATCGCGGGCCCCCTCCCCCACCTCGTGCACGACGTAACTCTCGGCAGCGTCGAGGGCGTCGATGAGAGGGGCCGCAACATCCGCGAACACCACCTCGTACCCTGCGCGATGCAGGATCAGGCCGACGAAGCCGCGACCGATGTTGCCGGCACCGAAGTGGACCGCCTTCATCAGGCGTTGACCTCCGACAGGATGTCGAGGATCTCCTCGCCCGTCTTGGCGGCGAGCAGGGCCTCCACCTCGTCCTCGTCGGAGAACACGATGGCGATCTTCGAGAGGATGTCGAGGTGCTCGTTGCCGATACCGGCGATGCCGACCACAAAGCGCACGGGGTTGCCGTCCCAGTCGATCGGCGTGGAATACCGAACGAACGAGAGCGCGGACGCAAGGATCGCGTCCTTGCTCTCGTTCGTGCCGTGAGGGATAGCCAGGTAGTTGCCCATGTAGGTCGAGACCGACTCCTCGCGCTCGAGCATCGCGGGAAGGTAGGCGCCCGTGACGGCTCCCGCGGCGACGAGGATGTCGTTGGCCTCCCGCATCGCCTCGAGCTTGGTTGTCGCCGTGCCCTCGATGCGGATTTGGTCCTGGGTCAATACCTGACTAGCCATGAGTGTTCCTGTCTGGTTACTTGGCGGGCTGCTCGGACTGCGCCGCGACCTGCTCGACGACCTCGTCGTACTTCGGAGAGTTCATGAAGTTGTCGACCGAGACGTGGATGGACCCCGGGGTCTGCTGTCGAGCGCGATCGGTGAGGTCCTGGTGGGTGATCACGAGATCCTCTGTGCCGTCGAGGTTCGCGATCGCCTTGTTGGTGACCGTCACACCCTCTACTCCAGCCTTACTGAGCTTCTTGCGCAAGACCGAAGCGCCCATGGCGCTCGAACCCATGCCCGCGTCGCACGCGAAGACCACGTTGTGGATTCCGCCACTCGCGGTACGACCGGCCATGGCGCCCAGCAGGTCGGACTTCTTGCCCTTGTTCTCCTCGGTCTTCGTGATCGCGTCCTGGAACGCGGCGTCCGAAGCAGCAAGGTCGCGCTTGCGGCTGGCCAGCAGCAGGAGCATCGTCACACCGAATGTCACTGCCGCCGAGATGATCACCGAGAGTGCGACCGTGAGCGCCGTCTGAGCGGCGAGGGCACCACCCATGATCGCGATGATCGATCCCGGGGAGGCCGGTGCGATGAGACCGCCGTTGCCGATGACGTTCGTCAGAACACCCGAGGCACCACCGGCGATGAGGCCGAGGATGAGGATGGGCTTGGCGAGCACGTAGGGGAAGTACACCTCGTGGATGCCACCGAAGAACTGAATGATGAAGGCACCCGGTGCCGTGGCGCGCGCCGCACCGACACCAAAAATGCTGATCGCGAGGAGGAGTCCTGCGCCGGGGCCGGGGTTGGCCTCGATGAGGAACAGGATGCTCTTACCGGTCTCCGCGACCTGCTCGACTCCGAGCGGGGTGAACACACCGTGGTTGATGGCGTTGTTCAGGAACAGCACCTTGGCCGGCTCGACGATGATCGAGGCCAGCGGCAGGAGGCCGTTGTCGATGAGGAAGCCGACGGCGCCACCGAACAGGTTGGTGACCCAGTTGATGATCGGGGTGAGCCCGAAGAAGGCCGCGAGCGCGAGGAAGAATCCGATGATTCCCGCCGAGAAGTTGTCGACGAGCATTTCGAAGCCTGGCCTGACCTTGCCGGTCCAGAGGCGCTCGATCTGCTTGAGGATGAGGGCCGCGAGGGGGCCGGCGACCATGGCTCCGAGGATCATGATGTTGCCGTCACCGCCGACGATGACACCCATGGCGGCAATAGCACCGATCACACCACCTCGGTTGCCGTAAACCATGCGCCCACCGGTGAACGCGATGAGCAGAGGGATGAGGTAGGCGAGCATCGGCCCGACGAGGGCGGCGAGCGTCTCATTCGGCAGCCAACCCGTGGGGATGAACAGGGCAGTGATGATGCCCCACGCGATGAAGGCGGCGATGTTGGGCATGATCATGCCCGAAAGGAAGGTGCCGAATCGCTGAACCGCGACTCGGGCCCCGCCGCGCTGGGCGACGGGTTCTGCGGACGTCGTTGTCATCTTGTCTGGGTCTCCTTGGATGGTGGGGGTGGATGGCGAAGAGTGATCAGTCGACGGACGCCGCGGCGGATCTCGCAGCGGCGGCCGTTGAGGTTCGGAGCGCGGCGGCGGCTCGTGCCGTCGCCTGCTCGAGGGTGGTCCGCGCCAGTTCGGCTCGGACATCCGCCAAAGCGGCGGGGGTCATGGACAGCGTTGTGACACCGAGGCCGACGAGTACAACCGCGAGGGCCGGGTCGGCAGCAGCCTCACCACACACGCCGACGGGCTTGCCCGCGGCACGGCCGGCGTCGCCCAGAAGTTTGATGAGACGCAGGACCGCGGGATGCCACGGATCCTGGTAATTCGCGACCGAGCCGAGCAGACGATCCGCAGCGAGGGTGTACTGGGTCAGATCATTGGTACCGATGCTCACGAAGTCGCTCACCGCCGTCACCTCCGGCGCCATAAGCGCGAGCGACGGCACTTCCGCCATCACGCCGGCGACTCGGATGCCGAGTTCCTTGGCGAGCGAGACGAAATACTCGGCTTCCTCGGCGTCGGCCACCATGGGGGCCATGACCCAGAGGTCGGCGGATGTGGCGGCCTGAGCCTCGGCGAGCGCCGTGAGTTGCTCGCGCAGGATGTCCTCCTTGGCTCGCAACGCGCGGAGTCCGCGGAGTCCGAGTGCCGGATTCTCCTCCTCCGCATCGTTCAGGAAGGCCAGCGGCTTGTCGGAACCGGCATCGAGTGCACGCACCACAACCTTTTTGCCGGGGAAGGCCGAGAGCAACTCCGTGTAGGCCTCACGCTGCTGAGCGACCGTCGGGGCACTCGTGGAACCGAGGAAGAGGAACTCGGTGCGGAAGAGGCCGACACCCTCGGCACCCAACTCGACCGCGGCCTTCGCCTCGGACGGCTTACCGAGGTTGGCCAGCAGCGGAACCGCGTGACCGTCGGCGAGGGCACCGTCGGTGATCGGTGCGCTGGCGATCTTCTGAAGCTCGGCCGTGCGTGTCTCTGCGGCGTCGAGGTCTGCCGCGGTCGGCTCGACGGTGATCGTTCCTGACGCGGCATCCACGATCACGACGGTGCCGTCGCTCAACGAGCCTGCGCTCTCGACGCCGACAACAGCGGGAATGGACCGCGAGCGCGCGAGGATCGCGGTGTGGGACGTCGGTCCGCCTTCGACCGTGACGAGAGCGAGGACCCGTTCCAGGTCGAGGAGCGCGGTGTCCGCCGGGGCGAGATCGCGCGCCACGAGGATGAACGGAGTGTCGGATTCGGGGACGCCGGGTGCCGGTACGCCACGCAAATGGGCGACGATGCGCTGCGAAACATCCGAGAGATCAGCCGCGCGCTCCGCCATGTAACCGCCGAGCCCGACGAGCATCTCTCGGTAGGCCTCGAATGCGTCGAAGACGGCACGCTCACCGGTGCTGCCCTCATCGATACGCTCGTCGACGCCCTCGATGAGTCCGGGGTCCTGCGCCATCATCGCCTGAGCCTCGAGCACCGCCTGGGCATCTCCCCCGGCGAGCTTCGCGCGCTCGGCGAGGTCGGCTGCGACCGCGTGGAGTGCGTCGAGAACGAGTTGCTTCTCGTCGGCGGCGTCGCGCGTGCGCGGAGCTACCACGGGTTCGCTGAGCGGCTCCGGCATCGTCAGGACGGGTCCGGTAGCGATTCCACGGCCAACTCCGATGCCCTGGATCTGCGTCATTGCTCAACTCCTCGTTGGGTTCCCATCGCCTGTGCGGGTGCCCGTGTGCGAACACCGTACAACGAAACTCGTTGACAAACAAACAGTTTCAAAGATAAAACTAGCTAAACAGACTTTTGTTTGTGTTTGGTTTACTCCCCAAGGACAATGGAGTTCGATGTACGCCCCCGAACGACACCAGAAGATCCTGGAGCAGGCCCATGCCCAGGGCAGGGTCGACGTGCGCGAACTCGCCGAGCTTCTTGCCGTAACGCCGGAGACCATTCGCCGCGACCTCACGAGCCTCGAGCGCCGTGGTCTCGTGCGCCGCGCACACGGAGGGGCCATCCCCGTTGAACGCGCTGCCCTCATGAGTCCCGTCTCCGACCGGGAGGGCCTCCACGCCTCCGAAAAACTCGCGATCGCGACCCTTGCCCTCGACGAACTGCCCGAGAACGGATCGATCATCATCGACGCCGGGACAACCGCCATCCGCTTCGCGGAACTTCTCCCCGCCGACCGCCCCCTCACGGTCGTTACCCACTCGCTCGCGGTCGCCTCGACCGTCGCCCCGCGACCCAACATCGAGCTCTACCTTCTCGGCGGCGCGGTACGCACGACCTCCCTCGCTTCGGTCGGCACGTGGACTCATCAGCTCCTCGGCATGGTCAACGTCGACGTCGCCTTCATCAGCGTGAACGGACTGACCCCGGAACGCGGACTGACGACAACCAATATGGCCGAAGCCGCAGTCAAAACGGCGCTCATCAAAGCCGCACGCCGCACCGTTGTGCTCGCCGATCACACCAAATTCGGTCGCGAGGAGTTCGGGCGAATCGCACCACTCGCGGCAGTCGACACCGTGATCACGGATGCCGGGGTCAACGCCGACCTCGTGCAAGACATCGAGGCCGCGGGCACCCAGGTGCTGTGGCCCGGTCGCCCCAAAGCCTTCTGACAATCACCCACAACACAAGGAGTACACATGGCCACCGAAGAACGCACCGTCACCGTCGCCTCGAGCTCGGGACTCCACGCGCGACCCGCGGCGCTCTTCGTCGAGGCCGCGAGCGGCTCCGGTCACAAGGTCACCATCACCAAGGGCGACAAGAAGCCCGCGAATGCGGCGAGCATCCTCTCGGTGCTCTCGCTCGGCATCGAGAAAGGCGATGAGGTCGTGCTCTCCGTCGATGGCGACGACGCCGTGGCGGTGGCTGACTCGCTCGAGGCGTTCCTCCTTGAGGACCACGACGCGTAGTACTCACGTCGGGCGTCAGGACACGCCAACAACGATTCCGTCGACGCAGAAGACGTGGTCGCAGATATCGAACGGCGGAAGGTCATGCAAAAAGAGATCAAGACGCGCCCTCGTGTCAGCCCTCGCCTCAGCATTGGCCTCGGCCTCACGCGCCGCCGCTGCCGCTTCTTCCGCACGCTGCGACGCGAATGCCGCCTCCACGGCGGCCGCATAGGCGGAGACGTAGCTCGCTCGCGGCTCGTCGCCCTTCGCTGCGGCGAGGAGGGCATCCCGCGCCGCCTCGAGCGCGGAGCGCGTCTCCGCGGACGCGATGGGCGCGACGGCGAGGGCAGAGGTCGCATGAGCGGTAACCGAGTCGATAGCGGCGGCGACGGCATCCGCACTCGACACCGTGAGGTCGTCGACGCTCGCCGCGTCGGCGAGCACCGACGCGCTCAGCTCGGAGCTGTCGGTCGACCAGAGGTCTAACGATTTCGCGCTGTCACGAAGCTCGGCCGCCGAGGTCGGTCTCTCGGTGCTCGGCATCGGTGAGCCACCGCGCACATCGACTGCGAGAGCCTCGTCCACATCGCTGTTGGCCGCGACGAGAGCCTCGAGGGCCGCGGCATCGAGATAGCCGACGCCCGCGGATGCCACGGCGCGGGCATCCTCGAGGTGCAGGTTCGCCGCATCCACGGCCGTCTCCCACGCCGCCAACGCCGCCTGTGCTTCGGTCCCTGCGGTTGCCGCGGAGGTGACGGCCGCGTCGAACTGCGCCTCCGCCTCGAACCTGTCCGTCAGGTGGAGTGCTGCTGGCACGGCGACCACGCCAGCCGCGGCCAGCACGGCTATCGCAGGAAGAAGAAGAGGCCTCACCTCGCCAGTGTAGAGGCGGATATCTCGACGTCGAGACGGTTAGGGCCTCCTAAGCCGCATCCCTTCCAGACGCGGAATAGACTGGGAGCGTCTGGCCCACAGATTCGACGTCGGCCGCAGCGACCGCGGCCTCGACTCCCACAAGGAGGGTTGCTCGTGCCACAGAAGTCGGCGGGTACCCTGGCGACCGACCCGGCCGCCACACCCACCATCAAGCCGCCCCGGCGCCCCGCGGGCACCCTGTATCGCGGACGTGAAGGAATGTGGTCGTGGGTGCTTCACCGCATCACCGGTGTCGCCATTTACTTCTTCCTGCTCGTGCACATCCTCGACACGGCTCTCGTGCGCTTGAGCCCCGAGGCGTACAACGCGGTCATCAACACGTACAAGACGCCCATCATGGGTCTTGGCGAAATCGGCCTCGTCGCCGCCATCGGCCTGCACGCGCTCAACGGCCTGCGCATCATCCTCATCGACTTCTGGAGCGTCGGCACCAAACACCAGCGCCTGATGTTCTGGATCGTCATCGGTCTGTGGCTCGTTCTTCTCGCCGGCTTCATCCCGCGTCAGCTCATGCACGTCTTCGGGGGTGAGTGATGACCGCCATTCCGATGCCGAACGAGCGACCGGAGCGTCGCCCCGGTGTGAACTGGGAGAAGTGGGGCTGGATCTACATGCGCGCCTCGGGTGTTGTGCTCGTGGTGCTCATCTTCGGCCACCTCTTCGTCAACCTCGTCGCCGGTGAGGGCGTCAAGGCCATCGACTTCGCCTTCGTCGCCGGCAAGCTCGCCGACCCGTTCTGGGTGGTGTGGGACACACTCCTGCTGTGGCTCGCCCTCATCCACGGCGCCAACGGCATGCGCACCCTCGTCAACGACTACGCCACCAACCCGACCATCCGGCGCATCCTGCTCGGCGCGATCCTCGTGTCGACCATCGTGCTCCTCACCCTGGGAACCCTCGTGATCTACACATTCGACCCGTGCCCGGCAGGCTCCCCCGCCGACCTTCTCCCGAGCTTCTGCCCGGTGAACCAGTGACGGACGCGAACGAGAGCACCACCGTCGACGGAGTGCATTACCACCAGTTCGACGTCGTGATCGTTGGTGCCGGTGGTGCCGGTATGCGTGCCGCGATCGAAGCGGGCCCCAAGGCACGCACGGCCGTGATCTCCAAGCTCTACCCGACGCGTTCCCACACGGGTGCCGCGCAGGGCGGCATGGCCGCTGCTCTCGCCAACGTCGAAGAGGACAACTGGGAGTGGCACACCTTCGACACCGTCAAGGGCGGTGACTACCTGGTCGACCAGGATGCCGCCGAGATCCTCGCGAAGGAAGCCATCGACGCGGTCATCGACCTCGAGAACATGGGTCTGCCGTTCAACCGCACGCCGGAGGGCAAGATCGACCAGAGGCGCTTCGGTGGTCACACTCGCGACCACGGAAAAGCTCCCGTGCGCCGCGCCTGCTACGCCGCCGACCGCACCGGCCACATGATCCTGCAGACGCTGTACCAGAACTGCGTCAAGCTCGGCATCAACTTCTTCAACGAGTTCTACGTTCTCGACCTCGTCATGACCGACGGTAAGCCGTCCGGGGTGGTTGCGTACGAGCTCTCCACGGGCGAGCTGCACGTCTTCCAGGCGAAGGCGATTGTGTTTGCCACCGGTGGTTTCGGCAAGATCTACAAAACCACTTCCAACGCGCACACCCTCACGGGCGACGGCGTCGGCATCATCTGGCGCAAGGGTCTCCCGCTCGAGGACATGGAGTTCTTCCAGTTCCACCCGACGGGACTCGCGGGCCTCGGCATCCTGCTGACCGAGGGCGCTCGAGGTGAGGGCGCAATCCTGCGCAACGCCTCGGGAGAGCGGTTCATGGAACGCTACGCCCCCACCATCAAGGACCTCGCACCGCGCGACATCGTCTCCCGCTGCATGGTGCAGGAGGTCGCGGAGGGGCGCGGCGCGGGCCCGCACAAGGACTACGTGCTGCTCGACTGCACGCACCTTGGCGCCGAGATCCTCGAGACGAAGCTCCCCGACATCACCGAGTTCGCGCGCACCTACCTGGGCGTCGACCCCGTCGTCGAGCCCGTGCCCGTCATGCCGACCGCGCACTACGCGATGGGCGGCATCCCCACCAACGTCAAGGCGGAGGTGCTGAGCGACAACGACACGGTTGTTCCTGGCCTCTATGCCGCCGGCGAATGCGCGTGTGTGTCCGTCCACGGCTCCAACCGTCTCGGCACCAACTCGCTGCTCGACATCAACGTCTTCGGTAAGCGGGCGGGCAACAACGCGGTCGAGTATGCGGCGACCGTGGACTTCACGCCGCTTCCGGATGACCCGGCTGCGGGCATCCGTCAGCTCATCGAACAGCTCCGGGGCTCGACGGGCACCGAGCGCATCGCCGCGATCCGCAAAGAACTGCAGGACCACATGGACCGCAGCGCGCAGGTGTTCCGCACGGAGGAGTCGCTCACCGAGGTCACGAAGATCATCCACGACCTTCGCGAGCGCTACAAGAACATCGCGATCCAGGACAAGGGCAAGCGGTTCAACACCGACCTGCTCGAGGCCATCGAGCTCGGCTTCCTGCTGGACCTCGCCGAGGTCGTCGTGTTCTCCGCGCGCAACCGCAAGGAGAGCCGCGGCGGGCACATGCGCGACGACTACCCGAACCGTGACGATGCGAACTACATGAAGCACACCATGGCGTACCTGACGGGTGACCCCCACTCAGCGGACGCCGCCGACCACATCCGGCTCGACTGGAAGCCGGTCACCATCACCCGCTACGAGCCGATGGAAAGAAAGTACTGATGACCACCGTTATGGAGCAGCCCGCCGCCGAGGTAGGCGCCGTGAAGTCGTTCACTGCAACCCTCATCATCCGCCGGTTCGACCCGGAGACGGATGCCGAGCCCCGCTGGCAGGACTTCGACGTCGAGGTGTACGCGACCGACCGTATCCTCGATGCCCTGCACAAGATCAAGTGGGAGCAGGATGGCACGCTCACCTTCCGTCGCTCGTGCGCCCACGGCATTTGCGGCTCGGACGCGATGCGCATCAACGGTCGCAACCGTCTCGCGTGCAAGACCCTCATCAAGGACCTGGACATCACGCAGCCGATCTACATCGAGGCGATCAAGGGACTGCCCCTCGAGAAGGACCTCATCGTCGACATGGAGCCGTTCTTCGAGTCCTTCCGCTCGGTGAACCCGTTCCTCATGGCGTCGACGGCCCCCGAGAAGGGCAAGGAGCGTGTGCAGTCCGTCGCGGAGCGCGAGCGTTTCGACGACACCACGAAGTGCATCCTGTGCGCCGCGTGCACGTCGAGCTGCCCCGTCTTCTGGACCGACGGCCAGTACTTCGGCCCGGCCGCGATCGTCAACGCTCACCGCTTCATCTTCGACTCGCGTGACGAGGGGTCGCAGGTCCGCCTCGACATCCTCAACGACAAGGAAGGTGTGTGGCGCTGCCGCACAACCTTCAACTGCTCGGAGGCGTGCCCCCGTGGCATCCAGGTGACGCAGGCGATCGCCGAGGTGAAGCAGGCTATCCTGCGCGGAAAGCCGTAGCTTTACTCGACGACACCCTCGGGGGCGTCGCCCGGCTTCTCCGTGTCCTCGAGGAGTTCGGGGCTCGCGGGGTCGTGGGCGATCTGGTCGGACAGGTCGCGATCGGCCGCCCACCCCTTGAAACGCACGACGTCGATGCCATCGCACAGCTTCACGGTGTCACCGACTCGCACCTCGATGGGCGCGAGCGCCGGCTGCTCATCGCTGGAGGGCATCGCGACCGCCGCGAGCTCGTCATCGATCCACGTGCGAAGCGGGGACAGCTCGGCTGCGGAGAACGTGTCCTTCTCGTAGATCACGATGATCGCGGCATCGTTGCGGAGGATGTGCTCGAGGTCCTGCGGGGTTGGCAGGGTCTCCTCCGTGCCGTCGAAGAAAGCGTTCGTGGGGTGGCGCCACAGAGCCTGATCCATGTCGATGACGACGGGCTCACCGTCGGTGCACGTGACCGAGGGGTCGACCTGCGCCTCCGGTGTCGAGGCGCCGGGCACCACCGTACCGTCGGCGACGTCGGCGAGCGATGTGCAGCCGGACAGCGCGAGAGCGGCGAAAAGGGCGAGAGGCAGTGCCTTGCGTAGCATGTGATGTTCTCCTCGGGAGGGCGACGGTGCCCGTCTTCCAGGCTAAGCCACGACGGGGTGGCGCGCTAATTCAGGGGGCTTTCGCGCAGCGGCGACGGAGCAAACTCTCAGCGAGGACCGGTGGTCGGACCGACCTCGGGTTCGATTCCCTCGAGCCCGCTCCCCGACTCGTCGTGCTCCTCGACGGAACCGAAGGGACGAGTGGCAGAGAACTCGGCCAATTGGATGGTGTCGACACCGTCGCACAACTTCACGGTGCCTCCGTAGCGCACCTCGATCGCCGCCCGAGGATCGTCGGTGGAGGGGATCGCGACGGCGGCCGTCTCCATGTAGATCCAGTCCCGCAGCGGCTCGATCGCCGCCGCCGGGAGGTTCTCCTGGTCGTAGATGACAACTAGGGCGTTGTCGGCGCGGAGGAGGTGCTCGAGGTCGGCTTCGGTCGGGATGTCCTCCTCGGTGCCCTCATAGAAGGAGTTACGCGGGTGCTGCCACGTGGCGCCCGAGAGGTCCACTTCTTCTGCCGCGGCATCCGTGCACGTGATCGCGCCGGCCGTCGTCGGCTCCGGTGTCACCTCCACCTCGGTGGGTACGGGTGTACAGCCCGCGAGGAGCAGGGCCAGCGCGACGCTGGGAAGGGCAAAACGGATCACGGAAGAACCTCTCGGATACGGGAAGAGGGGTGACATGGACTGAACCATGCCACCCCTCTTCTCGGTCATGTCAGCAGACTACGAACAGGCGGTCAGATTGGCCACGCCGCTGCTGAGGCTTGCCTCGCCTCCGAGCAGCGTGATCTGGTTCGCCTTCAGATCACCGATCGCCTGAAGGGTCTCGGCGTCCACGCAGTCCGTTCGGACGACGTACAGCGGGGCATCGTTGAGCGCTGCCAGCACGGAGCCTGCGAGCGCGTCCGGGAACTTCAGACCCGTTGCCAGGAACACCCGGTCTGCCTCCGTGTACGCGTCCGCGTTGATCGCGCGGGCCGCTGCATACCGGTTAGCACCGCCGAGGCGGACCGTCGGCGCGATGCTGAGGGCCTCCTCGAAGATGCCGGAGCTCACCGAAACCGGGCCACCGGCGATGCGCAGGCTCGTCACACCGAGGCTCTCGAGGAGCTCCGTTGTCTCGTCGCCCATCGAGGACTGCGTTCCACGCACGAGCACCACCGGGGCGCTCTGAGCGCCCGCCACGGCGCCAGCCGCGAGGGCGTCGGGGAAGTTTGCCCCCGTCGCCAGGTAGGCGCGCTCAGCGGAACCGAAGACCTCGGTGGCGATGTTGATCGACACCTCGTAGCGGTTCGCGCCAGCGATTCGCTCGATGCTCGGCGCCATCTGCGCGAGACCGTTGTACACGCTCTGCGAGACGGACACCGGTCCACCGACCACGACGATACGGTCGGGGTCGAGGCGTGCGATCTCAGCCGAAACCGACGGCGGGATCGTCGTGCCGGGAACCAGGAGCACCGGTCCACCCTCGTGCGCGGCCGCGGGGCCCGCTGCGAGCGCGTCGGGGTAGGTGATACCCGTGGCGACGTAAACAACGGGAGCGGACTCGGGGAACGCCTCCTTCGAGATGTTCACCGCCGCCTCGTAACGGTTGGCACCAGCGATGCGGTCAACCTCAGGCACGATGACCGAGAGGGTCGCAGGGTCGGAGTTGAGCGACTGACCCGTGATGGCGATACGCACACGGAACTGCGCTCCATCGGCGTAGTCGGAACCTGCCACCACCGAAAGCTCGGCACTCGTGGCGCCGCTGATGTCGGCCCAGGTGCCGCGCGACGAGTCACGCGACTGCCACTGGTAGGTCAGGTCGAGACCGGTCGCCTCCGACGTGAAGGTCACCGATCGGCCGCTGTAGACCTCGATGTCCTCGGGCTCGCTCACGAAGCCGAACGGAACCGCCTCGTCGGCGAGCATGCTCATCCACTCGACGAGTTCGCCAGCCTTCGCCTCGAGGGTCGAGCGCAGCTCGCCCGTCGCGCCCGATGCCGCCACGGCAGCCGCGAAGTTCTCCGCGCCCTCAAGGGCAGCGGCGTAGTTCTTGGCCTTGTAGGTGGTGAACGATGCGGTCAGCGCCTCGGTGAGGGCCGTAGCATCCGGGCCGGAGAGCTCGCCGCTGGCCGCCGCGAGGATCTTGGTGACCTCGTTGTGGGAGACACAGTTCGCCTCGGTCTGACCAGAGGTCCAGAGGATGCCCTCACGGATGTGGTCGATGAACTTCGGGTTCTGGTTGTGCTCCCAGTTGTGCATGAGCGCCTGCGTGAACGAGCGGCCACCCTCGAAGTTCTGGCACCATGCGATCGGGTGATCCGCGCCTTCCTTCGAGTTACCGATGTTGCTCACACCCCACAGGTTCTGGGGGTACGGCGTGCGAGTCTCCGGGTTCTGGTAGACCGTCGTGTCGTAGCTCGACTCGGTGAGGGTCTGGAGCACGTGAACGAGCTCACGCGGAACCGGCATCAGGCCGCTGTTCCAGTTGTAGAGCTCGTCAACGAGACGCTCACTGCGCTCGAACTGGTCGGTCGCCGGGTTGGTGCGGTCCTCGGTGATGAGCTCGGTGACGACACAGCCACCACACGTGCTCTGGATGCCACCCTGGTTGGTTCCGTGGTTGTGGAAGTAACCACCGGTCAGCTGCCCGTACCAGGCCCAGTTGCTCATCGAGTCGGTTGCACCGTGGATCGCGAAGAATCCACCGCCACCGCGGATGTAGTTCTGGAGGTTCTCCTGCTCGTTGACGAGGACTGCGGGGTCGGCAACACTCGGACGGTTCGTCACGAAGGTGCTCGTGCCCACCGACGAAACACCGATGATGGCGTCGTACTGCTGCATGTTCTCGAGAGTCTCGAACGGGTTCGCGACCGAGTCATCCGGGCTCAGGTAGTCGTACAGGTCGGCGTCGAAGTTGTTCTCCTGCGCGAGCTGCATGATGAGCGCCTCGGTGTACGGGATGTGCTCGTGGCGGAAGGCGCCCGGGCGGTTCGCGAACACGAGAACCTTGAAGTCCGGGTTCGCGTGGGACACGGGGGCCGCCGTCGGGAGCGTGAGCGGGTAGCGGTTGGATCCCGTGCCGGGAGTGACCACAACGCCTCCGGTGACCGCCGGCGGGGTCGCACCGAGGAGCACGTTGCGCAGGAACTCGCCGTCCTGCACAAGAGCGTCGCGGCGGTAGCCCTGGGGCGCGACCTCGGTTGCGAGGGTGATGAACTCCTCGAGCGCGGCAACGGCACCCTCGGTGTCGCTCGCCGCCTCCGCGGTCTGGGCCTCGCCTACGAGCGCGGTGAGCGCGTCGTCGGCCTCGGTGGTGATGGCACCCTGGAATCCGAAGTCGTCGATGATGTTGAGCAGGTCGGCGTACGACGTCGTGACCTCGAAGGTCAGCGAGTACGTTGCACCGTTACCGGCCGAGTCACCGAGGTCCACCTCGAGAGTGTGAGCACCGAGCTCGAGCGCGACGGGCTCGACGGGGACGAGGTACTTGTCAACGCCGTCGACACGGAGCGCGCGAACCGCGGGGCCTCCCGAGCCGGGGCTCGGGTCGGTGCGGGTCGGGGCGAGCGCGGTGGCGGCCCAGCTGCGGGGCACCTTCCACGAGTTCGCCTCGACGGTCGGCCAGGTCGCGACGGGCGCGACGCTGTCCTGACGAAGCGAGATGGTACGCGCGGCGGAGGCCTGCGCTGGCTCCTCCGTGTCGTAGGCCGTGTACGTGATGGTTGTAGCCGTACGGTTGCCGACGAGGTCGTAGGTGGCCACGTACTTGCCGAGCTCGGCGTTGAACGTCGCCGGGACGTCGGTGGTGACCGCGGTCTGACCCGTGCCGACCTGCACACGGAAGAACGCGACGCCCACGTCATCCGTGGCCGACAGGTTCAGGGTGATGGTGTTTTCGAGCCACCATCCCTGGTTACCCGTCGAGTTGGTTGGCGTGTAGGCGGTGTTGTTCGCGCCGTTGTACCCGAGAACGGGGTTGCTCGGCGTCACCGCGACCACGTCGAGGACGGGCGGGTCTGCAGCCATGGCCGGGGCCATGGGTATGAGCGAAAAGACGAGCGCTGCAGCTCCCGTGATGGCCCCGATGGCCAATCGCCGGGATCCCGCAGCGGCGGGGGTGGACGAGGACATTGCTCTCCTTTGAGTCGTGTCGCGGGTGATCGACCGGGAGCAATGGGTTCGGCGCCATGGTCGACCTAATATGCCGATTAAGGCAACAAATCATGGTTCTGTCAACTTTTGGCGTGAAACTGTCGTATGTGACCGGTTTCATGCGCGAATGACGTCCGCCGGACAACGAAACGGGGCGCTGCCCCCGAAGGCAGCGCCCCATCCCCGAAGTTCCCCGGCCCCTCAGTGGCCTCGTGGGGGTGAGGACACCCGACGCGTCCTCATGTCACTAGACGTGGTTTCGTCTCGACTATGACGCGACTTCTGGCGTGAGTTTCGTCAGCTCCTCTCGCGGCGGGCCACAGCTCCACCGATGAGGAGAACAGCACCAACGACGACGCCACCCAGGAGGTTCATTCCCGTGCTCGCCAGCAGCGGTGCCACTGGCGGAACCGAGGGGGTCGTGGGCGGGGTCGGCTTCTCCGGCGGCTCCGGCAGTGTCGGAGGCTCGAAGGGCGGGCCAGGGTTGCACTCGGCGGTTGTCGCCGGGTAGGCCTCGACCGACGCCGTTGACGGGTTCATCCGAACCTCGAGCACGGCCTTGGCAGCGATTTCAGCAAACGGGCCCGTCGGGTCGGCGACCCAGGTGCCGTCCGCTGACTTCTTCCAACCCGGCCACGCGATGCCCTCACCCGTGTCCGGATCGACGGCCGCGCCCGGCCAGAGCTGCGTACCCGATACCGTCACGCCGTTCACCCAACCGTCTACGGGCGCCGGGAGCACGTCGACCTGCGATGCGCCGTCGGCGAGGATGGCGTCAGTGTCGGATGCCGGGATGCTCGCATCACGCGCCGCGTACGCGGCCTCGGTCCACCAGATGAGGGCGACGGGGCCCACTGTGTTCTCCCCCGTGTTCGTCGGCGTGACGGACCACGTGGCGTACGGTGCATCCTTCGCACACGTCGCCTCGAGCGCGACCACAATCGACTTGACGGGGGTTTCCTCGGTCGAGGTGTTGTCCTCCGGTGTCGCCTCGACTCCGTCGCTACCGACGATCGCCGTGTTCACGATGTCGAGGATGGCCGCCGTGGGGTCGTCGCCGACACGTGGCAGTTGCGCTGCCGTCCTGACATCGAACTGGAACGTCGCGATCGCGTCGACGGGGAACGCGTCATCCGTGCTGAAGGTCAGTACGCCACCGAAGCCGTCGACGGCGCTCGTGAGCTGAACGGTCCAGCCCGCGGGCTTCACCACCGAGTCGACGTCGACGCTCAGCGTTGCGGGGATCTCGTCCTTCACCGTCACGCCGGTTGCCGCGATCGCGCCCTGGTTGGTGACAACAAACGTGTAACCGTAGGTGGCATCCTCGTCGGTTGGGACCGCTCCATCGTGCGTTTTTGTGATCGCCAGATCGACGGGTGTCGCGGTGTTGACGATCGTGCACGTCGCGTCATCACCCGCCGCGATGGTGACCGTCGCACCGGTGATGGTCCCGTCATCACACGTCCACTCGCTCGGCAGGTACGACGTGAGCAGCTCGTTGTCGGAGGCGAGGTCGCGCCCCTCCTCGAGCAGGTAACCGCCGGCCGGCACGAGCACACTCGTCACGGTGTCGGCACCCGATACTCCGGCGATGTCGACGTTGCCGTCAGCGGACAACACCCAGTCCGACGTGGTTCCGAGTTCGTCGGTCGGCACGTCGAGTTCGACGAACGCCGAGTTGTCGACCTCCTTGACGAGCGTGAGACGAGCGAGCGGAATAGTCGCACAGTCCTCGTCGGACTGCGGGATGCCGCCGGAGACGAGTACCGCGCCGTTGAAGAATCCGCGGCCGGGCTCCCCCGTGCACGTCGCATCCTCGAGGTCGAAAGTCGACGACGGGGTGGCGGTGACCGCGATCGTGTACACGTGGTCCTCACCGGCGGGGATCGACACACCCGATGCGAGTTCGGTGTCGACACGACCGTCCCAGCCGTCGATCGTCGCACCCGATGGGCCCGTGGCCGTGGCATCCGTGATTGTGAGCGTCTCCGGGAAGCCGAGAGTGTCGTCCAGGTCGTAACTGAGCTGCAGCGCCGAGTCGTTGGTCACCGTCACGAGGTAGGTGACCACCCAACTGCCGTCGGCCTGATGCGCCGGAGGCGTTTGCGGGTCCACCGTCTTGTCGATGGTCGGGAGTGCCGGGCTGTCGCAGTCGGCGGCCGTACGCGGGTCAGCCTTGCCCGAGGTGAGCGTTGCGGTGTTCAGGAACCCGCCGTCGTCCACGAGAGCCGGGTCGCACACCTCGGTGCGGTCGGCGTACGCTGCGGCCGCCACACTCGCGTTGACCGTCACACGATAGACGTGGGTGTCCCCCGCCTCGATGGTCTGGCCCGTCACGACGGATGTCGCGGTGCTGCCGTTCCACGAAGCCGACGGCGTCACATCCGAGCTCTCGATCGTCGCCGAGTTCACGGTGATGCCGGAACCGAACCCGAGTTCGTCCGTGAGGTCGTACGTCGCGTCGAGGTCGCTGTCGGAGCTCACCGTCACGTCGTAGGCGATCTCCCACGTGCCGTTCGCGAGCTGCTTCGGCCACCCGTCGACGATCGACTTGGCGATCGAGGGCACCGCGCTCTCGGTGATGTCTCCGCAGTCTTCCGCGGTGATCGTGTCGTTTCCGACCACAATCGATGCGGTGTTCTGGAAACCGTGGCCCAGAGCGCCGTCCTCGGCGCACGTGAGAACGTCGTCACCGAGTCCTGCCGGCACCGTCACCGAGATCACAACACGGAAGGTGTCCGTTGACCCCGAAGCGATCGCGCGAGGTGTCGAGATGATGTTGCCGCCGTTCCAGGCGTGATCGACGGTCGGGTCTGCCGATGTTTCGGTCACCGTGTAACCGTTGATCGCGAGTTCGCTGGAGAAGCCGGGCACGTCGGTGAGCGTGTAGTACGCCGTCTTGGCCGCGGGTGCCGTGTTGTCGACGGTCAGCAGGTAGGTGACATCCCACGTACCGGCTCCCGTGGACTCCGAACCGACGATGACCTTCGTGAAGGCGGGAGCGCTCGGCGAGGAGCACGCGCTGTCGTCGGTGGTGACTCCCGCAACGGTGAGGCTCGCGGTGTTGAGGAAGCCGTTGCTGCCGCCCTGCGACTCGCACAGCGTTGCCGGCGTTCCGGTCGCCCCGGCGGCCACCGAGGCGACAACCGTGATCGTGTAGTGCTGCCAATTGCTCTCGCCCGGCGCGATGAGGCGCCCGGTCGTGAGGGTGGTTTCGGTGTCGCCGTTCCAGGTCGGCACACCATCGGCCGATGCGCTCACCACGGTGATCGTGTCGGGAACCGCGACATGTAGTTCGTCTGCGAGGTCGTACCGACCGGGTACGGTGCCCGTGTTTTTCACGAGGACGTCGTAGACGATCGTCCAGGTGCCGTCGGAGTTCTGGCTCGTGGAGGTCACGGTCTTGTCGTGAACGATCGTCGGAACGGGGATGGTGAGGCACGCGTCATCCGTCAGGACCTGGTTGCCCGAGGTCAGCGACGCGCTGTTGAGCAGTCCCTGCCCGTCGACCGTGCAGTCGAGGGCGCTCGAGGTCACCGTGGGCGCGATGTCGACAACGAGCGTGATCGTGTACGCGGTCGAGCTGTTTGCCGCAAGCGGCTCGTCGTCCGCGACGGTGGTGGAGGTGAGCGGGTTCCACTCGCTTCCGTTCGACGCGCTTCCGCTGACAATGGTGACACCAGCGGGGAGGGTCGCGGCGGGGTCATCAACGAGGTCGTAGTACAGCGGGATGCTCGAACCGTTTGTCGCTGTGAGCGTGTACGTGAGCGTCCAGGTGCCGTCACCGTTGCTGGTTGCCGTTCCCGCGTTCTTCGAGAAGGTGGGGGTGACCGGGGTCGCACAGGCGTCGTCGGTGTAGTCGACACCATCCACCGTGAGCGTTGCGCGGTTGAGGAAGCCGCCGTTGCCCTCACCCGTCGGGCACGCGGTGACCGAGGTCGGTGCACCGTTCGGCACGGACGCCTGGGCCACCACCGTGTACGTGTGAGTGGAATTCGCAGCGAGGGTCACGTCATCACCGAGGACGACGTTGTCGACGCCGTTCCAGGTCGCCGCCTGCGGCGAGGGACCGGTCGCGCTCGCTGTTGTCGTGATGGTGCCGCCGAAGGCGAGGGTGTCCGCGAGGTCGTACGTGATGGGGCCGTAGAGGCTCGGGTTGGTCACGGCGACCGTGTACGTGATCGTCCATGTTCCGTCGGCGTTCTGCTGAAGCGGCGCAACCGACTTCACGATCTCGGGCGTGGCCGCGATCGGCGAGTTCACGATCGTGCACACCGCGTCATCGTCGAGAGCGAGCCTCGGCAACGCTCCGCCCTGGAGGGTCACGGGCGAGCCACCGTTGATGACACAGCTCCAGTCGCTCGCTTCGAAGTCCGCGGCCGACGGGAAGTTATTGGGCGACTCCGACAGCACGTAGTCGGTGTTCGCCTTGACGGGGGTCACTGCGGTCGAACCGTTACCGGTGACCACCGTGGTGAGTCCCTGCTTGGCCGACAGCGTCCAGTTCGTCGGCGCCACTCCGGCCGCACCCTCGACGACCTTCACGAGCTTCAGGGTCGGGGCGATGTCGTCGTTGTAGAAGGTGCACGTGACGGATGCCGCGATCGGCACGGTCACCGTGCTGCCCGAGAGTCCTTCGCTGCACACGATGGGGTTGCTGGCACGCGGTGCGTACCCGGCGACGGAGGACTCGGCGAGCGCGTAACTTCCCGCCGCCACCGTGCTGGTGGTGCCGCTCGCGACGGACGTGCCGCCGTAGCTGAGGCTCCACGCCGCTGAGGTCGCCGTGCCGCCGTCGTTGTTGGTGACGTGCTTGACGAGCGTGAGCTCGCTGCGGCAGTCGACGGTATTGGTGACGGTGTAGGTCGTCAGGCCCGCGGCGAGCGCCGGGGTGGTGAACGTCTTCGAGGCCGAGAGATCAACATTGGTCGCGCCCGGTCCGTTCAGACGCTGACTCGTCACGGTGCACAGGCTCGGCGTGCCGCTCATCGACTCCGTGATCGTGGTCGTTGACCCGACCAGGAGGTTCTCCTTTGTCGCACCCCACGCCTGGGCGCTCCCACCGAGCGTGAGCTGCGCTGCGAGGCTCGACGGGATCTGTGCTCCGTTGGCGTAGGTTGTGCCGTTGACCACCCACGACTTGTCGACCTTGACACTCGCCTGGACCTGCTGGTTGGTGACGGCACAGGCGATGTTGTCACCGAGAGTGAGGTTCGGTAGTTCGAAACTCAGGCTGGTTCCCGAGTAGAACGGGGACCCGTTGTTGGTACAGACAACACTCTTGAGCTGCCACCCGGAGTTCTTGATGGTCTCCGTGATGGTCACGGTGCCGGCATCCGTCGCCGACGTGAAATTGAGGGACCAGGATGCCTGGCCGTTCGACCCGGTCGTCTGCGACGCCGCACCCGTGAGGGAGCCGGGCCCGGTCTCGGATGCCGAGAAGCTCCAGCCCTGACCGAGCTGCGACGTACCGTTCAACAGCTCCTCGGTCTTGGTGACCGTGATCGGTACCTTGCAGGTGAGGCCTGCCGCGAGTGCCTTGAGCTGGCTCGCGACGAGCGCCCAGTCGTTGGTCTTGGCGTAGTCGTAGTTGGCGATGGAGCCCGTTCCGGTCCACTCCTGGGTACCGGAGACGGCACGAAGGTTCTGGCCGGTTACGGCGGAGATACCTTCGCCGACACCGAACGTGAGCATTTGTGTGCCCTTGTTCTTGAGCGCGTTGGCGGAGAAGATCGCCTCCTCGACGTGCCGGTTGTTGGTCCAGACGGGGCTCGAGGGGTTGGACGGGTTCGCCCCGTAGACGGTCGGGTTGCCGTCGGTGAGCACAACCGCGATGTCGAAGGTGTCGCTCGCCTGGGCCAACTGCCACAGCCCACGATCCCAGTTGGTGTAGTTGATGTCGCTAGCGGTGTAGGCGTCGATGTAGCCGTTGAGGGTGGTTGCCGACGACGACGTGACCGTGGTCAGGGTCGGGTAGTTCTTGCCGCTGGCGGAGGTGTTCTTGGGCGCGTTTGTGCCGAAGGTGTAGAGCGCGACCTGCGAACCGGTGCCGATGAGCGAGTTGACGAACGCCTTGCCAGCAGTACGCGCACCGTTGATGCCCTCGTTGTTGTTCGAGGTCATCGACGTTGAGAGGTCGAAGAGGATGGCGACCTTGAGTCCGTCCTGACACGTGGTCTGGTAGCGGTTGTTGGCCTGCGAGACCGGCACGATTCCGCCGGTCTTGTAGCGATCACTCGTGTTCGAGGTGAAGGTGTTCGGCGCGATTCCGACCGTCGTCGATGACGGCATCCCCGTGGTAGCCGGGAGGGTGATCGTTCCGCTGCCGCTGAGGGCGGGCGTGCGGTACGAGTACGGCGTCGACGCAAAGCGGTTCGCGCCACTGTTGGTGCCGTCACCCGTGATGAGCGCCGGGTTGAGGTAGTAGTCGCTCGGAGCCGAGACCTGCGTCACCCAGAACTGCTTGCCGTTGTTTGCGCCGCCGGAACCTGAGTTCGGCACAGTGAACGTGCAGTTGCCACTCGCATCGCTCGTACAGGTCGACCACGGCTGCCCGACCGCGGTGGTCGGCTCGCTCGTGCCGTTGCGGAGCTCGAGTGTGACACCGGAAAGAGAACCAACACTGGACGTGCCGCGCACGGAGCCGACCTTCACGACGATCGTCTGCGGGTCGCTGGCGGCGGCCGATGCCGACGTCGCCGCGAACGGGAGGGAGAGTGCAACAAGAGCGACGGTCGCGGCGGCGGCAAGGCCTGCGCGGAATCGGGGAGAGAGAGGGCGGACGAGTCGGGTGGAGCGCATTGCTGTGCCGTTTCTGCGCGCGACGGTCGAGCCGGTCAGACGCAGGGCCACAACGCGGGGTCGGGACCCTGCGCAGACGCGTGAGC
Organism: Antiquaquibacter oligotrophicus; assembly: GCF_020535405.1. Taxonomy (NCBI): domain Bacteria; kingdom Bacillati; phylum Actinomycetota; class Actinomycetes; order Micrococcales; family Microbacteriaceae; genus Antiquaquibacter; species Antiquaquibacter oligotrophicus. Next base: position 2,106,367 of record NZ_CP085036.1, on the reverse strand, counting down.
TCGACCGGAGGGGGCGCCGGTCGGGTTCGGGGTAAGCGGAGAGTTCGGGTACTCGGGTATTCGGGGGTGTTTCGGGTATTCGGGTTTCGGGTGTTTCGATAGCAGAAACGGATTCGGGTTCGTTTGTGCTCGATCGAGTATGGCACCCGATATACGGGTTCGTGTACCCCCACACCGGGGGGAGGACAGACAGCACGGTCGACCCCCTTGCCCGGATGTCGGTTGCGATCACTAGCCTGGACGCATGGTTCGACCCCTGCGCATTGCTTCTGTCAACACGAACGGCGTCCGCGCCGCCTTCCGCAAAGGGATGGGCGAGTGGCTGGATGCCCGATCCGTCGACATCCTCGCGATGCAAGAAGTGCGTGCGGCCACGAGCGACCTCGAGGCCCTGCTCGGCCCGGAGTGGAGCATCCTCCACGATGCGGCGACGGCGAAAGGCCGCGCGGGGGTCGCGATCGCGTCACGTGATCGCGCGAGCATCCATCGGGTCACCTTCGGCGCCGACGACTTCGATACCGCGGGCCGCTGGCTCGAAGCCGACTACGAGGTTCACGGTCGTATCGTCACAGTTGTTTCCACCTACGTGCACACGGGCGAGGCGGACACCCCCAAGCAGGACGAGAAGTGGAAGTTCCTGGATGCCATGAGCGAGCGGCTGCCCGAACTGCGCGCACACTCACCGCTCTCCCTCGTCGTCGGCGACCTCAACGTCGGTCACCGCGAACTCGACATCCGCAACTGGCGCGGCAATCGCAAAAACTCCGGATTCCTGCCCCGCGAGCGGGCCTACTTCGACCGCTTCTTCGGGCCGGAGGGCGAGGCCGTGGAAGGTGTCGACGGGTCCGTGGGCCCCGGGCTCGGCTGGGTGGATGTCGGCCGCCGCTGGGCCGGTGAAGTCGACGGCCCCTACACATGGTGGTCGCAGCGCGGGCGCGCGTTCGACAACGACACCGGATGGCGCATCGACTACCACCTCGCAACCCCCGAGCTCGCGGCGACCGTCGTCGACTACTCCGTGGACCGTGCCGCCGCGCACGACCAGCGATGGAGCGATCACGCTCCGGTTGTCGTCGACTACCAGCTCTGACGTGGTCGACGACAAGCTCTGACGATGAGCTCTGACGACGACCTTTAGGCTGTATCGGGTGACCAAGACCCGCCTCTTCTCCGGTATGCAGCCTTCCGCCGACTCGCTCCACCTCGGCAACTACATGGGTGCGCTCCTCCAGTGGCGTGACATGCAGGTCACACACGACGCGGTGTTCTGTGTCGTCGACCTGCACGCGATCACGGTGCCGCAGGATCCGGCTCAGCTCCGGGAGCAGACGCGTCGCACCGCCGCCCAGTACATCGCGGCCGGAATCGACCCCTCCATCTCCACACTTTTTGTGCAGTCTCAGGTCGCGGCGCACCCGCAGCTCGCGTGGGTGCTCAACACGATCACGGGCTTCGGCGAGGCCAGCCGCATGACGCAGTTCAAGGACAAGTCGCAGAAGCAGGGCGCCGATTCGGCATCGGTCGGACTCTTCACCTACCCCATCCTTCAGGCGGCGGACATCCTGCTGTACGACGCGACCGTTGTGCCCGTCGGCGAAGACCAGCGGCAGCACATCGAACTCACGCGCGACCTCGCGAACCGCTTCAACACGCGGTTCGGCGAGACCTTTGTAGTGCCCGAGGTGCAAATCCTCAAGGAGACCGCGAAGGTCTACGACCTGCAGGACCCGAACGCCAAGATGTCGAAATCTGCCGCGACCGATTCTGGTGTGCTGTGGCTCCTCGACGAGCCGGCGCGCACCGCGAAAAAGATCAAGTCGGCGGTGACGGATGCCGAGCGCGAGGTTCGTTTCGACCGCGAGAACAAGGCCGGGGTATCGAACCTGCTCACCATCCACTCTGTGCTGTCCGGGCGTTCCATCGCCGACCTCGAAGTCGAGTTCGACGGCAAAGGGTACGGCGACCTCAAGGGCGCGGTGGCGGAGGTCGTGGCATCCGAATTCGGCCCCATTCGCGAACGTGCGCTGGAGCTGCTCGCCGACCCCGCCGAGCTCGATCGGATCCTGGGCGCCGCGGCCGACCGAGCGGCGGAGATCGCCGACGCAACCCTGCGCCGCGTCTACGACGCGGTCGGTTTCCTCCCGAAGCCCTAACCCGCCCCGGTGTGAGTGGACGGCGCTGAGCGACGTTTCCCACGCTGAGGTTTGCCACGCGCGCGCCGGGTTGAACGGGCGCGACCGGCGCAAACCTCCGCGCGCGGTGCGGCGCTGAGCGACGTAAGACGTAACGGGCGGGAATACCGCTGAGGGTGCGGCGTTACACTCGTCAGCAGTAGTACGTGCTCCGGGGTCGGTGAAAGTCCGAACCGGCGGTGATAGTCCGCGAGCCCGCAAGGGTTGAGCCGGTGAAATTCCGGCACCGACGGTAATGAGGTCGCGAGACCTCTCAGTCCGGATGGGAGGATGCACGGGCCCCTTGGCGATGCCTCGGGGCGGGTCGTTCGACCACCCCCGGAGTCCGTCTTCCACGAAGACCGAAGGACACCGGATGACCGCCGCACCGCACGAGAACGCCGTGCGCGACAGCACAGCGCCGTACGAGCACGCCATGCGGCACGCGCTCAGCCTCGCCTCCCGCGGCCCCGTCACGGGTGGCAACCCGCAGGTGGGCTGCGTGCTCCTCTCCCCCGACGGCGAGATCGTCGCCGAGGGCTGGCACCGCGGCGCCGGCACACCCCACGCCGAGGTCGACGCCCTCTCGAAGGTCGACGACGCCCGCGGTCTCACCGCCGTCGTCACCCTGGAACCGTGCAACCACCACGGCCGCACCGGCCCGTGCAGCGTCGCGCTCATCGTGGCGGGGGTCGCTCGCGTCGTCTACGCGGTGGATGACCCGGGCCGAGCATCCTCGGGTGGTGCAACCCACCTCCGCAATGCGGGTGTCGACGTGGTGCCCGGCGTTCTCGCCGACGAGGCGGAAACCTTCCTGACGAAGTGGCTTACCGCAACCCGCAGGGGCACCCCGTGGGTGACCCTCAAGTGGGCCGCGAGCCTCGACGGGCGCTCGGCTGCTGCCGACGGCTCGAGCCAGTGGATCACGGGCACGGCGGCGCGGCAGCTTGTGCACGAGCAGCGGGCCGAGTCCGACGCGATCCTCGTGGGTACGGGTACCGTCATCGCCGATGACCCGAGCCTCACCGCCCGGGGGGATGCCGGCGAGTTACTCGCCCACCAGCCGCTTCCGGTGGTCGTGGGCGAGCGGCCCGTGCCGGAGGGCGCGAAGCTGCGCGAACGGGAGTTCGTGGCGGCCCACTCTCGGGACCTCGAGGAGGTGCTGCGCGATCTGTATGGCCGTGGCATCCGGCGCGCCTATGTCGAAGGCGGCCCGACCTTGGCGAGCGCGTTCGTTCGCGCGGGTCTCGTGGACGAGTTCCTCGTTTTTGTGGCGCCGAAGCTCATCGGCGGGCCACGGATCGCCGTCGACGACCTCGGTATCGGGTCGATCGACGAGGCGATCCCCCTGACGTTCACCGGTGTCGAAGCCCTCGGCGACGACATCCTCATCACAGCAGTACCAGCCACGAAGGTGGAGGAGTAACCATGTTCACCGGAATCATCGAAGAACGCGGCGAGGTCATCGCTTGGCAGCAGACGGCGGATGCCGCCCGCCTCACGGTGCGCGCCCCGCTCGCCGCGTCTGACGCCAAACATGGCGACTCGATCTCGGTGAGTGGCGTGTGCCTCACCGTTGTCGGGCAAGGTTCCGACTGGTTCGAGGCGGATGTCATGGACATGACGATCCGCATGAGCACCCTCGCCGAGCTCACCCCGGGTCGTCACGTCAACATCGAGCGCGCCATGCAGGTCGGGGACCGATTGGGTGGCCACATCGTCCAGGGTCACATCGACGGCACCGCGACGCTCCTCTCTATCGAGGCGGGCAGCGCATGGCGCGTGCTGCGCTTCAGCCTGTCGGCCGAGGAGGCACCTCTCGTCGCACGCAAGGGTTCCATCGCCGTCGACGGTGTGTCTCTCACGGTGAGCGCCGTCGGTGATGACTGGTTCGAGGTGTCCCTCATCCCGGAGACCCTCGAGGCGACAACCCTCGGCGAGCGCGAGGTTGGCGACCGCGTGAACATCGAGACGGACATCCTCGCGCGCCACGTGCTGAGGCTCGCGGAGGTTGCCCCGGCGCCTTCCACCGAGGAGGTCGCATCATGAGTCTCGCCGAGATCCCCGCAGCGCTCGACGCGCTGCGCGCGGGCCGCCCCGTCATCGTCGTCGACAACGAGAGCCGCGAGAACGAGGGTGACGTCATCATGGCCGCCCAGTTCGCCACCCAGGAGTGGCTCGCGTGGACGATCCGTCACACGTCCGGTTTTGTGTGCGCGCCCATGACCAACGAGATCGCCGATCGCCTCGAACTGCCGCTCATGGTCGCCGACAACCAGGACCCGCTCGGTACTGCCTACACGGTGTCGGTGGATGCCGCTGATCGACTCAGCACGGGCATCAGCGCTGCCGATCGCGCCCACACCCTCCGGGTGCTGGCCGACCCGTCGGCGACCCCGACGCGGTTGCGGCGCCCCGGTCACATCCTTCCGCTGCGGGCCAACGACGGCGGGGTTCGCTCGCGCCCCGGACACACCGAGGCTGCGGTCGACCTCCTCAAGCTCGCAGGGCTCATGCCCGTCGGCGTGATTGCGGAAATCGTGGCCGAGGACGGCGAGATGATGCGCCTTCCCGGGCTCATCGCCCTCGGTGCGGACAACGAGCTGCCGGTCATCACGATCGCGGCGCTCATCGACTACCTGCAGGAGTGGCACTGCGACCGAGACGTTCCCGTCGCCGTGGAGATCCCGGAGAGCCCTCGCGTGACGTTCGAGGTGGAGACGACCATCCCCACCACCCACGGCGCCTTCCGATTCCGCGCCTACCGCGACCGCACGACGGGGGCCGACCACCTCGCGATCATCGCCGACGACCCCGTCACGGGCGACGCGCCGACCAACGGTGCGCTCGCGCGGGTGCACTCGGAGTGTGTCACCGGCGAAGTGTTCGGCTCGGAGAAGTGCGAATGCGGACCGCAGCTGGATGCAGCCCTCGACGAGATCCAGCGCTCGGGCGGTGTCGTCGTCTACATGCGGGGCCACGAGGGTCGCGGTATCGGCCTCATCAACAAGCTCAAGGCGTACCGCCTTCAGGAGGCAGGCCTCGACACTCTGGACGCGAACATCGCCCTCGGCTTCCCCGCCGATGCTCGCGACTACGGCGCGGCCGTCGACATCCTCCGCGACCTCGGCCTCACCGAAATCCGGCTTCTCACCAACAATCCAGACAAGGTGTTGCAACTGGCAGACCACGGCATGACCGTGCTCGACCAGGTGCCCCTCGTCGTGGGTGTCGGAGAGTTCAACGAGGCCTACCTCGAAACCAAGCGCGACCGTATGGGCCACCTGCTGCCGAGCGACGCAGTCCTCGACGCCGAAGTGGCCATCAACACGGGCACAACTACCCCCACGAAAGGAATCTCATGAGCGGCGCAGGATCGCCCACCATCCACACCGACGGCACGGGCCTGAAGGTCACCATCGTGGCCGGCCAGTGGCACGAGGAGATCACCAACGGGTTGCTCGCGGGGGCGCGGCGTGCGCTCGGTGAGGCCGGGGTCGAGATCACTGAGGTGCGTGTTCCGGGGTCATTCGAGTTGCCCGTGGCCAGCAAGGCAGCGCTCGATGCCGGTGCAGACGCGGTTGTGGCGCTCGGCGTCATCATCCGCGGCGGAACACCCCACTTCGAGTACGTGTCGGATGCGGCGACCTCCGGTCTCACGCAGGTATCACTGCTCACGGGCAAGCCCGTCGGCTTTGGGGTGCTCACCCTCGACGACGAGCAGCAGGGAATCGATCGCGCTGGCCTGCCCGGCTCGAAAGAAGACAAGGGTGCCGAGGCCGCCGAGGCCGCCGTCGCCACGGCGATTCTGCTGCGCTCGCTCCGCGGCTGAGCCGGTCGCAGCCGCTAGCCTGTGGCTGTGACCGCAACACCGCCGCAAGGTCCTGAGTCCGCTCGTCCCCCGGCACCGCCGGTCGATCTGCCACCACCCCCGGGTGCTGCGACGCCGACCCCCACGGGCCGGGGTCGACGCGCGGCGACCTTCACGCCCTTCGCTGAGCCAACGCGGCGGGTCCACGCCGGGTGGATCGCGCTCTTCGCGACCGCGTGGTTCGGCATTTGGATGGCGCAACTCACGCCCATCCAACTGCTGCTCCCGCAGCAGGTCGATACGGTCCTCAACCCGACGGACTGGACGGAAAGTGTTGTCGCCTTCGGCATCATCTCCGGCATCGCTGGTGCGTGCGCGCTCATCGCCTACCCCCTGACCGGAGCACTGTCCGACCGCACCACGTCGCGGTTCGGACGGCGGCGACCCTGGATCCTCGCGGGCGCACTCGTTTTCGCTGTCGCGCTTGTGCTGCTGGGCATCCAGACCACCATGGTCGGAATCGGCGTCGCGTGGTCGATCGCCATCATCGGCTTCTGCATGCTGTCGGCGGCGCTCACGGCCACGATCTCCGACCAGGTTCCCGTCGGCCAGCGTGGATTCGTCTCCGGCTGGGTGTCTGCCCCGCAGGCCGTTGGCACGGTGTTGGGGCTCCTTCTCGTCATCCTCCTCGGCCTCACACCGTTCCTCGGGTACACACTCATGGCGGTGTTGCTTGTGGTGCTCGTGCTGCCCTTCCTCGCGTTTGTTCCGGATGAGGTGCTGCCGAGGGTGCTGCGCCCACCGTTCACACTCGCGGCCCTCGTTCGCGGCTTCTGGGTGAACCCCGTGAAGTATCCCGACTTCGGGTGGACCCTCGTCAGTCGCATCCTCGTCAACATCGGCAACGCACTCGGCACCACCCTGCTGCTGTACTTCATCATGTTCGGCCTCGGCCGGGAGGAGACAGCGGAAGACGACCTCCTGAGCCTCACCCTCGTCTACCTCGTCTTCTTCATCCTCGCCGCGCTCGGCTTCGGCAAACTCAGCGACGTCATCGGGCGCCGCAAGCCGTTCGTCTACGTGGCCGCCTACCTCCAGGGGCTTGCGGCTCTCATCATCGCGTTTGTGCCGGACCTCGCCGTCACCTTCGTCGCGGCAGCCCTGCTCGGCATCGGCTACGGGTGTTTTATGGCGGTCGACCAGGCACTCGCGACCCAGGTGCTGCCGAACTCGCACACCCGCGGCAAAGACCTCGGCATCATGAACATCGCGACAACCGTGCCCCAAGCCGTTGCACCGCTCGTTGGGGCGTTCATCGTCGCCTACCTCGGTGGGTTTATGGGCCTCTTCATCGTGTCCGCCGCAGCGGCCGCGGTCGGCGGTCTCGCGATCCTGCCCGTGCGCGGCGTGCGGTAGGCAGCGCTCAACTCCACGCACACGTGCAAGCAGCGCGGCAGGCCTCCGGTCGGTGTATCCACGCCGTGAGCGAACACTCCCGTTGGCGTACTCACGGGGGCGCGTGAAGGGCGAGACTAGAGTCCATGAGTTCCCCCCGTAGTGGTCGTCCGTCGCGCTCGCCCTTCGCGCGACCGCAGGACGACGGCCCCCGCGCCAGTTTCCGCCAGCTCCTCCCCTACCTCGCAGAGCACCGACCCGTGCTCGCCGTGGTCATCGGCCTCAGCATCCTCGCCGCCGGCGCGTCGCTCGCCCAGCCCGCACTCGTCAGCCAAGTGATCACCGTCGTTCAGTCGGGCGAATCGCTCGGGATGCTCGTGTGGGCACTCATCGGGCTCGTTGTGGCCTCGGCGGTGCTGAGCGGATTCCAGCACTACCTGCTGCAGAGGACAGGAACATCCGTCGTCTACTCCGCTCGCCGCCAGTTGGTGCGCCGGATGCTGCGGCTCCCGATCAGCGAGTTCGACACACGCCGTACCGGCGACCTCGTCTCGCGGGTTGGCTCGGACACGACGTTGCTCTACGCCGTCATCACCCAGGGGCTCATCGACGCCATCGGCGGCGCGCTCGTTTTTGTGGGTGCGCTCATCGCCATGCTCATCATCGACCCCGTACTCCTCGGGCTCACCGTGCTCGTGATCGCGGTCGCCGTGGTTACCGTCGTGACCCTCTCCATGCGCATCCGGGTCGCCAGCCGTAAACAGCAGGAGAAGGTCGGCGACCTCGCGGCGTCGGTGGAGCGCTCGCTCTCCGCCGTGCGCACGGTGCGTGCCGCGAACGCGACCGAGCGCGAGACGGCCGCGATCGAGAAGGACGCGGAGGGGGCGTGGCAGCAGGGGCTCGTTGTTGCGCGCATCTCCGCTCTCGTTGTGCCCGTGTCGGGCATCGCGCTGCAGGTCGCGCTCCTCGTGGTGCTCGGTGTCGGCGGCTTCCGTGTTGCGAGCGGCGCGATCACGGTGGCGAGCCTCGTGGCGTTCATCCTCTTCCTGTTCATGATGATCATGCCGCTCGGCCAGGCTTTCGGTGCCATCAACTCCGTCAACCAAGCGCTCGGTGCTCTCGGTCGCATCCAAGAGATTGTGACGCTACCCCTCGAGACAGATCGCGACGCCGAGATCACTCCCGTCGCCGCGATCGAATCGGATGCCGCGATCTCATTCGAGAACGTCGAGTTCTCCTACCCGGAGGGCGCGGGGCCAGCGGCAGCCCCCGATGACCCGGAGGGCGCGGAACTCGCGGCCGAGGAACGAGCAGCCGCCGACCGTGTTGTGCTGCGCGGCGTCTCCTTCGATGCTCCCCGAGGCAAGCGCACGGCGCTTGTCGGTCCGTCCGGTGCCGGCAAGAGCACGATTCTCGCGCTCATCGAACGGTTCTACGACCCCACCGCCGGGGTGGTCCGATTCGGTGGTGTGGACATCCGCGGGCTCGATCGTGTCGAGTTGCGCAGCCAGATCGGGTACGTCGAACAGGATGCCCCCGTGCTTGCGGGAACGCTCCGCGAGAACCTGTTGCTTGGTGCCCCGGATGCCACGGAAGAGCAGTGCATCGAGGTGCTGCGGTCGGTGAACCTCACCGAGGTGCTCGACCGCAACCCGCTCGGGCTGGACGCCCCCGTCGGGGAATCCGGGATCATGCTCTCCGGGGGTGAGCGTCAGCGTTTGGCCATCGCCCGTGCGCTGCTCGCGGCACCCCCCATCCTGTTGCTCGACGAGTCGACGTCCTCGCTCGACGGCCTCAACGAGCAGATGCTGCGCGAGGCGATCGACGCCGTCGCGGTCGACCGCACCCTCATCGTGATCGCGCACCGACTCTCGACGGTTGTCGACTCTGACCAGATCGTGGTGCTCGACCACGGTCGCGTCGTGGGTGTCGGCACCCACTCCGAGCTCGTGCAGTCCACCCCGCTCTACAAGGACCTCGCGAAGCACCAGCTCCTCGTGTAGGGGGAGATCGCTCAGGGCGCGAGGGCGTACATCGCCACCGCCGCGGTGGCCGCCACGTTGAGGGAGTCGATGCCGTGCGCCATGGGGATCTGCACGATCGTGTCGGCCGCGTCGAGGGCTTCGCGCGTGAGGCCGTAACCCTCCTCCCCCAGCACGAGCGCGACACGCTCGGGGGCGGATGCCGCGAAGTCGCGTAACGCGACGGCCCCGGGTTCGAGTGCCAGGGCGGCCACCTCGAACCCGGACTCCACGAGCTCCGCCCGCAACGTGCCCCAGTCACCGGTCCTCGTCCACGGCACCTGAAGCACGGTGCCCATCGACACCCGGATGGCTCGGCGGTAGAACGGGTCGGAGCAGCGCGGCGTGACGAGCACGGCATCCGCCCCGATCCCTGCGACCGAGCGGAAGATCGCGCCGACGTTGGTGGGGTCTGCAACGTTCTCGAGGATGACGATGCGGCGGGCATCCGCAATCAGGGACGACACCGACGGCCGCGGTGGGCGATGCATCGATGCGATGAGGCCGCGGTGCAGCACGTACCCGGTGAGCTGTTCGAGAAGCTCCCCCGGCCCGGAAAATACGGGAACGTCGTCGCCGACGAGCGCCACCGCCTGCTCGGCGGAGGTGCCGAGCGCGAGCACGGAGCGCGCCCGGTGGCCGGCTCGCAGCGCCCGTCCGAGCACGAGCGCCGACTCCGCCAAGTAGAGCCCGTGCTCGGTGCCCTGTGCTTTCTTGAGCGCAACATCGGTCTGGTGCGAATAGTCCTTCAGCCGCGGGTCGTCGAGCGAATCGATGCGGATGATCACCGCCGAATGCTACCGCCAGACGCCTCGACCTACACGTGACCGGAGGGCGCGCGCCCCGTTACCCCCGCACCGACTTCCGCTCGTAGATCGCCATCGACCACACGTACCCCACCACCGTCAGCACCACCGCCCAGCCGAGGGCGAGCACCAGGTTCCACCCGAGCTCCGTTCCGGTGAGCAGCGAACGCACGGTTTCGATGAACGGCGTGAAGGGTTGGTACTCCGCGAACCACTGGAGCCAGGCCGGCATCGTTTCGGTGGGCACGAAGCCGCTTCCGAGCATGGGGAGGAGGGTGAGGATGAGCGGCAGGTTGCTCGCCGTCTCGACGGTTTTGGCTTGCATCCCCATTCCGATGCCGATCCAGCTGACCGCGAACGAGATGAGTGTGATGACACCGACGAGGGCGAGCCATTCGAGGGGCCCCGCGGTGGGCCGGAACCCCACAAGCATCCCGACACCGAGCACGAGGGCGACGGCGACGAGCGCCTGCACGGTGTTGCCGAGCACGTGCCCGGCGAGCACGGCGCCTCGCGAGATCGACATCGTGCGAAAACGTGCAGTGATGCCTTCGGTCATGTCCATGGCGACGGTGATCGCCGCCCCACTCGCGGTGCCCGCGATCGTGATGAGCAGGATGCCCGGCATCACGTACGCCAGGTATGCTTCCCGTCCGCCGGCCGGGTCCACACCGGGCAGCCCCGCGCCGAGGGTACCGCCGAACACAAACACCACTAGCAGGAGGACAACGACGGGGCCGAGGATGGTGAACATCGACAGGCCCGGGTAGCGAATGGCGCGCAGCAGGTTGCGTCGCAGCATCGTGACCGCATCGGAGATCACATGGCTCTGGTGGGCTGGGGCGATGGCGGTCATGATGCGTTCTCCTTCGTGTCTGTGTTGCTCGCGGTGTCTGTGCTGCTCGCCGTGTCTGTGTTGCTCGCCGTGTCTGGGCTGCTCGCGGCGCCGCTGGCCGCGTCGACCCGACCGGTGAGCGCGAAGAACACGTCGTCGAGGTCTGGGGTGTGGATGCTGAGGTCGGCGACCTCGATGTGTGCCGCGTCGAGTCGGTCGAGCACGGTTCTCACGGTGTCGACCCCGCCGGCGCTCGGCACGCTGAGCGTGAGCTCGGCGTCGTCGCGCTGCGTGCCGACGAGGATCCGGGATGCCTCGGCGAGGGCATCCGCGTCGCCAAAACGCAGCCGCAGGTGGCCTCCCGGCACGAGTCTCTTCAGCTCGTCGGGGGTGCCGTCGGCGACGATGCGACCACCGTCGAGGACGGCAATTCGCCCCGCGAGCTCGTCGGCTTCGTCGAGGTACTGGGTGGTGAGCAGCACGGTGGTGCCGTCGGCGACGAGGTCGCGGACGATGTTCCACATGGTGTGGCGACTGCGCGGGTCGAGGCCGGTGGTGGGTTCGTCGAGGAAGATCACGTCGGGGCGTGCGATGAGGGTCATGGCGAGGTCGAGTCGCCGTTTCATCCCGCCCGAGTAGGTGGCTAGCGGCTTGCGGGCTGCCTCGACGAGGTCGAACTGCTCGAGCAGTTCGGCCACCCGCTGCTTCGAACGTGTCGCGCCGAGGTGGCGCAACCGTGCCATGAGCATCAGGTTTTCCTCGCCGGTGATGAGGTTGTCGACGGCCGAGAACTGACCGGTGAGTCCGATCGAGGCCCGTACCGCTTCCGCCTCGCGCACGACGTCGTGGCCGTTCACGAGAACGGTGCCGGAGTCGGGGCGCAGGAGTGTGCTGAGAACGTGCACAGTTGTCGTTTTGCCCGCGCCGTTGGGGCCGAGCAGTGCGGTGACCGTGCCGGCCTCAACGGTGAGGTCGACGCCGTCGAGGACAGTTTGTGTGCCGTAGGACTTGGTGAGCCCGCGGACGTGGATGGCCGAGGTCATGCGCTTCTCCTTCTGGTTGGCAATTAGCGGGCGCGGTGGACGGTGACAGGGCCGAACTGGGTGCGGGCGCGCACGGCGACGGACTGCTCGGTCTCGGCGGGCGCCCCCTCGCCGTCGAGCTCGTTGCGCACCCGGCCCTCCTTGGAGGAAAGGTCGAGCCATGCGGGCACACCCGCGCGGATGCCCACGTCGATCTGGCCGTAACCGCTCTCGAGCTGCAGGGAGCCACTCGAGGCTTCGCGGATCCGCACGGTGCCATAGGCGGTGTTCGCCGTGACGGAGCCGAGCGCCGATCCGATCTCCAGGTCCCCGTAGGAAAGCTTCGCCTCCACATCGCCGCCCGTCTCACCGACTGCGATGCTGCCGTGCGAGGCCCGCAGCACGGCATCCGCTGCGATGCTGTCGATGCGGATCTGCCCGTGGTCGGCAGTGACCTCGGCCGCCCCATCCACAATGCCGGCGGTGACATTGCCGTGGGATGCCCGCAGCCACAGGTCCCCCGTGGCCTCGAGGTCGACCGCGCCCGTCGAGGCCTTGATGCGTGTGGCCCCGAGTCGTCCGCTCGTGCGTACATTGCCGACGGGCAGCTCGGCTGTGAGCCGCGATCCTGTGGGTAGCTCAACACGCAGGTCGATGGACTCGGTGGGGCCGATCCAACTCAGCCGCGGCTTGGGGCCGATGACGGTCAGTCGCTGGCCGTCGAAGTCGACCGCCGTCTCGTCGGCGCCACGACGGTCGACTGCCTTGCCGGGGTTCGTCGGCACGACGGTCACAACGGTGTCGTCGCGGTCGCTCGCGACGACCTCGACGAATCCGACCTGCAGGTTGATGGCGAGGTCGATGGGGCTGGGTGTGCTGAATGAGGGCATGCTCGCGCCTCCCTTTCCGTGGGCGTGTGTGTTCCTCCCCGCGGTCGCGGGGCTGAGGGATGTTCTGGTGGGGGCGGCCTAGCGGGCCCACCCCGCGAAGTCTCCGCCGGTGCGCAGCGCTCGCTGCGCGGTGCGGCGTTGTTTGGGCTGGAGCGCGGCGGCGACCGCCCTCACGAGCCACGTGTTGACGGACAGCCCGTCGGCTGCTGCCGCTTCGTCGACACGCGACTTGAGCGCGTCGGGCAGCCGGAGCGTCGTGCGGGTGGTGCTCACGTCGTCGAGGTCAATGGATGCCGCTGCCGAGTCATCGCCCTCTGTCTCCGCTGGCGCGGCCGCGACAACGAAGTCGACATCCCGCCCGCGCAGGCGCACGTCGACCGATCCCGGCGCGAGGTCTCGCGTGATCTCGCTGGCGGCCGCGGACAGCACGTCGAGCAGTACGAGTCTGGCCGTGGCATCCAGGCTCCCCACCAGTCGCTCGGCGACGGCACGTGTCTCTGGCGACCCCGTGTCGGCCGCGTCGACGAGTTGGCGCTGGAGGTCACTGACGTACTGCGAAAGTTCCATGTGCACCACTATGACACCACAGTGGTGTCACGTCAAGCAGGAATGGTGTCAGCATGGCTTCATAGCCCCCTCATAGGCGATATCAAGCACACGAGCAGCCCGACCCGCTGGAGTGACACCATGAGCAGAAAGACGAAGGCCGAGTGGACCGACTCCCGAGGCGAGCCCATCGACGAAGAGGACCGGGGCCTCGTCTACGACATCGGTACCCTCGTCAATCGCCGCGCCGCGCTCGGCCTGTTCGGCGGGATCGGCGTCACGGCGCTTCTCGCCGCGTGTTCCCCGGCCGCGACGAGCACACCGACCCCCAGCGCCACCGCGACAAGCCCCACGCCGAGTGCAACAGCGGAGACATCCGGCCCCCTCGCGGAGGTGCCGGACGAGACCGCTGGCCCCTACCCCGGCGACGGGTCGAACGGGGTCAATGTGCTCGACGACTCCGGGATCGTGCGCAACGACATCCGCTCGAGCTTCGGGGCTTCGACGGCGACAGCCGCGGGAACCCCGCTCGAGATCCGGTTGACCATGCGAGACGCCGCCACCGGCGCGGCTCTCCAGGGCGCCGCCGTCTACCTCTGGCACTGCGATAACGCCGGCAACTACTCCCTGTACAGCTCGGGGTACGAGAACGAGAACTGGCTCCGCGGTGTCCACGAGACCGACGAGACGGGCACCGTCGTGTTCACGTCGATCTTTCCCGGATGTTATCCGGGCCGGTGGCCGCACGCCCACTTCGAGGTGTACTCGGATGTCGCGACCGCCATCACCAACGGCCCCATCGTCAAGACATCCCAGATCGCCTTCCCCGAGGAGGCGTGTGCCGCGGTCTACGCAACACCCGGCTACGAGAGGAGCGCCCCGAACCTCTCCGGCACGAGCCTGAGCAGCGACAACGTGTTCGGCGAGGACGGCGGCATCTACCAGCTCGCCACCATGTCGGGCTCCGTCGCCTCGGGTTACGTGTCGTCGCTCACCGTCGGTGTGTAGAGCAGCCAAACACGAACCAGAGCGGAGGGTGGAGCCGCCTTCGGGGGTTTCCGGTGTGGTGGGCGTCCACGGGCAGAAACCCCCGAAGGCGGCCCCACCCGACCCCCGTTCTCGGCGGCGGGGTTTCGAGACGCGCTCCTGCGGAGCGCTCCTCAACCCACAGGGGTGACGCTCCTACGCGAACGGGTTCGGCGTCAGCACGTACTTCGTCTCGAGGTACTCGTGGATTCCCTCGAATCCACCCTCGCGACCGATGCCGGACTGCTTCACCCCACCGAAGGGAGCCGCGGCGTTGGAGACGACACCGACGTTGAGCCCCATCATGCCCGTCTGCAACGATTCGATGAGGCGCTGCCCGCGAGCAAGGTCACGCGTGTAGGCGTAGGAGACGAGTCCGAACTCGGTGTCATTGGCTTTGGCCACGGCATCCGCTTCGTCCGTGAAGGTCACGATCGACAACACCGGACCGAAGATCTCCTCGCGCAGGATGTCGCTGCCCTGCACCACACCGGACACCACGGTCGGGGCATAGAAGGTTCCATCGCGGTCGAGCACGGTTCCGCCCGTGCGTACGGTCGCACCTCGGGACACCGCGTCTTTGACCAACTCGTCGGCTTTCGCGACGGCGGCCTCGTTGATGAGCGGGCCGATGTTCACACCTTCTTCGGTGCCGCGGCCCACCTTCATCCCCGCGACCCGCTCGGTGACACGATTGGCGAACTCCTCGGCGACGGACTCGTGGACGATAAAACGGTTGGCGGCCGTGCAGGCCTGCCCGATGTTGCGGAACTTCGCGGCCATGGCGCCGTCGACGGCAGCGTCGAGGTCGGCGTCCTCGAAGACGAGGAACGGCGCGTTGCCCCCGAGTTCCATGGACGTGCGCAGCACACCGCGCGCGGCCTGGGTGAGCAACTGCTGCCCAACCGCCGTCGAACCGGTGAAGGAGAGTTTGCGTAGGCGCGGGTCGGCGATGATCGGTTCCGAAACCTCGCGCGAGGTCGACGTGGTGATGACGTTGACGACGCCTGCTGGCAGGCCGGCCTCCTCGAGGAGTCGCGCGAAGTAGAGGGTCGTGAGTGGGGTGAGTTCGGCCGGTTTGATGACGGACGTGCACCCGGCCGCGATCGCGGGCGCGATCTTGCGTGTGGCCATGGCGAGCGGGAAGTTCCACGGGGTGATGAGGTACGACGGTCCGACGGGGAGGTGGGTGACGATCATCCGCCCCGTGCCCTCCGGGTTGGAGCCGTAGCGGCCGGCGATGCGGACGGCTTCCTCGCTGAACCAGCGCAGAAACTCCCCGCCGTAGGTCACTTCGCCCCGGGCCTCCGCGAGGGGTTTTCCCATCTCGAGGGTCATGAGGAGCGCGAACTCGTCGGCGCGTTCCTGGAGGAGGTCGAAGGCACCACGCAGGATCTCGCCCCGCACTCGTGGTGCTGTCGACGCCCAGGACTGTTGGGCGGCAACGGCGGCATCGAGCGCACGACCGCCGTCCTCGGCCGAGGCATCCGCGATTGTGGCGATCACGGTGCCGCTCGACGGGTCCTGCACGTCGATGGATCGTCCCGACGTGGATTCCACCCATTCCCCGCCGATGAAGAGGCGGTTCGGTACCTTCGCGAGGAGATCGGATTCGCTGATCATTGTGCATCCTTGCTGGTGATGAGTTCGACACCTGCGGCCGACAGTGTGCGAAGGGCCGCTTCGCTCGACTCGTCGGCTACTCCGGCGACGAGATCGGTGACAACACGCACGTGTTTGCCCGCTTCGACGGCGTCGAGGGCGGAGGCGAGCACGCAGTAGTCGGTGGCGATGCCGACGACGTCGACATCGGTGACGCCGAGTCGCTCGAGGGTGTCGGGCAGCGACTCCCCGTCATCCGTCTCCCCCTCGAAGATCGAGTAGGCGGGTTTGCCCTGACCTTTGCGCACGTGAACGTCGATGAGGTGGGTGCCGAGCGCCGGGTGGTACTCGGCGCCGGGGGTCCCCGATACGCAGTGCTCGGGCCACGAGTCCACGAAGTCGGGTTCCGGGTGGAAGTGCCCGCCGTTGTCGTTGTGGCCGTCGTGCCAGTCCCGGGAGGCGATGACGACGTCGTACGGATGCCCGTCCGCGAGCCACTCGGTGACCCCTGCCGCGACGGCCGCACCGCCGTCGACCCCGAGCGCCCCACCTTCCGTGAAGTCGTTCTGCACGTCGATGATGAACAGAGCCGATGTCATGGTTGTCTCCTTCGTTGGTGGAGAGTCAGTTGTTGGAGAGGTTGTTCCCGCACGAGTAGAGGCCGGTCGCGAGGGTGTCCTGGGCATCCTTCGCGTCGGGGGTGATGCCGTCGCGAACCGAGGCGAACATAAACGCCAGGGGTGTTCCGTCGGCGGCGTTGACGACCCCGCCGAGAGTGTAGGCCGTGTCGATCCAGCCGGTTTTGGCGACAACGGCTCCGACGGCGATCGCGTTGTCACCGGTGAAGCGGCTCGCGAGTGTTCCGCTCAACCCCGAGACCGGAAGGGCGTTGAACATGATGCCGAGGTTCTGCTCGCCCGTGCGTGCCTTGCTCATGAGCGCCGTAATGAACGATGCAGGCACTGCGTTGAACTCGCTGAGACCCGACCCATCACGAATGGTGAGATTCGAGGTGTCCAGACCGTACGTGGACAGTGCGGACGGGATGGCCTGGTTGAGCGACGCCGAGCTGCCGCCGAGCCCCATGCTGACGGAGACGGCACGCGCGAGATTCTCGGCGAGGATGTTGTCGCTCCACGACATCATCTGACCGATGAGCACACTCACCGGTTGGGACTTGACCTCCGCGAGCACACCACCGGCGGGTGCGGAGCCTGTCGTGATGGTCACCCCCGTGAGTCCCGCGGCGTCGCGGAACGCGCGACCGGCGTCCCCGATGGGATCGCTCGACCGCGGGCTGACGGTGGAGGACGGGTCGGCACGCCCACCGTCGACCATGAGCGCCGTCGTCTCGGCCTGATACCCCATGCTCTGCTCGGAGCGCAGCCACGAGTCGTCCCAGCGGTCATCCGGGTTCCACATGGTCGAGTCGAGAACGATTTGGGTGATCGGCACACCGGGGTGGACCTCGTTGTAGCGGGTCACCGCGGCTCGCGCGAGGTCGCCGATGAGAGGAGCGCCCGAGTAGACGGTGGCAGAGGTCGTGGCGAGGGTCGGATCGCCACCACCCCGCAACACGATGACGCCGGGCGAGGTGCCGTCGAGAACCTGGGTGCTGAGCTGAGTGTCGGGGCCGAGAGCCTCGAGAGCCGCAGCAGCGGTGAGGGTCTTGAGGACGCTGCCGGTGCGCTGCGGCTGGGCACCGGAACGGTCCAGCAGCACCTCGCCGGTCGCCGCGCTGACCACCTGGCCGCTGAACGCGGTGAGGCGCGGGTCGGCGAGGATGCCGGCAACCGAGCACGTACGGACGGGGGTGGGCGCTGGTAACGCGGCTGGCACCGTGCGCGGCTCCACCGTCGGAGTGGGTTCGGGTGCGGCAACCGTCGGCCGCGGCGCCGTCGCCGCGCCTGCCGCGACAGCTCCCGCAGCCAGAAGCAGAAACGCTGCCCCGAGCGCACCACCCAACCATGCGCGCGGGTGGCGACGGATGAGAGCGGCGATACCGCCGGATGCCCGCTCACCACGCGGCGCGGACGGCGGGGCACTGGGCGGCGGGGCACTGGGCGGCGTGGCACTGGGCGGCACCTGTCCGGCGGGCTGCGCGTCCACGTCGGCGAATACACCCTCCGTCGACACCGTCAGCGGCTCCGCCGGTTGCTCTACGGGCTCCTCCGCTGCGGGCTTGGCGCGACGGCCGGAGCGCGACTCCCGCAGGGCCCGACGACTGATGAACTCGGTGGGAGCATCCTCGGTCGGCGTCGCTCCGCCGGGGAGACTGCCATCCGGCAGATCACCCTCTGGCGTGGCCGGGCCTTGCGAATCACTCACGCCACAAGTCTAGGCGCGAGCCCCTCGGCTACGCCTGGGCGTCAGCAGGAGCGCCAGCTCGCCGCGGCACGCGTGAAGCTCGCCGGCTCGTCGATCCCGCCGTGGGTCATCGCGAGGGCGATGCACACACCGGAGGTCGACCACGTCGGGCGGTACAGCGAGGCGCGGTGCGAAAGTGACTGCCACCACTTGGTCGCCACCGTCGCGCCGGTGTTACCCGAACCGCCGGCGAGGTTGCCGTCGCACCCGACACTCGGGACGCCGTCGATGCGCACCGTACCGATGTGACCCCACGCGTCGAGCGGGTCAGGGCTCGGCGACTCCGCCATCCAGAACAGGCGAGCCTCCATGCACGAGTCGTAAACGAACCGCGAGACCGGCGGCAGACAGTTTTGGTACCGGATGAGGTTGTACTGCTGGGCGAACGAAACCAGGTCGGCCGTTGTCGTACCCGGCACACCCTGCGCGGAACGTGCGCTCGGAGCACCCGAGGTGGTGAACCCGCCGAGGTCCGGACAAGACTTGCCCTGCGCGCGCAGCGCCTGGACACGCGCGATCGTCTCCGGGTCGGTGCTGAACAGCGCCGGGTGCACCTCGCCGGGAGCGATCTGCTTGTCTGCGGTCTCCCACGGCCGCGGGTCGGTTGCCGTGGTCGCCGCAGCGAACTCGAGGGCCGCGGCGAGCTCGGGCTCACCGGCTGCCGCCGAGGGTTGCTCTGCGCCGGTCGGGCTGGGTGCGGCGGTCTCGACGATCGGCGCTGCCTCGGGGGCTACCGAATCTGCTGCAGCGACGACGATCGTCTCCACCACGGCCACACGGGGCGAGGGGGTGGTCGGATGCTGCGGAGCCAGCACCGCGGACGAACGGGAGAACGGCGGGGTGGCGGAACCCGACTCCGCCACCGTCGGGGCCGAAGCCCCGATACCGCCGCCAACGACAAGGGCCAATGCCATCACCACCGCCGCAGCGGCCCCTCCAGGGATGCCAAAACCCGTCATGTCGTGTACCCCCATACACTCCCGAACACCAACCCCGATTGCGGTGTCCCGTGGCGAAAAAGGTATGCCTGCTCGTGCGCAGATGCAAGGGACTTTCGGTCCGTGAGGGGTACATGCCCACGAATTGGGGGTACGTTACGGGGGATTTGTCCACGAAAAGGCGGACCGAATGGGGTACAGAACGGGGTGGGGTGCGAGGAGTACCTTCGGGAGCCACGGTTACTCGAGGGCGAAAGGAATCGACTCCCCTACTGAGCCGCCACCAGATCGCTTCGCGATCCGGTGGACTGCTCAGCGGGGGCCCACAAGGGTGCAGTGCTCACGGGACAGTTCAGACAAAAATGGGTACCGCCGATGGCGGTACCCATTTTTTGTCTGAGCCGCCCAAGGGAATCGAACCCTTGACCTTCTCATTACAAGTCTGACCCTTGGGGTGTCTACGCGATCGCGTACGTGCTGGCACGAGTGGCGATCGCGCGATGACGGAGCTTGCGATGGTGGCTGGCGTTGTCGTGTCACTCGGATTAGGGCTCGTCACGTGGTGGGTTCGCGATCGTAACGTGGGTGAGCATGACTGATGCTCACGATGGAATCTTGTTGGACTGGCGACTCTGGCAGGAGGCACAAGGGCTCAGTGAGCGCACGATCTCGGAACGACTCTCGATCGTGCGCCGGCTACTCGAGCACGCCGGCGCCGCGCCGCTGGAGCTGAGCCCGGCCGACATTATTCGCTTCGTCGGTGCACATGGCGGTCAGACAACCAAAGCGACCTATCACGCCACGATCCGGGCCTACTGCCAATGGCTCGTGCGCGTCCAGTTGCGAGCCGACGATCCCAGCCTCCTCACGCCGACCCCGAAACGCACTCGAGGCAAGCCCCGGCCGATCCCGACCGGCAACCTTGAGCTGCTCCTCGCGAGCGCAACTCGTCGACGCACTCGGATGATGATTCTCCTCGCGGCCGCGGCCGGCTTGCGGGTGCATGAGATCGCGAAGTTTCATGGCGAGGATCTCGACCGCCGAAACGGGATCATCACCGTGACTGGCAAGGGCGGCGCGACGGCGATGATCCCCGCTCACGAGGCCATCACCGAGCTTGCCGTCCATTTCCCCGTCGACGGCTACTGGTTCGCGTCCTACGAGCTGCAGGGCAGCGATCGACCGCACGTTAGCCGCGCCGCTGTCTACCGGGCCATAGCTGACACCATGCGCCGCGCTGGCGTGGTCGGCACGCCGCATCAGCTGCGCCACTGGTACGGGACAACCCTTCTCGAGAACGGCGTTCATATGCGCGTCGTCCAAGAGCTACTCCGTCACAAGAGCGTGGCCACGACGGAGCTTTACACGGGCGTCAGCTGGGGTCTGCTGCAGGCAGGAATCGCCCAGCTGCAGCTGCCCGACAAGTCACGAATCACAGTGTCAACGTGAGGTTGACACCAAAATCCCGAGGAGTTTCACCGTGGCCCGTGAGGTCGATTCCCTGCAGTTCCTAGGCTTCGTGGGCCGCATCATCCGTGCCGGCGGAATCCGAGTCGGCAATGATGGCGACGAGTTCGAGCTCGCCGAGCTCGTCGCCATGCACGACACGATCGACGAGGCGATCGCGCACGCGGTGGACTTGCACCGGAGCCGGGGCAAGTCGTGGACGTCAATCGGCGACAGTCTCGGCATCAGCCGTCAGGCCGCTCAGCAGCGTTTCGGGAGTCGTCGCTCGGCCTAGGTGGCGCTACCCTGGCGCCATGACAGCCAGACTCCTCCCCGTGGCCCTGGTGCTCCTCCTCGTCGGGTGCGGAGCGACCCCACCGGCGTCGACGCCGACCCCGACGCCGTCTCTCTCGAGCTACGCGGATTGTGTGGCCGGCGTGCAAATGGACCCCGACGACGTACAGGCGTACATCGACGAGGTCCACGAGCTCTGCGGCGAACCCGACTAACGAGGGACGTTCGCGGCGCCCAGCGTCCCTGTGATACCGAGGGCGGCGCCAGCGAGTGCGATCCACAGACCGGCTTCGTCAGCGCTCACGAGGCCTCGGATCACGAGTATTGGTGCTGCCGCGGCCGCGATGCCGTAAAGCCATGAGCGCACCTTCGGGGAGGGGATCAGACGGTTCGGGGTGGTGGTGGGTCGAGCTGCATGGCTCATTGTGCGCTCCGATCAGTGGGGTTGCGGGGTTGGGTTTGCTCGAGGTCATGGATGCGCTGCTCGTGGCGCACATCAGCGTCAGCGAGGCGGCCGACGTCGCGACGGACTCCTCGGATATCTGACTCGACGCGCGCGATCGCGCTCATGACGGCCGTGTGCTTGTCGTCGTGGTCGTCACGGAAGTTTTTGGTGTGCGAGTTCTGAACTTGCGACCGAGCCGCGGACGCGTCCTTCGCGGCCGAGGAGGCCTTCCTGCGCGTGCTCACCAGGACAGGCAGGAGCGCCGCCGAGATAACCCCGGCGGACGCTACAGCCTGAACGATGATGTTTTCCCAGTTCACTCGGTGAAGATCTCCCCAGCGAGCTTCACCGTGGCGTCGAACTCGGCCGCGGCTACGTACTTGAGCGGAGCTCCCACGCGGCGTCCCTTGCCGTCGTCGAGGTTGAAGGCGCGTACGCCGGCGAGGTTGCCCATCGCCTGCAGTCGCTCGACTCCCTCGCTGATCGAGGCGACGATGACGCCGCCGGGCACGCCGGGGCCGAAGATCGCGCCCCGAACGAACTTGCCGTTCTTGTCCTGTTCGACGATGTAGCCGCCGTCTTGCAATGCCATGTCTGGCTCCTCTGTTGGTGGTGGGGGTGGTGGGGCTTGTTCGGGGGTGGTGCCGAGATCCGCCGGCATCGTGGGCGTCTGAGTGAACTCCCAGTGCCACGACTCACCGGAGGCTTTGCCGGTGTGCCATGTCCACCCGTATTTGGGTGCGTGCTCGACGAGCCAGTCATGTTGGGGAGTGCCGGCAGATCCGCCGTAGGACGGCGTGTAGATGTCGACGGCGATTGCCCACCCGTGGTTGGAGCGGCCGGGGTAGGCCGCGACGTTACCCCATCCGGCCTGATAGGCGTTCCAGTAGTACCACTGCTCGGCGAGGTTCCTGTAGGCGTCTGTGACGTCGA
Organism: Antiquaquibacter oligotrophicus; assembly: GCF_020535405.1. Classification (NCBI taxonomy): domain Bacteria; kingdom Bacillati; phylum Actinomycetota; class Actinomycetes; order Micrococcales; family Microbacteriaceae; genus Antiquaquibacter; species Antiquaquibacter oligotrophicus. Next base: position 2,083,819 of record NZ_CP085036.1, on the reverse strand, counting down.
GCAGAACGCCCCATGTGGCCGCGTAGTCGGCGCGGAGCCGCCACCACCAGTAGGCAGCGTCCTCGCGGAGGTAGAACCATCCACCGCGGCTCTCAAAGGCGTACATCGCTTCGGCGGGGATCTCGCCGTTCGGGTATCCCCAGTAGCTCATGCGCGCATTCCCTCGACGAACGTAACGTGATGGTGCGTGTAGGCCGCTGACGATGCCGAGTTGCGTTGACACGTGACCTTGACACGCACGCCGGCGGAGATCGCCGCGAGGGCTGTCGCGATCCCGAACCCGACGCGCGAGTTCGTGGTGTTGAGGGCTGCTGTCGTGCCGGACGTGGCCGAGGCTGTGCCGTCGACGGTGCACGAGCTCGCGATGTAGTCGTCAGCGACGAGGCTCGCGATCAGCTCGAGCTGAAGCGCGTACACAGCCCCGGCGGCATAGGAGATCGGGCCGTGTGTCATCACGAGCACGTCGTTGATGTACCAGCGGAACGTCCATGAGGCAGCGCTGCCGGAGCTGTTTTGAACTCGGCAACCGGTCACGATGCGGAGGACGTCGCCGAGCTCAGCGTCTGTTCCGAGGTCGAACTCGGCGAGGGTCTGCTCGGCGTTGCTGCTGGTGAACGACGCCGGCACGTTGGCGATCGCCAGGAGCGGCGCGCCGGGGTCGCCCTTGTCACCTTTGTTCCCTCGAGGGCCGGCCGGCCCTTCGGGGCCTTGCGGGCCGAGGTCACCGGGCAGGCCATGCTCGCCCTGTCGGCCGATAGCGCGCTCGATGACGACGACGCGATCGCGCACCGTCTCAACGATGATGACGGGGTCAGCCACGGGTCACCTCCCGCTCGAGGACGGTCTGCTCGCTGTAGAAGGTGCGGATTTTGCCGTCTTTCGTGGCTTGGATGTCGAAGACGCCGTCTCGGCCGCCCATCGCGATTGTGTCGGCGGCGGTGGCGTGCAGCGTGAGGTAGCCATCTTCGGCGCCGGTCTCGTCGACTTCGAGCTCGACGAAGGTTTCAGCTGTGGGATATGGCCGCCATTGGGATTTCCAGTCCTCCCACTCGCTGAGGTTCTCGGGCTCGAGGGGACCGTCGTCCCCCTCTCGCAGCATGAAACGAAGGCGCCCGTCATAGAGGGTGTTGTCGTCGCCTTCTCGGATGTACCAGGGTCGTGAGCTCATTAGGCCTCCACTGCTCGGCTTGTCAGGGTCATGGTTCCGCCGGATTGGAACGTCACAACGGCAGCGACCTGGTCGATGCCGTCGACGAGCACCTGGTCGCCGGGATTCACGGCGAGATCGGTTAGGCATGTCGTTTCCACGAGGTGCCGGCGGTAGTAGACGTTCTCGAGCATCCCGAGTGCGAGGGCCTCGAAGGCCTCCGTGGGTGCCCAGTAGTCGACCGTGCGCTCTACGAACCAGGTGCACGTGGGCGTGCCGATGGACTGTTGAACCGTCAGGGTGCCGATGGCGTCCGTGACGGTCAAGACGATGTGATCCGCGAACAGGGGGCGTTCCTCGACCGATCGCTGCCGTGAAGCGGTCACCGTGAGATTGGTGATGTCGTGTTGGGCCGTGAGCTCGTGCGAGGTAGGCGAGATCGCGCCGATCGCGCGCAACCTCCAGCGGCGCTGCTCGTCGCAGAACAGCCGGAGCCGGGCGGCCTCCATGATGCGGGCGATCGGTTCCCAGTAGAGCTCACCGGCCACCGATTGTGCGGCCTGCACGTAGGGCTCGGGCACGAGCAGACTGATCGAGGCGTATGGGGTCGGTCCGCTCCACTCCGGCTCTTGGTTTGGGTGCGTAGTCGTCTCGACGTTGAGGTACGGAGGCCAGGCAGCACTGAGACGGTATTTCCGGATGACGTTTGCGCCGTCGAAGTACCAGATGTAGTCGGGGAGGCCCGTCTCGGTGGTCGAGATGTTGCTGTCGATGTTGGTGACGAGCAGTGCATCCCATTGGAGATCTCCGGACGAGTGGCCGTGCACAAGTCGTACCCATGCTTCGGTTACACCCGGCGGGATCTTCACCTCGAGTTCGAGGTCGGTCACTGCCCCTACGACGTTGGTCGCTTGGTCGCTCGTGGCGATCGCCGAATAGTTGCCGGCTGCGTCTCTGGCGATGACTTGTATGCATCGCGCGGTCGAGTTCGGGGTGCCGAGGGAGGTACGGACGCGCACCGATGCGCGCACGAGGAAGGTCGAACCCGCCGTGAAGCCTGATCGCATGCCCCCGCTACCCCCGCCCAGCTCGACGTAGGAGGAGGCACTTGCAGCTGCCACTCGCAGTGACCACGTTCCGGAACGTGCCCACGAGTTGTCGCGGACGAACGATGCGTTCGAAGCGATGCAGCCCGTGGTGTTTGTCTCGAAGGACGAGTTGAGCATCGTGTTGCGCCACTGGAAGAACGTCGGCGGCAGCTCGTTGTAGAGATCTGCGGTGTCGTGTGTGAAACCTGGCGCGAGGCCTAGCGGCGTTCCGGAGGGAGGGTCGGCAAGGTAGGTCTCGATTAGCGTCTTCGCGTCGAGGCCGTTGAGGGCGCCGCCCGCGATTCGAAGGTCATAGGCGTCGTCCTGGCGGGCGACGTCGAGCCACTTCGCTTCATCGGAGACGGCAATGATTGTGAGGGTCGCGGCTGCACGGTTCGACATGACTTCGTGAACGAGAAGGTTGAACGAACGTGAGGCGGGCGCCCCGTCGATGGGTGTGCGTGTGATGGTGAGCCGCACGCGCTGATCGGCGTACGGGGTGATGTCGTCCGTGTCGAGCGATGCCGGCAGTACAGCCTCGATCGTTGCGTTCACGTAGGGCGTTCGTGACTCGTCGAGGGTGACGTTCCATGAGCGCAGCTTGAGCGTGTGCAGCGCTGCGCCGGCGTCAGTCGTTACGACAGCGGTAGCTTCCTCGAGCACGGCGCCCATCAGCTCACCTCGCTGATGTTCAGGGTGAGAACAAATCGGCGTCGCGTGTCGGGGTCAAGAGCGATCTTCATCTCTCCGAATCGCACGTACTGCAGGCCGTGGAGCATCAGTCGTTCTGGGTAGGAGATCGTGAACGACTGCGGGAGGGTGTGCATCGTGCGCGCCGCTTCCGCGTCAGCCTCGGAGGGGTAGAGCAGCTCGAGCGCGAACTTTCGTGGGCCTGCCGGCAGGAGAGTGTAGGCAGAGGGTCCGTCGAGCAGTTCGTGCTCGATAGTGCGCGCTTCCTGACTGCCGACGATCGAGCTCGCGAGGATGAGTGTCGGAGTGGTGGTGCCGCTGACCGCGGTGATTGTTGGCATTAGGGGATCACCCGTCCGTATTGGTCCACGGTCTGCACGCGGAGAGTTACTGAGCGGTTGTCGAACTGCCGCTGAATGCTCGAGGTGACGGCGCCGGCGTCCGGCTCGCGGAGAGTCACGCTCGGGCCGACGATCGCGGAGTTACGGAACACTCCCGTCAGCTGCGTGTTGTACGTTCCCGAGTTCTCCGAGGCGGCCTCGCTCCAGATCCGGTTCAACTCCTCGCGTTGTTCCGGCGATGCCGACAGATAGCCGGCGAGGAAGCTGCTCGCGGCTTCGGCACCCTGGCTGTTCAGGAACGACTTTGCCTCCGGGGTGAGCCCGGAGGTTGCGAGGTTGTTCTGATAGTCCCGGAGAGCCGTCGTGCGCGCGTTCATGGCGTCGATGTAGGCCTGCACGTCGAATAGGCCGGTCTCGGCGTTTCGGTAGTCGTCGACGCTGCTCGCGGTCTCGTCGTAAGCGTCGTTGACTAGCTTGACGAGCTCGGCCTTGCGCTCGAGCTCCGGGCCGCCTGACTGAGCGTAGAGCGCCTCAGCCTCGGCCGCGGAGTCGACGGCTACCTTCGCTTCGCGGAGCTTGCCGAGGTACTCGTCTTTACCCGCGATCAGCTTGATCGTCTGTTCATACTCGCGGGCGCCGGCGTTCGTGGAGGTATCGATCGCGGTCGACTGATCCTCGAGCTGCCGCTTGAGCTCCTCCTCTTTGCGAATCAGTCGGTCGAGCTCGCGTCCGTTGCCAGCGTAGGCCTGGGCGAGGCTGCGGAAAGATGAGTCACCGCGATCGGCGATCTCGCTCAGTCGCTTGAGGTTGTTTCCCGGTTCGGTTTCGGTCGCGAGCTCGCGGAGTTTCTGAACGAGGAATGTGAGCCACTCATCGCCGACCTGGCCTGTCTCGATGAATTGGTCGGCGAGGTCGCTGATGCGCTGCTTGTAGGCCTCAGCCTGCTCCGTGCCGGTCTCGATCGCCGATCCTGCCAGACCGATACCGACTGCAGCTGCGGCGCCCGCCAGGAAGCCGGCAGGGCCGAACCCGACAAATAGGTTCGCGGCCATCTCTTGAATGAGGTCGAGCACGTCCTCGACGTCACGGAATGATGCGACGGTCTCTCGTGTGGACTGCTTCGCTTCGTCCTTCAGCTCCTCCATTCCGCGCTCGACACGTTCGGTCGCCGACTTCCCCGCATCCCCGAATCGACGAAAGTTACGGCGCCCGTCGTCCTGGATGTTGTCGAGATCTCGACGAGCCGAGCGCGCGAGATCTCCGAACGATCGCTCAAGCTTCTCGGTCGCAGCCTCTCCCGACTTGGCGATCTTGTCGTTGCTGTCTTTGCCGTCAGCTGCGAGCTCGTCGAGGCTGCTGGCGACCTTCTCGAGGCCGGCCTCGACGTCGTCGGCGCCGCGAAGGAATCCCTTGGCGTTCGCGAGGAAGTCGATCGAGATCGGAGCCATCAGCGACCGCCCTTGATCTCTGCGAACCCTCGGAACCCGTCGATGATCGACTTGACCCATCCAGCGACCAGCTGGGTGCCGACCTTGCTGGCCGCGTCGAATGCCACTCGGCCGTGCTTGCTGCGGCTCCGGAACTGCCGGCCTACGACTCGGGGGCCGCTGCCGCGACGCGTCTTGACGACGACGACCTTTTCAGTCATTCCGAACTCTGTTCCTTGCCATTGGTAGGAGGGGACGAGGCCGCCGCTCAGCGGCCTGGTGGAGGTGGCCGCTTTGACGGACACTCGGTTATTTGTGATGGCTGTGCGTGCGCCGCGAACGATGATTCGGTCATCGGCGCGGGTCACAGCTCGAGCGCGGAGAGCCTCGAGCCATTGCCCTTTGGTCGTGCGCCGAGCCTCTTTGTTGATGTCGCGCGCGATCTCCCGGCGCGCTTGGCGCATGCCCAGCAGCGCTGCCTGCAGCTCGGGAGATCGGCGGACGTCGAGCATTACGCCGGCGGGGTGAAGGTGCGGACGGGCGGCGTCGAGGGGCAGGTAACGGTCTGCTCGTGGAAAGCGCGCATGCCGCCACCGGTGTTCGGTGCGACGAGCGTGATCGTCGCGGTCTGCACGAAGTCCTCCTCGGCGTCAGGCCGGTAACTGATCGCTGCCGTTTCGCCGGCGTGGTCGATCAGGAAGTTGAAGAGCGAATCCTCGTTCTGGTAATCGTTCACGAGGTTGATCGCGCACGCGTGCGTGTCCTCTGACAGGTCGGAGTAGCTGGCATCCGGCGTGCCTCCCTGCCACTGCACCTGCTGCGTGTTCTTACTCCACAGCACGTTGTTGGCGTGCAGCTCGAAAGTGTCGGTTCCGATCTGCAGTCGCATGTTCTTGACTGCCGCGGGGGTCGCGGGTACCTGGGGCATGGTGTTTCTCCTATTCGGTGGTGTTGCCGTTGGTGGTGAACGTGATCTTGTAACCGTGGAAATCTGAGGGATGCCTAGCTCGCTCGCACGTCGACCACGTCAGGAACCTGAGCTTGTCGATGACGGGAAGCACGTCGTCGACTGCGTCGTCGAGCTCGGGCTCGACGATCGCTGGGTCGGAACTGCCGACCACAATCCAGAGTTCGAACTGCTGGTTGTAGGCGCCCTGATACTCGCCGGGGCTCAGCTGCGAGCGGATCAGCTGCAACACGACCGGCCGTTCAGCTGTGGGCTCGTCGAGATCCCGCAGGTCGTCGATGAACTCGTATTTGTTGCGGGGCAGATTGCCCATGATCTTGGTCTGCAGCTGCTTGCGTGCGCTCATCACGCGATCCAGTCACGTTCGGGGTAGAGCAGCGTCATGATGTCCGTGCTGCGTCGATAGTGAGCTCGACGCACCTGGAACCCCTCGAGGCCAGCCTCGCCATTCTCTGAGCCAGCGTTGCCCTTTCGAGATGCGAAGACGGCTTTGACGGCGAGGAGCTGCGCCTCGCGAAACCCCTGAGTCGGAACGTTGGGGTCGTCAAGCTGCGGCCCGATCGCGGTGATGTCGAACTTCGCCGTCTCGATAGCTTCGGCGAGCTGCTCGTCGGAGAAACGGGAGGCCTCAGACCACGCGGCGCGGATGCTTTCCTTCGTGTGCCAGGTTGCCATTGTGAGCCTCTCGTAAAGGGGTGCCCGCCCCGCGCTTGACCAGGTCGCGGGGCGGGCTGGTCGGGTCTACGCGGGTACGTAGGTGCGCTTGATGATCGCGCGGGGGTCGTAGTCGTCGAACCGGAGGTACGAGTAGAGGCCGGTGTCGATACCGCCGTGTGCGACCTGGATTGCCTCGACCTGGAACGGCGCCTTCTCGCGCACCTTGCCGGCGCGGTTGTCGAACGCGACGATCTGCTTCGCGGCGAGGGTGGCGTCCTCGAGGATGCGGAGCGTCTTCGTGTCGGCCGAACCTTCGGCGATGTCGACGCCGATCTCGGCCGACTTGAGCCAGAGCGGCAGCGTGTCGGTCGGGAGATCCTCGAGCTCGGCCATGAGGTCGACGCCGAGGAACACCCGGTTCGCCTTGCCGAACGGGCGCACGTCCTTGATCGCTTGCTTGAGCACGGCCTTCACGCCGCCCGTGGTGACAGTGCCCGTCTTCGCGGTCGCCTTGGCGAGGACGCGGGTACGGATGCCGGCGTTCGACTTGCGCTTGTAGTCGCGCAGTCGCGCAGACCAGAACGCCGGCCAGAACTCGGCATTGGCGAAGTCCGTGAAGACGCGGTCGACGTCGTGACCGGAGGCGATGCGAAAGCCCTGGTAGGCCTTGGCCAGCGTGCTGATCTCGTTGGACGGAACCTCCGTCTTGTCGCCGGCGTATTCGTCGACCTCGGGCTCGTCGCCCCACTCCCAGCCCTCGCCGTTGAGCGAGGTGAGCTCGGCGGGAGCACCGAAGGCGTCGATCCACGGGCGCGCGACTTCGTTCTCCCGCCAGGCCTCGCCCTGCCAGTCGTCGCGGAGGAAAGCGGCGCCGACGTCGTCGGAGGCGAGCACGTCGGCGATCGCGAGCTGGAAGGTTCCGAAATTGCCGGAGTTCGCGGCCTGCGTAAGCCGCTCGTTGACCTGCGCGAGCGAGAGTGCACGCCCCTGAACCTGGACCGGTGGGGCCGGCTGCTCGACCTGCAGCTCGGGGCCGGCGGCGAGCTCGGCGGGGACGTTGACGGGAGGCGTGACGGCGAGGGCGTCGAGCGTGGCGATCGCGCTGTCGTAGGCCTCCTGGGTGATCGTGCCGGCCGCGAGGGCCGCCGCGAGCTGGGCTCGGTTCATGGTGCGGTTTTCCTTTCGTAGGGTTGCCAGTGCGGCGGCAACGGATGTGACCCCGGCGCCGACGACGGCGGGGACGGCACAGAGCGAAACCTCGTAGAGGTCAGCTGCGATGACGTGGAAGATCCAGTCATCGTCGATGTCGTACTCGAGCGCGGTGAAGCCGACCGAGAGCCCGTCACGGAGCTTGTCGTTGACTTCCTGCAGGACGCGATCGCGCTCGGTCGGCGCGATCTGAAATGAGGCCTCGGTAACGGATGCGTCGACGTCGAGCATGTAGCCGACTGGCTCGCTGTGGTTGTGGTCCCGCATCATCTTGACGGCGGTGAGGGGCTGTCGCGGTTGCAGGCATCCGGGCTCGAGGATCATCCCGTGCGACGGGATCAGCACGCCGTACTGCGTGATGGTGCCGGTGAGCACGCCGTCCCAGCTTTCGGGTTCGGCGTCCGGCTCGGCCGGCGCCTCCTCGAGGCGCACGGTGCCGGGGGCTGTGAGCTGCAGCTGCGGCAGCTCTGTAACGATCCCGTCGACGATCGAGGCGATCGCGGCCTGGTGCTGCTCGAGAGTGATGATGCCCGCTGCGAGCAGGGCGTCGAGTTTGCTGCGGTTCACTGCTGGGTTCCTCCCATGATGCGGGGCCAGCCCTCGCGGGCTGCGATCCATTCGCGGTCGATGAAGTCGCCGTCGAGGCCGACCTTGTAGGTGTCGAATCGGGTCTTTTCGTCGGGGCGCGTGAGCTCGTCGGGGTTGATGCGCACCTTCCACCCGCGGGGTGTGACGTCGGGCATCGAGAGGCGGCCGGCTACGGCCGTGAAGTACGCACCGAGGGTGAGGTCGATCAGCTCCCAGTTGCGCATGGAGCGGTTGTCGTAGGTCATCGTGGCGCCCTCGACTGCCGTCGATACCGCCCAGGCGGGCAGGTTCATGTGCCGTGCAGCGTCGAGGCTGATCGCACGGCGCCCGTCGATGAGCAGTTGCTGAGGGGCGAGGCCGTGGGTGACGACCTTGAGACCCTTAGGCGTGTAGCCGACGCCGGACTTCCTGCGGGCTTCGATCCAATCGGAGATCAGCTGCTTGCGCTGCCTCTCGTCCATTGGTGTGTTGCCCTCGTTGTGGAGCTCGACGCTGGGAACGGGGTTGTCCTCGGCGAGGGCGGCCGAGATATCGAGCGCGATCGCGCGCTTGATAGTCCGGCGCCCGTTGACGAGGAGACCGTCGCCGAGCGGTGAGTCGAACCGAATGACGTCCTGCGGTTTGACTTCCTCGCCGTCGACGTGCGTAAGCCGGCCGAAGCTGTCTAGCCGGGTGCGGGAGTGGTCGACGCGCTCGCCCCAGATCGGCCAGTTGTAGAAGTCACGCTCGCGAACGACCCACCACGAGCACGGGTAGAAGATCAGATCGTCGAACGTCCACGTCAGCGTGGTTGCCATCGGGATGCCGCGCTCGAATCCCTCGAGGATCGAGGGTTGCACGGGCGCCGGCTGCGACCCCTTCTCGGCGAGCAGTGTGAGTCCGCCGGCAACACCTGCGATCGTGTTGCGGCCCGCCGAGATCGTGGCGATCGACATCGCGTTGCTGCGGTTCACTGCGACGGCGTCGGGGAGTGAGCCGAGCCAGTCGTCGAGGGTGATCTGCGCGAGGTGGCTGCTATCGCTGAAGCGCGATGCGAAGCCGAAGTAGCTGGCTACCTGCTGCATGAATCCCACGGAGGGCATCCTGCGGCCGCGTCGGGCTTTCGCGAATAGACACCGCGTGTCGCGGAGATAGCAACGATCAGAAGTCGACGAACGGCATTTCGAGCGGTTCCTCGCGGTGATCGTGCAGGAAGATGCCGACCGCACCGGCGATGGGCCCGTGGATAGGGCCGCTGGATTCCTTGCGACTGAAGCGGACAACGTCGCTGATGCGCGTCAGCACAAGGTTTGCGGTGCCTCGTCGCATCGTCTCTGTGTCGTCGAGCACGAGATCCTTGTCGCGCGCGAGGGTGAGCCACGACTCACAGGCGGTGCCGAAGTCGCGGCCGCCGAGCGTGGTCACAGTTTCCTCGCCGAGTATCCGGCGGAGCTCGTCAGTGAGTCGGCGCGTGGGGCCACCGTCGTCGGCGCCGAGGATCGCGGGCGCCCACTCGCGGTATATGTCCACGATGAACGACAGCATCCAGCTCGTGCCGGGTGCGGCGTGCAGCACTCGGTTGCACGGTGCGCCGTTGTCGTCGCGCCAGCTGGCCATGACGACGCCGGCCGCGTTCTCGAGCGCGATCTCGTAGGTGATCGTGAGCTCCGAGCGGAGGGGGACACCGGCGGGTTCGCGCACGAGATCTGCGTAGTCCTCGGCCGAGATCAGCACATCCGAGGCCTCGGTCCAGACGTTGCAGATTCCGCGAAGCCACTTCGACGGCGTCATGTCGGGGAGCGCGAGGAGTGACTGCGCGGTGAATAGCTTGCCGTTGATGACGTTGCCGGTTGCTGGATGGAAGCGCTCGAGCGCTTCGGGGTCGTAGGGGTCGTCGCCTTCCCAGAGCGACCACTCGAAGTACGCCATTCGCGGATGCTTCGCGCCTTTGCTCGTGACTGACTCGCGGCCGCGCTCTACCCACTTGCGCATGAACACGCTGGCAGCGGTGCCGGCGGTGGAGACGAGCCATACCTGCCGGTTGCCCTCGAGCTGCAGCTGCGAGGGGAAGATCGCGCCCTCGAGGAGTGCATCGCCGAGCAGCTCGTCGTACTCCCAGAACTCGTCGAGAACTACGAGCGGCGGCGTCTCGCCGTGGAGCGCGGATGCCACGGGCGCGAACGTCTGCAGCGCGGCGTCGTTCGGCAGCTTGAGGCCGAACTTGCCGGGCGATCGCACAGGCTTGGTGATCGGCTCGTCGAGAGCCGATCCCTTGATCAGCTTCATGACGTCCTCCATTCGGCTGTTCGCGTCCTTCTGCGTCTGCGCGGTGTAGAACACGCGGCGGCCGGAGTTGACTAGGCAGCGGTGCAGCATCAGCGGGCCGAGGAGGGTTGTCTTGCCGGACTGGCGCGGCACCGTGACGATCACGATCTCGTAGACGTAGTCACCGTTCGCGTGTCGTTCGGTGGCGACGTCGACGACCTGGCGTTGCCAGGGCATCAGCGGCTTACCGAGCGCGTCGGAGAGCACTGCGATCTTGCCTCCGTCTGTCGACCGCGATGGATCTCGCGGCGTCGCGTACTTCGCGGTGGCCGGCACTACGAGTTCCGCAGATTCTCGAGCAGCTCGTCGAACTTCTGCGCCGTGTCCGCCGCCATCGGTTTGGGCAGCGCGTCGAGCGCTTGGAGCAGCTGCGCGGCCGCCATCGCTGCAGCGCTCGCCTTGCGTGTCCGCACGCCGACGGCGACGGCATCCGCGAGCTCGAGCGTGAGCTGCGACACGGCCGCGTGCCTTGGCTCGAGCAGTCCCTCGGATTTCAGTGCTTCTAGCGTTGCAATGACGGCGACGCGAAGCTTCGAGCCCTGCCCCTGCTCAGGCGCGATGTCGAGTCCGTCGAGCATGGGCTGTTCCGGAGTGCTCTCGTTCATCGTTCGTTGTTTCCGTTCTGATCTGCATTTTTTGTGGGGCTTAGGGAGAAAATGGAAGGGGCTGCGCGTGGGTGTCCCGCTACCCGCGACTAAAGAACGCCGTGCCATTCTCGACAGCGAACCCCGCCGCGACTGCGGGCCTGTTGCCGCGAGCGTAGTTGCACTTACGATGCGATGGCCCGAGGTTCTCGAGATCGTAGACTGCGCCGCCCAGACTGATCGGGATGACGTGGTCAGCGCTGTTCGATCCGGGCAGACCACACAGCCAGCACACCGTGCCGTACGTCTCGAGCGTGGCGATGACGTAGAGCTGCGCCTTCCTGCCGCCCCACTTCTCGAGCGGGGCGGCAGGGTCGGCGTAGACGCCAGGGCCGTGACTAACCACGGCCTCGGTCGAGGGCGTCAACCCACGCCGACGCAACCGAGAGCACGTCGATAAGCTCACTGCGCAGGTTGGTGATGTCAGCGTCGTAGGTCAGCGAGTGTGACACACGACCGATGGCCATCGCGAGGATGGAACCGGCGAACATGTGGACGAGCACCTCGGCCACCTCACCACCTTCCTCGCCGAGGATCGTCGCCCAGCGCTCGCTGTGCGGGTCGATTGCCTCGATGCTGTTGGCGCCGTGCTTGTCATGCGCCCGCAGCCGTGCCTTCTCAACCTCGCGCCAGATCTCCGTGTTGCTGATCGTCACGACGTGGGCTCGCTCTCGGCGTCGTCCTCGGGGCGCTCGGCGATCGCTGCGCCATCGCCGTGCGAGCGGCGCCAGCCTCGGTCACCCTGCTGGTGGTTGCCGGGGTGGTGGATCGGCAGCTCACACGTCCGGAGCGCACCCTGCTGGTAGCGCGTGGCGCCGCACGTCCCATCGGCCGGCACACCGTCACGCTCGATCGAGGGCACGTCGGGCTGCTGCTCGGGTGCTTCGTCGTCGATCGCGAGCTGCACGTCGGGGTGCTGCTCGGCGACCTTGGCCTTCTGCTCGGCGAGGGTCTTGTCGCTCTTCGCTGCTGCTGCATTCATGGTTGATTTCCTTCCGCGAGCTCGTGCTCGGTTCTTGTGATGATCACGCCGACTAGGTAGTCGATCGCGCCGTCGAGGATTGCGACCGCAACGGCCAGCTCCTCGGGGTCTGGGGAGTAGGCCTTGCGGAATGCCGCGGCGCACTGTGCCGCGGATCGGCGTAACTCGTCACGCATCTCAGGGCTGCTCTGTCGTTGCGCCTCGCCCTTGAGCTGCGAGGCCATGAAGTGGAGGCGGCTGGCCAACTTCGTTCGGTTCACGCTTGCCTCCCGTGGTCGCGGAGGATGCGCAGAATGGATGCCTTGCTGAGATCCACCGTTCTCGCGATCTCGATCGTGCGCGCTCTGTTGCCGTGCATCTCGAGCACGAGGGCCACAAGCTCGGGCGTCACTCGCACGCGCCGCTTCCTTGCTGGCTTCTCAGTTGGCTGCTGCACGACGAGGGCTCGCTCGATGACACGTGCGAGGAACTCGGGCGTTGCGTCGCCGTAGCGTGCGTTCACGGCCTTGTAAAGCGGCTGCGGGATGCTCACGCGCACCGGCACTCTGAAGTTGGTGTCGAGGGGTACGGGCTGCTTCATCGCTCGCCCTCCAGCAGGTCGCTGAGGTAGCGAACCTCTCGGTTCTCGTCGAGGTATTGGCCGGCATGGATGCCGCATCCGGAACACGGCTTGCCGGGTGCGAAGTCGTGCTCGGCGCCCTTGCGCCACGGGCAGGGCTGGTGCTGCAGCCGCGCGTACTTCTCCTCACGCGTCTCAGTCGCGGCTCGGGGGGAGCCGCCGGAGGCGTCCATTCCCTCCCCCGCGCGTGTACGGGGGTCGCCGTCTTTAACTTGAGTTAGTTCTTTCTGATGTTGTTCTTTTAAGTGCGGTTCTGCCGTGCCACGGCTTTTCCGTAACTCGGCTGAGCCGTAGTCCGGGAATCCCTGCAGTCGGTTTGCAGCGTCCTGCCTAGCGGCCTCTACGGGGTCTGTAAGCTCCCAAATCCACCCGTCGACGCGGCCATGTACCCCGCGCTTAGTGTGCAGTCGGAGATAGCCCTTGGCCTTGAGCTCGCGCATCGCGCCCTCGATCGCTTCGCGCCCTTCGGGGTTCTGAGCGACGAGCGACTTCACGCTCACGATGTAGTTCTCGTCGTGGCTCATGAGGAGGCCGAGAAGCCCGCGAGCGCGGAGGCTCAGCTGAGGGTCGCGGTGCCACTCGTTGGGCATCTGCGTGTAGTTCCGCTCGAACGAGAGTTTGACCCGCTTGATCCTGGCGTCAGCCATTGAGCGCCCCGATCGTCAGCTGCAGCACGAGCGACCACAGGCAGACCCCGACCGCGACGAACGCGAGGAGGAAGGCGCCGCGGCTCACGCTGCACGCTCCTCGAGCAGCTGCTTGACGTAGTCGGGATCGAACAGATAGTTCCCGTTGTAGCCAGGCATGCGGTCGACGAAGGCGAGTTCGCCCTTCTGACATTTGCGCGTGATCGTGCTGCGATCGACGCCGAGCTCGCGTGCGAGCTCCGGGGTTGTGACTAGGTCTGCGAGCATGCGGATCACTAAACCGTGCATTGCACGAATTCGTGCGCACGCCGCGCGGCGTGTCGTGCAATGCACGATTTCGTGCCCTAGTCTGACTTCATGACCATCACAGACCCGGTTCGGCCCGTCGAGCTTGAGTTCGACCTAGCCGACTACATGCGAAAGGCAATGCGCGTCGCGGATCTCGACGTCAGTGAAGTAGCGGCCCGCCTCGAGGTGCATCGCAACACGGTGAGCGCGTGGATCAACGGCAGGAACGTGCCGCGGCCGCGGGATCTGCGAGCGTTCGCGGATCTGACCGGCGTACCGCGTGAGTGGCTAGAGAGCCGCCCGAGGGAATCGAACCCTCGACCTTCTCATTACGAGTGAGATGCTCTGCCGACTGAGCTAGGGCGGCGAACCTACGGACTGGCCGAGGCACAGCATGGAAGCTTAGCCCAAGTTCAGGCCCCGCTCACGCCACAACCTCGGGGAGAGCGGCGAAGCTCGCCGTCACCACGTCGGGGAGGTCCCCGTTCGCGCGGCCAGCGGCCCACTGGCTCCACGCGTGACGAATCGCGCCGAACGCGACAAAGGCGGTGAGGTGGGCCCGGCTGCGCAACTCATCGGGTCGCCCGGCGAGGGCGGGAACATCCATCGTCAACCGCTCAGCGATGAGGTCGGCGAGCTGCTCCTCCACGCGGCGCATGTTGGCCATACGCAGAGCGAACAGTTGCGGGTACTCCCCGAGCACGGTTTTGCGGCGCACCATGAGCTCGTGGTCGTGGTCATCGCCCGCGATAGTGCCGGCGATGATGCGGGCGATTCCCGTCATGATCGGTTCGCCCGGGCCTGCGGCGAGAAACTCCTCGAGAGGGGCACCCTCCGGCAGCGACGGGTGGTCGCCGATGACGGCGGCCTCCTTCGACGGGAAATAGTTGAAGAACGTGCGGGGAGAGACATCCGCGCGGCGGCTGATCTCGTCCACGGTGGTGCCGTCGAGTCCGTGCTCAGCTACCAGGTCGATTGCCGCCAACTGGATGGCTCGACGCGTGGCGCGGCGCTTGCGCTCGCGAAGGCCGGGCTCGACGTCGGGGGTAGGCACCTTCCTATTCTTGCACAGTGCGCAAAAATATCAGCAGCGCGGGTCGGACTCCGGCACGACCCCGTCGATGAAGAACGCGTCGACAACATCGTTCACACACTGATTCGACTTGTTGTAGGCGGTGTGGCCCTCGCCCTCGTAGGTCACCAGGTGCCCGTTTTCGAGGGTCTCCGCGATCGTGACCGCCCACTCGTAGGGGGTGGCTGGATCATTCGTGGTTCCGATGACGAGGATGTCCGCGGAGCCCTCCGCGACGATGGGTGCTCGTTCGAGCACCGCCGGGACCGGCCAGTTCGGGCATCCGGTGCCACCCCACGCCATTTGCGGGCCGAGCACGGGGGCGAGTTCGCGCAACTCCTCCGCCTCGGCGCGCATCTCGTCGGCCGTCGGAGCACCGTGCTCGTCGAGGCAGTTGATGCCGATGAAGGCCTCGGTCTGGTTGTCGCGGTAGGTGCCGTCGGGGCTGCGTCCGTTGTAGTTGTCGGCGAGCTGGAAGGCGTACTCAGGGTCGCCCGAGAACACATCGGTGAAAACCTGGCGCAGGTAGATCCAGTTGCTGGGTGTGTAGAGCGGAAGGATGATCGCCGTAAACATCGCCGAGCTGCCGAGTTCGCGACCGTCGGCGGCGATGAGCGGACTCGCATCGAGTGTGTCGAGCAGGGCGCGAACCTCACGCAGCGAGGCATCGACGCTGCCGCGGAACGGGCAGTCCGATGCGGTCGCGCAGTCCTCCAGAAATGCGCGCAGGGCGCTCTCGAAGCCCCGAGCCTGTGTCGCCGTCTTCTCGAACTCCGTCGAGTTCGGGTCGACAGCACCATCGAGTACCAACCGTCCGGTGCGATCCGGGAACAGGTCGGCGTAGACCTGACCGAGCAGGGTGCCGTAGGAGTACCCGAGGTAATTGAGCTCCTCGTCACCGAGGGCGGCACGGAGCATGTCCATGTCGCGTGCGGCGCTCGGAGTGTCCACGTGGCCGAGCAGGGGGCCCGTCAACTCGAGGCAGCGCTCACCGAACTGGCGGCTCGCGTCAGCGGCTGCCGCGAGCCATTCGTCGCTGCCCGCCTCGCCCGGCGGGATGCCGTACAGATACTCGTCGAGTTCTGCCGGGTCCTCGTAACACGTGATCGGGGTCGAGCGGTTGACTCCGCGGGGGTCGAATCCGACAACGTCGAAGCGTTCCTGGAGGCGTTCATCCGTCGCGTAGTCGATGCTGTCCCGAATGAAGTCGTAACCGGAGCCGCCCGGCCCGCCCGGGTTGACGAGCAGCGAACCGATCGGAGCGCCGGATGTCGCGGCCTGCCGCACCAGCGCGAGCTCGATCTCGCCCGCTCCCGGGTCGGCCCAGTCGAGTGGGGCGATCGCGGTAGCGCACTGCAGCCCGCCACCACACGACGACCACTCGAGTTCCTGATGGTAGAAGCGCTCCAGGTTCGCGGGGACCGTCTCCCCGGTGGGTGTCGAGGTCGATCGCACGTCAGGCGGGAGAAACCACGACATACATCCCGTGAGAACAAGGGTGAGGGCAACGGCGACCGCCGGGACCGGGAGAAGCCGTCTCATCCGCGCCCCGCCGCACGCTCGGGTCGAATGGCACTCACGAGCATGGCCTCCAGTGCTAGGGCGGGGGCGACGTTCGCGTCGATCCGTCGGCGTGCGATGGCGATGGCATCCATCGTCTGCAGTGTTTGTTCCGGCGTGCTCGCCTCGGCCGCGCGTCGTACCCTGTCGATGATGTCGAGGTTGACCGGCTCGCTCGGCACACCCAGTTGGGTGAGCAGGATGTCGCGATAGAGGGACAGCAGGTCGACGAGGATGCGATCAATGCCGTCGCGCAGGCTGCGAGTGGCGCGCCGCTTCTGATCGTCTTCGAGGTTTTTGAGTTGCGAGCGCAACTTCGCTGGCACCGTTCCGCCGGGTTCGACGCCGAGCGACCGAAGGGCGGACTCACGCTCGTGCTCATCGCGCTCCTGCGTGATCGCTTCCGCGTCGGCCTTGGCGAGGTCGAGGAGCGTGGCGGCGGCGAAGACGGCATCGGAGACCCGATGGATGCCGAGCGCGGTATCGAGCGTGCGGGCGCGGCGCTCACGGGCCTCGACGTTGGTCGCGAGCCGGTGTGCCATCCCGATGTGCGATTGCGCCTGCCGGGCCGCGGTCGCGGCGAGCGTCGGGTCAACGCCGTCTCGGCGTACGAGCAGGTCGGCGACCTCGTCCGCGTCTGGCACCCGCAGTCGAACGGTGCGAACGCGGGAACGGATGGTGGGAATGAGGTCGGCCTCGCTCGGCGCACACAGTATCCACACCGTGCGCGGCGGCGGCTCCTCGAGGGCCTTGAGGAGCACGTTGGAGGTGCGCTCGGCCATACGATCGGCATCCTCGATGACCATGACGCGGTATCGCCCGACGGACGGCGAGAACTGGGAGGTCGCGACGAGCGCGCGCACCTCGTCGATCGAGATGATCACACGATCGGTGCTGAGCACACCCAGGTCGGGGTGTGTGCGGGCGGCGACCTGCTGCTGGGTCGCCTCGTCACCGCCGAGGAGCGCCGCCGCAAAGGCGTACGCGAGATTCGAGCGGCCGGAACCGGGTGGACCGGTGATGAGCCACGAGTGGGTCATGGCCGAACTGTCGCCGGCGGATGCCGCGGCTTCGACGACCTCGATGGCGGCTGCCTGACCGGTCAGCTCGCTCCACAACGCCATGGCAACAACACTAACCCGCGCCCCTGACCGGGAGCGCGGTGCACTCCCAGCCCCGCGCTCAGCCGAGCAGTCGCTCGACCCGGCTCCGGATGCTCGCCGCGATGTTCTCGATGGTGTCGCGCGCGTCGAGCACGAGGAAGCGCTCCGGCTCCGCCTCGGCGAGCTCCAGGTAGGCGTCCCGAACGCGTGCGTGGAAGTCGTCGCCGGCTGCCTCCAGTCGGTCGTACTGGGTTCTGCCGGCGAGACGATCGGCACCCTCGTGCAGGTCGAGCAGCACGGTCAGATCGGGGAGTAAACCTTCTGTCGCCCAGAGGGAGAGATCACGCACTTCGTCGGCGCCGAGCACACGCCCGGCACCCTGGTAGGCGACCGACGAGTCGAGGTAGCGGTCCTGGACAACGATCGCGCCGCGTTCGAGCGCCGGTCGCACCTTGGTGGCGACGTTGTGCGCTCGGTCCGCCGCGTAGATGAGGGCTTCGGCCCGTGGGGCGATCTCGCCGCGCCAGTGCAGCACAAGCTGTCGCAGCTCTAGGCCGACATCCGTTCCCCCGGGTTCGCGGGAGACGACTACTTCGCGACCCTGACCCTGGAGCCAGTCCACGAGGATCGCGGACTGTGTCGACTTTCCGGAACCGTCGCCACCCTCGAAGGTGATGAAGAGGCCGGGCATCTACTTCTTCTTGGCAGGAGCGCGCTTAGCGGCGGGCTTGCGTGTGGTCTTGGCCTTGGGCTTCGCCGGTCCCTTGGCTCGTTTGTCGGCGAGCAACTGCACGGCGCGGTCGTAGTCGATCTCCTCGATGACCTCGCCGCGCGGGATGGTGGCGTTGGTTGTGCCATCCGTCACGTACGGCCCGAACCGGCCGTCCTTGATCTTGATGGGCTTCTCGCTCACCGGGTCTGGCTGCTCGAATTCCTTGAGGGCGCTGGATGCTGCTCGGCCGCCGTACTTTGGCTGGGCGAAGATCTCCAACGCGCCGGGAAGGTCGATCTCGAAGATCTGATCCTCGCTCGCGAGCGAACGACTGTCGGTGCCCTTCTTGAGGTACGGGCCGAAGCGTCCGTTCTGCGCGGTGATCTCGGCCCCACTCTCCGGGTCGAGTCCGACAACACGCGGCAGCGAGAGAAGCTTGAGCGCCGTGTCGAGGTCGATGGTCGCGAGGTCCATCGACTTGAAAAGGGACGCGGTACGCGGTTTGGGCGCTGCCACCTTCTTCGGTTTCTTGACCTTGACTTCGCCGGTCTTGGGGTCGACGACCTCGACCGGCGCCTCTTCTGGCACCTCGGGTTCGAGCTCCGTGATGTACGGACCGAAACGGCCGTCCTTGGCCACGATCTCTTTACCGTTCTCGGGGTTCACCCCGATGACACGATCGCCGACGACGGGAGCCTCGATGAGTTCGCGTGCCTTCTCGGCGGTGAGCTCGTCCGGCGCAAGATCCTGCGGGATGTTGACGCGACGCGGGGTCTCCGGGTCGTCGCCCGGAGCCTCGAGGTAGGGACCGTACTTGCCGATGCGCAGGGTGATGTCGTCGGCGAGGGCGATCGAGTTGATCTCGCGCGCGTCGATCTCACCGAGGTTGTCGATGACCCCGCGCAAACCACGGTGGTCTGCGTTACCGAAGTAGAAGCCCGTGAGCCATTCGACACGATCGGCCTCTCCCCCGGCGATGCGGTCGAGGTCGTCCTCCATGCCGGCCGTGAAGCCGTACTCGACGAGTTCGGAGAAGTACTGCTCGAGGAGGCGCACAACACTGAAGGCGATCCAGTTGGGAACAAGTGCCTGCCCGCGAGGTGTGACATAGCCGCGGTCGATGATCGTGGAGATGATGCTCGCGTAGGTCGAGGGGCGCCCGATGCCGAGCTCTTCGAGTTGCTTGACGAGGCTCGCCTCGGTGTAGCGCGGCGGCGGGCTCGTCTCGTGGCCCTTCGCTTCGATGTCGACGACAACGAGCTCCTGGCCGACGGTGAGCGGCGGGAGCTTCGCCTCGGCAGGGCTCGTCGTCTCGGCGCGCTCCTCGTGACGATCCTCGTCCTTGCTCTCCTCGTAGGCCTGCATAAAACCGCGGAAGGTGATGACGGTACCCGTCGCGACAAATTCGGCGACGGTGTCGGCGGTTGTCCCGGTGATGGTGACGGATGCCGTTGAGCCCTTCGCGTCGGCCATCTGCGAGGCCACGGTGCGCTTCCAGATGAGGTCGTAGAGCTTGAGGTCGTTGCCGCGGAGCACACTAGAGAGTTCGCTCGGCGTGCGGAACGTGTCACCCGAGGGGCGGATGGCCTCGTGGGCTTCTTGCGCGTTCTTGGACTTTCCGGAGTACTGGCGCGGGGCATCCGGCACCGTCTCCGCGCCGTACAGCGCGCGAGCCTGCTTGCGTGCCGCATCGATCGCCTGCTGGCTGAGCGACGGCGAGTCGGTACGCATATAGGTGATGTAGCCGTTCTCGTAGAGCGACTGGGCAACACTCATCGTCTGGCGGGCGGAGAAACGAAGCTTGCGGCCTGCCTCCTGCTGCAGCGTCGAGGTGGTGAAGGGGGCCGCGGGTCGCCGAGTGTAGGGCTTCGTCTCGAGGTTGCTGACGACGATGGGAACACCCGGCTGGCGGAGGGCTTGCGCGAGACTTTCGGCCGCCGCGGAGTCGAGTGCGACCGCGTCGCCCTTGAGCTTGCCGCGGTCGTCGAAGTCGCGACCGGTGGCGATGCGTTTTCCGTCGAGGCGCACGAGGCGGGACTCGAAGCGGTCGGTCGGTGCCTCCGGTGTGAGGCCGGCGAGCAGGTCCCAGTATTCGGCGGTGACGAAGGCGAGACGCTCGCGCTCACGGTCGACGACGAGCCGCGTTGCCGCGGACTGCACGCGGCCGGCCGAGAGGCCGGGGCCCACCTTGCGCCACAGGACGGGCGATACCTCGTAGCCGTAGAGGCGGTCGAGGATGCGGCGGGTCTCCTGCGCGTCGACGAGAGCGGTGTCGATCTCGCGGGTGTTGTCGCGGGCGTGCTGGATGGCGTCCTTGGTGATCTCGTGGAACACCATGCGCTTGACCGGGACCTTGGGCTTGAGCTCTTCGAGGAGGTGCCACGCGATGGCTTCACCTTCGCGGTCTTCATCAGTGGCGAGGTAGAGCTCGTCGGCACCCTTGAGCGCACGCTTGAGTTCGGCGACCGTCTTCTTTTTGGCGTCCGAGACCACGTAGTAGGGCTTGAAATCGTTCTCCACGTCGATGGAGAACTTGCCGAGCGGGCCCTTTTTGAGCTCCGGCGGGAGGTTCTTCGGCTCGATGAGATCACGGATGTGGCCGACGGACGAGAGCACCTCGTACCCCTCGCCCAGGTACTGGGCGATCGTCTTCGCCTTGGTCGGCGACTCGACGATAACGAGCTTCGTGGTCACGGTACTCCTTGCACTTCTTTAATGACGGGCCCGGTGGGGGCGTCAGCGACACCATACACATAGTCCCGGGGGTGACCCGCTATTTATGGGGAGTCCGGTGGTCCGGCGGTGGCCCGCGCGGCCACCGTGAAGCCCAGGATGCCGCCGCTCGTCGCCACCGTCACGATGAGTCCGTCGACCTCACACGAGTCGAGTTCGACGCCGTTCGCCGAGGCAACAGCGGCCGCCAGCTCGCACGGGAAACCCGGGTGGCGACCGGATGCCGCATCCGCCGCCGCGAGGGCTGCAGCATCCGCCGCTCCCGCCGCCTGGGCTCTCGCGGCGAGCACCCGACCGAGGGGCAGAACCGCCGCCGTGAGCACAACGACGGCCGCCACGAGAGCGACAACGAGTGCGCTCCCGGAGCCACGATCACTCCGCACGGCGATCATTGACCGCCACCGAGCGCGCAACTGGTGGCCGACAGCGGAATACCCCCGAACGATGCGGTGGCCCGCACACGAACACACACGAGCGGCCCCTCGGTCCACTGGCTGGCGGCGGCGCCCGGCGCGATACTCGCCGCGACCGCCGTGCTGTCGCCTCGACCGGCAGCACGCGCGGCGGCGGCTGCGGCATCCTGCACCCGCAACTGGGCTGCGCCGACGGTGATCCCGCCGAGGCACAACGCGAGAACCATGACGACGGCCGGCAGCGCCACCGCGAACTCCGCGGTGATGCTGCCCCGCTCGCCCGCCGCGACATCACGGCATCGAGAGCGCATGTCGCACGAGGTCTGTCAGCATGCCGCGCACCTCCTCGGACCTCAGGATCACCACGAGCAGGCCGGCGAACCCCACGGCCGCGAGGGTCGCGATCGCGTACTCGGCGGTTGCCGCTCCGTCGTCGTCGTGAACCAGTCGCTGCCAGAAACGGCCACGGTCTCGCACGATCGATCGCGCTCGGTACATCTCTCTTATTCCTCTCTGGCCCGAGCGTCTCCAGTGTGGCCGGGTGGGGCGCCGCGTCGGAGCGCGTATCGCGATCGGTGGAGGCGGGGTCACAGACCCGCGACGGTGGAGGAGAGCACGGCAACCAGCAGCGGAGCAACCCCGAGGATGAGGAACGCGGGCAGAATGCACAGCCCCAGCGGCAACATGAGTCGAACCCCGAGCGCGGCCGCCGCCGCCTGCGCGTCGGCACGGGCATCCCTGCGCTGTTCCTCCGCTTCGGCGCGCAGCAGCTCGGCGGCCGGGACGCCGGCCCGCGACGACAGCGCCAGCACCTCGTCGAGACCATCAGCGGCCGCGTCCAGCTCGAACCGGCGAACGGCATCCCGGGTCGCGGCAACGGCACGATCGAGCGCGCCGCCCCCGCTCACCGCGACCGCCGCCAGTTCGCACGCGATGCCGGGGGTTGCACTGCGCGAGAGGGCGGAGGCCACCAGCCGACGGTTCCACAACCGCGCCGCGACGATGAGGCCCGCGCCCACGAGCAGCATTGCCCAGCCGGCCGGGGTGCCCACGAGCACGTCGAGTGTTCCGAACCCGAGCAGCGCGCCAAACACCAGTCCGACAAACGGCAGCACGAGCACTACACGAGCAGTGGCCCTGGGCCCCGCGAGTGCCACATCGGCATCGCGTGTCGCGTCGGCGAGCGCCCTCAGGGAGACGGCGTAGTCACGCAGAGTTGCCGCTAGCGGAGCCCCGGCATCCGTCGCCACCGACCACACTGCTGCCAGCCCGCGCCACGCCTCTCCCTCACGGGCGTCGAGCCCACCGGATGCCGCGACCAGCGCCGAACTCACATCGTGCTGCCCCACCGCCGCCGCTACAACAGCGTTGCCCGTCGTTTCGGCGACGAATGCCCATGCCGCGCCCGGGGACACTCCGGCTCCGAGCAGGACGGCGAGGCGCTGGCACACCCCCGCAATGTCTCCGAGGTTCTGCTTACCCGCGGTCGTCGTCACAGCGGAACAACGGTGAGCCGGTCGCGCTCGTCGATCGCGAGCCTGCCCCCGGCCACGAGCCTGCGGCTGCCGCCCGCACGCGCGAGGTGCAGCACCGCTCCGATCGCACTCGCGGCCTGTCGTGCGGTGGCCGTGGCGTCGAGGCCGGCGAGCGCTCCCAGTGCCTCGAGTCGGGCTGGCACGTCGGCGAGCGAGTTCGCGTGAAGTGTTCCCGCACCACCGTCGTGGCCGGTGTTGAGCGCCGAGAGGAGGTCACGCACCTCAGCTCCGCGGCATTCGCCGAGCACAAGCCTGTCGGGTCGCATGCGCAGTGCCTCGCGCACGAGCCGGGGTAAGCCGACCTCGCCCGCCCCCTCGAGGTTGGGTTGTCGCGCTTCGAGGGTCACAACGTGGGGGTGATCGATGCGCAGTTCGGCGACGTCTTCGATGACGACAATCCGCTCCGTGGCGGGCGCCGCCGCGAGCAGGGCGCCGAGGAAGGTGGTTTTGCCGGACCCGCCGGCCCCGGTGATGAGGAGGTTCGCGCGTGCGGCGACAAGCTCTCGAACCGCGGAGGCGTCGACACCCGAGAAGAATCCCGTGGATTCCAGTTGCGCCAGCGCAGGTCGCTCCGCGCGCGGAAGGCGTATAGAGAGGTAGGTGCCGGCCGTCGCGACGGGAGGCAGCGCAGCGTGCACCCGCACCCCGTCGCCGAGGCGGACATCCATCAATGGCGTGGCTTCATCGATATGACGTCCTCCGGCGGCAATGAGGCGCACGGCAAGATCCCGCACGTCGCGCTCGGTGAGGGCGAGCGGCACACGCTCGTGGCCACCACCCCGGTCGGCCCACACCCCGCCGACGCCATTGACGAAAACATCCGTCACCGCCGTGTCGTAGATCACGGATGCGAGGGGCCCGAACTCTCGCCCAACCGCCCGTACCGGCACGTCGGGCTCACCGGGCGCTCGCACGACAAAACTCATGCACCGAACCTAGGAACACGGGCGCGCCGGGATGCCCGGCCACCGTAACCCGGGGACAACGCGTCAGACGTGCCCCTGGGGAGGAGCTACGAGTAGTCCGCCTGCCACGCCACCCGCGGCCGCACGACATAGGCGGCGAGCCCACTGCGGATGTTGTAGTCCTTACCCGAGTACAGGTTCGAGAGCCGGTCCGCGACGGCGACCGCGGCATCCCCCGTCAGCCGCTCGACGACCTCACCGCGCACCGTCGCCATCGCGAAGTCGTTCCCCTTGCGAGTCGTGGAGAGTGCAAATCGCGGGTCACGCTGAAGGTTGCGGTCTTTGCGCGACCCCGCCTCCATAAAGAACTCGAGTTCGCCGTCGCCGTGCGGCCCAACCCACACCGCGACAGCGTGCGGGCTGCCGTCCTCGTTGATGGTCGCGAGGTGCGCTACGGCGCTCCCGTCGAAATAGGGCACGACGTCGTTCCAGTCACTCATGACTCCACCGTAAGCGCATCGAGTGCTGCCATTCGGCTGCTCTGAGCGCCCGAATAGCAGCCATATGGCAGCACTCGGCGACGAGCGTGGTTACCAGTCAGCGTTCACACCCGCGTAATACGCCGGAGACATTCGGCACCTACCCTCGAACCATGATCGAGCACGTCGATCCGTTCATCGGCACGGAGGCCACGGCACTGCCGCAGCAGTCCGGCCTGGCGGCCACGTGGTGGTGGCCAAAACCCCAGGTGGGCAACACACACCCGGGCGCCACCTACCCGTTCGGGATGGTCTCCGCGTGCGCCTACTCCGGTGCCTACCCCACGGGGTACGGGCACTACGACCTCAACACGGAGGGCATCCCGCCGACGGTGTTCGAGAAGTCCGTGGCATCCGGGTTCACGCACTTCCAGCAGTCCGGAACGGGCGCGATCCGCAAGTACTACAACTACTTCCGCGTCTCCCCCATGCTCGAGCCGCTCGACGTTCTCGGTCGTGAGTGGGAGATCGCGGATGAAGCGGCCGAACCCGGGTGGTATGCCGCCACCCTCGAGTCGGGCATCCGTGCCGAACTCACCGTCGGCCCGAAGAGTGCCGTGCATCGCTACACCTTCCCGACCAACAAAAACGCCCGTGTTGTGGTCGACTTTTCGCTCGGCGGCCTCGCCATTCCGCACTCCTCGACGATCCCACTGCGCGCCCACCTCGAATCGGTCGCACCGGGAGTGGCCCAGGGCACGATCGTCGTCGAGGGAACACCGCTCTCGGTCTACCTCGAATGCGACGCCGAGAACTGGCGGCAGATGCTCTGGTACGACCGGCGGCTCATGCCGGGCGGCACCCGACTCGACTTCGATCACATCCGCCCGACAACCCTGCGCACGTTTGGGCTCATGTGGGCGGGTCCGAGCACGGAGGGCCAGCAGGTCGAACTGCGTATGGGCTTCTCGCTGCGCGGTGTGGAACAGGCCAAACGTAACCTCCACGAGGACGTCGGCACGGAGTCCGGTCAGTTCACCCGTCGCCGCGAGCGCACCCAGAAGGCGTGGCGCAAGCAGCTGCAGAACATCACCATCGACTCCCCGTCGCCAGAGCGCTCGACGGTCTTCTCCACCGCGCTCTACCACTCACTCATCAAGCCATCCATCGCCAACGGCGAGAGCCCCTTCTGGCCGGGCGACGGGCCCTTCGCGTTCGACATCTCCACCATGTGGGACATCTACCGCACACAGCTTCCGCTCATGACGGCACTGCAGCCGGAACGCGCCGTCGAACTCGCCAACGCCCTCCTCACGATCGCGGAGGAAGAAGGCAACTTCCCCATCGGCTACCGCATGGCCATCGGCAGCGACCGCTTCTCCCGGCAGGGCAGTGCGCTCGCGCACACATTCCTCGCCGACCTCTGCCAGCTCGGCATGCCCGGCATCGACTGGGAGTGGGCGCTCGTACACATGCACAACGACCTTCGGCGCAGTTACGGCGAGGAGTTCCTGCTGCGTGGGGAGGCGCATCCGATCACCCACACGCTCGACCTCGCCTTCGGGTACTGGTGCACGGCCAAGATCGCCGCGGCCGTCGGCGACCGCGCCCTCGTCGACGAGCTCGCCCCGTTCGCCGACCGCTGGGTCAACGCCTACAACCCGGAGACCGGACTCCTCAAAGACTCCACCTACTACGAGGGCAGCCGGTACAACTACTCGTTCCGTGTGCAGCACGACATGGCGTCGCGCATCGCGCTCGCGGGCGGCGACGAGGCATTCATCGGGATGCTCGACCAGTTCTTCGGGTACGGAGCACCCGCCGTCATCCAACCGGGCCTCGCACCGAGCGAGGACGAACTCGCCGCGGGCTACGCGCTCGGACGATTCGAGGGACTCAACAACGAGCCAGACATGGATGCCCCGTGGTCGTACTACTACGCCGGTCGCCCCGACCGCACGGCCGAAGTAGTCCACAACGTCGTTATGCAACAGTTTGGAACCGGCCGGGGCGGACTCCCCGGCAACGACGACTCGGGGGGCCTCAGCTCCTGGTACGTCTGGGCCTCGCTCGGGCTCATGCCCGCGGCCGGCCAGAACCTCTTTTTTGTTGGTGCACCCTCGTTCCGCTCGTCGAGCATCGCCGCCCCCGGTGGCGCGTTCACGATCGCGACCGAGGGGTTCACGGAGCCGATACCCGGCGGCCCCGTGCAGTACGTGCAGTCGGCAACCCTCAATGGGGTGCCGCTCACGCGCTCGTGGATTCGCGCCGACGAACTCCACCGCGG
The DNA here is from genome assembly GCF_020535405.1 of Antiquaquibacter oligotrophicus. Taxonomy (NCBI): domain Bacteria; kingdom Bacillati; phylum Actinomycetota; class Actinomycetes; order Micrococcales; family Microbacteriaceae; genus Antiquaquibacter; species Antiquaquibacter oligotrophicus. The sequence continues at coordinate 2,057,422 of NZ_CP085036.1, read as the reverse complement.
GGGCGACCTCGTGGTCTCACTCGGGCCCGAGCCGAGCGAGTGGGGGCGCATCGAACGTCCGCCCTCCGCACGCGTCCTGTGACGCTTCCCCACCCACTCGTCCTAAGGAACCACCCATGAGCACCAACCGCCGCCTCATCATCGTCAACCGGGCCGACCCCGTCATTTGCGGGCACTCGGTGGAGGGCCGAAACCTCGCCGAGGTCGCTCTCACCAGGGGCTTCGACGATGTGCGCATCGTGACGTGGCCGCTTGAGCGACTGCAGTCCAGCGGCCTTCCGCTCAAGCCGCTCGATTCGGTACTGCCCTACAGCGAGGGCATCACCGTCGAACGCCCGGAACCCGTCGGCGACTACAAGGTGCCAGACGGCCGCTACACCGCGGGCATTACCGGTCGCCTCGTGGAGCTCCTCACCGACGGCGTGCCGACGACGGTCCTGTCGCTATACCTCAGCCCGCACACCCTCGCCGTCGACGACGCGGTGCGAGTGGCACAGTCGACGGGACTCCCGGTGGATGTCACAACCATCGCCGAAGCGGTCGGCAGCGACATCACCAACGTGGTGCGGTCAAGCCTCGAACGGGACGCGTTCGGGGCGGCCGCGCAGATCTTCAGCGCCTACCTCGCACAGGACCGCCCGGTGGCGGTCTCCGAATACACACGCGACATCATCGTCGCCGGCGCCGAGGAGCTGGATGCCCGTCACGGCACCCGCTTCGCGGAGGCTTGCCGCGAGCGCATCGAGATCTCCTACCCCGCGATCGACACGTCCGCCTACCTCGACCTCGACCCCGAGGAGACGGCCCGAGTGCTCGAATCGCGTGGACTCGCGCGCAACCGCTACGTGCTGTTCTTGTCCCGCCTGCAGGCGGCGAAGGGTGTCGACGACCTGATCGGCGGCTTCGAACGCGCGGCACTCCCCGCCGATGTTGAGCTCATCATCGCGGGGCGCGGACCCGACGCAGACCGCCTTCACACGATCGCCGCGGCATCCCCCCTGTCGGAGCGCATTCGTTTTCTCGATGACGTCGGGGATGCCGAGAAGCCGCACCTCATGGAGGCGTGCGCCGTCTACGCCCTCCCGAGCAAGCCGAGCGCCGACTTCGTGGAAACGTTCGGTATCGCGATCGCCGAGAAGATGCTCGCCGGCGGCGGCCCCGTGATCACCACGCTCACGGGTGGCATCGGTGAGGCGGTCGGCGATCACGCGATCATCGTGCCCGTGGAGGACCCGGATGCAATCGCCGCAGCCCTCGAGGAGGCGCTGGCCCTCGACACCGATGAGCTCTCGGTGCGGGCCGCGGCCGCGCGCGACTACGCGTTGCAGTTCGACCGCGAGAACGTGTTCGACAAGCTGTTCCGCACGGAGGTGGTGGTGCGGTAGCGGGGCGCGGGTTTCGAGACGCCGCTAGCGAGTGCTTCGTGGGCTGGTTTCGAGACGCCGCTACGCGGCTCCTCAACCAGCAGGGAGCTCACCAACGCAACGCGCCCTCTTTCGCAACCACCCACGACGCGTCGATGGCGGGGACATCGACGCCATTAAACACAGAGGGGCGGCGCCTATTGGGGGGAACAGGCGCCGCCACAGCGGTGCGCGATTGGGGGGAATCGGGATGCACCGCTAATCGCACTCTAGGTGCAACGGATTTCAGTGTAATCGTTACTTCCGTAGCGTCAATGGTTTTTTCCTGTGACGTTTATGATCGGTCGTGGTGCGCGCGTGAGCGGCGTGGGCGCCGTTGTGACGGGAGATCATCGTGGATCCGAAACCCAAGAACTCGATCGATAGTTTGCTGCAGGAGTCGCGGCGGTTCGCCCCGAGTGAGGCGTTCGCCGGGGCATCCGTCGCCCGCCCTGAGCTCTATTCGGAGGCGAAGGCCGACCGCCTGGGGTTCTGGGCGGATCGTGCCCGCGAGCTGGTCGACTGGCACACACCGTTCACTGAGGTGTTGGACTGGTCGAACGCTCCGGTGGCCCGCTGGTTCGCCGATGGCGAGCTGAACGTCGCCTATAACTGTCTCGACCGGCACGTTCTGGCCGGCAACGGCGACCGGGTCGCGTTCTTTTGGGAGGGCGAACCGGGCGATACCCGCACCGTCACTTACGCGGAGCTGACGCGCGAGGTGAAGCGTGCGGCGAACGCGCTCGCGGCCCTCGGCATCGGTCGGGGCGATCGGGTCGCCATCTACCTGCCGGTGATTCCGGAGGCGGTTGTCGCGATGCTCGCGGTCGCGCGCCTGGGCGCGATCCACTCTGTCGTGTTCGGCGGGTTCAGCGCGGAGAGCCTGCGTGGTCGCATCGAGGATGCGGAGGCGAAGCTCGTCATCACCGCCGACGGCGGTTACCGCAAGGGCAAGGTCTTCCCGCTGAAGCCGGTGGTGGATGCCGCACTCGAGCAGGGCGGGGCGTCCGTCGAGCACGTGCTCGTGGTGCGGCGCGGCGAGAACGCCGTTGGGTTCACGGAAGGCCGTGACCTGTGGTGGCACGACACGGTGGATGCGGCATCCGATGAGCACGTCGCTGAGGGTTTCGAGGCCGAGAACCCGCTGTTCATCCTGTACACCTCGGGCACAACCGGTAAGCCGAAGGGCATCGTGCACACCTCGGGCGGGTACCTCACGCAGGTGGCATTTACGCATCGCAACGTGTTCGACCTCAAGCCGGAACGCGACGTGTATTGGTGCACGGCCGACGTCGGCTGGGTCACCGGGCACAGCTACGTCGTGTACGGCCCACTCGCGAATGGGGCGACGCAGGTGCTCTACGAGGGCACCCCCGATACCCCGCACCCCGGTCGTTGGTGGGAGCTCATCGAGAAGTACGGTGTGACGATCTTCTACACGGCGCCCACGGCGATCCGCAGTTTCATGAAGATCGGGCGGCAGGTGCCCGACGGGTTCGATCTGTCGAGCATCCGCCTGCTCGGGTCGGTGGGTGAACCGATCAACCCGGAGGCGTGGGTCTGGTATCGCGACGTGATCGGGGCCGGTACCGCGCCCATCGTGGACACGTGGTGGCAGACGGAGACGGGCGGGATCATGATCTCGGCGCTGCCGGGGCTGACGACCCTCAAGCCGGGGTCTGCGCAGGTGCCGATCCCCGGCATCTCCATCGACATCCTCGGGGAGGACGGCACGCGTGTTGACCCGCCGCACGGCGGGCTGCTGGTGGTGAGCGAGCCGTGGCCGTCGATGCTGCGGGGTATCTGGGGTGACCCGGAGCGCTTCCGCGAGACGTATTGGTCGCGCTTTTCGACCCCCGAACGGTGGCGTTACTTCGCCGGCGACGGCGCCCACGTGGACGAGGACGGCGACATCTGGCTGCTCGGCCGCGTCGACGACGTCATGAACGTGTCCGGTCATCGGCTGTCGACGACGGAGATCGAGTCGACCCTCGTGTCGCACCCGATCGTGGCTGAGGCCGCCGTGGTGGGTGCGTCCGACGAGCAGACCGGTCAGGCGGTGGTCGCGTTTGTGATCCTGCGCGCGGAGCACGCAGACGCTCAGACGCCGGAGGAGGCATCCGTTGCCCTGCGGGCCCACGTCGCGCAGGCGATCGGCGCGATCGCGCGGCCCCGGCAGGTGTTTGTGGTGGCCGAGCTGCCCAAAACGCGTTCCGGCAAGATCATGCGCCGCCTGCTGCAGGATGTCGCGGAAGGCCGCGACCTCGGTGACACCACAACCCTCGCCGACACATCCGTGATGCACATCATCACCAGCGACGTGCGCGGGTAGCCCCCCTCCGCCGCCCCCCTTCCCTCCCCCTCTCCCTTCTCCCCCAGCAGTCATTTCACTGATTTCCGGAGGGTTGGGCCTTGAGAGCGCTCCATTCGGTAACTGGTGTGACTTCACCCCGGATGCTCCGGAAAAGTGCTCGATGGTGCGGGGCGGGTCGACTCCTCGACAGAACCTGCTTTCTGCAGGCAATGCACGGATGCCGCCACCCGGCGTCGACGGATGCCCGGGCACGGGCATCCTCACCCGGGTGGGCTCTCGCGACATCACCGCCGTGCTCGCCGGAGTTGGAGGTGTGGCGACTCGGCCGCAATTGGTGGCCAGGGGATTCAGCGGCTACGGGCTTACCCGCGCCGTCCGAGCGGGCATCATTCAGCGCATTCGGCGGTCGCGCTACGCACTGAACGACCTCGACTCCACCCTCAAACTCGCGATCCAGCACGGCGGCGTGCTGGGTTCACTGAGCGCGGCTCGGCTCTATGGGCTCTGGGTGGGGCTCGACGATCGCATCCATATCAGCTGGCGCAGCCACGGCAATGTCGCCAAACCAGCGCGCGTGATTTTCGGCACTCGCCCCGAGGTTCTTCATCACTGGCACGTGGCCGCCGAGGTCAGCGATTCCCTGCTCGCGGTCACGCCTCGTGAAGCGCTGGCGCAGGTTTTACGAACCGAGTCCAGGCAACTCGCTGTCGCGTGCGCCGACTCGGCGATCCGCCAGGGCGTGCTCTCCGATCGTGATGTTCGCGAGCTCTTCCGATCCATGCCTCGCGAAATCGCGGAATGGGAGCGCTTCATCGATGGGCGTTCCGATTCCGGCCTCGAGTCGATGGTGCGAATCTGGTTGATCGACCGCGGCATCCCGTTCATCTTTCATAAGCGGATTCCCGGCATCGGCGAAGTGGACTTCCTCATCGGTCGATCGCTGGTTTTCGAGACGGATGGCGGACAGTTCCACGACAGTGCGCGTGATGCCGAGCGGGATGCCGTGCGCAACACCCGCGCGGCGGCGCGCGGATACATCACGCTGCGTGCCCGCTATCGGATGGTCATGTTCGCGCCACACGAGTGGCAGAGGCCGCTGCTGGAGCACCTCGCGCGTGGCGACCACAAGCGTCGCGTGACCTGAGCGGCGCCCGCTTCATCGGCCAGCATCACGCCGTGCGATGCAATCGTCATCGAGCACTTCTCCGGAGCATCCAGGTCCAAATCACACCAGTTACAGGAAGGAGCGCTCTCAGGGCCGAACCCTCCGGAAAAGAGTGAAAAAACCCTCTCTGGGGGGGGGGGGGGGACGCGGGTAGGGCCGCGGGTCGCGGCCTACGCGAACTCGAAGACGAACTCGATCTCTACGGGGGCATCGAGCGGGAGCACCGCGACACCCACAGCGCTGCGGGCGTGCTGGCCTGCCTCACCGAAGATGTCCTGCAGGAGCTCGGATGCACCGTTGATGACCCCCGGCTGCCCGGTGAAGGACGGGTCGGATGCCACGAACCCGACAACTTTCACGACGCGGGTGATGCGGTCCAGCGACCCAATGGCGCTCCGCGCCGCGGCGAGGCCGTTCAGTACGCACTGCCGCGCGTAGTGCGCCGCGTCGTCCGCGTTGACGGTGGACCCCACCTTGCCGGTGGCGGGAAGGACCCCGTCGATCATAGGAAGTTGGCCTGAAGTGTAGACGAGGTTTCCGCTGGTGACGGCGGGCAGGTAGGCGGCGACCGGTTTGGAGGTCGCGGGCACGGTGAGTCCGAGTTCGGCGAGGCGGGAATCCAGTTGCGACATCAGGCGTTCTCCCCAGTGATGACGGGTCGTTTGAGGTAGGCGACGAGGCCACCTTCTGGTCCGGTGACGATCTGCACGAGTTCCCACCCCTGGGAACCCCAGTTGTTGAGGATCGCGGTCGTGTTGTGGATCAGCAGGGGGGTGGTGACGTACTCCCAGGTGGTCATTGGGGGCTTCCGTTCAGCTAGATGGCAGGGCTCGTGCCGTACCCTTGATTCTATGTCTGCCCAAAAATCACCGCGCTCGGGCGTGCTCTCCGGCGCAGCGGGTCTCGTTGGCTTCAGCGCTCTTGCTGGCCTTCTCGTGACCGTTATGGTGACCCCGGCCGTGGCTATCACGGGGGTTACCGCCTCGAGCACCATCGGCATTTTCGACAGTCTCCCCGAATACATCGAGATCGGCCAGCAGCCGGAACGCAACACCATCTACGCCCAGTACTCGGGCGAGGGCAATGTTGGCGGCTACCAGGAGATCGCGCGCATCTACAAGCAGAACCGCGAGGAGGTGCCGTTCGAGGAGATCTCGCAGTTCGCCCTCGACGCGGCGGTCGCCGGTGAGGATGAGCGTTTTTACACGCACGGCGGTGTCGACGTTCAGTCGGTCATCCGTACGGCTCTCGACAACTTTGTGGCCGGCGGCATCGAGGGTGGCTCTTCCACCCTGTCAATGCAGCTGGTAAAGCAGATCTTCGTGCAGGAGGCCCTCGAGCTTCCCACCGAGGAGGAGCGTGAGGCCGCCTATGAGGAGGCGACCGCGACCGAGTACGACCGCAAGCTGAAGGAGATGAAGCTCGCGATCGGCCTCGAGAAGAAGTACACGAAGAAGGAGATTCTCACCGCGTACCTCAACATCGCGTTCTTCGGGGACAACACCTACGGCATCCAGGCCGCGTCGCAGCGTTACTTCAGCAAAGACGCGAAGGATCTGACCCTCGCCGAGGCCGCAGCACTCATCGCGATCGTGCAGTACCCGGAGACTCGCGACCTGAGCACTCCAGACAACTACCCGGCCAACGAGGCTCGACGCGATGTCATCCTCCAGTCGATGGAGCGCCTCGGCATGGTTACGCAGGAGCAGTACCAGGAGGCCTACGACACCCTCTACGACGAGAACTTCGTGAAGCCGTCCACGCCAAGCAATGGATGTATGGGCGCCGACCGTCACGCCAAATGGTTCTGCGACTACGTCGTCAAAAACGTCAAGAACTTCGAGTTCCTCGGGGCCGACGAGGCCGAGCGCCAGGCAAACTGGGATCGCGGCGGCTACCAGCTCTACACAACTCTCGACATGGACGTGCAGGTAAATGCACAGATGCGCATGTGGGATTACGTGAACTACAACGAAACCGCCATGAACCTCGGTGGCGCGAGCACCTCGGTCGAGGTGGGCACGGGTCGTGTACTGACCATGACCGAGAACAAGGAGTACAACAACACACTCGAGGGCGGGGGCTCCGCCACAACGGCGGTCAACTTCAACGCAAATCTGGAGTACGGAGCCTCGTCGGGCTTCCCCGGTGGTTCGACGTACAAACTCTTCACCCTTCTCGCCTGGCTGGATGCTGGCAAGGGCCTATACGAGCGGGTGAGCGGTGACGCGCGCACCGAGAACATGGCCAAGTTCCAGGACAGCTGCAACGGGCCGTACGGTGGCCCCTACCAGTTCCGCAACGACGGCGGTCAGTCGCCGGGTGCTGTGGACATCATCTCGGCGACCTCCGGCTCGATCAACGGTGCGTTCCTCACGATGGCGATGCAGCTCGACCAGTGCAAGATCGCCGAGATGGCCAAAAATGTCGGCGTCGAGCGCGCCGACGGTGACCCGCTGACCACCCAGCCCTCCGCCGTGCTCGGTACGAACGAGATCACACCCCTCGGCATGGCGGGCGCCTACGCGACCGTGGCCTCCGGCGGTAAGTACTGCAAGCCCATCGTTGTCGACCGCGCGATCGGTCCCGACGGCGCCGAGCTGCCCGGCCAGGCGCAGGAGTGCCGCCAGGCGCTCGACCCCGAGGTCGCGGCTGCCGCGGCCGGAGCTCTGCGTGCGGTGATGACGGGCGGCACCGGTTCGGCGTCGAACCCTGGTGACGGCATCCCGATCATCGGTAAGACGGGTACCACCAACAGCGCGGAGCACACGTGGATCGTGACCTCGACCACACGTGTCGCGACGGCGGTGTGGGTCGGAAACATCGTCGGACAGGACCCGCTCTACAACTACGAGTGGATGGGCTACGCCGGTAACCAGCTGCGTCACCCCGTGATGGCCGCGACCATGGCCGTCATCGACTCCAAGTACGGCGGCGGTGAGTTCCCGGCCATCCCCGACCGGTTCATGAAGGGTTCGAGCCTCGCGGTTCCGGATGTTCGTGGCCAGACCCCCGACGCCGCCAAGGCGCTCCTCGAGGGACTCGGATTCGGCTACAAGGACGGCGGTGTCGTCGACAGCGACGTGGAGGCCGGCAAGGTCGCGACGACCGATCCGCCTCCCGGTGCGACGTCCGCCGTGGGCATCGTGGTGACCGTGTACACGAGTAACGGTGCGCTCAAGGGTGTGCCCGACGTGGCCGGCGAAACGGTCGAGGGTGCCCGGAGCATCCTGCAGGGTGCGGGCTTCACGAACATCAACGAGCGCTGCCAGCGCCTGCCGAGTTCGACCCAGCCGAACGACCCGCGTGTCGATCGTGTCTCGTCGTCGAACCCGCCTGCTGGCACGGTCATCCGCCCGGGTGATCCGATCACGCTCACCGTGACGAAGCTCAGCTGCTGATGACGGCGAGTCCCGTCCGCGTCGCGGGCGCGGCCCTCGGGGTCGCGGCCGCGGCGGGGGCAGCGGCCTTCGTGTGGGGTGTCGCCGTCGAGCGCAACCGCTTCACGGTGCGCCACGAAACGTTGCCGGTCCTCGCGCCGGGTGCACGCCCCATCACGGTGCTGCACCTCGCCGACCTGCACATGGCACCGTGGCAGACGAACAAACAGGAGTGGGTGGCATCCCTTCGCGCCATCGTCGAGCCAGACCTCATCGTCAATACGGGCGACAACATGGGGCACCCGGAGGGGCTTGCGGGGGTTCGCGCCGCGCTCGACGCGTTTGCGGGCATCCCCGGTGTTTTTGTCAACGGGTCAAACGACTACTACGGTCCGCAGCGCAAAAACCCGCTCGGGTACTTCCTCTCCCCCAGCGCCAGGCCGGATAAGGCTGTCGGCCTCGACGTGGATGCCATGGAGCGCTACTTCGAAGAGGACCTCGGCTGGCTCGACCTCAACAACGCAGCGCGCGCGCTAGAACTGCGTGGTTCGCGTCTCGAGTTTTTCGGCGTCAACGATGCGCACCGCTCGTGGGATCGGCTCGACCTGCTGCCGGGTGCCATCGAGGAGATGCACGAGAACGTCGGGTGGCAGGATGACCCGGGCCCCGAGCCCGTGCGGATCGGTGTGACCCACGCCCCCTACCGGCGGGTGCTCGACTCGTTTGTCACGCACGGAGCCGAGGTGATCTTCGCGGGCCACACGCATGGTGGCCAGGTGCGCATTCCCGGGCGACCGGCGTTGGTTACGAACTGCGATATCCCCCGCGAGCAGGCTCAGGGCCTCACCCTGTGGCGGCACGCGCGCCACGCTGCCTATCTCAACGTGAGCGCGGGCATCGGTACGTCGATCTACGCACCGTTCCGTTTCGCGTGCCCGCCCGAGGCGGTTGTGGTGACGCTCGTCGCCGGTGACGGCGAGTTCTAATAACACAGCGCCGGTGACGGCGAGTTCTAATAACACAGCGCCGGAGACGAAGCTCTCTAACTACCCGCAGGGCCACTCCACAACCTCGACGGGGGTGTACCGCGCCAGGGGTGTGACGTAGGCCTCGAGGTCTCGTGCGAGATCCACGTCGTCGCCGTCGATGATGTACTCGGTGGTGGTCGACTGGCCGGGGCCGAGGGTGAGCCTCTGCACCATGGCGGGGTGTTCGCCGTCGGTCGCCGTGACCGGGGTGAAGTCGGCATCCCACCCGCTCGCGCTCGCGAAGGTCGACCCGGGCGGCGCGTACAGGGTGGCGCGCAGGCGCAGCTTGCCGTCCTGTAGGGCTCCGACATACCAGGGAAGCAGTGGCCCGAAGTCGGGTGTCATGAGGTTGGTGAAGGTGGTCCGCACGCGGTACCTGCTGCTGTCGCCGCACACCTGCTGGGAGAGTTCCACTGTGGCGTCGAGGTAGTAGAGCATCTTCGACCCGTAGTTCTCGGTGAAGTACAGGCCGAACTCGGCGGTCTCCTCGTCGTAGGCGAGGGGTGGCAGGTCGAGCGGAAGGCCAGCGAGTGCTTCGCGCTCGGAGTCGTCGAAGAACCACGCGAGCAGGCGGTGCTGCTCCCCCGCGTTGATGGCGGCGGCCAGGAAGGATGCCGGATCGAACGATCCACCGGTGACGGAGGCGAAGAGCTGCTGCACGATGTACCCGAAGACGGCGTCCTGCTCCTCGTTGGTGCCGTAGTTCAGGTAGACCTCGTTGAGGAGGAACGCGGCGGCGTTCGTTCCGTCCACGACCGTGCCGTCGGGGAGGGTGACGGGCGGTGTGGATTGGAGGAAAAAGCCGAGGGCTACCGGGTCCTGGAAGAACACGGCATCCGGAGTCGTGCCGAACGCGTTGTTCCAGTAGGCGGCGGCCGTCTCGGCGGAGAGCTGCAGGTCGGGCACGATCGTGGTGTTCGACGGGCGCAGGCCCGCACCCTCGAAGAGTGCGACCTGTTCGGCAGTCAGCCCGATGATCGGCATCGAGGAGATGAGGGGGTCGACGTTGACCTGCTGCTGGAGGCTGATGCGACCGTCGTCGACGATCACCTCGAGCCAGGAGCCGGCGTGACCGCCGAGCGAGCGGGCTTCTGCGTTGTTCTGGAACACCACGAGGTAACGACGGGGGCCGTCCTGCCCGAGGAGCTTCGGTAGCTCCTTCACGAGGCCGTCCGCACCGGCCATGAGGGGCACCAGCGGCTCCACGAAGTCGGTGACCCGAGTGTGGGCATCCTGGATGGGCCCGATCGTGCCCGACGTGTCGAGCGCGTCGAGGCGGGCGGATGCGTCGACCATCGCCGCGTCCGCACCCTCGAAGATCGACTGCAGTTCGCCGACGGCGCTCAAGTCGAAACGGCCGTCTACGGGCTTCAGGAACGAGGCATCCAGGAGCCCTGCGCTTGTCGCGGGCGCGAGTGCGCCCTGCACAACGGTGTCGGTGATGGCGGCGATCTCGCCGAAGGCGTGGAGGTTGGCTCCCGCGAACGGGGTCACGGCGGCGGCACCCCAGACGGGGTCGCTCGTGAGGGATCGTGCAGCGGACGTGTGCTCGGCGACCTCGGCGACGGCCTCCTGCACTCCCTCGAAGTCTCCGTCAGCGGCATCCTGCTGAACACCCACAAGGATCGGCAGGGCCGCCTCGAGTTCACCCTTGGCAAGGAACCCGCGGATGCCCACCCAGCCGACAACAAACAGCAGGAGCACCGCGACCCCGACGAGCACCCACACGACCACCCTGCGGCGGGATCTGGGTCGGTTGCGGGCATTTCGGGTGGTGGTGGCGGCCCTGGTCACGCTCAACATTCAACCAGACGAACGGGTCTGTCGGTCCTCCGATTGGGGGACACATCGAGGGGCATCGGTGCGCGGCGCGGGAGTGCCCCAGGATCGGCTATCCTGTTACAGGCCTGCGATCGATGATCGTTGGTTGATCGGGGTGTGGCGCAGCTTGGTAGCGCGCTTCGTTCGGGACGAAGAGGTCGTGGGTTCAAATCCCGCCACCCCGACAAAAATTGTGAATAACGCGCTCAGCGCGAGAAGCGCCAGATGGTGACGCGGTCGTCGTCGCCGAGCGTCTTCCACACCGGGTCCATGGGCACGTGGGCGCTCGTGATGAACTCGCGCGTCCAGTCGCCGAGGTCGAGCGAGTCGATATCGAGCAGGCCTGCCGCGGTGGTCCAGATCTCGGACACCCCGGAGTGGTCGAGCAGCAATTGGATGGCACCGAGACCGGTGGGCCCGGCGCCGCCGTGCAGCGCCCGCTCCCCCGGCGTGAGGCCCTCGAGGAGTGCGGTGGGGCGTTGGGGCGGGTTCGCGACGAGCACGTCCGCGTTGACGAGCCGCAGCATCCGGAAGTCCGTGCGCAGGAGCGAAACGCGGCGCTCCGCCTCCGGCCCGAGCACGTCGCCGACGTTGGCCCGTGTGGCCACGAGGGCATCGAGGTACAGGTCGAGCGCGATGACGTGCTCGGCCCCCGCGGCGAGCGCCGCGATGGTGATGAGTCCGGCGCCCGCTCCCCCATCGATCACGACCTTGCCGTCGAGCCGCGGGAGGGATGCGGCGAGCTCCGCCGAGAACGGCGACGGCCGGTGCACCCCATCCGGCACGGCGAGGGTGCCGCCGAAACGGTGCCACTCCTGCCAGGATGCACCGGCGACGGGAAGCTGGAGGGTGGAGCTCATGCTCCTATCCTCCCGCATCCCGAACTCGCGTTACGCCCGCGCGTTGGCCGTGCGCTTCTCACGCTCCTTGCGTTTGTACTCCGCCGCTTTCTCCTCGTCGGCGAGTGTGCGCGCCTCGAGGGCATCGAGCAGTCCAGAGCTTCTGTCGCGGAACACCCGCCCATAACGAATGCGCGAGAATACGTCCACAAATCTCGTGTCGAGGTAGCCGATCGCAATACGCCCGAAGAGCCACGCCGAGCCGAACCCGCTCGCGATGCCGATCGCCGCCGCCGCAATGGCGACCGCGATCGAGCCGGAAACGCCAGCCCACACGATCGCACCCGCCGCCGGCAGCACCCCGATCGTTGTCACGAGGAGGGCGATCCAGACCTGCAGCGACAGGTTGCCGTTGGCGTCGTTCGGCCCGACCCGGCGGCGCGGGTCGACACCCGGTGAGACGCCGATCGCCGAGGTGAGCACCGCCGCTCCGGATGCCGCACCCACGAGCGCGGGCAGGGCTGCGAGCACGAGGGGTATCGCCCACCACGCCTGTGCGATGACAACAAAGATCGCCGACACCACGAGGGCACGCGGCAGGAACACGAGGGCGAGAGCCCACTGGCGACCCCGAACGTCCGCACGCACCGACGACGGGGACTCTCCGACGACGTTCTGCCACACCGCGGTGCCGTCCTGGCCGTAGAGGTTGCAGGCCGCCAGCGCGAGCATGGCCGCGACGATCACACCCGCAAAGGCACCGACCGGTGCGGTGCCAGGCCCCAGGAGGGCGAAAACACCGATCGTGACACCCGTCCAGATAGCGGTGCTCGATTCGAGGGCGCGCCACGGGTCGCGGCGCCACTGACGCAGTTCCTTCATGATCACGGCACCCGTCGGGGTCGCCGGCAGGAGGCCACCACCGGCGACAAGAGCCACCGAGCGCGGGCGACCACGGCGTGGGCTCACGCGCTGGGAGCGGGGAACGAGAAGCGCGATGGTCGCGAGGATGCACAGCACATCGAGCGCGGCGAGCGCTGCCAGAAGGCCCACCGCGGTGCCCCAGTTTCCGGCCGCGGCCGACTCGACGGCAAGCACCGGCCAACTCGTGGGAAGGGCATCCAGCACCACGGTGACCGGCCCGTCGGGAAGGCCACGTTCGAGGAGTTGCGGGATGGACTGGAACGCGACAACAACCATCATCCAGCCGGCGAACATCGCGGCGAGCACAATGCCCCACTGCACACCCGCGATCTCGATGCCGAGTCGCGAGCGCATGGCGGCGCCGAGGAGTCCGTAGACGAGGCGCGAGAGGGTGATGACGAAGATCCAGGCGAGCACGGCACCCGGCACGGCGATGGCGAGCGTCGCGGGGTCGAGGATCACCGCGTGCCACGAGTTCGACAGCATCGCCAGCAGCAGGTAGCCGGAGGCAACCCCCACGAACACACTCACGAGGAGCCCGCGCCCGAGGGCCGACCGGCGGACGGGCAGGAGCGCGAAGTAGTCGGGGCGCAGGATGCCGGCACCGCTCATGAGCACTGGCCCGAGCATCCCGCCGATGAGCCAGCTGGCGAAGAGCAGTGTGATGACGTCGTGACGCACGTCGTCGTTCACGGCGAGGGATGGCCCCCGCCACGTGGCGACGACAAGCGCTGCGCCGATGAACCAGCCGGCCAGACGAAGCCCGCGCGACGAATTTCGGAGCATCGCGAACTTGAGAGAGATCAGCCCCCGATCCATGCGAGCTCCTCCTCCCCCACCTCGGGTGCGCCGACCAGTTCGACAAACCGGTCGTCGAGCGATCTGCCGCCGCGCACCTCATCGAGCGTGCCCTGCGCGATGACCTTGCCGTCGGCGACGATCGCGACGTGGTCGCACAACTGCTCGACGAGGGCCATGACGTGGCTGGAGATGATGACCGAGCCGCCCGTCTCCGTGAAACGACGCAGGATGCGTGTGAGCACTCGGGCGCTCACGGGGTCGACGGCCTCGTACGGTTCGTCGAGCACGAGCACACGCGGCGAGTGCAACAGGGCCGTCGCGAGACCGATCTTTTTGCGCATGCCGGTGGAGTACTCACCAACGAGGGTTCCGAGGCTTTCGGCCTCCTCCAGCTCGAGGATGCGCAGCAGTTCCGCCGCACGGGCCGCGACCACATCGGCTGGCATCCCCCGGAAGCGACCCCAGTAGGTGAGCAGTTCCCCGCCCGTGAGACGCTCCGGTAGGGCGAGACCGTCCGGGAGCACACCCAACCTGCGCTTGGCCTCGACCGGGTCCGACCACACGTCGAGACCGAGCACAAATGCCGCGCCAGAACTCGGGCGCAAAAGGCCGACCGCCATCGAGAGCGCCGTCGTTTTACCCGCGCCGTTCGGCCCGACCACGCCGTAGAACGATCCCGTCGGCACCACGAGGTCGATATCGTCGACGGCGACCTTGTCGCCGAACTCCCGCCGCAGTGCGCGGAGTTCGAGGGCCGCCCCTCCACTCGGAATGCTGTTGTTCTCTGTCATGACTCCAGCACACAGGGCGCACGCCAGCGGCGGGAGTGCCGAACGGCCAGAAGCAACGGCCGATCGGCCAGAGAACCAGCGGAGGGGTGGGGCGCTCGGAGGGGCATCCGTATCATCGGAGGCATGACCGGCGGCGCTACTCCCACCGGCGGCGCTGGCCTGACCGGCGGCACCGCGCAGGTCGGCGTTCTGCGCCGATTCTCGCCCGCAGCCGGTCGTACCCGCGGCGAGTGGGCCTGGGACATCGCCATCGTGAGTGTGTCGCTGCTGGGAGTGCTGCTCGGATACCAGCCGGAGTTCTACCCCGCCATCCCGTCGTGGTGGTGGCCGATCGATGTGGCGCTCGGCCTTGTCGCCACCGCGCTCCTGTGGTGGTCGCGGCGGTTTCCCGTCGCGGTCGCCGTGCTCATGATCGTTCCCGGATCGCTCGCGATCAGCGCCGGCGTGCCCGCCGTTGTCGTTATTGCCAGGCTCGCTCTGCTCGCCCGCCCGCGGTGGTCGGTGCTCGTGACCGTCATCACGATCGCCTGCGCCCTGCCGTACCACGCACTGGCACCCGTGCCCGGCATGGACTGGCTCGCCTGGATCATCGTCATCCCGCTCCTGTACACACTCGCCCTGTGCATTGGCCTCCTGGGCCGCGCTCGACGCCAGGTGATCGTGGGGCTGCGGGAGGCGGCGGCCCGTGACCGGGAACGCTACGAGGAGCGTCTCAGCTCCACACGTCGAGACGAGCGGGAACGTATCGCCCGCGAGATGCACGATGTGCTCGCCCACCGGATGTCCCTGCTCTCCATGCACGCTGGCGCCCTGGAGTACCGGGCCACCGCCAACGGTGCGCTGGCACCCCATGAGCTCACCGAGGCTGCGGGAGTAATTCGCGAAAACGCGCGAGCCGCCGTCGAGGATCTGCGCGACCTGCTCGGGCTGCTCCGCAGCGACGACGAACTCGGAACGGGCGCGCCGCAGCCGACCCTCGACGACCTTCCGACTCTCGTCGCGGAGGCGGAATCCTCCGGCCAGTCGGTGCGTTTCACGAGTTCACTCGGACCCGATGTGCGCCCGGGCACACAGCGCACCGTGTACCGCATCGTGCAGGAAGCGCTCACCAACGCACGCAAGCACGCGCCCCACTCCCCTGTGACGGTGAGCGTCGACCGGCTGGGTGATCGGGTGGAGATCCGTGCGACCAACCCGCTGCCGCCCGGCATCACCCTCCACGAACTGCCGGAGCACGGCAACGGGCTCATCGGCATCGAGGAGCGGGTGCGCATTGACGGTGGAGAGTTTGAGGCGACCGTGCGCGGCGGGCGGTTCGAGCTGGTGGCGACGGTGCCGGTGGGTGCAGCATGATCCGAGTTCTGGTGGTCGACGACGACCCCCTGGTGCGAGCGGGCCTACGGCTGCTGCTGGGCGGCGAGAGCAGCGACGTGAGTGTTGTTGGCGAGGCATCCGACGGCGACGGCCTCGCCCTCGCGGTGACGGAGAGTCGCCCCGACGTTGTGCTGTTGGACGTGCGGATGCCGCGGGTCGACGGCATCACCGCGCTGCGGGCACTCCTGGCGCGGCCGGGGCCCCACCCGCGGGTGCTCATGCTCACGACGTTCGACACGGATGACGTTGTGCTCGACGCACTGCGTGCCGGGGCCGCGGGGTTCCTGCTCAAGCACACACCCCCGGAGCGCATTGTGGAGGCGATCCGGTCCGCGGCCCTCGGTGAGGCCGCCGTCTCCCCCGGCGTGCTGCGACAACTGATCGACAGGGCGACCGGAGGTGCGGCGCCGACGTCATCCCTCGACGAGCTCACCGAGCGCGAGAGGGAGGTAGCTCTCGCGGTCGCGGACGGCCTCTCCAACGGCGAGATCGCCGAACGGTTGTTCCTCTCCGTTGGCAGTGTGAAGGCCCACATCTCGAGTTCGCTCGGCAAGCTGGGCCTCGACAACCGTGTGCAACTCGCTATCGCTGCGCACGAGTCGCGACACCGCTAGAAGGACCTTCGGCCCTCGCTTTTGCGCGTCGAGCACGCGAGCATCGTGGTGGCGGATGCCCCCGCCGAACCACCACGAAAGGCTCACACCATGTCTCGTACCTATGTCGTCACCGGCGCCGCCAGCGGTATCGGTAAGGCCACATCCGAACTCCTCACGGAACGCGGTCACCGCGTGATCGGGGTCGACATCCACGACGCCGAGGTTGTCGTCGATCTGAGCACCGACGAGGGCCGGGCTGCACTCCTTGAGGGTGTCACTGCGGCCAGCGGCGGCACGATCGACGCGATCATCGCCAACGCGGGTCTCGCGACCTCGACCCCCACGACGGTGGCCGTCAACTTCTTCGGCGCCGTCTCGACGCTCGAGTTGCTCCGCCCGCTGCTCTCCGGCTCGGATGCCCCGCGAGCGGTCGCGACCGCCTCGATGGCGTCACTCTTCCCCGCCGACCAGGAGTTGCTCGACGCGCTCCTCGCCGGCGACGAACCCGCCGCTCTGCACCGTGCGGGAGAGCTTGTCGCGGCCGGCGAGCAGGCTGCCGGCCAGATCTACGGCACCACAAAGCAGGCGCTCGCCAAGTGGATCCGCCGCAACGCCCCCACCGCGGAGTGGGCTGGCGCGGGCATCCCGCTCAACGCGATCGCCCCCGGGGTCGTGGAGACACCGATGACGTCGGCCTTCACCGGCTCGACCGAGGCCCGCGAGGCGATCCTGCAGCAGGTGCCCATGCCGTTGAACGGTATCTTCGCGCCGCGTGATGTCGCCTACCTGTTGGCGTGGCTCACGAGCGAGGAGAACGCGCACCTGTGTGGTCAGGTGGTGTTCATCGATGGTGGGTCGGATGCCGTCATCCGCGGCGACAGCACGTGGTGAGCCGCGCGCTCAGCTGAAGTCCGCGTCCGGGCCGGTCGCGTAACTGAAGTCGGAGGCGAGGCGGCGGCCGTTGTTGAGCACGCCGTCGCTCTCCTCCAGGTAGCACGCACCGCACAGGGATTCGTAGGTGACATCCACACCGTCGATGGCCACCTGGTCGCCGTCGAAGATGAACCTGTCGCCGACCTTGCGCGCGTTGAAAACGGCTTTGCGTCCGCAACGGCAGATCGTTTTGAGCTCCTCGAGGGAGTGAGCGATCTCGAGAAGGCGGCGGCTACCGGGGAAGGCGATCGTCTGAAAGTCGGTACGGATGCCGTACGCAAGCACCGGGACTTTCTCGACGATCGCGATCCGCAGCAGGTCGTCGACCTGCGATTCGGTGAGAAACTGCGCCTCGTCGATGAGGAGGCACGCCACCGGCTCGGTGCCGCGGTTGCGCACGAACGCGTTTAGGAGGTCCTCGCCGGGGGCGACCGTGAAGTCGACGGGTCGGCGAACACCGAGGCGCGACACGATGTCGTTGTCACCCTTGGTGTCGATCATGGGTTTGGCCAGCAGCACCCGCTGGCCGCGCTCCTCGTAGTTGAAGGCCGCCTGGAGCAGTGCCGTGCTCTTGCCGCTGTTCATGGCGCCGTAGCGGAAGTAGAGCTTGCTCACTGCAGATAACCGTCCTCGGCCGCGCGGCGGATCAGTTCGGCTTTGCGGCTCGCGGGTCGGCCCGCGCGTGCGTATTTTTCTCTCACCCGTCGAAGATACGTCTTCACGGTCTCGTACTGCACCTCCATGCTGTCGGCGACCTCCTGGGTGCTGAGGCCTGTGACGTAGAGGGCCAGTGCACGGGCCTCCCCGACGCTCAGTCGCGGGCGTGACTGTGGCGCACCCGGGGCGGGGCGCCAGCGGCCCGCCTGCGGGCGAGGGCTCATACCCATGACCTTGCGGGCGATGTCCATCACTTCGCTCATGGGCGCGGTCTTGGACACAAATGCTGCGGCACCGGACTCGAGCGCGCGTTGCCGAGTCTCTGGCGCATCGAGGCTCGTGAGCACAATCACCTTGGCCCCCGCGGCGCGGCACGTGCGCACTCGCGCTTCGATGGAGACGGGCTCGCGCAGCTGGAAGTCGAGGATGACGAGTTCCGTGGGGAACTGCTCGCTGTGGACGAGCTCCAACCACGTGCTCGCGGTCAGCACAAGGTTGAAGTCGGGTGCGTTGGTACCGATCCACGACGCGAGGCTGTCGAGCAGCACCTCGTGGTCGTCGAGTATTGCCGTGCGGATGGGCTTCGCGGTTTTCTGTGGCATTGTTCCCCCCTCGGGGGCAGCCTTGCGGGTGGCCGTTCCCCGGAACGTGAAGACGAGTTCACGAAAGATTCTGTGAGGATTATTGCAGTTGGGGGACGAAATCTGTACCCCAAACGACCCCCCATTACGGGTTTATCTGAAGAGACTTCGCTGTTTTCTGTAGCGTCTGGGACGCCTTCTTGGGGTCATCCGACAGTGCCGAACCGTAGCTCGGGATCATTTTTGCGATCGCAGGGCGCCATGCGTCGAGTTTGTCGGGGAAACATTTCTCGAGCACGGTGAGCATGATGGGCACCGCGGTGGATGCTCCAGGGGATGCCCCGAGGAGACCTGCGATGCTGCCGTCGGCGCTCGCCACAACCTCGGTGCCGAACTGGAGTACACCGAGTTTCTTGGGGTCTTTTTTGATGACCTGCACACGCTGACCGGCGGTGATGCGGTACCAGTCTTTGGGGTCCGCGTCCGGATAGAACTGCTTCAGTTCGGCGAACTTCGTTTTTTCGCTCGCGGCGAGCTGACTGACGAGGTACCTCACGAGACCGAGATTGCTGAGGCCTGCGGCGATCATGGGGATGAGGTTGTGCCAACGGATGCTCGCGAACAGGTCGACAAGCGACCCGGTTTTCAGGAACCGGGGGCTGAATCCGGCGTACGGGCCGAACATGAGACTCTGCGAGCCGTCGACGACCCGCAGGTCGAGGTGTGGAACCGACATGGGCGGCGAGCCGACGGCGGCTTTGCCGTACACCTTGGCGGCATGTTTGGCGACGACTTCGGGGTTGTCGGTGCGGAGGAATTCGCCGCTGACGGGGAACCCGCCGTACCCGCGAATCTCTTTGATGCCCGACTTCTGGAGGAGACCCAGCGCGTACCCGCCGCCGCCGACGAAGACGAAACGTGCCGTGACGGGTTCCATGGGGGTGCCGCCGATGTCTTTGCGGAGGCTGAGGCGCCACAGGCCGTCACGCTGCTTTTTGATGCCGGTAACGAGGGTCTCGGTGGTGAGGGTTGCACCCTCGTCGACGAGGTTCTTGGTGAGGAGGTGCGTGAGGGCGCCGAAGTCGACGTCGGTTCCGGACGCGATGTGGGTCGCGGCGATCGGCTGGGATTTGAGGCGGCCCGGGATCATGAGGGGGGCCCAGGTGCGGATGGTGCGGGCATCCGTCGAGAACTCGAGCCCGGCGAAGAGCGGGTGGTCTTTGAGTGCTTCGTAGCGTTTGCGGAGGTAGGTGACGTTGTCCTCGCCCCACACGAAGCTCATGTGCGGGGTTGCGGCGATGAAGGCTTTCGGGTCGGGCAGTGCGCCCGTGTCGACGAGGTGGGCCCAGAACTGGCGGGACACCTGGAACTGTTCGTTGACTTTGACGGCGCTCGTGATGTCGATGCTGCCGTCGGCTTTCTGCGGCGTGTAGTTGAGCTCGCACAGGGCGGAGTGGCCGGTGCCGGCGTTGTTCCACGGGTTGGAGCTTTCGAGGGCGAGGTCGCCGAGGCGTTCGAAGATTTCGATCGTCCAGTCGGGCTGGAGCCTCTGAAGGAGGGAACCGAGGGTGGCACTCATGATTCCGCCGCCGATGAGGGCGACGTCGACGGTTCTACTCACCGGACTAGTTTACGCGCGTACGCGGGCGGGCGCGGGCGGGCGCGGGCGTCACGCGGCGACGGGGTGCGGGCGCAGGGGTGTACGGCGGGTCCACTGCGGGATGCCCGGCCCACGAACTTCGGGAACGCCGTCGACCATCCGGTACTGCCATGGACCTGTGTCGACTATTCGGTGATGCCAGTAGCAGAGAAGTATTCCGTCGTCGGTATGGGTTGGGCCACCGTCCCGGAAGGCGAGGACGTGGTGCGCTTGGAGCGCGTGCGGTGACGCCGTGCATCCGGGGGCGAAACAGCGGTAACCGTCGCGGGCTGCGATCGCGAGCCGTTGAGAGTGGGTGAAGCAGCGCTGCTGCGAGCTGATGTCGACGATGCGACCGTTCTTGAGGGTGACGACTCGGTAGCCCGCGGCGTCGATGAAGCGGAGCACCTCGGCACGCGAGACGGGCACATCGGAACCCGCCATCGTGCCAATGGGGTCGCCGTCGCGCGCCGCGCTGTCGGCATCGTCGGCGTCCGCGTCGAGTTCGAGATCGTCGGCGTTCACGGTGACGACGACGGTGACGGGGCTTCCGTTGAGCTTCGGGGTGCTGTCGAGGCCCACGAGGGTGGCGAGCAGGTCCGCGAAGGCGTCGTGCCGCCGCTGGTCTGGCGTGCGGTTGTCGGCTGACGCTGCACCGAAGAGGACGTCGGGTGCAAGGTCACCGGGCGACGAATCCGTTGCGTTGTCGGCGCTCAGCGCCTCATCATCCAGGGCCGACTCGTCGACGAATCTCGGGGAGCGACGGTGGGCCTCAAGGAGCCCTGTGAACAGTTCAGCGACATCACTGAGAAGAGAACCGTTGAGGGGAACACGCCCGTCGTCGGTGGGTTTGCCGAACCGGATCCCGCGGTTGCGCAGCGCCCGCTCTTCGCGCGGTCGAGCGCCGTCCGGGTCGATCACGAGTGCGATCTGGCGAAGCTCTGCCGCGATGTAGTCCGCAGACACCGGTGGGACGATGGCGCCTGTTACGGGGTCGAGACCGGAGCCGATCGTGACCATGAGTTGCTCGGCGGCATCCTGGGTGAACTTCTCGGCTCGCCGGTTTGTGGCGGCCAGTTCACGGACGATGAGGTCTGCCGTCTCCAACCCCAGCTCGCCCGCGTCGAGAGCTGCGGCGACGGCGGGACGCTCCGGTGCGAGCGGTTGCCCCGTGATCGAGCACGTGGTGTGAATCGCGTCGGCAAGCCTGATTCGCGTGCCCGCCGACCGGAGGGAGATCTGCGCGAGAGAGGCGACGGCATCCCGCTCGGACGTGAAGCCGAGCTGCTGTGCAAGCTCGGGGGTCTCCATCAGCGGGACCGCAGCGCGCACTCGAGCCGCATCCGCCAAGCGCCCAACCTTCTCGACCGCAGCAAGGGTCGCGGCGACGTCGGCCGGATTGCTCTGATGCACCAGATCGAGCAACTCCCCGAGCGCCGTAGAGGCGCGCTCAGCCGCCTCGGTGAGGCGCTCGGGGAGGGTGAATGACATGCCCCCATTCTATCGGAAATTAGAACGTATGTTCGAGTTATCCACAATGCTCGGAGGCGATTTCACCCCGACATTCACCCCGGGTGAGGGCCGTTCGCGGCGCGGGTTTCGAGACGCCGCCTGCGGCGGCTCCTCAACCAGCGGGGTAACGCACACTTGTTGGTTGAGGAGCGCTTCGCAGAAGCGCGTCTCGAAACCAACGCCACGCGCAACGCAGGTTTCGAGACGCCGCCTGCGGCGGCTCCTCAACCAGCGGGGTAACGCACACCTTGAGGCACCGCCTTCAGCGGGTAACGCACACTTGTTGGTTGAGGAGCGCTTCGCAGAAGCGCGTCTCGAAACCAACGCCACGCGCAACGCAGGTTTCGAGACGCCGCCTGCGGCGGCTCCTCAACCAGCGGGGTAACGCACACCTCGAGGCATCGCCTCCAGCGGGGTAACGAACACCTGTTGGTTGAGGAGCGCTTCGCAGAAGCGCGTCTCGAAACCAACGCCACGCGTAACGCGGGTTTCGAGACGCCGCCTGCGGCGGCTCCTCAACCAGCGGGGTAACTGCCGCCTTCGGCGGCTCCTCAACCAGCGGGTAGCCCCAGCGCGGCGAGCTCCTCGTTCATGCGGCGGGCGAGCTCCGCGTAGCCCTCGTCGTTGGGGTGGATGATGTCATCCGCCATCCACTCCGGATGCCCCTCCAGCCACCGCGAGGCCCCCTCGATGTACTCGAGCCCCAGATCGTCCGCGGTCTCCCGCACCCACCCGTTGATGATCTCCACCGACTCGGGGCGGGTGTCGGTGTACCAGAACGGTTCCACGACGATGATGCGGGCATCCGGAAGCTCCGTCGCAAACCGCGTCAGGTCATCGGTGATGGTCGAGCGGATGAGGTCGGCGGCGACCGCGAACGAGAAGTTGTCGTTGAGACCCATCGTGCTGATGACGATGTCGGGCTTGTCGTCGATGATGGTGGCCGGCAGGTCGCCCGGGCCGAACACACCCCTGTTGTTGACGAAGCCGAGGCCGTTGACGGAATAGTTCAGCTCCGTCCAGTCGCGCTGTTCGCTCACGATCGTCGACCAGCGCAACGACGGGTCGGATGCTCCGGCCCCATACGTGTACGAATCCCCGTAGAACGCCACCCGCATGCTGCCCTCCCGTTCCACCGTGTCGACGACCGCGGGTTGCGCGCAGCCGGCGAGCGCCAGCACCCCCAGAAGCGCGAACGCGAAACGTCTCATGCGGGGAAGGGTACCGGCGGCAGCTGGCCGTTTACCCGTTCGAGAGGAGTCACTTGTTGGTTGAGGAGCCGCCGCGGGCGGCGTCTCGAAACCAACGGCCCGAAGTACCTCGTGGGGTTGGTTTCGAGACGCTCGCTCCGCGAGCTCCTCAACCAACAGGTGGGGCCAGCGCCGCGAGCTCCTCGTTCATGCGGCGCGCCAGCTCCGCGTAGCCGGCGTCGTTGGGGTGCAGCACGTCGTCGGCCATCCACTCGGGGTGACCCTCCAGCCACCGGGACGCCCCCGCGATGTACTCGAAGCCGTGTTCCGCGGCTGAGTCGCGCACCCACGCCGCGATGACGTCTACCGAGTCGGGTCGCTGATCGCTGTACCAGAACGGTTCAACGACGATGATGCGGGCATCCGGTAATCCGTCGGCGAGGCGGTCGAAGTCGACGCCGATCTGCTCACGAATGCGGTCGGCCGCCCGGTCGTACACGAAGTTGTCGTTGAGGCCGAGCGCGACGATCACCATGTCGGGTTGCTCGGCGATGATGGCGCTCGGCACGTCATCGTCGGCGAAGCTGGCACGCTGCCGCACGAAGCCGAGGCCGTCGATGCCGTGGTTGAGCTCCGTCCACCCGTGCGCTGCGCTCACGATGGTGCTCCACCGCGCGGATTCGGCGGATGCCGCCTTGCCGCGGGTATAGGAGTCGCCGTAGAACGACACCCTCACCCCGTCGGAGCTCTCCGACCCCGCAGCCACCGCTGCACACCCGGCGAGGAGCAGGGCTGCCGCGAGCACCCCCGCTACCGCTCGCACCACTCGCATCCGGGAATCGTACCCGCGCGGCCGCCCCGCCCGCCCCGGTGCACGTGACCCTCCCCTCGCATTTGACTCTTCTCCGGAGCATCCGCCCCTTACCCCGCGGTTTCGGGTAACCAGTGTGGTTTGGGCCCGGATCCTCCGGAGAAGTGCGCGATAGGACGGGGCGGGCACCCCGCAGCCGCGCCCACCACTACCCTGGAAGCATCCACGGGCACGGTGCGGTGTCTTCCGACCGCCGCCGCTGGGGAACCGATGACTGTCAGAACGCTTCTCACCGCGTCCGTCGCTGTGATGGCGGCGTTTGTGGGGTGGGCAGTCGTGGGGTTGCCGCTGTTCGTGTTCCCGCAGGTGGATGAGCCGCGCGAGGCGGATGTGGTGTTCGTGTTGGGGCCGATCCGCGAGTCGAACCTCGCGAAGGCGGTGGAGCTCATGGATGAGGGTTTCAGCGGCACGCTCGTGCTCTCAACTCCCACTAACGAGGTTCCCGAGCTCTGTGCTGGCGCCCACGACTTCGAGGTGCTGTGCTTCGGCCCAGACCCGTCAACGACCCAGGGCGAAGCACAGGAGTTGGCGAGAATGGCGGCTGCGCGTGACTGGGATTCTGCGATGGTTGTTGCGATGACCCCGCACATCTCGCGGGCTCGTCTGCTCATCGAGCGGTGCTTCACCGGTGAGATGACGATGGTCTCGCACTGGCAACCGACGAACTTCGCGCTGTGGACGCAGCAGTACTTCTACCAAACCGGCGCCTACATCAAGGCGCTCGCCACCCCGGGCTGCTGACCTACCAGGACTCCCCGCCGTCGGGCGAGATGCCGAGCGACGTGCCCGCCCACACCCACAGCGCGTTGGGGGTGGATGAAATGGCCACAAGCCCCGGGGTTGCTGCGGCTTCGTAGCATCCGACCGCGATGCCGTCGCCGTTGCTCGCCTGCGGCGTGAGCGTGCGCAGTTCGACACCCGCACAGCGTGACTGGTTCAGGCCGCCGACAATGTAGCCGTCGGCAGTGGACGCGACAACGGATGCCCCCGCCACGGCAAACCCGTCATCCCACGTGACGCCGCCGTCGACGCTACGCACGATGCGCTCGTCGTTGCACAGCACTGCCAGCTCGCTCGCGCTGCGGGTGGCAACTCCCACCGGTTCACACGGCGTAGCAACGGATACTGCTCCGAGCCCGACCACTGGCCCGGCTCCCGGAACCACGTACCACAGTGCCTCGTTCGAGAGGTTCGACACGGGCGCCCACACCCCGTCGACGAGTGAGGTGAACTGCGGCGACCCGCACGTCTCGGCGTTGAAGGTGAGCATGCCGCTCACCTCGGCGGAGATCGCGCCGAGGGCGAGCACACCGCTGGCCCCGGTACCGGTGGTGGCGTCGGTGCGGGCCCAGCTGCCACCGCCGTTGGTGGTGAGTTCGGGCCAGGTCTGCGAGGAGGGGCACGCCCCGGCATCCACGCGCCATGCTGTGGTGCCGTCGATGGCGGCGAGGAAACGTTGCTGTGGCACCGCCGTGTTCACTTCGGCGCCCGCCGTCGGTGATGCCGTCGGCGTGGCGGCAGGTGGGGGCGTCCACGGGATTAGCTCGGACTCCGGGGGGTCGTGCGGCGCGATGGCCAGGGCGACGAGCACCCCGGTGCCGATGGCGACGAGCGCGATGATGGGGATGATCCACCAGCGGTTCTGGCCCGTGCGGGGGTTGAGCAGGCTCACGGCAGAGGTCCCCCAGGGTCAGTCAGACGGTTGCTCACAGTGTAGCGAGCGGGTGCGTCTACTCGAGGTAGTCGGCGACCAGCCAGTTGGACACCGCGGAGAGCGCCTTGCCTGCTTCGGCGTGACGCGGGTCGGCTCGGTACGCCTCGAAGGCTTCTTCGCTTTCGAAGAGCACGTTCTGCACGATCACCTGGCCCTTGCGCTCGTCCATGGACGCTTCGAGACGCCATTCGAGGATGCCCGGAATGTCACGCAGAGCCCGCAGAGCCTCAAGGGTGAGCCGCCGTGACTCGTCGTCGAGCACGGTGATGAACTGGAAGAGCACTATGTGCCGCAGTTTGGCCATTATTCGCGAAGTTCCCCACTGTGTTCGCGGTACCACTGAACGGTGGACCTGATTCCTTCTTCGAGCCCGATGGATGCGGTCCACCCGGCGTCAGCGAGCTTGGTCACGTCGAGTCGCTTCTGGTGCGTGCCATCCGGTTTGGACGTGTCCCACTGCGTTTCGCCTTCGAAGCCGACCACGTCGGCGATCACGTCGGCTACCTCTTTAATGGTGACGTCGCTGCCGGTGCCCACGTTGACCTGTGCCGGCCCGTCGTAGTTCTCGAGCAGGTGCAGGCACGCGGCCGCCATGTCGTCGACGTGCAGAAACTCGCGGCGCGGCGAGCCGGTGCCCCAGTTGGTCACGCTATCGGCACCGGAGCGGGCGGCTTCGTCGTAGCGGCGGATGAGCGCCGGCAACACGTGGGAGCCTTGGGGCGAGAAGTTGTCGCCCGGCCCGTAGAGGTTGGTGGGCATGGCCGAGATCCATGGAAGACCGTACTGGCGGCGCACCGCCTGGATCTGCAGGATGCCCGCAATCTTGGCGATCGCGTAGGCATCGTTGGTGGGCTCGAGGTACCCGGTCAGGAGGTATTCCTCTTTGATCGGCTGCTCGGCCTTACCCGGGTAGATGCAGGAGGAGCCGAGGAACAGCACACGCTCCACACCGGCTTCGAGCGCGGCATCCAGCACGTTCACCTGCACTTGCAGGTTTTCGGAGATGAAGTCGACCGGGTAGGTGTTGTTGGCCATGATGCCGCCGACCTTCGCCGCGGCGAGCACGAGATATTTCGGCTTTACCTCGTTCACGTAGTCGAACACGGCGGGCCGGTCGGTGAGGTCGAGCTCGGAGTGGGTTTTGCCGACGAGGTCGGTGAACCCTTCTTCTTCGAACTTGCGCCAAATGGCGCCCCCGACGAGCCCTCGATGCCCGGCGATGTACACCGTGGCATCACGATCAAGCGGTCCCGGCACGAAATCCGTGCTTTCCCCCGCGGCAGTTCCCAGATTTGCCGTAGCCACAAGCTCCCCAAATGCTTTGTGTGCGCAGTCGCAACGGCTGCGCACCGTTGGACTTTCACTCAGCATAGTGCCGCCGCGCGGCACCCGTTTGGGGGGTTAGATGATTGCTCGTTTCTGGAGCGCAAGCCGGATGACCCGCTCGACCTCCTCGAGCGCCGGTCCTAGCTGGCTTCCGGTCAGGGCGTACCGCTCGTCGTCTTGCTGGAACGGGTCGGCTACGTCGTCGTCGTCCGGCGCGGCTGCGGGTTCTACTTGCCCACGGCGGGAGGCGATGAGTTCGACAAGCGCCGTGAGACGTTCGGATGCGGCATCATCTGGCAACGCCGTGATGTCCACGAAGTCCCACTCCCCCAGGTCGGCGGAGAGCCGCGCGAACTCGCGCACGGTTACCGTGTAGCGACTGGCGCGGGGTACACGGGTGACGACTTCGCGGCGGTGTTCGCGCGACATGGCGAGCACGAGGTCTGCTTCGAGGATCTGCTCCTCGGTCAGCTGCCGCGACGTGTGCTTCTGGGGCGTGACGCCGAGAGTTTCGGCGAGCCGCTTGGCTTGCTCGGGCATGTCGTCGCCGACCAGCGCCATGAAGCCGGCGCTGCTCACGTCGATCGGTTTCACGTCGCTCAGTCGCTCGCGCAGCACGTTTTCTGCGATGGGTGAACGGCAGACGTTGCCGGTACAGACGGTGAGGATGCGGAACGGGGCCATGGGAGTCGGGTCTCTCCTTGGGTGTCGGGCAGCGTCAGGCCTTCAGCTGAGGCTTGGACGTGTCGACGTCCGAGTAGCCACCGTAGTAGTTTCCGTAGCCGTACGAGTCCGGCCCCTTGGTCGGCAGCATCGTGAGCACAACGCCAAGCACCTTGCTCTCGATGTGCTCGAAGGAGCGAAGCGCGGCGGCAAGCTCGGTGCGCTTGGTGCGGCCAGCCGCAACAATGACGATGGCGCCGGTCGTGAACTTGGAGAGCACCGCGGCATCCGTGACGGGCAGCAGTGGCGGCGCGTCAATCAGTACGAAGTTGAACGTCTTGCCGAGCTCTGCAATCACCTTGGCCATTCCCGCCGACCCGAGCAACTCACTCGGGTTCGGAGGAATGCGCCCCGCTGGCAACACGAACAGGTCGTTGCGGCCCCACTTCTGTAGAACGTCCTTGAGGTCGGCGCGCCCAATGAGCACGTCCGTGAGTCCGACCGCACCTTCGAGCCCCATGTAGTCGGCAAGCGCAGGACGACGAAGATCACCGTCGACGACCGCCACACGCGCGCCGGTCTCGGCGAGCGCGATAGCGAGGTTGGCTGTGGTCGTGGTCTTGCCTTCACCAGGAACGGACGATGTCACGACGAACACTCGCGGACCCGAGTCGAGCTGCACGAACTGGAGGTTGGTGCGCAGCGCACGGAAAGACTCCGCTCGAGAACTACGCGGATCCGCGTGCACAATGAGAGGTCGCTTCTTCGCCTCAGGATCAAACCCGATACCGCCGAGAACCGGTGCCTCGGTCACGACTTGCACCTCTTGTGGCCCATGAATTCGGGTGTCGAGGACGTGACGGAGAATTGCGGCACCCAAGCCCAGCGCGAGACCTACGAGGAAACCGAGCACGAGGTTGACGCGGGTATTGGGCAGATAGGGAACCTCAGGCACCATTGCCGGCTCGATCGGCTCGATTGTCACGAGGCTCGGCTGGCCCCCGGTGGGAGCTTCCAGCTGGTTGACCACGACGTTCGAGAAGCTTGCAGCGACGGCGTTGGAGATATTCGCTGCCATAACTGGATCGCCGTCACTAACTGTGATTTCCAGAACGGTGGTGTCAAGCGGAGAAGACGTCGACACTTGCGCCGCAAGCGCCTTGGCGGATACGTCCAAGTTCAGATCTTCAATTACGGGCTCAAGGACTCTCGGGCTCTGGGCTACGACGGCGTAGGACTTGACCTTTCCCTGAGCGAACGTATTTCCCTGGACCAGCTCTCCCGTGGTCGAGTCGCCCGAAGTGCGGACCGAGATAAACAAGGCGGTGGTCGCCTGGTACTTAGGAGTTGTAAGGATTGAGTAGACAGCCCCCCCCGATGCACCCAGGAGGGTCAAGAGCACAATGAGCACCCACCCCTTGCGAATTATCCGGATGTAATCCCGAAGTTCCAACGACTCACCTTCCGGTTCCGTCCGACTCGGATTTCATAATCCGAAGCGCCCCAATGCTCACAACAATAGGCTGCTGATGAAGATATGCGGAACGAAGCCAGCGAGGCGCGCCCAGAACGCGGACTACTACTCGCTGACGCGGACCGCCGCTGACTCGCAGGGCGGCTTTGATGTATCGGGGATGGTCAATGAGGCTTGTAGGACGCGTGGGGATAGCGCTCGCCTGGGTCGGCGCTTCGTTTGCCGTCGTTGTATTTGCCGGACTTCCTGTCTACGTCTTCCCCAAAACCGATAAACCGCGAACTGTCGATGCGGTGTTCCTGCTCGGGCCGATTAATACCTGGAACCTCCGCCTGGGGGAACGATACGTCGAAGCCGGCCTTGCAAGCACTCTCGTTCTTTCGACGCCGACAGAAACCGGTCGCGGCGCCTGCACCCGGACATATGTGATCTGTTTTCGTCCAGACCCCTCGACCACGCAAGGCGAAGCGCAAGAATTCGCTCGATTAGCCGAGATCCATAGCTGGGACAGTGCACTCGTTGTCACCACTACTGCACACATAACTCGCGCTCGCATGCTCATGTCTCGCTGCTTTAGCGGGGAGCTCCTGATGGTCTCCTATTGGTCGCAATATGACATCAGTGAGTGGATCCATCAGTACCTCTATCAAACAGGAGCCTTCTTCAAAGCCTGGCTTCATCCTGATTGCTAGCAAGCCACGGCTTGAATCACCGTTCACGAGCCGGAAACTTTTTTGCGCCAGAATGAATCGCATGGGGACTCATGGGGGGACCTCTCTGCTTTCTGGGCTGAGAGTTTGTTTGGTGGGCATTAATTACGCGCCGGACTCGACGGGAATCGCGCCTTACAACACCGCTTTGGCGGAATCAATTCGCGACGCTGGAGCTGAAGTGCACGTCATCACGGGACTTCCGCATTATCCGGAGTGGAAACTAAAAGATCCTCAGTACCGGAAGGGTTCGCGGTGGGCCGAGGTGAACTCAGGCGTCAAGGTCACGCGCCTAAGGCATCACATACCTTCGCGCACGAATCTGATCGAGCGCGGTCGCATGGAAGCGAGTTTTCTTGCGCGTGCCGCTTCGACCGTCAGAGGCGACAATTCCGACGTGATAATTGCCGTTACACCGTCGCTATCCGGGCTCGCGGCGGGCGTATATGGGAAAAAGAGGCGACCACTAGGCGTCGTCGTGCAAGATCTCACAGGCAATGCTGCCGTGGAATCGGGAACCACTGGAGGCTCGGCTTCCAGAGCTATCGCTAACTACGAGTACTCGCTGCTGCGCAAAGCTGACACGGTCGGAGTTATTACTCCCCAATTCGGACGGGTTCTGACAGCCCGCGGCGTGGCCGCTCACCGAATCGCAGATGTTCCCAACTTCACGCACATCACCCCCACAGATGCAACGAAAGACACCGCGCGGCGAAGGCTCGGATGGCCCTCCGAAGACTATTTAGTGGTGCACACCGGCAACATGGGGATGAAACAGGGCCTTGAGACAGTCGTGGATGCGGCTCGCCTCTCATTCGCGCAGGGTTCACCAGTAACTTTCGTCCTCGTCGGAGATGGAAATCAACGTTCCGCGCTCAAGGAGCTGGCTGGAGACCTCCCAACGCTCCGATTTGTCGACCCTTTGAACGCCGAGGATTATCCGTTTGCGCTCGCTGCGGCCGATGCTCTGTTGTTGAATGAACGACCTGGTGTTCTCGAAATGTCCTTGCCAAGCAAGCTCACCTCTTACTCCAGCGCAAATCGAGCGATCATTGCAGCAGTTGAGCCGAGCGGGATCACTCACGCAGTGCTCAGCGCGGACTCCGCGGCGTTGATGACCCGCCCGGGTTCAGCGGTGGAGTTGTTGAACGCCGCCACATTGTTGGCCGACGATATCGATTTCGCAGTCGAACTGGGCAAGAGATCTGTAGCTATGCACAAGACTCGCTACTCCGCGGCCGGGGCTAGGTCGCGCTACGTCTCATTCGCACAACGCCTAGGGGACATGACGTGAGTTTCAGACTCGCTGGCTTTTCGGGTTCCGGATACGACAAGGGGCGTGGGGTCCTGTGGCAGGCCGCGTGGGTAGTGACTTCCTCCCTGATCGTGCGCCGAACATGGTGCCCTTCCGTGCTGCGCGTCTCGCTACTCCGCCTCTTCGGCGCGCGGATTGGGAGGGGCGTTCTAATCCGTGAACACGTGCGAATCCACTGGCCTTGGAAGCTGCGGATCGGCGACGATGTCTGGATTGGTGTGGATGCGTGGCTGTTGAACCTCGAGCCAATTTCGATCGGATCGAACGTTTGCATTTCGCAAAGCGCCTTCCTGTGCACTGGCAGTCATGACTACCGGTCGCCGACTTTCGAATTCGACAACCAACCAATCAGCGTTGAGGATGGCGTTTGGATTGCTACACGGGCCACCGTGCTACGTGGAGTCAAAATCGGCGCGGACTCAATCATCGGAGCGACAGCTGTCGTTCGCAAGGATGTCGCGCCGAATTCGATCGTCCTCGCCCCGAGTTCGACCGTTGTCCCGCGCGAGAGACGTGAATCGTGAGGGCAAGACGATGAAGATTGCGCACGTCGTGACTTACATTTCCAGCGACGGAGCATTCGGAGGGCCCGTCACGGTGGCGCGAGCACATTGTGCCGCACTCGCCGAGTTAGGTCATGAAGTCTCGCTGCTAGCT
The DNA here is from genome assembly GCF_020535405.1 of Antiquaquibacter oligotrophicus. Classification (NCBI taxonomy): domain Bacteria; kingdom Bacillati; phylum Actinomycetota; class Actinomycetes; order Micrococcales; family Microbacteriaceae; genus Antiquaquibacter; species Antiquaquibacter oligotrophicus. Next base: position 2,025,744 of record NZ_CP085036.1, on the reverse strand, counting down.
GCCTCCGACATTGACCGCCCGAAACGCCTTGTCGTCGACGGCTACGAGGAAGTGCTTTTTCCAGCCAGAAGATTCTCGTCAAAGCTAGGTTTTGCCGGAATGCACTCGCCTGAACTTCGCAGCCACCTGAAGGATCGCGCCCGGCACTTTGACGTTGCTCATATCCACCTCGCTCGCGATATGGTGACGCTGCCAGCCGCGCATCAGTTCCAACGGGACCGTGTTCCGTACTTTGCGCAACCACACGGCATGATCGATGGTTCGAAACACCCGCTCGCCCCCATAGTCGACTCGTTGATGACAAAGCGCCTACTGGAGGGGGCTCAAAATGTGTTCTGCCTGACTCGCAACGAAGAGGCTGAGATCAGGGCACTTTGCGAGTCCGCTTCGATAGCAAGAATCGCCAATGGAGTCCAGATCGCACCTCTTCCAAGTTACGGTGATCGCGAGCAGGAGGTTTTGTTCCTCGCCCGGTTACATCCGAGAAAGCGCGCGCAGGCGTTCGTCCACATGGCCGAGCTTCTCGCTCCCGATTACCCGAGCCTTCAGTTCTCGGTCGTTGGACCGGACGAGGGCGATGGCTCAGCTGTTCGAATGCTCATTGACCGCATCGGAAGTCCAGCGATTCAAATCGAGGACGGCTTGCGGCCAGAAGATGCGAGGTCTCGACTCCACGCCGCTCGCGTCTACGTCTTGCCCTCGGTGGGCGAGATATTTCCCATGACGATGTTGGAGGCCTTCGCCGCAGGCACTCCGACGGTGTGCACTGACTCGTTGGGGATCGCGGAAGCCGCCCGAAACTACGGTGCGGCGCTAGTTACGGACGGCAGCCCCGAGCAGTTGGCGGAGGCAGTTCGATCTGTGCTCGATAGCGATCAGGTGGCGGAACAGCTTCGTCAGGGGGCTCACGACTACCTACTAAGCGAACTGGACATCAAGGATGTCGCGCTTGGACTCGAAAGGCTTTATCAAGATGCAAGGCAAAGCAATGGCTGAGCGCAACCGAATGGGTTCTAACGTTATCGGCATCGTCCAGCCCTTTGTGCCCAACTACCGCGTAGGACTCTTCGACGCAATCGACGAGCAACTTGCCGAACACGGTTACAAACTCGAGGTCTGGCATGCGTCTCCACGGGGTCGCGTCGCCGCTCGAGGAAACTCTGCTGAGGGTCGCTGGTCCGTGCCGGTCGCGCAACACCGGGCGAGTTTCGGACGACGAAACGTGACATTCCGAAACATCATGGGGCGGGCGCGGCGTTCAGCTGCGGTCGTCGCCGGTCTGGCGAGCACTAATCTCGAAACTTATCTGCTGGCGCTCGATCCGCAAGTTCGTCTCATGTTGTGGGGGCATGGAAAGAACTACACGGCGGGAAACAATGCGATTGACGGCTCGATCGAAGCGTGGTTGTGCAAGCGTTCCCACCATCTTTTTTCGTACACCGAGAGTGGGAAAGAACATCTGGTTCTCCGCGGCAACGATCCCGAAAAAGTCACAGTTGTCGTGAACACTACAGACACGACGAGACTTGTCGCTGCCAAGGCGCTCGTTTCTACCACAGAGTCCAAGTCGATTCGCGAGCGTTTTGGGCTCGGAGGGCGCTTCGTCGGTTTGTTCGTTGGGGCGTTTGATGGCCCGAAAGAACTCCCCTTCCTGTTTGAAGCCGCCGACAAGGTGTTCTCGGAAAATCGAGACTTCGTGCTCTTGCTAGCTGGAGCAGGCCCCGACAGTGATTTAGTCGAAAAAATGGCTTCAGCACGCCCATATGTCAGGTTGGTCGGCAGACTGGATACGGAGGACCTCGCGCGCATTTCAACAGTTGTAGATGCGGTACTCATGCCTGGACGAATAGGCCTTGTCGCGGTCGATGCTCTCGCTTTAGGCATCCCCGTCATCACCACTAATTACCCTTACCACGCTCCGGAGGCGGATTACTTATCCGCCGGAGAGGATTCGCTGTGGACCTCATTCTCGGTTGATTCTTATGCCGCGGGGATCGACTCGCTCGTCAAGGACCGAGCCAGACTGGCAGCGCTAGCGGCTGGCGCACTAGATCGAGGTCGAGAATTTTCGGCGGAAGCGAGTGCTGGGCGTTTCGTGAACGGCGTGCTGTCGGGTCTAACCCAATGAGACGACACGTCCCGTCCCATCGAGTGACTGGAAAACCCCTGGATCAGGATGCTAATGAGTGCAGGTGAAGCCAAGAAGCCTCGCAAAGGGGTGGCCCACCAGTTCGCTTGGGTTTCGAGCGGTCGCATCCTGGCCGCGGTGCTCCAAGCGTTCGGGCTCGTACTAGTAGCTCGGTCGGTTAGCCCTGGGGATTTCGGAGTTCTTGCAGCGTTTCTCGGAGTCGCAGCAGTTGCTCAAACGGTCATTGATGGGGGCGTCTCTACGTTCGTCATTCGCGAACGAGCCGCCCGCCCGGGTAGTGGAGACATCGCAGTCGGCCTGCGGTTCAACAATGTGACCTCCACGATCTTGGGGGCTGTGACAGGGGCCACCGTTCTCCTCCTAGGCTGGCTCGCCACGCCGACCTACTTGCTCCTGCTCCCGCTCGCCGTCTGGATCGGTGCTCAGCGAAACGCGGACAATCGATTGTCGATACTTATCGCGGACGGCGACGCATGGATCAATGTCAGTAATCTTCTGGCGCGACGCGCACTTTCGGTGGGGATAATCGCGACCGGAATCGGGATCGGCCTGAATCCGATTCTCGCGTTTGCACTAGCGGAGGCGACCTCGTGCGCTGCATCCGCAATATTTGCCAATGTGTTCATCAGGCGCCGCGTTGCACCCAGATCCTCGCTATCCTTCGCAAAGCTCCTTCGGTCCAGTTCGCCATATTGGGTCCATTCGATGGCGACACAGGCGCGAAACCTGGACTCGCTCTTAGTGGGCTTGGCAGCGGGACCGACGCAAGCAGGGTTCTACTCTTCGGGGAGTCGGCTCACTAACCCGCTTCGAATTCTGCCCAATTCTTTATCCGTTGTTCTCATGCCGGAAGCGACTCGCGCTCACGCCAACTCTCGGTCGATGAAGCCGTTCCTCAAGCTGTCGGGAATTATGGTGCTTGCCACCCTCGTACTAGCTGTTGCACTGGTGGTCCTGACGCCGTGGGCGGTGCAGTTCGGGCTAGGGAAGGAATACGTACCAGCTATTCCGGCAGTACAGGTAACGGTCGCAGCTCTGCCGCTTTGGTCGGCCATCTCCTTGCTGCAAGCCATCTTGCAGAGCACGGGGAATAAGCGCGCAGTGGCGGTAACCTCGACCACGTTCGCCGTAATTGCGCTCGCCGGAGTGGCCATTGGCGCAAACCAATGGGGGGCGACCGGGGCGGCATTCGCAGTGACGGCAAGCCTCGTCGTGCAAGCGGCCACACTCGCGGTTCGCTTAACTGCGACTTTGCGCCGCCGGCCAAACGGCTCCGCAACCTCGACACCCACAGATACGAATTAGGACTGAATGAACAAGGTATTTGTCATACTTACAGGCGCATACGGCAACACTGGGGATGCAGTAATCAGGCGGAGAGTTCTCGGCTGGGTTCGCGAATCAGGCGAGGTCCACGCCTACGTGGGGAATGCTCCGGCTGGTTGGATTGAAGAACTCCAGCTCCGGCAGAGCGAGATCGCTTATAAAGCCAATCAGTTTAGGAGATGGGTCCGTCTCTTGGCGCTGAGCCGACGGCCCATTCTGGTCCTAGACCCGGGTCAGGTTCCTTTAAGTCAACGTGCGAGGAAGCACGAGCTTGCGTTCCTCGTCCTCACTCTCGTCGCTAAGGCACGTGGTGGCATTGTGATCCGCCCGCCTCGCGCCTTTGCAAGAAATTCCGACCGACTGACAATCGCGATCCACCGAACGGGATGCAAACTGTCGGATTTGACCCTGTGGAGAGTTCCACGATGCACTGACGCCATGGGCGTGGGGCGCTCGACTCCTGACACGGCATTCCAAGAGGCGCTCCAGATAGATAACGACCTCGATCGGCGGTCGGGGGTGATCATCAGCATGCGGGCAAAACGCGACTTTCCCAGCGACGCGTGGTTCGCCGCGATCGCTCAAGTCGTCGGAGACCGAAAAGTCATCACCCTCAGTCAGGTCCGCGAAGATGAGGACCGGTCGCGCGAAATTGCGACTCGGCTGTCGGATCTTGGCGCGGACGCGCGGTTGGACCCCTGGGGATCTCGCTCAGATCTCGAACAGGAAAGGTACGTACGCGCTTTGTACGGTCAGAGTTCGCTGGTGATCAGCGATCGCCTGCACGTCCTAATTCTCGCGTCCTGCGCTGGGTCGGTCCCTCTCGAAATTACGGAACACGCCCCGAGTAAAGCCGAAGAGCATTTCGCGGCGATTGGTTACACGGGCGTCTCGCTGAACCTATCGCAAGCCACGGGAGACGCTGTTGCAAAGTTCGCAATCGAAGCAGCGAGCCGAAGAGCCTCTTTGACATCGCTGATGCTCGCCGCCCAGGCCCAGCTCGATGCTGTTGAATCCGAGATTCACGGGTTGATCGCGCGCAAGAACATTTCCGAAGTCAATAACCACCAGGGGGCAAGGAAGAAATGAAACCTCTCGAAAGAGTTGCAAAACCACTCAAAGCAAGGGCATGGCGGCTTGCGAGCCGCCTTCGAGGTGCGCGTGAGTTTTGGCGCGACATGCGTAGATACCAGCAACTCAGTGCGCCAACTGGTAGCGACGCCCTCGGGGCACTTCGCGGACGAAACCTCGAGTCCCAAGTAACCCGTGACTACCATCGCATCGAGAAAGGGCTGGCCCTCCGCGATCCGCGACGACCCTTTGGTGTAGCAGTGCGCAACCGACTCGAGTTGCTTCTCCAAAACGAAGGAAGCGAATCAGAGTACGGCAAAAATGCCGAGTCGGCCCTGCAAGCCCTTGAAGAGTGGAATGAAAGGGGCCAGATCGACGCATCGGTTAGCCCGAAGTACGTGACTTTACCTGCCTCCAGCATTTCGCAGGACGAGTTGACACGCTTCTTCAAGTCCCGCAAGAGTATCCGAACCTACATCAGCACGCCGGTCCCTGAGGACCAAGTCCGTCAGGCGGTTGAGCTGGCCCAACACACACCCTCAGTATGCAACCGCCAACCTTGGCGAGTTCACGTGTATCACGGGGAGTACGCACAGAAAGTACTGGGGCTTCATAACGGCAGCGCCGCTTTCGCCAAGAACGTGCCGTCGGTGGCGGTAATAACGGTGGACGCTCCGCTGTTCGGAGGTTCGGGCGAGCGCAACCAGCGATGGATCGACGGTGGACTCTTCGCTATGTCATTCGTGTGGGCGCTCCATGGTTTGGGTATTTCCACGTGCATGTTGAACTGGTCCCGCAGCAACGACGATTCAGATCGACTCAGAGTGACGGCTGGGATTCCAGAGTCAGAGGACGTAATAACTCTGCTCGCGTTCGGATTCGCAAACCCCGAAGCTCGAGTAGCGAGATCGCCTATCCGACCGACCACGGCCGTTTTCGTATCGCACTAATAGTGTCCGGGCACCCGCCGTTTCTGGGCGATCGCCTCGCGCAACCGAAGAATCAGCAAAGCTGCGAGCTGAAGTCCGATCGCGAAATAAAGGTAACGGAGGTTAGAACGCAGGTTGTACTGGGTTGACTGAATAACGAATATGAAGGTCAACCCGAGCGTGCCGATCGCGAAGAGCCTCCCGATCAAAGTTGTGAAGAGCTTGTCGTTAATCCGCTGGATGTTGCCAAGAGCCAGACCTATGAGACCGAGCGAAACGACAAATACAGTCGACCCGAGGTTAATCAACTCTCCTAGTCCCGAGTAGGGCGTAAAGCGGTTGAGTCGAAGTGAAGGTGCGATCTGACTCCAACCAACGGAGTCTCCAGTTATGGGGTTGATTGAGACCCAGAACGCATCAATACCTATGTGCGGCCGCCCAAAACCCGTCATTGCCGTGATCTTGAAGCCCGCAAGGATGTTGTTGAAACTTGCTGAGAGGTTGTCTGCGCCAATCGAAAAGCTTCCCAATGCGTTGAGATGCGGAATCAGTCCGTGACTCGGAAGCGACCTGAAGTAGAGGGGCAAGGTCAGGAGAACTAGAGCCGCAATTGTCGCGATCATCACGGCGAGGGGACGCACGGCGCCTCTTCGCGCCAGCGCATAGGAGAGCAGCAAGAGAATCGGCATAAGAGCGAGACGTCTCGTACCTAAGGAAACAAAGTAGGCGGTGAACCCTAGGACCGAGAGAATCGCCACGATCCTGAGAATTCCCCTGCGAGAAAAAACCACGATCCCCGAGGCGACGACGGCTGCAATTGCGGACATGCCAACCGCCGTCTGGATGCTCGATTCGGAGCCAACCAAGCGTCCTGAACGCTCCAGCAACGACCCGATACCTAGAAAGTAGATTAAGAGCATCAGCGTTGCGAGGCTGAATACGAGCAGCATCGAGGAGTATCGGCCGAGATCTCCGAGATCAAGCGGTCGAGCCGGACCCGGCCCAACGGGAGCTGCTCGCCCCCCGCGAGCGAACGACGCCGCGATCAGCACGATGATGGCCGCGAAAAGAAAGCTGCTAGCGGTCATTTGAAGAGTTCCGAGATCGAGAACAACGTCAACTCCGCCCGTACCTCCGGAACCTGCGAACACGTTCGTGAGATGGAATCCAAGGAAGCCCAGACCCGCAAGATATGCTGCGAAATAGAACCCAGGGGAAACGGCGAGGGGAGCGAGCCTTCTGGCCGTGACCGCAAAAGCAAGCAACGCACCGAGTGCGGCCGGCAGGACGCGTACGAACCCAGGGTTGATTCCTGCGGAGAGTGCGAGAGCGATGACGCCCAATATCAAAAAGACGACGATCGCGAATCGTGGCTGTGGCACACTCGCCCCAACTCCGGCGGGGGCGTCAACTAAGCCAGCGTTCGTTCTCGAACTCATAATGTAGCTTCCGATTCTGTCTCGGCACGCAAGTCCCGAGGACACATTTTCACGCAGTGTCTCGAGATATTGAGATCCATGTGCCTGACCTCCGGGACCGGTAAACATACTCGAATAAAGCGGGCGAAATCCAAACTGCAATGACTGCTGCAGCTGTTTGAACATCGATAACACCAGACATAAGATCACTCGCCGATATGCGCGACCTGTTCAGTCGACGAAGTCTCTTCAGTTCGTTGGAGGCGAGCAGATCACGCCGACGCGCTAGCTCGATGGCGATCGGAACTACGACAGACCGGTACTTGAACGCGCACAGCGAACGCGCAAGATCGATTTCTGGTCGCTGCTCAACGAGCCCCGCGGCAATGTCGAGGCATCTCGACAGATCGTCCCAGTTGTACGAGCTGGAGTTGAGGATGGACCCGGTAGAGAGCATGTATTGGTACAGGGACCGAGGTAAGAGCGCAACCCTGTCTGATGAACTGAATATCCTCATGACACCGCCGAGGTCCGAATGTGCGCGGGTTCTGGGGAATGGATCTGCTGGAATCACTGAGCGTCTAAAAAGCTTGTTCCAGAGGTGCCCCTGAACAAACCCGCCAAGAAGCCGCCGGAACGCCTCGTCGCCCGAGATCACGCTTGAGTCCTCGGCGTCAGTGATAGTCCCCCGAAGGTCACCTCCCCTGCTCCGCTTGTCTGCATTGCAGAGAACCACATCAGCGTCACCGATAGCCATGACCATCTCTGAGACGATGGTCGGAGCCCAGACGTCGTCGGCGTCGACGAACCAGACGAACTCGCCCGAGCATGACGCGAGTGCCTCGTTGCGAGCCGCGGCCACACCCCGACCGCTGGATTGAAGCACTTTCAAGCTGGAGCCCGGAGGGGGTACCCACTCAAGAACTTCCTCAGCGGTCGAGTCCGTTGAGTGATCGTCGATGACGACAATTTCGTACGCGACGGCGCGGTCAAGAAGCTCTAGCTGGTCACGAGCAGATTGAAGGTGCGCCCGAGCATTGTGCAACGGCATCACCACGCTAACGTGATGCTTAGTCACGATTCGCCTTGACAGCCGCTCGGAAATTGTCGATTTCGAGCTGGAGCTTAGCCTCGGCGTCGTCTACCAGGGTCGAGATCTCTTCAACCCTTGAGATTTGCTGCTCCAGGAATGCGTCTACCTCCGCAGCCGAGCCCGCGATTGGATAGCTGATGGAATGTATTCCAACCGTTCTGAAGTGCTCTCGCACCTTAGGCCTCGGCGACTCCGCTATTTCAACGGGGAGCGCACCCGCTTTTGCTGCGAGGATGAGAACATGCAAACGATCGCTAATGGCGATAGCGGCCGTTTCATACAAAGCTCGGACTGAAGTCTCCTGCTCTTTATCTGACCTTTCACCCCAGGGGATGTATTCGGCGGCACCACCAAATCGCTCAGCAAGTTCCGCAGACCGCACCTCATCTTCATCGACCTGGCTTACAGCGACAATGCGGTAGTCATGACGCTTCGCGAAACTCGCGATGCCTTCAAACCACTCGGCGGGCGGAATCGGCCGCTTGCCTCGCATGCTTACTATGACGACACGCCGCTGCCCGTGAGGCAACCCAGGGGTTCGGGGCTCGCCAAACGCAGTGTCCGGGCTGATTTTCCCCACTCGCATTCTCTCGAGTGATGGCGTCTCCCGCCAGAGCACGATGTTGGACAGTCGACTGGAGGTTCGATAAACCCACCCAACTACCGGATGAACTGAGCCGACGGCACGGGGGGGACGAAAAATGAACCCACCCTTGAGCCGAACCATCGCAACTATCCCCAGGAACATGATCTCCGACCGTAAGTGCTCGGTGCCAAGCGGTACTTCTCCGGGGTCGAAAACCAGAACCGGTGCTCGCTTGTGGAGCAGAAGTTCCTTCAACCAGCGGCGGCGATCCTTAGCTCGGTAGAGCACTTCGTCGTTGCTGAGAGCTAGCTGGCCCAGCCACCCGGGCGTCGTGCGCCCGACATAGGCGTGAACCCTTCCCAGCCCCCTGCACCACTCGAGCACGCGGCGACGAATTACGGCATCGCCGAGATTCCCAGATACGCCTGTGAGAATTACGAAGACCTCCCGAGGCGCTGCGTTCCTCACTGATTCTGTCCGGCTGATTGGCGACGACTGCGGAGACTTGTCACTATCTTCCACGCCTCCCTTTTAAACTTGTTCAAAATTCTCCTCGTGAGGGTCATCTTCGTGCTCGATTGATAGCTTTCGATTAAGGGGAGAATCGCACCTAAATAGACTTCTAGGTTCCCCGCAGATTTCGCCTCCGCGAAGGCCTCGTGGCTAACACTGGAGAGATTCCGTCGTTCACGAATGAGTCGCACACGTTCGTCGGAAACTGGGTATCCAGGTTGTACGCGTTTCGTCGGGTGCCAACGACCCGCAGCATCGTCATCAGCAAGGCGAACCGCGAGGCCATCACGACGGTGGCGGAAGTTGCCAGATTGAGTCCGGACAACGGAATCAATCTCCAAAGGCTCGCGGACGAGATCCCCGCGATCATCTCCAGCCGCGAATATCTCGTCGAGCTCGCTAGATCGCGACACCACGACGTTCGTGCCGCGCCAGTCAATCTCGTACTTGGCAAGCCAGGCGTCACCAATCACAACATCTGCGGTTTCTGCGAACACATCGTCGCAGTAGTTACACGCCTCAGGCTGGAAAACTGCGTGGCCCCAACTTCCCCCTACCAACGAGAGAGTCTGGGCAGTTCGCCACTCGCCGTCCCGTCGGTCTTTGACGCCGAACGAATACTGTCGGGACGTTAGATTCCTGTCCTTAATTCTGAAATCGACAGTCTCGATATGCTCCGGCTCGACTCCGAGTTGCCATGCAAAAGATTCTGCATAAGCGGCCGACTTCAGGTGCCCGCAAAGTATCCCCACCGCATATTTGATCTGGGATTGCAAAGAGGGGTCGGACTCCGCAATCAAACGAAGACTGCGAATTGCACAGGGAATGCCGACGAAGGCGTAAACCTGCCCGTCACCCCTAATAGACCTGAGCACGTCACCAAACGAAGTGGGGTAGTACTTGGATTTCCTCGACTGATCAAGGTCGTCAATAGTTCTCGAGATGACATATCCGAACAGTGGACCATTGGATTCGCCTACATGAATAACCCCTTGAACTTTCCCGCTCTCAAGCAGGGCCCTAAGCAACCAGGTTGTCAGCCCCCCCGAGCTACTCGATTCGACTCGCGTGTCGTCGTTCACGCGTCCTGCGAACATCGATCGGTAGTAGCCAATCCTGTCGTCTCGCGGTAGCCCCTCGAAGAGGCTTTCTCCGATCTCATCTTCGTTGCGGGACTCGTCCGCGAAAGGACAGACTTTTGAACCAAGCAGTTTGTCGTGTGACGTGGCATTTGAAAGATCGGCCTTGTAAAGACCGGTCGGCCCAAGCCTCACCGGAATGCGACCGCCGGTCGCGGCCGAACAACCACCGCACCCTACGCAGACTCCTGTCCGCACAACATCATCGATCGTTGCCATAGGCCCCCAGTCCCCAGTGCCCGCCGATCCCAAGATCAACGGGATCAGAGTTTGCGAGCACCCTCGACGCTAGCGGAAGTTTGTCGCAGGCACCGACCGATTTACCTGATCTTCACATGTCATCGGTCGCGATCTCGCAATCCGACCGAAACCTCGATCTGCCAAGATGGCGACATGGGGACGGGTGCAGAGAATCGAGCCTTGAACATCATGCGTTTTGGCGCAGCCTTATTAGTGGTGGCGGGTCACTTTCGTGTGTTCTTCTTCGAGGACTACAGCGAAGCTCCTCAAACGGTGGGGCACGCAATTCTCTACTCGTTTACCAGCGTCGGCGCTGAAGCAGTCGTGGTTTTTTTCGTGCTCAGCGGTTTCTGGGTAGGCGGCAGCGCATGGACGCGCGTGCGGGGCGGCGGATTCGCGTGGAAGAGCTATGCAATCGCGCGAGTAACGAGACTTTGGATCGTCTTGCTCCCGGCATTGGCATTGACGGTGATTCTTGACGCGCTCGGAAAGCATCTGTTCGCTTCCGCTGACGCATACTCAGCATCCGCAACGTACGCGGCCCTCGACGCCAATCCCGACCATTCGCTATTGACCTTGGTCGGAAACGTCTTCTTCCTGCAGGACATCTGGGTTCAGCCCTACGGCACGAACAACCCCCTGTGGTCCCTCTCCTACGAGTTCTGGTACTACCTACTCTTCCCCGTATTCGCGCTGGCAGTCGTTTCACGCCTGCACTGGGCGCTGCGACTCCTGTATGGAATCCTTGCGGTTGCAATCGTGATCTTCGTCGGCCCTGAGGTGCTTCTTCTGATGCCGGCGTGGATCCTTGGGGCGATTGTGGGCGCGAACCGGGGCACCATCGCTGCGTTTCTGCGGCGCTCGCCGAGACCCGCCGTTCGAGTTGCTCAAGTTGTTTTGGCTGTTGGCGTGCTGGCGGCGATGGTGGCTCACCATCAGATTCCGGCACCTCTGCGTCTCGATTCATTAGCTCTGGGAGCGATCACTGCGCTGCTCGTCGCATCGCTTGTGGTCGACATTCGGCTTCCCGGAAAGGCCGATCTGGTTCTAAGTGGTAGCTCAAATGCGGCACATTGGTCCTACTCGCTTTATGCAGTGCACATGCCGATCGTCGTATTCCTCGCTGCCATGCTGGTTCCTGCAAAAGCAGAGCGGTGGACGATAGATCCGCCACATGTTCTCTTAGGTCTGGCTCTGATCAGCGGAATATGCGCGTTCGCTTGGGGCTTCGGGCGATTGACAGAGCACAATACAGATCGGGTCAGGCGTACGGTGTCTTCTTGGTTTCAACGTCGATCGGGACGTTCTGCCAATAACCGCGGAGCGATGACAGCGGGAAACCATCCGGGACATCCGTCGGCGGAATCGCCCGCACAGGGCGATGCTCAGTAGGCCCCGTCGCGCGCGACCACAGCCTTTGCCGTACGCCACAGGATTACAAGATCTCCCGTGATCGACCAGTTCTCCACGTAGTACAGATCCAAACGCACGGTGTCTTCCCACGAGAGGTTCGAACGGCCACTCACTTGCCAGAGCCCCGTGATGCCAGGCTTCACTAGGAAGCGGCGGTGCACATGGTGCTCGTACTGTGCTACCTCGCGCTCAAGCGGAGGGCGTGGTCCGACCAATGACATGCTCCCGCCGAAGACGTTGAAGAGCTGCGGAAGCTCGTCAAGGCTGTAGCGGCGCAGCACCTTGCCGATGGGGGTGACCCGGGGGTCATCCTTCATCTTGAACAAGACTGCATTGCCCTCGGCGCGCTCCTTCGCTTGCAACTCAGCGAGCTTCGCCTCGGCGTCGACCACCATCGAGCGGAACTTGAGCATCTCGAAATGCTTGCCGTGTAAACCCACGCGCTCCTGACGGAAGAGGAGAGGGCCCGGTGTGCTCAGGCGCACGATGAGGGCGATGCCCAAAAGCACGGGCGACAGCACGAGGATGAGCCCCGCCGACGAGACCACGTCGAAAGCGCGCTTCGCGAAGCGAGTGAAGCCCTCATACCTCGGCGTCTCCACGTGGATGAGCGGAAGGCCGGCCACCGGTCGCATGTGAATACGCGGGCCACCGATATCGGTCAGGCTTGGCGCCACCACGAGGTGCTGGCGCCCGGGCTCCAACGTCCAGCTGAGCTCGCGGATGCGTTGCGGGGGCAACTCGTCGCTGCTGGTCACCACCACTGTGTCCGCTCCCGTGGCATCGATCGCCCGGTGCAGTTGATCGAGGTTCGTTGAGACCGGGATCTCCGAGTCAGGAAGGTAGCCCGCAACCTCCGACCCCGGAGTGCAAGCCCCGACGACGAGGTAACCGGCCTGAGGCTGGCGGCGCAGGTCGGCCGCGATCGCCTCCACGCTTGCGCGTGAACCCACGAGCAGCACCCGGGAAATGTAGTGTCCGCGCTTACGCTGCCACGCCAACCATTTGCGCCATGCCCACCTCGAGAGGAGCAGAGCAAGGAGTCCGATGGGGAGCGCGACGATGAAGTACCCGCGCGAGAGCTCCAACTGGGCGAAGAAAACCACGACGGCAACGGTCGCGAGCAGGAGGAGCGTCGCATCCACGATGCGCTTGTATTCGGTGGTACCCGAGCCGATTACCCGACTGTCCCGCGACCCGTACATGGCCAACGTCGCCACCCAGCCGAGCACCACTAGGCCGGAAATGATCCAGGACTCCACCATCCAAGCGGCGCGGGGGTGCCCGAAACCGAACCACACAAACTGGGTGCCGAGTACCACGGTGATCACCACGAGAAGATCGGTCACCGCGATGAGGCGCGCATACTCGCGAGGCCACGTGAGCGCTGTCGCGCTCGCAGTCTCCACGGTGCTCACGGCTGCATCGTCCCCCGGTCGCGGGGCGAACCAAACCCCACGCTGGTCGTCCCCGAAATGGCCCCGACGCTGCGGCTGGTCCTGATCATAGTGAAGGTGCGTGTCGCTCGTGTTTCGGTGCGCGACCGTGACGCGACCATCGGTCGACGAGTTCCCAGCACTCACAGCTGCCCCCTACGGCGTCCCCTGCCGTGTGCCCCACGCTAACGAGAGTGAAACCCCCTTGCAAACTCCTCGCGCCCCCAATGCGAGGCGCGGCGACACTAGCGCTCGACGGCGCGTTGCATAAGGTTGGTCTCATGGGGACCGAACGATCGCGCGCGGAATCGCGTTGGCCCCGCCGCGATCTGCCCGCCGCCCTAGTCGCCCTCGGCGCTGCCGCCGTGCTCGCCTTTGCCGTGCGGGGCGTCGCACTTCAGACGAATGACAGCGGCTCCCTCATCTTCATTACGGCTGGCTACCTCGCCTTCTGGGTTCCCCTCATCGCCGCGGCGATCGTCGTGCGGAACCGCAAATGGGATGGCCGAGGCCGGGTGCGCTGGACCCTCAAGCCCATTGATCTTCTCTGGGGTTTCGGTGCGGGCCTGGTACTCCGCGTCGTTGCCAGCGGAATCGAAATGCTCATGCGTGGCTCGGCGACGCTCCCGATTATGTCGGTGCCGATCGGGGTGTCCGACTCGCAGCGGATTCTCTTCGCGATCTCCCTCCTCGTTGTGCCCGTGCTGGTAGCCCCCGTGATCGAGGAGCTGTTCTTTCGTGGCACACTCCTGAGTTCGTTGCTCCGCACCGGCGCCTCGACTGTCATGCGGGTGATGGCGGTGGCCGTCACGACTGTACTTTTCGCGATTCCCCATGCACTGCAGGCGTCAGTCGTGCTCGACGCCGGCGTCAACTTCGTCACGACCCTGGTCTTCGGTGCCGGGGCGGGCGTGCTTGCGGTCACAACAAAGCGGCTCGGGGCGCCGCTCCTCGCGCACATCGCGTTCAACGGGGCGCTCGCCCTCACGGTGCTCGTGTGAGGATGACCGCGTGAGCGACGAGACCACGAACGAGCCCGAGGCCCTCGAGACTCGAGCATCGCGACGCACGCGCGAGCGCCCCAAGCGCAGGCTCGTGTGGCCCTGGGTTCTTGCGGGCATCGCTGTGCTCGTGCTGGCAGCAGTCGCGTGGGTGGGAGTGCGGGGCTGGTTGGCGAGGGGCGAGCTCGAAGCAGCGGTGCCGCTGGCCAGTCGCATCCAGCAGCAGGTGGTGAAGGGTGAAGCGGATGCCGCAGCCCAGTCCCTCGCGCAGTTGCAGCGCCACGCCGCATCCGCCCGTTCGCTCACGGGCGACCCCGTCTGGCGCACGGTCGAGATCGTGCCGTTTGCGGGCGCCAATCTGCGCCTCGTGCGAGAGCTGACCGAGTCGGTCGACGAACTCGCGCGGGAAGGAATCGCGCCGCTGACGCAGCTCGCGGGCACCGTGGACCCCGCATCGCTCCGCCCCGTGGATGGAGTCATCGACGTGCAGCCCCTCGTCGACGCAGCGCCTCGCGTTGCGGAGGCCGCCGAAGCGATAACCGCTGTGCAGGCGCGCGTGCACAGCATCCGCCGCGACGACACGATCCCGCTTCTGCGTGACGCCGCCGACGAACTGCAGACGTCACTCGACGAGGTCGCCTTGGCGATGCAGTCGCTCGACGGTGCGCTCACCCTGCTGCCGACCATGCTGGGCGCCGACGGGCCACGCAACTACCTCGTGCTGTTCCAGAATCCGGCCGAGTTGCGCTCGGGTGGGGGCATCCCCGGCGCCATGGCGCTCATAGCCACCGATGGCGGGCGGATGGATCTCGTGCAGCAGGCCACGACGCACGACTTTCAGACCTTCCCCTCCCCCGTGCTCGAGCTTCCCGTCGCCACGCGCAGTCTTTACGGTGACATCACCGGCGAGTACATCCTCGACGTCACCCTCGCCCCGCAGTTTGAGATCTCCGGCGCCCTCGCGCGAGAAATGTGGAAGCAGCAATTCGGCGTGGAGGTCGACGGCGTTGTCGCCGTGGACCCCATCGCGCTGTCCTATCTGCTCGAAGCGACCGGTCCCATCACGTTGTCGACCGGAGATGAGCTCTCGGCCGACAACGCCGTCGACCTTCTGCTCAGCGAGGTGTACTGGCGTTACCCCTCGCCTGTCGAGCAGGATGTGTTCTTCGCCTCAGCCGCGGTAGCGGTCTTTGACGCGCTCAAGAGCGGCAGCGTCAATCCGTCACGGATGATCGACGCATTCGCCGCTGCGGGCGCCGACCGTCGCGTGCTCATGTGGTTCCCGGATGACGCGATGCAGCAGGTGATCGCGGGCACCACCCTCGCCGGCGAGCTACCCCCCAGTGACGCCGAGACTACGCGTTTCGGGATGTACTTCAACGATGCGACCGGCTCGAAGATGGACTACTACCTGGACCGCGAGATCACGATAGCCAGCGCACAATGTCGCGGTGATGGCAGGCGCACCGTCGACGTCGATGTGACCCTCACCAACACAGCGGAGAATGATCAGCTCCCCACGCACGTGACGGGCGGCGGCTCCTTCGGAGTGAAACCTGGAGACGTGCACACGATGGTCGCCCTATACGCGCCACCGGGCTCCATCAACCAGGGTGTCTCCTCGGTCGACTCCGCTGGGGCAACGGAGAGCATCGGCGCGCTCCAGACTCTCGACGAGGACTACGTCGTGAGCCAGGTCACGGTCGAACTCGCGCCGCAAGAATCGAAGACCGTGCGCTTCAGAATGCTGCTCGAGCCGGGGATGAGCGCCAACCTCGACATTCTTGCTACACCAGGTATTTACCAACCCGAAACATACGAAAGCTCGCTTCTCTGCTAATTCTCAGCTTAGACTGGTGAGCAATTAATTCGTCTCGACGATGCGACGATCAAAAGTCATCGTCAATGGGGGTACTAATAATGTTTAAAAAGGCCGCTGCCGCAGCGGCAATCGCACTCATCGCTTTGTTCGCCGCGCCCGCCGCAGCACACGCAGATTATGTGCCGGAGGGAAACATCTCCGTATCGGGTAGCACCGCGCCCGGCGGAACCGTAATTGTCACCTTCTCAGCGGGTTCGTTCTTCCCCGGTGAACCCATCTCGTTCACCGTCACCGGAGAACCGACACCGTCACTCGCGACGCTCGGCATCTTCACGGGCACCGTGAGCGGCGACGGCAACGCAGGGGGCGACGGATCGTTCCAGGCCAGCTTCGTCATTCCGACGAATGGCACCGGGGTGTACACGTTCACGGCAACCGGACTCGAGTCCGGAAATGTCGGAAGCGCATCGATCACGGTGACTCCTGCCGATGCTGGTGGTGGAACCGACTCCGGCCTCGTCAACACCGGCTCCACCGTGTCGGCGCTCGTCATCTGGGGTGCAGTTGGAATGCTCCTTATCGGCACCGCTACTGTCGCCGCCATCACGGTGGCACGTCGCGAAAAGATCTCCGCGTAGCATCCGCTTCGCACACGAGAGGGTCTCCTTCGGGGGGCCCTCTCGTCGTTTAAGGCACGAGGTACAGTGACCCCAGTTCGGGGGTTACCCGAATTGGGTACTGTACCCCGGTTGTTGCGCGCTGCAAATATGGGAGACGGTGCGGTCTACCCGTGATCGCCCGCTTACCCTGGGGACCCGACATGGCGCGACGCTACGAGCACGCAGACAAATACCTTGAACGAAAGCGCACCGCCAAGATCGTAGGGATCGTGGCCGTCGTCATTGTGGGGGTTACCACCGCAGTACTCGTGGTGATGGCGGTTATGGGGTAGTTCGGGTTACTCCGCGGCTACGAGCTCCGCCGCCACCAGCTCCGCGATCTGTACGGCGTTGAGGGCAGCGCCCTTGCGGAGGTTGTCGTTGCTGATGAACATCGCGAGACCGCGGTTGTTCGGCACACCCTCATCCTGGCGGAGACGACCCACGTAGCTCGGGTCCTGGCCGGCGGCCTCCAGGGGGGTCGGAACGTCCGTGAGCACAACACCCGGGGCATCCTTCAGGAGCTCCTTCGCACGCTCCACCGTGAGCGGGTTCGCGAACTCGGCGTTGATCGCCAACGAGTGACCGGTGAAGACCGGCACGCGCACGCACAGGCCGCTCACGAGCAGCTCCGGCAGCTCCAGAATCTTGCGGGACTCGTTGCGGAGCTTCTTCTCCTCGTCCGTCTCGAACAGCCCATCGTCGACGAAGTTGCCCGCCTGCGGGATCACATCGAACGCGATCGTCTTCGGGAACGCCGACGGCGCCGGGAAGTCGACGGATGCACCATCGTGAACCAGCTCGATAGCATCCTGCGCCACGGCCGCCTGCACCTGGGCGAGAAGCTCCTCGCCACCCTTGAGGCCAGCACCCGACACAGCCTGGTACGTGTTCACGATGAGACGCTGAAGACCGGCCTCACCATCGAGCACCTTCAGGATCGGCATCGCCGCCATCGTGGTGCAGTTCGGGTTCGCGATGATGCCCTTCTTCGCCTCCTTGATGGCGTGCGGGTTCACCTCGCTCACCACCAGAGGAACCTCGGGGTCCATACGCCAGCCCGACGAGTTGTCGATCACCAGCACGCCAGCCTCCGCGAAACGCGGCGCCTGCGCCTTACTCGTGGTCGCGCCGGCGGAGAAGATCGCGACATCGAGCCCCGACGGGTCAGCGGTCGCGGCGTCCTCTACAACGATCTCCTCGCCCTTGAACGGGAGAGTTGTTCCCGCGCTACGCGCCGACGCGAAGAAACGGATCTCGGCGACCGGGAAGTCGCGCTCCTCGAGAAGACGGCGGACGACAGCGCCCACCTGCCCGGTAGCGCCAACAACGCCGATACGGATGCCCTGCTGTGAAGTCATGTCGTTCATCTTTTCATGTGTCGGACGGACATGGCCGTCGAAAAACTGCCGTCAAGGGGTGGGTAGTGCGGGGGGTTGGTTTCGAGACGCTCGCTTCGCGAGCTCCTCAACCAACAGGTGGGGCCGCCTACGGCGGCTCCTCAGGTTTGGGGGGCGGGGCAGGGCAGGGCGGGGCGGGGGCTAGCGGCCGGTGCCCGCGTAGACGATGGCCTCGGCCTCGCCGTCCAAGCCGAACGCGGTGTGCACCACACGCATCGCCTCCTGGAGGGTGTCGGCACGCGTCACCACCGAGATACGGATCTCACTCGTGGAAATCATCTCGATGTTGATACCGGCATCCGACAGCGAACGGAACAGCAGAGCCGACACACCAGCGCTCGTGCGCATACCCGCGCCGACGAGTGCGAGCTTGCCGATCTGGTCGTCATACTGCAGCGACTCGAAACCGATGTCCGGCTGGCTCGAACGCAGCGCCGTGAGAGCCTTCTCGCCGTCCGACTTCGGCAGCGTGAACGAAATGTCGGTGCGACCGGTCGCCGCGAGCGACACGTTCTGCACGATCATGTCGATGTTGGCGCCAGCGGATGCCACAACCGTGAAAATTTCCGCGGCCTTGCCCGGAACATCCGGCACACCCACCACCGTGATCTTCGCCTCGCTCAGATCGCCGGCAACACCCGTGATGATCGGTTCTTCCACCGTGACTCCCTTGTTCTCGCCGTCGTTGACGTCGTCGTACGACGCGACGACCCACGTGCCCTCGTTGTTGTTGAAGGATGACCGCACATGCAGCGTCACCCCATGCCTGCGCGCATACTCGACCGCACGGATGTAGAGCACCTTTGCCCCCGCAGCCGCCAGCTCGAGCATCTCCTCGCTCGTGACCACATCGATCTTGTGCGCCTTCGGAACCACCCGCGGGTCGGCGGTAAAAATACCGTCGACATCGGTGTAAATCTCGCACACGTCAGCACCGAGCGCCGCGGCGAGCGCCACCGCGGTCGTGTCGGAACCACCACGGCCGAGCGTCGTGATGTCCTTCGTGTCGCGGTTGAAGCCCTGGAATCCTGCCACGATGACGATCGCGCCCTCATCCAGCGCCTCCCGCAAGCGCACCGGGGTGACATCGACGATACGAGCTGCGCCGTGGCGGGCATCCGTGATCATCCCAGCCTGGCTACCCGTGTAGCTGCGGGCGTCCATGCCGAGGCTCTTGATCGCCATCGCCAGAAGCGCCATCGAAATGCGCTCGCCCGTGGTGAGGAGCATGTCCATCTCGCGCGGGTCGGGCATGGGGGTGACCTCGTTGGCGAGGTCGATGAGCTCGTCGGTGGTGTCGCCCATCGCGCTCACCGCAACCACGACATCGTGGCCGGCCTTGCGCGTCTCGACGATGCGCTTCGCGACTCGCTTGATGCTCTCCGCGTCGGCGACCGACGAGCCACCGTACTTCTGGACGATCAAGCTCATAGGTAACTCCTGTCGTGGGCGTGCGAAGGCCCAAGGAGCGATTCTATCCGTTCGTGACGCCGTGTGACTTGCCGGGGTGGGCTTGCCGTGAGGTGGCTCGCCGCATCCCAAATGCAGGAGATTCGGGGCATCCGGTACACGACAGGCCCGACTCGGGAGGATGTGGGGCGCATCTCCTGTATTTGGGATGCAGCGGGGGTGGTCGCGCGGCAGTTACTGCACGCTGCTGTTACTGCACCAGGCGGCGGCCCTCGAAGGCGCGGCCCAGGGTCACCTCGTCGGCGTACTCGAGGTCGCCGCCCACCGGGAGACCGGATGCCAGGCGTGTCACCCGCAGCCCCGGCTGCACCAGCAGGCGCGTGAGGTAGGTGGCCGTCGCCTCCCCCTCCAGGTTCGGGTCGGTCGCGATGATCACCTCGGTGACCGTGCCATCGGCCAGGCGCGTGAGGAGCTGGCGGATGCGGAGGTCGTCCGGTCCGATGCCGTCGATCGGGCTGATCGCCCCGCCGAGCACGTGGTAGAGACCCTTGAACTCACGGGTTCGCTCGATGGCGACAACATCCTTCGCCTCCTCGACCACACAGATCGTGGCACCGGAGCGCCGCGGGTCACGGCAGATCGCGCACGTCGACTCCTCGGTGACGTTGCCGCAGATCTCGCAGAACCGCACCTTGTCGCGCACCTCGCGAAGGATCTCACTCAGGCGGGTCACGTCGAAGCTTTCCGTCTGCAGGATGTGGAACGCGATACGCTGCGCCGACTTCGGGCCGATACCCGGAAGGCGGCCGAGCTCGTCGATGAGTTCCTGAACGATGCCGTCGTACATCAGTCGCGCGCCCCTCTCCCGCCGCGGGCGATCGTGAGGTGCCGACTTCGGTGGGTGTTTGCGCGGTTGCACCCACCGAAGTGGGCACCTCGCGAGGCGGAGCGGGTCACAGTGCGGGTCACGGCTCGGGCCTCGGCGCCACGCGCGGGGTGATCGTCTGCTCCTCGATGAAGGTCGCGCCGAGCAGGTCGCGCACCACCGCCTCGCCATACTTGGTCGGCTTCGGTTTGGCGGATGCCGACGCCGGCGCCGCGGGAGCCGCCGGCGGCTCGGGCGCTGCAGGGGGCTCCGGTTCTGCGGGGGGCTCCGGCTGCGCGGGGGCGCCGGGGTCACTCGGGGGCGTGGACTGCTGCGCGGGGGCAGCGGGCGCCTGCCCGGGGGCGGCGGGCGCAGCCTGCTTCGCGGTGCCAGCGGGCGCAGCCTGCTTCGCGGTGCCAGCGGGCGCGGAGGTCGCGGGGGTGGGGGTCGCCGGAGCTGAAGTGTCGGGTGCTGCCGCGGTGCGAGTGTGCTCGGGGAGCGACGTGGGGGCAGACGATGTGGGGATCTGCGCGACCGCCCAGCCAGTGGAGCCCTGGGCTGGAGCCGCCGGTGCAGGGGCGCTCTGCGGGGGGTCGGCTTGGGCATCCGGGCGCGCCGACTCGGACACGCGGGCAATGAGCAGCGGCTCGATGCCGAGCACCTGCACCATCGCCTTCTTGAGGTGATCGCCGACACCCTCGCCGGGGGCGGACTGCTGCTTGAGGGCAGCCACATCGTTTTGGCTGGGGAACGACAGCACGAGCACGTTGCCGTCCCGCAGCTCGAGGGGCTTCGCGGTGGCGACCACCATCCACGCGGTGCGTTTGGCGCGCTCGATGACGTCGAGAATCTCGGGCCACGCGTCCTTCACCTGCTGGATGGAGACGGGGACGCTGGAGCTTGGAGAATCGCGCAGCGATTCCGCGACGCCAGCGCCGACGGAGCCCCCGTCGGGCTCGCTCGGGGGCTCGCTCTCGAGACGCTGCTGCGCAGCTCCTCGACCAGCGGTATCAGGGGCAGGCTCCGAGGCTCCGGCGGTTTCCGCGGGGGCGGTACCCGCGGGGGTGGCGCTGTCGGGGGCCGCGTCGCGGAGGTTCTCGGCGGGTGCGGCCTGTTGCTCGTCTGCGGACGGCGTGGCGGGAGAATCTCCGCGATGCGGCACGGCGGCAGCGGCCGACGGCTGCGCGGCGGCAGCGGCCGGGGCCTGCGCCGCTCCCCCATCCACGCCGATGCGGCGCTCGAGACGCTCCACACGGGCGAGGGCACCCCGCTCGGTGTCGTCGCTCGAGGGCACGAGGATGCGCGCGGCCATCAGTTCGAGGTGGAGGCGGGGGCTCGTGGCACCCGTCATCTCCGTGAGGGCAGCGTTGACAACATCCGCCGCCCGCGACAGCTCCGCCGAGCCGAACGCCTGCGCCTGGGCGGACATGCGGTCGAGCTGGTCCTGCGGGATGCCGCGCAGCACCGCCTGCGCATTACCGCGCGTCGCCGCCACGATGATGAGGTCGCGCAGCCGCTCGAGAAGGTCCTCGACGAAACGTCGCGGGTCCTGGCCGGTCTGGATCACGCGATCCAGCGACGCGAACACGGATGCCGCGTCCCGGGCGCCGATCGCATCGACCACCTCGTCCAGCAGCTCGCCGTGGGTGTACCCGAGCAGCGCCACCGCACGCTCGTACTCGATGGTGTCGCCCTCGCTGCCTGCGATGAGCTGGTCCAGCAGCGAGAGGGTGTCACGCACGGAGCCACCACCAGCGCGCACCACCAGGGGCAGCACCCCGGCATCCACGGACACACCCTCGCTGTCGCACAGCTCCTGCACATAATCGAGCAGCTGCGCCGGCGGCACCAAGCGGAACGGGTAGTGGTGGGTGCGACTGCGGATCGTGCCGATGACCTTCTCGGGCTCGGTGGTCGCGAAGATGAACTTGACGTGCTCCGGCGGCTCCTCGACGATTTTCAGCAGCGCGTTGAAGCCCTGCGGTGTGACCATGTGGGCCTCATCGAGGATGAAGATCTTGAAGCGGTCGCGGGCGGGAGCGAAAACGGCGCGCTCTCGCAGGTCGCGGGCGTCGTCGACACCGTTGTGGGATGCCGCGTCGATCTCCACCACGTCGAGGCTGCCTGCGCCGTCGCGGCTCAGCTCGATGCAGCTCGGGCACACGCCGCACGGGGTGTCGGTGGGGCCCTCGGCGCAGTTGAGGCAGCGCGCGAGAATACGGGCGCTCGTCGTCTTACCGCAACCACGGGGGCCGGAGAAGAGGTACGCGTGGTTGACGCGATCGGTTCGCAGCGCCGTGCGGAGCGGATCGGTCACCTGCGACTGGCCGATGAGCTCGGCGAACGTCTCTGGCCGGTAACGGCGGTACAGGGCGGCAACCACGTACCCAGAGTAGTCGCCGCCGGTGACGGTATCGCCGGGCATCCCCAGCGTCGCGGGCTTCGCTCGTGAGGTGCCCAGTTCGGTGGATGTTTCGCGCGTGCGACCCACCGAAGTGGGCACCTCACGGAGGGAAAGGGAGAGCAGCGACTGCACGGATGCGCCGGACGAGGTCATGTGGCTCGCGAAGGTCATCCGCGCCGACCTCGAAGACGCGCCACCCCTCGGCCTCGATGCGTGTGCGCCGCGTGATGTCGGAACGCCACTGCTGCTTGTCGCGGTGGTAATCGCCGAGGTACTCGATGACGAGTCTGAGTTGATCCACGCGGAGATCCGGACGGGCAATGAATCGGTCACGACGATCATAGATCGCCTCGTTGACCGAAATAGGCGGGAACCCCGCCTCGAGAAGCAGGACCCTCAGGATGGATTCGGGCGGTGACTCGGCACGATCGCTGAGCAAGTGCAGAGCCCTCCACAGCGTGCGAAGGCCGCGACGGCTGACACGATGGCGAAGCGCCCAGTCGAGCCCGGGACGTGTGGCCAGGGGCCGTTCGTGGAAGATCACGAAGTCGCCGGCAGCAACAAGATCCGGCAGCGACAGCTCCCATAGGTCGAGCCACGTGCGAACGGGCGTTGTGAGCGGGAGTCCTTGGTGCACGGTGAGTTCATCCGCCACGAGCGCGCGATGGCCGATGATGCCCTTGGCATGTGGAGCTCTCGCGGGTTCCGGCACGGAGATGTGCACGAAGGGCCGAGGACGTGGAGGAAGAGGAGTACCCCACAGGAGCGCGGCGGTGTCGTGACTGAAGAAGGAGTCGCCCGGCATCCGTTCCTGAAACTGCATGCACCGATCGACGAAGGTCGGTTCCCCCACGAAGCGGGTGCCCCACACACTCCGATCGAGATCCGACGCCCGCAGCCGCTGGAGCGACCCCACCACGGCGGATCCCTCACGAACTGAAAACGCCCGTGCCGCGAGTTCGGGCGGGAGCGGGATTCGGCGACTCATGGGTGCAGCATCCGTCATCCGGAGTAACCGAGGGGACTCGACCGCGCGATCTGTGGACCTATCGGGCCTGGGGGTAACCGTCCGCCGCTCGTGAGGTGCCCACTTCGGTGGGTCTCCGCGCAAATACACCCACAGAACTGGGCACCTCACGGTGCGGCAGCCCGCTACAGGAGCGCGGCAGCCTGGCGGGCGATCTCGAGCTCCTCGTTGGTGGGGATTACGAGGGCGGCTACGGGCGAAACATCCGTGGAGATCACCGTCGTGCCCCGTGTCGCGTTGCGCTCTTCGGAGAGGTGGATGCCCGCCCACTCGAACCCGGCGAGCGCCGCCGCGCGCACCGGCGCCGCGTTCTCGCCGACACCCGCGGTGAAGACGATCGCGTCCGCTCCCCCGAGCTCGGCGAGGTAGGCGCCGATGTAGTGGCGCAGCCGGTGCACGTACACGACGAACGCGAGCTGCGACGACGCGTCGCCCGCGGTGACCCCGGCGAGCACGTCGCGCATGTCGGTGTGCCCGGCGAGCCCGAGCATGCCGCTGCGGCGGTTGAGTAGCGTGTCGAGCTCCGGCAGCGTGAATCCCGCCCGCCCGAGGTGGAACAGGATGCCCGCATCCACGTCCCCCGACCGTGAGCCCATCACGAGCCCCTCCAGGGGGGTGAGACCCATGGACGTGTCGATGGACACCCCGCCCTTGATGGCACACACCGAGGCACCGTTGCCGAGGTGCAGCACGATGAGCCGAAGGTCGTCGAGGGGGCGCCCGAGTACGTCGGCCGCGCGCGCGGACACGTACTGGTAGGACGTTCCGTGGAATCCGTACCGGCGCACCCCGTGGTCGGCCGCGACGGTGGAGTCGATGGCGTAGGTGTAGGCGGCCGGGGGCATGTTCGCGTGGAACGCGGTGTCGAACACGGCGACGTTCGGCACACCGGGGAACGCCTCGCGGGCCGCGCGGATGCCGGCGACGTTGGCGGGGTTGTGCAGCGGCGCGAGGGCGGAGAGCTCCTCGATGGACTCGAGCACCGCGTCATCCACGAGGGTCGCCGCGGCGAAGAGGGCGCCACCGTGCACAACGCGGTGACCGATGACGTCGGGGTGCACGTCGCCGAGCTCGTCGAGGATGGAGCGCATCGCGGCGGCGTGGTCGACACCGCCCTCACCGATTCGTTCGACGATGCCGCCGGCCTCGCGTGAGCCCGACGCGGCGTCGAGGAGTTCCCACTTGATCGACGAGGAGCCCGAGTTCACGACAAACGCGAGAGTCATGACGCAGCACCTTGGATCGCCGTGATCGCGACCGTGTTGACGATGTCGCGCACGAGCGCCCCGCGCGAGAGATCGTTGACGGGTTTACGGAGGCCTTGCAACACGGGCCCGATCGCGACCGCACCGGAGGAGCGTTGCACCGCCTTGTAGGTGTTGTTGCCCGTGTTGAGGTCCGGAAATATGAAGACGGTCGCGCGGCCGGCAACCTGTGACTCTGGCAGCTTGGTGCGGGCGACCGCAGCATCCGCCGCCGCGTCGTATTGAATCGGCCCCTCCACGAGCAGGTCGGGCCGCCGCGAGCGCACAAGGTCGGTCGCGGCGCGCACCTTGTCGACGTCGGCGCCCGTTCCGGACTCCCCCGTCGAGTACGACAGCATGGCGATACGCGGGTCAATGCCGAACTGCTGAGCGGTGGCGGCCGCCGAGATGGCGATGTCGGCGAGTTGCTCCGACGTGGGGTCGGGCACAACGGCGCAGTCGCCGTAGACGAGCACCCGATCCTCGAGCGCCATAAAGAACACACTCGAGACCACCGACACCCCTTCGACGGTTTTGATGAACTCGAACGCGGGGCGGATCGTGTGCGCCGTCGTGTGCATGGCGCCGGAGACCATACCGTCGGCGAGGCCTAACTGCACCATCATGGTGCCGAAGTAGGAGACATCCGTCACAATGTCGCGCGCATCCTCGATCGTCACACCCTTGTGAGCCCGAAGCCGCGTGTACTCCTGGGCGAAACGCTCGCGCAGCTCCGGATCGAACGGACTCGTCACCGTCGCCGCCGACAGGTCGACACCGAGGGCGGATGCCCGTGCCCGCACGTCCTGCTCATCCCCCAGAATCGTCAACTCGACGACCTTGCGCGCCAGCAACGTGCCCGCCGCCAAGAGGATGCGGTCGTCGCCACCCTCCGGCAGCACGATACGTTTGCCGGCCGCCCGCGCCCGTTCGAGGAGTGTGTACTCGAACATGAGCGGCGTGACGGCAGTCGACTGACCCGCACCGAGGGCCGCGATGAGGTGCTCCCCGTCGACGTGGGTCTCGAAGAGGGCGAGCGCCGTGTCGATCTTGCGCTGCGACAGGGCCGTCAGCTGCCCCCGCACCTGGGAGATGCGCTGCGCCGTCTGCCACGTACCGAACTCGGTGGTGATGATCGGCAGTGACTGGTCGAGACCCTCCATGAGCCGCATGATCACGGGCGAAAGCTCGAAACCGCCGTTGAGGATGATGCCCGCGAGAGACGGGAACGTTCCGGATGCGTGGGCGGTGAGCGCCGCGACGAGCATCTCCGAACGATCACCGGGAATGATCACCACCCCACCCTCGACGAGGCGCGGGAGCACATTCTCCATGGACATGGCCGCGATGACGACACCCAGTGCGTCCCGGCTGAGGAGAACTTCGTCACCCTGAAGCAGCGCCCCCTCGACGGCCGTCATGAGCTGGCGCATCGTCGGTGCCACGAGGAGGGCATCCTCCGGCACCGCCCACACGGGCACCTGGGTGGCGTGCGCGACCGTGTCGACGATGCCCTCGAGGAGCTCGGGGTCTGCACGGTTGACGACGATCGCGAGGAGGCTCGCGTAGGCGTTGGTGAGTTCGGGCAGCGCGAGCTCGGTGACCTGGCGGAGTTCGTCGGCGGTGCGGGCCTGCACGCCGTCCGGCTCGCGGCCCGTGAGGACCAGCAGCACGGGGGTGCCGAGGTTGGCGGCGATACGCGCGTTGTACGCGAGTTCGGTGGGGGACGCGACATCCGTGAAGTCCGAGCCGATCACCACAACGGAGTCGACCCGGGACTCGACAGCCTTGAAGCGTTCGACAATCGTGGAGAGGGCCGCCTCGGGGTCGTCGTGAACCGCCTCGTAGGTGGTGCCGATGCAGTCGTCGTAGTTGAGGTCGACGCCGTCACGGGAAAGCAGGAGTTCGAGCACGAAGTCGGGTTCGACGGTGGAGCGCGCGATGGGGCGGAACACACCGACCCGTTCGCCGCTGCGCAGCAGGGTGTCGAGCACACCCAGGGCGACGGATGATTTGCCCGAGTGACCCTCGGCCGAGGTGATGTAGATGGAACGAGCCACGCCCCCAGCCTAGGCGCGGGTACTGGGCGTGACTCGTGAGGTGCCCACTTCGGTGGGTGTTTGTGGCGCCCGACCCACCGAAGTGGGCACCTCACGAAAAAGAAAGGACTCCTCGCGCACCCGCCAGAGCCCGGTTACCCTTGCTACGTTTCCGTCCTGGGGGAGTTGGCCTGGATGGCGCCACGCGAGGAGCCACTCCCATTGTACGGGTATGATTTCTGGAGGTCATTCCCGGTAACGGGATGCCCGACCCGGGAGAATTCGCCTAGTGGCCTATGGCGCACGCTTGGAAAGCGTGTTGGGTGCAAGCCCTCGGGGGTTCGAATCCCCCATTCTCCGCCAAACGATTACAGGGGTACCGCGCCAGCGGTGCCCCTGTAATCGTTTAATCGAACGCTGCATGAGAACCCCCGTGGGCCCCCGCTGAGCAGTCCGGCGGAGCGCGCAGCGATCTGCCGGCGGCTCAGTAGGGGAGTCGAATCCCCCACCCGCGCGGCCCCGCCCCGCGCGGCTCCCCCACCCTCGCCCCCCCCATCCACGGGACCGCATTAATGAGGACATGCGCATTTTGTACCCCGACGGATATATTGAGGTGCTCCCGCGGCAGACGGTGAGTCTACCGGGGGGAGTCGGGTTGGAGACGGTAGCCACACTCGTGGAGGTGAAGCCCCGGGCATCCCTCGGCCGCGCGTGGATCGCGGGCACGATTGTCGGCGCCGTCCCCCTTTTCGGTGTGCTCTACTGGCTCGCGTGCGATCACGGCGACTGGCGCGCGATCCTGGCGCTGCAGATCTTTGTGACGGGTGTGGCCGTGCTCGTGTGGCTGCGCCAACGGCACGCGTTCGCTGCGGTGACGGAGCAGACCGTGCTCAAGCAGTCCTTCTTTTTGCGGTACACGGTGCGGCGTGCGGATGTCGCGACCGCCGTCATCGCGCGTGCGTGGCGTAACGGCTCCTCGGAGTCCCGCACGGAGTTGCTGCTCAAGAACGACGCGGATCACACGATCATGCGGTTCAGCGGAACGTTCTGGTCGGATGAGGACATCGACGCCGTCGCGGAGGCCGTCGGCGCAACCGTCGTTCACGAGACCACACCGCTGTCGTCGCGCGAGTTTTTCAGCCGCCACCCCGGTGCTGCCTACTGGTACGAGGGTCGCCCGTGGGTCGCCGTCATCGGCGTCGGCGTGGCGTTCGCTGCTGCCTTCCTCGCCGTGAGCGTGATCATGCAGGCGATCGGCGCGCCGAGCGCGTTCCAGCTATAGCGACGGCCGCCCGAAGCCGTTGAAGCAGGGGCGGCATCGCGACGCCGCCCCTGCTTTCTAGGCCGAGGCTCGTCGGATCACAACGGCGGCGAGACCTGCCAGGAGGAGCATGACAGCGAGTCCGAGCGGCCAGCGCGAGTCGAGCCCGGTGCTTCCCAGTAGTCCGGTCGCCGCGAAGGTGTTCGTGACCGTCACCGACTGTGTTCCGTGGATGTCGAGCACGGTTCCGTCGGCGGACGTGTCGTCGCTGTCGATGTAGCGGACGGTTGCGCCGGCCGGGGCATCCACCTCGCGTACCTCACAGTCGGCCCCCGCGGCGACGCCGATGGTGCGCGTCTGGCCGTGACTCAGGTCAAACGCAGCGTCCTCGGGCGCGAGGGGGTACACCCCATCGCCGAGCCAACAGGTCACTTCGAAGTGGTACGGACCGGCCGCACCCGGGCCTTCTACCCGCTTTGTGACGTCCAGGTAGGCAAACTCGTTGGTGATCTCGAGCGTCTGGACGCCGATCACATCATCGACCGTGCCGTCAGGCACGTCCGCGCCATCGAGCCGATAGGTGACCGCCGCCGCCCCGGGATCCTCTTCGACGACGTCGCAGTCGACTCCGGGTGCGACAGGAATGACGCGCGTCTCGCCGTCACTCAACTCGAAAGCGCTGTCTCCCTCGTCGAGCTCGTAGGGCTGTCCGTCGAGGGTGCACGTGACGGTGAAGGAGTACGGGCCGGGCTCGCCTCCGATGACCGTTTTGGTCACCTCAAGGTGCGCGAATTCGTTCGTCACGAGGATGCTCGCCTCCCCGTCGATACCTTCGACCGTGCCGGGGGCGCTCTCCGCATCACTGTCGCTGTAGGTGACGAGCACATGCGCGCCGTCGGCCTCGGTAGCCGTGCAGTCGACGCCTGGTGCCACCTCGATGACGCGCTCCTCACCGTGGCTCAGTTCGAAGAACGCGTCGGTCTCGTCGAGCGGGTACGGCTCACCCTCATATGTGCAGGTCACGGTGAACTCGTAGGGCCCGGCCGGACCAGGCCCCACGACCTCTTTGCTGACGCTCAACTCGGCGATGTCGAAGGTGTTGGTTGCGACGATTTCGAGTTGCTGCGTCTCAGCGGGCGTACCTGCAGTGACCTCAACTCCGGTCTCCCACGTGTCAGGCTGCACAGTCGATTCGGTTGCCGCACCGGCATCCGTCTCCTCGCCGAAGCACCGCGCCCCGAGCGGCAGGAGCAGGGCTTCACCGTCGACCTCGATGATGACTGTCTCACCGCCGCTGATCTCCATGGTCTCCGAGTAGAGCGTCACGAGGTCGCCCTCGACGTCGAGCTGGCACGTCACGAGCACGTCGAAGACGGCGGATGTCGCGGCCTCGCTCTCACTCCCCTCACCTGCGAGCACCTTCGCGAGGCTGACGGCGCCCGCCGAGTAGTAGTTCGTGGCGTCGGCGTAGAGAATCTGCTCGTCGTCGACGATCGTGACGAGCACGGGAGAGGCGAGCGAGTCCGACCCGCTCGCGGCGGTTTCGGTGATCGTACATTCGCTGCCAACGGGGATGCCGGTGATGGTCTCGGACGAGATTGTCGTGGACTCGCCGTCACGGGTCAGCGTGACCTCTTCGTCGTAGACGGTGTCACCCTCGAAGGTGCACGTCACGTCGAAGACGAACTCGTCGCCGGCGAACGGCACCACCCCGGCTCCGCTGAGCGACTTGCGAATCACGAGCGAACCGTCGCTGAACACGTTCTCGACTGACAGGGTGAATACCTCGTCGGCTTCGTCAATGAACACAGTCTCGGGGTCGATATTCACCTCGGTCGCCCCGCCGTCCTCTGTCTCCTCGACCGAGCACGTGGAGCCGACGGGAACGGTGATGAACTCGCTCCCGGAGCCCGTGATCTCGACCGTCTGCGGGAACCCCTCGTCGGCGACGCCATCCGTTTCGCACGTGACCTCGAGTTCGAAGGTCTGGTCATCGCCGAACCATCCTGCCCCGTCGTCTTCGACAACCTTGTTGGCACTCAGTTGCGCCGTCTGGCGCACGTACCCGAAGTCGACATCGGTGCGATCGACATCGATGTCGAGAGTGAAGTTCTGCGAGTCGCTATCGGGGCTGGCCGTGCCGCCGTCGAGGTCGTACGTCGCGGCGTACCCGAAGGGCAGAGTGGTGGTGTCGACCTGCACGCGGTAGGTGTCCGAGTGGTAGCCGGGGAACGTGTAGATGCCGTCCGGCCCGGTGGTCGTGGTGTCCAGCTCCGCGCCGTTCTCGTCGAGGAGGACGACCGTCACCCCCTCGAGGCCCGGCTCGCCGACATCCTGCACGCCGTCGCTGTTCAGGTCGTGCCACACACGGTCGCCGATGCTCGAGGCGACCACGCGGATCTGCGATACAAGTGTCGGAGGAATTGCCTGGGCGAGATTCTCGGCGCGACCGGCGCCCACCTGGTTGCGATAGAGGTCGCCCTCGGCGTTGCCGCTCGGGTCGGCGAAGATCCTCACCGCGCCGACCTCACCGGGCGACAGGTCCGCGACCCTGATACGGATCGCCGTCACGTCAGCAAGGTCGCCGACGTACGCGGATGCTTCGACCCACGTCGACGTGTTGGTGGCGGGGTCCACATCCACCGTGGCCACAGCATCCGTCGTGTATTCGATGGTCGTGTCGGTCCCGGCGATGACCTGCGCCCCATCGAAGCCGAAGGCGCCATCGAAGTCCGTGCCTCGTCCGTCCCCGTTGTGTGGCAGGACGTCGATGAACGTCGTCTCGCCGAGCGCGGATCCCAGTGTGTTCGAGTAGGAGATAGTCCAGGACAGGTCGTCCGGCTCGATCTCGACGAGAGGGAAGTCGGCGACTTTCGAGACACGCACAGCACCGGGGGCGGCGACGGTGAGCGTCCACTGATCCGTGCGGCCAGCCTCGGTCTGGTCGGTGACCCCGTCATCAACCTTGACGACTGCAGTGTTGAGGAGTTGTTGCCCGTTCGTCACGAGGGTGGCCACCACCACGGAGTAGACGATCTGCTCGATCACGTCGCCCGACACGAGCGTCGAGGTCGGGGTGAAGGTCAGCTCGGCGCCGCTCACGTCGTCACTCGTGCAGGCGAGGCCATCGGGCCCGAGGTTCGGCGCCGCTGTGACCGACATCGTCCAACCCGTCACTGACGGATCAAGTTGCGGCTCCTGGAGGCAAGGGTGGAGGGTGTCGACGACGCGCAGCCCCGTGAGCTCGGTGCTGATGTCGGACTCGGAAGTGAACGCGGTCACATCGAGCGAGTACGGTACACGGGCTCCCGCGACGGAGTTGGTTTGTCCGGCGGGCACCGTGTCCTTATCGAGCGCGAGTGTGAGTTCGGCAACGCTAAAGCTGTCGCGGTTGACCCAGCGCCAACCGTCGGGGTTGTCCTCGGGGTCAACCTGCTGGTCGTAGTAGAGGTGCGAGAAGTCGGGGATGACCGTGCCGGTGGCAACGGAGTCGTCGACCTTCATCGGTAGCGTCCACGGCTGGCCGTTATATTCGCGGACGGCCGGTGTCGTCCACCGGATGGCAGTGATGGTGTCCGGTCCGCCCGGCACCTCCTCCCAGGTCTCGTACCAGGGTCCGTCGGCGAGGTCACCCCACACGCCGCAGTCCGCGTTCTCGCGCGCCGTGTCATCCGCGAAAACCTGGTTCGAGAACTGAATGCGCTCCTGCGTCGTCGGCTGGTTCCACCACCCCTCCTGCGAGGTGCCGGTCATGCCGTTCGGATCGAATTGCTGCAGCGCCGGATCCCACACGTCGCACATCATCATGTTCGCCGGTAGTTCTTCGCGATTGGGGTCCCACTGCACGTTGAAGCCCGCCCAGAAGTCGTCGCCGCGGAACTGCACTCCGTCCTGGTTGCCTTGGGCTCCGTTGTTCACGTCGTTCGTGCCGGTTGTACCGTTGAGCGGCATGCACCACCACCAGTGGCCGCCGCAGTTTGCTGGGGCGTAGACGCCGAACTTCTGCCGGAGGCTCTTGCCCGTGTAGATGTCCCCGAGTCCGGGCACCGGGCCCGTCACGTTGATGTATGCGCAGTTGTCATTGCCGTTACCGCTCACACATTCGGCGCCTGTTTCAGAACCGTTCTCGAACTCGACGCCGAGGTTCGATCCGCTGCTCACCCCATCGGGGTCGAACTCGACGAACTGGTTGATCTTCAGTTCGGTGACCGGGTAGCCGGGCAGGCTGCGGTTAGGGATAGCGACGGTCATCGCTCCGTGCCACGCCAGCCCGGACGTCCCCGGCAACACACTCTGCGGGGGCACGGCCATGCCACCCGGCAGTTCGATGAGGATGTCCCCGCCGGGGCCGCTCGGCTGCGTGCAGGTCATCGACGGCCCGCTCACGTGCGACACGGGGCACTGCACGAGTGTCGCTTCCGGATCGATACCCGTCACGATGTCGCGGAACGTCAGCGGCTGCAGGGCGTCCTGACCCTTGAAGTTGTTGGCGCTCTCGGCGACGATCTGCACCCAGAACGAGAGATGGGTCGCGGGCTCCGGCCCGAACCCGAAGTCCACCTCGGCGAAGCTGTAGCTCCCCCACGCTCCCTTGACGAGGTTCCAGCGCGGCTGACTCCGCACCGTGACAGTGCTCGCGGGATCGACGTCCACAGGGCCCGAGTCATCCGTCACCACGAGCTCCGCCGTGTAGGTGCTGCCGTCGCCCACACCCGGCTCGGGAATCGCGAACACGGGCATCTGACCGGAACGGGCCGACCCCGTGTTGGGGAAGGTAAGAGTGCAGGTAAGGGTGAGACCGTCGACCGAGAGCTCTACAACGCCGGTGTAGTCGGCTCCGCCCTCACAGACCGTGAGCGAGAGCGGATCCCACGACCAGCCGGCGGGAAGTGTCTGGCTGATGACGACATCGTCGGCACCCTCGGCGCTCACGCTGTAGTTCCATCCGAAGGTGACCGTGTCGTCGGTACACACGATCCCATCGGTCGGTGACTCGTCGGCGAGCGAGCTGTCGGGGTCGGTCACGAGACACTCGTTGACCGTGCCGTGCGCGGTTCCGTCCTGGATGACAGAGATATCAATGCCGACGAGCGCGGCCGCTGACGCTGGAGTCGCGCCCAGCGGTAAGAGCACGCCGCCCAGCAGAGCGACGGCGAGAACGGAGGAAAGGGTGGTTCGAGCGGTTGCAGAGCGCACGGCGGTCCCATCGAAAGAGCGAATCCGGTGCTCCCCAGCGCCCGGACATGACTATTTCGCTCTGCGGATGAGCTTGCTTCACGCTAACCCATCGCTGCGACGTCGCGCGCCCCCCGTCCGGGGTCAGACCGCGCGGTCCTCCAGCCCCCACGCCTGCCCATACCCACCCTCGGCGACCGGCAGCGCCATCAACGTGAGGAACGGCTCGGCGTCGAACGCCTCAGGCCCGAGCACACCCGTACCCGACCACGTGCCGTTTGCCAGCAGCTCGAGCGCGATAACCGGGTTGAGGGCCGTCTGCCACACGACGCACTGGCTCTCGTATTCGGCCATCGTCCACTCGTTGTCGGCCACATGGTAGAGGTACACCTCGCGGGGTTTACCGTCGACGCCGGTGCCGGTGACCCACAGCCCTGCGCAGGTTTTGCCGGTCATCCGGGGCCCGAGGGTCGCCGGGTCTGGCAGGCCCGCCGCAACAACGTCGCGGGGCGCAACCATGACGGGGCCATCGGCCGAGCGCACGCGAAGCGGCTCGGTTTTGTCGAGGCCCAACTGGTGAAGGGTCTTGAGGATGCCGATGAACTCCTCCCCCAGCCCGTACTTGAACGTCACGCGTTTTGCGTCCACCCAGCGCGGCATGAGCAGCACCTCTTCGTGCTCGACGTTGACGCACTCGACCGGTCCGATGCCCTCGGGAAAGTCGAAGACTTCCGGCTCGGAGAACGGCGCGGTGGTGTACCAGCCCTTGTCTTTCTCCCAGATCACCGGGGGGTTCAGGCATTCCTCGATGGTCGTCCAGATGCTGAAGCTGGGTGCAAAGATCTCGTTGCCTGCCTCATCGCGCACCACGAGGTTTGCACCGTCGCGTGTGCCCAGCTCGTCGATCTCGCTGAACAGGTGGTCGGCGGCGTACCGTGCAAAAACATCCGAGAGACCGGGCTCAACACCCATGCCGACGAGGGCGAGGCGGCCCGCCTGCTCCCAATCGGGCGCCTGGGCGAACTGGTCGTCGCCGAGCTTGACTCCCGTCTCCTCGTGGGGGTTTGTCGGATGCGGCTCGCTCAAGCTCATCGCCATGTCGAGGTAGTCGGCGCCCGCCGCCAACGCGCCCGCGAAAATCGTGGGGACGAACTTCGGCTCGACCGCGTTCATAACGTGGGTTGCACCGTGCTCGCGGGCAACCGCTGCGACGTTCTCCGGGTCGGAGGCATCGATGCGTGCAGCGACAAAACGCCCGCACGCCTCCCCCCGAGCCTCCACCCACGCGACGGTGCGCTCGGCCCGCGCCAGGTCGTAGTCACTCACGACGATCGTCTCGAAGAAGTCTCGGCGTGCGGCAATCTTCGCGATGGCGTCGCCCACACCGCCGGCGCCCACTAGCAGTATCCTCATGAGCCAACGCTAGTGCTTTCGGGCCACTCTCGGCCCAGCGATTTTGTCAGGTCGCGACGGCACCACGTTCGGCGGGCACACGCTCCGGCGAGCCGATGATCGTGGGGTCGGCGAGCAGGTCGGCGAACGCGAGTTCGGCCGCTCCCACCATGAGAATGCTCTGCCCGAGCTGGGCCCGCTCGACCTCGACCCCAGCACCGCCGCCGATCATGGGGCTGCGCTCGGAGATCGGCGCAAAGAGCTCCGGAACCACCGAGTACAACGAACCGAGGAAGCCACCCAGCACAACCCGGCGGGTGTTGAACACGTTCACCGCGTTTCGCAGGGCGATCACGAGATACTTCGCCTGACGCTCGACAAGTTCGGCCAGTTCCGGCGTCGGGCCTTCCGCGAAGGCAGAGATGAGTGCTTCGTCCAGTCGCTCGGCCTCGCTGTCGTGCAGGCCGAGCGCCTTCAGTAGCGGCTGGCGGAACACCTCGGTTTCGAGGCATCCGGATGCCCCACAGTGGCAATCGCGCCCCTGCGTGTTGACGAGCGTGTGACCGAGTTCGCCCGCGTAGCCGTTCGCGCCGGTCAGGAGCACACCGTCGACGATCACACCGCCGCCGATACCGCTCGCTCCCCCGTTGAGGTAGATCATGTCGTCGACTCCACGGCCGGCGCCGAACGTGTGCTCGGCGATCGCGCCGCACATGGCGTCGTTGGCGGCGGTGACCCGGTAGCCGGTCGCCGCGGAGAGTTCCTCGGCGAAGGGCTCGTCACGCCAGCCGAGATGGGGGGCGAGTCGCACCATGCC
This sequence comes from Antiquaquibacter oligotrophicus, assembly GCF_020535405.1. Classification (NCBI taxonomy): domain Bacteria; kingdom Bacillati; phylum Actinomycetota; class Actinomycetes; order Micrococcales; family Microbacteriaceae; genus Antiquaquibacter; species Antiquaquibacter oligotrophicus. Next base: position 1,989,915 of record NZ_CP085036.1, on the reverse strand, counting down.
GTCGGATGCCCGGACCAGACCCGGCATGGCGACCCCGAGCCCGATGACCTTCTGGTCCTCCGAGTCGGCCATGGTCATTCCGTCGACGACGGCTTTAACGACGTTGACCGCTTCCTGCGGTGACGGGATCCGCACGTTGTCGTAGCGAACCCGGCGAACGACGGTGCCCCCGAGCCCGACGAGGCCGATGGTGATGGCGTCGAGTTCAGGATTGATGGTGATGGCCGTGATGGTGGGGCTGGGGGTGATGACGAGGCTCGGTCGCCCCACTTGGCTGCTCGACTCCGGCGTCGACTCGACGACGAGACCCCGCGCGACCAGTTCCGAGACGAGGGCAGCGATGGTGGAACGGTTGAGCCCGAGTTCGCGAGTCAGCTGAGCTCGAGAGACGGCGCCGGATGTGTGTACCAGGCCGAGCACGAGTGACAGGTTGTTTCGACGTACGTTGTCCAAATTGTTGCCGCGGTAGGCCTTGGGCCCGCGAATCTGCACCGGAGATGCCAGTTCACTGGATGACACAACCCGATCCTCTCGCCTTCAGCGCCCCGTAGCAGGCTGACGACACCGCACACATCGTGGCTAGGTCACGCTTACGCAAGCGACACCCCGCGGTCGTTGCGAGAGGCAACAATGCTACCACTCGCCCTGATGGCGGGCTGTGAATCACAGTATTGCCGACGTGAGCTCAACCCTTGTTGTGTGACGCGGCTTAACACGGATGACCGCCGCGGCTCCGGTCGGGTGCTTGTGCACCGTTCCGAGGCCGCGGCGGCCATCACGTGTTTAGTTAGTCGCTAGCTGATGATCAGCAGCTGGTGAGGCTGAACACCTCGGGCGAGAGCGAGGCTTCGCCACCGAGCAGAGTCACGTGGGTTGTGCCCAGTGCCTCCAGGTCGGCGAGGATGCCCGCGGTCACGCAGGTGCCGGGCGTCACGTACAGCGGCGCTCCGATTCCTGCAGCCCACGCGGAACCAGCGAGAGCGTCCGGGAAGTTGGCGCCTGTTGCCAGGAACACCCGCTCCGCCGTGTCGAACGCGTCTGCGTTGATGTTGCGTGCTGCCTCGTAACGGTCGACTCCACCGAGGCGGGTCGCGTCAGTGATCGCGTCCACTCCGTTGAAGACACCCGGGGTGACGGAGGCCTCGCCACCGAGGACTCGCGTCTCGGTGGTGTTGAACTCGTCAAGCAGGGTTGCCGTTGCGGCGTCCAGCGTTGCTGCATCGCCCTTCACAAGGATCACCGGAGCGTCCTGCGAACCAGCGGCACCACCAGCGGCCAGCGCGTCGGGGAACTTCTCACCCGTCGCGATGTAGGCCAGCGGCACATCGGCTCCACCGAACGCGTACTCCGCAATGTTGCGCGAAGCCTCGTAACGGTTAGCACCAGCGATACGGACTGCCTCATCGGTGAGTCCAGCGAGTTGGCCGAAGACCGTCTCGCTCACCGAGTTGACACCACCGACGACCACGATCTTCTCGGGGTCGAGGCGGGCGATCTCCGCGCTGATGACTGCCGGCAGCTCACCCGGGCGAACCAGGAGCAGCGGACCGCCCTCGTATGCCGCGGCCGGACCAGCCGAGAGGGCGTCAGCGTAGAACTCACCGTTGGCCACGTAGACGACAGGTGCGCCGTCCGGGTAAGCCTCCTGCGAGATGTTCACTGCAACCTCAAAGCGGTTCGCGCCAGCAATGCGGTCAACAACGAGCTCGGGCTCTTCGACAGCGGCAACCTCAACGGTTCCCGTGGTCGAAACATTGCCCGCGTTGTCGGTCGCACGGATGCTCACCGTCACCGCCTCCGTGCCAGGCACGTCGAACGGAGCGGTGTACGCGGTCCACTCGCCACCAGGCAGCTGGTACTCGATCGAGGCGACACCAGACTCGGTGTCCTCCGCGGTCAGAGTGACCGTGCGGCCGTTAGCGGTGCCCGACACGGTGGGAGCCGTGACATCGACTTCCTCTGCGTCGACCGTGAAGTAGTCGAACGTCGCCGTCTTACCCGCGGTGCCCGACGAGGTCGAACCCAGCGTGTAGAGACCCACCTGAGCGTTCGCCGAAAGGTTGGCGTCCGTAAAGGTGTTGGTGAAGTCCGTCCACGTCGTTCCATCAGTGCTGTACGAGGCCGTGAAGACGTTGCCCACCTTGGCGAGGCGCAGGTGCGCAATGCCTCCGGTGGCCGTCGCGTTCACGTTGTTCTGCGGGTTCTGCACCGCGCCGGCAACCTCGTGGCGGAACTCGAAGTTACGGGCGATGGTGCTGCCCGCAGCGTTCGTGGTCACGATGTCCCACTTGATGTAGTTGTCTGCATCGATGTAGGCGATGAGACCGGCGTTCTGGTACTGACGGTCGAAGGTCGAGGTGTCGACCTTGGTTTCGATCGTCCAGTCACCCGACGGCTGGTCCTGAACAATGATGTTCGGGATGCTGCCGCCAGCGCTGTAGATGTCCGCCTGCGTCGTGTCGATCTTCAGGAATCCACCTTCAACGCGGTAACCCGCGGTGTTCTCGTTGATGACCGTCCACCGGCAGGTGTCAAGAGCGGCACCGTCGAACTGGTCGTTCGGGCCAACCTCTCCACACTCACCGATTGCGGGGACCTCGACCGTGTCGATCGCCGACACGTTGCCTGCACCGTCAGTGGAGCGGACCTGAATGGTCTGCGCCGTGAGCGGGAGGGCAACGGGTGCGGTGTAGGTCGTCCACGACGTTCCGCCGTTGCTCGAGTACTGGATCGACGCGACACCACTCGTGGCGTCGGCGGCAGTGATCTCGAGCGTGCGGTCCTCTGCATCCTCGGGGTCGACAACCAGGTTGCCGTCCACCGTGGGAACAGTGGTGTCGATCTTGACCGTGACCGACTTCTCAGCCGTGTCTTCACCGCCGGTCTCCGAAGCGCGGTACTGCACCGTGTGCGTTCCCTCAGCCGTGAGGACGAGCGGAGTGGTGTACTCCATCCATCCCTCACCGAGGTTGTACTCGATGTAGTCCTGCAGCTCCGGGTCACCGTTCTCGGTGGCGAGCGTCACCGTCACCGGCTGCGTCTTGTGCCAGCCGTTGGTTCCGTCGACTGCCGGCGCAACCGTGGCGTCCACGTCGAAGACGGGGTCGGCACTGATCACGTGGAAGTAGTCGAACTTCGCCGTGCGGTTGTTCTCACCCTGGCTGCTCGTGCCGAGTGCGAAGAGGCCAATCTTGGCATCTGCGACTGCGGCGTTCGTGAACGCAACCGGAGCTCCGGTGGTGCCATTCGCCATGACCTGGAGCCAGGTCGTGCCGTCATAGCTGTACCAGGCGCCGTAGGTCGTGCCCGTCTTGGTCATACGCAGCCATACGGTGGTCGGCGCACCCGTGACGTTCGGGTTCGGCGTACCGATGACGTTGTTGACCTCGTTGCGGAACTCAACCTGGCGGGCGGTCGCGCTCTGCTGCTCGACGTACAACTTGATGTAGTTGGCGTCGTCGAAGTAGAGCATGATTCCACCGGCGTGGTACTGGCGGTCGAACGCGGTTGCATCGAGCTTCGTCTCAACAGTCCAGTCGCCGTCCGGCTGCTCCTGAACCGTGAGGTTCGGGATCGGGTTGGCGGAGGTGTTGTTGATGTCGGCCGTGGTCGTGTCGAGCTCGAGGTTGCCTCCCTGTACGCGGTACAGGTTGCCGTTCTCGTTCAGGACTTCCCAGCGGCACGGGTCGATGCGGTCACCGTCGAACTCGTCGTTCGGGCCAACAGGCACGGCCGTGTCATCCGGAGTGATGGTGAACCAGTCGAACTCAGCGGTCACGATGGGCGCTGCCGTCGCCTGGGCCGAGGTCGAGGCCGAAGCCCAGACACCAACCTTCAGCGGCGCCTCGGTGATACCCGAGAGGTTGCGCGTGGTCGTGATGGCGGTCCAGTCCGAACCGTTGGCCGAGTAGTACCCGGTCAGGGTCGGGGTGGCTGCACCGTCGGAGACGATACGGAGGTACACCGTGTCGGGGAACTCCGCGCCGAGGTTCGGCGAGTTGGTCTCCGAAGCGGTTCCGTTGTCTTCCTTCAGCATCTGCACAACGCGGGTTGCCGCGTTGGGCGTCGAGTCACCGGTGCGCGCCTGCATCGTCAACTTCACGTAGTTGTTGTCGTTTGCGTAGACGAGCAGACCAGCCTGCTGGTATCCGATACGGGCCGGGAAGGTCACCTTCGTGTCCATGGTCCATGCACCGGTCGGCATGTCCTGGAGCACGAGGTTCGGGCTCACAGGAGTGCTGTTCTGGTACAGGTCACCAACGGCTGCGGGGATCTTCAGCGTTCCGTCCTCGACGACCAGGGTCTGGTCGACGCGGACGTTGCTGTCCCAGCGGTCGCTGTCGAGCATGGTGCCATCGAAGCCGTCCGAGCGACCGAGGAAGCACTCCCCGATCTCCTGGGCGTCCACGGTGATGGGCTGCTCGAGGATGGTGTAGGCGCCGAGCTCGTCGGTCAGACGCGCGCGGAGGATGTAGTCACCCGGCTCCGTGTAGTTGACCGTGATGGACGCGGTACCAGGCTGGTAGCCCTGTCCCGAGTCCCACTCGATGTCGACGGGAGCACCTTCGGCACCATCGGGGTCGATGACGTCCGCGAGGGTCGCGGTCACCGAGAGCGGGGCAACGCCCGTCTCGCGGTTCACGGACAGTGTCGCGGTCGGGGCCGAGTTGGACTCGACTCCGTCACCCTGGAACTCGTAGTAGTTCACTCGCGCGGTGCCGGCGGTGTTCACGAAGAACAACGTGCCCTCACCCGACGGAACGTTGCTGAACGCGAGGTTCTGGTAGGCGTACGTAGTAGCGCCTCCCGTTGCCGTGTAGTTCAGCGTGCCGATGACCGTTGCGGTCTCGACGTCGTTACCGAAGCGGGCCTCGATCGTTCCGCCAGCAGCGGAGGCGAGACGGATGTTCACACCGTCCATGCCAACGAGGTTGACCGGGTTGTGTGCCCACCAGTCGCCGACGTCAACGCCCGCGATGTCACGGCCGCCGCCAAGCGAGTCGGTCGTGTTCTCGAGCTGGACTCCGCCGGTGGTCTGGCCGAGCTGGCCAGTCGCGTCGTAGTACTCCGCCTGCATGAGGGTCGGGTTCAGCACTGCCGAGCCGTAGCCGGTCAGCGGGATGCCAACGGCACCTCCGTCGTCCTGGTAGGTCGTGCTGAGCACCCAGAACAGGTTCGCCTCGAGGCCGTGGCCTGCGTCGCGAGCCGTCTGGAAGTAGCCCTCACAGCCGAACAGCTGACCGTAGTCGTGCGCGTGCGTGTCGTGCCCAAGGGCCGGCAGCAGGCTCACGTTCTCACAGTCGATCGGCTCGGTGGCGTCCGGGTCGGTAACCACGATCTCGTAGGGGATCTGGTCACCCCACTCGAAGAAGCCACCGTTCTCGGGGAACACGATCTCGATCGTCGGCGCGGCGTTTCCGACCACGATTTCGACGTTCGACACGCTTGTGCCACCACGGTCATCCGTCACGGTCAGCTGGGCGGTGTACTGCCCGTTGGCCGTGTAGGTGTGGGTCGCGTTCGCGGTCGTGACGGCGGGAGACCCGTCGCCGAAGTTCCACGAGTACGTGATCGGGTAGTCGAACGGGTGGAAGCTCGTGTCGCCGGTGAAGTTCACCTCGAGCGGAGCCGTTGCCGAGTTCGTCACGTCAGCGGATGCGTGAGCAACCGGCGACGCCTCACCCGCGGTGTAGTCAACGCGGAAGATCGACGAGTTGGCGTTGTTACCGTCGAAGCCCGAACCCCAGTCGATCACGTAGAGGGCACCGTCAGGTCCCCACTCCATGTCCATACCGCGGTAGAAGTTACCGCCACCGGAGCCTGCGTCGAAGATCGCGGGAAGGATCGTGTTGATCTTCCGGACCTGCGTTCCCGTAGCTGCATCCATCTGGATGGAGTACATCTTGCCCTGGTTCCACTCGGCGAAGATCGCCTTGCCGTCCCAGTACGCCGGCCACTTCGTGTCCGACGGGTTCAGCGGGTCGTACTCGTACGTCGGGCCACCCATCGGAGCGCCACCGCCACTGCCGATTTCCGGCGTGTAGGTGTTGCTGCTGTTGGGGTACCACATCGTCGGTGCGATCACCGCGGGCAGGTTGGTCATACCCGTGTTGTTCGGCGAGTCGTTGACCAGCGCGTTCGGGTTGAAGACCGCACCACTCGTCGAGTTGGCGAAGTTGTAGTCGTTGTAGCAACCCGTGCCAACGTCACCGGCAGCACCCTGTGCGTTGCTGCGGCCGTGGCAGTAAGGCCAACCGTAGTTGCCGGGCTGCGAAACGACGTTCCACTCAACCGATCCGCGAGGACCGCGCGTGGAGCTGTTCGAGCCGGCGTCCGGACCGTACTCACCCACGAAGATGTTGCCAGTCTCGTGGTCGAGTCCGATGCGGAACGGGTTACGGAAGCCCATCGCGTAAACCTCGGGACGCGTCAGCGGCGTTCCCGGGGCGAAGAGGTTACCGGCGGGGATGGTGTAGGTGCCATCGTCCTGCGGCGTAATGCGGATGAGCTTTCCACGAAGGTCGTTCGTGTTGCCCGAGGTGCCCTGGGCATCCCAAGCCGCACGTCCCGGCTGCTCGTCGATCGGCGTGTAGCCGCCCGAGGCGAACGGGTTCGTGTTGTCACCGGTGGCGAGGACGAGGTTGCCGTTCAGATCGAACGTCATGTCTCCACCCTTGTGGCAGCACTCGTTGCGCTGCGTGTTCACCTTGAGAATGATCTTCTCCGACGACGGCGCCGCCGTCTTCGTACTGAAGTTGTAGGTGAATCGCGAGAGCCGGTTGTGGGTCGGGTCTCCGCCCAAGTTGGCTGCGGTGGGAGCGTAGTAGAGGTAAATCCACCCGTTTTCCTCGAAGTCAGGGTCGAGGACCACACCCAGCAGACCGTCCTCGTTTCCGCTGTAGACCTGGAGGGTCAGCGCGGTCGAGGTGGTGTTGGTGGTGGGGTCGATCTGACGCAGACGACCGTCACGCTCGATGTAGAAAACGGTGCCGTCGGGGGCAACGTTCAGCGCCATCGGGCTGACGGTGTTCTCGTCGAGCATGACCTGCTCGAAGCTCGAGGACTGGCTTGCCGCACAACCCGAGGGGATGGTGCCGGCAGCGATCTTGAAACCACCGAGGAGGTGGGCGCGGAACTCAGGCATCGCGTAGGTGTTGACCGTGCCGTCGCCACCGCTGTTGTTGCCGGTTCCAGTCGTGTGACCGAGCGCCGTGTACCAGGAACGGATCGTGTCGGTCTGACGACACCACGCGATCGGGTGGTCAGCCGGCATCGCTCCACCGCCGGGGCTGTACGACTTCTCGTCGAGGGACATCAGCACGTGGATCTTGTCGCGCTGCAGGTCGACGAAGTTGTACCACTCGTCGTACTTGACCCACTGGTCGCTCGTGAAGTGCTTCGTCGACTCGTTCGTACGGTCGAGGATGTTGACCGTCGCCGTCTGGTTCGCCGGGTGGTTGTTGAAGCGCGCTCCAACAAGCTCCTGCGTGTACCAGGTCCACTGGTGCTCCGTGTCCGAAGCCGAGTGGATACCGGCAAAACCGCCGCCGCCCTCGATGTAGGCACGGAAGTTGGCCTCCTGCTCAGAGTTGAAAATGTCGCCGGTCGTCGAGTTGAAGACGATGGCGTCGTACTGAGCGAGGTTGACCGTCGCAGCGTTGGCCGTGTTAAACAGCACAGCTGCATCCGTGCCGCCGATTCCCGTCGAGGTCAGAAGGTTCTCGGAGAAATCGACTGCGAAAGCGTCTGCGGGGTTGACGGGGTTGGCTGCCATGTCGGCGATTGCGGCCTTGGCGACCGGAATCGACGCGTGGCGGAAGCCAGCCGTCTTATCGAAGACGAGAATTTTGAAGGCGGGATCATCCGCCTTCGCCTGGGGCGCTGCCCCAAACACTGGGGCCAACACCCCCAGCACCATTGCGAAGGATGCCACTATCGCTAAGAACAGCGACTTCCTTCGAACAGGGTGGACTGCAATGTTCACCTGGTTGCTCCTTTTCGGATGTGAAGGGTCGACCGACCTCAGGGGAGCACACACAGGGCGATCCTCATTGATCGATACTGAGGCTGAAATTAGGGCATTAAATGTTGTGTGTCAAGATAAATTCGGTGCTCTCGCGACGGCCCTACACCGCGAAAATCGCGTTGTCACCCGAGATAAAGGGGATGGGGGACATATGACGCTTATATCTATCCCCTCAACAAACCGGTCGTTCTACCCCCGTGACTAGTGGCATCTAGGCCTTTCGCGCGCGAAGACGAAGCACAATCAGGACGATCAACACGATGAGCACTAGGGCGGCAACACCAATTCCCACATACAACAGGGTCGTATCGATACCCTGGCCGCCGGCAGGTCCGCTCGTGTCCGTCACGTACTGAATGGTCATAGGCGTGGTGATGGTCGCATCGGCTGGCGCGGTCGTCGTCACCGTGACCTCCCACTGACCCTCGGCGAGCGGTTCACGTGTCGACCACGTGAAGGGACCGAGATCCCCCGAGAATAGTTGCAGCGGGCCAACCTGTTCACCCGTCGGCGACACCGCCGTAGCCGTCGCCTCGATGATGTCCTCCACCTGGTGCCCATCGTCGATGTAGGTCGCCGTCATCATGATGATGCCCGTGCCATCGTCACCCACGGTGAGCTCGATGGGCCCGCCGTGGGCCTGAGCGGCGGATGCCACGCCGAGCACACTCGCCGTGAACGCGAGAAGTACGGCGAGGGCAGCAGCCCACCAGCGTGAGAGCGTCATGTGACCAGACATCGTCGGGTGATCCTTTCACTGGCCTCGCCGTCGTCAGCAAGAACCGTGGGGTAACGGTATGGAGCGATTATGGGAGCGGGATGAGAGGGTCAGCGAGCAAACGAGAAAACGCGAGCTCGGCCGCCCCGATCATGAGGATGTTCGATTCCAGCTGCGCCTCGGAAATCTCGACAACCTCACCCGGACCATGCAGCGCCCTGGCGCGCACCTGCGATACGAGGTAGTCGGGGTCCATTGAGTACAGCGTCGCGAGGAATCCCCCGAGGATGATCCGCTCAGGGTTGAACGCGTTGACGGCGTTACGCAACGTGATGGCGAGATAGTCGAGCTGCCGACGAATCTCCGGCATGACCACGGTGGGGTCGCTTGCGCGCAGCGCCCTCGCCACCTCGTCGATGTCGGCACCGGCGAGTCCCACGAGCTCCTGGAGGCGCGCGAGCGACACCTCGGTTTCCAGGCATCCGGAACCGCCGCAGTGGCATTCGGCACCATCGGTGCGCACCAGCGTGTGGCCGAGTTCACCGGCGTAGCCGTTGCGTCCCGTACGCAGGGCACCGCCGCCCGCGACTCCCCCGCCGATACCGCTGGGGCCACCGTTCAGGTACACGAGGTCCTGACATCCTTGGCCGCCGCCGAATTGGAGTTCGGCGATCGCGCCGAGCGAAGCATCGTTGGCTGCCGTAACGCTGTACCCGGTCGCCTCCGCGATGAGTTGGGCGACGGGCGCGTCACGCCAACCGAGATGCGGGGCGTAGGACACTACGCCGTCCTCGACTCGCGTGAGTCCAGGAACACCCACCCCCACCCCGACGATGCGGTAGCCGGACTCCAACTCCACCTTCATTCCTTCGAGGATCGCCGCCGAGATGTTGGCGACCTCGATGGGGGTCGGAGATTGGAGCGTGGCGAAACGGATCTTGCGGATGACTTCGCCGCCGAGGCCCACGAGTCCCACCGTTACCGCGTCCACCTCGGGATTGATCGCCAAAGCAGCGAGTGACCGATTGGGCGTCACAGTGGGGCTCGGCCGTCCGATCTGACTGTTGCCGCTTGCGCGGCCCTCGTTCACGAGACCCAACTCCACGAGATGCGACACGAGAGTGCCGATCGTCGAACGGTTGAGCCCCGTGACGCGCGTCAGTTCGGCCCGACTGATCGCTCGCTTGTGATGCACGAGCGACAGCACGAGCGAGAGATTGCCGCGGCGAGTGGTGTCACTCGCAGTCGGGGTTGAGACGGGCAGGTCAGCAACATCCGGCTGACCGTGCCCGACCCGGTTCATTCCGTCTTCGTGCTAAAGGCCGCGTCGAACGCCGCTGCGGGCGGGTCGAAGGCGAGCCTGCGCACGAACTCGAGCGCCTCGGGGGCGCCGATGAGCCGGTCCATGCCTGCATCCTCCCACTCGACCGAGATGGGGCCTTCATAGCCGATCTGGTTCAACATGCGGAAGCTGTCCTCCCACGGCACATCGCCGTGGCCGGTCGAGATGAAGTCCCAGCCGCGACGACCGTCGGCCCACTGGAGAAGCGAACCGAGACGGCCATTCTTGCCGTTGCCGACGCGCATCTTCGTGTCCTTGCAGTCCACGTGGTAAATGCGGTCCTTGAACTCGTAGAGGAATCCGACCGGGTCGAGGTCCTGCCACACGAAGTGGCTCGGGTCCCAGTTGAGGCCGAACGCCTCGCGGTGACCGATGGCCTCGAGGGTGCGAACGGTCGACCAGTAGTCGAACGCGATCTCGCTCGGGTGAACCTCGTGCGCGAAGCGGACGCCCACCTCGTCGAAGACATCGAGAATCGGGTTCCAGCGGTCGGCGAAGTCCTGGTAGCCAGCGTCGATCATCTCCTGGCTTGCCGGCGGGAACATCGCGATGTACTTCCAGATGGACGAGCCGGTGAACCCAACAACCGTCTTGACGCCGAGCTTGGCGGCAATACGAGCGGTGTTCTTCATCTCCTCGGCGGCGCGCTGGCGCACACCCTCCGGGTCGCCGTCACCCCAGATGGCCGGGGGAAGGATGTCCTTGTGACGCTGGTCGATCGGGTCGTCGCAGACGGCCTGACCCTTGAGGTGGTTCGAGATGACCCAGACCTTGAGGTTGTACTTCGCGAGGAGATCAAGTCGACCCTGGACGTACTCGTCGTCGTCCCAACGGCTCGGGTCGAGGTGGTCGCCCCAGCACGCGAGCTCGAGGCCGTCATAGCCCCACTCGGAAGCCAGCTTCGCCACTTCCTCGAGCGGAAGGTCGGCCCACTGGCCGGTGAACAGAGTAATCGGTCGTGACATCGGTGTTGTCCCTCTCGTTCCTAAGCCTGGGTCCAGGCGCTTCCGTTTGCCGAACTGGCTTCCACCGCCGCGAGCACCTGCTGGACCTTGAGTCCATCGGCGAACGTCGGCGTCGGCTGCTGGTCTGCGGCGATTGCTTCGATGAGATCCTTCACCTGGTGCGAGAACGCGTGCTCGTAGCCGAGCATGTGGCCGGCGGGCCACCAGGCGGAAACATACGGGTGACCGGGCTCGGTCACGAGAATCTTGGTGAAGCCCTGCTCTTCGGCGGGGAGGGTCGCGTCGTAGTACTCGAGCGAGTTGAGGTCCTCGAGGTCGAAGGAGATCGCACCCTTCGAACCGGAGATCTCGAAGCGGAGAGCGTTCTTACGGCCGGTCGAGAATCGTGTTGCCTCGAACGTTCCGAGCTTCCCACCCTCAAAACGAGCGGTGAAGAGCGCAATGTCGTCGACGGTGACGTCGCCGAACTCCTCGCCACCCTTATTGCCCGCGAGTCCCGACGCGTGGTCGGTGAGGATGGGGCGCTTCTTGATGATCGTCTCGACGGTGCCCGAGACGGACTCGATGAGGAGCCCCGTCACGAACTGGGTGAGGTCAATGATGTGGGCGCCGATGTCACCGAGTGCGCCAGAACCGGCGTGCTCCTTCTGGAGGCGCCATGCGAGGGGCACCTCGGGGTCGATGAGCCAGTCCTGCAGGTACGAGGCGCGTACCTGGTGGATGTCGCCGATCTTGCCTGCCGCGATCAGATCGCGCGCAAAGGTCACCGCGGGGACACGACGGTAGGTGTGACCGAGCATGGCGTAGACACCTTTGGCTGCGGCGCGCTCGGCTGCCGCCGCCATCGCCTCGGCCTCTTCGACCGTGTTGGCGAGGGGCTTCTCGCACAGAACGTGCTTGCCAGCGTCGAGCGCGGCGATCGCGATCTCGGCGTGGGAGTCACCGGGGGTGACGATGTCGATGATGTCGATGTCATCGCGAGAGATGGCCTCACGCCAGTCCGTCGCGGTCTCGGCCCAGCCCCAGCGCTCCGCGGCATCCGCGACTCCGGTACTGCTACGACCCACGAGCAGCTGCATCTGCGGCTTCGCGGGGAGGTCAAAGAACCGGGGGGCGACACGCCAGCCCTGTGAGTGGGCGGCACCCATGAACCCGTAGCCGATCATGGCGACACGAGGGGACTGGGGCAGTGACATCTTTGTTCGCTTTCTTCTATTTCAGTACAGGGGGGGACGGTGCCCACGCAGGTTTCTGCGTGGGCACCGTCTGTGTTCGGTTTAGGACTCGAACGCGGTGGGGAGGAACTCCTCCACGTTCTCGGCCGTGACCACGGGTGCGAAGAGCACGATACGTGCCGGCACCGCAGCCTCGACGAGGTCGCTCATGACCTTGCCCTGGGCGATCAGGCGTGCCAGGCGGATGCCGTCAGCGGCCTGGGTCGACGGGTAGATAACCGTCGCCTGGAGCACCGACTCACCGGACTGGATCTCACGCATGGCGTTGGCAGAACCAGCACCACCAACCATGAAGAACTCGTCACGACCGGCAGCAGCGATAGCAGCCAGGACACCAATGCCCTGGTCGTCATCGTGGTTCCAGATCGCGTCGATCTGCGGTGCAGCCGACAGCAGCTGCGAGGTCACAGCCTCACCACCGGCAACGGTGAAGTCAGCAGCAACACGGTTGGACACCGACAGACCACAGTCAGCAAGAGCATCGTTGAAGCCCTGCGTGCGGTCCTGCGTCAGCGGAAGCGAGTCAATACCAGCGATCTCAGCGATCACCGCATCCGGGTTGTCACCCAGCTGCTCACAAATGTACGTACCAGCCGAAACACCCATACCGTAGTTGTCACCGAGGATCGTGGTACGAGCCGCGAACGGGCTCGAGAACTCACGGTCAACGTTCACAACCGGAACACCAGCCTCCATCGCCGCAATAGCAGCCTCCGTCAGCGCCGCACCATCGGTCGGAAGCAGAACGATCGCGTCAACACCCTCGTTGACAAACGTCTCAACCTGGCTGATCTGCAGGTTCGCGTCGTTAGTACCCTCCGCAACCTTCAGCTCAATGTCCGGGTACTTCGCCGCCTCAGCAATAGCAGCCGAGTTAATAGCACCCAACCAGCCGTGGTCAGCAGCAGGACCCGAGAAACCGATGACAACCGTGTCACCCGTCTCATCGTTCCCACCAGTGGACTCTCCACCACCAGTCTCCGTGCCCGTGTCCGTCGGCGTACCAGCAGCACAACCGGCCAGCAAACCAACAGTGGCAAGGCTTGCACCAGCAGCGATGAGCAGCTTACGGCTCACCGTCCTCGAAACCACCATGTCATTCCTCCTTGAATCGAATGTGAACTGCAGTAACCATCAACAAGGAAGAAGCGATCGGGACAAACCCCGGGAAAACCCCATCGTCCTCATTGACGTCTCGAACAACATAAGCACTACCGCCCCTGTTGTCAAGCCGACAAAAGATGCTCGCGACCCGTCAGAAGTGGCCGCAGTCGCCCATCAGCCCAGTACGAGGGGTCCCGAGCTCACCGTCGGGTTACGTAACTCCTTTATGTTGCACACATCCTGAAAGTGGGCGTGGAAAACGGATGCGATCGCATAACGATTCTTGGTGCCGGAATACGGCACAGGCCGCCACGACCTCGGGGAAGTGCATCCCCGACACCGTGACGGCCTGTGCCTAACCGACCGAGTTGTCTACCTCATCACGCGCACGGCGTGAGCGAGAAGACATCCGGACTCAACGAAGCCTCGCCACCCAGGAGAGTCACGTGAGTCACACCCAGCATCTCCAGGTCGGCCAAGACTCCCGCCGTGACGCAGGTGCCGGGAGCCACGTACATCGGGGATGCCGACGCTGCCGCCCACGCCGAGCCCGCGAGCGCGTCCGGGAAGTTCAACCCGGTCGCAACGAACGCGCGGTCAGCCGAGGAGAAGGCGTCGGCGTTGACGGCTCGCGCCGCCTCGTACCGATCCGCTCCACCGAGACGCAACGCGGTTGTGAGCGCCTTGATGTCGCTGAAGACACCCGGCGACACCGACGCCGAGCCACCCAGGACCCGCGTCTGCGTTGTGCCCAAGTCAGCCAGCAGTGCTGCGGTCGCGTCATCCAGATCCGAGGCGGAACCCTGGACCAAGATCACCGGAGCATCCTGCGCACCGGCCGCACCACCAGCCGACAGCGCATCGGGGAACTTCTCCCCCGTCGCGATGTAAGCAAGAGGAACCTCGTCGCCGAAGGCGTACTCCACGACATTTCGAGAAACCTCGAAACGGTTGGCACCGGCGACACGGATCGTCTCCTCGGCCATACCCGACAGCTCGTAGAAGACGTCGTCATCGACGGACATTGGCCCTCCGACAACCACGATCTTCTCTGGGGCCAGTCGCTCGATCTCCGCACCGACGGTACCCGGCAGTTCACCCGGCTTCACCAGCAGGAGAGGACCGCCCTCGAAGGCCGCGGCGGGACCCGCCGACAGCGCATCGGGGTAGTTCTCGCCGCTCGCCACGTAGACCACCGGGGCGGTCTCCGGGTATGCGGCCTGCGAGATGTTGACCGAGACCTCGTAGCGGTTGGCACCCGCGACCCGATCCACAACCACATCACCCGAACCCGCGGGAATGCCGGTGAGGTACTCGAACCCATCGGCGGCGAAACTCTCGCCGTCGGCAGCACGGTCGTACTCCATCACGAAGTAGTTGACGTCTGCTGCAACACCCGCGGCGAGGATCTCCTGCAGGGGAACATCACCCTCGCCCAGGTTGCGGAACGACGGGCTGCCGGAGCCACCCAGGTTCACGGCATCCTTCACGTGGAGAAGGTCGATGCGATCCGCGTACTGATCGATCAGAGCCGGGACATCCACCCCGGCGTGAGCCGCCCACGCCACATCGAGCTGGAACGTCACCCACTCGGGGTTCGTCTCGGCAACGAGGATCTCCCACGCCGACATCATCTGTCCGTCGTGCTCGTACTGCGTTGTGAACTCGCCAGCGTGGTTGTGGCCGAAGAACTTGCCGATGCCTGCGGCCACCGACCGCTCACCCAGCCTGTTCATGGTTTCGGCCGTCGCGAGCGTGTTCTCGTAGGTGCCAATACCGGGCGAGGCGAACCCGCCGGAACCGACATACTCCTGACCGAGCGTACGAACGAACTCCAGTGTCGCGTCGAAGGTCGCCTCGTTCACGTTGTGGTGCGAACTCGGAACCCGCAGGCCGAGATCATCGGTGAGGGCGCGGAATTGCTCGGCCGTGTACCCGGTGAAGTTGCTTCCGAAGGGCTCGATGTTCTCGAAGCCGATCTCGGAGAGCCGCTCCAGCACCGGCACGAGACCGTCCTGGCTCACCCACGGAGTGAGGGAGAACATCTGCAGTGAGACCTTGTCGACCGGCAGCAGGATCCGTCCGTCGCCGCCCACGACAACCGAACCGGTTGTGCTCACATTGCCCTCGACGTCGGTCGCCCGGAACGTCACGGTGACCGCACCCTCCCCGGGAACCGTGAACGGAGCTTCGTAGGTGGTCCACTCGGCGTCGCCCGCGAGGCGGTACTCGATCGAGTCGACACCACTACCCTCGTCCTCGGCCGTGATGGTCACGGTGCGGCCATCGACCGTCGCCGACACCGTCGGCGGAGTCAGATCCGCGTCCGCGGCCTCCAGATCGATGGTGAAGGAGACCGAGCCGAGCTCCGAGACATTCCCGCCAGCGTCCGTCGCGCGATAGGTGAGCGAATACTCGCCGTTTTCGTTGAACGTGACACCGTACTGCTGGTTCGCGGAAAGGTTCAGCCATGTGACACCGCCGTCACGCGAGTACTGGACCGACTGAATGGCCCCATTGTCGCTGGCCTGCACCGAGAACCGCACAGGCTCGTTGAACACGCCTCCCACGCCGCCGGCAACGGCGGGCGCAAGAGTGTGCGCAACCTCGGGCGCCTGGACGTCAGCGACACCGTCGCCGACCATCTCGATCGAATCGAGCGCGAGGTCGGACGGCGAGGTCACGTACAGCGCACCGGACCCTTCGGGAGCGGCAAACGAAATCTCCACATCCTGCCAGTCATTGCCTGCGGGGATCGTCGCGGTCGCGAACGGTTCAGCGTCGGCCGAACCCCACCGGAGGTCGACCGTGCCCGCCCCGGATGCACGAACCACCGCACCGCTAATTCCCGAGAAGTTCACCGGGTCGAAGGCGACGAAGTCGCCATCGCCGAGTCCCTCGACGGCGGATCCACCGGATGCCGCGTCATCCGCCACCACGGTGACACCCTCACGCTGGATCGCGTGCTCGGCCTGCTGCAGTTTGGGGTTGAGACGGATCGTCGTCTCGCCCGTTGCCGGCGGGAGACCGCCGGCACCGTTGTCCGTGTACGTGACGACGACCGCTCCGTAGAGGAGAGCGCCCGGCCCGTGCTCTGGCGAGTTGGGGTCGGTTCGGAACGAACCGGTGCACCCCGTGCCCGAAACCTCAGGGTGGGCGTGCTCGTCATGGCCCAGACCGTAGGTCCATGCCACACGTGAACACACGGTCTCGGCACCGTCCTCGGCGTCCTCGGTCGAGATGCTGAACGGAATGGCCTGGCCCCAATCGAAGAAGCCCCCGTTGCCCGGGTAGTCGGCGATCACCGTTGGGGCCTGGTTACCCACCGAGATCTGGCGACTCGTGAGGCCGAACTTGCCACCGTCATCGGCCACCCGGAGCCGAGCCGTGTACGCGCCCAGCTCGGTGTACGTGTGCGAGGCGGTCACCCCCTCGGCGTCGAAGCTGCCGTCACCGTCGAAGTCCCACTCGTACGTGAGGCTGTCGCCATCCGGGTCGGTGGATGCTCCAGCGTCAAACGTCACCTCGAGGGGCGCAGCCGACGACGAACTCGGGGTCGCCGTGAAGCTCGCCTGCGGCGACTTGTTCCCCTCGGCGTAGGAGATGCGGTAGAGGCCAGCGTCGGGGTTGGCACGGAAGAACCCGTCACCGTACTCGAGCGTGTACATCGCGCCATCCGGCCCGAACTCCAGATCCATGGGGTTGTCGTGAATCGGCTGGTTGGCCGCACTCAGTGCGGCGTTGGGAAGGAAGTCCTCGATGTGCGTGACGTCGAAGGCATCCCAATCCACGGTGAAGGCGGCGACGTAGTCCTGGGAGAACTCCCCCATGAAGGCCTTGCCGTCCCAGTACTCCGGCAGTTTGGATTCCGACGGGTTGGACTCGTCGAAGTGGTACACGGGGCCGCCCATGGGCCCCTGTCCCGATCCGGAACCGAAGTTCACCAACTCGTCCCACGGCTGGTCGCCCGGGGAGTCGCCGTAGTAGAGGGTGGAGGGTCGAGCCGGCGGCAGTTCCGTGAGACCGGTGTTCCACGCGGAATCGTTCACGAGGTTGTCCGGATCGAAGAACCCGCCGGGAGTGCCCGTGGCGAAGTCCCAATCGTTGTACGCGAAATTGTCGCCCGTCACGAAGGGCCAGCCACCGTTGTGGGGGTCGTCAAGAGCGACCACGTTCCACTCGACGAGTCCCATCGGTCCGCGGTCAGCAGTCTCGGCGACTGCAGCACTGGCATCCGGACCGTAGTCGGCCCACGACAGCGAGTTCGTTTGCGGGTCCACTTCGATCCGGAACGGGTTGCGCACACCCATGACAAAAATTTCGGGGCGCGTCAGCTCGGTTCCGGGTTCGAAGAGGTTGCCATCGGGGATCGTGTATGAACCGTCGTCCTCGACGTGAATGCGCAGGATCTTGCCACGCAAGTCGTTGGTGTTCCCGGCTCCACGACGTGCATCGAAGCCGGGGTTCATGCCCGGCGCGTCGTTGTTGGGCGCGAACCCGTTCGCGCCGGGTGTGCTCGCCGGAGTGTTATCCCCGGTGCTGAGGTAGAGATTGCCGTCGGCGTCGAAGTCGATGTCGGCACCCACGTGGCAGCACTGTCCGCGCTGCACCTCGATGTCGAGGATCACCTGCTCGCTCGCGAGGTCGATAGTGTCACCGGTCCATTCGAAGCGGCTCAGTCGGTTGACGCCGAGCCACTGGTCCCAGTATTCGACGGTCTCCCCCTCGGGGAGCATCTGTGGCGCCGAGCCGGTCGGAGTATCCGGAACCCCGTCGCCGTCGGCGTCGAGGGGAGCGTAGACGAGGTAGACCCAGCTGTTCTCGTCGAAGCCGGGGTCGAGTGCCACCGTCTGAAGGCCGTCTTCGGAGTTCGCATAGACGGGAAGTGTAGCTACGACATCCGTGACACCGGTCGACGGATCGGTGAGCCGGAGGTCACCATTTCTGGCGGTGTGGATGATCCGCTCGTCGGGCAGGATCGCCAGATCGATCGGCTCCCCCACGTCGCGGGTGATGAGCACCTTCTCGTAGTTGCTCCAGTCCAGCGCGGATTCAGCGCCGGGTTCTGCGTCGTGATCGACACCGTCATGTGCCGCGGCGGGTGAGGTCAGTAGCCCAGCGAACAGCCCCAGCGCTGCTGCTGCGGCAACAGCCCACGGGCGCCGAAGCGCTCGCGAGCGGGAATGCGTATAGTTCATGATGAAAAGTGCTCCTGTTAGGGGTTCTGTCGGCCATCTTTGGTCGACTGCCGAGTCACGACGTCGCTGCAACGACACATGTCGTGTCTCGGCTTTTTTTGTGAGTACTTGCGTGTGCGCCGAAGCGCGGGTGCCGCCTCCCCTCAGCTCGCCGTCGAGCGTTCGTGCACCTCGACTCCGTTGTCTTGCCGTTCTACCCCTAAACGGGGGTAGAACCTGCTCCCAACCTAACCCGCATTTATGGCGCAGGTCAATCAAAAGCTGCTTCTAGACGAAACAAAGGCCGCCACGGTGCCGGATTCGAAATTCCGACGGCCGTGGCGGCCTCTGTTCAGGTGACTACGTCATCTACCTCGTCATGCACACGGCGTGAGAGCGAAGACGGCGGGAGTCAGCGACGCCTCGCCACCCAGGAGGGTGACGTGGGTCACTCCGAGCATCTCCAGGTCCGCCAGGACACCCGGAGTGATGCACGAACCGGGAGCCACGTACATCGGCGAAGCCGATGCGGCCGCCCACGCGGAACCCGCGAGCGCATCCGGGAAGTTCAACCCGGTCGCGATGAATGCCCGGTCGGCGGAGGTGAAGGCGTCAGCGTTGATCGCGCGCGCCGCCTCATACCGATCAGCCCCGCCCAGTCGCGTCGCCGCGGTGAGCGCCTTGATGTCGCTGAAGACACCGGGCGACACCGAGGCGGAGCCACCGAGGACTCGCGTCTGCGTTGTACCGAAGTCGGCGAGCAGAGCCGCCGTCGCGTCATCCAGATCCGCAGCAGAACCCCTCACGAGGATGACGGGAGCGTCCTGCGAACCGGCTGCACCACCGGCCGTCAGCGCATCGGGGAACTTCTCCCCCGTCGCGATGTAGGCGAGTGGCACCTCGTCACCGAAGGCGTACTGTGCGACGTTACGAGAGACCTCGAAACGGTTGGCACCGGCGATACGCACCGTCTCAGCGGCCATACCCGACAGCTCGTAGAAGACGTCGTCATCCACGGATGCCGGCCCACCGACCACCACGATCTTCTCCGGAGCCAGTCGCGCAATCTCCGCACCGATCACGGCCGGGAGCTCGCCCGGCTTGACGAGGAGCAGAGGACCACCCTCGAACGCCGCGGCAGGACCTGCCGACAACGCATCCGGGTAGTTCTCGCCGCTGGCAACGTAGACCACCGGGGCGGTCTCCGGGTATGCGGCCTGCGAGATGTTCACCGCGACCTCGTAGCGGTTGGCGCCCGCGATACGGTCGACCACAACATCCGGATCGCCGACTCCTGCGACCTGCACCGAACCCACGATGGAGACGTTGCCCGCATTGTCGGTCGCACGGATCGACACCGTCACGGCATCCGTACCCGGCACCTCGAAGGGCGCCGTGTACGCGGTCCACTGACCACCCGGCAACTGGTACTCGATCGAGGCAACACCGGACTCGGTGTCCTCAGCGGTCACCGTGACCGTGCGGCCCGTTGCGCTACCCGACACGGTCGGCGCGGTGGTGTCCTCCGGCTCCGCCGGGACAACCCGGAAGTAGTCGAAGTACGCCGGCGCTGACGCGGTCTGAGAAGCACCCAGCGCGTACACACCGAGGCGCGCGTTCGCGAGGTTCGGGTTCTGCACCGACTCGAACACGGTCCAGTTGACGCCATCCGTGCTGTACGAACCGGTGAAGGTCGTACCGGCACGCTCGAGTCGCAGGTAGTGAGGCACTCGCGTGACATCATCCTGCGGTTGCGGGTTCTGAATCGACGCGTTCACCTCGCTCCGCATCTCGACGACGGGGTTGACGGTGGCACCAGCCGCGTTGGTCGTCATGTAGTCGACCTTCGCGTAGTTGTCCTCATCGCCGTACAGGATGATTCCGCCCTGCTGGTACTGACGGTCGAACGCCGTGCCATCCACCTTGGTCTCGACAACCCAGTTCTCACCCGGCTGCGGCTGCAGGATCAGGTTCGGAACCGGGGTGTTGTTGCCCTGGTAGAAGTCCGTGGCGGTCGTCTGGATCCGCAGGGATCCATTCGCCACCTCGTACAGCTCGGTGTTCTCGTTCACCACGTCCCACCGGCAGGCGTCGAGCGCCGTGCCGTCGAACTCGTCGTCCGGTCCCGTCGTCGCCGTGTCATCCGGCGTGATGTGGAACCAGTCGAAGCTCGCAGGAACGAGCGTCGTCGGAGCCCCGGTACCCGCGACGGCCAGGAGGCCGATCTTCGGGTTCACGAGGTCGGCGATCGACTTCGTCTGGGACATCGGCAGGAAGGTCAGACCGTCCGCAGAGTACGACGCGGTCAGGTTCGACCCGTCCGTGCTCGTCAGACGCACCCAGTAGGTGTCCGGGAACGTCGTCGGAACGATGACGTTCGAGGCGTCGACCTCATTCGGAGCCGCGTTGACCTCACGCAGGAACTGCATACGCCGTTCGTTCGGGTTGCTGGTGTGCTGCAACGAGATCTTGGCGTAGTTGTCCGGGGTGTCGTAGATCACGAGACCGGCCTGCTGCCAGCTGGCGGCGAGATCAGCGGTGATCTTGGTCGTCACGGTGAACGGACCATCCGGCAGCGGCTGCAGCACGAGGTTCGGAACCGTCGTGTTGTTAGCGCCGTAGAAGTCCGTGCGCGAAATCGGCATCGTGAGGCTGCCGTTGGCGACCGACAGGAACTGGTCGCGGTTCAGCACCTCCCACCGGTTCTCGTCGAGCTCCGTACCGAGGAAGTCGTCCGAGCGACCCGCGAAGCACTGGGTCGGCTGCGGCTCGACGACGGTGATCTCGCGGTAGGCGTCGTTGTAGGCGCCACCGGCATCCGTCACTCGCACCGTCAGACGCCAGGTTCCCGGCTCGGTGTACGTGAAGCTTTCGCTCGCGGTACCCGGCTGGAAGCCGTCGCCCGTGCCCTGATCCCACTGGTAGGTGAGCTCGTCGCCGGGCTCGCCGTCGGGATCGGATGCCACGACCGAAGCATTCACTTCAAGGGGGCCTTCACCGGACGTGGTGTCGACGGTCAGCTGCACACTCGGGCGCACGTTGTTCGTCACACCGCGACCCTCGACCTCCATCCAGTTGACGTTGATGCCACCGGAGAGGAGCACGAAGTACAGCGTTCCGGAACCCTGGTACGCGCTCTCCGGGAGGGTGAGTGCCGGCGTGGTCTGCCAGCTCTGCCATCCGCCCGTGTTCGGGACGGAGATCTGGCCGAGCTCTGGACCATCCGGAGCACCCCACCGCACCGAGACGACACCCGGGTTGTTGTTGGAGGCGACACGCATCTTGAGCGACTCGATCTCGTAGAAGCTGATCGGCTCGTGAGCCCACCAGTCGCCGGGTTCGATGTAGCCGATGTTGTTGAGGCCGTCGACGTCCTCCGTCGCCTGGATCTGCACGCCGGGGTCACCGGTGCTCGTGCTGCCAGCGAGGCGTCCCGTCGAGGTGAAGTACTCCGACTGGATGCGCTTGGGCTGCAGGATGTTGCCGCCGAAGCCCGTGAGCGGGATGCCCGCATCGCCGCCGTCGTCGGTGTACCGACCCTCGATCACCCAGAAGATGTTCGCGTCGAGACCGTGGCCGTCATCGCGAGTGGTCTGGATGAAGCCTTCACAGCCCTCCAGCACCTCCATGGGGTGAGCGTGGGAGTCGTGGCCGAGAGCAGGGTGCACCGTCACGTTCTCGCAGATGAACTCGCCGTCCGGGTCGTTCACGACGATCTCGTAGCGCACCTGGTCGCCCCACTCGAAGAAGCCACCGTTGTCGGGGAAGACGACGGAGACCTCCGGCATCGCGTTACCGACGGTGACGGTGACGGTCGACTGTCCGGTTCGCTCGCCGTCGGAGACGGTGAGGGTCGCGGTGTACTGGCCGTTGACCGTGTAGGTGTGCACGGGGTTCTCCTCGGTGGAGGTTGCACCATCACCGAAGTCCCACGAGTACGTGATCGGAAGCCCAGCCGGGTGGCGCGAACCATCCGAGCTGAACTGCACCTCGAGCGGGTTGCCGCCGGACGTGACATCCGACGCCGCGCGCGCGATCGGCGACGGGTCGCCCTGGGTGTACTCGACGCGGTAGATGCCGGAGTCGGCGTTGTTACCCCAGAACGAGTTACCCCAGTCGATGACGTAGAGCGCACCGTCGGGGCCGAACGTGAGGTCCATCGCGCGAGCGAAGCCGGCGGACGGATCGAGGATGCCCGGCAGAACCCGGTTGATGTCGATGATGTCCGTTCCGGTTTCCTCGTCGAGCTGAATGCTGAACACCTTGCCGGTGTTCCACTCACCGAGGAGCGCCTTGCCGTCCCAGTACTCAGGCCACTTGACGTCCGACTCGAGCTCGGGGTCGAACTGGTAGGTCGGCCCTGCCATGGGGGCGCCACCACCACCGATCTCGGGGAAGGCCGGGTTGCCCGCGTAGTTGTACCAGATCTCCGGGAAGATCACGTCCGGGAGCTGGGTCAGTCCCGTGTTGTGCGGAGAGTCGTTGACCAGGTTCTCCGGGTCGTAGACCTCGCCGGCCTGGTTCGTCGCGAAGTTGTACCGGTTGTAGCAACGGTCGGTGCAGAACGGCCAGCCGTAGTTTCCGGGCTCGGAGACGATGTTCCACTCGACCCGGTTACCCGGCCCGCGCGTGGGGCTGTCGTTGGCAGCATCCGGTCCGTAGTCGGCGACCAGGAGATTACCCGTTCCGCGATCGATGTCGATGCGGAACGGGTTGCGGAAGCCCATCGCGTAGATCTCGGGGAGAGTCTGCGCGGTGCCGGGGGCCCAGAGGTTGCCCTCGGGGATCGTGTACGTTCCGTCGGCTTGCGGGGTGATGCGCAGCACCTTTCCGCGGAGGTCGTTCGTGTTGCCCGAGGAACGGCGGGCGTCCCACGCCTCGCGACCTGCGCGCCCGTCCATGGGCGAGTAGCCGCTGGACGCGTGCGGGTTGGTGTTGTCACCGGTGACGAGAATGAGGTTGCCGTCATTGTCGAAGATCATGTCTCCACCGACGTGACAGCACTCGTCGCGCTGAACGGGCACCCGCAGCAGGTCGACTCGGCTCGCCGGGTCGATGATGCGTGTGTCGGGGTTGTAGGTGAACCGCGATAGAGCATTGTGCGGACCGTACGAGCCAACGTTGGCCGGGGACCAGTAAGCGTAGATCCAGCCGTTCGTGTCGAACTCGGGGTCGAGCACCATACCCTGCAGGCCGTCCTCGTTCTCGAGGAAGACGCTGAGTGTGAGAGCCGTCGTGGTCACGAGGGTCTCTCCGTCGATGAGGCGGATGCGTCCGTCCCGCTCGACGTAGAAGACGTCGCCGTCGTCGGTGACCTCGAGCATCATGGGGTTGTTGGTCTCGCCCAGCAACTGGACCAGCTGGTAGCTGTCATCCTGCGTCGCCGCGCATTGTCCGTCGGCGACCCCTGCTGCTGTCTGAATTCCGCCGAGAAGGTGCTGGAGGAATGCCGGCTCGGCGAACGACTCATTGGTGTGGCCACCACCGGTGTACCAGGAGCGTCCGCCCTCATAGTTCTGGCACCACGCGATCGGGTGATCAGCGCCCATCGCGCCCGTGCCTGCGGTGTACGTGGTCTCATCGAGGGAGGCGAGCACGTGCACGTCGCCGCGCGGGTTGGTCTGGTAGTTGTACCACTCGTCGTATCGGACCCAGCGGTCATCGAGGTGGGCTGTCGACGGGTGGACCTTGTCCTCGACCTTGATGGTCGCGGTCTGGTTCTGCGGGTGCGCAGAGAAGTACGCACCGACGAGACCGCCGTACCACGGCCACGAGTACTCGGTGTCGGACGCAGCATGGATACCCGCGTATCCACCACCGGACTCGATGTAGTCCTCGAAGGCGGCCTGTTGGTCGTCGTTGAGTACGTCGCCCGTGGTCGACAGCCAGATGACGACGTCATACTGCGCGAGGTTTTCTTCGGTGAAGTCCGCAGCATCTTCGGTCGCGTCAACCTCGAAGTTGTTGTCGATACCGAGCTGTTCGATCGCGGCGATACCGGACGGAATGGATCCATGCCGGAAGCCAGCGGTCTTGGAGAAGACGAGCGCCTTGAAGGCGTCGCCCGGTGCGGCTGCTGCCGCTGGTGCCGCTTCTACTGCGGCGGCGGGGGCGGCCAGGAAGGCCAACCCGCTGGCGACGAGGGCCGACGTTACCGCCGCTGCCGTCCATCGCCTGATCGTGGGGGAATGGGATTGAGCTCTCAACAGAATCTCTCCTAGTTGGGTGGCTACCGCCACTGCACTGTGACGGGATGCCGGTCAGCGCGCACAGGAGAGGCCCATGTCAACGATGACCGAACTTCACTCACGGTAGTTGATATGTTGACCGGCAAGCAACTATTCGCTCGCTTTGAACATAAACCGACTATTGCGCAACAAATTCCCCCAGCTTTGGGGGCGCGATCCGCATCCACTGAGCTATTCGCCCTCAGCGGCGATGCGTGCTTCGGACATCGCCAAAGGGCCGCCGTGATCGCGGGAACAAGTCCCGGCGACCACGACGGCCCTTGATCGGTCGACTGGGTCGGCTACCTCATCATGCGCATGGTGTGAGCGCGAAGACATCCGGAGTCAGCGACGCCTCGCCACCCAGGAGGGTGACGTGGGTCACTCCGAGCATCTCCAGGTCCGCCAGGACACCCGGAGTGATGCACGAACCGGGAGCCACGTACATCGGCGAAGCCGATGCGGCAGCCCACGCGGAACCCGCGAGCGCATCCGGGAAGTTCAACCCGGTCGCGATGAATGCCCGGTCGGCGGAGGTGAAGGCGTCAGCGTTGATCGCGCGCGCCGCCTCATACCGATCAGCCCCGCCCAGTCGCGTCGCCGCGGTGAGCGCCTTGATGTCGCTGAAGACCCCGGGCGACACCGAGGCGGAGCCACCGAGGACTCGCGTCTGCGTTGTACCGAAGTCGGCGAGCAGAGCCGCCGTCGCGTCATCCAGATCCGCAGCAGAACCCCTCACGAGGATGACGGGAGCGTCCTGCGAACCGGCTGCACCACCGGCCGTCAGCGCATCGGGGAACTTCTCCCCCGTCGCGATGTAGGCGAGTGGCACCTCGTCACCGAAGGCGTACTGTGCGACGTTACGAGAGACCTCGAAACGGTTGGCACCGGCGATACGCACCGTCTCAGCGGCCATACCCGACAGCTCGTAGAAGACGTCGTCATCCACGGATGCCGGCCCACCGACCACCACGATCTTCTCCGGAGCCAGTCGCGCAATCTCCGCACCGATCACGGCCGGGAGCTCGCCCGGCTTGACGAGGAGCAGCGGACCACCCTCGAACGCCGCGGCAGGACCTGCCGACAACGCATCCGGGTAGTTCTCGCCGCTGGCAACGTAGACCACCGGGGCGGTCTCCGGGTATGCGGCCTGCGAGATGTTCACCGCGACCTCGTAGCGGTTGGCGCCCGCGATACGGTCGACCACAGTCTCCTCCTCGCCCGTACCGGCCGGAATGCCGGTCAGGTACTCGAAGCCCTCGGCCGCGAAGCTTTCACCGTCGGCGGCTACGTCGTACTCCATTACGAAGTAATCGATGTCAGCGGCGACACCAGCGGCGAGAATCTCCTGGAGGGGAACGTTACCCTCGCCAAGGTTTCGGAACGACGGGTTTCCCGCACTGTTGAGGTTCACCGCGTCCTTGACATGGAGAAGGTCGATGCGGTCTGCGTACTCGGTGATGAGTGCCGCGGCATCCACCCCTGCATCGGTAGCCCACGCAACATCGAGCTGGAAGGTCACCCACTCCGGGTTCGTCTCGGCGACAAGAATCTCCCACGCCGACATCAGCTCACCGTCGTGGGTGTACTGAGTTGTGAACTCGCTCGCATGGTTATGGCCGAAGAACTTGCCAACGCCGGCGGCCACTGAACGCTCACCCAGACGGTTCATCGTCTCGGCCGTAGCCAACGTGTTCGCATACGAGCCGATGCCGGGAGCAGCGAACCCACCAGAGCCGACGTACTCCTGGCCGAGAGTCTCGACGTACGCGAGCGTGGTGTCGAACGTCGCCTCGTTCACGTTGTAGTGCGAACTCGGAACGCTCAGATCAAGCCCGTCGGTAAGCGCTCGGAACTGCTGAGCGGTGTACCCGGTGAAGTTGGCTCCGTACGGCTCGATGTTCTCAAAGCCGATCTCGGACAGTCGTCCCAGCACAGGCTCCAGTCCCTCCGCGTTGACCCACGGGCCCAACGAGTACATACCCATCGAGACTTGATCAACGGGAATGAGAACTCGATCCTCGCCCGGCTCGGCGGCCACGTTGACGGTAGCCACCGTCGAGACGTTGCCCGCGACATCCGTTGCACGGAAGGAGACCGTCACAGCGTCAGTACCCGGCACGTCGAACGGAGTGGTGTACACCGTCCACTCACCGCCTGGCAACTGATACTCCACCGACGCCACACCGCTTCCAGCATCCGAAGCCGTGATCGTCACGGTGCGATCGTCGACACTGGCCTGAACCGTCGGAGCAGTCTCGTCCACCGGATCCTCAGCGAGTACGCGGAAGTAGTCGAAGAACACCGGGGCCGAGGCCTGCTGAGAGGACGAGGCGAGCGCGTAAACACCGACCATGGCATCTGCCAGGTTCGGGTTCTGGACGGAAGCGAAGGTCGTCCATGTTGCACCATCGGCGCTGTAGGACCCCGTGAACGTCGTACCGGACTTCTCGAGTCGCAGCAGCCACGTGGAGCCGGTCACCGTTGCCTGCGGTTGCGGGTTCTGGATCGCTGCGTTCACCTCACTGCGCATCTCGATGCGTCGGGTCACCGCGGAACCTGCGGTGTTGGGCGTCATGAAGTTGATCTTCGCGTAGTTGTCCTCGTCGCCATACAGGATGATTCCACCCTGCTGGTACTGCTGGTTGAGCTGAGCGCCGTCCACCTTAGTCTCGACAACCCAGTCGTCACCCGGCTGCGGTTGCAGGATCAGGTTCGGAACCGCGGTGTTGTTGGCCTGGTAGAAGTCGGTCGGCGTGGTCTGGATCCTCAGGGCCCCGTCGGCAACGCCGTAAAGCTCCGTATCCTCGTTCACCACCGTCCAGCGGCACGTCTCCAGCTCCGTCCCGTCGAACTCGTCATCCGGGCCCGGGGCCCCGGCTGCCTCGTCCGGCGTGACGTGGAAGAAGTCGAAGCTTGCGGGAACCAGCGTCGCCGGAGCATTGGTGCCCGCAACGGCGAGCAGACCGACCTTCGGGTCGACCATCCCGGCAAGAGACTTCGTCTCGGGCATGTTCGTGAAGGTGATGCCGTCCGCCGAGAACGCGGCATTGAGGCTTACGCCGTCCGAACTTGTCAGGCGCACCCAGTAGGTGTCCGGGAAGTTCGCTGCCACCGCGACGTTCGACGTCGCGGCGACCTCGTTGGGCGCCCCGGCAACCTCGCGGAGGAACTGCATGCGACGCTCACCGGCAGTGGCCGTGTGCTGCAGCGCGATTTTCGCGTAGTTGTCTGGGTCGTCAAAGATCACGAGTCCGGCCTGCTGCCAGGAGGCGGCAAGATCGGCTGTCACCTTCGTCGTCGCCGTAAACGGCCCGTCCGGCAGCGGCTGGAGCACGAGGTTCGGAACCGTCGTGTTGTTCGTGCCGTAGAAGTCCGTCCTTGAGATCGGCATCGTCAGGCTGCCATTGGCTACCACGATCGACCCGTCGGGGTTCAGGACTTCCCAGCGATCCTGATCGAGCTCACTACCGACGAACTCGTCAGAGAGACCCCCGACGCACTGCTCCGGCTCTTCCTCCGGTACTGCGACTCCGTCACCGACCATCGTGATCGAGTCCAGCGACAGCTCCGTCGACGATGAGACGTAGAGCTCGCCGGTACCCACCGGCGGAGTGAACTCGATCTCCACGTCCTGCCATCCGGCGCCAGCCGGGATCGTGGCTGTCGCGAATGCGGCAGCGTGATCCGGCGGACCCCAGTGGAGGCTGACCGTTCCCGCACCGCTGGCCCGCACGACCGCCCCGGTGATACCGGAGAAGTTCACGGGTGTGTAGGTGAGGAAGTCGCCGGGGCCGAAACCTTGGACGGCAGAGCCGCCGGATGCCGTGGCATCCTCCACGACGGTGACGCCCTCGCGCTGCGCCGCGTGCTCGGCCTGCTGCAGTTTCGGGTTCAAACGGATCGAAGCCTCACCGACAGCGGGCGGAAGAGACTCTGCCCCCTCGTCCTCGTACGTGACGACGACAGCGCCATACAGTAGCGCGCCTGGACCGTGCTCGGGAGAGTTGGCGTCGGTGGGCCACACACCCGTGCAGCCGGTGCCAGATTCTTCCGGATGGGCGTGCTCATCGTGACCGAGCCCGTACGTCCACGCGACTCGAGAGCACTCGGTATCCGTTCCGTCCTCGGGGTCGTCCGTCGTGATGCTGTAGGGGATGTCCTGACCCCAGTCGAAGAACCCACCGTTACCGGGGAACTCCACCGTGACCGTCGGGGCCTGGTTGCCGACCGAAATCTGCCTGCTCGTGAGGGCGAACAGCCCCAACTCGTTCGTCACCCGGAGGACAGCGTCGTAGGCGCCGACCTCGGTGTAGGTGTGGGCCGCCGTTACGCCCGTCGCCTCGTAGGTGCCATCGCCATTGAAATCCCACTCGAAGGTGAGGTCTCCGCCCTCAGGGTCGGACGATGTAGACGCGTCGAAGGTCACCTCGAGGGGAGGCGCCGACGACGAGTACGGGGTTGCTGTGAAGCTGGCCTGCGGTGCAAGGTTGCCCTGGGTGTAGGAGATCCGGTAGAGCCCGCTGTCGGGGTTCTGTTGGAAGAAGCCGTCTCCGTACTCGAGTACGTAGAGGGAACCGTCCGGACCAAACTCCATGTCCATGGGGTTGTCGTGGATCGGCTGCCCCGCTCCGGTCAAGAAGGAGTTGGGCAGGAAGTCCTCGATGTGGGTCACGCCAAACGTGTCCGCCCAGTCGACAGTAAATGCGGCGATGTAATCCTGCGAGAACTCGCCCATAAACGCCTTCCCGTCCCAATACTCCGGGAACTTTGTTGGCGAGGGGTTCGTGTCGTCGTAGCTGTAGACCGGGCCGCCCATGGGGCCCTGACCGCCACCGGAACCGAAGTTCACCAACTCGTCCCACGGCTGCTGCCCCGGGGCGTCGCCGTAATAGAGCGTTGCCGGGCGCGCGTCTGGGATCTCCGTCAGGCCCGTGTTCCATTCCGAGTCGTTGACAAGGTTTTCGGGGTCGAAGAATGCGCCAGGCGTTGCGGTGGCGAAGTCCCAGTCGTTGTAGGCAAAATTGTCGCCCGTGACATAGGGCCAGCCCGAGTTATGCGGGTCATCCAGCGATACGGCGTTCCACTCGACGTACCCCATCGGGCCACGTCCCGCGGTCGCCGCCGTCGCGGCGCTAGCATCCGGGCCGTAGTCGGCCCACGTGAGGGAGTTGGTTTCTGGGTCAACCTCCAAGCGGAACGGGTTGCGCACACCCATCACGAAGATCTCGGGGCGCGTCAACTCCGTTCCGGGTGCGAAGAGATTTCCCTCTGGGATCGTGTAGGAGCCGTCATCCTCGACGTGGACACGGAGAATTTTGCCGCGCAGGTCGTTGGTGTTTCCCGCCCCGCGACGCGCATCGAACCCGGGGTTCATGTTGGGCGCATCGTTGTTGGGTGCGAATCCGTTGGCACCGGGCGTGCTTGCGGGAGTGTTGTCACCCGTGCTCAGGTACAGGTTTCCCTCACCGTCGAAATCTATGTCAGCACCTACGTGGCAGCACTGGCCACGCTGGACCTCGATATCGATGATCGTTTGCTCGCTCGCAAGGTCGATGGTGCTTCCTGTCCACTGGAAGCGGGCTAGACGATTCACGCCCACCCACTGGTCCCAGTAGGACGCGTCCTGTCCTGAAGGAAGGGTATTCGGCGCGTTGCCGGACGGAGTGTCCGGACTGCCGTCGCCGTCTGCGTCGATGGGCGCATAAACAACGTAGACCCAGTTGTTTTCTTCGAAGTCCGGATCGATGGCAACGGTCTGGAGACCGTCTTCGGAATTCGCGTAGACGGGGATGGTGGCCGCGAGAGTTGTAATGCCCGTTGACGGGTCGGTGACGCGGATGTCTCCGTTCCGTGCCGTATGGATGATGCGACCGTCTGGAAGGATCGCGAGGTCGATCGGCTCACCGACATCCTTGGTGATGAGCGCCTTTTCGTAGTTGGTCCAGTCGAGCGCTGAATCGGCTCCTGGTTCGGTCGAGTGATCAACGCCATCGTGCGCTGCTGCCGGGACTGCGGAAAGCAGCCCTCCGGTTAGCGCCATGGCGGCGGTGGCCGCTACAGCCCAGCGGCGCCGTGGCCGCGAGGGGTGATTGTTACCGTCCATAGTGAGAATAGGCTCCTGAAAATGGGTTTATCGCTGGCCACCTACTGACCGGCAGCCGGGTCACGGTCAGTCGCTGCAACGACGCACGCCGTGACTCGGCTTCTGTGATTGGACATTTCGCGAGTGCGCTTGCCCGCGCTTTCCCGTCCTCCCTTCAGCGTCATCATCGAGCGCTTGCGCACCGACTTCCTTGTCGTGCGCAGGAGATTGCAGCCCGATCGGACCGCAAGCCCGTGGTGTACCCCCAAAGCTGGGGGTTACCGTGCGTTCAGCGTACGGGGGGTTCTGGCGCAGGTCAATCATAAGTTGCACAATGTCATGACAAATCCCTCTCGTATGCAATGCAAACAGGGCACCGCCGGATCGCGCTGACAAGGCGAACGCCGGGCTTTCGGGTTACAGTGGCCCGTCGACAGCAAGCGACCCGATAGGTCGCACGATCGAGGAGTGACGTGGTGACGACGAAGACACGACGAGGGAAATCCAAAGCACAACCGGGCGCGATCGCTCTCGCCGTAGCAGCGCTGCTCGCGTGGGGAGCAGCGACACCCGCACTGGCGCACGGTGGGCCGTTCGAACTCGAGTTCGGGCAGGACGGCGCGGGCGGCATCTCCCTCATTGCGCACTATCTCGAAGACGGGCATCCTGTCACGGAGATCATGGACCCGGTGGCCACCGCCGTCGCCTCGGATGGCACGGCTGTCGGCCCCGTACGGCTCATCTCATCGCCCGAAGGGGAAGGCCTGTGGATCAGTCCGGAGCCGTTCCTCACCGAGGGCACATGGGACGTCACCGTATCGACCACCACTCCCGGTACCGCGTCATCGACCATGACCATGGATGTCGACATCGTGACGGATGACGCGGCTCCCGACGCGTCGACGGCGACGGGCATCCCCACCTGGCTCATCTGGACTCTCGTCGCGGCCGGCGTGCTCTTCGTCGCGCTCCTAGCAGCGCTTTTTGTGGTGCGGCGTCGGCGCTCGAGCTGACGCGCCCTACTACCGCTGATGTACCCCTATTAAGGGGTACGCGTTAAAAGGGACGGTGCCCACGCAGGTTTCTGCGTGGGCACCGTCTGTGTTCGGTTTAGGACTCGAACGCGGTGGGGAGGAACTCCTCCACGTTCTCGGCCGTGACCACGGGTGCGTAGAGCACGATACGTGCCGGCACCGCAGCCTCGACGAGGTCGCTCATGACCTTGCCCTGGGCGATCAGGCGTGCCAGGCGGATGCCGTCAGCGGCCTGGGTCGACGGGTAGATAACCGTCGCCTGGAGCACCGACTCACCGGACTGGATCTCACGCATGGCGTTGGCAGAACCAGCACCACCAACCATGAAGAACTCGTCACGACCGGCAGCAGCGATAGCGGCCAGGACACCAATGCCCTGGTCGTCATCGTGGTTCCAGATCGCGTCGATCTGCGGTGCAGCCGACAGCAGCTGCGAGGTCACAGCCTCACCACCGGCAACGGTGAAGTCAGCAGCAACACGGTTGGACACCGACAGACCACAGTCAGCAAGAGCATCGTTGAAGCCCTGCGTGCGGTCCTGCGTCAGCGGAAGCGAGTCAATACCGGCGATCTCAGCGATCACCGCATCCGGGTTGTCACCCAGCTGCTCACAAATGTACGTACCAGCCGAAACACCCATACCGTAGTTGTCACCGAGGATCGTGGTACGAGCCGCGAACGGGCTCGAGAACTCACGGTCAACGTTAACAACCGGAACGCCAGCCTCCATCGCCGCAATAGCAGCCTCCGTCAGCGCCGCACCATCGGTCGGAAGCAGAACGATCGCGTCAACACCCTCGTTGACAAACGTCTCAACCTGGCTGATCTGCAGGTTCGCGTCGTTAGTACCCTCCGCAACCTTCAGCTCAATGTCCGGGTACTTCGCCGCCTCAGCAATAGCAGCCGAGTTAATAGCACCCAACCAGCCGTGGTCAGCAGCAGGACCCGAGAAACCGATGACAACCGTGTCACCCGTCTCATCGTTCCCACCAGTGGACTCTCCACCACCGGTCTCCGTGCCCGTGTCCGTCGGCGTACCAGCAGCACAACCGGCCAGCAAACCAACAGTGGCAAGGCTTGCACCAGCAGCGATGAGCAGCTTACGGCTCACCGTCCTCGAAACCACCATGTCATTCCTCCTTGAATCGAATGTGAACTGCAGTAACCATCAACAAGGAAGAAGCGATCGGGACAAACCCCGGGAAAACCCCATCGTCCTCATTGACGTCTCATGCAACATAAGCAGTGGCTTGTGGGTTGTCAATCACACATAAGATGACGCACCATCAACCAGAAGTTGATCATAGCCCGCTGTTAGTGCGTAGAACGCCCCGTCGTCAAGCTGATTCCGAATCGTGACCTCGTCTCTGAGGCACCCCGGTGCTGCGAAGTTTCGGTAGTTCTGTTATGTTGCCCTCATGATCAAAGCCGACCATGAAACACCCCTGCTCGAGGTGAAGGGCGTCACGAAGGCCTTCGCCGGGGTGCGCGCCCTTAAAGGTGTCGACCTGTCCATCGCTCCAGGCGAGGTTCACTGCATCCTCGGCCAGAACGGCGCCGGGAAATCGACACTCATCAAGATTCTCTCTGGTGCCTACACTCCTGACAAGGGTGAGTTCCTTTGGAACGGCGAAGAGGTCACGATCGGCGGTAGCCCCACCGCGGCTCTCGATCTCGGCATCGCAACGATGTACCAGGAGCTCGACGTCGTCGACGGGCTGACCATCGCCGAGAACATCTTCCTCGGCCACGAACTCGCCCGCGGCGGAATGCTGAAGTCGCGTGAGGCCAACCGTCGCACACGCGAACTGCTCAAGCGCCTCGGTCACGGGGACCTCGCGCCAACGCGCGAGGTGGGATCGCTGTCCGCCGCCAACAAGCAGATCGTGCAGATGGCGCGTGCCCTCTCGCACGACATCAAGCTCATCATCATGGACGAGCCGTCCGCCGTGCTCGACTCCGAAGAGGTCAAGAACCTGTTCAAGGTCGTTGACCAGCTCACCTCCGAAGGCATCGCCGTCGTTTACATCTCCCACCGACTCGAGGAGATCCGACAGATCGGTGACCGCATCTCGGTCATCAAGGACGGTCGCAGCATGGCCAACGGCCTCGCCGTCGCCGACACCCCGACCAAGGAACTCGTCAAGCTCATGACGGGTCGCGAGATCGAGAACGTCTTCCCGCCAGCAACCCCGGTCGCCCCCGACGCTCCCGTCGTGCTCAAGGTCGAAGACCTGGGCGCTGCCGGAATGTTCGAGGGTGTCAACCTCGAGGTGCGCGCCGGAGAGGTCATCGGACTCGCCGGCCTCGTCGGTTCGGGCCGCTCGGAGATCCTCGAAACGATTTACGGCTCGATCAAGCGCACCAGCGGAACGGTCACCCTCGACGGCAAGGTACTTCCGCCCGGGGCCATCCTCGATACCGTGCGTCGCGGCATCGGGCTCTCCCCCGAGGAGCGCAAGAGCCAGGGCCTCCTGCTCGGCGAGCCGATCTACAAGAACATCACCCTCTCGACCTTCACGCGATTCGCGGCCGGTCCGTTCGTTCGCGAAAACGCCGAGCGCAAGGTCTCGCAGGAGCAGATCGACGCGTTCGAGCTGCGCCCGTCCGACCCGAACCGTGCAGCCGGACTGCTCTCGGGAGGAAATCAGCAGAAGATCCTTCTCGCACGCTGGGTCGTGCACGGAACGAAGGTGCTTCTGCTCGATGAGCCCACCCGCGGTGTCGACGTCGGCGCCCGGTCGGAGATCTACCAGCTCATTCGCGAGCTGACCGCTGCGGGAACGGCGATCATCGTCGTCTCCAGCGAAATCGAAGAGGTACTCGGTCTCGCAGACCGCGTACTGGTTGTCGCAGATGGACGTGTGCTCACCACCGTGAGCTCAAATGAGATTGACGAGCACGGAGTGCTCGACCTGGTTATGGAAGGAAAGGCCGCGTGAACACGACGACCGTCGATATCGAGACTCAGGAGAAGAACGATAAGAGCTTCAAAGCTCGCTTCTCCCGCCTGATGGGCAGCGGCCTCGGCCGCAACCTGGGCCTCATCCTTGCTCTCATCCTGCTCTTCGTTGTGGGTGCCATCACCGGTGGTGAGCGCTTCGCGAGCATCGAAAACATCCTCACCCTCGTGCGCTTCGCATCGATCATCGGTGTGCTGAGTATCGGTATGACCTTCGTCATCATCGGTGGCGGCATCGACCTCTCGGTCGGATCGGTCCTCGGCCTCGCGTCCGTCGTCGCCACGCTGTCGTGGGTGCAGATCTTCGCCGAACAGACCACCTGGGTGATCATGGTTGTCGTCGCGATCGCCGTCGGCGCCCTCGCGGGGCTCGTCAACGGAATCGTGATCTCGTACGGTCGAGTTGTCGCCTTCATGGCGACCCTCGCCATGCTGGTCGCCGCTCGCGGTCTCGCGGAGATCTTCTCCAACCGCACGAGCCAGATCGTTCGCGACAACAGCTTCGTCGAGTTCTTCGGACGCGGTGACTTCCTCGGAATTCCCTCGCTCGTGTGGATGTTCGCGATCGTCGCCGCGGTCGGCTGGGTGCTCCTCAACAAGACGACCTTCGGTCGCCGCACCGTCGCGATCGGTGGAAACCGTGAAGCGGCTCGCCTCGCCGGTATCAACGTCAAGCGCCACACGGTTTACCTCTACGTGATCGCCGGACTCGCAGCCGGTATCGGTGCGGTCATGATCCTCGGTCGCACCACGGCCGGTGTGTCGACGCACGGCTCGCTGTACGAGCTCGACGCGATCGCCGCCGTCGTTGTCGGTGGAACCCTCCTCGCGGGTGGACGCGGAACGATCATCGGCACCGTCTTCGGTGTTCTGATCTTCGCGACCCTCACCAACATCTTCACGATCAACAACCTGAACACGTCGATCCAGGCTGTTGCCAAGGGCATCATCATCGTGCTCGCGGTCATGCTCCAGCAGGCTCTCGCCGAGCGCGGCAACGCGCGAAAGCGATAGCGCGGGCATCCGGCTGGGCTAGACCATCTCAACAAGGAAATAGGAACAACATGAGCTCTCTCACCCCCACCCGCGAGGACAAGTTCTCGTTCGGACTCTGGACCTTCGGCTGGCAGGCCGCCGACCCGTTCGGTGGACCGACCCGCGCACCCGTCGACACGGTCTTCGCCGTCAACAAGCTGAGCGAGCTCGGTGCGTACGGAATGACCTTCCACGATGACGACCTCTTCCCCTTCGAGGCGACCGAGCAGGAGCGTCGCCACGAGATCGACCGTCTCAAGAAGGCGCTCGCGGACACCGGTCTCATCATCCCGATGGTCACGACGAACCTGTTCAGCCACCCGGTCTTCAAGGACGGCGGCTTCACCTCCAACGACCGCGAGGTCCGTCGCTTCGCGATGCGTAAGGTGCTCCGCAACATCGACCTCGCCGCCGAGCTCGGTGCGAAGACCTTCGTGATGTGGGGCGGCCGCGAGGGCGCTGAGTACGACGCAGCGAAGGACATCCGTGGGGCGCTCGAGCGCTACCGCGAGGCCGTGAACTCGCTCGGTGACTACGTCGTGGACAACGGCTACGACATCCGTTTCGCCATCGAGCCGAAGCCGAACGAGCCCCGTGGAGACATCCTCCTGCCGACTGTGGGACACGCCATGGCGTTCATCGCGACCCTCGACCGTCCGGAGCTCGTCGGCCTCAACCCCGAGACCGGTCACGAGCAGATGGCCGGCCTCAACTTCACGCAGGGCATCGCCCAGGCGCTGGAGCACGGCAAGCTCTTCCACATCGACCTCAACGGTCAGCGTGGAATCAAGTACGACCAGGACCTCGTCTTCGGTCACGGCGACCTGCAGAACGCGTTCTCGCTCGTCGACCTGCTCGAGAACGGTGGCCCGAACGGCACCCCGTCCTACGACGGACCGCGTCACTTCGACTACAAGCCCTCGCGCACCGAGGACGAGACGGGTGTCTGGGAGTCGGTCAAGGCCAACATGCAGATGTACCTGCTCCTCAAGGAGCGTGCCGCTGCCTTCCGTGCGGACCCCGAGGTCCAGCAGGCGCTCAAGGATGCCAAGGTCGACGAGATCTCGGTTCCGACGCTCGGTGACGGCGAGACCTACAAGGAGCTCCTCGCCGACAAGTCCGCGTTCGAGGACTTCGACGCCACTGCCTACTTCAACGGCAAGGGCTTCAACTTCGTTCGCCTGCAGCAGCTCGCTGTCGAGCACCTCATGGGCGCACGCGGCTAGTCCCGTCACCCGAAAACACAGCGTCACCCCGTCTGGGTGTGCTCTTCGGAGCCCCAGGCGGGGTGGTTTTCTTTACACAACGAAATCGTTTCACCCGCTCTCAACCGGAGGTACCCCATGAGTGACCGCACACTGGTCGCGGGCGTCGACTCATCGACGCAGTCCTGCAAAGTTGTCATCGTGGATGCCGAGACCGGCGCCGTTGTGCGCTCGGGCCGCGCATCCCACCCGGCCGGAACCGAGGTAGACCCCCAGGCGTGGTGGGATGCCCTGCAGGACGCCATCGCGGAAGCGGGTGGACTCGACGACGTGGCCGCCATCTCCGTTGGGGGCCAGCAGCACGGCATGGTTGTGCTCGATGCCGGCGGCCGCGTCATCCGCCCCGCCCTGCTCTGGAACGACACACGTTCGGCGCAGGCCGCTCGCGATCTCGCTGCTGAGGTTCCGGACATCGTGGAGCGCACCGGCTCGGTGCCCGTCGCGAGCTTCACCTCGACAAAGCTGCGCTGGTTGCGCGACAACGAGCCGGAGAACGCCGCACGTGTGGCCGCGGTCGCCCTCCCCCACGACTGGCTGACGTGGCGCCTGCGCGGCTTCGGCCCGGAGAACCCGCGTCTCGACACCCTCACGACGGATCGCTCCGACGCGAGTGGAACCGGCTACTGGAATCCCACCCTGAACGACTACGACTACGAGCTGCTGACGATCGCCCT
The DNA here is from genome assembly GCF_020535405.1 of Antiquaquibacter oligotrophicus. Lineage (NCBI taxonomy): Bacteria > Bacillati > Actinomycetota > Actinomycetes > Micrococcales > Microbacteriaceae > Antiquaquibacter > Antiquaquibacter oligotrophicus. The sequence continues at coordinate 1,952,066 of NZ_CP085036.1, read as the reverse complement.
CGGCCACGAGGCCATCGTTCCGCGTGTCGTTGCCCCCTCGGAGAGCGCGGGCGCGGTCGGCAACCTCGTTTTCGGGCCAGGTGCCGGCGACAACGCGGGCGCGGCCCTCGGCCTCGGTGCCGTCGCGGGAGATGTTGTGGTCTCCATCGGTACGAGCGGCACCGTGTTTGCCGTCACCGAGACGCCGAGCCGCGACGCCAGCGGAACGGTCGCGGGCTTCGCCGACGCGAGCGGCCTGTACCTGCCCCTCGTCGCAACACTCAACGCAGCCCGTGTGCTCGACTCGATCTCGGCGCTCCTCGGAGTGACACACAACGAGCTCGGCGAGCTCGCCCTCAGGGCCCAGCCCGGCGCCGAGGGTCTCGTGCTCCAGCCCTACTTCGAGGGCGAACGCACCCCCAACCTGCCGGATGCCACGGCCACCCTCTTCGGCATGACCCTCGCCTCGACGTCCCGCGAGAACCTCGCGCGCGCCGCCATCGAGGGTCTGCTCTGCGGTCTCGCGGCGGGACTCGACGCCCTTCGCGCCAATGGAGTTACGGCCAGCCGCATCCTCCTCGTGGGTGGCGCAGCGCAGAACCCCGCCGTATCGACGATCGCGGCCCAGGTGTTCGATGTTCCCGTCGTTGTTCCGCAGCCGGGCGAGTATGTCGCAGCGGGTGCAGCGGTGCAGTCGGCGTGGGCACTCACGGGCCAGCGCCCGGCTTGGGTGGTTCCCGTGTCGGCCGAGCCCGCGGTGGACTACCGGCCGATCATCCGCGAGCAGTACGCGGCCGTCTGACGAGCGCTAGGCGCTGGCCTTCGGGTCAGCGCCTAGGCTCGCGCGAGCTTCGGCTCGTTCTCGAGAATCATCTTCTCCACGTTGACGTAGGACAGCGCGTGGTCGAGCGCGAGAAGCGCCGCTCCCACGATTGCCGCGTCAGCTCCGGTGCGTGACTGCACGATGTGGAGGGACTCGGTGGCCAAGGGCATCGATCGCGCGTAGACGACCTCGCGAGCCCCCGCGATGATGTGCTCGCCGGCCTGCGCGATCGATCCGCCGATGACGATGACTTGCGGGTTCATGAGGCTCACACACGTCGTGAGTACTTCGCCGATGTCACGCCCGGCCTGTCGAACCGCCTGGATGGCCTGCAGGTTTCCCTGTTTCACGAGCCCCACGACGTCGTTGCTCGTCTCCGCCTCGATGGCGTTGTCTGAACGAAGGACACGCGCGATCGCCGGTCCGGATGCCAGGGCCTCCAGGCATCCGCGGTTACCGCACTGGCACGGGATGTCCTCGCCACGGGTCACCGCGATGTGTCCGATGTCGCCCGCTGTGCCCTGGGCGCCGCGCTGCAGTACGCCGCCGGAGATGATGCCGGCGCCGATGCCCGTGGCGACCTTGACGAAGATGAGCTGATCCACTCCGGGCCACGCGACGTGACGTTCGCCGAGGGCCATGATGTTGACGTCGTTGTCGACGAGGACGGGTACCGAGAACGAGCGCCCGATCCATCCGGGTACATCAAATTTGTCCCAGCCGGGCATGATGGGCGGATTGATGGGGCGACCGGAGCGGTGCTCGACCGGACCGGGGAGTCCAACGCCGATGGCGAGCAGATCACTTTCGGATCGGCCGGATTCCGCGAGGAGTTTCTCGAGCCCGGAGACGACCCATCCGAGCACCTCTTCCGGGCCGCGATCGATCGGAATGGTCTCCTTGAGCTCACCCTGGATCTCACCCGTGAGGGAGCTCAGCGCGACTCGAACGTGGGATGCGCCGATGTCGGCGCCCGCGACGATGCGGTTGCTGCCCGAGATCGCAAACTGGGACGACGGGCGACCTCCGGTCGACACGGCGTCCTCGATCGGGCCGATGAGACCGAGCTCCATGAGCGCTTCGATGCGCGCCGCGACGGTGGACCGCGCGAGCCCGGTGATTCCGGCTAGCTCGCTTCGGGTTCTCGCCTTGCCATCGCGCAGGATTTGAAACAGGTCCGTCTGAAGTCGGGATGAACCGGCGGTTACGTCACTCACGGGTTCATTTAAGCACAGCGGCCGCCGAAAGTAAGGGAATATTGCAACATTAATGCCAGGAATGTCGCTATTAGTTCCCTACCTTCGGCGGCCCTGTGAGCCTTCGGTTAGCGGCCTCCGGAACGACGCTTGTTGAACACGTCGAACGCGACCGCGAAGAGCAGCACGAGACCCTTCACGGCCTGCTGCCACTCGATACCGATACCGAGGATCGACATACCGTTGTTGAGAACACCGATGATGAGACCACCGATGATGGCACCACCGATCGTTCCCACACCGCCCTGAACCGCAGCTCCACCGATGAAGGCGGCCGAGATCGCCTCGAGCTCGAATCCGTCACCGGCCTTGGGGCCCGCGAGGTTCAGACGAGCGGTGAAGACGAGACCCGCGAGCGCCGCGAGGAAGCCCATGTTGACGAAGATCCAGAAGTCGACCTGGCGGGTCTTGACACCCGACAGCTCTGCCGCGTGGCGGTTGCCACCGATCGCGTAGATGTGGCGGCCGAACACACTGCGGTTGGTGATGATGCCGTAGACCATGACGAGCACCGCGAGGATGATGAGCGTGATCGGGATGCCCTTGAAGGTCGCGAGCGCGTACGCGAAGGCCAGCACACCCACAGTGAGGAGCACAAGCTTTCCGATGAACCAGCCGAGCGGCTCGACATCCTGGCCGTAGCTCTGGCGTCCGCGGCGGGCGCGGATCTGCTGGACCCAGAACGCGATGATCGCGATAACACCGACACCCATGGTGAGCGGGTCAATGGGGAACTCGCCGAAGACATCCGTGAGGAATCCATTACCGAGCGCGCGGTACTCGACCGGGAACGAACCGATGTTCGCGTTGCCGAGAACAACGAGGGCAAGACCACGGAAGATGAGCATGCCCGCGAGGGTCACGATGAAGGCGGGAATCCCCACGAAGGCGATCCAGAATCCCTGCCAGGCACCGACGAGCGCGCCGACACCCAGCGACAGGATGATGGCCAGCCACCACGGCAGGCCCCACTGCACCGCGAAGACACCCGACACGGCGCCGACGAACGCCGCAACGGAACCCACCGACAGGTCGATGTGACCCGCGACGATGACCATGACCATACCGATCGCGAGGATCAGGATGTACCCGTTCTGCACGATGAGGTTGGAGATGTTCTGCGGGTAAAGCAGGATGCCGTTCGTCAGGATCGAGAAGAGCACGACCACGGCGATGAGGGCGAGGAAGATGCCGTTTTTGCCGAGGTCGGTGATGACGTGGCTGAGGGCGCTCGTGAGTCGATTGCGCGGAGGCCCGACCTGCTCGACGAGGTCGGTATCGAGGTTCGACATTGTGCTGTGCTCCTTGTGGGGTGTGGCGGGCCCTAGCGGGGCGTTTCCATGGTCATGAGGGTGAGGAGGGCTTCGGGGTTGGCTTCCTCGATGGGAAGCTCACCGGTGATACGGCCCTCGGAGAGTGCGTAGATGCGGTCGCAGATGCCGAGCAACTCCGGCAGCTCCGACGAGATGACGATGATGCCCTTGCCCTGTGCGGCGAGGCGATTGATGATCGTGTAGATCTCGTACTTGGCGCCGACGTCGATACCGCGAGTCGGTTCATCCAGGATCAGCACGTCGGGGTCGGAGAAGATCCACTTCGACAGCACGACCTTCTGCTGGTTTCCTCCCGAGAGCTTGCCCGTCTTCGCGAGCACCGTCGGAGCCTTGATGTTCATGCTCTTGCGGTACTCGTTGGCGACCTTGTATTCCTCGTTGTCGTTGACGAGGCCGAGCTTCGCGAGTTTGCCGAGGGCTGCCGCCGAGACGTTGCGCTTGATGTCCTCGATGAGGTTGAGGCCATAGGTCTTGCGATCCTCGGTCGCGTACGCGAGTCCGTTGCGAATGGCCTCGTCGACCGTTCGCGTCTGGATCTCCTTGCCCTCCTTGAACACCTTGCCGCTCACGCGTGACCCGTAGGAGCGTCCGAAGAGGCTCATCGCGAACTCGGTACGCCCCGCCCCCATGAGGCCGGCGATACCGACGATCTCACCGCGACGCACCGTGAGATTGACCCGGTCGACGATGACACGCGTCGGGTCCTGCGGGTGGTGGGCGGTCCAGTCCTCGACGCGGAGGATCTCTTCGCCGATGTGCGGCGTGTGGTCGGGGTAGCGGTGTTCGAGGTCGCGACCGACCATGTCCTTGATGATGCGCTCCTCCGTGACATCCGACTTGGCGATCGTCTCGATCGTCTTGCCGTCGCGGATGACCGTCACAGAGTCGGCGATCTTCTTAATCTCGTTGAGCTTGTGGCTGATGATGATCGACGTGATCCCCTGGCCCTTGAGGTGAAGGATCAGGTCGAGCAGGTGGTCGGAGTCCTCGTCGTTGAGGGCCGCGGTCGGTTCGTCGAGGATGAGGAGCTTCACGCGCTTGGAGAGCGCCTTGGCGATCTCCACGAGCTGCTGCTTGCCGACACCGATGTCCATGATGCGGGTGGTCGGGTTCTCTTTGAGGCCGACGCGGGCCAGGAGCGCCTTCGCCTCCTGGTTGGTTTTGTTCCAGTCGATGAGACCGAGCGGCCCCTTGACCTCGTTGTTGAGGAAGATGTTCTCGGCGATCGAGAGGTACGGGCTGAGGGCGAGCTCCTGGTGGATGATGACGATGCCCTCGGCCTCGGAGTCGCGGATGTCGCGGAATTCGACAACCTTGTCCTCGAAGACGATGTCACCCTCGTAGGTACCGTGCGGGTACACACCGGAGAGCACCTTCATGAGCGTCGACTTGCCGGCGCCGTTCTCACCACAAATGGCGTGAACCTCGCCTCGCGCGACCTCGAGCGTGACGTTCGAGAGCGCCTTCACTCCGGGGAAGGTCTTCGTGATGGACCGCATCTCGAGGATGTTCTGAGTCACTGTGCCGTCTTCCTTGATCGGGGCCCTACTGCGGGCGGTCGGCTTGCGGAAAAAGTGGAGGGAGCCGGTGGCGAGGGATGCTCTCCCCCGCCACCGGCGGTGGGTCTAGACGACCCTGGTATTACAGACCGAGGTCAGCCTCAGTCCAGTAACCGGTGTCGACGAGAGCCTCGACGACGTTGTCCTTCACAACCGGAACCGGCGGGAGGAGGTAGGACGGAACGACCTTGACGCCGTTGTCGTACGTCTCGGTGTCGTTGACCTCGGGCTCGTCGCCGTTCAGGATCGCGATGGCCATACCGGCCGCAACCTTTGCGAGCTCACGCGTGTCCTTGAAGATGGTCGCGTACTGCTCACCAGCGAGGATCGCCTTGACCGAGTCGACCTCGGCGTCCTGACCGGAGATGATCGGCCACTCTGCACCGACCGAGTATCCGGCGTCGGTGAGGGCGGAGATGATTCCACGCGAGATGCCGTCGTACGGGCTGAGAACGGCGTTGACCTTGCTGCCGTCCGAGTAGTTCGCGGTGAGGAGGTCCTCCATGCGGCTCTGAGCGGTCTCGCCGTCCCAGCGGAGCGTCGCGGCCTGCTCGATCGTGGTCTGACCCGACTTGACGACGAGCGTTCCGTTGTCGAAGAACGGCTGGAAGGCATCCATCGCGCCATCCCAGAAGAAGAACGCGTTGTTGTCGTCGAGCGAACCAGCGAAGAGCTCGATGTTGAACGGACCGGCGGGCGCACCGTCGATGGGCGTTCCGTCGAGCTCGGTGAGTCCGAGGCCGTTGAGGACCGTCCACGCCTGCTGCTGGCCGACGAGGAAGTTGTCGAAGGTCGCGTAGTAGTCGACGTTCTCGGAGTCGCGGATGAGGCGGTCATACGCGATCACGGGGATCTCGGCATCCGCGGCGGTCTGCAGAACCTCGGAGAGGGTCGTGCCGTCGATCGACGCGATGATGAGTGCCTTCGCACCCTTGGTGATCATGTTCTCGATCTGGCTGACCTGCGTGGGGATGTCATCCTCCGCGTACTGCAGGTCGACCTGGAAGCCCTGCTCCTCGAGCGTCGCCTTGACGGCGTTGCCGTCGGCGATCCAACGCTCCGAGGACTTGGTGGGCATCGCAACACCGATGAGGCCGCCTTCGCCGCCACCGGAGTCGCCGCCGTTACCGGCCGGGGCGCAGGCAGCAAGGCCGACGACCAGGGCGCCAGAGGCGACGAGCGAAAGAAGTGCTCTCTTCTTCACTGTGTTTCCTTTCGATTGATGGACTTCGTTGTCGTTGTATTCGGTGCAACTTTCCCGGCCTCGTCCATGAAGGCCGGGTCTCTGACCGGGACGAATCCCGGGGAGTCCTGTGTGGTCACGGGAGCACCGCCTTGGCGTGCTGTCCGTAAACGTTCTGATACCGGTCGTAGAGCGAGTCGATGGCGCCCTGCGGAATCTGGAGTGGCTCGCCGCCCTGACGCGCGATGTGCACGGTGCGCGCGACATCCTCGAGCATGACGGCGGCCTTCACGGCGTCGCGTGCGTCACGACCGATCGTGAATGGGCCGTGATTGCGCATGAGCACCGCACGCGAGCGGTGACCGCTCAGCGTTTCGACGATGCCGCGACCGATGGAGTCGTCGCCGATGATCGCGAAGGGTCCAACGGGGATCTCGCCGCCGAACTCGTCGGCCATGGCCGTGAGCACACACGGGATCGCTTCGCCTCGCGCGGCCCAGGCCGTCGCGTAGGGGGAGTGCGTGTGGACGACACCACCGACGTGCTCCATGTTGCGGTAGACGTAGGCGTGGGCAGCGGTGTCGCTCGACGGCGCACGCTCACTGCCGGGGGTGTCGGGGATGATCGAGCCGTCGAGGTCGCACACGATCATGTTCTCGGGGCTGAGCTCGTCATAGCTCACACCGGAGGGCTTGATGACGAAGACGTCGGCGCCAGGAACGCGACCGGAGACGTTACCGCCCGTCCACGCGACGAGGCCGTTGCGAACGAGCTCGGAGTGAAGCGCTGCGACCTCATCCCGGGTGCGCGCGATCGCCACCTCGATCTCGGGGGTGAAGGCTTTCATGCGACTCCATCGTCTTGTTCTCGACTGGCCATGTGACTGCCGATGTGACCGTTTCACATGCCGGGGAACACACTACACGCGAAACGGTCACATCTGTCAAGCCTGGATGATCACGAAACGATGACAGCCAGCTATGAGGTTCAGGAACGCGGTGCAGCGGAGGAACGGCGGACCACCAGTTCCGGCTCGATCTGCGCGTGGTCGACCGGGTCACCCTGGAGTTCAGCCAGCAGCAACGAGATAGCCCGACGTCCGATCTCGGCGAAGTTCTGGCGCACCGTCGTCAACGGCGGGTAGAAGTGCGCAGCCTCGGGGATGTCGTCGAAACCGACGACACTGATGTCCCCCGGCACATCCAAACCGGAGTCCCAGCACGCGTGAATGAAGCCGAGCGCCATCTGGTCATTGCCCGCAAAGAGTGCCGTGAAGTCGCGGAAGCGCAAGAGCTCGAGCCCCGCGTAGTAGCCGAAGTGCGCGGTCCAGTCACCGAGGATCGGTGCCCTGGTGCGAAGATCACGATCGTTGAGTTCGTCGAGGTAGCCCTGCATCCTGGCTTCCGCCTCGATCCAGTCCTGAGGACCGGAGATGTGCATGATCTCGGTGTGCCCGAGGTCGATGAGGTGTCGTGTGGCCATACGCGCGCCAGCGACCTGGTCGATCGACATACTGTGGGCACCGAGTTCTGCATTCTGCAGGGTGATGTAGGGCACGTCGAGATCGAGTTCGCGAATCGCCTCGAGCACACGGACCTGGGGCGCAATCACGACGATGGCCTCGACGGCTTGGGTGCGCAGGTGATCGAGCGCGGAGCGAATCGAGGCGTAGTCCTTGGAGGCGATACTCGTGATCGTGATGCGGTAGCCGGCCTCGCGCGCGGCGTGCTCGATGGCCGTCACACTCGTAGACGGCCCATAGTTCACCGTCTGGGCCGTGAGCACACCGATCGTGCGCGACCGGCTCGTGACCAAAGCGCGAGCCGCCTGGTTCGGGCGGTAGCCGATCTCCCGGATAACCTCGAGAACACGCTGTTTCGTCGACTCCCGGATGCTCGGGTGATCGTTGAGCACACGGGACACGGTCTGGTACGAGACGCCAGCAAGACGAGCGACATCACGGATGTTCGGCGCACGAACCTTCTCTGGCTCCATGTTCCGTCCGCGCCCCATCGCTCGTGTGTACGTTCACATTTTTATACCACGTCGTACCCCGAACGCTCTCGGGGCGACGTTTGCGGAGGATGCCACGCCGCGGTGCGGCCACCTCGAGTGGCCGCACCGGCGTGGCATCCTCCGTAACGTACCGAGGTTTAGATGCCCTGGGCTAGGCGGTAGTAGGCGGCGTTCCAGCGCACCTCGCGCTGGAAGTCACGCAGGGTTGTGTCTTCGTCGATGACGAGGAGCTCGATGCCACCCATCTCGGCGAAATCGCGGAACACGTCGACACTCACCGCGGTCGACATGACCGTGTGGTGTGCCGCACCCGCCGTGAGCCACGCAGCGGCGCTCGTCGCGAAGTCGGGTGCGGGCTTCCACACCGCACGACCGACCGGGAGCTTCGGCATGGGGGCGTCGAGCGGCACGTTCTCGACGACGTTGGCGACGAGGCGGAAGCGATCGCGCATGTCGCTCAGCGCCACAACAACCGCGGGGCCGGAGTCGGCCGTGAAGACCAGGCGAACCGGGTCCTCCTTGCCGCCGATGCCGAGCGGGTGGATCTCGAGGCTCGGCTTCGAGGTCGTGAGCGACGGACTCACCTCGAGCATGTGGGCGCCGAGGATCTTCTCCTCCCCCGGCGTGAGGTGGTAGGTGTAGTCCTCCATGAGGGATGCCCCGCCGGGGAGCCCTGCACCCATGACGTTTGCGACGCGCACGAGCACCGCCGTCTTCCAGTCGCCCTCCGCTCCGAAACCGTAGCCGTCGGCCATGAGGCGCTGCACCGCGAGCCCCGGTAGCTGACGCAACGCGCCGAGATCCTCGAAGCTCGTGGTGAAGGCAGTGAAGCCCCCTGCCTCGAGGAAACTCCGCAGACCCAGTTCGATGGCCGCGCCGTAGCGGAGGGACTCGTGACGCTCGCCCCCCTTCCGCAGTTCCGGAACAACGTCGTAGGTGGCCTCGTACTCGGCGACGAGGGCGTCGATGTCGGCGTCCGAGGCCGCGTGGACGGCATCCGCGAGCTCGTTCACACCCCACGTGTTGACCTGAACGCCGAGACGAATCTCGGCCTCGGTCTTGTCCCCCTCCGTGACGGCAACGAAGCGCATGTTGTCGCCGAAGCGCGCGAGCTTCATGTTCTGCGCGGCATCCCACCCGGCCGCGGCGCGAGTCCAGTTGCCCACCTGCGAGAGAACTGCGGGGTTACTGACGTGGCCCACCACCGTCTTGCGCGGCACGTTCATGCGGCTGAGGATGTAGGCGTGCTCCCGGTCGCCGTGGGCGGCCTGGTTGAGGTTCATGAAGTCGAAGTCGATCTCGTCCCACGGCAGCGCGACGTTCGCCTGGGTGTGAAGGTGTAGCAACGGCTTCTCGAGCACGTTGAGTCCGTGAATCCACATCTTCGACGGGCTGAACGTGTGCGCCCACGTGATGACACCGATGACGTTGTCATCGGAGTTGGCGTCGATCATGGCTCGACGGATGCCGTCACTCGACTTGAGCACAGGCTTCCACTCGATCGTGACCGGGATGTCGGACGACTCCTCCAGGGCTCGCGCGACCTCCTGGGATTGCTCGGCGACCTGGCGCAGGGTCTCCTCTCCGTAGAGGTCCTGGCTGCCGGTGAGGAACCACACGGTTTTGGTCGTGAGGTCCGGGATGATGCTCGTCATGATGTGTCCTTGTTGTTGTTCGTGCGTGAGTCAGAGGGCCTGGATCGCGGCGTGCTCGATGGCGAGCCCCGCGCGGTAGCGCTCGAGGTACGAGGCAAAGCCGGCAACGTCGGCGGGGTCAGGATCGACGTCGCTGAGCTGCGCGCCCTGGAACACCCGGTCGCGCAAGTAGTCGGGCAGGCTCTGTTCAGCGCCGGATGCCGTGTACGCGGCGAGCACCGCCATGCCCCACGGTCCGCCCTCGGACGCGGTTGCTGCCACGGAGACCGGCGCATTCAGCGCCGCCGCGAGAAAACGTTGGGCGACACCCGCGGTGCGGAAGATGCCGCCGTGGGCATACATCCGATCGAGGGCAACACCCTCCTCGTCGAGCACCGACATTCCGATACTCAGGGACGCGAACACACCGTAGAGCTGCGCTCGCATGAAGTTCGCGAGGGAGAACACGCTATCGTCGGCGCGCACCACCAGCGGCCGTCCCTCGTCGAGGCCGACGATCGGCTCGCCCGAGAGCTGGTTGTAGGCGAGAAGTCCGCCGGCGTCGGCCGCGCCGTCGAGCGACTCGGTGAAGAGCGTGCGGTAGACGGCATCCGCATCGATATCGGCACCCGCGGACTCGGCGAACCGTCGGAAGAGCCCCACCCAGGCGGCGAGTTCGCTCGCACCGTTGTTGCAGTGGACCATTGCCACGGGGTCGCCAGCAGGAGTCGTGACGAGGTCGAGTTCCTCGTGGAGGTTCGCGAGTGGCCCCTCGAGCACGACCATGGCGAAGATGCTGGTGCCGGCGCTCACGTTGCCACCGCGAGGTGCGACAGCGTTGGTCGCGACCATGCCGGTTCCCGCGTCGCCCTCGGGAGGAGCGAACCGGATGCCCGGCCTCACCGATCCCGTTGGGTCGAGGAGCGCGGCGCCCTCCTCGGTGAGGGCTCCAGCCTCGCGTCCGGCCGGAAGGACCGCAGGTAGCACCGACCGCAGGTCCAACCCCGGCGCACGCTGTGCGACGAGCCCGTCGAACGCGGTCAGCATGGTCTCGTCATATCCGCGGGTGGCATCGTTGATCGGGAACATGCCGGAGGCATCTCCGACGCCGAGGACCCGCTCTCCCGTGAGCTTCCAGTGCACGTAACCTGCGAGGGTCGTGAGGTAGTCGATGTGCGCAACGTGGCTCTCGTTGTCGAGCACCGCCTGGTAGACGTGCGCGACCGACCACCGCAGGGGGATCGCGAACCCGAACGCTTCGGTGAGCGCCTCTGCCGCTGGCCCCGTCGACGTGTTGCGCCACGTGCGGAAGGGGACGAGAAGTTCGCCGTCCGCGTCGAACGCGAGGTAGCCGTGCATCATCGCCGAAATGCCGATGGCGCCGAAGGAGGTAGGGCGAACGCCGTGGCGCCGTTCCGCGTCATCCGCGAGCCCCACGTAGGCGGCCTGCACACCCTGCCACACGGAGTCGAGGGAGTACGTCCAGCGACCGTCGACGAGTTGGTTCTCCCACTCGAAGTCGCCGACGGCAAGCACCTCGGAAGGGTCGTCGCCCACGAGGCACGCCTTGATTCTGGTCGAGCCGAGCTCGATCCCGAGGGATGCCCGGCCTGAACTGATCGCGTCAACTGCTGAGTTCATCGGCGCTCGTCCTCTCCCTGTCCGTAAACGTTCTGATACCTGTCGTAGAGGCGGTCGATCGCCTCCTGGGGAATGGGGATGAGCGACCCGGCCTCTCGCGCGAGGTGCACGGTGCGCGCGACATCCTCCACCATGACCGCAGCCTTCACGGCGTCGCGAGCGGAGACGCCGATCGTGAACGGCCCGTGATTCTGCATGAGCACCGCGCGAGACCGATGACCGCTCAGCGTGTCGACGATGCCGCGACCGATGGAGTCGTCCCCGATGATGGCGAAGGGCCCGATCGGGATCGGGCCACCGAACTCGTCCGCCATCGCGGTGATGACGCACGGGATCTCTTCGCCGCGTGCCGCCCACGCCGTGGCGTAGGTGGAGTGTGTGTGCACGACTCCACCGACCCACGGCATGTTGCGATACACGTAGGCGTGGGCCGCGGTGTCGCTCGACGGGCTGCGCTCGGACCCCGGAGTGCCGGGGATGACGTCGCCGTCGAGATCACACAGGATCATGTTCTCGGGGCTGAGTTCGTCGTAGACGACTCCGGAGGGCTTGATGACGAAGAGGTCGGCACCGGGCACGCGACCGGAGACGTTGCCGCCGGTCCAGACGACGAGGTTGTTGCGGACGAGTTCGTTGTGGAGCTCTGCGACCTGGGCGCGAAGCTCGGCGATGGAGGCCTCGACATCGAGGCTATAGGTAGTCACAGTGGGCCATGTTACCGGTCACATGCGCACCGGACAACAGGGTGCGGTGAGGGCGGGGGCTCAGCTTCGCGGTGCCGCCGTGGAGTTGCGCACCACGAGATGCGGCTCGATGAGGCCGCGATCTGGCGCATCGCGTCTCTCGATCGCGGCGAGAAGAGTCTCCATGCTGAGCACCCCGAGGGAGCGGAAATCCTGGCTGACCGTCGTGAGCGGCGGAAGAAAATGCCGAGCATCCGGCAGGTCGTCGAAGCCGATGACACTGATGTCGTCGGGAACCCGGATGCCCTGCTCGTGTAACGCGTGGATGAGACCCAGCGCCATCCGGTCGTTGGCGGCGAACACCGCCGTGAACGCGGGCATGGTCGTGAGGCTGCGACCGAACGCGTAACCGGAGTCCGAGGTCCAGTCCCCCACCACAACGGGACGCGGGCGCAGACCCGCCTCGGTCATGCAGCGGGTCCACTCCGATGCGCGCGCACGGGCATCCAGCCAGTCGAGGGGGCCGGCGAGATGGAGGATGTCGCGGTGCCCGAGCTCGATCAGGTGCTCGACCGCGAGGCGGGCGCCGCGGCGCTGATCAACCGAGACGGTGAAAAAGTCGGGCTCGGGCTCAGGCCCCACCACAAGCGCTGGCACATCGAGCGCTCCCGATCGCAGCGACTCGACCGACGACGACCGCGGAGTGATGAGGCAGAGCCCGTCGACGCCGATGGCATCGAGGGTGCCGAGCGCATCGGAGGTCGAGACGCGGTCGTCGACGGCAATCGTGCTCACCGTGTATCCGCGCTCGTGCGCCGCCTCCTCAATGGCCCGCACCGTGCTGCCGGGACCGAACTCGACAACACTGTCCACGATGACGCCGATCCGGTGAGTTCGACGGTTGGCGAGAGCGCGGGCCGCGCTATTGGGTCGGTAGTTGAGCTCGCGCATGATGCCGAGAACACGCTCACGCGTTTCCGGCGCGATACGCGGGTGATCGTTGATGACGCGGGACACCGTGGTGTGCGAGACGCCGGCCAGGCGCGCGACATGACGGATGTTGGGCTTTTGTCCGTCTCCCGCGCTGGCCACGTCCCCGACCTTAGTGCAGGGCCGCGCGAGGGACGTCAGTCCAGGATCGCGAACGCTCGCACCGGGAAGGTGCCGAACTCGTGGATCGCCGGCGGCGCAGCCGTGAATCGGGCACCACTCGGCGGCAGTTCGTCGAGTCGCGTGAGGTGCTCAACGACGTGGATTCCCGCGGCGAGCAAAGCCGAGTGCACGGGGCGCTCGCCCCCGCTCTGGGTGTCGTCGATATTGAGCGAGTCGATTCCGACGAGCGCCGGGCGCTGGTCCACCAGGTACTCGACCGCCTCGCGCGAGAGGTACGGGGCGTCGACCCCGTAGGCGGGGGTACCGAAGTGGTTGCTCCATCCGGTGTCGATGAGCACCGCGGCATCCGTCACATTCCGTTCCTGGAATACACCGGCAGGCACTCCGCGCTCCGTCGAGTCTCGGATGTGGAAAACCTCGGCCCGGAGATCGACAAGAGTCGCGAGATCCAGGCCGGCAAGGTCGGCGCCGTCCGCGTACCGGTGCCAGGGGCTGTCGAGGTAGGTGCCCGTGTTTCCGATGAGGCGGATGACATCCATCGCGAACTCCGTACCCTCCGCATACTTTCCGCGAGAGTCCTCTCGAGTGAGAAACGGCTCGATCTCGGGAGCGGGCAGCCCGGGGTAGGTGACGAGGCCTGCGCGAATGACGTGGCTGAGGTCGACGACGCGGCGGCGTGTCTCATTGGGCACGAGTTCTCCTTCTGATGCGCACGACCGTGACCACGACAGCGATCACGGCAAGAAGTGCGGGGATGAGCAGGTTGGCACCCGCGAGCACGAGCAGCCCAACGGTGAGGACAAGCGAGACCACGGCCATCCACCAGCCGAGGCTGAAGCGCGCGAGCAACCGCACGGCGGCGAGCGAGCCCACCACGTAGACGGCCACCATCGACGACGTGTGGATGAGGATGAACGGGGTGAGGTCGAGCCCCCGCGAGGCCGCGATGCCGAAATACGCCAGTTCGATGACCGCGATAAGGGCCAGTGCACGCCGCGGCACGGCACCCGCCTCGGCCCCCTTGCCGAACCAGCGCGGGAGGTGGCCGTCTCGACCGAGGGATGCCGCGAGGTTCGCGAACGCCGGAACGTACGCGTTCAACACACCGAGCGCGACAACCGCGGCAATCGCCGCGACGACCGCGGGCCCCCACTCCGGAACACTCACCGCGACAAGATCGATGAGGGGCACCACACTCGGTGCGCCGTCGCCGCCGAGCACACCGACCGTCACCACCTGTAGGGCGAGGTAGGCCGCTCCCACCACAACCACCGCAACGGCGGTCGCAATGGGGATCGTGCGCCGCGGGTTACGGAACTCGCCCGCAATGTGTGTCACGGCCTCCCACCCGGCGAAGGCCCACACGAAGAGACTGATCGCCGTGGCGACCCCGGCCCAGCCGTGCGGGAGGAACGGTTCGAAGTTCGGCGTGCGCACGTCGGGCGCCGTGACGGCGACAACACCGAGCACAACAACAACGAGGAGACCCGTGAGCCCGAGCTGGACCTTTCCGCTCACTCGCAGACCGAAAAATCCGATCCCGAGCGGCACCGCGAGAAAGGCCAGTGCGATCATCCACACCACCGAGCGGTCGGCACCGATCGCCGACGCGAGGTATTCCGCGCCGAGTGTTGCCACAACGGGCGCACCGAACTGGACACCGAAGAGAAACCAGTAGCCGGCCATCCGAGCTGCGGTATCCCCGAGGGCGAGCCGCACGAAAGTAGCAACTCCGCCCGCGTCCGGATATCGCGCGGCGAGCGCACCGAACGTACTCGCGAGAGGGATGGAGAGGAGGAACACGGCGGCAACGGCAAGGATCGACGCAGGCCCCGCCGCCTCGGAGGCGAGCCCCGGCAGCACGAGGATGCCCGTTCCGAGCACCGCGGCGATGTACAGGGCCGATGCCTGCACGACACCGATGCGCCCCGTGTGTGCGGGGGCCTCGGCATCCGCCCGCTCATTCGTCGTGGTCACGTTTCCATTGTGGAGTGGCAGTTTCGCCAACACGAGCACATTCCTGCCAAGCGAACGGCATAAGCCGCCACCGGCATCGAGTAGGACGAGCCGGGGTCCTACAGGCGGTCGAGCGCGCCGAGGAGGTCGGCGATGAGATCGTCGACGTCCTCAATACCGACCGAGAGGCGCACGATGTTCTCCGGCACCTCGAGGGCCGTGCCCTTGACCGACGCGTGCGTCATCTCCGACGGGTAGCCGATGAGCGACTCGACACCACCGAGCGACTCGGCCAGCTGGAAGAGCACCGTGGACTCCGCGAAACGTTTGGCCGCGGCGGCACCACCGGCGACAGCAACCGAAATCATCCCGCCGAACGACTTCATCTGGCGGGCGGCCAAATCGTGACCGGGGTGATCCGGCAGACCCGGGTAGAAGACCCGCTCGAGCTTCGGATGCCCGACCAGGCGATCCGCGATCGCCGCGGCATTCGCGGAGTGCTTGTCCATGCGCACGGCAAGGGTCTTGATTCCCCGAACGGTGAGCCAGGCATCCATCGGACCGGAGACGGCCCCAACACCGAACTGAAGGAACCCGACCTTCTCGATGAGCTCGGGATCGTTCAGAACGATTGCACCGCCGAGCACGTCGGAGTGGCCACCGAGGTACTTGGTTGTGGAGTGCACAACAACATCCGCCCCGAGTTCGAGGGGGCGCTGCAGGTAGGGCGAGGCAAAGGTGTTGTCGACAACAACGGTCGCGCCGAACTCGTGGCCGAGGGCGGCGAGCGCCTCGATGTCGGTGATCTTCATGAGCGGATTCGACGGCGTCTCGACCCACAGGATCTTGGTGGCGTCCGGCCGGATCGCGTGGCGGACCATCTCGAGGTCACCCATCTCGACCGTGGAAATCGAGACCCCCCACGGCACAAACACGCGGCTCACGAGCCGGTGGGTTCCGCCGTAGACGTCGTTACCCATGACGATGTGGTCACCGGGCTTCAGGATGGATCGCAGCAGGGTGTCCTCCGCCGCGAGTCCGGAGGCGAAGCTGAAGGCCGCGGCTCCCCCCTCGAGGGAGGCGAGCAACTCTTGGAGCGAATCGCGTGTGGGATTACCGCCGCGCGCGTACTCGTAGCCTCCACGGAAACCCCCGATGCCGTCCTGCACAAACGTCGACGTGAGATAGACGGGAGGGACAACCGAGCCCGTCGACGGGTCGAAGTCCTGGCCGGCACGGATGGCTCGGGTAGAGAAGTGGTAGTCGGGTGTTTCGGACACGGGGGATCTCTCTGTCGGGTGAAGTCGAGTCAGGCGCTGAGGAAGGCGAGCAGGTCGTGGCGCGTGACCACGGCGGCCGGCTTCCCATCGCTTGTTACCAGGAGGGCGTCGGACTCCGCGAGCGCGTCGCGAACCGCCTCGACCGAATCCTGCATTCCGATCAAACCGAGCGGGGGGCCGACGAATTCCTCGAGTGCGTCGGTGAGCTGAGCACGGCCGCTGAAGACGGCGTCGATGAGGGTTTTCTCGTCGATCGAGCCGACAACCTCTCCCATGACGACGGGTGGCTCCGCCGTGAGGACGGGCATTTGCGAAATATCGAAACGGCGCATCTTGTCGATCGTGTGGCGGACCGTGTCCGACGGATGCACGTGCACGAGGCCAGCGAGGTCCGGGTCTTTCGTACCGACCAGGTCGGCGACCGTGCGATCCTCCTCGGCGGGAAGGAAGCCGTAGGACCGCATCCACTTGTCGCTGAAGACCTTGCCGAGGTACCCGCGGCCACCGTCGGGCAGGAGAATGACCATGACATCGTCCGGGCCGAGCTCACGCGCAGCTTTGAGACCGGATGCCACGGCGAGACCACTGGAGCCGCCGACGAGGAGCCCCTCCTCACGGGCGAGCCTGCGGGTGAAGTCGAAGGATTCGGCATCCGATGACGCAATGATCTGGTCGACGACGGTGCCGTCGTATGCGCTCGGCCAGAAGTCCTCCCCGACACCTTCGACGAGGTAGGGGCGTCCGGTACCACCGGAGTACACCGAGCCTTCGGGGTCGGCGCCGATCACAACGACTCCCGGGTTCTGCTCCTTGAGGTATTTACCGACACCCGAGATGGTGCCGCCGGTGCCGACACCGGCAACGAAGTGGGTGATACGCCCCTCGGTGTCGCGCCAGATCTCAGGGCCCGTGGTCTCGTAGTGGCTGAGCGGCCCGTTCATGTTGGAGTACTGGTCCGGTTTGAACGCTCCCGGGATCTCGCGCGCGAGCCTGTCGCTCACCGAGTAATAGGACTCTGGGCTCTCGGGTGCAACGGCCGTCGGGGTCACAACGATCTCGGCACCGTACGCGAGCAGCACGTTTCGCTTGTCTTCGCCGACCTTGTCCGGGAGCACAAAAATGCACCGGTAGCCGCGCTGCTGGGCGACGAGCGCGAGGCCGATGCCCGTGTTGCCACTCGTTGGCTCAACGATTGTTCCGCCCGGCTTCAGGAGACCTTTGGCCTCGGCGTCGTCGATGATGCGGGTCGCGATGCGGTCCTTCGAGGAGCCGCCGGGGTTGAAGTATTCGACCTTGACCAGCACCGTCGCCTCGATGCCCTCCGTCACGGCGTTCAGGCGGACGAGGGGTGTATCCCCGATCGTGTCGAGGACAGTATTGGCGTACTTCATGGTGCGGCCAATCTACCAGCGGGCCCTTGGTGTATTACGGGGTGGGGAGGCTCCGGCGTTCACACCGGTCTCCGAGCATCCATACGACAGAATGAACCGATAAGACTTGCCCCGCCCGATGACGAGGATGCCGTGTCCGATAACTCTCAGAAACTGACCGTCAAGCAGCAGCGCGAAGCGCAGCGTGCAGCGAAGGTCGCAGCGCTCAAGAAGAAGCAGGCCGCAGAGAAGCGCACCCGCACGATCGGGATTGCGGCTGCGATCGTCGGCGCTATCGCCGTTGTCGCCCTCATTGTGACGTTTGTCGTCATCGTTCCCTCGACCCAACCGCAATCGGCACCGGACCCTGTCGCCTCGGGCGACCCCGGTGACATCGAGATCGAGGGGCTCATCACCTACGACGACCTGACGGCCAACCACGTGGAGGATGTTGTCACCTACACGATGACCCCGCCCGCCGGTGGCGATCACAGCGCGACGTGGCTCAACTGTGGCGTGTACACGGAGCCGGTCCCCGACATGAACGCCGTGCACTCCCTCGAGCACGGCGCGGTGTGGGTCACCTACAACCCCGACGACATCGACGCCGACGCGATCGCCGAACTGCGCACCCAGCTTCCGTCCAGCTACATCGTCATCTCGCCGTACGACGGCCTCGACTCGCCTCTCGTCGCGTCCGCGTGGGGTGCGCAGGTGCCGCTCGACAGTGTGACCGACGAGCGTCTCCAGTCCTTCCTCCAGAAGTACTGGCAGTCGCCCACCGGACCGGAGCCTGGCGCGCCGTGCACTGGCGGTGTCGACGGGCCCGGTCAGATTGCCTGATTCCTCGACGGGAGCGGGGCGAGGTCGTCTTCTCGCCGCCGCCATCGTCGTCGCGCTCGTGCTTGTGGGCGGCGCTTTCGCCATCGGTCGCGTGACCGCGCCGGTGGTTGTGCTGCCCACCACAACAAGCGCGGATGCTGGTTTCGCCCGCGACATGCAAGTGCACCATCAGCAGGCCGTGCAGATGGCCATGATCATTCGGGATCGCACCGATGATCCCGCGGTGCGTCAGCTCGCGTATGACATCGCCACCACACAGGCACAACAGGCCGGTCAGATGTACGGCTGGCTCGCATCGTGGGGTCTGCCGCAACTCGGCGAGCCCGCGATGACGTGGATGACGCGACCGGCACCCGACGGTTCGGAGCACGGACACAGCGGCGATACGCCGACACACGAGCCGGGCGCCCCCATGCCCGGAATGGCGACCCTCGACCAGCTCAACGAACTGTCCGAGCTCAGCGGGGTGGAAGCCGAACGCCTCTTCCTTGAGCTCATGATCGCCCACCACCAGGGCGGAGTCGAGATGGCGGAAGGTGTGCTCGCGCGCACCGACACCACCGTCGTGCGTGACCTCGCGACGAGCATCGTGAAGGCGCAGGAATCGGAGATCGCACTCATGGAGTCGATGCTCGCCGAACGTCAGTAGGCCTCACCGACGGGACCGGTCGCGGGACTGCACACCCTGACGGCCCGGGATGCCCGGCCGTGACGCTCTCGGTATGAAAACTTCCATCATCCCGACCGCACTCGCCGTCGCCATCACCGCCAGCACCCTGACCGCGTGTGTCACCCCCGACCCACTCGCCAGCGAGATCGCAACCTACGCTGCCCTCGACTCCGACGGGATGGCACAGCTCAGCGGGCGAGCTGCGGCGCTCGCTGACGAGCTCGTGATGACGGCGGCCGGGCATCCGGATGTCCCCTTCGCTCTCGTCTCGCGCCCCGATCTGGAGGGCGGGCCGGGGTTCAGCGCCGCCGACTCGATCGCCTCGATCACCGAGGGCTTCGCGCACAAAACGATCTCCCGCATGCTCGTGGAGAAACTCGGTGACGCCCGGACCACGGATGAGCCGCTCGCCGGGGCATCGACAGACGGCAGCAACCCGTCCTTCAGCTTCCGCGTCGACAACGGCCACCTCGTCGGCTCCACCCAGCAATCGACAACCGCAGCGAGCAACGGCCTCACGGCGAGCGCGGAGGTGGGCACGACGATGGATGTCACCGCCTGCCCGGCCGCGGACGGCAGTGTGACCGCGACCGTGTCGTTCCGCACCAAGGGCTCTGCGGCAAAGTCGACCGCCGAACTCAGTGGTGAACAGTGGGGCGCGTTGGACTTCTCCATGACCGCGACCGGTCGAGTCGGCGACGACGCGAATCTCCTCTCCCTCGACATCGCCTCGACCGCCGAGATCACGAGCGGCATGGGCGCGACCACGGCGGGAGGCACCGCGCGCGACGGCATCAACTTCGCGAGTTCGTGGACGTACACGCTCCCCTACGAGAAGGGAGAGCCGGGAAAGATCTCTCCGAATGCCCTCCCCACCATCACGCGTGCGAGTCAGTCAGTCGGCGTCTCCGAGAAGCTGCAGCTGCTGAAATCGACGGCTGGCATGACCTACAGCCTCGCGACAACGGTCTTCCAGTCCGCGCAGGAGCACTGGAGGTCCGGAGCGTGTGTGCAGATGGGCATCGCGGCCGACGCCGATCTGCCGACAGTGGAGAAGGGAAGCAGCACGGGCGTCACCGTCACCCCCATCGCCAAGGCGGACAACAAGCCGACGGGTGGAACGATGACCGCCGAACGGCAGGAGGGGGCAGGCACCATCGATCCGACGGATGCCCGCCCAACGCCCACGGAGTACCGCTACGCCGCCCCCGACGCCGACGCCGACGACACCACGCTCGTGCTGTTCACCGCCACCTCCAAGCGCGGCATCGGACTGCTCACGCAGAAGTTCCAGACGACCATCCCCGGCTGGGTCATCCACGAGACGATCAACGGCATCGAGACGTACGCCATGAAGTGCGGAACGTTGAGCGGCGAGTGGTACGTGACCTCGTCGGGCGCCGGGTGGTATCAGGCGACAAGCTGGGCTCAGGTGGACGCCGAGACAGCGACGGGGTCGTATGGCATCAGCGGCTTCGCGAACGGATTTCCCTTCAGCGGTGGCGGTGCCATCACGCTCGAGACACTCGACGACGGATCACTCGTCATGCACTTCCTCCCCGGGGAGACCGGGTACGTCGGCAACGGTGTCTTTCCGGTGCGGGAGGATCCCGAGATCTGCAACTGATGCGGGACTCCAGTCCCGTGCGCGCGGGACACCTCACCTGCCACGATGGTGCTCATGACTGCCGTGCCACCACCCGCCTCGCTCATCGCCTGGCGGGTGGTGGCGGTCGCGATGGTGCTCGTGAGCGTTGCCGCGACGGTCGCATCGATCTGGCTGGACTCGGTGACCCTCGAACAGCTCGCCGGCGACCCGTCGTACGCCGGTTCCGCGTGGTCGGCAGCGGTCGCGGGGCTTGTGCTCGTTGTTCCCGGAGCACTATTGGTGTGGCAGGTTGGCGGGCATCCGGTCGCGATCGTGCTCACCATCTTCGGGGCCCTGTGGGCGCTCGACGGACCGGCCATCGGGGTTGTCAACCTAGCGCTGGTGACAGGCGAGGACTCCGCACTCGCGTCGTGGGGTTTCTGGTATTTCGCGCGATTTGGGTCGATTCTGCTGCTTCCGATCCAGGTCATCCTGCTCCTCTTCCCCGACGGTCGCCTGGCGACGGGCGCCTGGCGCATCGTGAGCATCGTGAGTCTCGCGCTCGCCTCCTTGCTCCCCATCACCTTCATCCTGCAGCCGGCGAAGAACCTCGGCGGGGGTATCGCCGTGCGTGAAGAACAGCTCGCGAGATTCGACCCCGGCTTCCTCGCGATCCCGCTACCGGACGCGGTCTGGGCGACACTCTCGACGATCGCGCAACCGAGCGCGGCGATCGCGAGCATCCTCGCCATTGCCGTCACCATCAGCCGTCGTCGCGGTGCGAGCTTCGAGCGTCGGGCCCAACTGCGGTGGCTGATCTGGGCTGGATTGGTTTTTGTCGCTCTGCTCGTCGTCTCCTCGTTTTTGCCAGTGATCGTGCAGGAGTTCGCCTTCACGATTGGGCTCGGTTTTGTCAGCGTTTCGATCCTCATCGCCGTCACGCGACACGGTCTGTACACCGTGGACCGCTTGCTGAGTTGGACGCTCGTTTACGCACTCCTCATCGCGAGTGTTCTACTCGTCGACGTCGGCATCTACCTCCTCGTCGGCGCGATCTTCGACGACCGCGTGACGATGCTCGTAGCCCTGCTCATCGTGGTGGTCGCCTACGCGCCGCTGCGCGACCGGCTCTTCCGGGCGGCCAGCAGGCTCGTCAACGGCAGGCGTGACGATCCGTACGCCGTCGTCTCCGAACTCGCGGGCCGACTGGAGCAAGCGGGCGGAACTCGCGACCAGCTCACCGAACTCGCCCGCTCCATCGCGAGCGCCTTTGCCTCCGGCTTCGTTCGAGTCGAGCTCGACAGGCCGGATGGCACGGTCATCACCTCCGAGGTGGGAACACCCGCCGCGCACACCGCGTCGCTCCCCCTCGAGCACGACGGCAAACACATCGGCCGCATCCTCATGCAAGAGGGCAGGCGCCCCGCGATCTCGCCACGGGACAGGAGGCTCCTGAGCGATCTCGTGCGGCTTGCCGCCGCCGCGATCCTCAACGCCGAACTGAACCGGGAGTTGCAGGCGATCCGCGAGGGTCTCGTCACCGCGCGCGAGGAGGAGCGCTCTCGGCTCCGGCGCGAACTGCACGACGGTTTGGGGCCGCTGCTGGGGGGCATCCGGCTCCGACTGGAGACGTCGCGCAATCTCATCGAAAAGCAGCCCGAGAAGTCGTTGAGTGTTCTCGATACGGCCATCGACGAGTCGAGCGAAGTGATCGCAGAAATCAGGCGGCTAGTGCACGACCTCCGGCCACCGGCGCTCGACGACCTGGGTCTTGCGAGGGCTGTCGAGCAACAGGCTGACCGGTTGAGCGGTGGTGACCTCGCGATCTCCGTGAGTGTGCCATCCCCCATCGAGCCTCTGAGCGCCGCGGTCGAGGTCGCCGCCTATCGCATCGCCTCTGAGGCGCTCACCAACGTCGTCAAGCATGCCGGCGCCACGGCAGCGGTCGTGCGGCTCATCCGCACTGACGCCGCACTCGTCGTGGAGATCGAGGATGACGGCATCGGTATTTCGGCGACCTCCGTCGCGGGTGTCGGCACGGTCTCCCTACGTTCCCGCGCCACCGAACTCGGCGGCAGCGTCGAACTCTCCGAAGCACAACCGGGCGCCGACCGCCCCGGAGTTCTCGTGCGAGCCACCCTTCCCCTTCCCGTCCCCGCCGCAGAGGATGCCACACCATGACCGACCCCACTCCGCTCCAGATCGTGATCGTCGACGACCACCCCGTGTTCCGCGACGGACTTGCCATGCTTCTCTCGTCGATGGACGGCATCGAGGTCGTCGCCACGGCGGGAGACGGACGCGAGGGGATCGAGACGATCGCCGAGGCGCAGCCCGATGTCGTGGTCATGGACGTGCAGATGCCGGAGCTCGATGGCATCGCGGCGACGCGGGAGATCACGTCGACCCAACCGCACATCAAGGTGCTCGTCCTCACGATGTCCAACGACGACGAGACAGTTTTCGCCGCGATGCGAGCTGGAGCGAAGGGCTATCTACTCAAGGGCGCTGCTCAGTCCGAGATCCGTCAGGCGATCGACATGGTCGCCTCGGGTGGCCTCGTGTTCGGCGCGGAGATCGCTCGCCGGGTGAATGAGTTCTTCGTGAGCGGGCCGTCGGCCAAGGTGCCGGATGTCGCGTTCCCCCAACTCACCGCGCGCGAGCGCGAGATCCTCGACCTCCTCGCCGCCGGCCGCTCCAACGCGCAGATCGCCCAAACACTTTTCCTCTCCCCCAAGACGGTGCGGAACAACACCTCGAACATCTTCACGAAGCTCCAGGTGGCCGATCGAGCCGAAGCTATCGTGCGGGCGCGCGATTCTGGGATGGGCCGCCTCTAGTCTCACGACGGGACAGCTGCGGGACCGCAGGCCCTGTCGGCCCGGGATCGATGCCCGAGAGCCTGGGAGCATCAACCACCCCGATGCTCGAAAGGCATACTCATGACTGACATTTTCGCCCCAACGTCCACCCCCGAAGCCCCGGTCGGGGCATCCACCAGACGGATCCCGGTCGGCCTGTTCCGATTCGCGGGTGTCGCCCTGGCGGCATTCCCCGTGCTCCTGTCGGCTGGCATGGTCTTCTCGCCCCCACAGACACTTCCCGGCGAGGCCGGCTACATCGCCTCCCTGGCCGCCGACCCGACCGTGAGCCTCATCTCGGCCAACCTGTTGCACTATGCATGGGTGGCGCTCGCCCTCGGCGTCATGGGTGTCATCGGTCTCGTGGCGGCGCGGCGCGGACGCGCGTGGGTTGCCATCACGGCTGTGATCGTCGCCTTCGGCGCCGTGCAGCTCTCCGGCCTGCTGCTGTCCGACTGGTTCCTCATCTCAGCCGGAAACAACCTCTCCATCGAGCAGGCCCTCGCGATGGATGCCGGCGCCAAAGAGGCTTCGGCCGGCGTGTGGCTCATCACTGCCCAGGTGTTCTCGATGCTGGGTGTTCCCGCCCTCAGCTTCGGGCTCGCTCGCGCTCGTGTGGTGAGCTGGTGGATCGCTCCGCTGCCCCTGCTCGCCTTCATCGTGCCGATGTTCAACCTCGGAGTCATCGCGGCCCTCGCGGTGGCACCGCTCATGGCCCCGATCTTCGTCGCCGCCTACAAGCTCATCCGTCTTCCTCGCACGGAGACAATCGCGATCAGCTGATGAAATCCCGGTGCTGGGTGCTCACGACCCCCGCGGCCTCGAAGGCGGCTTTCGCCTGCGAGGCCCGGTGGTCGATCGCCAGTCCCACGTCCCGTGCGAGTTGCGGACGGGTCTTGACGAGGGCATCCAGCACCGAGACGGGAACGTACAGGAGGGCGAGATCGCTGATCGCGCGGGCGGTGGCCGCCACCCCCTGGCGGGTGAGGGCGGTGAGTCCGAGCACGTCATCCCGATCGAGAACGGCGAACGTGACCTCGGTGCCCTCGTCCGTCGTGACCGAGAGTGTCGCGGCGCCGCTGATGATGTAGCGCATCCCCGTGGGCACCTCACCCGCCCGCTGAATGGTTTCCCCTTCTCCATAGCGCTCGAGTCGCACGTCGTGCGCGACCACCTCGATGTCGTCGTGACCGAGATAGAGGGCCGACGCGACACGCTCGACGGCCTCATGCACGTTCTCCTGCGAGTTGAACGTGTCGTTGTCATTGCCGTCGAGGTGCAGTCCCGCCCTGCGGGCCGCGTACCAGATGTGGGTGCGGAAGAGCTTCATCGTTTTGTAGTTGTCCGCGGGGCTTCGCACGGGGATATCGATGACGTACTTCGACTTCTCGATGGGTTTGACGGATGCCGGCTCCCCCGGCATAGCCGTCGGCAGGTCGGCCGCGACCGCCACACACGTGTCGATGACGTCCTGCGGCGCATCGTCCGACGAGAACCTCAGCACCACCGTTGCCTCGAACGGTGAATCGCTGCGAGAGATGTTGAGGAAGGTGCTTCCGGCGAGTGTCGCGTTGGGGATGATGTGCACACCACTGGAGTCCTTGAGGTGCACCGCACGCCAGTTCACCTCGACGATCTGCCCGCGCAGTCCGTCCACCTCGATCCAGTCGTTCAGGCTGAAGGGCTGCTCGAAGAGTAGGAACAGGCCGGAGACAACCGATCCGACCGCGTTCTGCAGGGAGAGACCGATGACGATGGACCCGACGCCGAGCGCGGTGAAGAAGCCGCCGACATCCGCATTCCACACGATCGAGAACAGGATCGCGAGGCACACCACGATGAGGATGACGCGCACGATGTCGACGAAGATCGAGGGCACCTTGCTGCGCCACGTGCCCTGCCTCGCGGTCACAAAGATGACGTAGTTCAGCCCGTTCAGGAGAACGAGGATGATGAGGAAGCCGAAAACCGTCGCCGTCACCTGGGTCCACGTGAGGTCGATGTCGGCGTAGGTCGCCTGGTTCAAGAGGAGCAGCAGCGCACCCACCGGTGCGACGTAGTTGCGCAGGAGCAGCACGATCTTCGCGGCGCGATTGCGCTGACGCTCGAGAAGGCTCTGCAGTTCGGTGAGGACCAGCAGGATGATGGGCAGCCCGATGATGACACCCGCTGCTGGCCAGAACCACGGCTCGTTCCAGATCTGCACGGCCTACCCCGCCGCCTCATCGTCGGTGTCCACGCGCCAGATGCGCTGCGGCCCGGTCGGGGACTCGAGCGTGCCCCACTCCCGCACATGGACCGTGTCGGGCAGCCGGTCCACTACGGCTTGGGTGAGGAAGATACCGCTGTCGGTCTCACCCGATTGGAGTTGAAACGCGAGGTTGACCGCGTCTCCCCACAGGTCGTAGGAGATCTGTCGCTGCCCGATGAGGCCGCTCGTTGCCGTTCCCGTGTCGATTCCCGCACGGAGCGACAGCTCCGCGCCGTATTTGCCGCCGATGCGATGGAGGATGCGCTCCAACTGCACCGCGAACTCGACCATCCGGCGAGCGTTGTCGACGCGCGGAACGATGAGCCCACAACTCGTGAGGTAACCGGACCGTGTGCTGCGCACGCGTTCGATGCCGAGCCTGTCGGCGGCCTCGTCGAAGGCCCGGAGGATCTCGTTGAGATTCTCGAGAGCGGCCTCCGACGACTTGCCTCTGCTGAACGCCTCGAAGCCGACGATATCGGCGAACATGACGGTCACCTCTTGGTGGTCGAGAGCGATCGTGTGCGCACCCTCCTTGTAGCGCTTGGCGAGTGCCTCCGGCATGAGCGAGAGGAGGAGGCGCTCATTCTCCTGTTGCTGTTCCTCAAGGAGCTGCGCCTTGACCTGAAGACTCTTGCTCATGTCGTTGAACGCCGCACCGACGTCCGCGAGTTCGTAACTCGTCCCGGCGTCGACCTGAACACCCGTCTCGCCCGCCGCGATCCGACGTGCGGCATCCCGCAGGCGACGCAGGGGTCGAACGATGGCCCCGGCGATCACGAGTGACAGCACGGAGACGAGCAGCACGATCACGGCGGAGGACAACACGAGGTTGCGAGTGAAGTCCTCAACGGGGGCGAGGGCCTCGTCACTCTCCAGCTCGGCGACGATGACCCAGTCCAACCCGGTGATATCGAGCGGCGCATAGGCGGCGATGGTTTCCCCGCCGAGATAACTCGCCGCGAGCGTTGTGCCGACTCCCCCGGCCGCCGCGGATGTCACGGCCTCCGTGCGGGCGGGCTGCAACAGGAGCGGACTCTGGGTCTCGACCGCCTGCCGAGCGACCTCCGGCGAGGTTCCCGCGGCGACGGACTCACGTTCAAACCGTGCTGGGTTTTCGGCGAGCACTCGCGACTGCGAGCGCATGAGTTGGTCGGTCGCCCCGACGATGTAGGTCTCGCCGGTTTCACCGAGACCTCCCTGCGACCAGTCGCCGCCACCGGTCATGACCGCGTCGATCTGACTGATCGGCATCTCGACGGCGAGCGCCCCCACGATTTCGCCGTCGATGGCGACAGGGGTGACCGCCCACGATGCCGGCTTGCCGAGCGATGGCGGGTATGGGGCAAAATCCGTCACAACGACGGAGTCGGCGACATTGCCCGTCATGGCCTGGGCGTAGGCCTGGGCGAGGTTCGTGCGTTGAAGCGGACCAGAGTCGAGGTTGCTCCCGAGGTCCACCCCTTTGAAGGCCGTATAGACGATGTTGCCGTTGGCGTCGATGAGCATGACGTCTTCGTAGCGGAAGATCTCGGTCATCCGTCGGAAGAAGTCGTGGTGCTCTGCGTGTGCGGCCGACCACGCGCTGCCGTCGCCTGCGTTGTTGACGGCGATGGCATCGCTAAACGACTCGTGGGGTGTCGTGTAGTTGTACACGAGATAGGCCTGTGCCGGGTCGGTTGGCGTGAAGGTGCTCGCATCGACGGGAGCACCGTTGACTTCGGCGAGCATCGTGCCGAACTGCTCGTCGAAGTAGGACTCGAGCGTGGCGCGCTCGCTCTCGGTCAGTTCGACAGTCTGGAGCTCCGCAAAGCCCGCGGAGAAGAGTTGCATCGCCTCGGCGACACTCTGCCCGCGCGCGTTGATGAGCAGGTTGTTCTGGATGGTCTCGTAGAGTGCGCCGATTTCGCGAGCTCGAGAATCCCGCACCTCGGTGAGGCGATCGAAGGCGGCCTCGCGCAGCGACTCCCTGCCGTTGACGAATCCGATGAACCCTACGACAACACTCGAGGTGATACTCACGAGCAGCAGCATGATGAGGAGCGCCGACCGGATGCTGAGGCCCGGGCGCAGCGGTGCCGCCACCGTGCCGTCCTGCGGCTGCGGCGGTGCTGGCGACTGCGGTGGTGCCTGCGTCATGACGCTCCGTGCGGTTCAGTGCTGTGTGGAGTTCACTTTAGCGATCCGACGGGCGCGAGCGACAGCACCGAACGCGGTCCTCGCGCAGGAAAAACGCCGGCGCCGACCTGGGGTAGTCGACGCCGGCGCGAGGGAAGTGCCCCGTCCCTCAGTCTCAGCCCTTCGTGGAGCCTGCCAGCAGTCCTCGCACGAAGTACCTCTGCAGCCCGAAGAAGACGATCAACGGGATGATGAGTGAGATGAATGCCGCGGCAGGAAGGCGTTCCTGGTTACGGCCGAAGTTGCCGACGAGTTCCGCGAGTCGCTGCGTGAGCGGCGCGACATCGACCGTGCCGCCCGAGAACACGAGGGCCACGAGCAGGTCGTTCCAGACCCAGAGGAACTGGAAGATCGCGATGCTCGCGATCGCGGGTGTGGCGAGCGGGATGATGATGCGGAAGAACACCTGGGTGTTGCTCGCGCCATCCATCTTCGCGGCCTCGATCACCTCGGAGGGTATCTCGGCGATGAAGTTGTGCAGCAGGAAGATAC
This sequence comes from Antiquaquibacter oligotrophicus, assembly GCF_020535405.1. Classification (NCBI taxonomy): domain Bacteria; kingdom Bacillati; phylum Actinomycetota; class Actinomycetes; order Micrococcales; family Microbacteriaceae; genus Antiquaquibacter; species Antiquaquibacter oligotrophicus. Next base: position 1,923,356 of record NZ_CP085036.1, on the reverse strand, counting down.
ACAACGGCAGACCGAAGATCGTGTGCGCTATCCATACGGCCGGGAAGCTGCCCGAGATGCCGAGCACCTGCGAGAAGATCTGCAGGAGCGGGATGAGTGCCATCTGCAGCGGCACGATCTGCAGCGCGAAGATGAGCACAAAGATCGCCGCGCTCCCCTTGAACTTGATCCAGGCGAACGCGTAGGCGGCCATCGTTGCCAGCGCGATCGGGAACAGGGTCGCGGGGATCGCGACGACGAGCGAGTTGATGAAGTATGAACCAAGGTTGGCCGACGACGCACCCGAGGTGAACAGCACATCGCCGTAGTTCTCGAGGGTGAAGGCGGGGTTGGTGAAGATCGTCCACCAGCCGCTGCTGCGGATGTCATCCGCCGGACGGAACGACGAGACGAAGAGTCCGAACGTGGGGATGGTCCAGATGAAGGCGATGACGATCGCCGCGGCGGTGGCCCACCGCGACGTCAGTCGCTGCTTGACACGACTCGCCTTGCTCTGGGGCTGACCCTTTTGACCGATGGGCTCGTCGAGCTCCGCGACGGCCTCTGCATTGGCGTAGCTCATCGGATCTCCCTCTGCTTGCGCATGACTCTCACGTTGTAGATGACGATCGGCAGCACCATGATGAACAGCACGAGCGCGAGAGCGGAACCCTGCCCGTACTCGCCGCGGTTGAACGCTTGGGTGTACATCTCATTGGCGATGACGCTCGTGTCGTAGTTGCCGCCCGTCATGGTTCGGACGATGTCGAAGACCTTGAGGGTGGCAATGGAGATGGTCGTGACGACCACCACGAGGGTGGGGCGGATGCCCGGGATCGTGACGTTCACGAACTGCTGCCAGCCGTTGGCCCCATCGAGGCGAGAGGCCTCGATGATCTCCGTCGGAACACCCTTGATTGCTGCCGAGAGCAGCACCATGGCGAAACCGGTCTGGATCCAGATCATGACGATGATGAGGAAGAGCGTGTTCCACGGCGAGTTGATGAGGAACTGCTGCGGCTCACCGCCCACCCACACGATGATCTGGTTGAGGATTCCGATCTGCTCGAAGCCCTCGGCACGGTACTCGTAGACGAAGCGCCAAATGATGCCGGCACCGACGAACGAGATCGCCATCGGCATAAACACGAGCGCCTTGAGCACCTTCTCGCCTCGTGACCTGTCGATGAAGACGGCGTAGGCGAGGCCAATGGCCGTCGACAGCGTCGGGACGAGGGCAACCCACACGAGGGTGTTGATGAGGGTGGTGATGATCTGCGGCTGGGTGAACATCCAGACGAAGTTGTCGAGACCGATGAACTCACCCGTGCGATTGGTGAACGCGAGATACGCGGTCCTGACCGCGGGGTAGATGAGGCCGACGCCGAGGAGGATGAGAGCCGGGGCGACGAAGGCCACGAGCTGCAGGACATCCCTCCCGCGCTTTGGCGCCTTATCGACGAGGAAAAGAATGAGGCCGATCACGGCGGCGAACGCCGCGAGGCCGATGATCAGGATGCCGAACTTTTCCCAGAGACCGCCCCAAAAGTCACCGCGCGCGGCCATCGGGAGCGACACCGCATCGAGCGGGGACGACATCGTCATAGCAAACCTCCATTGGTTTGAAAGCGAAGACTATCGAGGGCTGGCCCACCGGGCAAGGAACCCGATGGGCCAGCTCCCTGGCGATGCGGATGGGTTAGGGGTAGGTGCTGTCGATGAAGGTCAGCACCTCATCGGTGTTGCGTGTTCCCACGATCCAGTCGACCATTCCGGTCCAGAACGAACTCGTGCCGACAGCGGCCGGCATGAGGTCGGAACCGTCGAAGCGGAAGACCGTGTCCTCACCCTGGAGGATCTCGATGGATGCCTTGCCGAGCTCAGAACCTGCGAGCTCCGGGTCGAGGCCCTTGTTGGCCGAGATCACGCCACCGAGGGCAACGCGGTTGTTGGCCCAGGTGTCGCTCGAGAGGTAGGTCTGGACTGCCGTCACGGCGTCCGACTCGGTGAACGCGGCCACGAACTCGCCACCACCGGTGACGGACTCGGGGTCGTCGGCGCTCATCTTCGGGGTGATGAAGGCCCAGACGTCACCGTCGGGTGCCACAACCGTACCCTCGGGCCACTGCGCCTCGTAGAACGAGGCCTGGTGGTGGAGCGAGCAGTTGCCGTCGAGGATGGGCAGGCCACCGTCGTTGAAGGTCGTCGAGACGATCGAGTCGACTCCACCGAAGCCACCGTTGACGTAGTCGGGGTTGAGGAGGATCTCCCCGGCCAGGTCGAAGGCCTCGCGAATCTCGGGCGAATCGAACTTGAGCTCACCGGCGACCCACTGGTCGTAGGCCTCGGGGCCCGCCGTGCGGAGCACGAGGTCCTCGATCCAGTCCGTTCCCGGCCACCCGGTCGCGTCACCGGAGCCGAATCCAACACACCACGGCTTGTAGGTGGCGGTGTTGTTGGCTGCCATGTCCTCGGTGAGAGCCATCAGGTCGTCCCACGTCTCGGGAACCTCGTAGCCGTTGGCCTCGAAGTCGGCCGGCGAGTACCAGACCCAGCCCTTGACGCTCGCCATGAGGGGAGCGGCGTAGAAGGTGCCGTCGACCGTGCCGTAGCCCTTCCAGCTCTCGGACCAGAACTCGTCGACGTTGTCCTCGACGGACTGCGCGGCCGGCACGACGTATCCGTCGGCGATGAGGCGCTGGAGGAGACCCGGCTGCGGCACGATCATGATGTCGGGAGCGTCGCCCGCCGCGGCACGCACGTTGATCTGCGTCTCGGCTTCTTGCGTTCCCACGTAGTCGATGGTGATGCCGGTGCACGCCTCGAAATCGGCCCAACTCTCGACGATCTGGTCGGCTTCGACATCGATGATGGTCGCGTAGATCTCGACCGACTCGTTCTCGAATGTGCCGTACTGCTCGTAGTCGGCGCAGTCCACGTCAGCCGATGGACCGGACCCGCCGCCGGCGCAACCGGCGAGAACGAGCGCGAAGGATGCTGCTGCTGCTGGAAGGATCCAGCGTCGGTGCAAGGTAGAACTCATTGTTCCTCCTCCTCATTGAGGCTTCTAGCCGGGCAGGACACCCGGGTGATGGCCGGTTCGGCCCCGCCGGAGCGGTCGGCCGTTCCGCAACACACGCTAAAGGAGGAAGCGAAACTGTGCAAGCGCTTGGCACAACCGTTTCCGAAATGTCATGCTCTGCCCCCGTTAGTGGGTATTTTGCCGGGGTCGTGAACATATGGGAGCGCTCTCCGCCTATGCAAGCGCTTGCATTCTCGCTGAGCACAGGTGATCCCGGCTCGTGAACGGCAGGTGGCACCGGAACGCGGGGTAGAGCGCCGCTAGGGCGCGAGGGGCGCTGAGCTTTAGAGTTGCACCGTGGCTGGGGGAGGCTGCATGACTGACAACACCTATCGAGTACTCGTGGTCGACGACGACCCGGATGTCGCGCTGTATGTGAGCACCGTGCTCGAGCGCCGCGGTCCCTTCGTCGTGCGCACCGCTGGCGATGCCTTCGCGGCCCTCGCTGCCGTCGAAGCGTTTGTGCCGCACGTCGTGGTCACCGATATCGAGATGCCCGGGATGACCGGGCTCGAGTTCATGGGCAAACTCAACGAGATCCGACCCGACGTCCCCGTTGTGGTTGTCACGGCGCACGTTTCCGTGGAGTACGCCGTCGGTGCGCTGCGGGCTCGAGCCGACGAGTTCCTGACCAAACCGATTAACTCGACAGCCCTCGTCGAGACGGTGCTGAGGTTGGCACGGACCGGCCGCGCGATGACGGATTCCGTCCCGCACCAGACCGTCCTGGCGATCGGAGCTCACCCCGACGATGTCGAGATTGGCGTTGGGGGCATCCTCTCCTCCCATCGCGCCGCTGGCGACTCCGTTGTCATCCTCACCCTGTCGCGCGGCGCCCAAGGTGGATCAGCCGACAACCGCCAGGCGGAATCCCTTCGCGCGGCAGAACTCCTCGGCGCGCGGCTGTTCCTCGAGGACTTCACCGACACGGAGATCACGAGCGCAGGCCCCACGGTCAAGGCCATCGAGCGAGTGGTGAACGAGGTCAACCCCACAACCGTTTACACCCACACCTCCCACGACCGGCACCAGGACCACCGGGCAGTACACGAGGCCTCCATCGTCGCGACGAGGACCATCGACACGGTCGCCTGCTATCAGAGCCCCTCCGCGACCGTCGACTTCCGCCCCACTCGATTCGTCTCCATCGATGGGTTCTCCGACAGCAAACTCGACCTTCTCGCGTGCTTCGCCTCGCAAGCAGAGATACGCGCATACCTCGAGCCCGATTTTGTGCTCGCCACGGCGCGATATTGGTCACGGTACGGGGGCGGGCGACTCGTCGAACCACTCGAGGTGATTCGCGAGACCTCTGATCTGTCCACCCCCGCACGCAGAAGAGTGGCCAACGCATGACTCGAGTTCTCGTAACGGGAGCGGGAGGCGCGGCGGGTGTCGCCGTCATCCGCTCGCTCATGAGCCGCGGCGGAGTGGAAGTCCTCGCTGCCGACATGGACGGCTGGGCCGCGGGCCTTTACCTCGTTCCCCCGCACCGACGCCGCATCGTGCAACCCGGCGCCGCTGATGACTTTGTCGACGGTGTGCTCTCGATCGTGCGCGACGACGCCATCGACGTCGTCTTCTCGACGGTCGATGTGGAGCTGCCGCCGCTCGCCGCCCGTCGAGCCGAACTCGCGCCAGCTACCCTCGCGGCCCCGTCCCTCGAGACGATCCAGACGTGCCTCGACAAGCTCGCGCTCGCGCGCGCATGCGCGAACACCGCTCGTGTGCCGGAGACGGAGCCGCTCACGGCGGAAGGTGTGTCGAGAGACTGGGAGTTCCCGGTCATCGTCAAACCGCGACGCGGGGCGGGAAGTCGCGGCGTGCGACTGATCGCCGACCGGGCAGAACTCGAGGCCATGGCCCACGACGACTCGATCATCATCCAGGCGAATCTGCCCGGCGAGGAGTACTCCGTCGACGTCATCGCCGTCGCCGGAGCCGTTATCGCCGCCGTGCCGCGCACCCGCACCCGCGTCGACTCCGGGGTCTCCATCGCGGGCCAAACGGTGCTCGACCCGGAACTGCAGGAGCAGGCCGCCCTCGTGGCCGCGGCAATCGGTCTCGACGGAGTCGCCAACATCCAGTTGCGCCGCGAAGCCTCAGGGAGACCGGCCCTGCTCGAGGTGAACCCGCGCTTCCCTGGTGCGCTTCCGCTCACCATCGCTGCGGGAGTCGACCTGCCATCGTTCGCTCTCGATCTCGCTCTCGGCCGCCCGTTGCCGGCACCCGACGACATCGTCATCCGGGAACTCGCGACCGTGCGCTTCCTCGAGGACATCGTTGTCGATCCAGCCGAGGTACTCCACTCCGACCACGCCGCCCACGGCGCGGAGGACGGATGACCGACAGCGACCTGACCGCCGCGATTCTGCGCGGCGATCATCACGTGCATTCCACGTTTTCGGATGACGCACGCAGCAGTCTGCGCGAGAACCTCGACGCCGCGGCCGCCCGTGGACTAGAGAGGATTCGACTCACCGAGCACGTTCGCCGGGACACACCGTGGGTCGCAGAGTTCGTGCGAGCGGCCAGGGCGGAGAGCACAGAGCCGGGCCTCACCGTGCTCACCGGGGTCGAAGCGAAACTGCTGAGTGTTGCCGGTGACATCGATGCGCCCGATGGTCTCGACGGAATCGACGGACTCGTGCTCGCCGACCACCAGTTCCCCGGGAGCGATGGCCCGTGGAGCCCGTCGCAGACCCGCGAGCGACTCGCGTCGGGCCTCGAGGCGGCGACCGCGCTCGACATGGTCATCGACGCATCCGTACTAGCCATGACCTCGTTCGACCACACACGGCGCGACCTGCAACTCGCTCACTGGTTTTCGATCCTGCCCAAGGTCGGGCTCGACGAGGACGACCTCACCGACGAGCACCTCGAGCGGTGGGCGGCAGCGGCCGCGGACTCCGGAACGATCGTCGAGGTCAACGAGAAATGGGCGTGCCCGGGGCCACGTGCCGTGCGGGCAGCGCTTGCCCACGGCGTGCGGATCGTGGCATCCACCGACTCCCACGTCGCCGAGGACGTTGGACGCTACGAGAGCGTCGGCCGCATTCTCGCCGAGGCGAGCGCATGACCGACGAGTGGCTCGGAATCGGTGCGTCGGTGCTCGAGTGGTTTCTCGTCGCGCTGGTGGCGACAGGGGCTGTCCCGATCGTCACGACACTCGTGCTCTTCATCGCCATCCCCTTCCACGCCGTGCGAAATCACTACCGCAAGGCCGCCCCCTACCTCCCGCGAGTCGCCGTCGTCATTCCCGCCTGGAACGAGGGTGCGGTCATCGGCGCGACCATCGACCGCCTCCTCGCGATCGACTACCCGGAATGGGCGCTTCGCATCTACGTCGTCGACGATGCGAGCACGGATCAGACGCCCGACGTTGTGCTCGACCGCGCCGCGAGGTACCCCGGCCGCGTGTTCCATCTGCGCAGGGAGAACGGCGGTCAGGGCAAGGCGCACACCATCAACCACGGGCTGCGCATCATCCTTGGCGACGACTGGATGCAGGCCCTCCTCATCACGGACGCCGACGTGATCTTTCTCCCGGACTCGCTCCGCAAAATGACGCGACATCTCGCCGACCCGGAGATCGGCGCAGTGAGCGCGTACATCCGCGAGGGAAGCCCGCACAAGAACTACCTCATGCGTTTCATCGGAATCGAGTACGTGCTCGCCCAAGCCGCCGCCCGACGCGCGCAGAACGTCTTCGGTGCTCAGGCGTGTTTGGCCGGAGGCGCCCAACTCCACTCGCGCACGAATCTCGAAGAACTCGGCGGACGCATCGACACGACGAGCCTCGCCGAGGACACCGTCATGACATTCGAAACCCAACTGAGCGGGCGACGGGTCGTCTTCGATCCGTACGCCATCGTGCTCGCTGAAGAGCCGGGAAGCGTCACCGCGCTATGGAAACAGAGGCTGCGCTGGGCGCGCGGAAACCTCCAGGTCACGGCGCGGTACCGCAGAGTCTGGTTCCACCCGCGACGCGGCCACGACCTCGGGACGCTCGCCTTCGGACTCGCGTGGTTCAGCATCTTCCTGCTGCCCGCGATCATGGTGGCGTCATCGGTCGGCTTGCTCGGCTTGCTCGCGCTCGGCAGCAACCTCGCGGTCGTCGCTTTCCAGGGCCTGTGGGGCCTCGCCACCGCGACATACTTCTACTCGATCGTGCTCGCGTTGCAGCTCGACCGGATGATCGCGCGACAAGCGTGGCTCGAGGCGATCCTCTTCCCGGGGATCCTCTCGATGCTCGTTATGATCACCGCATTTTTCCCCGGCCTCTTCGAAGACCTCTTGCCCGCGGCGCTCGGTGTCACTGCGAGCGAAGGAATCGTACTCGGCTGGACGATCTTCGCCTACAGCTGGATCTCCATCTCCATGATCTTCGCGTGGCTCATCAAACTCATCGACGGCACAAAAGCCGGCAAGGTACTCACGCCGCTGCTCACCTACATCATCGGCTACGGACCGATTCTGTGCGCGGTGACCGTCGACTCGTATATCAAGCAAGCACGGCGGGCGGAAGCGCGCTGGGACAAGACCGAGAAGGTTGGTCGGGTGACGGCATGACGGATGACATGACACGGGCGTTTCTCCGCGCGGAGCTCGAGACCGACCGGCGACACGAGCGGCGACTGCTGTGGAAAGCACTCATCGCCATCGCCGTCGTCGCGGCCCTCCTCGTCGCACGGGTTCTGTTCCTCTCATGACATACCGAGTGGTGATTGCCGACGACGACTCCGACATCCGTTCGCTCGTCGAAATCTCCGTACGTCGCGCGGGACTGGAGCCGGTCGCCGTCGTAGAGGACGGGGATGCTGCGCTGGCGAGCATCCTGCGCGAACAGCCGGACCTCGCCATCCTCGACATCGCGATGCCAGGACTCGACGGATTCCAGGTGTGCCAGGCGGTGCGCTCTGCCGCGCTACCAGCGGACGTGCGCATCGTGCTGCTATCGGCATCCGTCGACGACACTGACCGCACACGGAGCCTCGAGGCGGGTGCCGACTACTTCATGCCGAAGCCCTTCAGCCCGCAGGAACTGGTCGCCTGGCTCGCCGTGGGTAAGCAGGCACGATGAGCGAGTCCAACCTGCTCGCGCGGATCTCGGCTCGCGTATTCGATGAACCCAGTACGCCGGTCAAACAATCGGCAACGGTGCTGGGGGTCTTAGTCGCGATCGTCGCGACCATTGTTTTTCCCGACCTGAGGGTGACGCACGAGCTCTCCCTGTGGGTCTCGCTCATTCTCCTCGCCATCGCATCGATCCTCGCGGTGGTGTGGCGAGAGGATCATCGCTACCACGGCATTGTCATGATCGTTCCCGCGATCGACCTCCTGGCCATCGGGTTCTTCCGATCAGCCACTGGCGGACCGGGGTCATTGTTCTCCTCACTCATCATCCTTCCCGTCGTGTGGTTGGCCGCCGGCGAAGGGCGCCGCTTCATCGCCTACAGCGCCATCGGCACGTCGATCGCACTCTCGGTGTCGCCGCTCACCGGACAGGTACTCCCAACGTCGCCCTCGGAGTGGCTGCGGATGGTCTTCACCCCGGTCGTCTTCGCAACCGCCGCAGCCATCATCAACGAGCTCGCGCGACTCGGTCGTGCACAAGTCGCCTCGATCAAAAAACTGGCCGACGAGAAAGAGCGAATGCTCAGCGACACCGTCGAGTACGCCGTGCGACTGCAGGAGAGCGAGAACCGCTATCGCGCCGCCGATCGACTGTTCCGCGGGCTGTGGGGTGCTGTGACACAGCAGTCCGTGATCGGCACCGACACGGAAGGCCTCATCGATGCGTGGAATCCCGGCGCCACCGCGATGCTCGGAGTCGCGGCGTATGACGCGGAGGACCGGATGCACATCTTCGACTTCCACGTCGACGATGAACTCGAGGCCTACGCGAAGCAGCGCAACTACCCTCCCGGTGCGACGGTCCTCAACCCGGGCTTCTCCGCGCTCGTCGAAGAGGCTCGCCAGGGCAGTGCGGATGTGCGTCAGTGGACCTACGTGCGGGCCGACGGCAGCACCCTTCCGGTGTCGGTGTCGGTCACCCCGCGACTCGACGAGGCTGGCGACGTGGCGGGTTATCTCTTCGTCGCTGCCGACATCACCTCAGCCCTCGAGGCAGTGCGACTGAAGGACGAGTTTGTTGGACTGATTTCCCACGAGCTTCGCACCCCCCTCACGTCGATCCTGGGCTATCTGGAGCTGTTGCGGGAGGACGACGCTGCACGCAGCCCGGAGCAGCGTCAGTATCTCGACATCGTCGAGCGCAATGCGCACCGGCTGCTACGACTCGTCGGCGACCTGCTCTTTACGGCGCAGGTCGAGTCCGGCGAGCTCGCGCTGACGACCCGTCCCGTGGAACTCGCCGACATCGTCACAACGTCCGTGCAGTCGGCAGGGCCTGCGGCGTCGGACGCGGGTGTTGCGGTGAGCGTCGAGCTCCCGCCGACCAACCCCGTCGTGGATGGCGACCCCGTTCGCCTCGGCCAGGCGGTGGACAACCTGCTGTCCAACGCCATCAAGTTCACACCGCGAGGAGGGACGGTGCGGCTTGCGCTCGACCTACGCGATGACGAGGCGGTCATCACCGTCTCCGACACCGGGCTGGGCATCCCTGCCGACGAACTGGACCAGCTGTTTGCCCGGTTCTTCCGGGCCACGACGGCGACCAAAAACGCGGTGCCAGGCGTGGGGCTCGGTCTGACGATCACCCGGGCGATCGTCCAGGCCCACGGCGGCCGGGTCGACGTCGAGAGCGAAGAGGGAGTGGGAACGACCTTCACGGTCATCATCCCGCACGCACGTTGACGGGAGGGGGCCGCCGGGGCCGCCGCCTCGATCCCTCGGGTAAGGTTCGAGCACGGCGGCCCACGGCGATCACTGAGTTCAGCTGCATCGCGGTATGCACTCGTTGATGAGCCGCACGCCTCGGTGCACGCTAGCCAGAGGGTAAGACTGTCTAGTTTGCCGCGAGAGGGGGGAGCTCGCTCAGTACTGAACTCGCATTCGTGGGGGGCGAATGCTTGTGTCCCCCATTATGCCGACACGCTCACGTTCGATGCAAGCGCATAAACAACACTGGGCACCACCCTTTTCGGGGGTAGTGCCCAGTGTCTAGTAGAAAAGCCCCTGCGGGGCGTCGACTACTTGAGGGTGATGGTCGCGCCGGCCTCTTCCAGAGCGGCCTTGGCCTTCTCGGCGGTCTCCTTGTTGGCGCCCTCGAGCACCGTGCTGGGAGCGCCGTCAACGAGTGCCTTCGCCTCACCGAGACCGAGGCTCGTGAGGGTGCGCACCTCCTTGATGACCTGGATCTTCTTGTCACCGGCGGACTCGAGGACGACGTCGAACGAGTCCTTCTCCTCGACCTCTTCGGCCGCGCCACCGGCACCGCCGGCGGCGGGACCCGCAGCGGCAACCGCGACGGGGGCCGCAGCGGTGACCTCGAAGGTCTCCTCGAACTTCTTGACGAACTCACTGAGCTCGATGAGCGTGAGCTCCTTGAACGCCTCGATCAGCTCGTCGCTGGTCAGCTTTGCCATGATTTCTCCTTAGATGTACTGCTGATGTCGTGCCGGGCTAGTTACTGCCCGGACTCCTGCTTGGCACGCAGAGCGTCGGCGGCACGAGCGGCAGACGCGAGCGGTGCGTTGAACAAGTACGCTGCGCCGAATAGCGAAGCCTTGGCGGCGCCAGCGAACTTCGCGAGCAGCACCTCCCGGCTTTCCAGGTCGGCAAGCTTCTTGACCTCGTCGGCCGTGAGCGGGCTACCGTCGAAGTAGCCGTTCTTCACAACCAGAAGAGGGTTTGCCTTGGCAAAGTCACGCAGCTTCTTGGCAACGGTGACCGGGTCACCGTGCACGAAGGCGATCGCGGACGGGCCGGCGAGGGAATCGTCAAACGACGAGATCCCTGCAGCGTTCGCCGCGATCTTGGTCAGCGTGTTCTTCACCACGGCGTAGGTGGCGTCCTCACTGAGATCCTTGCGCAGGCTCTTGAGCTGCGCGACAGTGAGACCGCGGTACTCGGTCAGCAGAACGGCGGTCGAGTCGCGGAACTTGTCCGTGAGCTCGGCGACCGATGCTTCCTTGTTCGCCATGGTGCTCCTTCAATGGTGGGTTGCTTGGCCTCGACCACCGGAAACACAAAAGCTCCGGCTTCTGCAGGAGCACAGGAGCGCGGAGCTTGAACCGATTACTCGGAAAACTTCGATCACCTGCGCTGGAATTAGATCGTCACGCGAATTCACGCACAACGAAGACCTGCGGTCTTTGGCTCCGTACAGGCTACGGCACTGTCACGCCCGGCGCAAATGTCAGGCGGGCAGGATGACGCGGAAGCACGTCACGCCCGGCTTGCTTGTCACTTCGGTCCGCCCGCCGTGGGCGTCGACGATCGCCGCAACGATGGCAAGACCAAGTCCCGTGCTGCCGGTGGACCGGGCCCGCGACGAGTCACCTCGCACAAACCTCTCGAACACCGTGGGCAGGAGGTCCGGCTCGATTCCGGGGCCGGAGTCGCGCACCTCCAGTACGACTTCGGCGCCGGCATCCGTCGACCGCCTCGAGAGGGACGCCGTTACCGTGGTCCCCACCGGTGTGTGGACGCGGGCATTGGCGAGGAGGTTCGCCACAACTTGGTGCAGCCTCGCCGCATCACCCTCGACCGAGATCGGTCGCTTCGGAACAGCGAGCACCCACTCGTGGTCTGGGCCAGCGGCCCTCGCGTCGCTCACCGCGTCCACAACGACACGAGTGAGGTCAACGGGATGGCGCTCGATCGATGCACCCTCGTCGAGTCTCGCGAGCATCAGGAGGTCCTCGACGAGCCCCGTCATGCGCACCGACTCCGACTCGACTCGCCCGAGGGAGTGAACGATGTCGTCCGGCAGTGTGTGACCGCTGCGCCGCGTGAGTTCCGCATAACCACGGATCGACGAGAGCGGTGTGCGCAATTCGTGGCTCGCGTCGGCGACAAACGTGCGCAGCTTGTTTTCGCTCGACTGGCGCGCGGCAAGCGCCGACGAGACATGGTCGAGCATGACGTTGAGCGCGGCACCCACCTTGCCCACCTCGGTGCCCGGGTCAGCGTCGGCCGGATCGACCCGCACGGCGAGCGCCACCTCCCCGCGATCGAGGGGGAGCCTCGCCACACGCGCGGCCGTGTCCGCCACCCGTTCCAGCGGGCGCAACGCAAGCCGGACGGTGATCGCCCCCGCCCCGACGGCGAGCGCGACACCGATGGCACCGATCGCCGCAATCGACCACCCCAGTTGGGCTATCGTCGTCTCCACCTCGGCGAGGGGCAGACCGACGAGCAGCGTCTCTGACGTGTCCCGCGGGGCATCCACCGCGACCCGGTATCGGCCGAGATCGCCGAGGTCGACCGTGCGAGGGATGCCGTCGACGGGAAGTCCCACGAGGCCGGTGAGCTGGGCATCCGGAACCCTGACGAGTTCGCCCTCTTCGGAGATGACCGCGGCGTTGTAGAGCACACCACCACTCACGATCGCCGCGAGTGTGCCTTCGCGCTGACCGGGGATGCCCAGCAGCTGGGTCGCGGGAGGTGGCGTCGCTCCATCGCCGCCACCGGGGTCGTACGCCCCGACGGTGCGATCCGTGGCAGCGAGGAGTTGAGAGTCGAGCCGGCCGACCAGGAAGGCCTGCAGCGCGAACACACTCAGCACACCGATGACGATCGTCACGGCGGCGAGAAGCCCTGCGATTCCGATGACGAGGGTGCGCCGCAGGGTGACGGGGCGACGAGGGGTCACGGCGCCGGCTTCAGCACGTAGCCGAATCCCCGCACCGTGTGGATCATGGGTGCCCCCAGCGAGTCGACCTTCTTGCGGAGGTAGGAGATGTAGATCTCGACGACACTCGAGCGCCCGCCGAAGTCGTAACTCCACACCCGATCCAGGATCTGCGCCTTGCTGAGCACACGCCTCGGATTGCGCATGAGGAAACGAAGGAGCTCGAACTCGGTGGCCGTGAGCTCGATGAGCACTCCCCCGCGGTGCACCTCGTAACTGTCCTCGTCGAGCACGAGGTCACCGACCTGCAGGCGCGAATCGCCGGGGGTCGAGATGGCCAGTGCCGAACGCCGGATGAGGCCGCGCAGGCGTGCGACCACCTCCTCCAGGCTGAAGGGCTTGGTCACATAGTCGTCACCACCCACGGTGAGCCCGGCAACCCTGTCGTCCACGGAGTCCTTCGCGGTGAGGAAGAGGATGGGGGTCTCGATTCCGTCAGCACGAAGTCTCGAGAGAACGGTGAGCCCGTCGATGTCGGGGAGCATGATGTCGAGGACGATGACGTCGGGACGGAACTCACGCACGGTGCTCAGCGCGTGCTGGCCGTCGGACGCGTGCCGCACGTCCCAGCCCTCATACCGCAACGCCATCGAGAGAAGGTCGGTGAGGGACTCCTCGTCGTCGACAACCACCGCGCGGATCGGTTTGCCGTCAGCCCGAGTGATACGGGGCGCAGCCGCGAGGGTCGAGCGAGGAGTGGAGTCGGTCATGGTTCCAGTATTGGCACCTTGCTATGAGTCGACTGAGAGGGAGATTGCCGCAACCTGAACGTGCGGCATCCATAGCTCTCTCATAGCTTCGCCTTGGCCAGCGCATAGTCGCCCTTCATACCGTCGCGTCGACCCGTTACCGCCACCATCGGCGACCGACCCAAGGAGGACCATGTTCGGCACCTACCTCGTGAGAGAACTCACCCATCGTCGAAAGCAGACGATCATCATCGCCCTCGGCATGGCACTGGCCATCGCCCTCGTCATCGTTGTCAACTCCGTCGCCGCCGGCGTTCGTAACGCTCAGGCGAGTGTGCTCGAGACCGTCTACGGAGTCGGCACGGATGTCACGGTGACCGGCACCGTCGAAGCCCCAACCGAAGGCGAGGAACCCGGGATGGGCGGGCCGCGCTTCGAGTTTGAGCTCGGGGCGGGAGACACGTCTGACGGGACAACCTCCCTCAACCAGTCACGGCTCATGGCGACCCCCGGTACCCCCACGCTCGACGAATCGACCCTCGGCACCGTCCTCACGGTCGAGGGAGTCGAAGCTGCGACGGCGACCCTATCGCTCTCGAATACGACCTTCAGCGGAGAACTGCCCGACATGTCCAGCGCCCAATCGGGCGATGTCACGGGCCCGCCGCCCGGAGGATTCGACGGCGCAGGGGGTAGTGCGTTCGACGTTGACGCATTCAGCGTGGAAGGCATTGACCCTGAAGGAGCCGCTGTTGGTCCCCTGACCGCCGTGTCTCTCACCGACGGTCGAACGTTCGAATCGGGCGACTCTGGCAGCACTATCGCGATCCTCGACAGCGCTTACGCCACCACGGAAGGCCTCGAGGTGGGGTCGACCATCACCATCGCAGACGAGACTTTTGAGGTCGTCGGCATCGTGTCGTCCACCTCGTCCGACGCTCAGACCGCCTCGAACGTCTACATCCCGCTCGACACCGCTCAAGACCTCGCCGGCCTGGACGGGCAGGTGAGTTCGATCTACGTTCAGGCCTCGTCATCCGACGCCATCAGCCAGGTGCAGAGCGACCTCGAGGATGCCCTCCCCGATGCCACGGTGAGCACCCAAGCCGACCTCGCCTCCAGCGTCTCGGGCTCGCTGTCGACCGCGTCGAGCCTCGTCTCCAGCCTCGGAACGTGGCTGTCGGTGATCGTGCTCGCCGCAGCGTTCCTCATCGCCATCCTTTTCACGATCTCGGGGGTCACTCGCCGCACGCGCGAGTTCGGCACCCTCAAGGCGATCGGGTGGAGCAATGGCCGGATCGTCGGCCAGGTCGCGGGTGAGTCGATCGTGCAGGGACTCATCGGTGGTGTGATCGGTGTCGCCGTCGGCCTCGTCGGCATCCTCATCGTCAACCTCATCGGCCCGACCCTGAGCGGCAGCGCCGCGAGCACCAGTGCGGGACCGGGCGGCTTCCCGGGAGGCGGGCCAGGGGGCGGGATGCCCGGCAGCTTCGGCGAGCAGACCGCGGCCGCAACAACCGACGTTGTGCTGCAGGCCCCCATCACCGTCGCCGTCATCCTCATCGCGGTCGGGCTCGCAGTGCTCGGCGGTCTTCTCGCCGGTGCCATCGGCGGATGGCGCGCCTCGAGGTTGCGCCCGGCCGAAGCCCTCCGCAGCGTCGCCTGACCCACCGAGACCGAAAGAAGGACGTCATGTACACACTCACCAACGTCACCAAAAAGTACGAGCAAGGTAAGCGCACCGTCACCGCACTCAACGATGTGACCCTCGAGATCCCGACCGGACAACTCGTCGCCATCCAGGGCCCCACCGGCGGCGGCAAGTCGACGCTGCTGCAACTCCTCGGTGCACTCGAGCGACCGAGCAAGGGCTCCGTGGGCCTCAGCGGCGACGAGATCTCGAGCATGCCCGACACGAAGCTCACGGGCATTCGGGCAAAGCAGATCGGGTTCGTGTTCCAGGGATTCAACCTGATCCCGACCCTCACCGCGCAGGAGAACGTCGAGACGGCACTGGAGCCCCTACGGGTTGGGGCTGCACAGAGGCGCGCCCGCGCGGCGGAGGCGCTGGCATCCGTCGGTCTCGGCGATCGCGGCAGCCACCGACCGTCCGAGCTGTCGGGCGGTCAGCAACAGCGCGTCGCGATCGCGCGAGCTCTCGTCAAGAAGCCCGAAGTGCTCCTCGCGGACGAACCGACGGGCAACCTCGACGAGGAGACCCGCGACGAGATTATGGATCTGCTCGAGGGCCTGTGGCGCGATCAGGGGCTCACGCTCATCGTCGTGACGCACGACTCAGCCGTCGCTCGCCGGGCGCAGCGGCGACTCCACATCAAGCAGGGCAAGGTAACCGAGAAGAACTGAGCACAGACAGACAAGGGCCCCGCGATCGCTCGCGGGGCCCTCGTCGTGTGAGTGTCGTTATGCCGCGCGACGGCGCAGCACGAGCGCGGTGCCGCCCGCGAGCAGGAGCGCGATCGCTCCTGCGGCGATGCCGAACGGCAGCTCCGAGCCGGTCGCGGCGAGCTGCGGCTTGGCGGGCGTCACGGGAGCGACGGTTGCACCCTCCGCGGTGAGCGGGATGGGCGAATTGATGCGCAGTCCGTCGCCGTAGTACGGCAGGGTCCCGATGTCGGTGGGGGTTGCCGTACCCAGGTCAGCTCCGGCGGCGAACGTGACGAGGTGGTACTCCTCCTCAGCGTTGACACCGGCGACGATCCACAGGCCTCCCGCAGCATCGAAGTCGACACCCTCGGTGAACCCGGAGCTTTCGAAGTAGTCGATCAGACCTTCCAGCGGGATCGGCAGTCCGATCGTGCCGCCCTCGAAGTCGACCGCGGTGTAGTTCGGGTAGCCTTCGAGCTCGAAGAAGAGGTGCGTGACGCCTGCGGCGTTGGTCGCAAGGCCCGTGTACCCACCGCTCTCAAGGTCCGGCAGCTCGAGGAGCACGGTCGAGGCTCCCGTGGCCGGGTCGACTTCGATGATCGCCCAGTCGTCTCCGCCATCGAGCTCTGCGAGAGTGATCACGGTGCAATCGGCCAGGGTGTCGAGTTCGACCAGGTCGGTGATGTAGGCCTGTCCGTCGATGGTGAGCTCAACCGGACCGCTCAGAATGGCGCCGGTCGTGTGATCCCACGTCGCGATGGCGGAGTAGTCACCCTCGACGTCCTCGTAGTCCGCGAAGCCCACCGCGTACCCGACCTCGTTGCAGACCTCCGAGCCGGTGACGTACGGGAACTGCTCAAGCGTGTCCTCACCGAGGAGCGCGAGCGCGGCATCCGTCTTGGAGACGCTGGAGAAGCCCCCGAAGTCGGAGCCCACTGGGCTGTACGACCAGCTAAAGAGACCGTCGGTGTGACCGATGGCGGCGGACGGGAGCAGGGCGAGCGACGCGGCTGCGGCGACAGCCGTACCGGTAACAACGAGGGAGCGCTTCATGGATATCCTCACGTGACTGTAGTGGAGTGATTGCGGTGCAGGTCAGGCGGCGCGACGGCGCAGCACGAGCGCAGTGCCGCCCGCGAGCAGGAGCGCGATCGCTCCCGCGGCGATGCCGAACGGCAGCTCCGAGCCCGTCGCGGCGAGCTGCGGCTTGGCGGGCGTCACGGGAGCGACGGCTGCACCCTCCGCAGTGAGCGGGATGGGCGAACTGATCTGAAGGCCATCGCCGTAGTACGGGAGGATTCCAATGTCGGTCACGATTGCGGTGCCGAGGTCAGCTCCTGCGGCGTAGGACACGAGGTGGTACTCCTCCTCGGCGTTGACACCGGTGACGAGCCACAGGCCCCCAGCCGCATCAAAATCGACGCCCTGCGTGAAGCCGCTGCTCTCGAAGTAGTCGCTCAGGCCCTGCAGTGCGACGGGGTCACTGAGAGTGCCAGCCTCGAAGTCCACCGCGGCGTAGTAGGGCAGGCCGTCGAGATCGAAGAAGATGTGCGTTGCGCCTGCGGCGTTGGTTGCAAGGCCGGTGAACTCAGACCACTCGACGACCTCGTAGTCGGGGAGCTCGAGGACCACCGTTGTGTCACCGGTCGCGGGGTCGATCTCCGCGATGCCCCAGAAGCTCGCGCCGGGCTCGTCTCCGCCGTAGACGTGAACGATCGAGATGACCGTGCAGTCGGCGAGCGTGTCGAGCTCCACCACGTCGTCAACGTACGACATCACCTCGGTCTGAAGGTCCAACAGCACGGGGCCAGAAAGGATCGCGCCTGTGCTGTGATCCCACGTCGCTACGGCCGGGAAGTCGACCTCCGAGTTCTCCTCTACGAAGCCGACGGCGTAGCCCACCTCGTCGCAGACCTCCATACCGGAGACCTCGTCAATGATGGGGAGCGTGTTCTCGCCGAGGAGGGCGAGCGCGGCATCCGTCTTCGACGCCGTCGAGAATCCGCCAGCGTCGGAACCAACTGGGCTGTACGACCACGTGAAGAGGTGATCGGTGTGGGCGGTGGCCGCTGCCGGGAGCAGGGCAAGGGATGCGGCTGCGGCGACGGCCGTGCCGGCGATAACAATGGAGCGCTTCATGGATTACCTCACGTGTGGCGCGGAAAATGAACCACGGTCAACCCATGGTTTTCCCAGGTTAGCGTGAGATCGCTTCACACGCCAAGTGACTACAGGGTGGCGGCGCGCGGATCCCACTCGTCGGGAAGCGGTGGTTGCACCTCTACCGTGCTCGTCACCGGCACAAACTCGCCGCGCTCCGCGGCCTCCGTGATCGAGACCAGCACGTCGAGCACATGGAAGGCGAGCTCACCGGATGCCCGCTCCGGAACGTCAGCACGAATGGCCCTCGCGAGGTCGACAACACCGGTGCCGCGCCCCGTGTCACTCTCGACGACGATTGTCTCCGGCTCTGCGGCATCCCCCCACACCGTCAACTCGCCATCGAACATGTTCGGATCGGGGAAGACCACGGTTCCCTCGGTTCCCGCGATCTCCACAAAACCGGCGCGCGCGAGGTGCGACTGGAAGCTGAAGACACACTGCGCCGAGGCTCCGCCCTCGAACTCGAGCATGGCGCTCACGTGGGTCGGCACCTCCACGGCGAAGGTCTCACCCGCGCGCGGGCCGGACGCGATGGTGCGCCGCTCTCGGGACATCGACGCGGTTGCGGCCACACGACCCACCGGACCGAGGTTCTGCACAAGCGTCGTGACGTAGTACGGACCCATGTCGAAGAGCGGCCCGGCACCCTTCGCGTAGAGGAAGTCGGGGTTCGGGTGCCACGCCTCGGGGCCGGGCACCTGGAAGAGCGTGAGGGCTGTAAGCGGCGTGCCGATCCTGCCGTCGGCGATCAGTCGGCGACCAGCCTGAAGGCCCGCGCCGAGGAACGTGTCCGGGGCGGTCGCCACACGAAGTCCGCGTCGCTGCGCATCGGCGAGCAGCTCTGCGCCGCTCTCGCGATCGAGGGCGATGGGCTTCTCCGTCCACACGTTTTTGCCCGCCTCGAGGGCTTGCCGTGCCACGGCCACGTGCACGGCGGGGATCGTCAGGTTCACGACGATCTCGATGTCCGGCTGAGCGAGGAGCTCCTCCGTCGTGCCGAATGCAGGAACGCCGTAGGCCTCAGCCTGGGCTTCCGCGCGTGCAGTGTCGAGGTCGGCGATAAAGAGCACACGCACGTCAGGGAACGTCGTGAGGTTGTCGAGGTACTGGGTGCTGATGACTCCGGCACCGATGATGCCGACGCCGACGGGGCCGGTGCCCGTCACAGACTTTCGCCGTTCGCAATGAGGAAGGCCACTGAGTCGGCGAGCGCGTCGAACACGTCGCCAGCGAAATCGTCGAGCTCGACCACGCGGGTCGCGGAGGGTGCAGCAGCGAGGATGTCGAGCACGGGCATCCGGCCGCTGCCCACGGCCACCTGCTTGGTGTTGTCGCGGGAGATGTCGCCGTCCTTGACGTGGATGAAACGGACGCGATCGCCCTGACGCTCGAGGAGGCCGACGGGGTCGACGCCACCGACGGCGCTCCAGTAGGTGTCGATCTCGAGGATGACGGAAGGGTCGAGGTTGTCGGCGAACGCTTCGAGGGCGTTCGTGCCGTCGACAGCGGACGCCAGCTCCCACCAGTGGTTGTGGTACCCCACCGTGAGGTCGAGGTCCGCGGCGATCGCCGCGATGCCGTTCAGTTCGTCGGCGATAGCGACCACGTCATCCGACTTCTCCCACCGGCTCGCCTCGACCATGGGGTCGATGACGGTGCGGATGCCGAGGCTCTTCGCTGCCTCGAAGACAGGCACAACGTCCTTGCCGAGGAGCGACGCGTGAGCCGACGATGGCGTGAGCCCGGACGCCGAGAGTGCGGACTTGTACTGCGCCGCGCGGTCGACGAAGTCGTACAGTTCCACAGACCGGAACCCGATCTCCGCGAGTCGTGTGAACGCCGCGTCGGCGTCCGCGGTCACGGCGTCACGCACGGTGTAGAGCTGCACGGACAGGGGTGGTGTGGACATGGGGCTCCTCGGCTCGAATCGATACGACCGCTCCCAGCCTACGCTCGCGGCCAGCGCGGCGCAGGGGTGGTGTCGGCGCGAGGATGCACACTTGTCTGGTGACCCCGCACCCCGAACTTGACCTGTGGGAGCCGGTTGTCACCACCCACCTCGATCGTGTTGTCGCGACCTCCGAGGATCGCGTCGCGTGGATCCGGGCTCGCAGTCGCGGCGTCACGGCGACGGATGCCGCGCGCCTCTCGAGCGAGCGCTCGCTGCGAGCTGTCGCCCAGGACAAGCTCCTCGGGTCCGGGTTCAGCGGCAACGCGTTCACCGACCACGGTCGCGCGCGCGAACCCGAGATCGCCCGCTGGGTTCGAGCAACACACCGCATCGAGCCATCAACGACGCTCTTCCACGCTCAGGGCGAGCCGCGCCACCTCGCAACGCCCGATGGCGTCGGTGTTCACGACGGCACCGTCGTGCTCTCCGAGATCAAAACGACCGGGCGTCCGTGGTGCAGCATCCCGCGCTCCTATCTGCGCCAGGTGTGGTGGCAGCAGTACGTACTGGGTGCCGAGCGCACCCTCGTGGTGTGGGAACAGCACGACAACTTTGTGCCGATCGCCGCCGAGCCCCAGTGCCAGTGGGTCGAGAGGGACGAGAACGAGATCCACCGACTCGTGGTGTTAGCCAGTCGGCTGCTCGACCTGCTTCAACGCTAAACCGCGCGCCGAGCGGAGCGCGAGGATCACCCCGAACACCACGAGCCACGCGATCGCGATCGTTGTCGCTACAAACTCCATCCGGCTACCGAGCTCCACCTGGAAGCGGAACAGCGAGAACAGCCCGCCCGTGCCGGCGATCACCGCAACCAGCACCGCCGTGGCGAGCGAGAGACGCGCCAGGAGCGGGGTCTCCCGCGCGAACGACGTCTGCAGCATCGCCCAGCACGCGGCCGCGAAAGCGATCACCGCGGCGAGGGTGTGCGTGAAGTCCTGCCACGTGAAGCTCGGCCCGTAGGGCAGCGGGCATCCCGCCGTGCATGTGACTTGTGAGGCGAGAAGGAAAAACGCGCACCCGATCCACAGCGACACGGCAGGGGTCCACGCTGACAGCACACGTGCGGATGCCCGCACCCGACGCCCCGCCCACGCGACGGCACTCCCGCCCGCCACAATGAGCAGCAGGGCCACCTCAAAGGCAGCCGCCGTAGGCTCGCCTTCCGCACCGAGTTCGCTCACGTAGAGCTCACGCGGCACCGTGAGTCGTGACATCCAGATGATCGCGAGGGCGACGGTGACGGCGAGGCTGCCGAGCACCGCCGCCGCGAATTCAGCCCGCCGCACGGTCGTATTCTGGCGACTCGGCGGGCATGAAGGAAAAGTTATCAGCGCGGTGACCTTTCCGTAACAATGCCGAATTGTTATCCCCTTTGACTGTGATGGGTAGTAGGGCGGGGAGGCCATTCATGACCACAATGCGGGCGATCATCATGGACTCCACGGGGGGAGCGGACGTTCTGCGTGTCGCCAACGTGGATGTTCCGACACGCGTCAACGCCGAGTTTCTCGTCAAGGTTGTTGCCGCGGGCGTCAACCCCATCGACGTGAAGACACGCTCCGGCAAGGGGGCATCCGCCGCCATCAGTTCGTGGCCGACCATCCTCGGCAACGACTTCAGCGGAATCGTCGTTGAGTCCTCGTACGAATCGCACCCGCTGAAGCCCGGTGACGAGGTCTACGGCATGACCATGGTGCCGCGACTCGGCGGCGCCTATGCGGAATACCTCACGGTGCCCGGCATGTGTATCGCGCGCAAACCGAAGTCGCTCTCGCACGTCGAGGCGGCGGGGGTGCCGCTCGCGGCCCTCACGGCGTGGGGTGCCGTCGTCGATGTCGCGAAAGCCCATGAGGGTCAGCGGATGCTCATCCACGCCGGCGCGGGTGGCGTCGGCCACTTCGCCATCCAGTTCGCCTCGTTCTTCGGCTCCTACGTGATCGCGACCGGTTCCTCTCGCAACGAGGAGTGGCTGCGGGAGCTGGGAGCGCGCGAGGTCATCGACTACACCAATTCACGCTTCGAGGATGAGGTCTCGGACATCGACGTCGTCATCGACCTCGTCGGCAACGTCTCCGACAACACCGGTACACGTTCACTGTCCGTGCTCAAGCCCGGTGGCTTGCTCGTCAACGTGCCGACGGGCAGCTGGCCGACGGTCGCCGAGGATGCGGCGGCAGCCGGTGTTCGTGCGAGCGGGTTCCGCGTCTCGCCCGAGGGTTCCACCCTCGCGGTGATCTCGCGGCTCATCGAGTCCGGCGACGTGAAGGTTTACGTCGACCAGGTGTTCGACCTCGAGGAGGCGGCATCCGCTCACCGCGCCCTCGAGACGGGTCACACACGCGGCAAGGTCGTACTCAAGGTCAGCGACGGCTAGCCGTTCGGGTGGACGTCGCTCAGCGTCGCCGCGCGCGCTGAGGTTTAGTGCCCGCGCGCAGGTACAAACGCGGGCGCGCGCGGAAAACCTCCGCGCGGCTAGGGGCCGGGGCAGTCGCGTGGGTCGATCGCCGCGTCGCGCATCTGTTGAGCGACCTCCTCCGCGGGGTACGCGGGTTCGACGCCGAAGTGCGCGAGGCAGTCGCGCAGGATCTGCGTGCTCTCCGACGTGTCCTCGTTCGCGATCTGCCACGAACCGTCGATCTCCATAAACTCGGCCTCGTAACACTGAACGTCGGTGCCGGTGCTGACGGACTCGCTCGTCAGCGCGTAGTCGTAGACGACATCGGACTTGTCGATGAAGACAAGCGGATGCCCGGCAGCCGCCATACACGACGCGAAACGATCGAAGCCAGCGTCGTACTCCTCCGCCGTGACGGTGCCGTCGACCAGTGCATCCACCTGAGCCTGAGACTGTGCCGGTCGCTCAGCTTGCTTCGCCCAGGAGGCCCACAGAACGAAGTTGCCGCCCCCTGAGAGGGCGATCGTGTTGTTGCCCTGGGCAAGTTGGTCGTTGAAGCTTGCGAATCCGCCGAGATCGGATGAACCGTACTCCTCACTGCATTCAGTGCTCCCAAACTCCTGTCCGTTGATTTCTACCGTGATGACCCCAACTTCCACGCACTGGATGGCCATCGCGATCGAGGACGCGCCCTCGGGAACGGAACCCAATTCGACGATGAGGTTGCCCCGCCCCGATGCAATAAAGGGCGTGCCGAACAGCTCGGCGTGTGTGCCCACGATTTCTAGTCCACGCGCCGTGACGCTCGCGACGTCGTCCTCTGTGATCGCGACAGGCGCCTGCGGCTCGGCGGCCGTGAGGGCGACCGCGGAGACAGCACCCCCCGTCAGCGCACCTGCAAGTGCGATGGCTGCGGCCCCTGCGACAAGCGATCGAGGCGCCATTCGGTCGCCGTAGGGCGACCGGGTAGCTGCGCGAACTAGCTCGGCTCGCAGTGCATCATCTCGCTGGGTGGTCATGATTCGGTCTCCTCTTTGAGGGTGAAGCTAGGTCGCGGTACACGTTCGGCGAGACGCCGTTTCGCACGTGACAGCCTCGATTTGACGGTGCCGGGAGGAACCCCGAGCGCAGCGGCGGCCTCTCGTTCGGAGAGACCTTCGAGCACGCACAACGCGACCACCCGCTGGTCGGCCGCCGACAGGGTGCGCAGTGCCGCGATCGCATCGTTGTCGTCGAAGCGCTCAGCGTGGTCCGGGGCAGGTTCGGTCGCCGGCAAGCGCGCCAGGAGCGCGTGGTACCTCCTGGCGCTACGCGAGAGGTTACGCGCCGCATTCGTCGCCGTTACGAGAAGCCATGGCAGCACCGAATTGTCCACGAAACGCACCTGGTCCCGGCGCCGCCAGCTCTCCATGAAGGTGATGGCCACGACGTCGTCGGCGTCAGCGGGCGTAGGGACTAGGCGCAGGCTGTGGCGAGTCACGCGATCGCGGTGACGGTCGTAGATCCGACCGAACGCTTCGCCGTCTCCGGCCACCGCTGCCGACCAGTCTTCTTCGTCGCTCACACCCTGTATTGTCCGGCAGGGGCGCCGAGGTTCCCTTCTGTCGCGGACCTCAGTCGCCCTCCGGCTTCCAGCGGCCCAGCAGGCCGAGGACGGTGGTCTGGAGCCATTCGCGGTAGCGCGTGTCGCGCCATCCGGATCGCTCCACGAAGAAGGCGTACGTCTCGGGGCCGACAACGTAGTTGAGTTCGTCGGTGGCCTCTTCTTTGGCGTCGGCCGCGAGTAGTCCACGACTGATGAGCCAGCCCGCGGCGATGCCGATGTCGGATCGCCGCCGTGCGTCGAGATCGGCGACGGCGGCCTGGGCGACGGGATCCGTTTCGGCGGCGACGGTCATGGCCCGGCTGAGGCCGGCGGTTCGCGCATTGGCTTGTGCGACGTAATCGAGCCATCCGGTGAGTGCGTGGTTCACGTCGGGTCTCGCCATGATCTCCACGAGCGCGGGTCGCTCGCTGAGACTGTGGCGACCCTCGTCGCCCGCGAAGGCTCGCTCGAACGCGGCGATGAGCAGCGCCGACTTGGGGCCCGCGAGATGAACCGATTGGACGGACACCCCAGCCTGTTCCGCGATGGACTTCATTGTCGTCGCGACGTAACCCTCTCGCGAGAAAAGTACGGCCGATGCGTCGAGGATTGCCGCGCGCGTTCGCTCCGCTTCGGCCTGGCGTAGCGGGGACGAGTAAGCGCGTGGTGACACCGGTCCTCCTCAATGACTAGAGTTGCAATCTAACGAATGGAGCGTCGTGGCCTTCTATCTTCTCGCGTCCAACCCCATCCACGGTCACGTCGGACCGATCCTTCAGGTCGCGGCGCACCTCGTCGACGAGGGTAACGAGGTCGCGGTGGTGACGGGGTCGCGATTCCAACGGGCCGTCGAAGCCACGGGAGCGGCCTTCCGCCCACTCGAAGGGACCGCCGACTACGACGACCGGATGCCCGACGTCTACCTCCCCGATCGACACCGGTACCGCGGGGTGCAGCAGGCTCAATACGACATCCGCACCATCTTTGTCGAGACGATCCCCGACCAGTACCGCTCGATGCGCGCAGCACTGTCCGGGTCGACGCCGGACGCCATTCTCGTCGACGGAGCCTTCGGTGGAGCGCTCCCTCTCATTGCCAGCGGCACCAACCGTCCGCCGGTGATCGGCCTCGGGGTCACCCCGCTGTCCCAATCCTCGCGGGTGCTGGGCCCCTACGGCATGGCGTTGCCGCCGGCGCGCACAGGTGTGGACCGACTGCGGTACGCCGCGATGAACACTCTTGCGCGACACGTCATCTTCCGGCCGACGCAGAATGCCGCCCGCCGGGCATTCCGCGAGTTCGGGCTTCGCCTCGACGACTTCGTGATGGATGCCTCGCGCAACTTCGATCTCTTCCTGCAAACGGGCCCGGCCTCACTCGACTACCCCCGACCAGACCTCTCCGAGGGCGTTCACTTTGTCGGCGTGCTGCCGCAGGTCGCGCGCCACGGTGAGCTTCCGGAGTGGTGGTCCGACCTCGACGGCGACCGCCCCGTGGTCCACGTCACGCAAGGAACCATCGACAACCACGACTTCGACCGACTTGTGCGGCCCACACTCACCGCGCTCAACGACCGCGACGTGCTCGTGGTGGCGACAGCCGGCGGTCGACCCGTGGACACGATCGGGCCGCTCCCGACCAACGCCAGGGCGGCGAGCTACCTGTCGTATGACGCACTCCTGCCCCGGGCATCCGTAGTCGTGACCAACGGCGGATATGGAGGGGTCCAGGCGGCCCTCGCCGCCGGAGTGCCCGTCATCGTGGCCGGCGACACGGAGGACAAGCCGGAGGTCGCCGCGCGAGTCGCGTGGACGGGTGCCGGCATCAACCTCAAGACGGGAACTCCGGATGCCGCCTCAGTCCGCCGCGCTGTCGACGAGGTTCTCGGTAACCAGACCTACCGCGCCGAGGCCCGGCGAATCGCGGCGGACGCAGCCGCTCACGATGCGCTCGCCGAGATCTCGGGCTACCTGCGGCAGGCGAGCATCCGATAGGGAGATCAGGCGGGGGCCGCCACGGTGGCGCGCGCGGTGCGGGACGCTTGCAGCGCCAGGAGTCCGGTGACGATGATGGCCGTGTGCAGGGCGATGAAGGCGAGCATCGCGCCCACCGGATACCCGGCGGCGATCATGTAGATGTCGTCGAGCACCCCGCGAATGACCGAGAGTGCGATCGCGAGCCAGGCAAGGATGCGGCTGCTCGCTGGCCGGAATGACGCGTAAATCAGGAAGGCACCCAGGACGAGTAGATCGAGCCCGAAGAGCATCGTGAAGTCGAGGAAGCCCTGGTAGGCGGTGCCGCCGATCGGCGCATCCCAACCGGGCACGGTCAACTCGAGACGCGGAGCATTGAGGAAGGGCAACCACATCGCGCCGAGCGCAATGTTGACAACGCCGACAATACGGAACCACCAGACCAAAAATTTCATGGTCCTATTCTGTATTGATTAGAGTGCTACGTCAATCAATTATGTATTCAACGCCCGCAACCTCACAAAGTCGTCCTCGAAACGCTCCCCCACCTTGAAACGCTTCGTACCCACCCGCACGAAACCGCTCTTCTCGTAGAAACGATTCGCCCGCGCGTTGAACTGGTTCACCCCCAACCAGAGGCCGGTCGCGCCGCGCGCACGCGCGGCCGCGACGGAACGCTCGACCAGCGCGGCCGAGAGTCCAGAGCCGTGCGACTCGGGCAGCACGTAGAGCTTCGACAGTTCCGCAACCTCGGTTGCGCCCACCGCGGCAAGCACGTCGGAGTCCGTCGGGCGGCCGTGCACGAGCATCGCGTAACCCAAGGGACGGGCATGCGGGTCCTCCGCGAGGAAGAGTTCCCGAGCCGGGTCAGCGAGGTAGCGCTCGAAGGCTGCGACGGACAGGTGCTCGTTGATGAACGCCTGAATCGACTCCGGCAGGGCATCCGGCGGACACGCGAGGGGAAACGTCGCCGCGGCGAGCTCGTGCAGCGCGACAGCATCCTCCGGCCGCGCCACCCTGATCCCAAATGCAGGAACTGCTGCCGCGTCGGGCTTCACTCCCCCGTAGTTCTCGTGCTGGGTCATAGATCTCCTGTATTTGGGATGCGGCGGGCGCGGATACCGGATGCCGCGGGTTCAGGTTAAACGACGGAGGGGGCCGACCGAAGCCGACCCCCTCCTGCGAATGCTCTCGTTACGCGAGGCTGTTCACGTCGAGCGGGATGCCCGGGCCGAACGTCGTCGACACGGTGCCCTTCGTGATGTAGCGACCCTTCGAGGAGCTCGGCTTGGCGCGGAGCACCTCGTCGATTGCTGCCTTGATGTTGTCGTTCAGCTGGTCGGCCGAGAAGCCCGCCTTGCCGACCACAAAGTGGACGTTGGCGTGCTTGTCGACACGGAACTCGATCTTTCCGCCCTTGATGTCGGACACGGCCTTTGCGGTGTCCTGAGTCACGGTGCCAGTCTTCGGGTTGGGCATGAGGCCACGGGGGCCGAGCACCTTACCGAGACGACCGACCTGGCCCATGAGCTCGGGGGTCGAGACTGCCGAGTCGAACGAGGTGTAACCACCGGCGACCTTCTCGATGAGCTCCGCGCCACCAACCTCGTCGGCGCCAGCAGCGATCGCGGCCTCGGCGGCAGCGCCCGTCGCGAAGACGATGACGCGGGCCGTCTTACCGGTGCCGTGCGGGAGGATGACGGTGCCGCGAACCATCTGGTCCGCCTTACGCGGGTCGACACCGAGCTTGAGCGCGACCTCGACGGTGGAGTCGAACTTCTTCGAACCCGTCTCCTTCGCGACCGAAACAGCCTCGGTGGGGGTGTAGAACTTGCCGGCCTCGATCTTCTCGGCTGCGGCGCGGTATGCCTTGGACTTGGTCGACATGATTAGGCCTCCACCGTGATTCCCATCGAACGGGCCGTGCCCGCGATGATCTTCTCTGCGCCTTCGATGTCGTTGGCGTTCAGGTCAACGAGCTTCGCCTCGGCGATCGAGCGGACCTGCTCCTTGGTGAGCTGCGCGACCTTCACCGTGTGCGGAGTCGACGACCCCTTGGCCACACCGGCGGCCTTCTTGATGAGCTCAGCTGCCGGCGGGGTCTTGAGGATGAACGTGAACGAACGGTCCTCGTAGACGGTGATCTCCACCGGGATGACGTTGCCGCGCTGCGACTCGGTCGCCGCGTTGTACGCCTTGCAGAACTCCATGATGTTGACGCCGTGCTGACCGAGCGCGGGGCCGATGGGCGGCGCGGGGTTGGCGGCGCCGGCCTGGATCTGGAGCTTGATGAGCCCCGTCACCTTCTTCTTGGGTGCCATTTCTTTTTCCTTTGTGTCGTGCGTCCACCTAGACGCGCTACCACGAACGGGCCTGATGCCCGCAGTGGTGGGGTGTTCCCGCGCAAACGCGAGACAACCTGCTTACTTTAGCCGAAAGAACGCGCGATCGCATCGTGCGTTCTTTCGGAACGACGCGCGCCGCAGGAGCGGCGGCGCGCCAGACAACTCAGAGCTTGGTGACCTGGTCGAACGAGAGCTCGACGGGGGTCTCGCGCTCGAAGAGGGAAACGAGCACGGTGAGTTTGCCGCTCTCCGGCTTGATCTCGGAAATCGTTCCGGGCAGACCCTGGAACGAACCCTCCTTGATCGTGATGGTCTCGCCGACCTCGAAGTCGATCTCGGCGGGGATGACACGAGCAGCAGCCTTGCCCTTCGTGGCCGAACCCTTGGCGGCCGGGGCCTCCACGATCTGCACGAGGCTCTTCAGCATGTTGAACGCCTCGTCGAAACGCAGCGGAACCGGGTTGTGCGAGTTACCGACGAAGCCCGTCACACCGGGGGTGTGGCGAACAACCGACCAGCTGTCCTCGTTGAGGTCCATACGCACGAGCACGTACCCGGGGATGCGCACGCGGTTGACGAGCTTGCGCTGGCCGTTCTTGATCTCGACGACGTCTTCCATCGGGACCTGAACCTCGAAGACGTAGTCCTCCATGGCCATCGAGACCTTACGGTTCTCGATGTTCTGCTTCACACGCTTCTCGAAACCGGCGTACGAGTGGATGACGTACCACTTGCCGGGCTTCGCGCGCAGCTCGAGCTTGAACTCCTCGTAGGGGTCGACCTCGGGGTCGGTGGACTCGTCAGAATCCGTCGACTCGGCCGCGCCCTCATCCGTGCGCTCGATCACCTCGTCGAGGGCTGCCTCGACCGCCTTGAGCTCCGGGATGTCGATACCCAGGTCGAGCGGCTCGTCCTCGTCACCGAGCTCCGGTCCGTCGTACGGGGTCACCTCGGGCTCCTCCTTGGCTTCTTCTTCGGCCTCGAGCTCGGCTTCGTCCTCGGTCGCAGCGACCGAGGCATCCGCCTCCTCGAGAGAATCAATGTCGAGCGCGTCGTCCACGAGGGCGTCAGCCTCCGGGTCGAGCGCGGCATCGAGCGCGTCGAGCAGACCGGCGAGGTCACCGGCGTTGTCGTCGACGATGTGGATGGCCTCGTGCTCGGCGGCCTCCTCCGACTCCTCGTCGGATGCCAGCACACTACCGGTCTGGAACTCGTCTACCTCAGACGACTGCTCAGCAGCCGGCGCGAGTTCATTGTTGTCACGATGATTCTCGGACACAGAAAAATCTCTTCTCTACTGCGACGCGACGGATGATCCGTCGGAACGTTACGGGGTGATCGTCGGGTCACCGAAGACGAAGGTGACGATGAAGCTCGAAAGCTGATCGAAGCCGTAGACGATCGCCATCATGATGACGACGAACACGAGAACGACGAGAGTGAAGTTGATGAGCTCACGGCGCGTTGGCGTGACCACCTTGCGCAACTCGGCGAAGACCTGACGGATGAACAGCGCCATACGACCGAAGGGTCCGCGCTTCTCAGCACGCTCCTTGCGGGCATTGGCGACGATGTCCTCGCTGGGCTCGTCCACAACTCTCTTAGCCACTGATCACTACCTTCTGATCTGCCTCCCGATCGAGAGGACTTGCAGGGCGGACAGGACTCGAACCTGCAACCTGCGGTTTTGGAGACCGCTGCTCTACCAATTGAGCCACCGCCCTTTGTTGCTGAAACGGCATGCTTTCGCTCGGGGTATTCCTCGGAGGCTTCGCCGGAAGAGGGCGCGCGAAAGGATGGCAGTTTCAACCACCGAAGCCAGTGTACGGCATGACCGTGAGGGACGAAATCCCTCGCCTGTGAGGAACTCAGGCCCGGTCGGCCCCGGTGCGTTGTACATCGAGGCTACCCCACACCTCGGGCCGTGCCATCCGTCGCGCCTAGGATGGATGCCGTGAGCCCCAGCATCTCCCCCCGCATCGCTGCCATCGCCGAGTCCGCGACTCTCAAGGTCGACGCGAAGGCCAAAGCCCTCCAGGCGGAGGGCCGCAAGGTGATCAGTTTCGCCGCGGGCGAGCCGGACTTCCCGACTCCCGCGAACGTCGTGGAGGCCGCGGCCGTCGCCGTGCGAGAGCCGCGCAACCACCGGTACACGCCGGCCGCGGGGCTACCGGAGCTCCGTCAGGCGATCGCCGCGAAAACTCTGCGCGACTCCGGGCTGGAGGTCGACGCATCCCGCATCATCGTCACCAACGGTGGCAAGCAGGCCGTCTACCAGGCCTTCGCGACTGTCGTCGCCGAGGGCGAAGAGGTGCTCATGCCCGCGCCCTACTGGACGACCTACCCGGAGGCGATCAAGCTCGCCGGCGGTGTTCCCGTCGAGGTTTTTGCGGGCGCTGACCAGGACTATCTCGTGACCGTCGAGCAACTCGAGGCGGCACGCACCGACAAAACGAAGGTGCTGCTGTTCGTCTCGCCGTCGAACCCCACCGGCGCCGTCTACTCGGAGGAGCAGACGCGCGCGATCGGTGAGTGGGCGCTCGAGCACGACCTGTGGGTCATCACCGACGAGATCTACCAGAACCTCGTGTATGGCGGGGTTCGCGCGGTGTCGATCGTGGAGGCCGTGCCGGCCATCGCCGACCAGACCATCCTCGTCAACGGTGTCGCCAAGAGCTACGCGATGACGGGGTGGCGGCTCGGCTGGATGGTCGGCCCCGCGAACGTCATCAAGGCGGCGGGCAACTTGCAGTCGCACCTGTCGAGCAACGTGTCGAACATCTCGCAGCGCGCCGCGATCGAAGCGCTCACGGGTCCGCAGGACGAGGTGGAGCGTATGCGCCAGGCGTTCGAGCGCCGTCGCGACGTGATCGTGGCGGAGCTGTCGAAGATCGACGGTGTGGTGTGCCCGACACCGGATGGCGCGTTCTACGTGTACCCGGATGTGCGGGGTCTGCTGAACCGCGAGTGGCAGGGCGTCACACCCACAACGACCCTCGAGCTCGCCGACCTGATCCTCGAGAAGGCCGAGGTCGCCGTGGTTCCGGGTGAGGCGTTCGGCCCGAGCGGGTACCTGCGGCTCTCCTACGCGCTCGGCGACGAGCCGCTGCTCGAGGGTGTGCAGCGCCTGCAGCGCCTGTTCGCGTAAACCGTGTCATCCGTCGCCCAGGTTTGGTGCGTGCGCTGAGGTTCATACATGCGCGCGGACGGCAAACCTCAGCGAGCGAAGCGACGCTGAGCGACGTCTAAAGGAGTTTGCGGGCGCTTGCCCACGCGGTGAGTTCGTGCCGTGACGACAGCTGGAGCTTACGCAACACGGCAGAGACGTGGGTTTCGACCGTCTTGACCGAGATGAACAGCTCCCCCGCGGTCTCCTTGTACGAGTAGCCGCGCGCGATGAGGCGCATGACCTCCCGCTCGCGAGCCGACAGACGATCCAGCTCGTCACTCGACTCGGCCTGCTCGCCGGCGACCGCGCCGAACGCATCGAGCACAAACCCCGCGAGCCGCGGCGAGAACACCGCGTCCCCGGATGCCACGGCCTCCACCGCGCGACTCACCTCCGCACCCGACGATCCCTTGGTGATGTATCCGCGCGCCCCGGCACGAATCACCCCCACAACGTCCTCGGCGGAGTCGGACACGCTGAGCGCGAGGAACCGCACCTCCGCCAGCAACGCGCTGGATCCGCGGATCACCTCGGCACCGCCGCCACCCGTGCCTCCTGGCAGGTGCACGTCGAGCAACACGACCTGGGGTTTCTGCGCGGCGATGAGCGCGATCGCCTCATCGACGGTCGCCGCCTCCCCGACCACGTCGAGGGACGTGTCGAGGTCCGCCCGCAGACCCGAGCGGAAAATCGAGTGGTCGTCCACGATGAGCACGGTGGTCATGTGTCCCCTCCCTGGTGCGCGGCCGTGTCGAGGTGCAGGTGCACCTCGGTGCCTCCGCCCGCGCCCGGTCGCAGTGTCGCCGTTCCTCCGGCGCGTGACATCCGTCCGATGATCGACTCCCTGATGCCCAGGCGGTCGCCCGGCAGGGCGTCGAGGTCGACACCCGGCCCGCGGTCGCGGATGAACACGTCGATCTCGGCGCTCGACGCTTCGAGATAAACGGAAACCTCGCCGCCGGCGTGCCGGGCGGCGTTGAGCATCGCCTCGCGGGATGCCGACACGAGAGCCGCGCTCGAGTTCTCGACGGACTCGCCTGCCGTCACCACGTCGATGCGCACCGGGTAGTCGAGTTCGATGGCGGCCGCGACCGAACGCAGCTCGGTCGCGAGGTCGGCGACCGTCGGTGTGTCGCCAACAAACAGCCAGTCGCGGAGCTCCCGCTCCTGGGCGCGAGCGATGCGGGCCACCTCACTCGAAGCTCCCGCACGATTCTGGATGAGGGCCAGGGTCTGCAACACCGAGTCGTGGAGGTGCGCGGCGATCTCCGCGCGCTGCTCCTCGCGGACACGCGCGGTGCGAGCATCCTGCAGGTCGCTGGACAGCGCGACAACCCGAGGCGCGACGATGACCCCCACCGCGAGCACCACCATGCCGACGCCGATGACGGCATTGATCGCGGTAGGCCTCGCCAACAGCGCGATGATGCCGGCGACGGCGAGGATGCCCACGGCAAGACCGCGCACCCACAGGCCGTAGCGTGCCGAACGACGGGGGTCGTGCCTGTCGAAACCGAGACTCCACGCCACGGCCACACCGGTCGCGAACGTGGTCGCAAGCAGCGCAGCCGTCAGTGCGCCATCGTTTGACCACGCGACGGACAGCACCACGGCGAGCGCAACCGTCGCGATACCGATGGCGACAGCGGCGGCCGGGACTCGTCGGCGGACCGCCGGTTCTGCGTCCGGCTCCGGCGGGTCGAGGGGCACGAAGGCCCAGAGCCACAGGTACAGCAGGATGCCCGACCCGCCAGCAACGGCGAGCGCGAGGGCGAGCATCCTGGTGCGACGCACGCTCCACCCGAGGTGCGCCGCCACACCGAGGCACACACCACCCAGGTACACGTCGCGGGGACGTGTGAGGGCGGGGCGTTCGATCGTGGTCACCTAAGGAATCCAAGCAGGGTTTGCCGACCCCGGCACCCGCCGTCGGGGTATCTCAGGGTTCAATCAGGGTGATACCTCATAGCGAGCACCCGCGGGCGAGGCCACCATCGAAGTATGTCCAGCACACCATCCTCGGATCACACCGAGACCACAGACCACACTGAGACTCCGCCGACGCCAAAGGCGGCGCCGGAGCCGACACGGGCAGCGACCGCGGGCGACCGCTTCTTCAGCTGGTTGCGCTCACTCGACGTGCGCAGAGAGCCCGGATGGATTGGCGGCGTCTGCGCCGGCATCGCCGTGCGTCTCGGCATCGACCCCATCATCGTGCGCGGTATCGCTGTGGTGATCGCGGTATTGGGTGGCCCGGCCATCCTGCTGTATGCGGCCGCGTGGCTCCTGCTACCGGACGCCAAGGACAAGATTCACCTCGAGCAGCTTTTCCGCGGTGTCGTTGAGCCAGCGATCGCCGGTATCGCCGCCTTCTTTGTTCTCGCCATGCTGCCGGTGACGCAGGGGTTCTGGTTCCTCGGAGCCGGGTTCTGGGGTGAGCCACGGTGGGGTGATGCCGTCGGTCGCACACTGTGGACACTCGTTCTGCTCGGCCTCCTCGTGTGGCTCATCGTCTGGCTCGCCCGGCGCAGCACCGGCGCGCCGCACGTTCCCGTGCCGCCGCCAGCCGCCTCCTTCGTCGCTTCGGAGTCGACCGTCACCACGCCGACCGCACCGCCGAAGGATGCCACGGAGCCGGAGCTCGCGGACTGGCGCGAACAACAGGCCAAGGTCCGCGCCGAGCAGGAGGCGTTCCGCAACCAGCAGGCGAGCGACCGTGCCGCGGCAGCGCGCGCGGCCGCTGAGGAGGCTCGCGCCGCCCGCGCCGTGCAGCGCGACAAGGAGCGGGCCGAGTGGGCTCGCACCCGATCGAACCCTCTCTTCTCGCTCGTCGTCATCGGGCTCGCCCTCGTCGCCGGGGGGATCACCACCGTGTGGCTGTCGACGGCGTGGCCATCGTCCCGCGTCATCCCGTTTGTTGTCGGCGCTGCCGCCGCTCTCGCGGTGCTCGCGCTCGGGATCGTGATCAACGGTGTGCGCGGTAAGCGCTCGGGCGGGGCATCCGGTCTCGCGAGTGTGCTCCTGGTTCCCCTGCTCATCGTGTGGGGTCTGTCCTTCGGCACCGACACCCTCTCGCTCGGCCGGGGCAGCGCACTCGTTGTCGCGGGCTCCGGAACGACCCTCACCCCCACGTCGTCGCAGGATTACGTCATCGGCGCCGGGCGTGTGCAGCTCGACCTCACGGAGCTGCCGAGCCCCGGGCCGGCTCGCGAGATACCGGACAGCATCCGATTGGTGGCTGGCGCCGGGGAGATCACCGTGATCGTTCCCGATGACGCGCGGGTGCAGTTCTCGGGCAACGTGCTCGCCGGGTCGATCGACACCGCGTCGGTCACGGATGACGGGGTCGAAGGCCGCGGACTGTTCCAGTCGACGTTCTTCGACGACAGCGTCCGCGACGAAGCACCCATCTACGTATCAGTACAGCTCGGCGCGGGCGAGATCCGCGTCATCGACGAAGGAGACCTCCGATGAGCGACAACACCCCCCTTGCCCCGCGCGGCTCGACGATCACCTGGGGCGCCATCCTGCTCCTCGTTGCCAGTGTCGTCGCCATCACCGCCGTGTTCGGTTCGTGGAGCTGGTCAACCGTGGCGTGGCTCGTCGTCGCGTTCGGCGCGCTCATGGTGGTCGCAGGCCTCATCGGCGGCATCTCACGAGCCATCGGCCGCGGCCGCACGCGGTCGGCATCCACCGATCGGTTGACCGAGGATTCAACCTAAGTACCGCTGCCGTAATCTGCCGTCGACCAGCACGATGGGTTCATGACATCAGAATCCGTTGTGCTGGTCGATGACCTGCACAAGAAGTACGGCTCCTTCACGGCCGTCGACGGCGTGAGCTTCGACATCCGCCGCGGTGAGACCTTTGCGCTGCTCGGCCCGAACGGCGCCGGCAAATCCAGCACCATCGAAATCCTCGAGGGCTACCGCGATCGCACGAGCGGCACCGTCTCCGTGCTCGGCACCGATCCCGAGAAGGGCGGCCTCGACTGGAAAGCCAAACTCGGCATCGTGCTCCAGTCCAGCGGCGAGAGTGGCAACGTGACGGTGCGCGAGCAGCTCAGCCACTTCGCCCGCTTCTACCCCAGCCCGCGCGATGTCGACGAGGTCATCGCCGCCGTGGGTCTCGAGGAGAAGCAGAAGACGCTCATCCGCAAACTCTCCGGCGGTCAGCGGCGACGAGTTGACGTCGCCCTCGGTGTCATCGGACGCCCCGAGCTGCTCTTCCTCGACGAGCCGACCACCGGATTCGACCCGGAGGCGAGGCGGCAGTTCTGGGAGCTCATCCGGCGCCTCAAGGCTGAGGGGACGAGCATCCTGCTGACCACCCACTACCTCGACGAGGCGGCACAACTGAGTGACCGAGCCGGGGTCATCGCCGGCGGGCGTATGGTCGCGCTCGGAGGCATCAACGAAATCGGTGGCCCGGATGCCCGCACCCCCGTCGTGCGATGGCTCGAGAACGGGGTGCAGCGCGAACAGCGCACAACCACCCCTGGCGCCGTCGTCGCCCAGCTCGGGGAACCGGAGGGCCTTGAGGTCATCCGCCCCAGCCTCGAGGACGTGTACCTGCAGCTCGTCGGCGACACCGAGAGCGGGGCTTTCGCCTCTGAGGCCGGGGCCAGCACCGCAAAGGAAGAGGTGGCACTGTGAACACCATCGCTCTCGGCGGAAGCCGTATCGGTTACGAGGTGCGTTCCTACTTCAGGCAGGGCGACTCGGTTTTCTTCACCTTCCTTTTCCCCGTTGTTATGCTCACGATTTTCTCGACGGCCTTCAGCTCGCAGACCTTCGGCCCACCCGGCGAGGAGATCAGCGCCGCCGCGTTCTACCTGCCCGGAATGCTCGCCGCAGGCCTCCTCCTGAGCGGTCTGCAGAACATGTCGATCGACATCGCGAACGAAAAATCTGATGGCACCCTCAAACGACTCGGCGGCACCCCGCTGCCGGTGATGAGCTACTTCATCGGCAAGATCGGGCAAGTTTTTGTCACGGGCATCCTGCAAGCGCTTCTCCTCCTCGCGGTGGCGAGCATCGTCTTCGGAGTGGCACTGCCAACGGAACCGTCGAAGTGGCTCACATTCGTCTGGGTGTTTGTGCTCGGGGTGACCACGTCGGCACTCCTCGGCATCGCCCTCAGCGGGCTACCCCGCAGCGGCAAGTCTGCGACGGCGGTCATCATCCCCATCACCCTCGTGCTGCAGTTCATCTCCGGCGTGTACCTCGCGTTCTCGATGCTGCCCGAGTGGCTACAGAACGTGGCATCCGTCTTCCCGCTCAAGTGGATGGCGCAGGGGATGCGGGAGGTGTTCCTGCCCGCAAGCTTCGAGTCGATGGAGCAGGGCGAGAGCTGGAACCTCGCCGGAGTGGCTATCGTGTGCGCGATCTGGCTTGTGGTCGGACTCATCGTGACTCGCCTGACGTTCCGGTGGATCCGCAAGGATACCTAAATGGAAAACCCCCGCTGGTGGGACCTCGCGGTTTCGATCATGTCCGGCGCGCTCACCATCATGGTGATCGCGTCGGACGAGCGCGTGGACGGCAAGATCGGCGCCATCGTGGCGATCGGCATCTTCGCCGCTGCCTGGTTTGTGATCGGCAGG
The DNA here is from genome assembly GCF_020535405.1 of Antiquaquibacter oligotrophicus. NCBI lineage: Bacteria > Bacillati > Actinomycetota > Actinomycetes > Micrococcales > Microbacteriaceae > Antiquaquibacter > Antiquaquibacter oligotrophicus. The sequence continues at coordinate 1,886,215 of NZ_CP085036.1, read as the reverse complement.
AGGGCGTTCCGGTCGGCCACCGCGGCATACACCCTCACCGGCATTATCGTGCTGAGCCTCGGCCTCGCCGTCGCGCACTACCCGATCGCGGCGATCCTGCAATGCGTCGGTTATCCCTTGATCTGGATCGTCGCGCGACGCACCCGAGAGGCGATCATCGCCAACGTCGCTCTCTCGGTATCCGTGCTGCTCGGATTTCTGGCCAGTACCGGCGACCTCGCTCAGGCTCTCATCACATCGGGCCTGTCGTTGGCCTTCAGCCTCGCGTTTGGGCTGTGGATCTCCCGGATCGCCACACTGAGCGACGAACGAAAGCACCTCATCGACGAACTCACCGCGACCCAGGACCGCCTCGCCGTCGTCAGCCGCGACGCGGGGGTCGCCAGTGAACGCGAACGACTGGCACGCGAGATTCACGACACGATCGCGCAAGACCTCACGGGCCTCGTGCTCCTCACCCAGCAGGCCCGGCGCGAGCTGGCGGATAACCCGGCGGCGGCGGATGCCCGGCTCCAGCTCATCGAGGACAGCGCTCGCACCGCGCTCGCCGAGACGCGGGCGCTCGTGGCGGCGAGCGCCGCCGTCGGCCTCGCGGACGGGGAACTGCTCGAGGCACTCGGGCGGCTCGGCGAACGGTTTACCCGCGAAACCGGTGTGGCCGTGAGCGTGACCGGCGACCCCGGCCCACTCGGCCGTGAAGACGAGGTTGTGCTCCTTCGGTGCGCCCAAGAGGGACTCGCGAATGTGCGCAAACATTCTGGGGCGACCGCTGCGACCATCGAACTCTCCGGCTCGGCGTCCGATGTCGGACTCGTCGTGCGCGACAACGGTCACGGGTTCAACCCTGCGGCGGACTCGACCGGGTTCGGGCTTCCCGGCATGCGCGAACGCCTCAGCCTCGTCGGGGGCTCACTCGACATCGCGAGCTCGCGCAGCGGGACCGTGCTCACCGCCCGCATCCCGAGGAACGCGCCATGATCCGTGTGCTTGTGGTCGACGACCACCCCATCGTCCGGGCCGGGATCGTGAGTCTTCTCGACTCCGCCGACGACATCGATGTGATCGGTGAGGCGGCGGACGGACTCGAGGCCGTGACCCTCGCGGCGACACTCGAGCCCGACCTCGTGCTCATGGACCTGAGGATGCCCGAACTCGACGGCGACGAAGCCACCTCGCGCATCCTCGCGGCCCAGCCGGGAGTGCGCGTGATCGTGCTCACCACGTACGAGTCGGATGCGAGCATCCTCACCGCGATCGAGGCGGGCGCGAGCGGGTACCTGCTGAAAGCCGCACCGCCCGAGGAGATTGTGGCGGGCATCCGATCCGTCGCGCGAGGGGACGTGGCGCTCGCACCGTCGATCGCGGCCTCTCTCGTGCGCGGGATGTCGCGCCCCACGGTCACGCTCAGCGCCCGCGAAACCGAGGTGCTGCGTCACGTCGCCGACGGCCGCAGCAACCGCGAGATCGCGGCGCAACTCCACCTCAGCGAGGCCACCGTCAAAACACACCTCATCCATGCCTTCGAGAAACTCGGCGTCGGCGACCGCACGCGTGCCGTCACGAAGGCGATGGAGCTGGGGCTGCTGTAACTCCATCGTCACTGCTGGTTGAAGAGCGCACCGAAGTGCGCGTCTCGAAACCACGCCAGCGGATCGCGTGGGGCGTGATTTCGATAACGCCGGGCTTCGCCGCGGCTACTCAATCAGCGGTCACACCCGCCGGGCTGCGCCGCGGCTACTCAATCAGCGGGCACCCACGCCGGGCTGCGCCGCGGCTACTCAATCAGCGGGCACCCGGGCTACGCGTTCTGACGGCGGAAGACCCTCGTACCCACCCACACACCCGCGGTGACGAGCACGGCGGTCCAGAAGAGCGCCCACAGCGGGCCTGGCCCGAAGATGTCGCCGGCGAAGAGATCGCGCATACCCTGCACGATGTGTTTGATCGGCACGGCATCCGACACCGTCTGCAACCAGCCCGGCGCGAGCGTCATGGGCAGCAGGATGCCGCTCAGCAGGATGAGCGGCAGCGAAACCCCGTTGGCGACTGCCGCCAGCGAGTCTTCGGTTTTCACCGTGAGCGCGAGCGCGTAGCCTGCCGCCGCGACGGCGCCGGTGAGCACAACCGCGATCAGATAACCGATGAGGATGCCCACCAGCGAGCCGCGCAATCCGAACGCGAACGAAAGGCTCACGAGGATGGCGCTCTGCACACTCACCTGCAGCATGTCCTTGAGCACACGCCCGAGGAGAAGCGCCGTGCGCGAGGCGGGAGTCACACGCTCTGCCTCGATCACACCGTCGCGGTACTCGCCGAGGAAGCCGAAACCTACGAAGAGCGCACCGAACACGGCCAACTGCACAAGCAGACCCGGCACGAACAGCGCGTACGCATTCGTCGCTCCGAGCTGCGATGCGAGGGGCTCGAGCAGCGGCCCGAAGAGCACGAGGTAGAGCACCGGTTGGGTGAGCCCGATAACGATCCACAGCGGCTCGCGGAGTGCCAAACGCAACTGACGGCCGAAGATGATCCCGGTGTCGTGGAGGAAAGTACGCACGGTTACTCCGATTCCCGGAGCGAACGCCCCGTCATGGTGAGGAACACATCGTCGAGGGTGGGCCGGCGCACCTCGATCGAGTCGAGAGAGGCCCCCGCCGCATCCAGCGCCCGAAGCAGGCCGGGCATCGCGTGGCCGCCGTTCGTCACACGCGCTGAGACGAGGAGACCGTCGGTGGTGACCTCGGAGGTGGCGACGGTAGCGAGGGTGGATGCTGCGGCCGAGACATCCGCCTCGGATGCCACGGTGAGGGCCACGAGGTCGCCCGACACTTTGCGCTTGAGCGCCTCGGGGGTGTCACTGGCGACAATCGTGCCGTGATCGATGACCATGATGCGGTCGCACAGGGCATCCGCCTCGTCGAGGTAGTGCGTGGTGAGGAATACCGTTGAGCCACGCTTCGTGCGCAGGTCGGAGATGTGCGTCCACAGGTTGGCGCGAGCCTGCGGGTCGAGGCCGGTGGTCGGCTCGTCGAGAAACACGAGCCGTGGGTCGTGTACGAGCCCCATCGCGATGTCGAGACGCCTCCGCTGACCGCCGCTCAGAGTTTTCGTCGGGCGATCCCACAGACCCTCGAGGTCGAGTTGGTCGAAGAGCTCACGGCCACGGGTCTCGGCCTGCTGCTTGGAGATGCCGTAGAGACGACCGTGCGCGACGATCTCACTGCCCGAGACGGCGAGACGCGACGTCGAACCGCTCTGCGACACGTAGCCGATCGCCTGCCGCACCTTCACCGGTTGGGTCGCGAGGTCGAACCCTGCGACCGTCGCGCGTCCCGCGCTGGGTTTGAGGAGCGTTGTGAGCATCCGAAGTGTCGTGGTTTTGCCCGCGCCGTTCGGGCCGAGGAAGCCCACGATCTCGCCCTCGGCGACATCGATGTCGACGCCGGCGACCGCGACCACCTCTGACTTGTGTTTTCCCCGCCCGGTCTCGAACGTGCGGGCGAGCCCGCGTGCCTCGATCATCCGTTCCTCCTTCGCCGCGCGATGCGCGACTGGTTCGCTGCTGACGTGTGGCAGAGCAGAGGCTACCCCCACCCGGTGACGCGCATGCGTAGGGTGTGAAGCATGCCCTGGATTACCCGCAGCTCCCGCGTCGTTTACGAGAATCGCTGGATCTCCGTACGGGAGGACACCGTGGAGGGGCCGGGCGGCCCGGGCATCTACGGAGTGGTGACGGTGCGGCATCCGGCAGTCTTCATTGTCGCCGTCGATGACGACGATCGTGTGTGTTGTGTCGAGATCGATCGTTATGCGACCGGTGGCCCCTCGATTGAGGTTCCGGCGGGCGGAACCGACGGCGAGGAACCCGCGGATGCCGCGGCACGCGAGCTCCGCGAGGAGACGGGTCTCATCGCCCGCGAGTGGACCCTCCTCGGCCGCATGAACGCGCTCAACGGTGTCTCGAATGCGCCAGAGTACGTCTACCTCGCGCGGGGTCTCACGCAGGACCCGACAGCCGACACACTCGCAACGCAGCAGGAGGAGGGCATTGGCGAGGTCACGTGGGTTCCTTTCGACCGGGCGCTCGAGATGATTTCCGACGGCACGATCACCGACGGAGAAACCGTCGCGGCGCTCGCCTACGCCGCACTGCACCTGCGGCGACTGTAGCGGCGGCAGTCGCGCGGAGAATTCGTGCGCGCGCTGGTGTTCATACCGGCGCGTGGCCCGCAAACCTCAGCGAGCGGAGCGTCGCTGAGCGACGTCAGACCGAAACACCGATGAGGTTGGGCTCGGGGTGGAGCAGCACACCGAACTGGGCGAGCACACGAGTGCGCACGTAACGCGCGAGCTCGGCGACCTCGGCCGCGGTTGCCCCGCCACGGTTCGTGATAGCGAGCGTGTGCTTCGACGAGATCGCTGCGTGCGAACCAGGGAGCGAGAAACCGCGCGGGATGCCCGCCCGCTCGATCAGCCACGCTGCACTGAGCTTCACATTCACGTCGTCGGGCTCCAGCCACCGCGGAGCCTCCGAGGGCAGGCTGCGAGCGAAGTTCTCGCTCACGATCGGGTTCGTGAAGAACGACCCGCAACTCACCGAGTCCTGGTCGTTCGGGTCGAGGACCATTCCCTTGGATGCCCGCAGCGCGAGCACACGCTCGCGCACCTCCGCAACCGCAACCCGCGCCCCAACGTCCACACCGAGCGCGGCCGCCAACTGATCGTAACCGGCGACGGTGGTGTCGGCATCCTGGAGACGCAGCTCGATTGCCACCACGATTCCCTGACGCCCGCGTTTGATCGACGAAGTGCGGTAGGCCAGACCGAGGTCATCCGCCGTCACACGCTCGACGAGACCACTGTCGTAGTCGAGAAAGTCGATGGCCGTGAGAGTCGAGGAGAGCTCCTGGCCGTAAGCGCCGATGTTCTGGATGGGCGCGGCACCACTGGAACCCGGAATCCCGGACAGCGCCTCGATACCCGACCACCCCTGCTCGACCGTGTAGGCGACGAGCTCGTCCCACGGTTCGCCCGCCGCCACTCGGAGGCGAACGGCGCCCTCCTCGGCAGCGAGGTGCTCGATTCCGCGCGTCTCCACGTGCAGAACGGTGCCGTCGAAGCCGTCGTCGGCGATGACCACGTTGGAGCCGCCGCCCAGCACGAGCAGCTCGTCGCCCTTGCCCCAGACCTCGAGGGCGGCATCCGTCAGCTCCTGCTCACTATGCGCCGCGATGAACTCGCGCGCGGGGCCGCCCACGTGCATCGTGGTGTACTCGGCGAGGTCCACGGTGGCCATCAGGAGAGAGTGACGCGAACCTGCGCCTTGCCGAGCACGGTTGCGTCATTGAAACTTACGGTGAGGTCGACGCGGAGGCCCGCATCATCCACCGCACCGACCTTGGCGACGATCGTGAGAGTCGCGCCCTCGGCGGGATCCACCACGACGGGCCGCGTGAAACGCACCTGGTAGTCGCTCACCCAACCGCGGGTTCCGATCCAGTCGACAACCGGCTGAGCGGCAAGGCCCATGGTGAGCATGCCGTGAGCGAGAACGCCGGGCAGACCCACCGAAGCCGCAACGTCGTCCCGGTAGTGGATGGGATTGAAGTCGCCGGATGCCCCGGCATAACGCACGAGCGAATCCCGGGTCACGTGCTGAACGTGCTCCGCGACCACCTGGCCGACCTCCACCTCGATCACGCGTCATCACCCCGTACCACCAGCGTCGAAATCGCCGTGACCACGTGATCACCCGCGGCGTCCACCATCGACGACTCCGAGGTGACCATGGCGTTGCCGCCGAGGGTCTTCACCGACGTGACCGTGAGGGTGGCCGTGAGTTCGTCGCCCGCGACGACGGGGCGCGTGTAGGTGAAGCGCTGGTCTCCGTGCACAACACGTGAGAAGTCGATACCGGCATCCGGCTCGGCGAGCAGCTGGGCGAGGGTCGCCTCCTGTACCACCACCGGGAACGTCGGCGGCGCGACGACGTCGGCGTAGCCTGCGGCGATCGCCGCCTCCGGGTCGAAATTGAGTGGACTCGTCGCGAACACGGCCCTCGCGAACTCGCGGACCTTCTCACGGCCGACGAGGTACGGCGCGACCGACGGGAAGGTGCGCCCCTGCAGATCGGGGTTGACTGGCATCCGTTCAGCCTACTGGCGTACGGCTCTCGAGGTCGGGGCCGGGCGCGCGAGCGCCCGGGCGAGAAGCACCCCGAGAAGCGCGCCAGCGGTGTTCGCGACGAGGTCACGCGGGTCGGACACCCGACCGGGGAGGAACAGCTGCGCGAACTCGATGCCGACGCTGATGACGACCGGAACCACGATGGCGAGCGGCAGCGGAAGAAGGCGGGCCGCGAGCCATCCGAGGGGGATGAAGAGGATGACGTTAGCCAGAAGCTCACCGGACCAACCGCCCGTCCAGGTTGACGGAGACAGCCAGGCTTCGGCACGGAACGCGCCACCCGCGAAGCCCAGCGTCGTGTTGGGGTTCAGCACGGGGGTGACCGTCATCGCGAGCAGGATGACGAGGTAGGCGGCACCAACCACGAGTGCGACCGTGGGAAGTCGCGATGCGGTGCGCTGCTGCATCCGTCGATCGTAGGCGAGCCCGGCTCGAAGAAGGCTGAAAGATCCGCGCATTAACGGTGAAGCCCCGGTCACCTACATGGTGACCGGGGCTTCGAATCTTGGAAGTGGATATGCCTACTGGCAGCTATCGCACTGCAGAAGATCCATTGGGTCCATCGGGACTGCGTAGCCACCGATGGTGTCGGTCTCGTTGTCCATGGGATCCTCCCTAAGCTCTTCGTATTCACCGACTGCTTGCCGGTGGGTCTCCACTATATAACCCGAATGACACGGATGTCATTCCACTAGATCTAGTGTTTTCGGCGTGTCGCGGGATTTCTTTAAGAGTACGGGCGGCCACTGACAGCACAGCCCTCTCGTGGCAGCATAGAGAGATGAGCGACACTCGATTAGAAGGGGGCGGACCCCGCAATCGAGAACTGATCCCGGAAACGGCGACCGTTATCGGTGCGACCTTCGGCCTCGTTGTGCTCGGCTCACTGTTGCTTCTCGCGCTCGATTTCACATCGCAACCGCTGGTGTCGACGCTGCTTTACCTCGGGGAATCCCTGGGGTGGCGTTCGCTCATCTGGGCGGTCCTGACGGTCGTCATCGCCGCGGTGCTCAGGAACACGAAACGCCGAACTCGAGCCATCGCGAGCACGGTGGCGGGAGGCGTCGCCGTCACCGCAGCGACGTACATCCGGCTCGGGCCCTCGATTTCATCGTCCGGCGTCTTCGCCACTGGCAGCTGGATTCTCGAACTCGGCGGGTTCGTCATCTGCGTCCTGCTCGGCTGGACGGTAGCCACTCAGCTCCGTGACCGGTCCCCCCGCGCGCGGGTCTCCATGGCCGCAACCCTCGCGACCGCGATTCTCATCGTCACCGGTACCGTCGGCATTCACGTGCTCTTCCAGCAGTGGGCTCGCCTCTATTTTCGATTGTGGGCGTCGACCCCGGTCGGCCGATACGAGGATTTCGGCCCTGAAGGAACCCAATACCTCGTGACGACAGGGATCACCCTCGGTGCGCTCGCTATCGCGATCGAACTGTCTTTCGCGCGCCACAAGCGGGCCACCGGCGCCCTCGCGATCGTCATGATCATCGTCGCCCTGGGCGCGGCGTTCCTCTTTCAAGTCCCGTCCGGGCGCTTCTTCCCCGACCGACCTCAGGACACCGATTAACTGCCCGACGACTACCGGCCCTGCTACGGCGATACCGGCTACTGCCCCGGCGGCTGAACGGCTCCCAGGCGCCGCGCGTACTGTGGGAGCACAACCACGGGAGGCGCCATGTCGAAGATCATCATCATCGGGGGCCACGGCAAAGTCGCGCTCCTTCTCGCGCCCATCCTCGCCGGGCGCGGGGATGACGTCACCGCTGTCGTGCGCAACCCCGACCACCTCGAAGAGGTCGCCGCGGGAGGCGCGGCGCCCGTGCTCGCCGACGTCGAGACGCTCGACACGGATGCCCTCGCCGAGCTCATCGCCGGGCACGACGCCGTCGTGTGGTCTGCGGGGGCGGCGGGAGATCGAACCCGCACCTACGCGGTGGACCGGGACACGGCCATCCGCTCGATGGATGCCGCAGCCCAGGCCGGGGTGACCCGCTACGTCATGGTCTCCTACCTCGGGGCGCGGCCCGACCACGGGGTGCCCGAGAGCGACCCCTTCTTTCGGTACGCGGAGGCGAAGGCAGCCGCGGATGCCCACCTCCGGGCATCCGGCCTCGATTACACGATCCTCGGCCCCAGTAGCCTCACGCTCGAACCCGCGAGCGGGCGCATCTCGGTGCAGTCGGAGCGCGGCACCGTGTCGCGCGGCAACGTCGCCGAGGTCATCGCGGCGGTGCTCGTGGAGCCGTCGACTGTGGGTAAGACGATCGAGTTCGTGGACGGCGAGACCCCCATTTCGGAGGCCATCCTCGGCTGATCGGCCCGCCGTTTCCTGCTGTTCGCTATCGCATTACCCAGAGTTACCTTTGTGCCCTCGACAACGTCGGTGGGGCGGGGCAGACTGACCTGTACAGCACGCAGTACCCACCACCATCAGAGTGTCCGGCATCCGATGCACCGCTCGCATGAAGGAGCCAATCGTGAGCACGATCCGAGCCGTCGACGACCTGTCCGCTCTCCCCGCATCGGGGCCGGGTGGCATGTCGACGATCGAGTGGATGCGCGTTCAGTCTGGACTGTGGGTGGGCAAGATCGCCGGCGAGTTCGCTGGGATGATCGAAAGCCGCGGCCCGCAGTTCGTGGCCATCCGGCTCTCACAGGAGATCGGCACCTACGACACGCTCTCCGACGCCAAGCGCAGCTTCGCGTAGCCGGATACGCGCCGAGAGTGCCGAAAGTCCCGCCCTGGGGCTAACCAGAACGGGACTTTCGAAACACTCGTTGCCTTACGGCGCCGGCGGGATGTCTCCCGGGTAGAGGTACTCGTCGGCGGGCACACCGGTCGACGTGAACCACGCCGACATGAACGCACCCAGGTCGCGACCGGCGACCTCATCGACCATGTCCTCGAACTGCGCCCACGTCACGTTCTGCCCGGCCTTCTCCGTCGCCCAGCGGTAGAGCAGATCGAAGAACGCGTCGTCACCCATCTCCTTGCGCAGCGCGTGGATGGCGAGGGAACCACGGGTGTACACGTCGTTGAACTCGTTGCCGGCGCCCATGTCCACGAGCGGGGTCGCCCACCAGGCAGGCTGGTTCTTGCGCTGCGCGACGGTCGTCGAGTACTTCGTATCGAGCACCGTTCCGCTCGTGTGCTCCGACCACAGCCAACTCGCGGCGTATTCCGCGAGGCACTCGTTGAGACACATGTCAGCCCACGTGGACAGCGTCACACTGTCGCCAACCCACTGGTGCGCGATCTCGTGAGCAATCGTGTTCAGGCTCGCATTACGCGAGTAGGACGACCGCGTCTGCGTCTCGAGGGCGTAGCCGAGGCTGTCGTTGGTGAACTGCCCGCCGTTGGTCGTGAACGGGTAGTCGCCGAAGTAGTTCTCGAAGAAGAGCATGATCTCCTCCGTGCGGGCCGCGCGATCCTTGACCGTTTGGCTCACCCCGGGCGAGAAGCTGTTGTAAATGGTGACACCGTTGGCCGCCTCCGAAACCGTGTACTCGAACTTGTCGATGAAGAGCGTCGTCAGGTACGTGGCCATGGGCTCGGGTGCTGCCCACCCGAACGTCCACCACCCCTCCGGTGCCTCGCCGTCGAGCTCGACCGGCTCGCCGTTGGACGACACACGCCACTGCTCGGTGTCGGCAGCCTCCGGGTCGAACGGCACCGTGCCGGTGACAGAGAAGAGCGCCTTGTCGAGCGGGTGCGCATTCGACGGGAACCATGCCGAGGATGACGCGGGCTCCCCCATCACGAGAGCTGCACCACCGGTCAGCCAGTGCCAACCGCTGTCACCGTAGACGTCGTCCACATAACCCGGGGTACCCGAGTAGGTCACCACGACAGCGAAATCGTCCCCCGGCGCGATCGCCTTCGAGGGCGACACCGTGAGGTCGCGGCCGGCGTGCTCGAACTCTGCGGGTGCGCAGTCGACCGTGACATCCGTCGCCAGAAGGGTGGGTTCGCCGTCGGAGCCGAGAGTCTCGAAGTCGAAAGAGAACTCGGCGAGCGGGTCATCCGTCGTCGCCGTCGCGACGATCGTTGCCACCGCCTCGAGGAGCGGCTGCTCAGGGTCGAAGACGAACTCCACGTGGTACGACTGCACGTCGTAGCCGACGTTGCCGTAGTCCGGGTAATAGGTGTCACCGAGCGGCTCGGATGACACACCCTCGGCGACCGCGTCCGGGTCGACCACACACGGGTCGGACGGCTCGGGCATCGTGCCCGGCGGAAGCTGAGTGCACGGGTCGGCGAGCGCGGGAGCGGCGCCCGGCGTGAACGCAACCCCGAGGAAGAGAAGCGGGATCAGCGCGAGTGCCGCAAGCCCGCGCTTGCGGGCAACCAGTGCGATCACAACGCCGGCGACGAGAAGCACCGCCGCCACGATGAGGATGGGAACAAAAGCGGTGTCGCTGCCCGTGACGGCGAGACAGTCAATATTTTGCAAAGCGCTACTCCCTGGTGCTGTGTTATCGCCCTGAAAGTATCAGTCGACCCCCGTTTGCGGGTGATCTGTAACAGGGATTAAACGAGCGCGGCCGCTTTCGCGCGCAGCACCGCACTCTCACGCTCGTTTGCTGCGAGGGATGCCGCGATCAGCAACTCTTCGCGCGCTTCGGCATTGCGGCCCAATCGCGACAGGAGCTCCCCGCGCACGCTCGGCAGCAAATAGGAACCCTTGAGGCTGCCCGCCGCCGCGAGCCCATCCACGATGCGCAGGGCATTCGCGGGGCCCGTCGCCATCGACACGGCGACCGCCCGATTGAGCTCCACGACAGGGTTCGGCGCCAGGCGACCGAGCGCCTCGTAGAGGATCACGATGCGGTCCCAGTCGGTGTCGTCCACACTCGGTGCGATTGCGTGGCATTCGGCGATGGCCGCCTGAAGGCTGTACGCGCCGCGGCCCCGGCCCACGGCATCCGCCCGCTGCAGGGCAGCGACACCGCGGCCGATCTGGGCGCGGTCCCACCGCGTGCGGTCCTGATCGGCGAGCAGCACGGGGTTTCCTTCGCGGTCCACGCGAGCGGCAAACCGGGATGCCTGAAACTCCATGAGCGCGACGAGACCGTGCACCTCCGGCTCCCGCGGCAGGAGGCCCGCGAGCACACGGCCGAGGCGCAGCGCCTCGTGGGCGAGGTCGGTGCGCATCCAGCGGTCACCGGATGTCGCGGCATATCCCTCGGTGAAGATGAGGTACACCACCCCGAGTACACCCCCGAGGCGGTCACCCCACTCACTCGGGTCCGGCGCCTCGAAGGGAACGTGCGCGGCGGCGAGGGTCTTCTTCGCCCTCGTGATTCGTGCCTGCACCGTCGCGACCGGCACGAGGAGCATCCGCGCGATCTCCTCCGTGGTGAGACTTGCCACAACTCGGAGCGTGAGCGCGACCTGCGATTCCCGCGACAGCACCGGGTGGCACGCGGTGAACACGAGCCTGAGCACGTCATCGTCGAGCGGCTCCCATTCGTCGACGGATGCCTCGGCCAGATCGTGCGCCATCTGCCGGTAGCGGGCATCCTGTCGCTCGCGCCGCCGCCAGCCGTCGATCGCCCGGCGCCCCGCCACGGCGGTGAGCCACGCCCCCGCGTTCTGCGGAACGCCCGACTCCGGCCACTGCGCCAACGCCTCGGCGAGCGCCTCCTGCGCGAGATCCTCCGCGAGTCCAACGTCGCCCGTCTTTTTGGCGAGTGTGGCGACGATCCGCGCACCCTCGATACGCCAGACGGCATCGAGGGTGCGCGAGACGTCGGTCACAGACCGGCCTCGCGCCACTCCTTCTCCTTCTGGATGAACTCGTTGTCCTCGAAGTCGGCGAAGTCGGTCTCGTCGGTGATGCGCCGCACCTCGAGCTTGCTGCCAGGGCCGAGCGGCGCGCGGCTCGCCCACTCGATGGCCTCCTCCTTGCTCGAGACCTCGACGATCCAGAAACCGTTGAACAGCTCGTGCGTCTCGCCGTAGGGGCCATCGGTGACGATCGGCTTCTCGGCGGAGAAGTCGACGACGAAGCCCTCCGTGGCGGGGGCGAGGCCGTCACCGCCGGCCATGACGCCGGCCTTGATCATGGACTCGTTGTAGGCACCCATCGCGTTGATGATCTCCTCGAAATCGAGATCCTTGCTGGCCTCGATCGCTTCGTCGGTGCTGCGCATGATGAGCATGTACTTCATGGTCGTTCTCCCTCTGTGTCGGGGTGCCCTTCGCACCCTCTTACTATGACGTCGAACGGCGGGGCGCTAAATCGACATCGGGGCGCAACTTTTTTTCGCTCTGTCGCTGAGTGATGCCATATGGCTGCTCTGAGCAGTGTTTTAGCTGCCATTTGGCAACACTCGAGGCTCAGGCCTCCGCGGTACGGATGCGCACCTCACGTTCCATACGCTTCTCGTGGCGTTGCCTGCCCTTGATGGCCTCCTCCTCGCGGTTGTGCGGGGGCGCCTTCGTGACCAGCTGATCGAGCATCCGTCTCGTCGCGGCGGCGATCTCATCGATGGCCTGCTCGAACGCCGGAGCGTTGGCACGAGACGGATGCGTGGACCCGCTCACCTTGCGCACAAACTGCAGCGCAGCCTCCCGCACTTCGTCATCGGTCGTGGGTGGCTCAAAGTTGTGAAGAACCCGGATGTTTCGGCACATGCGGTCACGATAGACCCGACTCCTGGCGGGCGCTAGCGTGCCGCCTGTACCCCGAGTCAATCCTCAGTCCGAGGGGCAGACCACCGAAGTGATCCTCAGTTACGGTCTACGCGTCGAGGGAGACCAGGCCCCAGCTGGTCATCCTTGGCCGGCGTTGGGCCCCGGCTCGGGTACGGGGCCCAACGCTGACAGGGACCGGCGCCGAATCTGCCGATAGTGCCGGAATGGGGTGGGCGATAAGGGGATAGTCGGGATACTCAGCGCGGCGGAGGTCACGCGGAGGCTGAGGCGGGACTCGACGCCCCACCGTCGCCGTATCCACGCCGCTGAACGCGGCGCGGCTGACTGCGCGGCGTGGGCCCAGCGAATGAGAGTCGACGTCCCAGGTACAGAAGCAAAAACGCCCCGCTCTCGCGGGGCGCCTTTCCTTCTGTAGCTGAGGCGGGACTCGAACCCGCGACCTCACGATTATGAGTCGTGCGCTCTCACCAACTGAGCTACTCAGCCACGAGCATCCGGGTGGAGCCGGATGTTCGAGCCCCCTGTGGGAATCGGACCCACTACCTCTTCCTTACCAAGGAAGTGCTCTACCAATGAGCTAAGGGGGCGCGCGCAACAGCAGAACGCCGTTTTGGCACCGTAAGAGACTAGCACCCGCGCGATGCGGCCGGGTACACGATGTAACGCCTTGATGAACGACGTGGCGGGCGCCGGATGCAAGCGCTTGCAGCATCCGTGAAATACCGTATCGTGTTGGGATGACAACGGAGAGCACACCGCAGTCCCTCGAGTCAGAGCACACCCTCCTTGCCGGTTCTGAATGGTGGCGTACGGCCGTCATCTACCAGATCTACCCGCGCTCCTTCGCGGACGACGACGGCAACGGCATCGGCGACCTCGCCGGCATCACCAAACGACTCCCCTCTCTCGCGGAGCTCGGCGTCGACGCCGTCTGGCTTTCACCCTTCTTCCGTTCGCCGCAGAAGGATGCCGGATACGACGTAGCCGACTACTGCGATGTCGACCCCCTCTTCGGCACTCTCGACGACTTCGACCGTCTGCTCGCGGAGGCACACGACCTGGGTCTCAAGGTCATCGTCGACATGGTGCCCAACCACACGTCGGATCAGCACCGCTGGTTCCAGGAGGCGCTCGCGGCCCCCGAGGGTTCGCCGGAGCGCGACCGCTACATGTTCCGCGACGGCAAAGGCCCGAACGGCGACCTGCCGCCCAACAACTGGGAGTCCGTATTTGGCGGCCCCATGTGGGAGCGCACCACCAAGGCCGACGGAACACCCGGCCAGTGGTTCCTGCACATCTTCGACAAGTCGCAGCCCGACCTCAACTGGGAGAACCCGTGGGTGCGCGAGCAGTTCCGTGACATCCTGCGCTTCTGGCTCGACCGCGGCGTCGATGGATTCCGGGTGGATGTCGCCCACGGCATGATCAAGGAAGCCGGGCTTCCCGATTACACCCCGCCAGCCGAGGGCGCCTCGATGGGTGGGGCGCAGGCGGCATCGGATGTCACCCCGCTCGAGCCGGTCATCCAGGACTCCCCGCCCGACCCGCCCTACTGGGGCCAGGAGGGTGTTCACGACATCTGGCGCGAATGGCACGCCGTGCTCGCCGAGTACGAGGGCGACCGTGTGCTGTGCGCGGAGGCGTGGGTCGACCCGCTCGAGAAGGTGGCCCTGTGGGTGCGACCGGATGAGATGAGCCAGGCGTTCAACTTCGCCTACATGTTCACCGACTGGAAGGCGCCAGCCCTCAAGCGCGTCATCATCGAGTCGATTGCCGCATTCGGCGCGGTCGGGGCGCCCGCGACCTGGGTGCTCTCCAACCACGACGTTGTGCGCCACGCCTCGCGCCTGGCCCTCACCAAAGACAGCCCGCAGGGCGCTGGCATCGGCCCGAAGTCGCTCGGCAAGCCCGACCCGGTTATCGGCCTGCGACGCGCACGCGCCGCGACGTCGCTCATGCTCGCGCTGCCCGGCAGCGCCTACCTCTACCAGGGTGAAGAACTCGGTCTCCCCGAAGACATGGAGCTGCCCGACGAGGCGCGCCAAGACCCGACCTGGTTCCGCACCAACGGCGAGAAGTACGGACGCGACGGATGCCGCGTCCCGATCCCGTGGGAGTCGGAGGAGCCCGCTTTCGGATTCAACTCGACCGGTGCAAGCTGGCTTCCGCAGCCCGCGGAGTGGGCATCCTACGCTCGCGACGGCCAGATCGGTGTGCCCGGAAGCACGCTCGAGCTGTACCGCGCGGCGCTACGCCTTCGCGCGGAGAACGACCTCGGCGGCGGCGAGCTCACCTGGATCAAGGGCTACGGACGCAACGTGGTGGCCTTCCGCAACGGAGACGTGACCGTGCTCGCGAACCTCGGCAAGGTGGCCGTCGAGTTGCCCGTCGGCGAGGTGCTGCTCGCGAGCGAGGACGTCACCGGCGGTGCGTTGCCTCGCGACACCACGGTGTGGATGCGCGTTTCGGCCTAGGCGCTTCGGCGCTGCACAAACGGCGGTTAGTTCACCGCGTTGTTGGAGAGCCACACGAACGGGTCGACCGCGACACCGTCCAGGTGAATCTCCAGGTGCAGGTGGGCACCGTAAGACGTGCCCGTGTTGCCGACGAGTCCGATGAAGTCTCCGACACGGACCGTCTCGCCCACGGTGAGCGGGCTCGATCCGTACTGCATGTGCGCGTAAACGCTCTCGACCTTCTGGCCGTTGATCTCGTGCGTGAGGATGACGTGATTACCGAAGCCACCCTGATCCTCGGAGTGCAGTGAGACGACGCCATCCGCGATCGCGTAAATCGGGGTTCCGTCGCCCGGCGTGAAGTCGGTGCCGTTGTGGAACGCGCTACCGGAGACGTTCACGTCACGCGGACCGTAGCCATCCGTGATCGTCACCGCATACGGGAAAGGCCAACGCACGGCACCCGTCGTCGCGGTGTACGCGTAGCTCACGTTCGCGTACTTCTCGCGCAACTGCTGCGCGTAGGTGATCACCTCGTAGCCGTCACGCGCTGGCGCCTCCGCGAGGGCGTCCGCCGACACCTCGACACTCTGCCCGTCGACGGCGGTCGGCACGGATGCGACGAGAACGGATGCCGGATCCTCCAGAAACGCGTTCGCCGGGACCGACGTGCCCACCAGGAGGGCGCCGGCAAAAAGAAGCGCAGCGAACGAGAAGAACTTGCGGGCGAAGGACGTGCGCTCGCGGGGCGCGGGAGAGGGACGCGCCCCGCGCTGCTTCGGCTTCTTCGACACGGGCCGAGTGGATGGCCGAACCCGCGGGGCGCGCGACGGGCTGTGACTCTTGGCCGCGTGCGCTGCCTCGGCCTCACGCAACTGTCGACGCGTGGGAGGGATTGACGACGGGTGATGGTGGTGGTGAGAGTGCGCGGTGTCGTCATGCTCGCGCACCGACATCTGTCACTCCTCGTGCAGTTGCGCTCGACGAGCGTCACACCTGCGTCGTTCGGGGTTCCGCGGCGCTGAGCCGTGCGGAAACGGGGGTGGGTCCAGGGTAACCGCTCCCGGGAGCAGGCGCCAGCCGCGGCTACGCGTGCAACTCCGCGAGCAGCTCCTCGAGGGCGGCGGCGACCACGGGGTGGGCCGCCAGGATGAAGTCACGACCGGCCGCGGCATCCGCCCAGCCCTTCACGGTGGCGCCCGCTTCGCTCGCGATGATCGCCCCGGCGGCGTGATCCCACGGGCTCAGGTTGCGCTCGAAGTACGCGTTCGTTCGCGCTGCCGCGACGGCACACAGGTCGAGCGATGCCGTACCCAGGCGACGGATGTCCCGCACCTTCGGCAGCAGTCCTGCAACCACCGCTCCCTGTTCGGCCCGGAGCTCCGCGCCGTACGCGAACCCCGTGTTGACGAGCGCTTGCGGCAGCTCGACCGGTTCCGCGACACGAAGCCGCGCATCCCCGAGCCACGCCCCCTCGCCCGCGATCGCCGTGAACACCTCGCCAGCTGGTGGGTTCACGACCGCGCCCGCAAGCCCTCGCCACGTGAGCGGATCGGGGTCGCCCTCGACGACGGCGATACTCACCGCGTAGTGCGGGATGCCGTAGAGGAAGTTGACGGTGCCATCGATGGGGTCGACAAGCCAGGTCAGACCGCTCGACCCGGTCTCGGCACCACTCTCCTCACCGAAGAAGCCGTCATTCGGGCGGAGCTCGGCGAGACGACCTCTGATGAGCGCCTCCGCCTCGCGGTCGGCCTCGGTGACGATGTCGACGATCGACGACTTGCTCGCTGCCACTTCGACGCCAGCGGCGCGATGACGGGCGGCGAGATCACCGGCCTCGCGAGCGATGGTGCGGGCAATGTCGAGGAGTTCGCGAGTCACGCAACCAGCCTAGAAGGGGAAAATGCCGCAGGGATGCTCAGTTCCCGTGGTTCTGGGCATGGGAGCGGTCCCAATGCCGTGACACCCGTTCGGGGGCGATATCGCATGTCATACAACTTTCGTATGACGTATTGACTTTCGCTCGAAAGCCCGTTTACGCTCAGCGCGAACGCACTGCCGCGAGTATGGCCGCACACCGACGTGCAAGGCCAGCAGCCTCGTCGGCGCGACCGGCCGGGGGTGACCGACCGCATGATGATCGCGAATCTGCGTCGTCCCCTGCCCGAGCGTTCTTCTGCCGGCGCCGCAACGTGCGCTGGGGCACTCCGTGCAGGGCTGACGACGGCGTTGTGGTTGCGCTCTGCCGAGGAGAGCTGAAAACAACGAATGGAAGGAATCACCTCATGAGTCCGATACCCCCCAAACGACACGCACAGGAGCGATCTCCCGGCCTTGGCAGCAAGGTCGCTACCGCGCTCGCGCTGACCGGGGCGCTCGTGCTCGGCGGCACAGTCCCCGCAGCGAACGCTGTCGACCAACTCCCCGGGATCATCCTGCGGTCGTTCAACATGGGCCAGTCGATAGGCGGGATCTGTGAGCTGACCCCGGGCCAGACGCCCAACGTCGACAAGCCAATGGCGCTCATCGATTGGCAAACCGACGCGCAATTCGGGCTCACCGACTTCTTCATCACTCACGCGTTCGGCAACCTCACGGTACCCACGACCGGCAACTACAATTTCCGCCTGCTGGCCGACGACACCGGACGCCTCATGATCAACGGTTCGACCGTTATCGCGAATGCGGGAAGCGGAGGGGCAACGGGCACTGTCAACCTCACGGCAGGGATGCACACCATTCGCGTCGAGCACTACGAGGACTACTGGGGCCAGAACCTCAAACTCGAGTGGCAGAAACCGGGTGACAGCGGTTATTCAACGGTGCCCGCAACAGCCTTCAGTTACGACGATGAGACCATGGCGCACGTTACGGCGCCGGGGATCAAGACCTGCATCGACAGTGAAGACACACCGGGAGACGGACTTCCTCTCGACACGGTCAATCCGATCTACGACCTCACCGACCTGCGGGCCGACTCGTGGGAGCCGCAGATCACCGGACTCGCCTGGCTCGATAGCGACACGCTCATCGCAACGACGTGGGGTGGAACGATTTACGGAAGCACCTCGGGCAACGGGCACGTCTACCTCCTCGACGGTGTGGTCGGCGACGATGTCGATGCCGAATCTGTTACGCGCACGCTGATCGCCGACGACATGTTCGAGCCGATGGGTGTCATCGCTGTGGACGGCAAGATCTACGTGACCGAGAAGCACCAACTTCTTGAGCTTTCCGACGCCGACCTTGATGGCGAGTGGACGGAAAGAACGGTCGCGACGTTCCCCTACGGCGGCAATTACCACGAGTTTGCGTTCGGCCTGCTCTACGACGAGGGGTATTTCTACCTAAACCTCTCCGTCGGGATCGGCAATGGTGGCAACTCCTCTAACCCACAGCCGGTCGAGAATCGTGGCACCCACATCAAGGTGAACGCGGAGACTGGAGACATCGAGTACGTGGCTGGTGGCCTGCGCACCCCCAATGGGATGGCTTGGACATCTGAGGGCACGATCCTCGTCGCCGACAACCAGGGCGACTGGTTGCCCGCCTCCAAGCTCATCGAGATCGAGGATGGCGGGTTCTATAACCACTACAACACCCCGGCGGGACCGTTCGACAACGAGCCAGTGGTCCGCCCAATCGTGTGGTTCCCGCAGAACGAGATCGGAAACTCTACGAGTCAGCCGGTCGAACTCACTGACGGCCCGTTCGCAGGCCAACTTCTCGTTGGTGATGTGACTTACGGTGGCCTCCAGCGCGTCTCGATGCAAGAGGTCGACGGGGTCAAGCAGGGTGTCGTGTTCCGGCACACGCAAGGACTCGAGAGTGGGATCAATCGCACAATCCTCGGCCCGGACGGCGACATCTACTTCGGTGGCCTCGGTGCTGGTGGCAACTGGGGACAGTCGAACAAGCTTCGCTACGGCCTCCAGAAGTTGAGCCTCAACGGCGAAGACAACTTCGACATGCATAACGTCACACTCACCGAGACCGGCTTTGAGATCGAGTACACGAAGCCCATCTCGGAGGAGACGCTCGCAACGATTGAGAATGCGTACTCGATCTCCCAGTGGCGCTACGCACCCACCAACAGCTACGGCGGTCCGAAGCTCAATCAAGAGCAGCTCAATGCGAGCAACGTAGCCGTCTCGGAAGATGGGATGACGGTCACTTTCGACGTCGATGGCCTTCTCGAGAACCGAGTTGTGCACGTTCAGTCCGCCCGCCCGTTCAGTGCCAGCGACGGCGAGGCGCTGTGGAGTACCGAAGCCTGGTACACGATCAATGAGATCCCCGGATACGTTGAGCCGCCCGTCGAGCCGTCGCTGTACTACGAGATGGAAGACGGGACCCGCACCGGGAACGCCGGAGTGGCCAGTGAGCACTCGGGCTTCACAGGAACCGGCTTTGTCGACGACATGGACGAGCCAGCATCGGCGTCGATCGACGTGACAGTCGAGGAGGCCGGCGTGTATGACGTGACGTTGCGCTATGCGGCAGGAACCTACCCGGACTCGGCGGGACGCACGACGAGTCTGTTCGTCAACGGCATCAGTGTCGGGCAACAGTCCTTCCCGAACACCGGAGCGTGGAACACCTGGTCGACCGAAACCGCCGAGGTGGCGCTGAACGCCGGCACCAACACCATTGAGTACCGCGTCACGTCAAGCGATACGGGCTTCATCAACCTCGACAACCTCACGCTGACGTTGGTGACGCCGACGGGGAGCGGATTTGAGGCTGAGACCGGATCGCTGTCTGGCGGGGCGGGGATCGACACGGAGCATGCCGGATTCTCCGGCGATGCCTTCGTCGACGGCTTTGAGTCGACAGGGGCGAGGGTGGACATTCCTGTCACCGTTGCCGAGGCCGGAGAGTATGACGTCGTGCTGCGGTACGGGGCTGGCCAGTACGGTGGCCCCAACCCGAATAGTCGCACGACGCATGTCGCCGCCAACAACGGTGCCGGGATGCAGTTGACCCTGGGAACCACGTCCGCGTGGACGACGTGGCTCGAATCCGATCCGTTCCGTCTCACGCTCAACGCTGGTGCGAACACGATCAGCTTCTACAACGTGGCAGGGGATACGGGCTACATCAATTTCGACCGTATCGATCTGGTCCCAGTCGACGGCCCCGACCCCGAGCCGGAGATTCAGACGTTCTACCAGTGGGAGCTCGGCGCGAAAACAAACTCGCAAAACGCTTCCACCTTCGGCGGCTTCTCGGGCACGGGCTACGTGACCTCGCTGGATGCCAACTCGGCGGTGTCGCTGGACATCGCAGTCGAGGAGGCTGGGGAGTACGACCTCGCTTTCCGTTACTCCAACGGGGCCGCTGTGACGGCCGCCGAGCCGACCGGAGGCGTCATCGTCAACGACGAGAGCGTCGGCGAGCTGTCCTTCCCCAGCACCATCGCCAACTGGGCGAAGTGGGGAACGGAGCGCATCACGGTGGACCTCGAGGCGGGAGTAAACACGATCGCGTACGAGGCACTCACCGGATCGGTCAACCTCGACCTCCTCAGCGTTCGACCCCACGGCGAGCCCATCCAGCTCTTTGACGGAAACGGACTCGCAGCGTGGCAGAACGCCAACGGTGGGGCGCCACAGTGGACTCTCGCTGACGACACGATGGCCGTCTCGGGTGGAAACCTCCGCACGCTGGAAGGTTTCGAGGATTTCCGGCTCGAGCTTGACTTCTGGTTACCGGTGTACGGCCCCGAAGTCACGGGTCAGAACCGTGCCAACAGCGGTGTGTACCTGCAAGAGCGCTACGAGATCCAGGTTCTCGACTCGTTCGGGCTGCAACTGCAAACGAATGACGCCGGAGCCATTTACCTCCAGAAGGCGGCGGACGTCAACGCGGCGACAGAGCCCGGCACGTGGCAGAACTACGTCATCGAGTTCACCGCCGCGCGCTGGGAAAACGGCACGAAGGTGTCAAGTCCGCGCATCACCGCATGGTGGAACGGCCAGAAGATTCACGACAACGTCGGAGTCACCGGGTCGACGACCGTAGGTGAGCCAGAGGGACCCGCGACGGGCGGCATCCTGCTTCAAGATCACGGCAGTCCGGTGAAGTACCGCGACATCTCGCTCGAGTTCATCGAGCCGGCTGTCGCTCCTCCGCCCGTGCCGTCGCTGGTCTACGAGGCAGAGACCGGTGTTCGCAGTGGTTCGGCAGGTGTGGCGACGAACCACGCCGGATACTCCGGCACCGGCTTCGTGGATCTGTTCCTTGCCGCTGGTGATGGGGTGCGTCTCGACCTCTTCGTCGAGGATGCTGGGCAATACGACGCCACGCTGCGCTACGCCGCCGGACCGTACGGCCAGAACCCCGACACCCGAACCGTCTCGGTGAAGGTGAACGGGGGCGAACCGCAGGTCTTGACCTTGCCGACCACCGCTCTCTGGAGCGAGTGGGACGACTTCGTGCATTCGATCGAACTCGTTGAAGGGGCGAATACGATCGAGTACTACGTCGCCGCAGGCAATACCGGGTACATCAACCCTGATCTCCTGACCTTGGAGCTACTGGGTGGAGACGGCATGACGGTAGATCGGATCGACGGGGCCAACCGCTACGAGGTAGCCAGAAACATCTCGACGGCGGCCTACCCGGAGACCGCGCCAGTGGTCTACATCGCTAGCGGTGAGAACTACCCGGACGCCCTGGCGGCTGGACCGGCAGCGGCATCCGAAGGTGGTCCTCTCCTTCTGGTGAAGTCGAACGAAATTCCCTCGGTCATCGCCGAAGAAATCCAACGGCTGAGCCCGGAGAAGATCGTCGTCGTGGGCGGCACCGCGTCGGTCAACGCCGACGTGTTCTTCTCGCTATCGTCCATGGCCGATGAAGTTGTTCGCATCGCTGGAGCCAACCGATACGAAGTGTCGCGGAACATCGCGGAGTACGCGTTCGGTGGCGCGGACGTACCGATGGTGTACATCGCGACCGGCGAGAAGTTCCCCGACGCGTTGGCCGCCGGTGGCGCTGCAGGCTCACAGAATGCTCCGGTGGTCCTGGTGCGCGGCTCGGCCGACGCTCTGGATGCTGACACCGCAACGCTGCTCGAGTCCTTCAACACCACGGATACTCGTGTCCTGGGTGGGACGGCCACCGTCACGACGGCGGTGTTCGATGACATCGCGGAGGTCACGACGGCTCTGCGACTCGGCGGCGCAAACCGATACGAAGTAGCGCGAGCGATCAACACGGACGCGTTCGACAGTGCGGAACGGGCGTTCTTGGCTACGGGCGCGAACTTCCCCGATGCACTAGCCGGGTCTGCCTGGGCGGCAGGGGCAGGAGCGCCACTTTATGTTGCACCGGGAACCTGCGTCACCAGCGGTGTCCTCGTTGACCTCGAAGCGCTCGGTGTAACCCACCTGACGCTTTTGGGTGGAGTCAACTCGCTCACGGAGGAGGTTGCATCGCTCACACCGTGTAGTTAAAGGGAATAGCCGGGAGACCGGCGACGCGGGGCGGCAGGCTCACCGGCCTGCCGCCCCGTCGTCGTCTCGTGTGCTCTTCTGTGAAGAGCCAGATAATTCTGATACCGTGCGCAAGTTGTTGTGCGCGATCCCACTGTTGCGATTGACGTACGTTCCCCACCGCTGAAGGACATTTGATGAGCGACCCCACCACGCCCGGTTCGGAGCCGACGCCCGGCACCGAACTCCAGAAGAAGGCCTCCGCCGATCTGAGCGTTCCCGCCACCGAGACCACCAAGGAGGCGCCCAAGAACAACAAGCGCCTCATGGCGATCATCATCGCGGCCCTCGTCGTTGTGGGCCTGGGCGCCGTCGCCGCGATCGCTTTTGCCGTGCTCGCACCCCAGGGCGCCCCCACCGATCCGGCAGCGCAGCCGTCGAGCGAGTCCACGGATGCCGGCTCCGCAGCACCGGTCGACCCCGAGCCCGAGCCCGTCGACCCCGCAACAGCGAACGCCTGCACGACGACGGACGTCACAGCCACGTTCGGAGCCATCACCGCCAGTCCCGGATCAAGTTCGGTGCCGATCGTCTTCACCAACACGAGTGACGACAACTGCACCCTCGAGGGTTTCCCGGGTGTGAGCTTCATCCGTGGTACCAACGGAACTCAGATCGGTGCTGCGGCGAGCCTCAGCCAGTCGATCGAGGTCGCTCCGGTGGACATCGCGCCCGACGCATCCGCCACCGCGACGCTCCTGATCATGACGACGCCGGTGGCCGACTGTGGTTCCGTAACTGCCGACGGTGTTCGCGTGACCCTCCCCCGCTCCGAGGAGTCGTTCATCATCGAGACGACCGACTTCAAGGCGTGCGAAAACATCGACGTCGAGCTCCTCAGTGTGACGGCGGTCTTCGCGGGCTGATCTTTCGCCTCAGTTCTGCACGAAGATCTGCTGCCCCGTGACGAGCGGGTAGACCGCGAGGGTGTCGCCCTCGAGGTTCTCGCGATGCAGGTCGACCGCCGTGATCTGCCGGTTCTCGTAGGTCGTGTAGTAATACATGCCGGTCTCGGTGTTGCAGCACGACGAGTAGATGGTGATCTCGAACGAGTCGTCGTCTCCCACGTGTACACACCCGCGCTGCTGCTCCACCGAACCGAGAATGTGGAAGAACTGGCTGATCGACTCCGACTCGGAGTCACCCGTCACGGAGTTCGCCTTCGTGAAGACCGCTTTGGCAAAGCGCGATGACGACGAGAGGTCGCCGGGTAGACCGATCGCGCCCATCCCTCGGCTGTAGAGATCGAGGGGCAGCTCCGGCGCGAACGTGTTCTCGGGTTGGTACGGGGACAGGTTTCTGTAGTTGTTGAGCGTGAACTGCTGGACGTCGAACGGCGGGTTGTTGGTCAACACACCGAAGGGGTTCACGTAAACCCGAAGGCCCTCCTTCACACTCTCGACGGTGAGGCTGCGCTCACGATCCGAAATGATCCAGTGCAACGGTGACAGGGGGAATGACTCGCTGAACGGGATGTTCACGAGCGAGATGTCCGCGAGGGCCTCTTCTACCTGGTCCACCGAGTCAAACTGTCCGAGAACCCAGGGGATGAATTCGAACGGCGTGACATTGGTTCTACCCTTTGCCTCCTCCTTGTAGTCGGCGTTGCCGGCGAACGCGAGGCCGGCCATCCCGAGACCCTTCTCGTTGACGGCGTCGTAGTACAGCGGATAGTCCGCGGCGGATGTCGCCATACCCACCATCGCGTAGTGCGAGTCGAGGGGCGGCAGCCGGCGGAACGTCAAAGGAAAATTCCGCGGGGTTACCGTGACGGCTTCGTGGTATGACACCTCGAGGTCGAGGTTGCGACCGAAGTAGTGATCCTTCGTGGTGAAGCTCAATCCCGTGCACATGGTGGTCTCCCGCGCTTGTCGACTTGTGCAGTCGACGCTGCCATTCCCGAGGGGCACGCGCAGGGCACAAAGGCCCTCAAGGTCAGACGGCTATGACCCTTCCCGCACGGAGGGCCATAGCCGTCTGTAGTGCACTCCTACGCGCAGGGCGTAAGAGTGAACACCGCCGAGGTGAGCGACGAGGTACCGCCGAGGAGGGTCACCTTGGTCACTCCCAGAGTGTCGAGATCGCTGAGCACACCCGCCGGAACACAGGTCCCCGGCACCACGAACATGGGTGCCGCTGCAGCAGCCGCCCACGCCGAGCCCGTCAAGGCGTCGGGGAAGTTGAGCCCGGTCGTGAGGAACGCACGCTCCGCTTCGTCGAACGCGTCCATGTTGATGGCGCGCGCCGCCTGATAACGATCTGCTCCGCCCAAACGCTTCGCGGTGGTGATCTCGTTGATGTCATCGAAGACCCCCTGCGAGACGGAAGCCTCACCACCGAGCACGCGAGTGTCCGTGGTGGAGAAGCCTTCAAGCAGAGCAGCGGTGTCAGCATCGAGCTCCGACGCGGAGCCGCGGACGAGCACCACCGGGGCATCCTGCGATCCCGCAGCACCGCCAGCGGTCAACGCGTCGGGGAACTTCTCCCCGGTCGCTAGATACGCCAGCGGCACATCAGCACCGCCGAAGGCGTACTCGGCAACATTGCGGGACACCTGGTAGCGGTCGGCACCATCGACACGCACAACCTCGTCCGCCAGCGATGACAGCGAGAAGAACACGTCCTCGTTGACCGACGCCGGTCCACCGACGACCACGATCTTTGCGGGGTTCAGACGAACAATCTCGGCTCTGATCAGCGCGGGCATCGCGGTGGGCCTCACCAAGAGGAGGGGACCGCCCTCGGATGCCGCCGCCGGACCAGCCGACAGAGCATCCGGGTAGTTCTCACCGCTCGCGACGTACACGACCGGCGCTGTCTCCGGGTAGGCACTCTGGGAGATGTTGACCGCGACGTCATAGCGGCTAGCACCGGCAATACGATCCACGACAACATCCGACACCGGCGGCTGTACACGGATGTAGGAGTATCCATCGATGACCGCGTACTGCCCCGATCGTTTGGTGATGGTCACGGTGTGAGTGCCCGCGGCGAGCGGCTGCGACTCGAAGACAACCGTGTCGACCTCCCTCTGGTCCGCGTACGTACTGATCGTCTCAGCGGGACCCCCGTCGATTGCGATATCCAGGTCACCCTGGTCTGCGTTCTTTTCACCGTAGATCCGCACCTGCGTGCCGGTGAAGGTCACTGTCGCGGTCGCGCCGTTGGCCTCCGTGTAGATGATGTCGTTCTGGTAATCGCCGAAGGTCCGTCCCCCCGCGAGAGTCCAGCCCGGGTAGCTGACACTCGGGTCGGTCTCGTTGACGCGGGTCCAGGCATCCGGCTGCTCGATTGCGATGGTGTACCCGATCAGCGACTCCGGAACAATCGCCTCAACGAACGTGGAGCTCACCCGGCGCGAGTCGAGCTTCGTCAGCCCCGCGTAAACCGGAGTGTCATCCGAGAGGTTCGTGATGGCGAGCAACACCCTCCCGTCAGCGGCACGATCCGAGACGTATTGGAGCTGCGGCTGTTCTGCCGTGCTCGACGCCTGATAGTCCGGGTCCAGACCGGCAGACGCAATGACTGCTTCAGGGATGTCCGCGAGCGACGCTCGCGAAGGAATCACCGTATTGCCCGAAGCGACGATGCCGACGCGCGGTGGCTCGCAGTCCGAGAAGCGCCCGATCTGCTTCGAGAAGTAGTTGTCTGTCGTCCAGATGTACCCGCCCGGCGAGCATCCGCCCTGCGATGCTCCGTTCGTTCCCATCGCGACGTTGCCCACCCACCGAAGGAACTGCGAGCCGGCGTCGTCGTAGTAGGTGTAGTTCGTCTCGGGGGCGTCGTTGAACGCCACGTTTCCCTCGGCGAGCAAGCCGTTGGCCATCGTCGCCTCGACGTCGAGGTCACCCTCGTCGTCCAGCACGTACTGGCCCTGGTGGCCCTCAACGTAGATCGCTCCGCCGTCGCGCAGGTACTGCATGTAGTTGTAAAGCAGGTTGTTGCTGATGACGTTGCGAGCGTTGACGTTCGGATTGTTCTCGGGGTTGTCGGCATCCGTCGCGTGACCCTGAACGATTCCGGCCGTGATCGCCGTGTACGGAGTGTCGAACACTTCGTTGTTGACGAGCGTCAGCTCCTGGCCGAACAGGATCGTCACGCCAGGCGCTGCCTTGTAGTCGAGCCCGACCGCGTGAATGACATTGTTGGAGACGGTCGTGTTGCGCACGATCTCGTTGTCACCGATGGCGTCCCCCGCAACTACCGAAGCGTCGGGAGTGCAGTTTTCCTTGATTCCGTTGTGGGTGGAAGCATCCCAGGGCTGGGGGTCATAGGTGCAACCGAGGTACAGTCCGGTGCTCGAGGTTGACGTGATCTCGTTACCCGTCACGACGGTTCCCTCTGCGCCGTATCGGACGCCCAGCGCTGCGCCACCCAACGCCCGGAAGGTGTTGTCGACGAACGCGATGTTCCGGCTGCCGGACACGTCGACGTTGGCGAGCGGTTGGGTCAGCGCACCGTAAGGGCACGAACCGCCGAGGTTGCCCACGTTGCACTTGCCCTGTGTCGGCTCCTCGGTGATGTGCAGATTGGACTGCACTTCGGCGAAGCCCGTCGTCGAGGGGCCGAGCCAGGTTGCGTACGAGAACTGGAGACCCTCGAAACGGATGTCGTGCACCGGGTCCGCCAGACTTCCCGCCACCGTCACCAGGCGCTCGAGCCGCGGGAGGGTGATGTCGAGGGAGGCGATGTCCTTGCCCTCGGGAAGCGCGTAGTAGAGCTTGTTGTCGTCCTCATCGAGGTACCACTCGCCGGCGCTCAGGAGTGACGGGTGGTTTTCGATCCGCGAGGGGATCGTAGACGTCGGCATGTTCGGCAGGTCGCCACTCTCGATGCCCGCTCGGGGCGGGCGCTTCGTCATTCCGTCCCAACACACGGGCAGCATGGTCAGGTTGGTGGAGTTCGCGTTGTCCGTGACCCCGTCAACGAGACACCGCCCTTGCGTCCAGTGCCCCGTCTTACCGTCGTACACGAATTCCACTCGGGGCGCGTCATCCGGATCCACCGACTGGAACCACTGGCGAGCGGATGCATCGGTGATGGTGTAGCCCGTCGAGGTTCCCGTCCAGCCGCCGAAGAATCCGAGCTCCTGCGCCGATGCCCGCGCGATCGGCGCCCACTCCCCGTCGACGTAAAGCTGTCGACTCTGGCTGCCGTCCGGGACATCCGCAACCCAGATGCCGCGTGTCTCGTCATCGATGGACCACCCGGTGATGCTCGTGCCGCCGGAAAGTGTGACCGCCCCTGGTGTTGCCGCACGCCAGATGGCGGGGTCGCCTTCGCTGCCCGAGTCCTCTGGCGTGAACTGGAGAGTCGACGCGAGGTCGTATCGCCCGTCCGCCAGAGTGACCGTCACTGACTCATCGGCCGCGAGAAGAGACCGCGCTGCCGCTTGTGCCTCGACGATCGAACACGGTGCAGCCACTGTGCAGTCGGACCCGGCCCCGGTCGGAGACGCGAACAGCTCAACGGAGGAAGCGGCCGCCGCAGGCGCGATCGCGCCCAGTGGGGACGCGACGACGGCCAGTGCGGCAACGATGGCGCTCGCGCGCCACGCTCGGAATCTGTCGACTCGGGTTCTGATCATTTTCGCTCCATTGCGCCTCGACAGCGACTCCCCAATGAGCCACTCCGGAACACCTTACGGGAATCGATTCCCGATGGGAATCGATTTTTTGGCGGATGCTCGGAAACAGCCCGTTAGCATGACGCTGGGAGTGCGAGGAGGCGGCATGATCAAGATCGTCGATGTGGCCCGGGAGGCCGGCGTCGCACCGTCCACCGTTTCGCGGGCCCTGAACAATCACCCGACGGTCGGCGAAGAGTACGTGCGGCGTGTCAAGGTGGCGGCGGAGAAGCTCGGATATCGGCCCAACGGCGTTGCCCGCAGTCTGCGGCGACAGTCCACCGACTTCATCGCCCTGATCATTCCCGACATCGGCAACCACTTTCACACGGCGGTGGCCCGCGGCGTCGAGGATGTCGCGCGCGAAGCGGGTCTGTCTGTGCTCTTGTGTAACTCCGATGAGGATGCCGCGAAAGAGGCGACCTATATCGGTGTCGCCCTGTCCGAAAAGGTCGCCGGTGTTCTGCTGTGTCCGCACAACTCCGACAGCGATATCTCATTGCTGACCGAAAACAGCATCCCCGTCGTGGCGATCGACCGCACCCTCGGCGAGAACATCGATGCGGTCACCACCGACTCCGTGCACGGCGCGCGCGAAGCGACCGCTCACCTCATCCGCGAAGGCTGGACACGACCCGGATGCTCCGCGGGCCCCACAGACATCGAAACAGCTAAGTGGCGCGCCCAAGGGTACGTCGAAGCGGTCCTCGCGGCGGGCGGCGAGCCCATCGTCGAGCACGGGACCTTCGATCAGCAGGGCGGAGCAGATACGGCCGCGGCGCTGCTCGACCGCGAAGACCCGCCAGACTCGCTCTTCGTGTCGAGCGAGCAAATGGCACTCGGGGTTCTCGCGGAACTGAAACGTCGAGGACTGGAACCTGGCCGCGACATCGGCATCCTGACTTTCGACGACACCCCGTGGGCCCAGCTGATCTACCCGCCCATGACCGTCGTAGAACAGCCCGCGTACGACGTGGGGGCAAAGGCGGCCCGTATGCTCGTCGAACGCATTCGGGGCGGGTCCCGGCTCGAAGCCCGTCAGGTGAGCCTTCCGACGCGCCTCATCGTGCGGGGAAGTTCTCTTCGTTAGCCCTCGGGGGTGCTGAGGGATTCGACTCCCCTACTGAGCCGCCGCCAGAGCGCTTCGCGCTCCGCCGGACTGCTCAGCGGGGGCCCACGGGGGTGCTCCGTTCAATACAAAAGGTTGAGGGCCCCCGCTTCGCGGAGGCCCTCAACCTTTTGTGGCAAGTGAGGGATTCGAACCCCCGAAGTCTGAGACGTCTGATTTACAGTCAGATCCCTTTGGCCGCTTGGGTAACTTGCCGAGGCGCCCCCGGCCACATGTACTCATCTGTCCGAACGCGCTGAACAAGAATACAAGACCAACGCCCGCCCCGTGACCACCTTTCGGGCGGCTAGCATGGCTGCGTCCGAGGAAAGCAGCGTCGCACATGCCGGGAATCAACGAAGTAGCCCAACTCGCGGGGGTCTCCACCGCGACGGTTTCACGTGCGCTCAGCGGCAACGGGCACGTCTCCGAGGCCACGCGAGAGCGAGTCCACGCCGCGGCACTCGAGCTCGGGTACGTCGTCTCCTCCCACGCCTCGGCACTGGCGACCGGGCGAATGAAGAACGTTGGTGTGGTCATCCCGTTCCTCAACCGCTGGTTCTACGGCGCCGTCCTCGAAGGCGCCGAAAGCGCACTACTCAGCCACGGCTACGACCTCACCCTCTACAACCTGTCCGGCGGCGGAGACGAGCGCGCGAGTGTGTTCGAGCACTTCCTGTTGCGCAAACGCGTCGACGCGGTCATCGCCATCGCGCTGGAACTCACCGAAGCCGAAGTGGGGCGGCTCCACGACCTCGGCAAACCCATCGTCGGTGTCGGCGGAACCATGGAAGGCGTGCCGACCCTCAGCATCGACGACATCGGTGTCGCGCGGCTTGCCACCGAACACCTTCTCGCCCTCGGGCACACCGTCATCGCCCACATCGGTGGCAACAAAGACTCCGAGATGGACTTCCACGTGCCATCCAAGCGCAGGGTCGGGTACGAGGAAGCGCTCGTCGCCGCCGACATCACCCCCGACCCGGAACTCTTCGAGGCGGCCGACTTCACCCTCCAGGGCGGTTACGCCGCAGCCAAGCAGCTGCTGGGCAACCCGCGCAAACGGCCGACAGCGGTGTTCGCCGCATCCGATGAGATGGCCATCGGCACCATCCTCGCCGCACGCGACCTCGGCCTCAACGTGCCGGGCGACGTCTCCGTGATCGGAGTCGACGACCACGAACTGAGCGACTTCTTCGGCCTCTCCACCGTCGCGCAGTTCCCGGCGCTGCAGGGGCGCATGGCCGTCGACATGCTGATGGACCAGTTGAAGCCCGGCCACCGCGAGATCAGCGCCACCAACACGGCGCTCCCGTTCGAGCTGATCGTGCGCTCGAGCACCGCGCGCCAGGTCTAGCCGGCCACACTCGCGTCGTAGTAGGACTGCGCTGCGGTCGCCACGATGCCCGTGTAGCTTCCGGCCGAGTTGTAGGCCGCGACCCCTGCCGCCCAACCTTCACGCGTCGTGAAGTCGCCGGATGCCCGGCACAGGTAGTTCGCGGCAGCAACCGCCGCGTCATAGATGTTGTGGGGGTCTGGCACCCCGTCTCCGTTTCCGTCCGACGGGAAGCTGCGCCAACTCGACGGGATGAGCTGCATCGGGCCGATCGCACGGTCGATGTCGGCCGTCTCGTCGAACTCGCCGCCGTCGGTATCCGGGATCTCCTCCGTGGTTGTGCCGTCGAGCGGCACCCCAAAGATCTTGGGGCTCACGTGCCCGTTCTCCTCGAACGTGGCACCCCCGTGGCGGCCGTGGTCACTCTCCGCGTAGCCGATGCCCGCGAGGGTGTTCCAGCCGATCCCGCAGCCGGGGAAGTTCTCCTCAGCGTTCACGACAGCTCCCGCGTACGCGAGCACGGCCTGGTGCGGGATGCCCGTGACCGCGGCGGTGCTCTCCACCCACGTGGGGTCGATGAGTCCGATCGGCCCCGGACCGGTGGGTTCGGCGGCAAGAGGGGGCGCGGCGGCCTGCGTGGCGAACAGGAGGTCCGGGGCATCCGTGGGGGCGGGAGGGAGAGTCTCTCGAGGGGCGAGCGCCACCACCGCCACGGTCGCGACGACGGCGAGCGCCCCCGCACCGGCAGCAAACGGAACCCAGCGCGCAACCATCCTTCGTGTCTAGCACGAGCGGCTGAACGGGAGCCCTCCCGCTAGCATGTCGGCATGGCAGATTCCTCATTCGACATCGTCAGCAAGGTCGACAAGATGGAGGCCGAGAACGCGGTCAACCAGGCGCAGAAAGAGATCGCGCAGCGGTACGACTTCAAGGGTGTTGGCGCCTCGGTCGACTGGAGCGGCGAAAAGCTCCTGCTCAAGGCGAGCGCCGAAGAGCGCGTCAAGGCGGTGCTCGAGGTGCTCGAGCAGAAGTTCATCAAGCGCGGGATCTCGCTGCGCAGCCTCGACGCCGGCGACCCGTACGCGAGCGGTAAGGAGTACCGCATCGAGGTCGGCCTCAAGAACGGCATCAGCTCCGATGACGCGAAAAAGATCTCCAAGATCATCCGCGAAGAGGGACCCAAGTCGGTGAAGTCGCAGATTCAGGGTGACGAGCTCCGCGTTCAGTCGAAGAGCCGCGACGACCTGCAGGCCACCATGGCTCTCCTCAAGGGCAAGGATCTCGACGTCGCGCTGCAGTTCGTGAACTTCCGGTGATCTACACGACGGACGATCCGACGACCGGTTGGTTCTCCGTCGTCGTCGCACTCCTGGTCATCGCGGGCGACCTCACGATTCGTGTTCTCGCGGTCATCTACATTCCGCGAAACCGACGCCCCCAGACGGCGATGGCGTGGTTGCTCGCCATCTTCTTCATCCCCTACGTCGGCATCATCCTGTTCCTGTTGCTGGGTTCGCGCAAACTTCCCCGCAAGCGCCGCAAACGTCAGCTGGAGATCAACAAGTACATCCTCGAGACCACCGACGGAATTGAGAAGGTCACCACTCAAACCGAGTGGCCGGGTTGGCTTCCCCCCATCGTCGAACTGAACCGCACCCTCGGCGCGATGCCGCTCGTGGGCGGCAACAGCGCCTCCCTCTACCCCGAGTATGAGCTCTCGATCGCGGCGATGGCGCGCGCCATCGACAACGCGCAGAAGACGGTCCACATCGAGTTCTACATCCTCAGTTACGACGCGACGACGGCGCCGTTCTTCGAGGCGATGGATCGTGCCATTCAGCGGGGTGTGATCGTTCGGGTGCTGCTCGACCACATTGCGAGCATCCGCGCCCCCGGATACAAGCAGACCATCAAGCGACTGAAGCGGATGGGCGCGCTGTGGAAGCTCATGCTTCCCGTGCAGCCCCTCCGCGGCAAATGGCAGCGGCCCGACCTGCGCAATCACCGCAAGATCGTCGTCGTTGATGGGCTCGTGGCGTTCACGGGCTCGCAGAACATGGTCGACTCGAGCTACAACAAGCCCACCAACATCCGTCGCGGTCTGCACTGGAAAGACCTCATGGTGCGCTTCGAGGGGCCCATCGTCGCGGGCATCAACGCGCTGTTCGTCACCGACTGGTTCAGTGAGACGGATGAATTGCTCCTCAGGGAATCCCCGGACGCCAACCCGGTGCTCGCCCGAGCACCCCTCGACGCCCAGGTGGTGCCGTCAGGCCCCGGCTTCGAGGGCGAGAACAACCTCCGCCTCTTCAACTCGCTCGTGTACGCCGCGCAGCACAAAGTGATCATCACGAGCCCGTACTTCGTACCGGACGACTCGATGTTGTACGCGATCACAACCGCCGCACAGTCGGGGCTCGATGTGCAGCTCTTCGTGTCGGAGGTGGGCGACCAGTTCATGGTGTTCCACGCGCAGCGCAGCTACTACGAGCAACTGTTGCGCGCCGGCGTGCGCATCTGGCTGTACCCGGCGCCGACCGTGCTGCACTCGAAGCACTTCACCATCGACGACGAGGTCGCCGTCATCGGCTCCAGCAACATGGACATGCGCTCGTTCAGCCTCAACCTGGAGATCTCGGTGATGGTGCGCAGCCGCGAGTTCGTCGACGATCTCCGGGAGGTGGAGCAGAGCTACCGCGAGGTGAGCCGCGAGTTGACCCTGGACGAGTGGATGCACCGCTCACGCGCCTCGGCAACCCTCGACAACGTTATGCGTCTTACGGCGGCGCTGCAGTAGCGCGATGTCGTGGCCGCTGGCACCTCGCGTCGAATTACAGATTCGGCTCGACGCCGCGCTCTCCCGGAGGCCGTTTGGTGCGGTGCTGCTCACCGGCCCGACAGGCATCGGCAAGTCGACGCTCGCCCGCACTGTGGCCAGCGCACGCGAGGGCACAGTGGTCGAGGTCCTTGCCCTCGCGGAGTTACGCGACGTTCCTTTCGGCGCGTTTGCGCCGGTGCTCGCCTCCCCGGACCTCGCGCCCGAGCTCAGTGATCGGTTGCGGGATGTCGTCGGCGCGGTGGTAGCGCTGGGCCCGTCGCTCCTCCTCGTCGACGACGCCCCCCTCCTCGACGAATTGTCCGCGGCAGCGGTGTACCAACTGATCCGCGTTCACAAGGTGCCGAGCATCCTGACCGCGCGAGACGAGCACCCGCTCACCGGTGCGATTCAACGCCTTGATCACGAGAATGTGCTCGAACGCGTCGCCGTCGGCCCGCTCGGAGCGCGCGAGGTAGAAGCCGTTCTCGAGGAACGGTTCGGCACTCGGGTCGAGCCAGAGAGCGTGCGGGGGATGCTCGCGCGGAGCGAAGGCAATCCACTCATGCTGCGCACCCTGGCCCTCGCGGCAGAGGAGCAGGACACCATTCAGCGGGGCAGCCGGGGCGCCATCGTCGACGCGCCCCGCCTGCCGCGTCACGTGTCTGCGATCGTGGCGGAGCGTCTCGCCGGGCTGGGGGTCACCCAACGCGAGCAGGCCCTCTTTCTCGCCGCAGCCCAACCCCTCCCGCTTCGGTTGGCCGAGAGTCACGTCGACACCGTTCTCGGCACCGGCTTGGTTGAGCTCACCGGCGCGCCAGGGCGGGAGCAGGTGTCGCTCGTGCATCCGCTCATCGCGGAGGTCCTGCTCGCGGATGCGTCGCCGGCGCTACGGAATCGGGTCGCGGACGAGGCATCCGGGTTGCTTATCGACTCCGGAGACGAGCAGCTTGCATTCCGAGGCCTGCTGTTGAGACTGCGGCACGGCCTCCCGGTCGTCGGCGAGAGACTTGCTTGGGCCGCCAGCTACGCACACGTCGTTCAGGATCACGTACTCGCCGCACGCCTGGCCCGACTATCTCTCGAGCAGGGGGGCCGCTTCGACGCTCGGCTCACCCTCGGCAGTGCGCTGTCGGCCCTCGGCGACGACGCGGCCCTCACGAGCATTGAGGATGCACTCGCGGACGCCGACGGCGACGACGAGACGGCACTTGCCCTCGCTCGCCTCGGCCACCATCTCGCGATTCGCCTCGGTCGCGCCTCGGATGCCGTGACCATCGTCTCGCGAACCCTGGAACGCATCGCCTCGCCCGCCGCACGAGCGCTCGTCAGTGCCGATCTCCTCAAATGGAAGTCGATGGCGGGAACGGCTCTCGAAGCGGAACTCGTCGACCCGGAGCCTGGACCAGCCGAGCTCGCCGCCCTCATCGGACGCGCCATGGTCGCCTCGATGCTTGGCCACACCGCGGCCACGCGCGCCGCGACGGCGGCGGCGCGACCGCTGGTGCCGCGCTACCGCAGCGAACTACCCACGGCATCCGACCTGCTCGACCTCAACGACTTTCTCGCGACCGTCTTCGACGGGCGCTTACTCGAAGCGGAGGCCTTCGCACGCGCGCGTCTAGACGGTCCGCGCACCGATGCAGCAGGACTATGGAGCTACACGATGGGACTCATCGCGCTCCACACGGGACGCATGTCCGAGGCGCGACAATTCGCATCGGCGGCCGTCACCGAACTCGAATGGCGGGACTTCACCGGCCTGCTCGGCGCGGCAACAGCGCTGCACGCAACCGCGGAGGTGCAGAACGGCGCACACGTCGACCTCGGCCAGCATGACTCGAGCGATGTCAAAGTGCTGCTGCAGACCGCCGAGGCTCGAGCCTGGTCCCTCGCCCTTGATGGCGATCGCGCCCTCGCCGCCGCCGTGCTCCGAGAGGCCGCCGAGGCGGGTATCGAGGCCGGGCATCCGGCACTCGCATCGCTCACCGCCGCCACGGCGTGCCGGTTCGGTGAGGGGAGGATTGTCGCCGAAGTGCTGGATGCCATCGACTCGATGACGGGAAGCCGTCTCGTGTCGGTGCTCGCGATGCTCGCACGTGCGCAAGCGTCCGCGCAGGCATCCGGGCTCGCTGCTTCTGCACAGGAGCTGAGCGACGTGGGGATGACGGTGCTCGCCATGGACGCCTTCACCGACGCGGCACGACTCGAGTCGTCGCGCGAGATCCGACGTCGCTGGTTGAACGCCGCAGAGAGGCTACGCGGCCACGCCGACCTGTTCAGCCTCGCGCCGACGAGAGCCTCGGGTGAACAGCTCACCGAACGCGAACGGGAGGTCGCGCGGGCCGCGGCATCCCGCCGTCGCAGCCAAGAGATCGCCGACGAACTGGGCATTTCCATTCGTACCGTGGACAACCATCTCGCTCGGGCCTACCGAAAGCTCGGTGTGCGCGGCCGCCTCGAACTCGCCGAAGCCCTCGAGCGCTTGCCTGAGTAGTTTCTACTCAGGCGGCCAGGGAGCACACACCCGTACCGTGGTGTCGAACCTCGACTCGAAAGGCACAGCCATGCGTGTTCTCGCACCAATCACCCTCGCCGCCGCCCTCACTTTCACTCTCACCGGCTGTTTCGGCAATCCCGTGGAAAACCTCGTCGAGGGAGCGATAGAACAGCAGACAGGTGTCGACGTTGACGTGAACTCGGATGGCTCGGGTGCGAGTCTCCCGGCCGACTGGCCGAGCGACGTGCCCACCCCTGCCGGAACCGTTGTCGCGTCCTTCGGTGTGGATGGAACCTACTCGGCAACGATTGAGATGGCGGACGCCGCGGCCGCCCAGGCCGGGCTCGATGCTCTACTCGCGGCAGGCTACGAGTCGCAGTCGCAGGCTGACCTCGGCGGCATGAAGATGAACGTGTTGACGAATGGAACCTGGGGTGTCACCTACAGCTGGGGTGAAGATGGCGACGGCAACACAGTGCTCAACATGGCCGTGACGCCGGCACCGCAGTAACGCGGTTGCTTCTCCGGCATCGGGGTACTCCGGGGGCGCAGGTTTCGAGACGCCGCTGCGCGGCTCCTCAACCAGCAGGTAGCCCTCCACCAACGAGAACGCGACACGCAGCGGAGGGTCGGTCGGCGCTCCGCCCCCGGATTACCCGTTCGAGACCCGCACCATGGCGTCGCGGTCGACGACCTTGATGCGGGTGCGACCCTCGGCTGCGCCGAGGGCGAGTTCGTGCTCGTCGAGGTTGTGCCATCCGTCGAGGTTCGTGAACTCGACACCACGCGAACGCAGCAGCTCGACGACCGCCGACTCCTCGGGGTGGGCAGGGCTCCACCAGTCGGCCTGACTGTTGAGCACGTGCTTGATCGTCTCCATCGCGTCACTCTTGGTGTGACCGATGAGCCCGACCGGTCCGCGCTTGATCCACCCCGTCGCGAAGACACCTTTGACGGGCTCGTCGTTGTCGTCGAGCACCTGGCCTTCGCGGTTCGGGATGACCCCACGCTTGCTGTCGAACGGGATTCCGTCTAGCGGCGACCCAAAGTATCCGACCGCACGGTACAGCGACTGCACGGGGACTTCACGGAACTCCCCGGTACCGCGAACGCCGCCCTCGCCGTCCGGCTCGGTGCGCTCGTAACGGAAACCCTCAACTGAGTCGGTGCCGAGCACCTCAACGGGGTTGGCATAGAAGTGCAGGTGCAGCCGACGGGATGACCCTGTCTGCGGCTCATCCCGCCACTTACGGAAAATGCGGTCGATGACCATGATCTGCTTGTTGGTCTCGATGGCGAGTTTGGAAGCCTCGTCGTAGTCGAAGTCCTCCTCGTAGACGACCATGTCGACGTCGTTGAGCTCGCCGAGCTCGCGCAACTCGAGGGGGGTGAACTTCACCTGCATGGGGCCACGACGACCGAAGACGTGAACGTCGGTGACGGGCGAGGACTTCAACCCCTGGTACACGTTGTCGGGGATCTCGGTCGGGAGCAGATCATCCGCGTGCTTGGCCAGCATGCGCGCCACGTCGAGGGCAACGTTCCCGTTGCCGATGACGGCGACCTCCTTCGCCTCGAGCGGCCACTCGCGCGGGAAGTCCGGATGCCCGTCGTACCAGCTCACGAAGTCCGCTGCGCCGTAGCTACCGTCGAGCTCGATACCGGGGATCGGCAGCGGTGCATCCTTGATCGAACCGGTGGAGAAGATCACCGCGTGGTAGTGCTGCTTGAGGTCGGCAAGCGTGATGTCACGACCGTAGTAGACATTGCCGAACAAGCGGATCTGCCCTGTGTCGAGCACATCGCGGAGGGCCGTGATGATGCCCTTGATGCGCGGGTGGTCGGGTGCGACGCCGTACCGCACGAGACCGTACGGGGCCGGCAGCTGCTCGAAGAGGTCGATGGAGACGTCGAACTGCTTCTCAGCCTTCAGCAGGATGTCTGCCGCGTAGATGCCTGCGGGTCCTGCGCCGACGATGGCGAGGCGGAGTGTGCTCATGCGTTTCTTTCCACGATGGTCTCGGCGAACTTGGTGAGGGCCTTCTTGACGGGCCCGTCGGGCAGGGGTGACAGTGCGTCGATGGCCGACCGCGCCCAACGGTGGGCCTCGTCGAGGGTCTGCTGGGTGACGGGGTGCGTGCGCAGCTCGATGATCGCTGCATCCAGGTCGGCGTCGTTGGCTGCCGTGGTCTCCTCGGAGGCGAAGGAGGTGGTGTCGATCTCGATGCGACGCAGCAGTGCCGCCGCCTCGGCATCCGTCTCCGCCGCCCGACGCAAGTACAACAGGGGCAGGGTCGCGACACCCGCGCGAAGGTCGGTGCCGGGCGTTTTTCCCGACTCGTCGAGTTCGCTCGTGAGGTCGATGACATCGTCGATGAGCTGGAAGGCGACACCGATGCGCTCCCCAAACTCGGCAACCGCGGCGCGGTACTCCTGTGGAGCATTGGAGAAGATCACACCCACTTGAGCGGCCGCCGAGATGAGCGAGCCGGTCTTGTCGGCCAGCACCTGCAGGTAGTGCTCGATGGGGTCATCCTCGGCGCGCGCCCCGATGGTCTCGTGCAGCTGCCCCAGGCACAGACGCTCGAACGTCTCCGCCTGCAGCGCGAGGATGCGCTCACCCAGGGATGCCCCGAGCCTGCTCGCACGCGCGAACAGCAGGTCACCCGTGAGGATCGCGACGGAGTTGCCCCACACGTTCTGCGCGGTGGGCACCCCGCGGCGCATCTCCGCCTCGTCCATGACGTCGTCGTGGTACAGGGAGGCAACGTGGGTGATCTCGATGGCCTGGGCGGCAACGATCACGTCGTCGTTGTTGCCCTCACCGAGCTGTGCGGTGAGCAGGGTCAGCACGGGGCGTACGCGCTTGCCGCCCGCCTCCATGAGGTAGCGGCCCGTGACATCCGCGATGCCGTCATCGAACTGCATCGCAGCGAGCAGGCCCTCCTCGACGCGCGCGAGGCCTTTCTCGATCTCCGCCGCGAAGCGTCGCTCGTCGCTGGAGGCGAAAAGCTTCTCCCCCAAACCCAACGACGAGCTCAGGGTGTTGCTACGGCGCGCAAGGGGGACGCTCGGAGTCACTGTCTGGACCGATTTCTCTGGTGAAGCTACTGCTTCTCGGGCGCGGTCGTCGACCGCAGGGTGGGGATGGGGCGCGTCGCCGTCTTACGGCGAGCGACGGATGCCAGCACCGTGGCATCGGCTGGCTTGCGGCCGCGGTGCAGGGCGACCACACCGCCCGTCAGGTTTCGGTAGGCGACACGTACGAAGCCGGCGCCGCGGATCCACTGACTGAGTTCGCCCTGGTCTGGCCACGCCTTGATCGACTCCGCAAGGTAGTCGTACGCCTCGGGGTTCGAGCTCGCGCGGCCCGCGACCGCGGGGAGCACGTATTTCAGGTAGGCGTTGTAGCTCGCGCGCAGGATCGCGACCGGCGGGCGGGAGAACTCGCAGATCACGAGGCGACCGCCGGGCTTCAGCACACGGTACATCTCGGCGAGCGCGGCCTTC
Source organism: Antiquaquibacter oligotrophicus (assembly GCF_020535405.1). Taxonomy (NCBI): domain Bacteria; kingdom Bacillati; phylum Actinomycetota; class Actinomycetes; order Micrococcales; family Microbacteriaceae; genus Antiquaquibacter; species Antiquaquibacter oligotrophicus. The sequence goes on along the minus strand of NZ_CP085036.1, from coordinate 1,846,515 downwards.
GGGTCGGTGATGTTGCGGAGCCCGAAGCTGATGGTGACGGCGTCGAACTCGTCATCGCCGAAGGGGAGGGAGAGGGCATCCGCCTCGATGAATTCGATCTTCTTGTGACGTTTGCGCCCCTCGGCGATCATGCCAGGAGACAGGTCGACGGCGACAACCCGGGCGCCGCTGCGAGCGAGGGCCGCCGAGCTGGAGCCGGTGCCCGCGGCGATGTCGAGAATGCGCTCGCCTGCGACTGGAGCGACCGCGCGAACGGTGGCAACACGCCACAGAATGTCGTTGCCGCCGGAGAGGAGGGTGTTGGTGCGGTCGTAACGCTTGGCGACCCCGTCGAACATGCTGGCGACGTCATCCGGTCGCTTGGTCAAATCCGCTCGTGCCACGCGTCAAGTCTAGGCCGTTCGACCGTCAGGCTCCTGAGATGCGGCGAAGGTCTGCGGGTACGCTGGAGCTGTGGAAACCCGGGTGCTCACTGTGCGCACCGTCGAGATCGACGACCCCGGGCCGCTCATCGAGTGGACCCACCACCTGCACCCCGCGGTCTTCGTGCGCGGCGGCGACGGCATCGTCGGATTCGGCGACCGGGCGCGTGCGCAACACACGGGCGCGAACCGAATCGCGGAGCTCGGCCGCTGGTGGCGCGAGATGTGTGCGCTCGCCGACGTCGAGGACGAAGTCGGCTTACCCGGCACGGGGCTCGTGGCACTCGGTAGCTTCGCGTTCTCCGACGGCTCGGCAGAACCCAGCAGGCTCACCATCCCCAACGTCATCATCGGGCGCCGCGACGGCAGGTCGTGGATGACCACAGTCGATGGCGGACTCGAGGTCTCCCGCAATCCACTCGGACCCGAACCGCGCGACCAGCTCGGGCCAGGTTCCTTCACGTCGCTGGAACCCGGACGACGCAGCCGAGACGACTACGAGGAGGGCATCCGGCGCGCGCTGGAGGCTATCGCCGAGGACCGTGTGCGCAAAGTTGTGCTCGCGCGTGACCTCGTGGGGAGCATCCCGGCGATGAGCGACCGGCGCTGGCTGCTCACGCGCCTCGCCGAACGCTACCCGGACACGTTCACCTTCGCCATGGACGGGTTGCTCGGTTCCAGCCCCGAAACTCTCGTGCGTGTGCAGGGCGGCACGATGAGCGCCCGAGTGCTCGCGGGCACGGCCGCGCGGGCAGCCGATGACGTGAGCGATGCGGCCGCGGCATCCGTGCTCGCCTCCAGCAGCAAGAACCGCGCAGAGCACGAACTCGCTGTGCGAGGTGTGCTCGAATCGCTCGCACGACACACCATCGAGGTTGCGCACTCCGCGCCGTTCACACTCAAGCTGCCGAACCTTTGGCACCTCGCCACCGACGTCACCGGAACCCTCGAGCGCGGGCGCACCGCCCTCGACCTCGTTGCGGCACTGCACCCGACCGCAGCGGTCGCAGGGTCGCCGACGGATGCCGCACTCGAGCTCATCGCAGAACTCGAGCCGCTCGACCGCGGCCGCTACGCCGGCCCCGTCGGCTGGGTGGATGCCCACGGCGACGGGGAGTGGGCGATCGCGCTGCGGTGCGCGCAGATCGACGAGCACGGCACCGTGACCGCGTGGGCGGGGGCTGGCATCGTGGAAGGCTCCGACCCGGCGAAGGAACTCGCGGAGACCGACCTTAAGTTCCGTCCCATCGTGGAGGCGCTGGGGTAGTCGGGGGGCTGGTTTCGAGACGCCCGCTACGCGGGCTCCTCAACCAGCGGTATCTGCCTCACCGCGCGGGTTGGTTTCGAGACGCCCGCTACGCGGGCTCCTCAACCAGCGGTATCTGCCTCACCTGGTGGTTGAGGAGCGCCGCAGGCGCGTCTCGAAACCACCGTGCCGCGCGGCCCACTGGCGGTCAGCTCGCCAGCAGGCGCGCTCGCTCCGCGTCCACGTCGTAGTCGGCCGCAGGCCACTGCGGGTCGAGTCGCGTCATCGCATCGAGGAGCAGCCCCTGCACGGCCCATCGGGCGTACCACTTGTGGTTCGCGGGGACGACAAACCACGGGGCATCCGTCGTCGACGTTCGCGTGATGGCTATCTGGTACGCCTCCTGGTATTTCTCCCACAGCAGGCGCTCGTCGATGTCGCCCGGATTGAACTTCCAGTGTTTGTCCGGACGGTCAAGCCGCTCGAGCAGACGCTTCTTCTGCTCGTCCTTCGAGATGTGCAGCATCACCTTGACGATCGTCGTGCCGGATGCCGCGACCTCCGCCTCGAAGTTGTTGATGATTCCGTACCGCTCCTCGATCACCTCCGGCGGCGAGAACCCCCGCACGCGGTGGATCAGCACATCCTCGTAGTGCGAGCGGTCGAACACCCCGATCGACCCGGGCTGCGGCAGCTGCTTGCGGATGCGCCACAGGAAGTCGTGCGCCTTCTCCTCGTCCGTCGGCGCTTTGAACGCGTGGATGTGCACACCCTGCGGGTCGATGCCGCCGACCACGTGCCGCACGATGCCGCCCTTGCCCGCGGTATCCATTGCCTGCAGCACAAGCAACACACTCCGCGTCCCGCCGAAACGGCTTTCGGCGAAGAGTCGCTCCTGCAGCTTGTCGAGGGTGGCGCGGCGCGAGTCGAGGTCGCGCGCGGCGTGCTTCTTGTCGCTCATGCCCGGGGTCGAGCCCGGGTCGAGGTCGGCGAGCACAAAACCCGCATCGACGGGGGTCAGGGCATCCATTCGCCTACGCTACTCGCGCGGCAGCGGAACCTCCACGATCGTGGGGCCGACGGATGCCGTGAGCGCCTGATCGAGCTCACCCCTGTTCTGCGCCGTGCGGTACTCCCAGCCGTACGCCGCGGCGAGCGCCTCGATAGGCGCGTGCTGGGGTGTGTACAGCACCCGGTCGAACGCGGGGCCAGCCGAGTCGGCCACCTCGAGCCCGTCGAAGATGGTTCCGCCGCCGTCGTTGCCGACGATCACCTGGATGCGCGGGCGTTCCTCGCCCTCGCCGAACAGTAGGGCGCCGACGTCGTGGAGGAAGGTGAGGTCGCCCACGAGCACGCGTGTTGTGCCGGGGTCGATGCTCGCGAGGGCGATGCCGAGGGCTGTGGAGATGGTGCCGTCGATGCCCGCGAGGCCGCGGTTGGCGTGCACGGTGATGCGTTTGCCGGGCACGGCGCGGTCGACCTCGCGGATGAGGCGCGACGCCCCCAGCACGAGCCGGTCGTGCGGCCACGTCGCGCGCCAGACGGCCTCGGCGAGGCTTCGGCGTGTGACGGGCGCACGCACGGCGGCGAGTTCGGCCTTCGCGTGCGCGCCGGCGTCCGCGTCGATGTCGGGTGCTGTGTCGACGTCCTCGATGAGGGCGCGGGATGCCGCAACCCAGCGGCCCGCCCAGCTGCGGGGTGCAGGCTCCCCTTCCACGACGAGCGCGTCGGTGTAGGTGCGCACCCGGCGACCCGGGTTGTAGTCCTCGGCTGAGGCGTGACGCACCACGATCGTCTCCACACCGTCGCGCTGGATGAGCGCGGGCACCTCACGGCTCAGCGTCGGATGCCCGAACACGATCACGCGGTCGATCGCGTCGGCCAACTCGGTGTGCAGCAGTTCGCGGTACGCCACGACGAGGTTCGGGCCGAAGTGGGCGCCACTCGCCGCCTCCGCGATGAGGGGTGCACCGAGCTCGCGTGCGACCTCCTCGGCGCGCGGGCCGGAGTTGGTGCCCGCCACCACGATTGTTCCCTCGGCTGGAGTGACCGTGAGGGTGTGCTCGGGGTCGCGTTCCGGGGTCTCCGGGAGCGGCTCCAGGTCGGGGGCGATAAACGTCACCGGCGACGAGAGCGGCTCCGCGAAAGCCAAGTTGAGATGTACGGGGCCGGATGCCGCGGCGAGGGCATCACGGGCTAGGGCGGCCGCGGCATCCGTCTCGCCTGGCTTACCGCTCGGGGCGGCAACATCCCACGTGCGCCGGACCGCGCCGCCGAAGATGCCCGGCTGCTCGGTGGTCTGGTTAGAGCCGATGCCGCGCAACGAGTCGGGGCGGTCAGCGGTGATGACGATGAGCGGCACCCCAGAGTGGTGCGCCTCGAGCACGGCGGGGTGCAGGTTGGCGACCGCAGTGCCGGAGGTGGTCACGAGGATGACGGGGCGTTTCTTCTCGACCGCGATACCGAGCGCGAGGAAACCGCCGACGCGCTCATCGATGCGCACCCTCAGCCGCAGTTGGCCGATGCGCTCCAACTCGGCCGCGGCAAGGGCGAGAGCCTGCGAACGGGAACCCGGCCCGAGCACAACATCGCGAACGCCGAGGCGCACGAACTCCTGGAGAAGGGCCACACTGAAGGTGGTGGCCGGCGACTCACTTGGGGGTGTCGGGGTCATCGTCGAGGTCGGCGAGCTCTTGTTCGAGCTTGCGGATGCGCGCCTGCTGCTCCTCGTCGAGCTTGATGCTGCGGAGGAAGTTCGGGTCGTCGTCAGGCGCAACTACACGGTTCTCGCGTTTGCGACCCCAGTCGCGACCGACCGTGAACCACAGCAGGGCGCCGATGAACGGCACCGCCACGATGATGACCACCCAGAACAGTTTCGGGAACGCCCGAACACGCGAGCGATCGATGACCACAAGATCGACGATCGCGAAGATGTCGAGCACGAGGGCCGCGATGCCGACGGCGAGCAAACGTCCCATGGCCTCATTCTAGGCTCGCAGGCCGTGCAGATCCTGTGCACCTACACTGTCAGGGTGAAACCCTGGGTCGCCTACACACTCGTGCGCGTCGGCGTCTTCGCAGTAGCCCTCGCGGTGCTCATGCTCGTGGGAATCGAGTGGTGGCTCGCCGCGATCCTCGCCGCCGTCATCGGCTTCTGCGTCTCGTACATTTTCTTCGGCAAACTCCGGGATGCCGTGAACCGCGACATCGCGGAGCGCCGGGCATCCCCCGCGGTCGACGTGGACGCGTCGGTGGAGGATCGGTAAGGCGGAGAACTCCGGGGGGCAGTTGATGGCAGCTTTCCGCGATAGCGACGTACCTAACGTTTGTACGTGCGCGTTCTTTGCGCCCGGGCGAGGAACAGGTTTAGTGCCGACACCGGCGCGGCTACGAGACTAATCACCACGGCTGCCCAGTACACGACCCCGAGCGCAAGTGAGTAGTCGAACAACTCGACATCGAGCGAGTCGACGGCGCCGTACATCGTAGCGATCACCATGGGGTACGACCAGATGAGCGTTAGTGAAACGACGAGGATCGTGTACCAAACGGTGCGAGCGGAGGAACGGATCTCATCTACTCTCCTCGCAGCGAGATAGGCGAGAAACGCAGTCGCCACGAGCCATGGTAGGAGGAGTAAACCGCCGCCACCAATCGCCCCAATCGCCCCGTACCCGCCGACGAACCCAAGCCCGACATCCAGGGGAATCGCAAGGTACGCATATGCCAGGACAAGAACGACCGCGGCACCAGTCGCAACCAAGAGCTTGCCACTGCTATCTAAGTTAGCCACTCCAGCTACACCCCATCGTAAAGTACGGGAAACGGTCTCGCGGCGAAAATCCGGTCACGGGCCACCATAGGGTGTCCGGTCGGGAATACTCCAAATCCCAAGTTTCTCCGGTAAATCCGGTGAAGTCACCTACTTGATGACATTGATACTGCTGGAACATCGAGCGTGTGTTCATGTCAGGTCCGTACATTTCGATGATGGCCTCCCATTGATTCTTCGGGACGCTGATTTCATCGAGTTGCGAATCGTATGCCGACCAGTCCGTCCAGCTCGCCGGCTCGTCCGGCCGCAAGACTTCGATTGAGAGCTTCCATCTCCCGCTATCCTCGTCCCAATGCCAATCTGTGGTTTCGATGCCGTATTCCTGCCCCCAGTCTTGCGGCCCGACGGGGGCGGTGGACACAGGGTTCAACTTCTTCGATTCCTTCGCGCCCTTTGCTTTTGAGACCTTCTTCACGCAGTGGCTAGTGCATTTCTCGCCGGTGAGATCAAGCCCATTCACTGGATCGGCGGGGTAGTCGTAGGCGTTGGTCACACCCCCCTCTACGGGATCGACCGACAAGAATCGGCCAAGCGCGGCGACGTAGACGCGCACGCCCATCTCGATCGAAGCGATCGATCCCGCGTGTTCGTATAGCTTTTGGTGCTGCCCCACCCAAGCGTGGTCGGCGTCGCCTTCAAGGTTGTCGGGCACCGTGTCATCCGCTGCCGTCGTTCCGATGGCGCCGTTCGCGTCGATGGGCTGACCGAAGGGGTCGAACTTGAAGCGAGCACCAATCCGGAGACCGCTGTGGTCCGCTGTGAGGATGACGTCGCCGTGGACGTTCGGGTACGACCAGGACTGCTCGGCAGAACCCGTCGCGGTAACGTTCACCCCACCGGGCAGGGAGAGGCTGTACTGCATCGTCGAGTCCGACTTCACCGCGAACAGGCCGCTGGAGGAGTACAGATACTGCACCGTGGACGTTGTGGTGCCATCCGAAGTGGTCCGGGACACAATGCGTCCCGTCACATCACGCTGATAGGTGATCGTGGTCGTGACAGAACCGTCGATGACAGTCGTCTTCATGTGACGGTTCGCAGCGTCGTAAACCATCGTCTGGTTCGCCAGTTTGGTCGTGTTGCCGTGCGAGTCGTATGCGATGTTCGCCAGCGGCGCTGTCGTGGACATTGCCTGGCCAAGCACCGGATTCGCCCCGGGCTGTGCAGTATCGGGGTTGGTGGAGACCAGACGGTCCGCGTAGTCGTAGCAGTAGGAAACATCCGTTACCACCACGCCGCCCACGGTATCCGTGAAGCCGGTGCGGTTGCCCGACCTGCCCGCATAGTTGTTCGTGCAACCCGTGGTGTCCGCATACGAGTAGCCCAAGACGTGACCCGGGATCGAGGCTTCGGTTAGTCGTCCTGCGCCGTCGAATCGGTAGTTCGACGTCTCCGTCAGGCCGCGATCGGTGAGAGTGTTCTTGACGATCCGCCCCGACTGAGAACGCACGACCTGGTCCCGGACGCTCTCGGAGCCGTCGGCGTCGGCGGCTACGCCACCCTCCTCTACCCACGAGGAGCGAGTAAGCGCAATGTCGTCCAAGAGCACGTTGGCCGAGTTGGTCACCGCGTCGTAGGCACTGAACGAAACCTGCTGACTGGTACCCGTAGCGGTAAACGTGTGGGAGACAGGTACCCACGTGACGGTGCTGCCATCGGCTGGCTCCAACTCGTGCGGCGTGTTGCTGATCCCATCCGCCGCGACGGTGAGGGTCGTCTCGACCGTGGCGTCCTGAGTCGACGCCGCCCAGCCGCTCAGCGTGTACTCAGCGCCCTCGACCAAATCGGTAAAGGTGCGAAGGGCGCCAGCGGGGTAATTGCCTGTCTGAGCAAGAACCGACGACCCAGAACCCGCATGCGCTGTCGCGCTACCCGAATGTGAGTACGGGTACCACAGCCACGAGTCGGTTCCCGACTCGAAGCCGAACTCGTAGACCGCCTCGGCCGGGTGCACAACTTCGCCGATCTCCTGGAAGTTCCATTTCATGGAAACGGCGGCTCCCGAAGGGCTTGGGGCGATATCGGTCAAGGAGGTGCCATTCAGGTAGGTGACGGATGCCAGGACCTGACTTGCGCTGTATGTGGGCGTCGCAATCGTCGTGTCGTCGAGACCCAAAGCGGTGTTCGTGTGACGGATCTCCGTGACCTTGCCGTCGGCGTCGTACTCGAAGAACTGCGTACCCGCAGCCCCGCTGGCGGGGGTCGTCGTGACCTCCTCGACCCACCCGGTGTGCTCTTCATAGGTGGGAACGGTGACCGTTCCCCATACGTCCGTGTAGGTCACGGTGCGTCCGGCGACATCGGTTTGCGTCGTGATCGTGCCACCATTCGGCGATCCTGTAACGGAGCCGTCGGCCACCGTACTGATGGCACCCGTGTCATTGAACCCGTAGGTGTACGTGACGGTCCTCGCGGGCTCGCCGTTATACGCCGGGATTGTCGCCGACGTTATCCGCCCACGGGCATCCCAATAGGTGCAAGCCCAGGGATCGCTCGCGGTCTTCGTGCCAGCCACGCGCCCCCATGAGTCATACAGATAGAGAGTCGTACGACCGTCCGTGACCGACCCGGTCGGGCTTGGCTCAATCGTCTTCTTCAGCAGGCCGGCCTGGCGCGTGCTCGTCGGCACCCCACACGTGGTTTGGCTGAGGCCGAGGGAGCTGGATGCGGTACCTCCGTCCGGATGGTACTCATACTTGGTCGCCCCCACCGAACTCGCGGAGAGCCCGGCGGCGACAGGCCCGGGAAGCATCCTTGAGGTGCGGCGCATCCAACCCGACGACGACTCCGGCGACTCGAACTTTTGCTTCGTTTCGAGAGCAAGTCCCCCCGGATCGATCGTGGATGACGTCACTGCGCCCAACCACGGATGCTCGTAGTCCAGAGCTGTCGTGATGTCCGGAACAATGGAGTCGTCGAGTCCTGAGTTGATCGGGACGGAATCCTCCACCGTCACATTGTTGGCGAGGTCGTATCCGGGGCTCAGGCGCGAACCAGGCACAGTTACGAGACTGCCCGACGCGCCCTTCTTCCAGCGCAACCTCAACTGGGCTGTACCTGTTGCGTCGTAGTACTCGACCCGGATACGCGCAATTTCGTTCTCCTCGGCCTGGTACCCAACAACTGTGGACGAATACATCCCGGATTGATCTCTCCAGTTCTCAACCACAAGCTCGTCATTGATCCAGACTCTCGTGCCATCGTCTGCCCATGTTGCGAAGGAATACTCCTCTGCCCCCTCGAATTGCACGAGCCCGGTCATGCGAAGGGACCATCCATCCGCAGGTATACCCGAGGTCGGCGCCGACGTCCCCCAATCACTTTCGATCTGGCCGCTGTGGGAACCGGGTAGCCCGAGGGTGAACTTCTTCGGTTGGCCCAACAAGTCCTTGTTGGTGAACCAAGCAACGTGGAGCCCTCTGTACCCGTCGTCAAACTCCGTACGCGTGTGGGCTGGAACAATCTCGCACGTCGGCTTCGGCAACCGCGTCACCCCGTCGAAACACGCCTTCGGCGCAGGACCATAGGTGTCGGTTAGGCGGTCGTCGCCGTCGTAAATGTTAGTCGTCTTCCGGCCTTGGCTGTCAGTACTCGAAAGCAGGAAGTCCTTGTGATCCCATTCCTTCCACGTCGTGAGCCCTAGCGCGCTGATCGACCGCGTCATCCGCCACGAGTCATCAAAATGTGTCGTCAGACTATGCCCCGTCGTTCCGGGGTTCCCGACCCCGACGACATCCATGGTCGAGGATCCCGCCAGGAAGCCCTCGTAATAGTCGTAGTCGTACACCTTCTCTGGACGATCCGCAGCGGTCACTCCATCGGGCGCGGGCGACTTCACAGACACGACTCTGCCGTCCACGTCGTAGGCGATCGAGTACAGAGCTACCGCGGCGTCGCGTGCGCCTGACCCAGGCCGCGCGAGCCAATCGTGAAGGCTGGATGTTCGGATCGACGCGACCTGATTTTTGCCCGTGTACGCGAAATCCGTGATCGCTCCGCCCGGATCCACGATTCGCTGGAGTTGTCCGTTGGCGTTGTAAAGGAGTTTGGTCACTTCGGTCGTGCCTGGGTAGGTGATCTTGCACAACATGCCCGGCGCGGGCGTATACCCGGTGTCAGTCGGGCATACCGAACTCGACCCGTAGTAGCTGAAATCGACCGACCGCTTCTGGCCGCCGTTACCGGGGCCAGTCGAAGGAGTCACCGGGTCGGTTACCTTCGCGGGCCGTCCCGAAGAGTCGTAACTGAGTTCTGGCGTAGCCGGCTTCATCGCGTCGGCGAGTGTAGTGACGGACGTGACATTTCCCTGCGCGTTGAACTGCACAACGGTCCCACTCTCATCGGTGAGAGTTACGCGTTTCGTTGCGCTAAGCGAGAGGATTGCCTTGCTGCCGAAGGGTGGCTCGTAACCACCATCGGACTTCTTCGTGAAGGCCAAGTTACTTCCATCGGCGAGCGTGATCGACACTGAGCCCTCAGTCACGGACGCTCGAACGTACGGCGTAGCTGCACCCGCGATCGGAGTGGACGTTCCCCAACCCTGGGGGAGAATGCGCGGCGATCCAGACAACCAGTCCGAAGGGACTTTGTAGATCGAGCCGCCCGCGTACTTGATGTAGAGCGCGATGCTCGCCGACGCAGTGACTTCGTGGTACTCAACTTTGATCTTGCGTGGTTGCCCGGCAGTCAGCTGAATACTGTTGGGGAAGGTGGGCGTGGTGGTGCCGTAAGACCACCTATCCACCATGGACTGATATTGGCCGTTCGCGTCCGCGATCCAGATCCGCACGCCGTCATCGTGAGCCGCATCGAATCGGTAGGTCCCAGTGGTAGGCACGGTAACGAATCCGGTCCAGCGGGCGAGGAAGTAGTTAGAGTTCACCCCAGGCCCCGGCGAGCCGAACTTCCAGTCAGCGTTGATCACTGTCTCGTCACGGACCAACACCGGTTCGCGCGGTTGACCATTTTGATCGGTGAACACAAAGTTCGAGGTTGCCGATTGACCCGGATTGAGCGCGTCGAAATACTCTGCCCGAAGCCCCTGCCGTTGCTCCTGCGAGTTGTAGTTGAAGGCGACACCCATCGCGCCCCCCACGGTCGCGACCGTGGGTGAGCTGAAGGAGAAGCTAGCGTTGCCGTTCGCCATGTTGACGGTGACCGGTCCAGCGGTGTCGTAAGGCGACGGTCCGCTGGACCCCAGACGAGTGTCCACAGTGAAAGTGTTCGTCCAGACGGGATCGCGCACGTCGCTTCCGCTGCGGGACGAAACCCCCCAGGTGTAAACGCCACCGTTTACGAGCGAGCCTGCGGGCGGTGTCCAGGTCATCGTGGAACTTGAAGAAGGGTGCGGTGCGTTAAGCCAGCCCGATTGCACAATCATGCCGGAGAGCCCGTCCGAACCCGTCGCAATGTGGAACTGATACTGGTCAGCCCTCTGTGGCGGATTCCAGAGCCAGATGCTCAGTTTCGGGGTCGAGTCGGACAGCACCGATTCGTCATCCGGATAGGCGTCGATCTCAGGCGGACTCACGTCGGGAAGGCTTGTCGTGAAGGTCCAGGTGCTAGTCCAAGCACTCTTTGTGGACGTGCCCAAGTATCCGTCCAAACCGTCCTTGACTCTGGCCTGCCAACGATGGGTCTTGTTGGGTGTGAGGTTGTTCACTTGGAGCGTCGACTTCGTCTGCCAGGGCGACTGGTGGACCACCACCCACGAGCCGTTGACAAGTTCCTCGACCTTGAACGCATACGACAGGGGAATGTCATAGTTCACCGATCCCGTTACGGTGAACTTGGGATGGGGAGAGGTTGCTGCCCCGCTGGATGGTGTGTTGTGAACGACCGAGGGCTTGTCCTTCCACTCGATGAACAACCGGGTCGCCACCTCCTTGAAGGAGTATGCGCCCGCTTCGTCCCCCACCCACATCAGGTGGTAGCTGGAAAGGCCCGTCCTTCCGATCTCGGCGAACTTCTCGTTGAGGGCAGTACCAGACACTACGGCTGAGCTTGTCCCCAAACTGAACGAGCCGAGCAAACCTTGATTACAGGAATAGCAAAAGTTGCTCGCTCCCCAGAGACTCCCTCCATAGGTACCCGTCGTCCCGTTGCCGCCGTAGGCGATTTCGGCCGCACCACCGAGGAACTGTTTTCCAGCCAGATCTGGAAAGTCGTATCGCACAATCGTGCGCCAGTAGACGTTCTGGTTGCTCTCACGAGTGTTGCCGATGTACGCGGAGTTGGACGTCACTCCGTTCGACTTGTAGGAGTAATACGCCGCGTCGTACTTGTAGATAGTGGGGTCCACAAAGACTGGGTACTCACGATCGGCAGACGCGAGCCACTCCTCATTGGCTGACAAGGTGAGCGACCAACTGCTGCCGGATCCGGAAATCGTGGCCCTCAAGTTCTCCGACGCCGGCTCTCGCTCTCCCTCAATGCCAGACGAATCCCAGACAAGAGGCGCTGGGACGTGGAATTGGACAACACCTTCCGTGTCCACGAAGACAATGCGCCCGTCGGTTTCTGCGCGCATCTCCAATCCGTCCGTACTGACACTCCAGGTCCAGGAGGACTCTCCGCGCTCCGGGGCCTCATTGAGGACGAGCGTTTCTTTCACACCTGCGTCATCGATTTCGTACGTGAGATCCACGCCCTCGAACACCTCTCGGTACGTGACCTCGTTGGAGGGAGGAGCCCTCGGGGTGGTCACGCTCGAGAAGGGACTCGAGGCCGCACCATCGAGTGTGAACTCCACGCGATGGTCATCATTAGAAACGGCGAAAGCACCTTCCTCGTCGGCGAAAGCGCCAAACTCAGGATTCAGCGGGTGCGCGTCTTGCTGGCGAGTCCCGTCAGCAGCCAGCTCAACGTGAGTTTCAATGTTCACCCACTCGCCATCCACCTCGGCGCTGGTCGGAACCGCGCTCACCGCGCTCACATAACTTCCGTCGGCCCCTTCGTACGTCGTGGTGAATTCGTCTCGCTCCACTTCCGTCGCAGTGGAAGGATCAAACTCATCGAGTGATGACTCAAACTCGGCAGGCGGTTTGGTCGAATCGCGCGCGAGCGGCTCCCGGGCTTCGAGCTCTGGAATGAATTCACCCTGGGGCGTCGAGAGTTCAGGCGCCTCCAACGGCGCGGACTCAAGGGGCGGGACGGCAATCGTCGCCTCGGCGGTTTCGGTTGCCTCTGCTGGCGCAATAGGCACTAGCACTCCGAGTGTCAAGGCCAGCGCGGACGAGATGGCGACGGCAGAAAGTGACAGCGAGCGACGCAAGGAAATACCCCCGGGTAGACAACTCTGCAAACCTATAGGTGAGCGCACCTCGTAACCAAATTGAGCTCAACTATTCCGTCGGGACCGTCCATGAGCATCCGATTATCGGGTTATCGTCGACGCGACCGTGGAGGACCAGTAGGGGCGGACGTCGCTCAGCGACGGTGCCCGCGCTGAGGTTTTTTGGTGTGCGCACGCCGGTTCACACCGGTGCAGACGGGCGTGCGGGCGCCAAACCTCAGCGAAGCAGGTCAGCGATCAGGGTTCGCGCGGTCAAGTGCATTCACCGCAGCGGCCGCGTCGGTGTTGTAACCCGGCATCATCCCCCACCAGAGGCTGACGAAGGGCTGGGCGACGAGCGCGTGACCTGTGCGCGTATCAACCAGGGCGAGGCCGGACCACGCTTTACCCACTTCCACGTAGTCGACAGTCAGCATCTCAAGGTCGTGCCACTCGAAGCTGACCGCTGGCGTGGATGTTGCCCGCACGGGGAGAACACGCACCGCGTCTGCGTCGGCCACCACCAAAGCCCTCCGCTTGGGGTACGGCAGGTACAGCGGCAGAGCGATGTCGGTGGCAGCGGGTGTCCAGGACGGTAGGCGCACAGTCACCACGACTGCGTTTGGTTGACTGCGGCGGATGATTCGTCTTTGCGTCCGTGCGTCCGTCCACGACAAGCGCCACACAATGAAGAGGACGGCGAGTGCAGTCCCATACAGGCCGAGGGCCACGGCCGTCCCAACCCGCTGCGAACTGTTGCCCTGGCCCAGAAGGATCGCCATGAAGATCGCGAGCACGAAGGCGATCGCGGGGATCAATACTGGCGCGACGCGGGCAAGGCGCGCCTCGCCCTCGTGCGTCATCCACCGTTCAACCGCTGGGTCTCCGAAACGCGTGAACTTCGGGTATCTCTGGCTCATTGGTTTCCCCACAAGGGCCCTGGAACGCTATCTCGCGCAGAAAGCCGTGCGCTCACGACTCGCCTCCCGCAGCATCCGTGGGCTCTGCGCTCTGCTGCAGCCTCGGCAGGAGGTTATGGAGCGATGCGGCCAGGTTGGCGATCTTTTCAGCGGACGCGGCATAGACCCCGCCCAAACCGCCGCCAGTAACGACGAGTGGGACGCGGACGCTCGTAGCATCATCGAGCAGCGTCTCGAGTTCGACACCGTTGAACGACACGGGGCCGGAGAGGATCTTTCCGTGGCGAAGACCGACGATGCTCCCGGAGGGCAGAACAAGTTCGAGCCGCAGACGCTTGGGATGGCCCCCGAACACACGCACCTCGTCGGCATCCGCAACGACGGTGAGCAAGTTGGGCAGGTCGGCCTGAACGGTTGGGGTGCCCTTCATCTGCGAGATCGCCTGAGCGAGGCCTGGGCTGCTCGCCGCGTTCCAGATGATCGCGTTCGGGAACTCGGCCGCGAGCGCATTCCTACGCTGACGATTCGCGTTGCTGAGGAGCAAGATCAGAGCTAGCGCTACCGCGAGGCCCCCGAGGAGCCACGATGCGGAGGTGAGCAAAGATTCCGACGCGTCGGATGCTCTCACAGCGTTGGAGACAACGAGGGACCCGATGGAGGCGACGGATGTCAGGACGAAGAAGACGCTGAGTACCGTGCGCGCCGAGCTCTTTTGCTCCACTGTTCGCGCCCCCTCAAGTCGTCTCCGTGCGTTCCCGTTCAACCCCTGCAACCCGACGAGCGTAGCCGTATGCACACGCTTGGCGCAGTTCAGGCGCGGGTGAATCTGCGCTTGTTGATCTCATCTGCAACCTGGCGGCCTTCGGCGTCGCGCATTGGGAAAAACTTGCCTCGACGAAGCCAATACAGTTTCGCGCCGGAAAGTGACGCAATCGGGAAATGGTCGGGATCGAAGCTCACATCGAGCACCTGCCAGGATCTCGTAATTCCGGCGTGCTCCCTGACCTCGACATCACGAACTGCATCCCAAGGAATGTGACCGAAGTTCTCCAGCGCGACGCTTCCTGTCCAAAAACTTAAGCCTTGGGAAGACACCGCGACCGAGACAAGGCCAGCTCTGCCGAGGAACCCGTTTCTATCGAATCCAGTCGGCAGCGCGGGAAAAAGGCGATGAAACGCGAGGATGATCTGCTTGTCCTTCCAAATCTCGAAGACGGCGTCGCCCTCGGATACCTCTTCCAGATGTGGACGCCGCTTCCGAGCGTCGGCCCCCACATTCGACTCGGACAGCCAAACAACAAGCGCGAAGGCGCCAAGGATGAGGACGGTGTTGACGGACATGGAAATCGCCAGGCCGGGATCCTCTTTAGAGGTATTTGCGATCCGAACGATCTCGATGAGCGCTCGCCCCACGAGAAAGAGCGCCAGGCCTCCTGCTATCCATTTCCCGTAATTCATATCCCGCCTTCGGGTACCAGCCGAGAAGGTCTCGAGTCGCGTGCACTGGTCACTGTAGGGGACGACCACCCCCCAGCGGTTTACACCTGGTGCAATGTCTGAAGCGCGTCGACGAAGTCCGGAATTCGCCGTTTCGGCAGAGATTGCCGGTCCAGGGCGACCTTGAGGATGCCCTGCTTCGCACCGAAGCCAACCTCGAAGAATGGCTTCCCGATCGCTCGCAGGGTGGAGAACTCGACGCTTCTCATGTCATCCCACCACAAGATCAATGCCGGGTCTCTCTCGCCACGACTGCCTCTCCATAACGAGACCCCTGCTTCATTGACGTTGAGCACGTAGGGGCGGCCGTGCCCCCATGTCACACCCAGAGCTTCGACACTCGACGCAAATTCTCCAACATTTGTCCCGAAGTAGCTGAGTCCGTCGGTTCGTCTCGCGACGCGGCGGACGAGGGTATGCCGCCACATCAGGATCCCTGCCGCCACGAGACTTGCGATAGCAATGAGACCACCGACGACGACTAGCACAGTTGCGAGTGCAGCATCACCCTTGGCAGTCGATTCGCGATACTGCGACGCAACCCGGAGAGCGATGACGGCGGAGCCAGGCACCGCGAGTGCTAACGCGACCAGGAGCCCAGTCCAGCCGAGAGCACGGTCCATCGACTGGGAAGAGATGCGACGATCCACGGCCGTCCTCCTGCCAACATCGCGGTTGAACTAGAACGCGATCCCGTACCCGAGGCCCAGGGCGTAGAGCAGCGCAGTGAGTGACGTCAGCCGCAGCGCGATCACAAGCTCGCCCGGAGTGCGGGCGAAGAGCGTGATGACTGCCGCGGGAACCGCCGCGAGGAGCGCGAAGTAGGCGAGGTAGCTCATCTCGAACACGAGCGAGAAGAACACGGTCGCCGCGAGCGGTGGCACGATGATGAGGAACGCGTACAGGATGCGCGATGCACGGTCGCCGATGAGCACCGCGAGGGTGCGCTTGGAGACCACAGCATCCTTCTCCCGGTCCCTGATGTTGTTGACGAGCAGGGCAGCAGCCGCGATCGCACCGATGGATGCCGCGGCAATCCACGTCTCGAACGGGATGTCGTTCGCCAACACGAACACGGTGCCCGCGGTGGCGACGATTCCGAAGAACAGGAACGCGACGAGCTCACCCAGCGCGAAGTAACCGTAGGGGCGCTTGCCACCCGTGTAGAACCACGCGGCGAGGATCGCGACCGCGCCGACGGCGAGCAACCACCAGTGCTCCGTGCGGATGACGATGAAGACGCCGGCGGCCGCGGCGAGCGCGAAGAAGACGAGCGCGACGGTGAGCACGGTGCGGGGACGAGCGGCACCCGAAGCGGTAAGCCGGGCGGGGCCTACGCGGTCGTCATCCGTTCCCCGAACCCCGTCGGAGTAGTCGTTGGCGTAATTGACACCGATCTGCAGGAAGACGGCCACCGCGAGGCAGGCGGCGGCGAGAATCCAGAAGCCGACCAGGTCGCCCTCCGCGCGGGGGTACACGAACGCGATCGCAGCACCCAGCAGCACGGGCGCGATGGAGAGTGGGAGCGTCAGCAGTCGTGCCGCCGAAATCCAGTCGCCGAGGCTCGCCCGCTTGGCCTTGCGCGCCGAGGGCGGCACAACCTTGGGTTTGCGGGCGCCTGGCTTTTTTGTGCTGCCGGCCTTCTTCGACGGAGCGGGCACGGATGCGGGGTCGATGCGTTGTTGTTTCGGGGAAGCCACGACGAGAATCCTAATAGTGGGCACCTATTCGGGGCCTTCACGGGATGGGCACGACTATTCCGTCAGCTTTCCACAATCGGCGATTTGTATAGAACGTATGTTCTAATGTCGGGTAGAATCGATCCATGACAGCGACGGCTCCCCTCCCCTCCGAGGTTGTTGAGCTGCCGCGCCTCGACGAGCTGTGTTCGGTATCGGATGAGCGCCTCCTCGAGCTCGACTCGGAGGTAACGGCAGCACGCAGGCGAGTGGATGCCGCAAAGCTCGCCATCGTCGCCGAACTGGTCCGTCGTTCCGATCCAGCATTAGGCCACGCCGGTCTCGCGTCCCGGCTCGGCGCACCCACGGCGGAGAAGGCCATCCAAACGCTCGGCGGTGTTTCGCGCACCGAAGCGAAAGAACTGACCGTCGTGGCGACGGCAATCGGCCAGGACTCACCGTGGTTGGCTCCGGTCGACTCCGGCCTAGGGGACGGCTCGCTCTCTGTCGCTACGGCCGCCGCCATCACCTCGGGTCTCGGAGCACCCTCCGCGACGGTTGCTGCCGACGACCTCCTCGACGCCGCACACCAACTCGTCGATATAGCGGGCTCGGCTTCGCCGGAGTCGATGGCGAAGTCCGCGCGCTCTCTTCGCGAAGCACTCGATGTCGCCTCGATCTCCGACCTCGAAGAACATCGCCGTTCTCGCCGATCGCTGACCTGGCACCAGCTTCCCGACGGCATGACAAAGCTGAGCGCTCTGCTGGATCCCGAGTCCGCCGCCGTCATCACGGGTGCCATCGACAGCATCACGTCGCCGCGTCGGGGAGGTCCACGTTTTGTCGACCCCGACGAGGCCGCGCGGGCCGAGACACTCGTCGCCGACCCCCGCACGAATGCGCAGCTCGCCCTCGACACACTCGTGGACATCGTCGAACTCGCCACACGCGCCGCGAACACCGACATCGACCCGAAAACCCTCTTCGGTTCACGCAGCCCCGCCGTGCGCGTGCACGTCACGCTCGAGGATCTGGAGTCGGGCGAAGGCGCGGCATGGTTCGAAGGACAGGGTGTGACAGTGGGCGTCGGCACTGCGCGCAAGCACATCTGCACGAGCGGAGTGATTCCCATCGCCTTCCGCGGCACGCAAGCCGTCGAGGCTGGCGCTACCCGTCGCTTGCACTGCTCGGCCGACCGTGCAGCACTCGCCGCACAGTGGGGCGGATGCGCTGTGCCCGGGTGCGATCGACCCCCGGCCATGACCGAGGTCCACCACATGCAGGCCTGGAACGGACGCAACACCACCCTCAAGAACGGCATCCCGTTGTGCAGGTTCCACCATCACGAGCTCCATGCCAACAAGTGGTGCATTGTCATCGTGGAGAACCCCGACGGCGAGATCGAACACTGGTGGACCCCGCCACCGGATGCGCCGCCCGGAGTAGTGGCCCAGCGCATGGAACCGAAGGTTCCCCTAGTAATCAGGCGTCACCGCGAGAACCCGAGACGAGTGCGGCGACAGTGAGCCGATCGGGCTTGCCCGACGGCAACAACGGCACCCGGTCAACGATCACCACCTCGGTCGGGGCGGCCGCCGCACCCAACTGCTCCGCCACCACTGAGCGCACCTCCTCACGCGTCACCGCCAGCTCACTCACCACCACCGGAGACTCACCCCACACCGGATGCGGGGCCGCCACCACGACCGCCTGCTCCAGCCCGGGCATCCCCCGCACCACAGCCTCCACCGCGGCCAGCGACACCTTCACCCCGCCCGACACAATCACATCGTCGGCACGCCCCGTGATCGTCAGCACACCGTCGACGACCTCACCCGTGTCATCCGTACGGAACCACCGGTCACCGTGCTCGTCACGAAACGCGAGCTCCGTGCGCTCCGGGTCACCCAGGTAACCCTCCGCGAGCATGCTCCCCGCAAGCTCCACCCGACCATCCGAGATGCGCACCCTCGTGTCGCCGATCGCCACCCCGTCGTAAACGCAACCCCCACTCGTTTCGCTCGACCCATAGGTGCGGGTGATCGACACACCCAGCTCATCGGCCCGGGCCGCGAGCGCCGACGGCATCGACTGCCCACCCACAAGCACCCGCTCGAAGCCCCGCAGAGCGTGGACCGCATCGTCCGTGTCGAGCAGACGCGACAGCTGCACCGGCACGAGGGAGACAAAACGTCGCGGATGATCCAACTCACCCGCCGCCGCAACAAAACGCTCGGCGGTGAACCCCGACGGATCCAGAAACACCGGAGCGATTTGCGCGGCCAGCGCCCTCACGAGCACCGCGATACCCGCGATGTAGTGGGCGGGGAGGGCGAGCATCCACTGTCCGGGGCCACCCAGCGCCACCTCCGATGCCGCCGCGTTGGCGAGCAACGCATCCGGGGAGATCGCCACACGTTTCGGCCGACCCGTCGACCCACTCGTCTCAACAACCACCGCAACCTTCTGCGGCACCAGCTCGGGCACATCCACCGCGGAAGACGGATCGGGATGCGGAAGGATGGCCGGCCCACTCCCCGACAACGCGGCCTCCAGCGCCGCAGCCACCCGATGGGGCTCCGCCGGGATGACCTCCAGGGGACGGGTCATCGCACTAGTACTGCCAGGGGAACGGACCCCAGTCGGGTGCGCGCTTCTCGAGGAACGCGTCACGCCCCTCGACGGCCTCATCGGTTCCGTAGGCGAGACGGGTTGCCTCACCCGCGAAAACCTGCTGCCCCATGAGCCCGTCATCCACGAGGTTGAACGCGAACTTCAGCATCCGGATCGCCGTCGGCGACTTGCCGAGGATCGTGGTCGCCCACTCGTACGCGGTCGACTCGAGCTCGGCGTGCGGCACGACACGGTTGATCGCGTTCATCTGGAACGCGCGCTCTGCGTCATACGTTTCGGCGAGGAAGAAGATCTCGCGCGCCACCTTTTGGCCGACCTGCCGCGCCAGGTACGCGCTGCCGTAGCCGGCGTCGAAGGAGCCGACATCGGCATCCGTCTGCTTGAACATGCCGTGCTCACGCGACGCGATCGTCAGGTCGCACACCACGTGCAGCGAGTGCCCGCCACCGGCAGCCCAGCCGGGGACCACGGCGATGACAACCTTGGGCATCGTGCGGATGAGGCGCTGCACCTCAAGGATGTGGAGTCTGCCGACGGCGGCGGTGCCGTCCTCGTACTGGTAACCGTCGCGACCACGGATGCGCTGGTCGCCGCCCGAACAGAACGCCCAACCGCCATCCTTCGGGCTGGGTCCATTGCCGGTGAGCAGCACAACGCCGATGCGCGGGTTCTGACGCGCATCGTCGAGCGCGCGGTACAGCTCATCGACTGTGTGCGGACGGAACGCATTGCGCACCTCGGGCCGGTTGAACGCAACTCGCGCCACACGACCGGTCACATCCTGGTGGTAGGTCAGGTCGGTGAGACCCTCGAACCCTTCGACGTCGCGCCAGAGTTCGGGATCGAACAACTCGGAAACCATGCGCCCAGCCTACGACTCGGGCTCGAGCACGAAAGGACGGGCACGGGCACGGGCACGGGCACGGGCACGAAAGGATCAGACGGGCGCGAAGAAGCCCAGCACCGTGGCGAGCAACCACGGGTTGGAGATGACGCCGATGACCATCGCCGCAATACCCATGCCGCGGCCGAGCCGGAAGATCGTCGCCACGAGTCCCGCGAGCACGGACAACCCCGATGTCACGATCGCTGCCCACGCGAGCGCCGCACCGACATCGAACCCGCCGCTCGAAGCAACCGAGACGCCGATCGCCGTGAGGATGCTCGTGGCCAGGGCGAGAAGGAGCGCGAGGCCACCCAGCACACCGCTACGCGGCGCTGGAGCATCCGGGGCCGGCTCCTCGACGACGGATGCCGGGGCCTCCGCGGGCACCTCGATCGTCTCCACGACGGGGTCGAGGTAGATGGGCACGACCTTGATGGCCGCCCGTTCTGGCTCGCCCGGAATTGTCACGAACCCACCATAACGTGAGGGGTCTTGTCAGACTGGGGTGATGCGTCCCCCACTCGATGAGCTCCTCGACACCACACACGTGGTGTCGCTGCCGCTCGTGTCGCGGTTCCGCGGCATTGACGTGCGCGAGGCGATGCTGCTGGAGGGACCGCACGGGTGGACCGAGTTCTCCCCCTTCACCGAGTACGCCGACCCGGAGGCGGCGGCGTGGCTGGCCGCCGCAATCGACTTCGGGTGGAATGCAGCGCCGCCACTGCTGCGGGACAGCATCCCGGTGAACGCCACGGTGCCCGCGCTCGCGGCCGCCGATGTTCCTGCTACCCTCGCACGATTTGCGGGAACCCGAACGGCAAAGGTGAAGGTCGCCGAACGCGGCCAGACGCTCGACGACGATGTTGCGCGAGTCGCGGCCGTGCGCGCCGCTCTGGGCCCGGAGGGCCGGATCCGCGTCGACGCGAACGGCGCCTGGAATGTCGACGAAGCCGAGCACGCCATCCACGCGCTCGCACCCTACGACCTGGAATATGTCGAACAGCCGTGCGCGACAGTGGAGGAACTCGCCGAGATTCGGCAACGGGTCAGATACATGGGCATCCCGATCGCCGCGGACGAGAGTGTGCGCAAAGCATCCGACCCGCTGGCGGTCGCGCGGGCAGGGGCAGCCGATGTGCTGATCGCGAAAGTGCAACCGCTGGGCGGCGTGCGCCGTGTTCTGTCGCTCGAGGCCGAGGTGGGTTTGCCGATGGTGGTCTCTAGCGGGCTCGAGACATCCGTGGGCATCTCGATGGGGCTGCACCTGGCGGGGGCACTACCGTCGCTCGACTTCGACTGCGGCCTCGGCACCGCGGCACTCCTCGCGGCGGACGTGACGGATGCCCCGCTCCTCCCGCGCGATGGTGCCCTGCCCGTGCGTCGTGTTGTACCGAGCCCCGGGTTGCTGCGTCGTCACGCGGCCACCCAGGACCGCACGCTCTGGTGGCGCGCCCGCCTCGAACGCTGCTGGGAGTTGCTTGAGGCTTAGAGGCCGCTGTAGGCGTGGAGGCCCTTGAAGAAGAGGTTGACGATGGTGAAGTTGAAGAGCACCGCCGTGAATCCGATGATCGCGAGCCACGCGGACCGGGCCCCACGCCAGCCGCGTGTCGCTCGAGCGTGAATGTACCCGGCGAAGATCACCCAGATGATGAAGGTCCACACCTCTTTGGTGTCCCAGCCCCAGTAGCGACCCCACGCACGCTCAGCCCAGATGGCTCCGGCGATGAGGGTGAAGGTCCAGAAAACAAAACCGACGATGTTGAGTCGGTAGGCGAGCGTCTCGAGTTTGTCTGCACTCGGCAGTGTCGACAGGAACTTCGGTCCGCTCGTGCGCCGCGACTTGAGCAGCTGCACGATGGACAAGCCGGCGCCCAGCGCGAAGAAGCCGGTTCCGAGGGTCGCGACGAACACGTGGATGATGAGCCAGGGCGACTGCAGTGCCGGCGGCAGCGGCACAACGGGTACGTAGAAGTTGACCGTTGCGACACCGAGGGCGATGAGGGCGAACCCGGTGATGAAGGTTCCGAGGAACCGCAGGTCCTGCCAGAACTGCACGGCGAGGAAAACGCCAACGATGATCGCGGTGCCCGTGAGGGTGAATTCGTACATGTTGGCCCACGGCACACGCTCGGCGGCGATACCGCGCAGCACGGTGCCGGTGACCTGCAGGGCCCAGGCCAGCGCCGTGAGGGCCATCGCCGCCCGAAGGTAGCGGGGCGCCGCGGGGCGGGCGGGGGCATCCGTCGCCTCGATCACGGCGGTGCCGCCGTACGCGGCTCCCGAGGTGGCCCGCGCGACACGTTCGGACGCGGTCACGGGCGAGATCGCCGAACGTCGCGCGAGGTCGAGTGCGAACATGATGAACGCCACCGTGTAGACGCCCATCGCCGAGTACACGGCGATCGACGAGAAGGACTCCAGGGTCTCGATCACTCGTCCACCTTAAGCCTTTCGTTGTGGCGGTCCGCTAGTTCGCCGACCACCTGTTCCAGTCGGGGGTCGTCACCGCGGGCGAGCCCCGCGTACTGCAGTGCGGTGACGCCGTCCGTGTCGACAACTTTGATCCACACGCGCCTGCGCGCCACGAAGAGACTCGCGATGAGTCCCGCGACGACAAGGGCACTGAACAGCGCAACCCAGAACTGGGAGGGATCGTGGTGGATGTCCAGCGACACGAACCTCGGAATCTCGACGAGTTCGATCGTGCCGAGCCCGTCGGGCAAGTCGGCGACCTGCCCGACGGTGAGGCGGATCGTCGGCTCGGGAGCATCACGCCCCGCGAGCTGGGTCAGGTCATCGACGTCGAGCGCGTACGCGTTGGTGGCACGACCGCCGTCGAGGCCGAGGTCGCCCGCGTACACCTCGAGGCTCATGCTCGGGTCGCGCAGATCGGGGTGACTCGAGCTGAACGTGCCGTTGGCGAGCGGGAACGTCGTCGGGTAGAGGAGCGCCCGGATGCCCAGCTGCTGGTCGAGCCCGTCCGGCACTTTGATGATGCCGAGGCTGAAGAGGTTCTGGTCTTGCGGCAGGAACGCGACGGGCTGGGAGAACACGGCCGTACCGTCGGGGTCGCGCACGACGAGGTGCGGTGCGTAACCGTTGCCGAGCAGGTACGCGGTGGTGCCGGCGATCGAGAGCGGCTCGTTGACTTTGATCTGCCCCTGCTTCGGTTCGCCGCCGCGCTCGGTTGTTGTCACGGTCGCAACGAAGTCGGTCGGCTGCCCGTAGGCGTTGAAGTTGTCCTCTTCGTAGGTCGCCTCGAAGGAGTCCAACTGGATGCGGTACGGGCTGAGCGCCGAATCGGTGAAGAAGCGGCCCGGGTTGAACGAGTCGTAACTGGCGAGCGAGTTGACGAACGCCTGGCCTTCGACGATGACACGCTGACCGGAGTAGCCGAAACCTCCACCGATCCCGACGGCGACAAGCACACCGATGAGGGCGGAGTGGAATACCAGGTTTCCGGTCTCGCGCAGATACCCGCGCTCGGCACTGATGGAGCCGTCGAAACGCTGCACCCGGTAACGCTGCGAGCGGAGCATCCTCTCGGCCTCGTCGAGCGCGAGCCCCGCATCCGTTGTCGTCTCGCGCGAGACGTAAGCGGGCAGCCGGCTGAGGTCTGCTGGGGTCTTGGGCGGCTTCGCGCGCAACGCCTCCAGGTGGTGTTTGGTGCGCGGGATGACACAGCCGATGAGCGACAAGAACAGCAGGAGGTAGATCGCCGAGAACCACACCGAGGTGTAGGTGTTGAAGACCCCGAGGGCGTCGAGCACGTCGGAGAGTTCGGGGTTGGCCGCGCGGTACTGGATGACACCGTTCGGGTCGGAGGACTTTTGCGGCACGAGCGATCCGGGGATCGCGGCGATGGCGAGCAGGAGCAGCAGGAAGAGCGCCGTGCGCATACTGGTCAGCTGGCGCCAGAAGAAACGCACATAGCCGACGAATCCGAGTTTCGGTTGGGTGATCTTGCTGTCGGCGGGGGCGTCAGCGTCGATGTGGTCAGCGTCGATGTGGTCAGAGGGCCGGGAGGAATCCACTGATCATCACCCCCAGGTGCGACATCGCAAGACCCCAGAGTCCGGTCACCATGAGCACACCGATGACGATGAGTAGCGAACCACCCACGATGTTGATCGCCCGAATGTGCTTCTTCACCCACGCCACCGAGTTGGTCACCCAGCCGAGGCCGAGTGCGACCAGCACAAACGGGATGCCGAGCCCGAGGCAGTAGAAGAGCCCGATGATCGCGGCGCGACCGGGGTCGCCCTGGTAACTGGCCAGGGAGGTGACGGCCACGAGGGTCGGCCCGATGCAGGGTGTCCAACCGATCGCGAAGACCGCACCGAGCAGCGGCGCACCCGCGAGGCCTGTCGCCGGCCGCCACGTCGGCTTGAGGGTGCGCTGGAAGAACGTCACCTGCCCGATGAACACGAGCCCCATGAGGATCACGAGCACACCGGCGATGCGCTCGATGAGTCCGCCGTACTGGAGGAAAAACACCCCGACGGTGCTGCCGAGCACAACAACCCCGAGGAAGATGACGCTGAACCCGAGCACAAAAAGCGCGGCACCCAGCACCGTGCGCGAGCGGCGGGCATCCGCGGCATCCGTGATGCCACTCACGTAGCCGAGGTACCCGGGCACGAGCGGCAGCACGCAGGGCGAGAGGAAGGCGAGCAGACCGGCAGCGAGCGCGATCGGCAGGGCGACGAGCAGGCTGCCCTCGCTGACCAGTTCCCCCGGACCCACTAGCGCGTACCTTCGGCGAGCACGGTGTCGATCATGGACGCGAGGATGCCGGGCTCCCGCAGCAACCCGCTGATGCGCGCCGCCACACGGCCCTCCGCGTCCACCACGATCGTGGTCGGCACCGCGTTGGGTGCAACGGAACCGGCGAACGCCAACTGAACACCCGCGGTCTGGGCATCCATGATGCTCGGGTACGGCACACCGAACTCGTCGGCGAAGGTGAGGGCGACATCGGCTGAGTCGCTGATGTTCACACCGACAAACGGCACGTCCGCGTACTCGAGGGACAGGTCGGCAAGGTCGGGGGCTTCCACCCGACACGGCGGGCAGCTCGCGTACCAGAAGTTGACAACGTAGGGGGTACCGGCGAGTTGCTCGCTCGAGATCGTCTCGCCCCGTTCATCCGTGCCCTCGAAGACGATGGGCTCGTCGCGCTGGTCGGCGGGGATCTCCGTGTAGGCACCGTCTCCGGAGATGTAGCCCTGACCGGAACCCTCGGAGTATTGCTGCGCGAGACTGTCGTTGCTCGAACAACCGGCGAGGAGGAGTACGGCCGCCACCGCGGCCACCGCTGCGCGCCTCACACTGCGCCCAGATCGATCGAGTTCTCGAGCAGCTCGCGGGCCGGTTCGCGATAGTCGACCTCGACGAAGCGGTCCCCTTCGCGCTGCAGGGTCGTGATGCTCGAGAGTGTGCAGCGGCGTTTGCGCGGGTCGTGGAACGGAACACGCCCCGCCACGTTGCGCGCAACGGTCACGATGGGCATCTGGTGGCTCACGAGCACCACCTCGCCGGACACCGTTTCGGCCCACGCGTCATCGATGGCCGAGAACATGCGTGTGAGCACACTCCGGTACGACTCGCCCCAACTCGGGCGCATCGGGTTGATGAGGCGCGGCCAGGAGATCGGGTTGCGGAGGCGCTCGCGCATCCGGGTGCCCTCGAACCAGTTGTGGGGTTCGATGATGCGCTCATCCGTCTCGATGGGTAGCTCGAAGAGGTCGGCCCAGGGCTTCGCGGACTCCTGCGTGCGCTGCAGCGGGCTCGCGATGAGGCGGCGGATGTCGCGGCCTTCGAAGCTCGTGGCCGCCACCGCCGCCATCTCGTGGCCGAGGGTGCTCAGGTGGTACCCGGCGATGCGCCCGTACAGGATGCGCTCCGGGTTGTGCACCTCACCGTGGCGGACGAGGTGGATGAGATCGGCGGGCACCCGGTAATTCTACGTTGCGTAGACAACGGGCACCTGAGTGCGGCTTTTCCTCCCGTGAGGTGCCGAGTTCGGTGGGTGTTGAGGGCTGTGCACCCGCCGAAGTCGGCACCTCACGGGGGATGGATCACCCCGCGAGCGGGAAGTTGTCGCGGAACAACCCCGTCGGGTCGTACCGCTTCTTCAGTTCGCGAAGCCGCGTGAGGGTCGCCGGCGGGAACGCGTCTGCGATGCGCTCCGGCCGCTGGTCGGTTTCGAAGCTCAGGTAGAGGCCCTCGAGGTGCGGGTACACCTCGGTGTCCCACGCCTCGTCGAGGCGCTCACGCCCCGTGCCGAGTGCCGTGATGGCGAAGTTCGCATCGCGGTGCGCGTAGGCCGTGGCATCCGGAGCCACATCGGCGACCGCGCCACCCACCGAGCGGATCTGGAAGAAGTACGGAACCCCGCTCCGGATGAACCGCGCCAACGCCGCGGACACCTCCGGCGTGAGGTGCCGCACGAGGCCCGACCGGGCCTTCGGTTCGCCCTGACCCTGCTGGTCGCCCGGCACCGTGTTGCCCATGACGGCCGCGTACGGCTTCAGTTGCACCTCTTGCTGGAGGAGCGGACCGAGGTTCGCGAACGGTTGCAGGCGTTCGATGATCGTGTCCGGGTCGTCGCTGTCGACCACCCCCATGAGCTGGGCCACGATCTGGCTCCCGGTCGAACGGCCGACGAGCAGGAAGGTCGTGACATCCCGTGGCGCGGCCTCCTGCGCGGCGCCCCAGCGCTCGAGGAACCCCTCCAGGTCGCTCGCGTCGTAGGCGAGCTGCACCCAGCCGACCTCGCCCACCTCGTCGACCTCGAAGTCGAACGACGTGACGACACCGAAGTTGGCACCGGCACCCCGTAGAGCCCAGAACAGGTCCGGGTTCTCGGTGGCGGATGCCCGCACCGCAGTGCCGTCGGCGAGCACCACATCGGCTGCGCGCACGTGGTCGATCGTGAGCCCGTGCTCACGACCGAGGTACCCGACGCCGCCAGCCGTCGCGAGACCGCCGACACCCACACCGCCGTAGTCGCCGGAGGAGAGCGCCCAGCCGTGCTGCGAGAGGCGTGCGGCAACGTCACCCCAGCGTGCACCGGCACCAATACGCACGAGACGCTTCGACTCGTCGAGCACCTCGATCCTGTCGAACTTGCGCAAGTCGATGACGACGCCGCCGTCATTGGTGGAGCGCCCGCTGATGCCGTGCCCGCCGCTGCGGATGCCGAGCGGCAGGTCACGGTGGCGCGCGGCGTAGGCGAGGGCATCCGTCACCTCCTCTGTGGTGCCGGGCCGCAGGATGATGCCGGGCGAACCACCGCGCATGTAGCCGTTGCGGATCCGCTCGTAGCGCGCGTCACCGGGTTCGACGGCGTCAGCCGCGAGGGAGGCGGGCACTCCGTCGTAGTCGACTCCCTCGCGGCGCTTGGAGAGGGCGACGGCGTTACGCACACGGCCCTGCTCGGTTCCCCGTGTCGCGCGCTCGGCGGCCACCTGCTCGCGCACCTCGGGGATGAGTTCGGAGAAGGACTGCATCACGCGTGGGTCGTCGGCGGCGAGGATGAACGTGCCGATCCCCTTGTCGAGTGCGAAGTCGACGAGCTGCGAGACGGAGAGCTCGCCGGACACGTTCAGGAGCCGTCGGATCTCGCGAGGATCTCGACCCGCCGCGGTCGCCGCTTCGTCGATGGTGGCGTTTCCGGCCTCGAGGTCGCCCGGCTGCAGGTACGGGAGTGACACACTCCATCCGTCGCCCTTGGCGCCCGTGAGCTTCAGCATGCGGGGTTTGTACGCGCCGATCCAGATCGGGATGTCGTGGGCCGGTGCTGGGCCGCGCTTGGCGCCATCGACAGAGTGGAACTCGCCGCTCACGCGCAGCGGTGTTCGGTTCGCGGCATCCCAGATGCCACGGATGATGTCGATTCCCTCGTCGAGCGCCGTGACGGCCTGGCCGGCGGTGAGCCTCGGCACACCCATCGCCTCAATCGCGTCCCAGAACGCTCCGGCGCCGAGACCGAGCGCGACCCGTCCACCGGAGAGAAGGTCGAGGCTCGCGGCCGACCGCGCGAGCACGGCGGGCGGGCGCAGCGGCAGGCTGTGCACGTTCGCCGAGATGGTGATGCTCTCGGTGCTCGCCCCGACCCACGACATGAGGGTCCACGTGTCGAGGAAGGACGGCTGGTAGGGGTGATCTTGGAACGTCGCTACGTCGTACCCGAGCTGCTCGGCGAGTTGTGCCAGAGCGACGGGCTGCTGGGGTGCGGCTGCGGTCGGGGTGATGAAGACCCCGAATTCGAGGGAGTGGCCATAGTCGGGCATGAGACCAGCATGCTCGTGGTCCGCCCACAATCAAAGTTGCTCGTAAGTGACTTACTATAGGTAAGTGACTGAACACATCTATGACGAGGAGTGCCGCCGCTTCCAGGCCTCCGCCGAAACGGTCGGCAAACGGTGGAGCGGGGGCATCCTCATGGCCCTCTATCTCGGGTCAACCCGCTTCAGCGAAATCCTCGGGCGTGTGGAGGGCCTCTCCGACCGGATGCTCGCCCAACGCCTGCGCGAACTGGAGGCGGAAGGGCTCGTGGAGCGCGACGTCATCCCGACCGTTCCCGTGCAGATCCGCTACGCCCTCACCGAGCGCGGCACCGACCTCATGCGCGCCCTCCAACCCCTCGCGGCCTGGGGTCAGCGCTGGGGCACCCCCGCCCGCGTCTAGCACCGCGTCCAGCCCGTGAGGTGCCCAGTTCGGTGGGTATTTCGAACACAGAAGCCACCGAAGTGGGCACCTCACGAAGTGGTGACGGATGCCCGGGCCAGGCTCAGTAGCTCGTCGCCCGTACGGCGTTCCGAGGCGTGGTGGGTGACGAGCACCACGATGCGGTCGCGGAGCGCAAAACGGAGGTCGTCCATGAGGCCCTCCGCCGCGTCGGCGTCGAGGTGCGCCGTTGGTTCGTCGAGGAGCACGATGTCGGCATCGGTCAGGAGCGTTCTCGCGACGGCGAGTCGCTGACGCTCACCGCCCGATAGCCGCGACCCCGACGGCCCGACCCGGGTGTCGAGCCCGTTCTCGAGCGTCTCGAGGAGGTCACCGAGACCAACTCTGATGAGCACAAGCTCCAGGTCGACGTCACTGGGGCGATTCTCGCGGCCGCGGGCCAGGAGGAGATTGCCGCGGATCGTCGAGTCGAAGAGGTGCGCCTCCTGCGGGCACCACGCCATGCGACGGCGGAGGGCATCCGGCGCGAACTCCCGAGCATCGACTCCATCGAGCAGAACCCTGCCAGCGGTCACGGGGACGTCTCCGAGGAGGGTCGCGAGAAGCGTCGACTTGCCCGCCCCCGACGGCCCCTCAACCACAAGCCATTCCCCGCGCGTCACGCGCGCGGTCAGGTCGTGGAACGCGGGGCGTTCGGCACCCGCCCAGGTGGCGGCAAGTCCGTCGAGCTCGAGCTCGTCGATACGTGTCACTTCTCGTGTGCCCCGGCGCGGTGCATCCGTCGCCGCGACGTCGTGCACCCGCCGCAGCGCTGCGGCGAGCGCCGGCCACTGCTGCACGGCGTCGACGAGACCCGTGAGCGGCTCGACGAGGGCGAGCGGCAGCAGCACGAGCACGGCGACAACCGCGGGGGGAAGGGTTCCAGCAGCGACGGCATCCACGGTCGCCGGCAGCATGAGCATGGCCGTGACGACACCCGCGAGAACAACAACCGCGTTTCCGAGGCCCAGGGCCCACGCGGTACCGCGCGCCAGTCTGCTCGCACGCGCGTCGAGGGCAACCAGCCGGTCGACCATCCGGTCCCCGACACCGTTGGCGCTGAGATCTCCGGATGCCGCGACCATCGCCGCGAATTCGCGAAGTACCGACGTGCGCACCGCGGCCGCCCCCACCGACGCCCGACGATCTGCGAGTACGGCCACCGCGGGCCCGACAACGAGGCTCACCACGATGCCGGCGAGCAGCACCGGGACTGCCGCGGAGTGCAGGAGGCCGACGGCGACGAGAGCCGCGATCCCCGTGACGATGGCCACCGCGGGCGGGAGCACAACGCGGGGCACAAGATCGCGCACACGATCGGCCGCCCCCACGAGGTAGTCGAGGGCTGCGCCACCCGTGGTGAGCACCCGTGAGCCGAGACCGCGGGCGGCGAGTCCGTTCCACAGCCGCGACCGCAGGTCGGTGACCGAGCCGAGCACTCCGTCGTGGGTCGCGAGCCGTTCGGCATAGCGCAGGCCGGCACGCGCGATTCCGAAGAACCGCACCCCGACAATCGCGACGAGCAGGTACATGATGGGCGGTTGCTCGCTCGCGCGAACGATGAGCCACCCGCTCACGGCGGTGAGGGATACAGCGGCGAGCGCGGCCGCCGACCCCAGGAGCACCGCGGCGACCATACGCCACGCGGTCGGGCGCAGGAACGCGCCGAGTTCCGCGAGCGCGCCACGGCTTGTGCGTGCCGCCGATTCGCTCTGCTCGTACTTCTCGCGCTGGGCTCCGCCCGACTCGTCGTCGCGCAGTCCGCCCTGGCGCGTGAGCACGATGCGCTGGTCGGCAAGGGAAGCGACCCCGGCCTCGTGCGAGGCGAGCACCACGGTCGCCCTGCCGCGAAGCCCCTCGATGGCGCCCTCCACGAGCGCGGCGCTGGCAGCGTCGAGGTGCGCCGTCGGTTCGTCCAACAGCACCACGGTGGCGCCAGCATCAACCCTCACGAGCGCGCGGGCGACGGCAAGGCGCCGCAGTTCCCCGGGACTCACGCGCTGAGGGTCGTCGGCAGCGATACCCGTCAACGCGAGCTGCTCGAGCGCGGCATCCGTCGACTCATCGGTGTCGGCGTACAGCCGCACCTCGTCGCGAACCGTCGCTGCGACGGTGTGCGGATGCTGCGGCACCCACGCCACCAAACCCGCTGGCACCCCGCTCACGGTGCCGCCCTGCCAGGGCACCACCCCCGCGAGCACACCCAGGATCGTTGACTTGCCCGCACCACTCGCGCCCTCCACTGCGGCAATGGTGCCGCGGGGAACACGAAAGGTTAGTCCGTCAACGATCGGCGCCGACCTGTCGTCGCGTGTGACCACGAGGTCACGCACCTCGAGGTCACGCCCAGGGCGACGGTCATCGCCAGCGGCGGGCGCATCGATCACTTCGCGTGCGCGACGCATCGCCGCGAGACCGTCCTGCGACGAGTGGAACGCGGCACCGACCTCGCGGAAGGGTGTGAAGCATTCCGGCGCGAGCACCAGCGCGAGGAGGCCCACCTCGAGCGGCAGGTCCCCGCCTACGAGCCGCACCCCCACAAATACGGCGACAACGGCAACCGAGATCGTGGCGATGAGTTCGAGCACTAGCGATGACAGGAACGCCGACCGGAGTGTGCTCATCGTCGCGGCGCGGTTGCGCTCCGAGACCTCGCGCAGCGCCTCCGATTGTTCCCGCACTCTGCCGAGCCCGACGAGCACGGGGAGGCCACGCGCGAGCTCCGCGAGGTTGTCGCTCAACCGCTGCAGGCTGGCGGATGCGGCATCCGCCCGTTCCTTCGAGTGCAGGCCGACGAGCACCATGAACACGGGCACGAGTGGCACGGTGAGCACGATGATGATGGCGCTCACGGGGTCGGCGAACAGGATGCGAGCACCGATGAGAAGCGGCACGACCGCCGCCGTGATTGTGGCGGGCAAGGCCGTGCGGTAGTAGGTGTCGAGCGCGTCGAGGCCTACGCTGCCGACGATCGCGCTCGAGCCGACCCGGGCTTCCCCCGTGCCGAGCAGCCGGCGCGCGAGGTCGCTCCGGAGCGCCTCCTTGGCACCGATCGCCGCACGGGTGGCGTAACTTGTGCTCGCCCACGTGACGGCGGCGCGCACAAGCCCGCTCACGATGCCGAGCACCACGGCGTCGCGCCACGTGTCGGTGCCCGCGATGACCGCGACAACCCCGCTCGCGACCGCCTGGGCGATGCCGACGAGCGCCGCAGCCTTGACGGCAGCCAGCAACCCGAGCACCAGCACGTGCCGGGGCGCAACACCCTCGAGCGGGCCGCGTCTCATGGTGTGGCGCGCCGGCCGACGGCCGCGACGATCGTGTGGGCGTCGGGGATGCTCCCCTCACTGATGCGCTTACGGAACACCCAGTACGTCCACGCCTGATAGGCGAGCACGATGGGCAGGCCGATAAGGGCGACAACCGACATCACCCCGAGGGTGTACTCACCGCTCGACGCGTTCGAGATCGTCAGGTTGAACGCGGGGTCGATCGTCGAGGGCAGCACCACGGGAAAGACCGCCGTGAAGATGGATGCCGCTCCCGCAACCACGAAGGCGGCGATGCCGATGAAGCTCCACCCTTCGCGCCCTGCCCGCGCGGCCAACCACCCACCGACGATCGCGACCACCGCGAGCACGACGAGCACCCAGCTCGCCGCGCCTCCCGACTGGAACTGCACAACCAACACCCACGCGACGATGGGCAACAACGCCACCGGCGACCAGCGGACCACAAAACGCCGCGCACGCTCGCGCACCTCGCCATCGGTTTTGAGCGCGAGGAAGGCGGCACCGTGCACGAGGCAGAAGCCGACAACCGCGAGCCCGCCGAGCACCGCGTAGGGGGTGAGCCATGCGAACGCACCACCAACTCGGTCGCCGTTCTCGTTGAGCGGCAACCCGGTGGTCGTGAGGGCGAGGGCGGCACCGACACCGAAGGCTGCACCGAAGGACCCGAGGCCGAGGGCGAGGTCCCAGCGGCGACGCCACGCGTCGTCGTTGCGCTTGCCGCGGTATTCGATGGCGACCGCCCGGAAGATGAGCGAAGCCAACACGATCACCAGGGGGATGTAGAGCGCCGAGAAGAGCGACGCGTACCAGAGCGGGAACGCCGCGAAGGTCGCGGCACCCGCCGTGATGAGCCACACCTCGTTGCCGTCCCATACGGGGCCGATGGTGTTGAGCATGAGGCGGCGCTGCTTGTCGCTCCGTGTCGAGGTGAGCACGTGCATCCCGACACCCAGATCGAATCCCTCGAGGAGGAGGTAGCCGATCCAGAGCACGGCGATGGCGATGAACCAGACGGTGGGAAGGAATTCCATGGCGGTTGCTCCTGTCTATCCGGGCTCAGTAGGCGAACGCGAGCACGTCGTCTCGCCTGTCGGGGTCGGTCGGGTTGTCATCGCTCGGGGTCTCCTCGGCGGGCATGACCCCCGCAACACCCGCCCGCACGTACTTCACGATGAGGGTGAGCTCGACAACCAACAGCGCACCGTAGATGAGGCCGAGACTCACGAGCGAGAAGATGACCTCCTCGCCGCTCACGCCCGGCGAGACGGCGGCCGCCGTGAACATGAACACACCGTCAACACCACCGGGGGTCGGATTGGGGGCGACAACAAACGGTTGGCGTCCCATCTCCGTGAACACCCATCCCGCGATATTCGCCGCGAACGGTGCCGCGATGCTCGCGACCGCCACCCACATGAGCGGCTTGGACGCGGGAACCGTTCCCTTGCGGGTGAGCCACAGTGCCAGGACGGCGGCACCGGCGGCGAGCGCCCCGAAGCCGATCATGAGACGGAAGCCCCAGTAGGTGACCTCCATGAGCGGCAGGTACTGGATCTCCTGCCCCGCGCGCTCCCCGTAGATGGGGTTGTCTGGCAGGTGGGTGCCGTACGCCTCCTGGTACTCGGGGATGAGCGTGTTCACACCCTTGATCTCGGTGTCGAAGTCGCCGTGCGCGAGGAACGACAGCACACCGGGGATCTCGATGATGCCGACCACCTGGTTGCAGTCCTGACCCCCGAGCGGACCGATCGAGAGCACCGAAAAGCTCGTGCCGTCGTGGCAGGCGGCCTCCGCCGCCGCCATCTTGAGCGGCTGCTGCTCGAACATGAGCTTGGCCTGCAGGTCGCCGGTGATCGCGACACCACCGAAGCCGACGATGGCTACGAGCGCGCCGATACGCAGGCTCCGCAACCACACGGTGTGGTCTGCCTTGTCGCGGCCGGGGATGCTGAGGTTCTCGCCAACAACGACCCTGCCCCGGGCATCCGTCGTGTCGATTCCATCGCGACGGCGCTGCCAGAGCTGGTACCACGCGATGCCGATGAGGAGGGCACCGCCGACCGCGATCGCACCGAAGAGAGTGTGACTGTAGGCGGCGAGCGCCGTGTTGTTGGTCAGCACGGCCCAGATGTCGTTCATGACGGGGCGACCGTCGACGAGTTCGACACCGACCGGATGCTGCATCCACGAGTTGGCGACAATGATGAAGAACGCCGACACGATCGAACCGAACACGGCGAGCCCGAGGGTCGCGAGGTGCACCTTTTTGGGAAGTCGATCCCAGCCGAAGATCCACAGGCCGAGGAAGGTCGATTCGACGAAGAACGCGAGCAACCCCTCCATGGCCAACGGTGCGCCGAAGACGTCGCCCACGAATCGGGCGTACTCGCTCCACGCCATGCCGAACTGGAACTCCTGCACGAGACCGGTGGCGACACCCATGATGAAGTTGATCAGGTAGAGCTTGCCCCAGAACTTGGTCATTCTGAGCCACTTTTCGTCGCCCGTGCGCACCCACTGCAGCTGCATGACGAAGACGAGCGGGCCGAGGCCGAGCGTCAACGGCACCATGACGAAGTGGTAGACGGTTGTGATGCCGAACTGCCAGCGGGCAATCTCAAGCGGATCCACGGTGGCCCCTTCTGGGACGGCGCTCTCGCGCGGCTGTGTCGGGTCGTCGGTCGGCGCCCCTCGCCAAGTTGGCCAGATCGGATGCCCCGCCCCTAAGGTCGAAGGTCCCGCCGGTCTTTTCTACTTGTCGTAGAACTCATTTCTACACCTCTGTAGAAGTTATTTCTACTCGGGGGTAGAATTCTGGACATGGCGACACTGGGAGAGCTCGAGCGGCAGGTCATGGACCTCCTGTGGGCAACCGACGACACCCTTTCGGCCTACGACATTCAGGCGACCCTCGCCGAACAGACCGACGGAAGCAAAGCTCTCGCCGCCACCACCGTCCTCACCGTTCTGTCGCGGTTGGAGGCCAAAGGGTTTGTGCAGCGCGAGCGGTCGGTCCGCCCGCACCGCTACCGTGCAGCGGCGAGCCGCGAGGACCATATGGCCGACCTCATGCACGAAGTTCTGGGTGGGGCATCCAACCGCACTGCCGTGCTCGAGCGCTTCGTCGGCCAGGTAGGCCCGGAAGACGCCGAAGCACTGCGGCGACTCCTCGCCGGGCGCTAGAACCTGGCCACTCTCCCCGGAGTGTGTTCTCGCGCACTTTTCCGGAGCTTTTGGTGTTGAGTCACACTGGTTACGTGGTTGCCCGGCGTGTCAGGCAAAACCTCCGGAGAAGAGTGAATTACCAAGGGTGGGGTGGTGACGGATGACGGGAGCCCTCGTCGCACCCGCGCTTCTCGCCGCGCTCGCGCTGGCCCTCGCATGGCCGGTACCGCTGTTACTCGCGGGAGCGCGCTGGACACGACGGAGCCCTGCCACCGCCCTCGTGTTGTGGCAGGCGATCGCCGTCGCCGGTGGGCTCTCCATGATCGGTGCACTGCTGACCTTCGGCCTGTTGCCCTTCGGAGATAACCTCCTCGCTGGCGCACTCGCCCTCCCGGGTGTGCTCCTCGGCGAAGCCCCACTCCGCCCGCTCGAGTTCTGGAACGTGCTCGCCCTCGCCGGTGCCGCCCTCCTCACCGGGCACCTCCTCCTCAACCTGCTCGTGACCGTCGTGCGAGCCGAGCGCCAGCGCCGTCGTCACGCGGGCCTACTCATGCTGCTCAGCCAGCCCCATGACTCGGGCACGCGACTCATCGACACCCCGGCCCCGGTCGCCTATTGCCTCCCCGGCGCGATCTCGTCGGTCACCGTCGTCTCGGCGGGACTCATCGAGCTCCTCGACGAACAACAGATGCTCGCCGTCATCGAACACGAGCGCGCCCACGTCAAACAACGGCACGACATCGTCCTGGTGTTTTTCCGCGCCTGGCGCGCGTCCCTGCCCTGGTTTCCCATCGCCTACCGCGCGCAAGAAGAGGTTGGCCTGCTCATCGAGCTGCTCGCCGATGACGAAGCGCGCCGTGTGGTCGACGACGAGGTACTCGCCGACGCCATCGTGCGAGTGGGGGCCGGGGCATCCGTCACCTCGATCGATGACGAGGCGACCCCCACGGATGCCCTCACCACACGCCTCGCGAGGCTCGCCGAACCCCCGCTCCCGCGCCCCGCGGAGACGGCGGTTCTCGCCCTCGCCGCGGCCCTCGTGCTCGTGCCGCCCGCCCTCCTCTTTGTGGCACCGCTCGTTGCGTCCCTGCGCGGCTGAGCGCACGACGGGGCCTTCCCGCGGCGTACGCGTCCCCCGGGCAGAACTACACTCGTACGGTGACCGAACGCACCCTCATCAAGAACCTCGCCGCTGCTACCGACGGACCGGTGTCCGTCTCCGGGTGGGTTGATACGGTGCGCGATCAGAAGAAGGTGCAGTTCGTTGTGCTGCGCGATGAGTCCGGCGCCGTGCAACTGGTGCACCCGCGAGCGTTCGCCGAAGACGGAACACCCGCCGAGGATGCCCTCGCCGACGCCATCTCGGGCCTCGCCCAGGGCACGTTCCTCACCGCAACGGGCGAGCTCAAGCACGACGAGCGTGTCAAGCTCGGCGGTGTCGAGATCAAGCTCGAGGGCATGGACATTGCGGCAGCGGCCATCCCGGAGACTCCGATCGCGGATGACACGGGTGTCGACAAGCGCATGGACTGGCGCTTCCTCGACCTCCGCCAGCCGAAGAACAACCTGATCTTCCGCATCCAGACGACCCTCGAGCACGCTTGGCGCACCTACTGGGTCGAGAACGACTTCATCGAGCTGCACACCCCCAAGCTCATGGCGAGCGCGAGCGAATCGAAGGCCGAGCTTTTCGAGGTCGAGTACTTCGAGGGCAAGGCGTATCTCGCACAGAGCCCGCAGTTCTTCAAGCAAATGGCGCAGCCTGCCGGCTTCGGCAAGATCTTCGAAATCGGCCCGGCTTTCCGTGCCGACCCGAGCTTCACGAGCCGCCACGCGACCGAGTTCACGAGTGTTGACGCGGAGATCAGCTGGATCGATTCGCACGAGGATGTCATGAAGCTCCACGAGGAGCTCCTCATCGCCGGTTTCCAGGCCGTCAAGGACAAGCACGGCGAGGAGATCAAGGCACTCTTCGACCTCGACATCACGGTGCCGACGGCCCCGTTCCCGCGCATCCCGCTCGCGGAGGCGAAGCAGATCGTCGCCGAGCGCGGCTACACGGTGCCGCGCACCGACGCCGACATGGACCCGGAGGGCGAACGCCAAATCGCGGCGTACGCACTCGAGAAGTACGGCAGTGAGTTCGTGTTCCTCACCGACTACGCCTCCAGCATCCGGCCGTTCTACCACATGCGGCACGCGGATGACGCGGGCCTGACGAACAGCTACGACCTCATCTTTAACGGCGTTGAGATCTCCACCGGAGCACAGCGTGAGCACCGCGTCGACGTGCTCATCGAGCAGGCGAAGGACAAGGGCCTCGACCCGGAGGAGCTCGACTTCTACCTCGACTTCTTCCGCTACGGAGTACCCCCGCACGGCGGTTTCGGTATGGGGTTGTCGCGTGTTGTCATGCTCATGCTGCACCTGCCGAACATCCGCGAGGCAACGTACCTCTTCCGCGGACCGACGCGCCTGACGCCGTAAGGCTCAGCGGGCCCGTAACGTTCAGCGGCCGGTGACGCTCAGCGGCAACCCGAGTCAGCGGCCGAACACACGCCGCACGTACCCCCAGTACCGGCGTACCCGACTGTTCTGGTACGCGTGCACTGCGGCCTCGAGCTGCTCGATGTGCTTACGGCGGTGTAGCACCTCGTCGTACAGGTCGTGGTAGGCGGTGCGGAGTCGCGCATGCTCGAATTCTTCGGAACGGAACGCCTCACGAAGTTCCGTCGACCACGCGAGGAGCGCCGTCCGGTCGGCGCCGGGAACACACTCCTCCAGGTACGCGGATACCGCCTCTGCACGAAGCTCGTACGTGTGGCGCTCCAGGACGATAGCGCGAAGCCTCTCGCTGAGCGCAACCCCGGCGTCGGCATCCTCGCGAAGCCGGGCGATGAGACCCACGAGGTCGTCGGCGTTCTCGTAGACCGGCACCTCATCGAGACCCAGTTCGGCGAGGCCCGATCGAGTGTTGGTGACCACGATCGCGCCGCACGCGAGCGCGTCAAAAAGCCGGCTGTTGAGGGTTCCGTAAACGGATGCCGCTTCGATGACGTCGTCCACAACAAAGCGCCACGCGGAGTACACCCAGGGCAGTGCAAAGTAGTCCATGGTGTGCCGGTGGTCGATGCCCTCCGGCAGGTCGAGGAAGCGCGCATTTTTGCCATACCAGGTGACCGTCTCGTGTTCGGCGATGCGCGCGAGGGCATCCCCCAGCCCACGATTGACACCCCAGAAGTTCGCGGTGGTCACCACGGCATCGGCTCGCTCGACCGGTTGGGGCGAGAAGAGTTCGTGGTCGGTTGCCAGCGGCACCACCTCGACTCGACCCCGGTAGACCTCTCTGATGCGGTCGGCCGAGGCCGGGGAGCTGCACCACACTTGCGAGAAAGTGTCGAGGTAGGGAAGCGCAGCCCAACGCTCGGTCCAGTTGCGCACCCAGGCGATGACGTGAGTGTCGGGGTGAATGAGCCCGGGAACGAACGTCTCGATCATGACGATCGCGGCGTGGTAACCCTCCGGGGTCTGCTCGGTCCAGCGTTCGGTCGGCCACAGGGTGATGCCCCAGCCCCGTCGGCGTAGGTATTTGGCGAGCCCCATCGCGACGTACAGGTCGCCCCGTGACATCCCGAGATCGGCCGTCGAGACGACGATGAGGAGTCGACCGAGAGACCCGTCGGCGTACCGTCCCTCAACGAGTGCCGTGTACTCGTCGACGATGCGCGGATTCGGGTCGAAGGACTGCGGCGTCTCTTCATCGCTCACGCACCGAGCCTATCGAAGGCGCAAGGCTGGCCGTGCGCGCGCTAGCGGCCCGTCAGAAGTGACCCGAGGTACGGCATGAGGGTGCGTGAGTACGTGCCGGTGATGTGGTTGTGATCGGGGTAGACGACGACCCCTCCGATCACGGAGTAGCAGCGTTCGTCATCGCAGAAGGCATCGGTGAGGTCGATCAACTCGGCCCCGGTCTCTGCCGCGGCATCGTCCTGGGGGTCGTAGGGCATACCGACATCTCGCGGCACGCTACACGGCCCCTGCTCGCCTACATGCGCCGAGAGGCATACGGGGATGCTGTCACCCTCCGTGACCGGCCAGTCCTTGATCGCGACAACCCGTTTGCCACCCCCGATGAGGGGCTCCCACGTTGCGGTGATGTTCTCGACGGTGAGTCGGCGGTCGTCCGGCCTGCCCTCGCTCGCGTACAGGCTCGTGCGATTGAGGAACATGACGGTGCTGATGTCGTCGCGCGACGCGAGTTCCCGTTGCACCCGCTCGGCCCACTCACGGCAGTCGGCGTCCTGACGCTCGTCGTCGGTCAGCGCCTCGACGCCATTTGGAAGTCGGTAACCATCGCAGCCGTAGCGCATGTACGTGACGATCGTCACGTCACGATCGGCGAAGTAGTCGTCGAAGGCTTCGACCATGGATGCCGCGTGGGAGTCCCCGACGAGCGCCCAGGTCTCGGCACCATCCGTCGCCCCGATCTCGCACGAGACCCACTCCTCGTCGTACCACGTGAGGCACCAGTCCTCGTAGGCGAGATCGTTGGCGGCGGCAGCGAGGTCCACGTCGGGCGTCAGCAGGAAGGGATCAGCGCACTCGCCTGAGCCGAGTAATGCGTTGGCACCGAAACATCCTTCGGTATCGGCAATTGCGCGTTCGAGGGCGGCGCGATCCGCTTGCGCTT
This sequence comes from Antiquaquibacter oligotrophicus, assembly GCF_020535405.1. NCBI lineage: Bacteria > Bacillati > Actinomycetota > Actinomycetes > Micrococcales > Microbacteriaceae > Antiquaquibacter > Antiquaquibacter oligotrophicus. The sequence goes on along the minus strand of NZ_CP085036.1, from coordinate 1,806,239 downwards.
GGCTCGCGGCAACGGCGCCCGTCCCGACCCACACACCGACGAATGCGACAACACCGATCGCGGCGAGCGCGAAGGCTCCGCGGCGACGCGTCAGTAGCGCCGAGCGTCGACCCGGGTCCTCCACAAAGTGTTTGGTGAGAGCTGCGAGCACGAGGGTCGCAGCCACGATCGCAACACCCTCGAGGAGGGTGGGCCGTCGCGCCGTGAGCACCACGAGTGTCAGCAGAATCGGCCAGTGCCACAGGTACACGGAGTAGGAGATATCACCGAGGTACTGAATGGGTCGCCACGAGACGATCGGCCCGAGCCCGAGCGCGCGTGGGCGGCCGCCGAGGATGACGAGAAGAGCACCGAGCACCGGGACGGCCGCGATCCACCCGGGGAAGGCCGAGTCGCCGTCGAGGAGGAAGGATGCCGCGACGATGAGTGCAACCCCGAGCACCGTCAGCGCCGAGGTGCTCGCGACGAGACGCTGCGACCGAAGGCGCTCGACCAACGACGGCCAGCGCACCACGATCACGGCGAGCAGGCCTCCCGCGGCGAACTCCCACGCGCGGGTTGTGGTGGCAAAAAACGCGAGTTTTGGCGTGAACCACGTGAGGTAGACCGAGAACCCGAACGAGACGACGATGACCGCGAGGGCGCTCCACCCCGCGAGGGCCGTCGCCGACACGCGGTGTCGGCGTACCCGCAGCAGCACGGCACCGACTATCACGAGAAGCAGTGGCCACCCCAGGTAGAACTGCTCCTCGACCGAGAGTGTCCAGTAGTGCTGGACCACGGTCGGCTCGTTGCCCGCGGCGAGATAGTCGACGGCGTCGAAGGCGAGCACCCAGTTGAGCACGTAGCCGGATGCCGCGGCGATCTGCCGCAACGTCTCCTGGCGCACCACCTCCGGGAGCACAATAAACACGAGCACCACACACGCCGCGAGCACAACAAACGCTGCGGGGAGGAGCCGGCGGATGCGACGCGCCCAGAAGCGTGTGAGCGAAATGGTGCCGCGGCCCTCGTACTCACGGACGAGGTGATCGGTGATGAGGTAACCCGAGATCACAAAAAATACGTCGACACCGATGAAGCCGCCCGGGAGCCTCTCGGGCCACACGTGGTACAGCACAACGAGCACCACGGCAAGCGCGCGCAGGGCTTGGATCTCGGGCAGGAAGCGCCCTGCGCGGGCCTCGGTCATGGGGTCGGGGGGCGATTGAGGTGTCGCTGGGCGATCTCGAGGATCACGATGTCCGGGCGGGTGGCGAGCGCCAGCTCGGCGATGTCGGGGCGTTCACTCGGGTCGGCGTCGAGGTTGTGCCGGAGAGTGCGCACCTCGCGGAACGCCTGCTGGTAGTACGGCGACATGATGATACCGAAGGAGTCGCCCGCGAAGAGCACCGAGGCATCCGTGGCCGCGGACTCGTTGCGACTGAGGGCTGGCATGTCGTCGAAGGTCGTCCAGCGGTTGCCCTCGATCGTGCTCGGGTCGCCTCCCGCGATCGTGAGTTCGATGGGGGCCAGTGGCGGGGTGAATACGGGTTCGGTCCAGTCCGCTTCCTCGAGTTCGACTCCGTAGTTGCCGAACTCGTTGTAGTCCTCGACGAGGGTGACGCCGTCGATGGGGTTGGGGGTGATCGCGAGGTCCGCTTCGTTGGCGTTCAGGCATTCGGCGATGGTGTTCCACCCGGTGAGCGCCCCGAACGACGTCCAGTGACTGTTGTACCTGCTGAAGGTCTGGGTTTCGGCGGATGCTTCGCGCAGGCTCTCGCGGAGGTCGATGAGCGGGAGATCCCCTCCCGCCGCCATCAACTGGTCGAGGGGCCCCGGGCCCCGGATGCTCTCCGCCCACGTGGGCAGTTCCTCCGGGTAGATCGCCCACTTGGCCGGTGCGATGACAACGTAGAACTCGATGCCCGCTTCGGTGAGTGTGGTGTCGAGGTTCGCGATGTAGGAGCGCCACGACTCGAGTTCTTCGGCTGAGAGTGTGCGTCGACCGAGGGCCTGCGAGAAGTTGTTGTTCTGCAGGTCACCCCAGAACACCCAACGATCCTGGCCGAGAACGACGTTGGCGGTCTCCTCGGCGTGCTCGTTCCACACCGCCTCGGATGCACCGGCGTTGTCCGCCGACCACGGTGCGGCGCTCGGCACCTCGGTCGGGGTGCGGCACACATCGGGGAGACGCTGGGCCACGGGCGCCGCGGGGGTGCCGGCCGGGTCGGGAGTCGGCGGGGCCGCCTGATTCGACCGGGCCCACAGGCCGACACCGGTGGCAACCACAACGAGGACAACGAGGATGACGAGCGGCACGTACCGCAGGTGTGTCCACCGGCTGCTGATCGTCTGCTCCGGGGGCAGCTCCCGCAAGCTCACGACGTACCTCCCGGCCCCTGTCGCAGCGGCAGCGACGGGATCTCGCTCGGTGCGGTTCCGGTGGGGAAGTTGATACGCGCGAGGAGCCTACGCCCGGGTTCGAAGAGCGGATCGATCTTGCGCATCGTCCAGGCGAGCCACCGAGGTGTCCAGTTCTTGAGGCTCATAGCGGGCTTCTCTATGAGATGCCAGCTGAGGAACGCGTAGATGTGGCAGCCGACGACGATCACCGCGTGGTAGACCAGCCACCCGTAGGCCTGCAGGTTGAAGTAGGCGGCGAACTGCATCAGGGGCCACGCAATGATGTAGATGCCGTACGAGAAGTCCCCGAAACGCTCCCACCGTTTGAGGAGGGTGACCCTGATGGCGAACCACATGAGGAAGTACAGGAAGAGGTACTGGCCGACAACCAGCCAGCCGCCCCGCACGTAGGTGTAGGCCGCAACCGTGATCGCGGCGATCGCCAGGCGATCGTCGAGCGGGATCTTCTCCCCCCACAGAGCGAACAGGATTCCAAAGGCGAACGGCGCGAGCAGCAGGAGCACCCGGTAGTCAGTGAAGGTCGGGCCGGCCTGCTCGAGGGAGATGTACAGCCACTGGAGCGTGGCCATAAAGATGATGAAGAGGGCGACGGCGGTAGCGACGATGCGATTGCGCAGAGCGCCGATCATCCCGAGGATGCCCACCAGGATGTAGGCCGCGAACTCGAAGCCGAGCGTCCAGGCCGAACCGTTCCACTCGAAGCCACCGTGCATCGTGTAGAAGGGGATCGTTGTGCCCATCTCGGCGATGCTCGGCTGGTTCATGACCAGGAACATGTTGTTGACGAAGTACGTCAGCGGGCTGTCGACGGGGGCCGTGAAGTACCCGTTGATGCTGCCCGCCTCGCGCATCCACGCGATGGGGGCGAGCACAAACGCGGTCACGATGAGCGTGAGCCAGAACGCGGGCATGATGCGAACGACACGGCGCCAGAAGAACCGGGCTGTCGATGACTTACCGAGCCGGCTCTGGGTGATGAGGAAGCCGGAGAGGAAAAAGAATCCGGCAACGGCCACTCCACCGACGGACTGCTCGGTGCTGAACTGCGTTCCGAGGTCCTTGCCGCCGTAGAAACCCGCGAGTGGGCCGGCGTGCGAGAAGATCACCATGAAGGCCATGAGCCATCGGACGAACCCAATGCTGTTCGCGCGCGGGTTAAATGCGCTCGCGACGGTCACCTTCACCCCGACAGCCTACTGTTCGGGGTTGGCGGGGGCGCGTCCGAGCACCTTACGCAGTCCGTGGTACGCGGGCGAGAGGCGATCGCGAAGCCCCGGATGATGGCGCCCGAAGTAGGCACGAATCGTGCCTAGCACTCCGGAGTCGACGCGCGAGACCGTCGCGGCCCACTGCTGGAGCACACCGACCTCCTCGATCGCGTAACCCTGCACGGTGCGACTGAGCTGGTCGAGCTTGTACTCGAGGAACGTGTGGCTGATGGCCGCGTACTCCGTGTTGGCAACGGTCTTGACGTGGTACCCGAGCTCACCGGCCGCGTACGGGATGATGCGCTCCTGCACGTGGGCGAGACTTCCGTCGCTGTGGTCGGTCTCCGGAGAGTAGTCGGTGTAGTCGTACTCGATCTCGAAGAGCAGACGCATAGCCTCCGGGCGCGCGATCCACATTGCTCCGAGCGGAGCCAGGGGCGACAGGTCGTCGAGCGGAACACGGATGCCGAGCCGATCGGCGAGCTTCTTGGTGGGTTCTTTATTCGTGAACCAGGCGCCACCCATCGTCGGGAAACCGATGTGAACGGTGGGTGGGTAGACGGCACCCAGGGTCGGTTCCTTCTGGAAGAGCCCAATGACGTTGGCCGTATAGCCGGGCGTTCCGAGGAGGTTGTCGAGCTGCTGGCGTTTGAAGAGTGTGCCGACCGCGGCACCCTGCTGCACCGTCTTCTTCGAGTGAACCTTGACGACGAGGTCGTACTCGTCGCTCACGAGCTTGTCGCGTGTTGCGACAAAAAATGCGCTCAGGTCGCGGCCGCGGTTAGACGGCAGCACACGCACTTCCGAGGCGGCGAGCCGGGCATCCGACCGTGCGGCAATACGTTCGCGGATGTACTCGGCCTTGGCCTCATCGGTGGTGGTGGCGACCAGGTCGTAGGAATTCGGCAATGATTCGAGCCTGTCGAGCAGTTCGTCGGTGAGGTCTTCGTAGAAGATGTGGACCGCCGCCAGGATGCGGAACGGCTTCTCGGGGTCGTAACCGACCTGCTGGTCGGGAAGGATCTCGAGAAGGGAAGCCGCGGTATTGAGAACACGCGGCATCGACGTGCGCGACATGTTGCGCAGCACAAACTCGACGGGGTAACCGCGCTGCTCCACCTCGTCGAGGAGGTACCTGCCGATGACACCCTCGCGGTCGAGGTAGAGCGGATCGTGGAAGAACGGGCGGCGCTTGAGCACCGGGCATCCGTCCTCCAACAGCTGCTGGGCTCGTTCGAAGGCCGGATGCGGTGTTCCGGGGTAGTTCTCGTGCGGGTAGGCCGCAGCCGAGACAAAGCCGAGGGACTCGAAGTGGCTGGTGAAGCGCGACTCGTGGTTGAGGATCGAGTCGGAGTAGGAGCGGATGGGGGGCATCTGACGCCAGTAGTCGCGCCACGCCTCCGACTCGAAGACGGGTCGTCGAACCGCAATCCAGTGCGATTGCAGGTGCCGGGGCATGGTGCCGTCGAGCGTGATCGGGTTGGGGGTGACCTCGGTGTGGTCGGTCATTCCCCAGAAGTCGACGTTGGCGGCATCCATCCGCTCAAAGAGCGGGGCGAAGTCTCCGATCGGCCCGAAGAACGTGTAGTTCATGAGCAGGAGTTCGTCGAACTCGCTGGCACGCTCCCCGAAACGTTCGATGGCGTCCTTGTAACCCTCGACGTCGAAACCGATGTTTTCGCGCTGCCACACGTCGTCGGACACGGCTTCGAGGGCGACTCGGCCTGCCTCGTCGAGCGCGCCGTTGACGATCACCGTGATGTGATCGGCGTGCGGGCGCAGCCGCTCCAACTTGTACGGGATGTAGTCGTCGACGATCCCCCTCGGATCGTAGAAGAGGTAGAAGATCGCGCGTCGTGCCCCCGCGGCTAGTGCGCGCTGCTCGTTGGACTGTTCCACTACGCCCTCTCGTCGACAGCAAGCCTTGCAATTATAGGTGCGCCCGCCCCTGCCCGGCCTGGATGTTCCCTGCCCGTAGGATTGCGGCCATGCCTGATCGTGTTCTCGTCACCGGTGCCGGCGGTTATGTCGGCCGACACGTCGTCCGATCCCTCCTCGACCGGGGCCACGAGGTAGTCGCTACGGTGCGTCCATCGTCGCGGGCCGAGGTCGACCTCCGCGCGACGATCGTCGCGGCGGACATCCTCGCTCCCGACTTCGACGTAAACACGCTCAGCGACACCCCGTTCGACGGGGTTGTGCATCTGGCATGGCAGGACGGGTTCGCCCACAACGCTCCGTCGCACATGGAGCAGCTGTCGTCGCACTTCCGCTTTCTCGAGGCCCTCACCGACTGGGGCGTCGGGCGTCTCGCCGTCCTCGGAACGATGCACGAGGTCGGTTACTGGGAGGGCGCTATCGACGCCGACACCCCCACCAACCCTCTCTCGCTGTACGGCATCGCCAAGGATGCCCTCCGCCGGGCGAGCTTCGTGCACCTCGCCCCGCGCGTACCGCTGCAGTGGTTGCGCTGCTACTACATCCTCGGGGACGACCTCAACAACCAGTCGATCTTCACGCGCATCCTCACGGCCGCTGCGGAGGGCAAAACAACTTTCCCCTTCACCACGGGCAAAAACCGCTACGACTTCATCGACGTGAGCGAGTTGGGCGATCAGATCGCGACCGTGAGCGCGCGTTCGGACGTCACGGGAATCATCAACTGCAGTAGCGGCGTACCGCTCACCCTCGCCGAGCGGGTGGAGACTTTCATCACCGACAACAATCTGCCGATCACCCTCGAGTACGGTGCCTTCCCCGACCGCCCGTACGACTCCCCCGGCGTGTGGGGCGACGCGTCGCAGATCCTCGCGATCATGGCGGACGAACCCGCGAAATAGAGGACACTCACCCGTAGATTTCGGGACTCCGGCAACCCTAGCCTGGCGGCACCATCCGCAGGTGAAAGGGATCCATCATGGCCGCAAAGTTTGTGATTTCGAAGGACGCTCGGGGCGAGTTCCGCTTCGTTCTCAAGGCCGGCAACGGCGAGGTCATCGCAACGTCCGAGGGCTACACGGCGAAGGCGAGCGCCATGGGCGGCATTGATGCCGTTCGCACCGCAGCTGCCTCCGCCGAGGTCGTCGACGAAAGTTAGGGCACGCACCTGAAAGTTCACCCTCGTGGTCGTTCACTCGGGTGGTGCATGATGGGCGCATGTCCAAGAAGATCGATTCGGCACTCAAAGAGCTCAAGAAGGCTCTGAAGAAGCACGCCGAGGTCGTCGGGGGTCCCGCGGTCTCACTCAAGAAGTCGCAGCGAGCAAGCGCGAAGGTGGCGGCGGCAGCGGACGCTTACGCGGCCGCCGTGCTCGAAAAGAGCGGGATGCCCAACCCGTTCACGGGTATGGAAACGCTCGAGGCCTCGACGATCGCGTCGCTGGCTGCGGAGCGCGACGCCCTCAAGAACCGGCTCACCGGCCCCATCGACATCGCGAGCTGAGCCTCAGACCTCGATATCGACGCCGGCGCGCTGCGTCGTGTGGCTGTGCACAACCGCTGCCGCAGCCACGTGCTGCGGGTGAACCTGGTATTCGGCGAGCGCCTCGAAGGAGTCGAACTCCGAGAGCAGCACGACGTCCCAGTTCATGTCGAAGTAGGCCTCGTTGGCGTGCACCGTGAGCGTCCGCAGTCCCTCGATGACGTCGACGAGTGGGGTGAGAACAGCGCGGATTTCCTCGGTCGCTTCGGCTTTGGCCGAGTCATCGGTTGCGGCGAGCTTCCACACGACGATGTGCTTGATCATTCTGAGTGCTCCTTGAGTGCTGCGGCGAAGCGATCGGGGTCCACTCGCCAAATGGTGTGCACGCGATCCTCGATGAGAACCACGGGGATCTCGTCCCAATAACGTTGGTTGAGTGCCGCGTCGTCGAGGATGTTGACCTCGTCGACGGATGCCTCGACCCCCGCCCGCGCGATGACCTCGTTCACGGCATCCCGGGCCGCATCGCACAGGTGACAACCGGGCTTGGAGAGCAGCGTCACACGTACGGGCACGACCTCAACCCTAGCCGCGGCGCGGGCGCACCCGCCCCCATCTGTCAGACTGGTAGGGATGCCCGATCTCGCCGACAACGACGCCAGCGACACCCCTGTGATCGCATTCTTCGACGTCGACAACACACTCATGAGGGGCGCGAGTGTCTTCTACGTCGGCCGTGAGGCGTGGCGGCGCGGTCTCATCTCGTGGCGTGACATCGCCGTATTCGCGTGGCATCAGTTCCGCTTTCTCGCCGTCGGAGAGAACCGGAATCATCTCGTCACGGCGAAGGAGCGGGCGCTCGGTCTGGTGACGGGTCACACCGAGGAGGGACTCGTCACCCTCGCCCACGATATTTACGATCGCGACATCGCCCCCAAGCTCTGGCCGGAGACCGTCGCGCTCGCGCGTGAGCATCTCGCCAAGGGCCACGAGGTGTGGCTCATCACGGCGACTCCGCAGTTGGTCGCCGACGTGATTGCGTCACGCTTGGGGTTGACCGGCGCGATCGGCACCAAGGTCGAAGCGCTCGATGGCGTCTTCACGGGGGACCTCGACGGCCATGTCCTTCACGGCGAAGAGAAGGCGGTCGTAGCGACGGCCTTCGCGGATGCCCGGGGTGCCGACCTCGAACTCTGTTGGGCCTACTCGGATTCGAGCAACGACATTCCCTTGCTCACGGCGGTCGGTAATCGCATCGTCATCAACGCGGACGCGAAGCTCCTTGCGCACGCGCGCGAGAAGGGCTGGGAGGTGCTGCCGCTCAAGCGGTCGAGCATCCGAGAGGCGAAACGTTACGTGAAGCGGCAGAGCCGCTGAATTACTTCTTGTTGCGACGCTGGTGACGCGTCTTGCGCAGCAGCTTGCGGTGCTTCTTCTTGGCCATCCGCTTGCGGCGCTTCTTGATGACTGAACCCATAAGGAACCTCTACCGTTCTGAGTGAACTTGTGACGGTTCGCTTCAGAACCGTGGACAGGACAAGCGTTTAGTGTACCGGGTTTCGCCGGTGGGAGTGCCCGGGCCGTTCAGCCGACGTCGGCTATGGGCGTTTCGATCGCCGCGGCGACAGCAGACTCCGGGATGCGGAAGGACCGACCGAAACGCACAGCTGGCAGTTCGCCGGCGTGAACGAGCCGGTACACGGTCATGTTCGAGACGCGCATCATCTCGGCCACCTCGGCGACCGTGAGAAAACGCACGTCGGACAGGTCCTGTGACATCGGCTGTGATCCTTCTGACTCCTGCGCCCCGTGTGACTGGAGTGCTAATCGGTAACACTAGGGGCTGGTGTTACCCGCTGTCCACCCCACGCCTGAGCCGTTTTCAGGCGCGATCGCGGCCGCGCCACGGAGGCGCGGGAAGGCGCTTGCCGACCTGATCAACGACCTGGCGTGCACGATGAGCCCCCTCGGCGGCCCGGCGACCGAGTGTTGACCCCACTTCGGACCCCGCCCATGCCGTGTAGGCGGTCGCAGCACCGAGCTCCTCCGCGTCGATCTCGTCGTCGAAGTCGGCGCTCAAATAGGGGATGAGCCAGTCTTCGACGATCTCGAGAGGAGTGGAGTCAAGGCGGTAGTAGCGGTGCTGTCCTTCTTCCCGCACTGACACCAGTCCGTGGTCGCGCAAGACTTTGAGGTGCTTGGACACCGTGGGTTGGCTGAGACCCAGCACCTCGACGAGATCGCCGACACTGATCTCACCCGTCTCCGAATCGCTCGAGACGTAGCGCGCGAGAAGCGCTCCGAGGATGTCGCGTCTGGTCGCATCCGAAATCACGTCGAAGATATCCGCCATTGGATCAGGCTAGCGGCGCACTCACGCGAGTACCATTGCCACTCGTGCGAGAAGGGCACCGACATGCGAGTTGAGCCCGCGATGCGGACGAGCATCTATGCGCGCCTTCGCGACGGCATCGATTCGTTCGCCGCCGCGACCCCTGCACGCTTCGCCATCACAATCTTCACGAGCTTCGTGCTCATCTTCACTCTCCTCTTCTCACTTCCGATCGCGACGAGCACGGGGCGCCCCGCTCCCCTCGTTGACGCTCTCTTCACGGCCGTGTCCGTTATTTGCGTCACGGGACTCTCGACGGTCGACATGGCGACATACTGGTCCCCCTTCGGCCACGTTCTCGTCTTCATTGGCGTGGAGATCGGTGGCATCGGTGTTCTCACGCTCGCGAGCATCCTCGGTCTCGTGATCAGCCGCCGCTTGGGCCTGCGACAGAAGTTGCTCGCCGCGGGGGACGCGAACCCCCTCCGGATTCACAAGGGGCCGATCTCTGAGGGCCAGGCGGTGCGACTCGGCGAGACCGGCAGCCTCCTCCTCACGGTCGCCGTGAGCGCGCTCATCATCGAGCTAGCCGTCGCGCTCCTCCTGTTCCCTCGGATGCTCATCCAGGGTGTCCCCGTGCTCGACGCGGCGTGGCAGTCCGTGTACCTGTCGGCGATGGCGTTCACGAATACGGGCTTCCTGCCGACATCGGACGGTCTCACGCCCTACGCCGATGACCCGTGGTTTCTGACCGTTCTGATGCTCGGCGTGGTTCTCGGCGCGATCGGATTCCCGGTGATCTACGTTCTGACCAAAAACCTGCGCCACCCCCGGCGTTGGTCCCTCCACGTCAAGATCACCATCCTTACCTTCGCGTTGCTGCTCGTGCTCGGCGCCTTCGCCTACTTCGTACTGGAGTACAACAACCCGAGAACGTTTGGGCCGATGGACCCGGGCCAACGGGTGCTCCAGAGCTTCTTCCTGTCATCGATGGCCAGATCCGGCGGTTTCTCCACCGTCGACATCGCTCAACTCGACTCCGCAAGCCTTCTCGTCACCGACATGCTCATGTTCATCGGCGGAGGGTCTGCCTCCACGGCAGGCGGCATCAAGGTCACAACCCTCGCGATACTCTTCCTCGCCGCTTTCGCCGAAGCTCGCGGACACAGCGACATGGAGGCGTACGACCGCCGCATTCCGGGCGACGTGCTACGACTCGCGGTGAGTGTTGTGCTGTGGGGTGCGACGACCGTTGCGGCATCGTGCATCCTCATCCTGCTGCTCACCGACTCGACCCTCGACTATGTGCTCTTCGACGTGATCAGCGCGTTCGCTACGTGTGGTCTCACGACCGGGTTCACAGCGTCGACGACGGATTCAGCGCAGTACATCCTAGCCGCGACCATGTTTTTCGGTCGCATCGGCACCGTGACTCTGGCCGCGGCGCTTGCCGCGAGCCAGCACCCGAGGTTGTTCAGACGACCGGAAGAGAGGCCCATCGTTGGTTGAGAAGATCCCCCACGACGCACCGGTGCTCGTCATCGGACTCGGACGTTTCGGCGCTGCGACAGCGGGCCAACTGCAGCGGCTGGATCGAGAGGTCCTCGCCATCGATGAGGACCTGGGTCTCGTGCAGAAGTGGTCAGAACGTGTGACACACGCCGTCCAAACGGACGCCAGGAGCATCGACGCCCTCCGTCAGGTGGGTGCGCAGGATTTCGCGATCGCCGTTGTCGCGGTCGGATCGTCCGTCGAGGCGAGTGTGCTCATCACCGCGAACCTCGTCGATCTCAAGATCCCGCAGATCTGGGCGAAGGCGATCAGCCAGTCACACGGCAAGATCCTCGCCCGCATCGGAGCGAACCACGTCATCTACCCCGAAGCGGAGGCCGGCGAGCGCGTCGCGCACCTTGTCAGCGGCCGGATGCTCGACTTCATCGAGTTCGAAAACGACTTCGCGATCGTCAAGATGTACCCGCCGAAGTCAATCCGCGGCATGAGCCTCGCCGAGTCACACGTGCGCAAGAAGTTCGGTATTACGGTCGTCGGCGTGAAATCGCCCGGGCAGGACTTCACGTACGCGACACCCGACACGATCGTCTCCAACCACGACCTCATCATCGTGAGCGGGCAGTCGGCGCAGATCGAGAAGTTCGCCTCGCAATCGAGCTAGCCGGGCCCGGTCGCGGCTAGCTCGCAGCGAGTTCTTTGGCGCGAGCGAGGGCTGCCGCCGTGGCGCGAGCGAACAACGACTCGAGGTCCGCCTCCTGCAGCACGGCGATGGCGCGCTCGGTTGTGCCCTTCGGGCTCGTCACCTTGCGACGCAGCTCCTCGGGGGTGTCATCCGACGCGGCGAGCAGCTGCATCGCTCCGAGGAAAGTTTCGCTCACCAGGAGTGATGCCTGTTCCGGGGAGAACCCGAGCCCCTCCGCCGCGCGCGTGAACTCCTCCACGAGCAGGAACACGTAGGCCGGCCCAGACCCAGACACCGTGCTGAGCGCGTCGATCTTCGCCTCCGGCACTTCCACCACGGTGCCGACCGTCTCAAAAACGGCCCGCACGAGAGCCATATCGTCGTCGGACGACCGTGAGCCGTGTGAGAGCCCGGTCACGGCCCGCCCAACGAGGGCCGGCGTGTTCGGCATCGCTCTGATAACCGAGCCAGGCACAACCGACTCCATCGTCGCCGTCGTCACCCCCGCCGCGACACTCACCACGATCGCGTCGGGCTCGAGAGCCGGAGCGATCTCGATGAGGGTGTCGCGCACCATCGCGGGCTTCACCCCGACAAGCACCACGCGTGCCCCGCGCACGGCCCGGAGGTTGGCGTCGGCATCCGTCTCGAGCGCAAACGACTCAACACCCTCGTGGCGCACGGTCGCCGCTTTCGCCTCGGTACGATTGGTCACCCGGATGCCGCCGTCCACCGTCACCGTCGGGGCGACAAGTCCACCGAGAATGGCGCCCCCCATCGAACCTGCACCGATAATCGCGATCGAGGGGAGAGAGCTCATGGCACCATCCTAGGATTGGCTCATGACGGGATCAGGGGCATGAGCACCGAAGGCGGAACACGCGCAGTCATCGCCGCGCTACTGGCCAACACGGGCATCGCGATCACCAAATTTGTCGCGTTCGCCTTCTCCGGCTCGAGCGCCATGCTCGCAGAGGGTGTCCACTCCGTCGCCGACTCAGGCAACCAGTTGCTTCTCCTCCTCGGCGGCCGTCAGTCGCGGCGCCGCGCCGACAAAGAGCACCCCTTCGGCTACGGGCGTGAGCGGTACGTCTACGCGTTCGTCGTCGCGATCATCCTCTTCTCGGTCGGTGGTGTGTTCTCTATTTACGAGGGAATCGAGAAGCTTCAGCATCCGCACCCGCTAGAGGTGCCGTGGCTGCCCATCCTCGTGCTCTCGATCGCGATCGTGCTCGAGTCCTTCTCCCTCCGCACCGCCGTTCGTGAGTCCAACCGCACTCGCGGACGGCAGAGCTGGGTGCAGTTCGTACGACGCGCGAAACAACCGGAACTCCCCGTTGTGCTGCTCGAGGATGTCGCTGCCCTCCTCGGTCTGACCTTCGCGTTCATCGGCGTCGGGTTGACGATCCTCACGGGCGACGGCACGTGGGACGCCATCGGCACGCTGGCAATTGGTGCTCTGCTGGTCGCGGTCGCGATCATCCTCGGCATCGAGACGAAGAGTCTCCTGGTCGGCGAGGGCGCGAACCCGGAGGACGACACCCGCATCCGCGAGGTCATCAACTCCGACTCCCGCGTGGAGTCACTCATCCACATGAAGACGCTCTACCTCGGACCCGACGAGCTCATGGTCGCCGCGAAGATCGCCTTCTCGCCCAAGGATCGACTCAGTGACGTCGCGCACGCCATCGACGACCTGGAGACGGCCATCCGCTCCGCGGTTCCCGTCGCCCGCGTCATCTACCTCGAGCCGGACGTCTACCACGCCCCCGGCGAGGGCAACCCGTCGACGGACGCGATCGTCATCAAGGGCATCGACTAAAGCCCCTGGCGGCGCGGCCCCACGAGCGGGCACCATGGGGGTATGGACATCCTCCACTCGATCCTCCTGACCGCACACCTTCTGGGCATGGCGGTCATCGTCGGCACGTTCCTCGTGCAGATGCGTAAGAACTCGGACTTCGCTGTCGTGCCCGTGCTCGTCGGCGCGATCGTGCAACTCGTTTCCGGTATCGCTCTGGCCGGCTTCATCCCGTACTACGGCGTCGACCGAAACTTCGAGCTCGTGTACGTGAAGATCGCCGTCAAGCTCGTCATCGCACTCGCCGTTCTCGTCGCGGCGATCCTCGCCTATCGGGCTCAGAAGCGCGGTAGGCGGGTCAAGCCGTTCTTCCACGCCGCAGGAGGGCTCGCACTCATCAACGTGCTTGTTGCCGTGTTCTGGGGGTAACACTTCGTCGCTTGTCGTAACACGATGACGCCCCGTGTTGCTGTGTGACGGGAGACCTTGCGGGTGCGGATGCCCGCGCCGACAGTGGTCGCATGACTTCTTCGCGCATCGTTCTCAACGCATTCGACATGACGTGCGTTACACACCAGAATCCGGGGCTCTGGCGCCACCCCGACAATCGTGCCGACCAGTACAACACGCTCGGCTACTGGCAGGACCTCGCACGCACGCTCGAGCGCGGCAAGTTCGACGCCGTGTTCATCGCCGACGTCGTCGGGCTCTACGACCTTTACCGCGGCACGGCGGCAGCGTCGTTCATCGACGCGGATCAGGTTCCCGTGAACGACCCGCTGTTCCAGGTGCCAGCGATGGCGGCCGTCACGAACAGACTCGGATTCGGCGTCACGGTCGCCGTCACCTACGAGCAGCCCTACCTCCTCGCGCGCAAGTTCAGCACCCTCGATCAGCTCACGGGAGGGCGAGTCGGTATCAACGTCGTGACGAGTTACCTCGACAGCGCCGCACGCAACCTCGGCCTGCAGAAGCAGATCAAACACGATGACCGTTACGGCCTCGCCGACGAGTTCCTCGACGTGACCTACAAGCTATGGGAGGGATCGTGGGAGGACGGCGCCGTTGTTAAGGACCGCGAGCGCGGCGTCTACACCGACCCCACCAAGGTGCACCCGATCCAGCACGACGGGGAGTACTTCACCGTGCCGGGCATCCATCTGAGCGAACCGTCGCCGCAACGCACGCCGGTCATCTACCAGGCGGGTGCGTCGAGCCGCGGCCGTGATTTCGCCGCCAAACACGGCGAGGCGCTCTTTATCATCGCGACGAGCCCGGAGCAGGCGCGGCCGATCACCGATGACATCCGGGACCGCGCGGAGGCGCAGGGCCGCTCGCGCGATTCGGTCAAGATCCTCACCCTGCTCACGGTCGTCACGGCGGAGACGGATGACGCGGCTCGGGCCAAGTACGACGAGTTGGCTTCCTACGCGAGCCTCGAGGGGGGCCTTGCCCTCGCGGGCGGGTGGACGGGTATCGACTTCTCGACGCTCGACCCCGACGTTCCGCTCGAGTACGTGGACAACGACTCGCTGCGCAGCGTGCTCGCCATGTTCACTACGGCAGACCCCGACAAGAAGTGGACGCCGCGCGACGTCGCGGCGTATCTCGCGATCGGCGGGCTCGGCAAGGTGATCGTGGGGGGACCCGAAACGATCGCCGACGAGCTCGAGCGCTGGATCGAGGTGGGCGGTCTCGACGGCTTCAACCTCGCCTACGCCATCACGCCCGGCACCTTCGAGGACTTTGTCGAGTACGTCGTGCCGGAGCTGCAACGCCGGGGACGGGTGTGGGACGACTACCCCGTCGAGTCGGATGGCACGCTGCGTTCGCACCTCTCGGGCGCTCCGACGGGACTCGTCGCCGATGACCATCCCGCAGCCCAGTACCGCGGCGCGCACACAGACGGCGCCTCGGCGGCGACCGGGAGCCTCCCATCACCCTTCGCCGCCGAGGACGATGTCCTCGCACAGCTGCAGGGCGAATCGGATCTCGTCGCGAGCGACACACCACGATGAGCGCCAGACCACTCAAAGTTGTCGCGGTGTGCGGCAGCCTGCAGCTGCCGTCGAAGTCGCAGGCGCTCCTCGACGCCATCGTCGAGGAGCTCGGCGAGAAGCTCGACATCACCACGACCTCGATCTCCCTCACCGATCTGGCACCGACGCTCGCCGGATCGCTGTCGCGATCCACCGTTGGCCCACAGCTCGAGACCGCTCTGCGCGAGATCGAATCGGCCGAGCTGCTGGTCGTTGTGAGTCCGGTCTACCGTGCGGCGTTCTCCGGCCTGTTCAAGCACCTGTTCGATCTCGTCGACCAGCGAGCGCTCGAGGGCACACCCGTGCTTCTCGCCGCCACGGGCGGCAGTGAACGCCATTCCCTCATCCTTGAGCACCACCTGCGACCGCTGTTCTCGTTCTTCCAGGCGGTGACCCTGCCACTCGGTGTGTACGGCGTGGAGAGCGACTTTGTCGACTACCGCATCGCAAGCGATTCGTTGCGCGAGCGTGTGGAGCGCGTTGTCGAGCGAGCGGTTCCCCTCATCCGACACATCCACCCGGAGGTCACGGAGCGCGCCGAGCATCCGGCGTCCGTCTAACGGCGCTCCTCGAAAAACGTCGCGAGCAGGTCGGCGGCCTCGGCGGCACGGATGCCCGGCACCACCTCGACACGGTGCGGTAGGCGGCGGTCCCTCAGGAGGTCGTAGGTGCTGCCGGCAGCACCCGCCTTCTCGTCCCACGCGCCGAACACCACTCGCGGGATGCGTGACTGGAGAATCGCTCCCGCGCACATGGTGCACGGCTCGAGCGTGACAACAAGGGTTGCCTCGTCGAGCCGCCAGGAACCGAGTCGCGCTGCCGCGGCACGAATCGCAACGAGTTCGGCGTGCGCTGTGGGGTCGGCGTCGAGTTCGCGTCTGTTGCGACCCGCGCCGAGCACGGTGCCCGCGGCATCCACCACAACAGCCCCGACGGGCACGTCCCCGGTGCCGCGCGTGAGTTCCGCCTCGGCGATGGCGAGGCCCATCCAGTCGGCGTAGAGCGCGTTCACAGTAGATTGAGCCTATGCGAGTCCACGTTGCCGACCACCCGCTCATCACGCACAAGCTCACGGTGCTGCGGGATCGAACCACGCCGTCGCCTACCTTCCGTGCTCTCGCGGAGGAACTCGTCACCCTCCTCGCCTACGAGGCGACGCGCGGTGTGCGCACCACGGAGGTGACGATCCAGACACCCGTGGCTCAGACCACGGGTCTCGCCATCAGCGACCCCCGCCCGCTCGTCGTCCCCATCCTTCGCGCCGGGCTCGGCATGCTCGAGGGAATGGTGAAGCTCATCCCGACAGCCGAGGTCGGATTCCTCGGGATGGTGCGCAACGAGGAGACCCTCCAACCTGACATCTACGCCGAGCGACTCCCCGATGACCTCTCGAACCGTCAGTGCTTCGTGCTCGATCCCATGCTCGCGACGGGCGGCTCACTCATTGCCGCGATCGAGTACCTCTTCGAGCGTGGCGCGGTGGATGTCACGGCCGTCTGCCTGCTCGGAGCCCCCGAGGGCCTCGCCGCTGTCGAGAAAGCCACAGAAGGTCGCGATGTCACGATCGTTCTCGGAGCACTCGACGAGAAGCTCAACGAGGTCGGATACATCGTGCCGGGGCTCGGGGATGCAGGAGACCGCCTCTACGGCACCGTCTGATTCTTGTTCTAGCGGCGACTCTGTGCAATAGTTCTCTGCATGACTGTTCGCGCGTATGCCCTGACCACCTCCGAGGTGATGGGTTTCAGCGCGTCCATGTGTTGTCGAATGTGTGCGTAATCGGCTCTGGGGCTTAAAAAAGCCCGCCGCCGAGTCACCATCGACGTGACTCCCGGGTCTGCGCCCTCATCACGGCCAGACCTGTAGCTCCACCCGCAGTACCCCGAAGGATCACAACCCCATCATCAGGGGCCCTTCACCTCCAGCTCAAGGATCACAAGCACATGTCTATTGCCACCATTGACCGCGCCCCCGAGGCGATCACCACCCCCACCGTGCCTGCCGCACCCCGACTGCGCGCCGTGCCCTCCGGCACCGAGGCACGAGGCTTCGTCGTCTACGTCGGCATCGACGAGGCGACGGCAGCAGCTGCCGGAACCTCGCTCGGCGCCCTCGTCGAGAAGATCAAGGGGGTCCTCCACGAGGCCGTCCCCACGATCGAGACGCACGCCGCCGTCGCCCTCGCACCCGTCGGTGCCGGTGGTCGCGACGTCGATGTCGTTCGGCTCGCCCTCCACGACCCGGCCGCGCTCGCACGCCACCGCCACACGGAGGAAGAGGCACCGAGTCCCAAGCACCGCACAGGAGTTGTCATCGACATCTCCCGCAAGCGTGTTGTGCTCGACGGGGACGTCGCTGCCCTCACCTACAAGGAGTTCGAGCTTCTGCAGTACCTCGTGCTGCGCGAAGGTCGTACGATCGACCGCTCGGAGCTCATCTCCTCGCTCTGGGCTGTCGGCGACGACGAGATCCCCAACGAGCGCACGATCGACGTCCACGTTCGTCGCCTCCGCGCGAAGCTCGGCGACTACGAAGACATCGTGCGCACCGTTCGCGGGGTCGGATACCGCTTCGACCGCCACGCGGACGTGTCGATCCGTCAGGCCTCCACTCCGAGTCCCGACTTCTTCTAGGCTCGCCGCGCGTGTTCGGCCCCTGGGCCGAGCACTGCGTTCGCCGGAGGTTCACCGGCGGCGAGGCGTCGTGATTGCTCGAGCACCACGCGGTCTATTCGCGCCGTCATGGCGTCGGTGTCGCCGCCGCCATGCGGAGTGATGATGACACCCGGGGATGCCCACAATGGATGCCCGACAGGAAGTGGCTCGGGATCAACAACGTCGAGCGCCGCCCGCAACCTGCCCTCCGAGGTCTCGCGCACGAGGTCGTCGGTCACGACGACGGGGCCGCGGGAGACGTTGACGAGTAGCGCCCCATCCTTCATCCGCGCAAGGAACGCCGCATCGGCGAGACCCCGGGTCGTGTCGTCGAGGGGCATGGCGAGGATGACGATGTCAGCGGAGGCGAGGGCATCCGGCAGCTTGCCCATGGGCTGCACGAGGCCGAACTCGTCCGTGCGTTCGGTGCGGGCGAAGCGGTGCAACTCCGGGTCGAACGGTGCGAGTCGCGTCGTGATCGCGCGGCCGACACCACCCACGCCGACGAGTACAACGGATTTGCCCGCCAGACCCGGGGTGCGAACGTGGTTCCAGAGGCCGTCCGACTGGTCGGAGAGGGCCTCGGGGATCCCGCGCTGCGCCGCAAGCACGAGTGCGAGCGCGAGTTCCGCCGTGGATGCCTCGTGCACCCCCACGGCGTTGCAGTAGGTGACTCCCGGCGGAAGGTACGAGGCGATTCCGTCGAAGCCGAGCATCTGGGACTGGACGAGGGCGACCCCTGCGCCATCGAGTCTGGACAGGTAGTCGGCGGTGATGAGGTAGGGCAGCACGAGGAGGTCCGGAGTCGTCGGTGGCTGCTCGCCCCCCGCCTCCCACACGATGTAGGTCGCGCTCGAGTCGACGGCGCTGAGACGCTCCCGCATCCCCCCGTCGGGGACCGCTATGACGTGCTTGCCCATGACGCTCGATTCTTCCCGCTCAGCGCGAATGTCGCCCGCGCGACACGACACCGGGATCGACCTCACCCCGATGGAGGTCGACCCCGGTGCGCGGGATTACCCTCCCGCGGTCGCTACTGCGCGTCGCGCGCTCGACGCCCTCTCAGAGCGAGCAACACCAGCGCAGTGCCGACAACCATGACGATGCCGCCAATGACGAGCGGCCCGACGATGAGTGAGCTTCCCGTGAACGCGAGACCGTTGCCGCCGGTTCCGGACACGACCGGGTAGGTGTTGGTGACGGTGATCGTGTGCCCCTGGGGGTTCGCGATGACAACACCGTCGGTGGTTCCGCCGGTCGTGGTGTCGTCGGTGTCCACGGTCGTAACGATGACTCCCGACGGCACATTGGTCTCCGTCACCGCACACACGGTGCCCGCGAGGACCTGGATGGTGCGTGACTGACCGTGCGAGAGTGTGAACGCCGCGTCATCCGCAGCCAACGGATAGGGGTCACCTTCCCGCGTGCAGTCGAGTTCGAACGTGAACGGTCCGGGCAAACCGGCGCCCTTCACGATCTTGCGAACGGTGATGTCGACGAAGTCGAACGTGTTGGTCGCCGTGATCGTGAGGGTCTGCTCGGTGTCACTCGACCCGACGATCGCCGCGTCATCGAAGGACGTGTAATCGACAACGGCACTGTCTGCCCCGCGTGTCTCGGTCTCCTCGCCGAAGCAGTGCGCGCCGAGCGGCAGGAGGACCGGGTCACCGTCGGCATCAACGACGGGCACCGTCTCTCCACCTCGAAGGGTTGCCGTGCCGGAGTACAGCGTTCCGATGATCGTCTCACCGCCGTCGTTCGTGGTCTCGATCTGACAGGTGACGAGCACCTCGAACTCGAGGTCTGCCACGGCATCCGATTCCGCAGCATCCCCCTCGAGGACCTTGGTGACCTCGACGATTCCCTGCGAGAAGTGGTTGGTGAGTTCTGCGGTCACGGTGCTCGTCGCCCCGATCTCGACGATGACAGGGGCTGGGGTCGCATCCGCTCCGCCGTTGTCGGTCTCGGTGACCGTGCAGCTCGCGCCGGCCGGAAGGCCGTCGATGATCTCGCTCGTCACCGCGGCGGCACCCTCGGCGGGTGTCAGGGTGACTGTGTCGGTGAGAACGATCTCACCGTCGAAGGTGCACACCACCTCGAACACGAAGGGCCCGGCGCCGAACGCCTCGCCTCCTGGCCCAGCAATCACCTTGTTGATGACGAGACCACCGAAGAACTGGTACCCGAAGTCGACGTCGGTGAGCACGGTGTCGACTCCGAGTTCGACATCACCCGAGTCGCTGTCGAGAGTGCCGTCGAGGTCGTAGGTGTTGGTGCCCCCGGTCGGCGGCTGCACTACAACGCGGTACTGGCCGGAGTGGTAGTCCTCGAAGACGTAGTAGCCATTCGCGTCTGTCACGGTCGTGACCGGGGTGGTGCCGTCGGCGGCGAGAACGGGAGTGCCGTCGGCGTTGAGAAGCGAGACCGTCACACCGGGGATGCCGGGCTCGCCGTCATCCGCGCCGTTGCCGTTCTCGTCGCTCCACACCGTTCCCGAGATGTCGCTCGCGACCACCTCAACGATCACCGGGTTGCCCTCCGGGAACGGGTTGCCCGCGACGGGGTCCGCCAGGTCGATGTTCACGCGCCCGGTGAGGGTATTGGCGTAGATGTCGCCGTCGGACTGACCTACGACGTCAAGAACAACGCGCATGCCGCCGAGACCGGCTTCACCGTTGAGGAACACCGGAACACTCGCTCGGAGCGCAGTCACGCCCGAGATTCCGCTGAAATCACCGCCAGCCGGTGCCGGGAGCCACGTGGTCCCGGTTGCGGGTGCCGCACCGATCGAGCCCGGCGCGTCGGTTGTGTACTCGAGGGTGTAGCTCGCCGCGTCGGCTCCGAGGATCGTGGCGCTTGCGAGTGTCGCCGTCCCCGTGAACGAGGTGCCGCGTCCATCGCCGTTGTACGGCAGAACGTCAACAAAGTGGGTGAGACCCTGCGCCTCTGACTGGAAGTTGAACCACGAGTTCGTCCACGAGACCTGCGGGTCGCGAACCTCGATCTGCGGGTCGTCGGCGACCTTCGATTTACCGAGCACATCTGCCTGGCCGACCGTCGTGACGGCGGTGGCGGTACGAGCGATCTCGGCCTGAGCTGTCTCGTTCGCGAAGATCACCGCGGAGTTGATGATCGTGCCGGACGCGGGACGAAGCGCCGAGCTCGTCGCCGAGAACACGATCGGTGCGAGGGACTGGCCCGTGGTGACCGCGCCGCCGCCGGGGAGGTAGCTGAAGACGAGAACAATGCCCGAGACGTCGTCGCTCGTGCCGGGGATGCCATCGGGCCCTGGGTCGCCGGGCGTCTGCGAAACACTCCAGTCGGGGTCAACGCCGGAGACGTCGACGGACACGATCGACGTGGGCAGTGTGTCGGTGACGATAAGCCCCGTGACCTCGGACGGCTGGCCCCCGAGGGGAGTGTTGACCGCAGGGTTCATTGTGTAGGTCAGGGAGCTGCCGGAAGCGATCGCCGGCTTGTCGACCGACTTCGCGAGGCTCAACACATTGGTGGAGGTCGTCACGAAGCGGGTCCAGAATGGCGGGTTCTCCGCCTCGTCGGCGTAGAACTTCGCCGTGTCGGGCACCGTTCGATTCGGCAACTCCACAACATCGAAGGGGACACTCGCCACATACCAGGGCTGGGTGTACTGGTGACTCGTGCCGTCACCGATGTATCGAATCCGAATGCCCCGCACGGTCGTGACGTCGAAGGCGGGGTCGCTTCGTGAGAACCATGTCAGTGTGGCGGGATCCACGGAGGTTCCATCCTGCGTGGTGTAGGTGATCTCGACCTCGGATGCCGGAAGCTCCGGGCCCCCGGCACCGCCGACGTAGATGTCGCCGTCGGTTCCGTGGAGCTGCTGCTGGGTCGGATCCCAGAAGTCGTAGTTGATCGCGTTGGTGGCGGGAACAACCTCGCCGGTGAGGCGCGTCGTGAGCTGGAGGTAGGACCGCGAGAAGATCACAGCTCCGGGGCTCACGATTCCGCTCGTCACGTTCGCATGCGCAGCCGAGCCGGAAGGGTCAACACCGAGGACGGGATTGTCGGCGTCGAGCGCGACGTAGATTTCCTTGCCGGTCGTCGCGTTGATACCACCGACAATCGGCTCCTGAAGGCTTCCCGTGCCCGTGTTGTTCGATGGATCTTCGTCGGTGAATCCTTCATCAACCGACGCCGTGTTGTCGACGCTCACGAAGGCCGGCTCATCGGTGGGCGCGGGAAGCTCGGAGGCGCGGAACCACATGCGGACCGTGACACCCCACGGCACGTCACCCACACCGGTGGCACCGGTCACCACGATGTCGGTGCCCGAGAGCGTCGGTGTGCCGTTCGTCGCCTCGATCAGCTCGATGTGCGGAGCTGAGAGCGGGAGGGAGAGCGTGAAATCGTCGTTGATCGTGAAGGGATCCGGAAAGTCCGTCGCAAGGGAGCCGTAGCTCGGCGCCCCGAGCGGCTGTTGGATGACGATGCGGAAGTCGATGTACGACCCGAGTTCTTGACCCGAGCCGAAGTCGTGTTGGGCGTTGCCCTGGCTGCGATAGAGGAACTTCGACACATCCATCTTCGGCGTGCCGACGACCTCGATCGGGTCCGCCGTCACCGTCGTCTCTCCCACCCCGTCGGTCACCACGAGGGTGGGCGTGTAGTTTCCGACCGTCGCATTGGATGTCGGCACAGCACACAACGGTCCCAGCTGAAGGATGGTCGAACCCGGCGGGATCGTGATCGTGGCGGTGAGGGTCTGCCCCGTGGCCACGTCACCGGTGATCGCATAGCTACTCGTGTAGAGGTCGCTGTCGCTCACGAGTGTGACGAGGGATGCCTCGGTCCAGGCCCAGCCCGCGGGAAGGGCCTGCGCGAACGTACCGTCCGTGAGCCCCGCCGACGAGACTGCCCACGTGAAGCACACGGAGTCGTTTGTGCCGACGATGCCGTTGTGGAGGTCGTTGTCGAGGACGGGCGACACCGTCTTGTCGCCGTCCGAAGCCACTGTTATCGACGGGCTGTCGACGGAGCCCGTGGCGGCCGAAACGGGAGCGGCCGTAGCCGCTACGAAGCCGGTGGCGAGGGCAAGGGAGAGGAGCGCGGCGGCCCATCGCGAGGGAGAAATGGTTGTGAGAGAGGTGATGTTCATGAGGTGCTTCCGTAGCGGTCGGTACTCGAGTCCGCAAAAGTGGGGACAGAGATGAGAGGCATAGAAGCGCGATCCATGACGCGATATGCGAGGAAAAATTTCGCGAGTCAGCCACTCGGCGAACTCGCAGGAAAAATAACGGAATGGTAACTAGACAGCGTTACCGTTCCGTTATACATTCATAGAGCAGAAGTTGTTTGCTGTGGCAGCTTCAGCGGAATGTGATTGCAGGACACTCTTGGTGCAAGGGAGAGGGTCGGTTTCCCGCCTCGGAAACCGACCCTCAATCCTGTTAACGGCTCCGCATCCGTCCGGGGCCTATGACGCCGGGAGAAAGTCCTCCACCAGCTCCTCGATCGGCACCGTCCAGCGTGTGCCCGCCTTGTGAATGGCGAGCGACACAATCCCGTGGAGGCCGATCGCGAGGCGATCAACCGCGACATCGCGGGGCGTCCTGTGTGCGGTCCGGATGCTCAGGTCAAGCGCATCGATGAGCGCGAACATCCGATCGTAGAGTTCTGTGGAAGCACTGTGGAACGCCGCTTCTGGGGGCAACTGGTCCGCGCTCTCGAAGAGCAGCTGGTACATGCCGGGATTGTCTAGGCCCCACCGCACGTACGCGAGAGACAGTGCTCTCAACCGCGCGCGGGGGCTCCCGTTGGGGTCGTCCTGCGCGAGAACAACCCGCTCGAATCGTCCGTACTCTTCCTGCAGCACCGCGTGCATGAGCGCGTGCTGAGAGGGAAAGTGCCGATAGACGGCAGCCGCCGAGACCGAACACGCCCGAGCCACCGCTCTCAGCGAGGGGATCGCGACGGGATGGGGGCCGGATGCGAGCGCCGCCGCCGCGGCGAGCAACTCACCGCGTAGCTGGTCGCCCTCACGGCGGGCAGCCTGACCCGCTGTTGCATTCATCACCCCCATCGTACCCCCGGTTGACACATGTTAACCAGGTGTGGTTAACATGTGTTCACCAATCGACCAGATACGAGGAGACCTATGGACTACAGCACATCGACCGCCCTGATCACGGGGGCGAGTTCAGGAGTAGGGGCCCAGTTCGCCGTCGACCTTGCCGCGCGGGGAGCAGATCTCGTGCTCGTTGCCCGACGTCACGATCGACTCGAGGAACTCCGCCATCGACTGGAGAGCGACCACGGGAGCAAGGTCACGATCGTGCCGCTCGACCTGGCCGAACCGCACCCCGCTGCGGCGCTGCGTCGCGCTCTCGAGGAGCGCGGCATCCGCATCACCATGCTTGTCAACAACGCCGGACTCGGGTCTAGCTCATCACTGCTCTCTGCCGCCCCGGATGTTGTCCACGATCAGATCGCCGTCAACATCAGCGCGCTCGTAGACCTCACGCGCGAGTTCCTCCCCGACCTCATCGCCTCCGGCAACGGGGTGCTCGTGAACGTGGCGAGTATGGCAGCTCTGCAGCCCATCCCCGGCCTTGCCGTCTACGCAGCATCGAAAACCTTCGTGCACCGTTTCACGTCGGCGATTGCCTACGAGGTGCGCGACGAACCCGTCAAGGTGCTCACCCTCGTGCCGGGGGCAACACGCACCGAGTTCTGGCAGACGGCGGGGATGGTCGAGACCGGAACGTCCTTCGAGACCCCGGCGGATGTTGTGGCGACGGCCCTGACCGCGCTCGATCGACGCCGCACGCCGCTCGTGGCCATCTCCGGCCCAAGGAACCGGGCCATGGCACGACTCCTCGCCCTGCTGCCGCTCTCCGAGCGGATGATCCTCAACGCGGCATCACGAGCTCGTGCGGCGTCCAACCCTGGGCCGGTTGCCGCCGGCTGAACGGAACAGCGGGCCGTCCGATCCCGATAATCGAACGGCCCGCCTGGTCGGCTAGTTCCGCATACCGCCGACCTCCCCGCGACGACGCCTTCCGATGAACACGATGAGCGCACCGAGAAGAAGCGCGACACCCCCCAGGAGGAGCGTCGGGTTCACTCCCCCACCGGTGTGGCCCAGCTCGTGCTGGGGGCCATCGGCCGACAACGCCGGGAAGCGGTTGGTGATCGTGATCTCGTGGGGCTTCTCCGAATCGGCGAGGACGATTCCGTCGCTGTCGCCGCCCGAGCTCTCGGCATCCGTGTCGTGCAGGATGACCGTGGCATCCGTCGGCGCGTCCAGCTCCGCCGCCATGCACTCGACGCCGTGCAAGACCTCGATGACCCGCGTCTGACCGTGGGACAGCGTGAACTCCGCATCCGCCGGATCGAGCGGGAACGGTTCCCCGTCAGCCGTGAGGCAGGTGAGCTCGAACGAGTACGGTCCAGCAGCTCCGTTGCCGGTCACGCGCTTGGTCACTCGGATCTCGGCGATGTCGAAGGTGTTGGTTGCCGTGATCTCGAGCTGCTGCTCGTCTTCACTCGCGCCGACGACAACAGCACTCTCGTAGGAATCAGCATCGACGTTCACCTCCGTCGCACCACCCGTCGAGGTCTCCTCGGCGAAACAGTGCGTGCCGATGGGAAGCGGAATCGGATTACCCTCGGCATCCTCGATGGCGATGGTCTCGCCGCCCCGGATGACCACGGTGCCCGAGTGGACGGTGCCGAGCACCGGTTCCCCTTCATCGTCGGTCGACTCGAGTTGGCACGTGACGAGAACCTCGAACTCGAGGTCCGCGACGTAATCCCATTCGGCCGCCGTGCCGTCGAGCACCTTGGCGAGCTCGAGGTAGCCAACGGAGAAGGCGTTCGTGAGCTCGGCGATCACCGTGTTCTGCTGGTCGTTGTCGACGATCTCCACGGTCACCGGCGCAGGAGTGGCATCCGCACCGCCGTTGTCCGTCTCGGTGACCACACACGAGGAGCCGAGCGGCAGACCCGTGATCGGGTCGCTCGTGACGGTTGTCGCCTCCCCCTCGAGCGAGAGCGTGAGTTGATCGTCGTAGACGGTGCCGCCGTTGAACGTGCAGACCACGTCAAATGTGAACGGTCCGGAACCGAACTCCTCGAGACCCGGGCCGGTGACGACCTTGTTGATCACGAGCGATCCCGCTGTGGTCGCGTTGGCGGTGTCGACATCGGTGAGGGTTGTACCACCGCCGGTCGGAGTGCCTTCCACGGTCGCGGTGTTGGGCGTGATGTTGGCCGTGATTGACGCGGTCTCGCACGTCCAACTCTCGGATGCTCCGGGGGCGAAGTCCGCGAAGGCCGCGACATCCTCCTCCGTCGCCGCGCACTCCGGCGTCACTTCGTCCGTGACTTCGACACCCTCGAGGTACTGGTCTCCCGTGTTGGTGACGATGATGCGCCAGAGCACGGCCGAACCGTAGGGGCGCTGGGTCGTCTCCGTGTCCGGCCCGACGCCTGCGACGCCGTCGACCGACCAGCCGCCCTCGCCGAGTGCTGCTTCCGGGTCGCACGAGTTGTCGGCCAGGGTGCATACCTCTTTCTCGATGTCGATGCCCGGCGCCTGCTGGAGGGCGAGATCGATGGAGAGGTTAGAGAACGGGTCGGTTGTCGTCGGGTCGACGATGCCGTGGATGTTCTCGCCCGTCGGTTCGTCCCCGCTAACGGCGGACGTCTGCGGATCGACGGATGCCGAGAGCGTGAACGTGTTCGAGACGATCGAGCCTCCCGGACCTCCGATAGCGTCGTGCGAGACGTCGTCGTTCTCATCGACTGCGACTTCGCCAGCACCAGCGGCAGGGGCACTCGTGATCGAGTAGCCCTCGAGGAGGCCTCCGGCACCAAACTCGCTTGCCGGGATCTCGACGTGGTAATCGCCCGGGGGAAGCTCGGTGAAGAGGTACGTGCCGTCGGTCGTGGTCGTTGTGGCCACGAGCACGTCACCGTCCATTCCCTCGTAGTAGAGGTTCACCGTGACGCCGTCGGGCACGAGTCGATCGCGCTCCTCCGTGTACGCGCCGTCACCGTCGCGATCCTCGAAAACGAGGTCGCCCACCGAATGCGAGACCGTACGAACGGTCACGCGGTTCGAGGCGAGGATCTGGTAGTCGCCACCCGCCGACTGGAAGCTTTCGGTGAACGCTGTGAAGCGGTCGGAGTAGAGATCACCGGCGGCGTTCGCATCCTCCGAGAACGGGTTACTCGTGTCGCCGGCCTGCAGCCCGAACCTGATCGTGACGCCGCTCGTGGCAAGCCCCGAGATCGGGGTGAGGTCCGCGTCGCCGACGAACTTGATCGCGGTGACATTCGAGAAGTCGCCGAGCAGTTCACCTTCGGTGAGCCAGGTGTTCTGGGCATCCTGGTTCAGATCCTGGTGAATGGTCGCCGGGTTCTGGATCGAGTAGTAGAACGTGCCGGAGTAGGCACCGCCCGTCATGTTCTCCGCCGTCGGCGCCTCGATGAGCTCGAGCGAGCCTTCGAAGTCGGAGGCCGGCGAGCGGTTCACCCCACCGAGCGGGGTGGCGTCACCGTTGAACGGGAAGACCTCGATGAACGTCGGTGCGCCCACCGTGAGCGTCTGGCTGAAGTTCTGCAGCGACATCGTGTAGCGCTGATCGTCGTTGAGAACGTCGAGCGGGGCATCCACCGTCTTGCGCAGCTTGAGCTCGCCGGTCTGCTCGAGTGTGACCGTGTGCTGGTCGCTCGGTCGCGTCGGAGACCCCTGGTACTGGATGGTCGCGGTGTTCACGAGAGCGGTGCCTTGCGGTGCCAGCGGATCGCTCACCGTGCAAATGCGACGGTTCGGCACGGGGGTATTCGGGAGCCACTCGCCGAGGTTCCAGGTGAGTGTGGTCTGACCGGCCGACGGGGTGTCGTACTGGACGATATCCGCGGGAGTTCCCCCGGCGATGTCCGCAGTGCAATCGGGGTCGTAGTCAGCGTAGTTCGGTAACACATCGACGATCTGGAGGTTGTCGACGGGTGCAGGCTCTTCGCTCGTGCCGTTGACGCTCGCGAGGATCTCCCACACGATCGGATTGCCAGCGACCGCGTTGCCCGTGTTGCCAGCCGCTGCGGCTCCGTCGCCGATGCCGTCGACCGTGATGGTCTGCTTCTGCAAGGCGAGGGTCGCCCGCGAAATGGTGACGCGATCCCCGTCCCCGTGGCCGTTCTCCGGTGACGGCGAGTAAGCCCTGCCAGTCCAGGCCCCTCCGTTCACTTCGTCAGAACGGACGGCGCCGAAGTTCGCGAGAACAGCACCCGACGGGAGGTCTTCTCCGTCGTTCGGACCCCCGTGGAACTGCGATCGGATACGGATACCGAAGTCCAGGCGGTTGTTGAAGCCGACAGGGAGCAGCGTCTCTTCGCCCGTGTCCGGGTCGATTCCGGGGCGCACTCGAATCGCGTTTACCTCGTCGATGCCGCCAGGAACGGCGGTGGGGTCGACGAACCATCCGTCTTCCGGTGCGTCGTCGTCGCAGCGAACGGCGGCCTGAGCGGCCCAGTTTCCGACGTAGCGGCCCGTAGTCGAATCGAAACCGCCGGAAAGAGGATCGTCGGTGGCAATGTCGAAGTGTGCGAACTCGATGATCCACTTGGCATTCCAGGCCGCGCGGTCCGGAACCTTTCCATCATCGGGCGAGAGCCAAGCCCAAATGTCTCCCGTTCCTCCGTTGACGGTCTCCTCCGAGGGCACCAGGACGGCCATCGAGTTGTCGAAAACGTCGCACATGCGGCCGTTCGTAGCGGGGGCAAGTCCCTGCGTTGGCACGAAGTCAAAGTGGGTGTCGACCACTTGCCCCGGCTGCATCTGCGCGTCGCCCGCGTGCGGCGACGTCAATCCGGGAAGGAGATTCCACTGCGGTGCATAAAGGTCGCTGTGGTTGAGGAAATACTTCGTGAAGCCGTAGCCCGGTGGCAGCTTTTGGAAGTACGTCGGGCCGATGACGTTGTCAGACTTGGTCGGCGTCGACGTGTTCGTCCCGGACGGGTCGCAGAAGGGCATCTCGGGATCGGTGATCGCGATGCCATCCACCGACTCCGGTTCGCACCATCCCGGTTCGCGTCCGTCGCCGAAGTTGCTCGCTCCCGAGATGCCGTCGGGATCGAAGTCGCCGACACGATTGAAGAGGGCAAGGCTCCCGGACTCGTTGTCCGGGTCGCCGTCCGCGTTCTCGATGGAGGCGAGGGGGATGAAGATCTGGATGCGATAGGAGGCCACGTAGTACGGCCCCGCCGACAGATCGATGTTGCCGGCAGCCCACTGAGGGTAGGTCGTGCCGCTGAGGTCGATGTTGTCGAGCGTCATCGAGTAGTCGCTCGTAAGGTCGGACGGGTCCGTGCGGGCCATGGTGCAGGAGCCCGAGTTCGAGACAGTCCAGCCGGGGCCGAAGTCACCCCACGACGGGGCATTGCCGCCCACCGTGCCGTACCACCCGTTCGGGTTGGGCATGCAGTTCGTGATGGCGTATTCGAATCCGGGGTACGGATTGATGCCGTCGCCGAGGAGCGCGAAAACATCCTCGGTCATGGTGACCGGCTGCTCGAACGCCTCGACTCCCACGCGTTTGTTGGTCTTGATCTGGATGACCGCATACGTGTAGTAGCCGGGCTCTGGCCCGCGACCAATATCTCCGGTGCCCTCGTCCTGGTTGAAGAAGCCCTTCTTCTCGATCTCGTACGCCGGGGCGGCGGTGATGTCGATGGGTCCGTACGGGTACTCGGCCGTGGGAACGGCGGTCGGGACATCCGTTGCCTCGGGGTCGACCGCGTAGGCGCGCGCGATCGTGTCGAAGGAGGAGCCGTTGGGCGACTCCGCGGAGATCTTGACGACCGGCTGGATCGTGACGGCGTCCCCAGTCTGGGTCCACTCGCCGAGGTTGCAACGGAGGGTCACCGAGGTCGTGCCTGCGGGGGCTGGCTGGCCCTCGGGGATGACGGTGCCGTCCTGATCGATGATGACACTCACGGGTGACGCGCCACCGCCACCGGCGGGCTTGCAGCGTGCGGGGATACGGACGAAGTTGGCGAGGGCGCCGTCGTGCAGCTCGATGGTCTGCTCGAGGATGACCGCCTCGAGGTTCTCCGACAG
This sequence comes from Antiquaquibacter oligotrophicus, assembly GCF_020535405.1. Taxonomy (NCBI): domain Bacteria; kingdom Bacillati; phylum Actinomycetota; class Actinomycetes; order Micrococcales; family Microbacteriaceae; genus Antiquaquibacter; species Antiquaquibacter oligotrophicus. The sequence continues at coordinate 1,776,079 of NZ_CP085036.1, read as the reverse complement.
GTCATCGAGACTGGAACCCGCCACTGCCCACGTGAAGGTCACGAGGTCGGCCGTACGCACGACGTCGTCATCGATGGCGCAGTCGTTGCCGGCCTGGGGACATACCGAGTCGAACGGGGTTGTGCCGGTGTAGACGGCGGGGCCGCCCAGTGCGGAGTCGGCGGGGAGTGTGAGGTTCAGGTACCAATCGGGGCGCACAAGGGTGTCGACCACGGTTGTGCTGCCGGATGCGAGGGTCATCGGCGCGGAGAGGCCGACCTGCTCGTCGGCCGTGCGTGGTGTCTGGTTGCTGCCCGCAGCGTCGGTGATGGAGTAGCGAGTGTCCGCGACCTCCGCCTTCACGCGCACATTGCCATCGGCGCACGTGGGGCCGAGGTCGATGTCAGCGAAAGACCACGCGCCCGCGGCATCCGACGTCGTCGTGAGGATGCTCGTGCCGGTCGCAACGCACACGACATCGATCTGCACTCCACCGAGGCCAGGCTCGGCGGTGCCCTCGGCGGTTGTCGCGTCTATGGCGCCGTTCGCGTTGGTGTCGAGGGTCACGGTGCCGGACAGACTCGTGATGACCGGATCGGCGCTGGCGACGCTTGGCACAGCGAAGACGAGCGCGGCCGACACGATCGTTGCGACGGCGGCGCGCACACGAACGCGGCGGCTCAAGTTGGCGGATTGTCTGGACATGGTGAACTCCTCACACGCCTCGCTGCGCGTCGGATCGCGCGAGGTCGGTCCGCTTGTCGGGTGCGGACGTGAGAAGTGTCCGGGGGATGCGAATGAACCTCAAGCAGGCGTCAGTGGGCGATGCCTGGGAGACGACTTTGAAACCCCCCAGTCGGGGGAACCAGGCTGCGTGGTGCGGGGTGTTAGGTGGTAACGGGGTGGCAAAATTCCGCGAAGTGACGGGGATGTTCGCGGTACGTCGCGACCGACGCCACCCGGGGTGAAAGCCGGGGTGAAGTTTTGGCAAATCAGTCGACGGGAAGCGTGAGAAGGCCGATTCGTGCTGCGCGTCTCAGGGCATCCTGACGATCGCGTGCGCCGAGGGATCGATAGATCGCGCGCAAATGAGACTTCACGGTGTTGCGGGAGAGGGAAAGGCGTGAGGCGATCTCGGGCACAGAAGACTCCTCGGCGAGCGCACTCAGAACGCGTTCTTGGGCGGTGGTGAGGGCCGCCGGCGCGACGATCACCGAGACCGGTCGCGCTCCAGCCGGGAGCATACGTTCGAGAATGCTCCGGCTCCGCGGAATCCGCGCCGTGACGGCGTGTACATCCCGCTCGCGAAGCAGATGGCCGGGCACGCCAGAACCGAATACGGTGTGGAGTTCGTCGAGTCGATTCAGAGCGCTGGCTGCCACGTCCTCCTCGTCGAGATCGACAGCGACCGCAACGAGGAGCGCAAGGCCCGCAGCAAGGGGGCGAAGCAGCATCTCGTCCTGAGGCTGAGTGAGCAGCGGAGTCAGGCGCGCGAGTGCGTCACCATCACGCCCGGCGATCCTCAGGTCGACCGCGCGAAGGAGAACGGTGGACACCAGTCGAGGGTCGAATCCGTCGATCATGGCCCGGGCGAGTCTCACGCGGCCGGTAGCGAGGAAGGCCCAGGCTCGATTCCAGCGATAGGCCGCCTCCACGAAATCAGAACGGAACCTTTCCGCGGATCCGATGTCGGTGGCGTGTTCGGGATGCCCGCTCACGTACTGCACGAGCATTCGACCGACCTCGATGAAGGCAGCCGCATCGGGTGTCGCCAACGCGCGAGCGCGCGCCATCTCGACCAGAGCGGCCTCGCGATCTCCGTCGTCAGCGAGCATCACGGCTCGCGCGAATCTCTCCCAACCACCGATGGACGTCGTCGACAGTGTGCGGTCGATCAGATGACTATCGATCTCATCAAGGTCACGGCGTGCGCGTCGGGTGTCGCCGCAGAAGGCAACGAGGGCCGCTCCGAGAGCTCGGGCCGAGTACCAGCCAGCAGAGCCCGTTGGAGCGAGGGTGGCTGCGAGATGCAGTGAAGAGCGGGCCGCATCGACGTGGCCATCGTGAAGAAGCGCGAGCGCGAATTCGGTCATCATCACTGCAGCCGTGGAGCCCCGCGACGGAAGCAATCGCGAGGGGTCCAGTAGTGTCATCCCCTCGCGCGCCGCCGTCGCGGCGGCCGAGAATGCGGAGAGCCCGCGCAGCGCTCTCGCCCGGACGAATATCGCCCACGCTCGGTCTCGGCGGGATCCACGGCGAGTGCCCGGCGGCTTCGCTCGGCCTCCGAGCTGGATAGCCGCCCGCCACCACGCTTCCGCCCCGGGGTGGTCGCCGCTGGCTTCTGTGGCACTCGCGGCGAGCGCTGCGAGTGTTGTCGAGCGCAGGACGGCCGGTCGCGCCGCGCCGTCCAGCACACCGAGTGTGTCGATGGGGCGAAGAACAGAGAGTTCCAGCCAATGCTCACGCGCGTGCGCTGCCGCTTCCTCGAGTTGCCCAGCCGCGAGGTAGTGGTCGAGAGCGCGGAGAGGATGCGCGGAAGCGACGGAGGTGGCCGCAGCGGCATGAGCACGACGGAACTCAACGGGCGCGGCACGGCGCAGGCGCGTGTTGAGCGCCCTACGCCAGGCCGGCGCGAAACGGAACGTGGCATCCTGTCGCGTGCCGAGGCCACGTCGCGTGAGTTCGTTGATGAGTTCGCGATAGTCGGCGAAGTCGAATCCTCCTGGCGGGTGCTGCGGTTGCTCGGGGAGTTCGACGGGGATTGCCGCTCGCTCGACGGCGCGCTGCACGACGGCGCCGAACCCGTCGAGCGCTTCACGCAGGGCGGCGTCGGTTGCGAGATCGGTCGCCTCGAGGATGTCCATTCCCTCTTCGGCCACGAGACTGCCAGCGGTGAGGCAGACGAGGGGAAGCCGAAGAGCGTCCGCCTGAGCGGCCGCCGGACGCAAGCCCACGATCACCTCGATCTGAGCATCGGTGAGATCGAGGACTTCTGGCGGGATGCGTTCGATGCCGTGTCGGACCCGGATGACACGATCCGCGAGTACACCGACGGACCGCCCCGCGACGATAACTCGCCCTCGCGGATGGCGCGCGCGGAGGTCAAGCAGCTCGTGAGCGAGGCCCAGCGGAGCTCGCTCGAATTGATCGATGACGATGGTCGCGCCGTTCGAGAGCGCTCGTTCGGCACGAAGTGCGACAGCCTGATCCGCGGCATCCTCGACGAACACGTGGTCCGGTCGACGCGATGTCCACTCGCGGATGGCGGCGGTCTTGCCACTCCCGCGGGACGCTTCCAGGACCGCGAAGGACTTCACCCGGTCGAAGACCGCGTCGAGCTCGGGTCGTGCCATGTACTCGTTCTGCGGGCGCAGACGCATATCACCCCCTTGATGGCGGTGACCGCGTCCCCTACGGCCGAAAACATGAATACTTTAGCGCGAGCTGTCTACTCCAGTGACACCGGCGCAATCTAGAGTGGTGAGGGTGAGCGAACGAGCCGCATCCGTCGCTGCGTGGGAAGCGCTCTTCCGCGCGCAAGTCGCGGTGCTACGTGAACTGAACGCCGAGTTTCCGTCCGATGAAATCTCGTTCACCGAGTACGACGTACTGTTCAACCTGAGCCGGTGGCCGGGACGCCGGTTGCGCATCCGTGATCTCAACAAACATCTGCTCCTCTCCCAGCCGAGCGTCAGCCGACTGGTCGACCGCCTCGCGGCGCGCGGCCTCGTGAGCAAGGAATCCGATCCGGGCGACGGCCGCGGGACGGTGGCACATCTCACGGACGCGGGATATGAGCTCTTCCTCTCGGTGGCCGTCCAGCATGCCGACTCCATCCAGCGCCGGGTGGGCAGTTCACTCTCGTCCGACGAACTCGAGACGCTCACACAGCTGTGCGACAAGCTCCGCAACGGGGGCGCCCCCTCGTGACGGGCACCTCGATCGTCTGGCTACGTGACGACCTTCGGCTCGCCGACAACCCCGCGCTCGACGCCGCGGTCGGCCACGGCGGCGACGTCATCGTGGTGTACGTCTTGGACGAGGTCAGCCCCGAAGTCCGCACCCTCGGGGCCGCCAGCACATGGTGGTTGCACCATTCTCTTGCTGCCATCAACGAGCGCCTTGGCGGTTCACTCGTGTTGCGACGCGGAGCCGGAGACGAGGTTCTCGCGACACTCGCCGACGAGGTCGATGCGGAAGCCGTCTTCTGGAACCGGCGCTATTCCTCCAGCAGGGAGGTGGATGCCCGCCTCAAGGCCCGACTCCGCGAGGGCGGTCGCGAGGCGACGAGCTTCGCCGCGAATCTCCTCGTCGAGCCGTGGACGATCACGACCTCGGACGGCTCCCCCTACCGCGTCTTCACGCCGTTCTGGCGCGCGAGTCTGGAACGGGACGTGAGGATGCCCCTCCCCGAGCCCGATCTGAGCGCGATCAGGGGACCCGCCGACGTCGGTCTCGGCATCCTGTCTGAGGACCTCGACGAATGGCGCCTGCTCCCGACCCGTCCCGATTGGGCCGGCGGTCTACGCGAGACCTGGACGCCCGGTGAGCTCGGTGCCCAGGCGCGCCTCGCCGACTTCCTCGAGAACGGCCTCGATCAGTACGACCGACGTGACGAACCCGCCGTTCCCGCGACGAGTCGGCTCTCGCCGCACCTTCGCTTCGGGGAGATCAGCCCCTACCAGTTGTGGCACAGCGTGAAGGGTCGCTCCCCGAAGTCGGCCGGGTATCTGCGCGAGGTCGGTTGGCGCGAGTTCAACTGGAACCTCCTGTACCACTGGCCAGACCTCGCGACGAAGAATTTCCGGCCAGCGTTCGACGCCTTCGGGTGGTCGGAGCCCGACGACGAGACCCTCGACGCGTGGCATCACGGCAGGACGGGCATCCCGCTCGTCGACGCCGGTATGCGCGAACTCTGGCACACCGGCTATATGCACAACCGTGTCCGGATGGTCGCCGCGAGCCTGCTCATCAAGAATCTGCTCGTCGATTGGCGCATCGGTGAGGAGTGGTTCTGGGACACCCTCGTCGACGCCGACGAGGCCAACAACCCGGGGAGCTGGCAGTGGGTTGCGGGGTCTGGCGCGGATGCCGCGCCGTATTTCCGCGTGTTCAATCCCGAACTCCAGGCCGCCAAGTTCGACCCGGATGCCGACTACATTCGCCGCTGGGTGCCGGAATACGGCACACCGGACTACCCGGATCCCATCGTGGATCTGAAGGAGAGCCGCAAGGACGCGCTTGCGGCCTACGAGGCGGTCAAGGCCGCGAACTGAGCGGCCTCGCCCCCACCGTCTCGACGGCTCGAGCCGCCGTTTGTGTACCCGCGATCGCCGCAGCGTGCACATTCCCCGACGCGACCCACTCGGCGAGGTACCCGGCGCAAAATGCGTCACCGGCGCCCGTCGGGTCGACGGCGGATGCCCGCACCGCCGGCACTCGGAGGTGCTCGTCGACCCCTGCCAGAACCCCGTCCCTGCCGAGGGTCAGCACGACGTGAGGGAACGGGAGTGCCGCAGCGACCTCGGCCGGCTCCACGAGTCCGGTGATGACGCGACCCTCATCGAGGCTCGCGAACACGATGGATGCTCCGGCAAACGCCTCGAGAAACCGCGCCACCCCGATGTCCTGAAGAAACCCGGCAGAACCGGGTGACACCGAGACCGCGACGCCGGCGCGACCCGCGCGGTCCACGAGGTCGCCGAGGGCGAGCGGATTGAGGAGGGTGTGGCCGGTGATGTGGAGCACAGCCGCGTCGTCGAGGAGGGCATCCGTGACCGTCGCGGGATCGAGGGCGGTATTGGCTCCCCGCTCGGTGAGCATGTGACGCCGTTCCCCGTCGACGAGCACAACGATGGTGCCCGTGGGAAGCCCCGCCCGCTCGGTGAGATGAGTTCTCACTCCGCCCAGTGCGGCAGCGTGGCGGGCCGCGTCGCCCTCGCCGACACTCGCGACGAGGTCGACGTCTGCTCCGAGTTCGCCGAGCCACGCCGCCGTGTTCGCCGCTGAACCGCCAGCCACAAAACGAATGGTCGACGGTGTGTCGGTGTCTTCGCGCAGCGCACCGTTCGGGATCACCACGACATCGTCGATCACATCGCCGAAGCAGATGATCCGCGAACGGGTTGCCATGTCAGCGGAGCGCGGACCAGGCCGTGGCGATCTGACCGGCGACCCGCACGTTGTTGCGGGCGAGATCGAGGTTGACCTCGAGGCTGCGACCCTCCGAGAGTTCCACGATCTTCAACAGGAGGAACGGGGTCACCGCCTTGCCCGTGACACCTGCCTCGTCGGCGAGGGCGAGGGCGTCCGCGAGGATACGGTCGTGCTCTGCCGGGTCCCACTGCTGGTCGAGCGGGATCGGGTTGGCGACAACGATGCCCTGACCGTGGCCGAGCTCATCCTGCGCTTTCATGATCGCGGCAACCTCTGCTGCATCGTTGACCGCCCAGTCCAGTTCGAACTCGGACTCTCGCAACCAGAAGCTCGGGAAGATCCGTGTGCCGAATCCGATCACGGGGACACTCAGGGTTTCGAGGCGCTCGAGTGTCGCGGCGATATCGAGCACCGATTTCACCCCCGCACTCACGACCGTGATGGGGGTCACCGCGAGGGTGGAGATATCGGCCGACTCGTCGAAGCTCTCCGACGCGCCACGGTGAACACCGCCGAGCCCTCCCGTTGCGAAGACACGGATGCCCGCGAGCGAGGCCAGGTGGGAGGTGGCAGCCACCGTCGTGGCGGCACTCGAGCGCGCCGCCGCGATGATGGGCAGGTCGCGCACACTCGCCTTGGCGAGTTCCTCCTCCGCGATGCGGCGGACACCGACGGCGTCGAGGCCGATGCGGGGAACCCCGTCGAGCACCGCGATCGTCGCTGGTGTGACATCCGCCTCACGGAGGATGTTTTCAAACTCGATGGCGGCCTCGTGGTTGCGCGGGCGCGGCAGGCCGTGCGAGATGATCGTCGATTCGAGTGCCACGACCGGTCGGCCGGCGTCGAGGGCTGCGGACACCTCGTCGGAGAGGAGGAAGGGGGTGGTCATCCCCCCATGCTAGGTGCCGACGCCTGGGCGTCAGGCCCGCGCCACGAACCCCCCATCGCGCATACTGGGACGATGACGAGCACGAGCTCCGAGCAGGCCGGTTCGGCGTTCGCTCCGCTGCGTGTCTCGGCGTTCCGAGCCCTGTGGATCGCGGCACTTGTCTCCAACATCGGCAGTTGGATGCAGACGGTCGGAGCGCAATGGTTCCTCGTCGAGAACAACAGTTCGCCGATCGTGATCGCACTCGTTCAGAGCGCGTCCGCGGCTCCCATCCTCTTGCTCGGCATCCCTGCCGGTGTGCTCGGGGAGTTCGTGAACCGCCGCAGTCTGCTCATCGTCGTCCAGGCCGCGCAGGTGGTGATCGGTCTCGTGCTCACCGTGCTCACCGCCACGGGCGCGATGACACCCGCTCTGCTCTTGGGGCTCACCTTTCTTCTCGGCGCCGCGTCTGCGGTGCAGCTGCCCGCGTATCAGGCGATCGTGCCGGACATCGTGCCGCGTGCCCTCATCCCGCAGGCCGCGAGCCTCAGCTCGATCTCCGTCAACATCGCGCGGGCTCTCGGTCCCGCCATTGCGGGCGTCGCCATCGCTGGTCTCGGTGTTCCCTTCGTCTTCGCACTGAACGCCGCTACGTTTGCCTTTTTCCTGCTCGTTGTTGTGTTCTGGCGTGGCTACCATCCGCCGGAGCAGCGGGTCGAGCCGTTCGTCGATGGCCTCCGGGCGGGACTGCGGTATGTGGCGAACTCGGGGGTGGTGCGGCGCATCCTCCTGAGACTCGGACTGTTCATCGTGCCCGCCTCGGCGTTGTTCGCCCTCCTTCCGCTCATCGCGAGTGGACCGCTGGGCCTCGACTCCGGTGGGTACGGCCTGCTTCTGACCGCGATCGGTGGCGGATCGATCGCTGGTGCATTTGTGCTCACGCCGGTGGTGCGGCGGATAGGCATAAACAGCACCGTGCTCGTGGCATCCGTCGTCTTCGGACTCGGCCTCGCGGCGATCGCCGCGGTGGACGTGCTGGCTATCACGGTGGTGGTGCTCGTCATCATGGGTCTCGCGTGGATCGCCGTGCTCGCGAGCCTCAACGGCGCGGTGCAGTCCTTCCTCCCGGTGTGGGTGCGTACTCGAGGACTCTCGATCTACCAGATCGTGCTCTTTGGGTCGACGGCAGCGGGGTCTGCGCTCGCGGGTGCCGGGGCGGCTCTCATCGGGGTGACGACGGCGTCCCTCGTCGCGGGTGGTCTCGTGCTGCTGGTTGCGCTCAGCCAGGTGTTCTGGCCGTTCCTCTCCACCGCAGACAAGGGCAGGGCATCGGTGCCCCTGCCGCTCACCGACGTGCCCATGGTCGATCAGGAGCCGATCGACGAGGATGCCCCGACCCTCGTTCTCGTGCGCTACACGGTGCCCGCCGCCTCGCGCCGGGAGTTCTTCTCCGCGCTCGAACGCCTGGGACGCAGCAGGCGACGGACGGGAGCCAGGCAATGGCAGGCGTTCGACGACCGAGAACGACCCGGTGTTGTGGTCGAGGCGTTCTGGCTTGGCAGCTGGCGGGAACACCTCGCGCAGCACGATGTGCGATCGACCGAGGCCGACGATGAGCTCATCGCCGCGGCGAAGGCGTTCTCGACGGCTCCCGTCGAGGTCGAGCACCTCACCAGGGCAGCCGCGAACTAGTCGCCGAAGGACTCCAGGACGTCGTTCGACGGTGCGAAAAAAGTCGCACCCGTGACGGCGTGCGAGACATCGAGGATGCGATCGTACGAACCGGGAGGGTCACCGAGGAACATCGCGCTGATCATCCGCTCCGTCACCCACACGTCCTTCGAGTAGCCGATGAAGTAGGTGCCGAACTCGCCGGCACCCGGCCTGCCGAACGGCATGTTGTCGCGCAGGATGTCGTGCTCGACGCCATCGTCATCGACGATCGTCGCGAGGTCCTTGTGCGACTTGCGCGGGAGGTCGTCGAGCTCCACGTTGTCGGCCTTCGTGCGCCCGATGATCTTCTCCTGCGTCTCGGTACTGAGCGCGTTCCACGCGGCCAGGTCGTGGAGGTATTTCTGCACGACAACGTAGCTTCCGCCCGCGTGATCCGGGTCGCCGTCGGCGACGAGCGCCCACTCGCGCATGCCCGAGCCCGTGGGGTTTTCGGTACCGTCGACGAAACCGAGAAGGTCGCGCGAGTCGAAGTAGCGAAAACCCACCGTCTCGTCGGCGACCTGTACGGCATTACCGAGTTTGTCGAGGATGAGGCGCTCGAGTTCGAAACAGAAGTCGTCGCGCTCGGCCCGGATGTGAAAAAAGAGGTCGCCGGGGGTCGATGGTGCCGTGTGGGCTGGCCCAACGACGGCGGGGAACGGATGAAGCTGCACCGGCCGAGGCAGGCCGGTGACGGCATCCCACACCTCCGAGCCGATCGCTGCGACGCACGACAAGTGCGCCCCGAGATCACGGAATCCCACCGCGCGCACGAGTCCGCCGAGATCGCCGAGCACGGAACGCGCCCGTGCCGCCGCGTCGGGGTGGCCACTCAGCGTGAGGGTGAGGAAGACCGCCGAACGGGAGAGCGGTGCGTCAACGGATTGCGGCTGAATGGGGGTGCGGGCCCACGCCGATTCGCTCGTCATGCTCGAATGCTAGTGCCGAGCGACCACGGTTACCGTGCGTCGTCGCTGCGCTGCCGTGCACCGTAGACGGCGGCCTGGGTGCGGCGCTCCATCCCCAGCTTGGCGAGGAGCCCCGACACGTAGTTCTTGACGGTTTTCTCCGCCAACTCCAGCCGCTCGCCGATCTGCCGGTTGGTGAGGCCATCGGCGATGAGCCGGAGCACCTGCTGTTCGCGCAAACTGAGATCGACCGTTGTCGCCGCCGCCTTCTCGGTCGCGTGCTCGACAACACGTTTGGTGGTCGCCGCCGTCACGAGACGTTCGCCTCGAGCGACACGCCTGATGCCATCGAGAAGACCCTGACCTCGGATGTCCTTCAAAACGTAGCCAGCAGCACCGGCAAGGACGGCGGTGCGGCTCGCTTCGTCGTCGGCAAAGGCTGTGAGCATGAGGCACTGCACGGTCGGGTCTGCCGAACGGACGTCTCGGCAGAGGTCGACCCCGTTGCCGTCGGGGAGCTGCACATCGAGAACGGCGACGTCGGGCCTTGTCGCCGCGATCCGCCCCTTCGCCTCGCGCACGGTCGAGGCCTCGCCAACCACCTCGAGGTCGTTCCCTGCGTTGATGAGGTCGGCGACACCGCGACGCACGATCTCGTGATCGTCGACGAGGAACACACGAATCATTCGCCCTCCAGGGGGACTGCCCATCGCACCACGCTACCGCGCGGCTCCCGCGTGCCCAGCGTGAACTCTCCGCCGCGCGAACGCGCACGAGCATCGAGGTTCGCCGTACCGCTGGAACGTTGCAAGGTCGCGGGTATTCCAACTCCGTCGTCCTCGACCACAACACTCGCGACGCCATCGAGGGCAGAGATACGCACCCACACGTCGTTCGCCTCTGCGTGGCGCGCCGCATTGCTCAGCGCTTCCCGCAGAACGGCGACCATATCGTCTGCGAGGTCCTGCGTGACCAGAAGATCAACCGCACCGGAGAACGTCAGACGCGGTGATTCGGGAAAGGCCTCCCCCAACTCCCCCATGAGGTCGATGACGCGGTGGCGCAGCGACGGACGCTCGTCGGCGTTGCTCGAGGTCATGGTGAAGATCGCCGTGCGGATGTCGGCAATAGCGGCATCGAGGGCATCCACTTGCTCGGCGAGTCGCGCGCGAGTCGCGCCGTCGACACTCCCGGCGAGCGCCTGTAGCGAAAGTCCGGCAGCAAAGAGGCGCTGAATGACGTTGTCGTGGAGATCGCGCGCGATGCGCGAACGGTCCTCGAGCATCGCGATCGTGCGGCGGTCGGCCTGCGCGCTCGCAAGCCGAAGCCCCACACTCGCTTGCGCGGCAAAATCCGCGGCGAGCGTGAGATCACTCGTCGCGAACCGCGGTCGACCCGCGGCGCGAGAGACCGTGAGCACCCCGCCACGCTCGCCCGGAATCGCAATCGGCAGCGCCATCGTCGGGCCGAGGGCCAGCGGATCCAGCGGGTCGCCGACATCGGTGAGGTGGGGGTGACCGCTCTCCTGCGCGCGACCGGCGAGTGTGCCGTCGGCGGCGAACACTAGGCCGACGAGCGTGTCAGCAGCGTCGCCGCGGACGACGTCGACCCGCAATCGCCCCTCCGCGGCCGGAAGGACAACACACACCGTGTCCGCGTCGGCAAGCAGGGCCACCCGATCGGCGAGCACCGCGAGGGATTGCTCCGAATCATCCGACAGAAGGGCCGCGGTCACTTCCGCCGATGCCGCGGTCCACCGCTCGCGCCGTCTACTCTCGTCGAACAATCGGGCGTGATCGATGGCGGCACCGGCCGTTGCCGCGAGCGCCACGAGCAACTCCTCGTCCTCTGCACTGAACGGACCACCCTCGTGCTCGGCGAGGTAGAGGTTTCCGTACGTCTCGCCTCGTACGCGAATGGGGACACCGAGAAAGGTCGTCATGGGCGGATGCCCGGCCGGGAAGCCGCTCGAGCGTGGGTCTGCCGCGATATCGGGCAGCCGGATGGGTTGCTGTTCTTCGATCAGGGCGCCGAGGAGCCCGTGACCTTGGGGAAGGTGACCGATGTGGGCCACGAGGTCGTCGGGCATCCCGACGTGGATGAATTGCTCCAGCATCCCGTCGGGACCGATGACACCGACGGCGCCGTACCGGGCACCGACAAGATCGACGGCGGCCTCCACGATCGTGCGGAGCACGGCCGCAAGTTCGATCTCGCCGGCAACAGACCGTGTGGCCTTCAGGAGGTTGCGGAGCCGACCCTGGGTGGCGAGCACCTCCTGAGCCGACTGGACGAGCCGTGCGAGCGACGAATCCAGTTCGGTTCGAGGGCCGTCCGGAAAAGTCAGGCCTTCCGCGTCATCCACTATCGCGACCTCCTGCGGATGCGCCCCCAGGGCGCGGGACCTTCGGCTCTGCCGCGCCGAGCCGAACGGAGCCAGTCTGACACAACCGAACGTGGAGGTGGAGGATGGACAAGGTCATAGTCGCCGTGAACACCGAACGGCACGGCAACGAGCATTCCGCACTGGAGTGGGCCATCGTTCGAGCCCGGGAGACGGCGATGACGCTCGAGATCCTCACGGTGTTGCCGCGCCGGGGCGCCCCCGACGAGGCTCGACGTGCACTCGAACGCATCGCCGGTGTCACCCGCGCCAGAGTGCCGGAGGTCCCGGTAACCGTGAGCGTGCGGCGCGGACCGGTCGCCGACGTTCTCCTTTCGGTGTCTCGACGTGCCGACCTCCTGGTCGTCGAGTCGACACCGGTGGGTGCCGTATCGGGTGTGGTGCTCGGAACACTCGCGCTGCGCATCGCGGGCAGGGCTCAGTGCACCGTTGCGGTTGTGCCGCGCGGGTGGGTCGACGGCCCGAGTGACGTGGTGGTCGGGTGGACGGACGACGAGACGGCAGACCGCGCACTCGATCGCGCCGGGCGTGAGGCTGCGCACCGCGGTGGAGCGCTCACGATCGTCACCTCGTGGACCGAGGCGTTCGGTCACGACCGCGCGGTCGCCGCCGAGTTCTACGACGTGACAAAAGAGGTCGCCGAGAATGCCGCCGATCGAGTTCGTCGTGCCCATCCGGGTGTGCCCGTCGAGCTCGCCCTGGAGTCGGGATCGGCCGCCGAGGCCATCGTCGACCGTGGCCGCAGCTCCGGCCTGGTCATCGTGGGGACGCACGGCCGCGGAGCCCTCGGAAGTCTCATCCTCGGCTCGACGAGCCACGACGTCATCCTCAACCTGCCGGCACCCGTTCTCGTCGTGCCGGCACCCGGCGGACCCATCACCGTTCTTCCCGAGATCCTTGACGAGGAGCTTCTATGACCATCAGGGTCGGCGTCGACGGCTCGGGACCCAGTCGAGCAGCCATCACGTGGGCGGCAAAACGCTCCGCACGCGACCATGAAGCCCTCGAACTCGTCCACGTTGTCGACGGCGAATGGGGCCAGCTTGGTGAGGATTACGCGGACGATGCCCGGCGCGGCGCGAACGGCCTCCTCGCGGACGCACTCGAGGTCGCCCGACGGTGTGCCCCCGATGCACCGATCACGACCAGCATCCGCCAGGGCAGCACGGCGTGGGAGCTCGCCGTGTCTGCCGAACCCGGAGACCTGCTCGTGGTGGGAACCCACAAGACCGGCTACCTCTCGGGAAGGGTTCTCGGAACGCGGAGCGTGGTTGTAGCCTCGACAGCCACGAGTTCTGTCGCGGTCATCCCCGACACACCCGTGACCGCACGGCGCGGGGTCGTTGTGGGGGTTGCCGAAGGAACACCGTGGGAGGTGGCCGTGACGCGAGGGGCCCAGGAGGCAGCCCACGTGGGCAATGAGCTGTCGCTCGTGAACGCAGCGCCCGGCGACGGAGGGCAACGTCTCCTCGCGGATGCCGCGGCCCTGGCAGCGGACATCCATCCGGCACTGGTCATTCGCCGCCGCGTGTCGCGACGGCGCCCCGCGGAGGCGCTACTCGACGCGAGCCGATCCGCCGGATTGCTCGTCCTCGGAGCGACACGCGCCGACACCGCCAGAGCCGGTTACCTCGGGTCGACCACCCACGAGGTGTTGCTGAACCTCAACTCGCCCGTCCTGATCGCGCGCGCATGACCTGGCGGCGGGTGGGAACACTCGCGCTGCGCTACCCGTGGGTAAGCGCCACCGTTGTCGTGGGGCTCACCGCACTGGTGCTCACCGCCACCCCGGCATCCCCGGTCGTGCGCTGGATTGAGAGCGCGTTCGCTGTACTCGTCGCCGCGCGCAGCGCCGTGGCCATGGTGCGCTCGCTGCGCTCCGGCAGTTGGGGAATCGACATCCTCGCGGTCGCCGCGATCGCGAGCACGGTGGCCCTCGGTGACTATTGGGCGGCACTCGTTGTTGTACTCATGCTCACCGGTGGTGAGGCGCTCGAAGATTACGCTGCCCACCGGGCACGGAGCGAACTGAGCGCTCTCCTCAAGCGCGCCCCCGTCATGGCTCACGCTGCTCGAGGCGATATCCCCGTCGACGCGGTCAGCGTCGGCGATGAACTCGAGGTACGACCGGGCGAGGTCGTGCCCGTCGACGGCATCATCCTCAGCGACCGGGCGTCGTTCGACGAGTCGTCCATCACGGGTGAGAGCCTGCCCGTCACGCGTGTCGGCGGCGACACCGTACTGAGCGGGGTCGTCAACGGCGGAGCCCTCGTGCGGCTCCGCGCGGCGGCCACGGCTGCCGACAGCCAGTATCAAACCATCGTCGACCTGGTTCGATCCGCGGCCGACAGCAAGGCGCCCTTCGTGCGACTTGCCGACCGCGTCGCTGCTCCCTTCACGCTTGTCGCCTTCGCGATCGGAGGGATCGCGTGGCTCGTCTCGGGGGAGCCGTCCCGCTTCGCGGAGGTACTCGTCGTCGCCACACCGTGCCCACTCCTTATCGCCACCCCCGTTGCGTTCATCGCCGGGATGAGCAGGTCGGCGAGCGAGGGCGTCATCGTGAAGGGCGGCGGCGTGCTCGAGCAACTCGCGCGAGCACGAAGCGCTGCATTCGACAAAACCGGCACCCTGACGCGGGGAACACCCGAGGTGGATCGTGTGGAGGCCGTGCACGGAACCGACGACGATCTGGTGGCAGCCGGTGCGGCCGTCGAGGAAGACTCCGTGCACGTGCTCGCCACCGCAATTGTGGCGGAGAGCAACCGACGAGGACTGCCGGTGCTCGGCGCTGCCGGGGTCACCGAAGTTGTCGCGGAAGGTGTGCGGGGAACGGTCGCGGAGCACGAGGTGCGTGCCGGCAAACGGTCATTCGTCGACCCCGGAGCGGATGACACGTTCCCTCCGCTCGCGCCGGGCGAGACCGCGGTCTACGTCTCCCGCGACGGCCGGCTGCTGGGGAGGATTGTGCTCTCCGATGAGGTTCGGCCCGAGGCATCCGCCACCCTGCGACGGTTGCGTGGGCTGGGCATTCGCCGCACCGTCATGCTCACCGGTGACGCCCAGGAGACCGCGGAACGCATCGCCGAGCTGACGGGTGTGGACGAGGTGCGCTCTGCCCTGCTCCCGGCGGGAAAGGTCGAGGCCGTGAGCCGACTCGAGCCGCGCCCCGTCATGATGGTCGGCGACGGAGTCAACGATGCACCCGTTCTTGCCGCGGCCGATGTCGGCATCGCGATGGGCGCTCGAGGCGCCACGGCAGCAAGCGAATCGGCCGACGCCGTCATCCTCGTTGAGGACATCGGTCGCGCGGCCGACGTCATGGCTCTCGCGCAGCGCACCATCCGAATCGCCTACCAGAGCATCGGAATCGGGATCGGGCTGAGTGTTGCACTCATGCTCGTGGCCACAACCGGAGTGCTGCCGGCGATCATCGGGGCGAGCCTTCAGGAAGTCATCGATGTGATCGCGATCCTGAACAGTCTGCGAGCGGGGCGTCGAGTCCTGGCTGCGCGAGACGCGCGCGCAACCGACACACCAACTGCGATGGCGCGCGGCTAATCTCGACGGGACCTTCGACCCTTCGAACCCGCGAGCGACCCCGCAAGACTGCACACCATGGTTTCCCCAACGCACACGTCTGTGCTCGACGAGCAGGAATCGTGGAGCCGCCTCCGCAGCAAGAGTTTCGGACGCCTCGCCGTGAGCGTCGACAATCATCCCGACGTCTTTCCCGTGAACTTCCTCGCCGACGACGACGGAATCCTCGTCCGCACGGAACACGGCACCAAGGTCGATGACATCCTCCTCAACCCCCACGTCGCGTTCGAGGTCGACGACGTCAACTCCCTCGGCGCGTGGAGTGTCGTCGTGACCGGTGTCGCCGAGGTGGTGGCAGATGCCGACGAGATCCGCACCGCGAGCGCAGAACCCGTGTGGGCCTGGGCCCCGGGACTGGGGCGCACCTATCTCCGGATCCGACCGACAGGCGTGACAGGTCGCCTCTTCCGTCGGTGACGGGTTCGGACGCACGCCGCGTCCTGCCACTGGGGAGGTGGGTCGCGGCGTGCACTCTCGCGGAGACGATCGGCATGACGGCTGCAGCCACCGCGGCACTTCTCGCCGCGACCGTCCCGTCACCCTGGCTCGCACTGTTCATCATCGTCGCGGGAGGACTCGTCGAAGGAACCGCCCTGGGGGTGCTGCAAGGTGTTGTCCTGCGGCGCTGGCTGCCGGGCGCGAGCGCCGCGGCGTGGGCCATCGTCACTGTCGCGATCGCCGGAGTGGGCTGGGCCGCAGCATCCGTGCCGTCGCAGCTCGCGGGCGGTTCGGGAGATGGACCGCCGTGGTGGGTCATCCTCGGTGGTGCACTGCTGCTCGGGGCGATCATGGGCGCGGTACTGGGTACGGGACAATCCTTCGTGTTACGCAGGAAAGCCCCCTACCCGTGGCGGTGGGTGGGGATCTCGGCTGCGGCGTGGGCACCCGCCATGGTCATCATCTTCGCGGGTGCGACCGCGCCAGACGAGAGTTGGGCGCCAGCCGCGATCATCATCACGGCGAGCGCCACGGGAGCCGCAGCGGGTGCTCTCCTCGGACTCGTGAGCGGACTCGCCGCTCCTCTCGTCGCGGGCGAGTCGGCCTCCGGCCGCGCGACACTGACGCTCCTCGAGTCGCGCGTACACCGGATGCTCGGCCCCACCCTCATCGGACTGCGCGTGCGGGGGCGCCGCACGGGAGCAGTGCACGAGCTGCCCGTGCAGTACGCGCCGCTGGACAACGAGTACGTCGTGTGGCCGAGCAAGCACGAGACCAAAAAGTGGTGGCGCAACCTCCGCGATCCCGCCGCCGTCGAGGTGCTCCGCGACGGGGTGTGGCTGGCGGGCGTCGGGCAGGTGGTGCCGGGTGGTTCCGCGGGGTGGGAGCGGGCATCCGGGGCCTATCGCTCGCGGTTCCCGAAAATCGAAGTACCAGCCGATGCGCCTCTCGTTGTCATCACACCCGACGGGGCCGGCTCCTGAGAGCCGACCCCGCGGATGCTCGTGACTAGTTCACACCGGGGATGTCCGTGGTGATCGCGCGCGCGTGGCCGGCCTCGAACTCTTCAGCGAGGCCCTTCAGCGCGCCCGTCGCGATTGCGTAGGAATCCGATCCGAGGAGCTGGTGCAGCGGCGCGGCGCCCGACACCGCGACGTCGACGATGGCTGCCGCCGCCCGCACGGGGTCACCGAGCTGCGTGCCCGGCATCGCCTGGTGCGCTGCCGTCATCTCGCGGATCGCCTCGTAGCCCTCAATCTCGGTGCTCGCGACACCGAGCGACACGGGCTTGAGGAAGTCGGTACGAAGGTACCCGGGCTCGACGATCGTCACGTCGATACCGAGGCCCGCGACTTCGCCGGCGAGCGAGGCACTCAGCCCCTCGATGGCGAACTTGCCTGCGGCGTAGAGGCCCCACCCGGGGAACGCGACAAGACCGACGATCGACGAGACGTTGATGATGTGTCCGCTGCGCTTCGCGCGGAAGGTGGGCAGCGCCGAGCGGAGCACGTTCCAGGCACCGAAGAGCTGCACGTCGAACATGTCCCTGGCCTGGGCATCCGTCACCTCTTCGACCGCGGCAAGGAAGCCGTAGCCGGCATTGTTGACGACAACGTCGAGGTCGCCGAAACGCTCGATCGTGGCGGTGATCGCCGCCGAGACGGCCTGCTCGTCGCGAAGGTCCACCTCGAGGGCGAGCAGGCGCGAGGTGTCGCTGCCATCGAGCGCCGCGACGAGGCGCTCGGCCGACCTGCTTGTCGCCGTCACGTTGTCGCCCCTGTCGAGGATCTGCCGGACCAGTTCGAGACCGAGTCCGCGCGAGGCGCCGGTCACGAACCAGGTTGCTGGGTGAGTGGTGGGGTAGGTCATGGTGTGTCCTTTCTCGAAATCCGTGATTCCAGTGTTGGACCGTCGGTGGCCGTCCGGAGGGCCACCCCGAGCCCTCTCGTGACGAGGTCGCGGCTGACTAGGACTGAGCGACCCAGGCACGGAACGGCGGAGCTGAGCGAGAATCGGACCATGGCAGACACCAATCGCGAACTCGCCGACTTCTTGCGGCGCGCACGTGCTGCGGTGGACCCCGCAGGGACGGGACTCCCCGCCGACGGCCGGATTCGCCGCGTCCCTGGACTGCGCCGCGAGGAAGTTGCGGTGCTGGCTGGCGTCTCCGCCGATTACTACGCGCGCCTCGAACAGGGTCGGCGCATCGTTCCCTCCGAGAGTGTCGTCGACGCGATTGCGGACGCGCTCGGGCTGGATGATGCTGGCCGCTCACACCTTCGCGATCTCATCGGGCACTCGCCGCTCGCGCGAACCCGTCGGGTCTCTCCCGTTCAACGAGTGCGCCCAGCCCTCCACCAGTTTCTCGACTCGCTCGAAGGGCAGCCGGCCATCGTGCTCGGACGACGATCGGATGTGCTCGCGAGCAACCGACTCGCAAGGGCCCTGTTCGTCGATTTCGACAGGATGCCCGCTGCCGACCGCAACTACGCGAAGTGGATGCTCCTGAGCGACGACGCGCGGCAGCTCTTCCTCGACTGGGACGTACAAGCGAGGGCCGCCGTGGAGAGCCTTCGGCTCGAGGCGGGAAACGATCCGGATGACCGTGCAACCCAGGAACTCGTCTCCGCGCTCGCCGAGGCGAGCCCCGAGTTTCGCCAGTGGTGGGGGGAGCACCGCGTGTTCCAGCGCACCTACGGATCGAAGCGGCTGCGGCATCCGATCGTCGGCGACCTCACCGTGCAGTACGAGTCCCTGTCGCTCCCCGGTGACCAACACCAGACGCTTTTTGTGTACTCGACCGAACCCGCGAGCCGTTCCCGCGAGGCCCTCGGTCTGCTCGCCAGCTGGGCTGCGACCGCTCAGGCGGGAGACGGGCGCGGATCCCGCGTGTGACACAAAAATGCCCGCCGAATCCAGTTCGGCGGGCATTTTCGACGGTCATCGTCAGGCGGACTGGCGCTGCGGCAGCTTCCAGTTCGGGCGAACGTAGTGGCATGTGTAGCCGTTCGGGTACTTCTCGAGGTAGTCCTGGTGCTCCTCCTCGGCCTGCCAGAAGTCGCCCGCTGGCTCGACCTCGGTGACGACCTTGCCGGGCCACAGACCTGACGCGTCGACGTCGGCGATCGTGTCGAGGGCGACACGCTTCTGCTCCTCGTTCTCGTAGTAGATCGCGGAGCGGTAGCTACGACCGATGTCGTTGCCCTGACGGTCCTTCGTCGACGGGTCGTGGATCTGGAAGAAGAACTCCAGGATGTCGCGGTAGGAGATCACCTCGGGGTCGAACTCGATCTCGACCGCCTCGGCGTGGTCGCCGTGGTTGCGGTAGGTCGCGTTGGGGGTGTCGCCGCCGGAGTAGCCGACGCGGGTGGAGATGACTCCCGGGCGGCGGCGCAGGAGCTGCTGGGCTCCCCAGAAACATCCGCCGGCAAGAATCGCTGTCTCGGTCGCCATGATCAGGCCTCCTTCGTAGTGAACAGGCTGCGGAAGTCACCGTAGCCCTCGGTCTCGAGCTGGTCCACCGGGATGAACCGAAGTGCCGCCGAGTTGATGCAGTAGCGCAATCCGCCCTGGTCGCGTGGCCCATCCGGGAAGAGATGGCCGAGGTGGCTGTCGCCGCCAGACGAACGCACCTCGGTGCGCACCATCCCGTAACTGCGGTCCTCGTTGCGGACGACGTTGGCGGGATCGATGGGACGAGTGAAGCTCGGCCAGCCCGAGCCGCTGTCGAACTTGTCGGTCGACGAGAAGAGGGGCTCGCCGGAGACGACGTCGACGTAGATGCCGTCGTCGTGGTTGTTCCAAAACTCGTTGCGGAAGGCGGGCTCCGTCGCGTCCTGCTGGGTGACCGCGTACTGCTCCGGCGTGAGGTTCGCGACCGCGTCAGGATCTTTGCGATAGGTGGTGGTCATGGGGTTTCGCTCCTTGGGTGAGCCGCTGGCTGCGGCCCTCGTTGGAGTCAACACCGAGTTGCTGGGAAAAGTTCCCTCAGTTCAGGATGACGCGGCGAATCGTGTCGGCCAACCACTCCTTGTACGTCTGAAGGGTCCACCCCGAGCCGACGACGAGTTCGAGGTAGCTCGACGGGGACACGAGGAACGAGAGCGCGGCGGCGAGTTCGCCGGGCGGACGCGTCGAGTGCAGCAGACCGCGCTCGCGGAAAAGAACGATGGACTGGTCGAAGTCGGAGCGCCTCCTCGACTGGACCGCGTCGTGCGCTGCCCGGATAGCGGGGTCGGAGAGAGCGGCGGTTTGCACGGTGAGCCACAGTTCGCTGGCTCGGACGTTGGCCTCGGCGATGAAACCGATGTAGCCCTCGAGAAGCGCGTCATCGGGGGCCGCCGCGAGTTCCCGGCCGAGGTCTCGCTCGTGGATCGCGCCCTCGCCTTCCTGCCCGGTGAACGCTTGATCGAAGGCGGCGATGAGCAGCGAACTTTTGGGCCCGTGAAGCTTGACCGTCTCGACCGAGACGCCGGCACGCGCGGCGATCTGGGCGAGTGACGTCCCGGAATATCCGGCCTCCGCGAACAGAGCTCCCGCCGCCTCGAGAATCCTGGTGCGGGTTTGCGCGGCCTGGGCACTACGAAGGGGCGATTCGTATGCTCGCATATTGACTTTCCTCACGGTGTAAGTAATACTCTTGCGGTGTAGCCAACAGTCTACCCCGCAACGTTCTCTGTCCAAAGGTCACCATGTCTTCCTTCCTCATCTGCAGCACACCCGTTCACGGGCACGTGCTTCCCCTCCTGTCCGTCTCCCGCTTCCTCGTCAGCCGCGGCCACCGAGTTCGGTTCCTCACCGGCACCCGCTATCGCGCCGCCGTCGAAGCGACCGGTGCCACGTGGATCGGGCTCCCCTCCGGCGCCGACTACGACGACCGCAACATGGACGCGGCCTTCCCGGGCCGCGTCGGCCTCAAGGGTCCGGCGGGCATCCGCTACGACCTCGAGCACATCTTCATCGAGCCTGGCCCCCTTCAGGTCGCCGCCGTTGATGAAGCGGTCGCGGCTGAGTCCACCGACGCGGTGCTCGTCGAGAGCATGTTCATCGGTGCGCTGGCCCTCCTCCAGCGCCCGCGCGACAAGCGCCCCGCGATCGTCAACCTCGGCATCATCCCGCTCGGCATCACCAGCGTCGACACCGCACCGTTCGGCCTCGGCATCCCCCCGCGACCCGGCGCGATCGGCCGACTCCGCAACCGTGTGATGCGACTGCTCGCCGAGAAGGTCATCTTCGCCCCGCTGCAGACCGCCGCCGTCGAGATGGCGCAGCGCATCACCGGTAAACAGCTCACGACCTTCGTGCTCAACTGGCCGAGTATGGCCGACGCGATCGTGCAATTCACGGTGCCCTCATTCGAGTACCCGCGCAGCGACCTCCCCGAGACCGTCCACTTCGTCGGCCCCATGGGGCGCACGACAGCAAGCGAAGGCGATCTGCCCGAATGGTGGCCGGATGTCGCGGCCGCCCAGCACGTTGTGCACGTGACACAGGGCACCGTGGCCAACCAGGACCTGAGCGCACTCATCGAGCCAACCCTCGCGGCACTCGCCGACGAGCCCGTGCTCGTTGTCGTGAGCACCGGCGGCCGGGCACTCGATGGCCTCGCTCTGCCGGCGAATGCTCGAGCCGCCACGTACCTTCCCTACGACAAACTGCTGCCCCTCACCGACGTCTACATCACCAACGGCGGATACGGTGGCGTCCACTACGCCATGGAAAACGGCGTGCCACTCATCGTCGCCGGCATGACCGAAGACAAAACCGAGGTGAGCGCGCGTGTGCAGTGGTCGGGCGCCGGCATCAACCTGCGCAGCGACCGGCCAAGCCCGGAACGCATCCGCGAGGCCGTCCGCACCGTGCTTGCCACCCCGTCGTACCGCAACGCGAGCGCTGCAATCGGAGCCGACATCCGTGACTCGGCGGGCCTCGACGGTCTCGAGCGTGTTGTGCTCGACCTGATCGCTAAACCGCAGCCGACGGTGTGACTCGGGCCCGCCGCGCGAGCAACCCCTGCACCGCGGCAAACACCACGAGGGCGACGGATGCACCGAGAATGGCACCGGCCGTGACATCCGTCGCCCAGTGCACAAGCAGGTAGGTGCGACTGAACGCCATCGCGAGCACCCACGCGACGGCGAGCACCCACATCCAGAGCCGGTCGACGAGCAACGCGACCGCAATCGTCAACGCTGCAGCAGCCGTCGTATGGCCGGAGGGGAAGGAACTCGTCTCCACCTCGGCGAGCGCCCCGGGCGGGCGCGGCCTGCCCAACGACAGCTTGATCATGGTCGAGATCGCAGTCGCGATGGCGACACTCCCACCGATGACGATGGCCTCACGCACTCGGCGAAGGACGAGGAGCACCACCACGACCACAATCGTCACGATGGTCATCGAGAGTGTTCCGCCGACGTAGTTCAACGCGAGCGCTGCGGACTCGAGGGGCTGCCACCGGTGAGCGGCGAGCACGTCGAACCAGACAATGTCGATACCTGTCGCACCGCCACCGGACACTCCGAGCAGCAGGGCGGACACGACCACCACAAGGATGCCGATGAGTCCGGTCACCGTGAGACCGCGTGAACCGGCCGTCGGAGTACTCCTCATCATCGTGCGACTGTACCGTCAGCAAACGCGAGAGATTGCCGGTTGACACAAACGCCCGCCGTGTCAAGGCCCGGCACGGGTGCTCTAGGGCATGCTCTAATCGAGCGACCCCGAGGGAGCGATAGTGAGACGCAAGAAGATCGACGCCACAACCATCGAGACCGACGTCACTCGACCGACGTTGACCGCCCTCCTCACCGATCACGTGGGACGACTCGGGCTGCGCAGCGGGCAGATCCTCCTCATCCTCGCGCTCGCGAGTGTCATCGTGTTCGCCCTCGTGCAACTCAAACTCGTTGTCATCCCCGTGCTCCTCGCCGTCATCATCGCGTCAGCGGCCGCGCCGTTGCTCAGCTGGATGCGCCGCCGAGGACTGCCGTCGGCCGTCGCCACCTGGATTACTCTCGTGCTCGGCATCCTCGTTTTCGGGGGCATCGTCACCCTCATCGTGTTCGCGGTGCGCGGTCAGTGGGAGGCACTGGCAAGCTCAGCGCTCGACGGTCTCGACCAGGTTCAGGACTTCCTCCTCAACGGCCCACTGCCGATAGACGCCGGGCAGATCGAGGATGCCCGCCAGGCCCTCGTCGACTTCGTCACGAGCAGCCAGTTCGGCACGGGCGCGCTCGCCGGAGTGACCCTCGCGGGAGAGATCATCACGGGGGCGGTGCTGACGGTCGTGATCCTGTTCTTCTTCATGAAGGACGGCGATCGCATCTGGGCGTTTTTCCTCAAGCCGCTCACCCCGTTGCGGCGTGCCCGCGGCGAGCGTGTTGGCGACACGGCGGTTGCAACCCTGGGAGGGTACGTGCGCGGGACCGCGATCATCGCGTTCGTTGATGCCCTCGGAATCGGCATCGGACTGGCGATCCTCGGTGTTCCCCTAGCTCTGCCGCTCGCCGTCATCGTCTTCATCGGCGCGTTCATCCCGATCGTGGGTGCAACCGTGGCCGGCGCTCTCGCGGCGCTGGTGGCGCTTGTGGCCAACGGCCCTGGAGCAGCACTCATCGTGCTCATCATCGTGATCGCCGTGAACCAGCTCGAGGGCAACTTCCTCCAACCGGTCGTCATGGCGCAATCGCTCAAGCTGCATCCGCTCGTCATCCTTGTCGCCCTCACCGCTGGCACCATCCTCGGTGGCATCATCGGTGCGGTGCTCTCGGTGCCGATCGCGGCGGTGGCCTGGGCGATCGTCAAGGTGTGGCGAGAACCGGATGCCGTGGTGGTGGTGCCGCCGCGGCGGCGCAAGCGCGTCGGTCGCGAACCCGCCTGAGGGTTGTCAAGCCCTCGTGGGCGCCCTCGCGGCGACGTACGGTTCTACGACGCGCAAGGAAGGACAAACCATGAATCACACAGATACGACAGGTTCCACCACCCCGACCAGTGAGCCGGTTCCACCGGCCGAGGTCGACCCGGAGACGGGCACGGATCCGGATGGCACCCCCACCGAGAATCCGTCGGGCTGACACCGCGGCTCCCCCGTATCCAATGAGTCCTCATCTATAATTAGATGTCAACTGTTTACGAAGGAGGCCGGTGGACGCTCCCATGCGCACTCTTCGCCCGCTCGGTCTCGGCGAGCAGATCTCACAGCGCCTGCGCATCGACATCATCTCCGGTGCG
This sequence comes from Antiquaquibacter oligotrophicus, assembly GCF_020535405.1. Classification (NCBI taxonomy): domain Bacteria; kingdom Bacillati; phylum Actinomycetota; class Actinomycetes; order Micrococcales; family Microbacteriaceae; genus Antiquaquibacter; species Antiquaquibacter oligotrophicus. The sequence goes on along the minus strand of NZ_CP085036.1, from coordinate 1,751,787 downwards.
ATTCCTGACGGCACTCACCTCGCTGAAGACAACATCGCCGCTCGTTTTGACGTGAGCCGCGGGCCGGTGCGCGACGCGCTCCGCCAGCTCGAGAGTGAAGGTCTCGTCGAGAATCGCCGCAAGCGTCTCTTTGTGAGCTTCCTCGGCCTGCCCGACATTGAGGAGCTGTACTCGCTGCGCGAGAACCTCGAATCGATGGCACTGCGCCTCGCCGTCGAAAGGGCCAGCGCCAAAGGGTGGGATGCCGTGCAGCGGCTCGTCGACACGATGGCGGTCGCGGCGGATGCCGGTGACCACGAGCGATTCGACGAAGCCGACATGGAATTTCACACGAGCTTCTACCGCCTCTCGGGTCACCGCAGGCTCGCCGAAGCGTGGCGCCCGTACCAGCGCACCTTCGAGGTGCTGCTGGAGATGAGCAACACCCCCGACATGCACGCAGCGGTCGTCGACCACCAGGAGTTCCTGGACATCGTCCGCACGGGCGACGCGGATGCCGCGGTGCGACGACTTCACAACCACCTGTTGAAGGCCAAACGTCACATTCGTGACGTAATCGAACGCCAGGCAGACCTCGACGAGTCCGTCCCCGTCGACGTCAGCTAACGGCCGCGATCGACACGAGCACCTTCGAACTCGTCGCACCGTCGCCGGCGAGCGCGAGCGCGTCCTCGATCTGATCGAGGGCGACCACGTGCGTGACGATGGCGTCACACTCGGGCGCATCGGCGAGAAGTGCGATCGCGGCATCGAGTTCACCCAGGAACCGGTGTGTCCCCAGCACGGTGAGCTCCTTGACCACAACCTGGGCGAGATCCGCCGTGATGCCTCCGGCAGCGAGCATCCCGAGCTGGATGAGAACACCGCCGGGGCGAAGGGCGCGGAGAGACGCGTCGAGGGATGCCGGGGCTCCGGTTGCCTCGATGGCGATGTCGAACTGCGCCTCGGGGACGGAGTTGCCCTCGTCGCCGACGCGGTAGACGACATCGGCGCCTACGGCGCGGGCGACCTCGAGTGGCCGCGTGTGAAGGTCGGTCATCCCCACTCGTGCTGCTCCTCCGTGCTTCAGCGCGACGGCGGCGAGGAGGCCGATGGGGCCCGCTCCGCAGACGAGAACACGAGCGCCGTCGAAGCCACCGGTGTGCCGGTCGAGTGCGTGCAGCACGACGGAGAGTGGCTCGGCGAGAGCGGCCCGCTCGAGGGGAAGTCGGTCAGGAATGCGTCGAAGTCGCTCTCCCCGCACGGCGAGCAGTTCGACGAGGCCACCCTGAGTGTGCGGAGTGGTGCTTGCGCTTCCGAGGAAGTGCGGCTTCTCCGCGACGAGGTACTCGGGAACCTCAGAGCCCCCCGGCAGGGGTGTCGGCCACACGGGATGCACCGCAACACGATCGCCCGCACGGTAGTCGCCATACGAGTCCTTGCCCGCACTCACGACACGTCCGACGATCTCGTGGCCGATGGTGAGGGGCTCCCGAATGACGAATGAGCCATTCGCGCCCTTCCGAAAGTAGCTGAGGTCCGAACCACAGAGACCAACAAAAACGGGCTCGACCAGCACTTCTTCATCACGAGGCGCGGGAGGCGCACTCTCGATGATTCCGATGGTCGCTGGGCCGGTGATACGTGCGGCTTTCATGGGATCTCCTTCGATCGTTGCTGTTAACAGTTACCAGAAAGTGACCACAAAAGATTGACGAGCTATTCGAGGGTGTGTATGTTGACTGTTAACAACTGACATACGTACTCAATCGATGGTGATGAGACGGCCTCCGGGTCGCACGTCCCTCGGGAAAGCGACCAGCAGCACATGGGAATCTCCACCGCCGTCGGCACCGGCCACACCGTCATCGTGGGAGCGGTGCGTTACGCCGAACTGTGCAGCGCGGGTCGACAGCTTCTTCTCGACAACGGCTTCACACTCGTGGAGAACGAGACCACCGTGCCCTGGACCGCGGAGGACCTCGCGCCCCTGCTTCCGACAGCCTCCGCCGCGATCTGCGGCGTCGAGGTCTACGGCCCCGAACAGTTCGACGCCGCCCCCCGGCTCAAGATCATCTCGAGGCTGGGAGTCGGACTCGACAACATCGACCTCGCCGAGGCGCGTCGCCACGGCGTCGACGTCGTGAACGCTCCCGGTGGTAACGCGATCGCCGTCGCCGAACTCGCCCTCGGCCTCCTCATCTCGCTGTATCGCAAGATCCCCGCCATGAACGACGACATTCGCTCCGGCAACTGGGATCGCTACGTCGGCAGCGAGGTCACCGGCAAGCGGTTCGGGCTCATCGGCTTCGGCGCCATCGCTCGCGTTTTCGCCCGTCGACTAGCGGGCTTCGACGCCGAGATCCTCGCCTACGACCCGTACGCCGACCCCGAACTCGCCGCCGAGTTGGGTGTCAAGCTCGTCGGACTCGAAGAAGCCGTACGAGACGTCGACGTCGTGAGTGTGCACGCACCCCACGTTCCCTCGACCCACCACATCGTCAACACGGAGCTCATCGCTACGATGCGCCCCGGCACCGTGCTCCTCAACACGAGCCGCGGTGGACTCGTGGATGAATCCGCCCTCGTCTCCGCACTCGAATCCGGCCACCTCGCCGGAGCCGGCCTCGACGTCTTCGAAACGGAACCGGTGAACCCGAGCAACCCGCTCCTGGCGTTCCCGACCGTCGTTGCCACCACTCATGCGGCAGCTGACAGCCTCGAGGCCTACCATCGCATCGGTCTGTCGACCGCCCAAGCCATCGTCGACGTCTTCTCGGGCCAGCGCCCGAAGGCGCTGGCGAACTAGACCCGAATACACCAGTTCGGCAGCCACAGAAATGAAAGGATCAGTGATGATCTCATCACGACGGGCCACGCGGCTCGCTTTAGCAGTGCCGCTGATGATCGCCCTGGGAGCCGGCATGACCGCCTGCGCGCCTGCGGGCGGCGACTCATCGGCCGATGTCACCGAGCTCACCCTCATCGCGGCGAACAGCCCGTGGACGAAGGGCCTCGAGACCCTCGCAGTGGACTACGAGGAGGAGACCGGCGTCAAGGTCAACCTCGAGTTCTACGGCAACGAGCAGCTCAACGACACCCTCAAGGTCAAGCTCAACGCCCAGTCGAGCGACTTCGACATTTACGCCTACCAGGTGCAGGACGTCATGCGGGAATTCAGCCGCAACGGATGGCTCGCCGACATGACCGACTACGTTTCGAGCGACCCCGAGTGGGACTGGGATGACTTCCAGTCGTCCGCACGGGACGCGGTCACCCTCGACGGCGTCGTCTACGGCGTTCCCGTCATGACCGAGCGTCACGTGATGTACTACCGCTCCGACCTGCTCGAGCAGGCGGGCATCCCCGTTCCGACGACGCTCGATGAGCTGGCGGCGGCCGCCGCCAAGCTCAACAACCCGGACAACGGCTTCTACGGCATCGCCATGCGCGGGGCCAAGGTGCCGCTCGTCACCCAGTTCTCCTCCTTCCTCTACAGCTACGGCGGCGACTTCCAGGACGAAGACGGCAACGCGACCGTTGACACCCCGGAGGCCATCGAGGCGTACGAGTTCTACGGCAAGCTGCTCAAGGACTACGGCCCTCCCGGAGCCACCAACATGGGATGGCCCGAGGCATCCGCGATCTTCGCGCAGGGTAACGCCGCGTTCTACCTCGACGCCGACAGCCAGGCCTACACCTTCCTCGACCCCGCCAACAGCGCGGTCGTCGACACGGTGGCCTACGGCAGCTTCCCGGCGGGTCCCGCGGGATCGCACCCCTACAGCATCGTTCCGCAGACGGTGGGCATCAACGAGTTCTCGAAGAAGAAGGATGCCGCGTGGGAGTTCATCAAGTGGGTCACCAACGAGGAGAACAGCAAGAAGCTCCTGAGCGAGGCAACCGTCCCCGTGGCTCGCGACTCGGCGTGGGCCGACGACGAGGCAACGTCGGGCTTCCCCGCAGGTCTCGTTGAGATCGTGCGCTCCAGCGAGGGCACCGTCGGTCACGACCGTCCGCAGCTTGAGCAGGTAGCACTGGCGCGCGAAATCGTCGGTGCACCCGCGGTCGTCGCCATCGAAGGTGGCAACGTGTCCGATTCCGCCAAGCAGGCGCAGACGGACTTCCAGAAGCTCCTCGACGGGGAGAAGTAGGACCCCGAGAGCGAAAGCTCAGCCGGTGCCGGGCCGCCGGAGAACCGACGGCCCGGCACCATCACCACCACCCCCACTCGAAAGACAGAGATGACTACCACCGCAAAGCCGACGCTCGCGCCTCGGCGTCACGTCGCAAACACGGTCTCGAACTGGGTCGACCGCAACCTCAAGTGGATCTTCACAGCTCCCGCGATCGCGTTCGTCGCGCTGCTCATCATCTTCCCGATCGGATACACGGTCTTTCTCTCGCTGACGGACTCCGCGAGCTCCGTCACGCGCCCGTTCGACTTCATCGGATTCGACAATTACGCCTACTGGCTCACCGATGTGACCCGCTTCTGGCCGGCCGTCGGTCGCACCGCGTACTTCACAGCGGTCGCCCTCACCCTCGAGCTCGGCTTCGGCCTCGCCATCGCACTCCTGCTGCGCAAGACGTTCCGCGGACAGAGCATCGTACGCGTCTTCATCCTTCTGCCGCTGGTTGCTACCCCCGTCGCGGTCGGCATGATGTGGCTCCTCATCTTCGAGCCCACCATCGGGTTCGCCAACGTACTCATGAAGTCCCTCGGCCTTCCCGCCCAGCTCTGGCTGTCCGGCAAGGAAAGCGCGCTCAACACGATCATCTTCATCGACGTGTGGCAGTGGACGCCCATGATCATCCTCATCCTCCTCGCCGGGCTCTCGACGATCCCCGAGGAACCGGAGGAGGCAGCTCTCGTGGACGGCGCCAACGCATGGCAGCGCTTCCGTCACGTCACACTGCCCCTGCTCATGCCCACCCTGGGGGCTGCAGCCATCCTCCGCTCGATCGACGCGATGAAGACCTTCGACATCATCTATGCGACGAAGGGGCGAAACGGAGGCTCAAACAACGAGGCCGAGACGCTCAACATGCTCGCCTATAACGAGAGTTTCGGTAACTCCCAGTACGGCAGCGCCGCAGCACTCCTGATGCTGTTCCTCACCTTCATCATCATCATCCTCGCCGTCCTTGCCATTCTGCGTAAGAAGGGAACCCGCGTATGAGCGCCATCACCCACTCGAGCGTGCAGTCCGTCGCTCGCACGCGTCGCCGTCGCGGCAAGAGCGTGGTCGGGCCCACCTTCCGCACGATCGCGATCGTGTTCGTTGTGCTCCTCTTCATCGCGCCCCTCGCGTGGATGCTCCTGGCAGCCTTCAAAACCAACCTCGACATCGTCACCCCCAGCCGCACGTTCGACTTCACTCCGACGCTCGGTAACTTCGAGACGGTCTTCGGCGCCCAGAACTTCCTGCCGTTCATCCTCAACAGCCTCATCGTCGGCTTCGGATCGACCGTTGTCGCGCTCATCCTGGGAGTGCCCGCGGCCTACGGAATCGCCCGCTACACGATCCGCAATGCCACGGCGTTTGTACTCCTGGCGCGTGTGATCCCGGGTGTGAGCCTGCTGATCCCGTGGTACTTCCTCTTCAGCCAGGTGCAGCTCGTCGGCACCTACACGGTGCTCATCCTCACGCACATCTTCGTCACGATGCCGCTCGTTGTCGCCATCATGACCGGATTCTTCGAGGGGCTGCCCAACGAGCTCGAGGAGGCTGCACAAATCGACGGATGCGGCAAGGTCGAGGCCTTCATCCGTGTTGTCCTGCCGCTCTCGCTGCCGGGCCTCGCCACGAGCGCGATCCTGTCGTTCATCTTCAGTTGGAACAACTTCCTGTTTGCGCTCGTGCTCTCCAACCAGAGCACACGAACCCTCCCGGTCGCGATCTCCAATTTCACGAGCTACGCCTCCGTCGACTGGGGCGGCCTCATGGCTGCCGCCGTCATCATCACGATCCCCGTGATGCTCGTGGCGCTGTTCGCGCAGAAGTACGTCATCTCCGGCCTCACGGCCGGCGCGACCAAGGGCTAACGGCCAGCGATGAAGAAGATCATCAACTCGCCGGATGCGTTCGTCGACGAGGTCATCGATGGCCTGCTCCTCGCTCACGGCGCCAGCCTCGTCGCCGCATCGCCGGACAAACGCGCACTCGTGCGCGCAGGCTCGCCCGACGGGACCGTCGGCATCGTCACGGGTGGCGGAAGCGGGCACCTGCCCCTGTTCCTCGGATACGTGGGAACGGGACTGTGCTCCGGAGTCGCCGTCGGCAACGTCTTCTCCTCGCCCTCCGCGGAGCAGGTACTCGCCGCCACCACCGCGAGCGACTCGGGTCGAGGGGTGCTCTACCTCTACGGCAACTACGGCGGCGACGTCTTCAACTTCGACCTCGCAGCCGATCTCGCCGACGCCGAGGGGATCCGCACGCGCACCGTCGTCGGAACCGACGACGTCGCGAGCGCCTCACGGGAGCGGGCGGCATCACGCCGCGGCGTCGCCGGGATCGTCTTCGCCTACAAGATTGCTGGCGCCTCCGCCTCGCGCGGTGACGACCTCGATACCGTCGCCCGGATCGCGCAAGCCGCCGTAGATGCGACCGGAACCATGGGTGTCGGGCTCTCACCGACGATCCTCCCCGCAGCGGGCAAGCCCACGTTCGAACTGCCCGACGGCGAGATGGAAATCGGAATCGGCCTGCACGGCGAGACGGGACAGAGTCGCGGACCGCTCGAGAGCGCGGACTCGATCACCGACCAACTCGTTGAGCACATCCTCGACGACCGCGAGATCGCAGCGGGAGACCGCGTGGCCGTCCTCGTGAACGGACTCGGAGCCACCCCGCTCGAAGAGCTCTACGTGATGTACCGACGCACCAACCAGATCCTGCAGGAGCGTGGCATCTCCGTGCACCGTGCGTTCGTTGGCGAGTACGCCACGAGCCTGGAGATGGCCGGTGCCTCGATCAGCATCATCCGTCTCGACGACGAACTGACCGAACTGCTCGACGCCCCGGCATCAAGCCCCCTCGTCGGGAGGTTCTGAGATGGCGACCTCCATCCGTGACGTGCGCGAACTGCTCGCCGTAGCTCTCCCCGCTCTCGCGGCGCACGAAGAGACCCTCAGACAACTCGACGCCGCGCTCGGGGACGGCGACCTCGGCATCACGGTGCGCAGTGGCAGTGAGGCCGTGCAGTCGGCTCTTGCGGCACTGCCCGACGATGCTCCGATGGATGCCCTCCTCCGCGCCGCGGGACGGGCGTTCGCGACCGCGAACCCGTCCACCTTCGCTGCTCTCGTCGGCGGGGGCCTGCTTGCTGCGGCCGGAACGGTGCCGGGAGTCGACGCCGTCGATCGTGCGACCGCCTCCCGCATCGCGCAGGCGGTCACCGATCGCATCGCCGAGCGTGGTGGTGCCGTCGTCGGCGACAAGACGATCCTCGATGCGCTCGTGCCGAGCCTCGCGATCCTCGCCGCCGACGACGACCGTCCGGCCGTCGAGGTCGCGACCGCCATGCGCGACGAGGCGCTCGCTCGTGTGGAAGAGACGGCCAGCCTGCGCTCCGAGAAGGGCCGTGCCGCCTGGGTCGGCGAGCGCAGCATCGGCCAGGCCGATCCCGGTGCCACCGCCTACGCGCTCTTCCTCACCGAACTCGTCGCCGCGTTGGAGGCCACACCATGACAACTCTCGACGGGAAGGTCGCCTGGGTTATCGGCGGCGGCAGCGGAATCGGCGCGGGTGCGGCGCGTGCACTCGCCGACGCGGGCGCGACCGTTGTTGTGTCCGGCCGCCGCGTCTCCGAACTCGAAGCTGTGGCCAGCGTCGGCATCCATGCCGTGCCCGCCGACGTGTCGGACGAGCAGAGTGTCGTCGACGCGCACGCGCGCATCGAGGCGGACTACGGAGTTGTCGACATCGTCGTCTATTCGGCGGGCACCAACGTGCGCAACCGCTACTGGGCCGACACGACCCCCGCGGACTTCGCCCGCGTGGTCGACGTCAACCTCACCGGTGCGATGCGGGTCATCCACGCGGTGCTGCCCGGGATGCGCGGAAAGAGCGACGGCCTGATCGTTGTGGTCTCGTCCTGGGCCGGATGGCGCTTCGCCCCCGGTGTCGGCGCCGGATACTCCACGAGCAAAACGGCGCTCGGCGCGCTCGTCGAAACGGTCAACGCACAAGAACGTTTGCAGGGCATCCGTGCAACGCACCTGTGCCCCGGCGAGGTGCGAACGGAGATCCTCAACACGAGGCCCGTGGTGCCCACCGCGGAGGAGCAGGAACTCATGCTCACCTCCGAAGACCTCGGGGACGCGGTGCGCTACATCGCCGAGCTCCCCTCGCGAGTGTGCATCAACGAACTCGTGATCACCCCGACCTCCAACACCTCCTACGCGTAACCGCACCGCTACGCGTAACCACACCGAAAGATTGAGAAGAAAAAACACATGACACGTCGCGACATCCTGACCGCTGTTCCGGTCGCTTTCACCGCCGATGGCGGACTCGACCTCGACGGTTCGAGGGAGATCCTCGAGTACGTTGCGGCGTCGGGCAATGAAGGTGCGTTCGTGCTCGGCACGACGGGCGAGTTCCCGGCCTTGAGCTTCGAGGAGCGCGGAGCGCTCACCAAACTCAGCCTCGAGGTGCTCTCCCCCGCTATGCGTGTCGTCGTCCACGTCGGTGCGCCGAGCCTCTACGAGGTGCTGCGGCTCATCGAGCAGGCCCGTTCGCTCGGTGCCAAGGAGATCGCGGTCATCACGCCGTACTACCTGCCCTCCACCGACGAAGCCCTCCTCGACTTCTTCACCGCCGTGAGCGTCGCATCCGACGGTCTCGACGTCTACGTGTACGTCTACCGCAAGCGCACGGGCAACTTTGTGAGCGTCGAGCTCATGGCTACCCTCGCTGGCCTGCCTCACATCGTCGGCGCGAAGGTGAGCGAGGAGCCACTCGAACTCATCGCCGAGTACCGCGCGGCGGTTCCCGAGAGCTTCCTTCTCTACACGGGCGCCGACCGCGAACTGGCGGCAGCGGCGGGCTCGGGCGCCCAGGGTGTCGTGTCGGGAATCTCCTCGGTTCTGCCGAAGCCGTTCCGCGCGCTCGCCGCCGCGGCAGACTCCGGCGATGCCGACGCTCTCGCCGCGGCGCAGGCGGATGTCGATGTCGTCGTCTCCGCCATCGCGGGCGATATGGGTCGCATGAAGGCCGCATACTCCGCGCTGGGTATTAACGGCGGGACCACTCGCATGGCGATCCAGGCTCCGGATGCCGAAGCCATCGCCGAGATCGAACGCGTCGTCTCGCAGTACCGCTAACCATGTCCACCAGCAACATCCTCGTGCTCGGCAGCGCCAACCTTGACGTTGTCGTGAGGATGCCCCGTCTGCCCTCGCCCGGAGAGACCGTGTTCGGGAGCACCGTGACCGAGGTCCCCGGCGGCAAAGGCCTCAATCAGGCCGTTGCCGCCGCGCGGGCGGGCGGACGTGTCGCGTTCTCGGGTGCTGTCGGCGACGACCCGTTCGGTCGAGTGCTGGAACGCGCGCTCGTCGAGGAGGGCATCGACACGACAGCGCTCGAGACGACATCCACCCCCACCGGCACCGCGCGTATCAGCGTCGACGAGTCCGGCGAGAACTCGATCGTTGTTGTTCCGGGCGCCAACGCGGACGTTGCAATGGACGAGCATCACGAGCATGTCGTGGGCGCGGCCGACTTTCTCGTGATGCAACTGGAAACGCCCATCGAGACGGTCCGGCGCGCGGCGCTCGTCGCCACGCGAGTCGGTGCGTTTGTTGTGCTCACCCCCGCGCCCGTTCACGAGCTGGACGACGAGTTCCTCAGCTCCGTCGACCTCCTCGTCGCAAACGAGCACGAGGCAGCAGCACTCGCGGGGGGCAGCGATCCCCAAGAATCCGCGCAACGCCTGAGTGCCCGCACCGGTAAAGCCGTCATCGTCACCCTCGGCTCCGCCGGCTGCCTGCTCTCCTCCGCGGGAGGGGATGCCCGCAGGTTCCCCGCGAGACCGGTCGCTGCCGTCGACACGACGGCAGCGGGGGACACGTTCGTGGGCGCGCTCGTTGCACACCTTGCGGGAGGCGGCTCGATGGAGGAGGCCATCGAGCGCGGAACCGCAGCAGCATCCATCGCCGTCACGAGGCCGGGAGCGACGAGTTCCATGCCGACGCGAGAAGAGATCGACGCCGCACTTGCCGCGTCCAACACCGAGAAGGAACCAGCATGACCTACGTATTGCCGACCCCGATCACGCGGGGAGCAGCCCGCCCGAACACGGTCTACACGGTGGCCAGCGGCGACCTCCGGCTGAGCGCGAACTCGAAGTGCTGGCCGACCCAGCAGCGTCTCGAGGCCGACCTGACGGCCGCGGTGAACTCGTTCGGCTGGGAGGTGGAGCGAGCGCACGGCATCGACCCGGTCACCGGTCACGGCTTCATCGACAGCCAGCGCAAGGGCATCGAGGTCTTCTCGACCCTGCCGAAAGATGCCCCGCTCATCGTTGTCGAGGCCGTCTGGCAGTACAGCCACCACGTGCTCGCGGGCCTCCGCGACCACGAGGGGCCCATCCTCCTTGTCGCCAACTGGGCGGGCGACTACCCCGGCCTGGTCGGCCTGCTCAACCTCGCGGGCAGCCTCACCAAGGCTGGCATCACCTACTCGACCCTGTGGAGTAAGGACTTCACCGACGAGTGGGCGCGGGAGCGCCTCGACACGTGGCTGCGCACCGAGATCATCGAGCACGACGCCTCGCACGTGCATCCGCTGCCCGAACTGGACGCGTCGAGCCCGGAGGTCGAACTGGGGGTGGCGCTCGCGCACCAACTCCGCGACGAGAAGGCCATCATCGGCATCTTCGATGAAGGCTGCATGGGCATGTACAACGCCATCATCGACGACGAGATGCTTAACGCGCTGGGCATCTACAAGGAGCGGCTCTCGCAGAGCGCGCTCGTCGCCGAGATGGCGACGGTGACGGATGACGAAGCGGCCGCGATCAAGACGTGGCTCGACGATGCGGGCTTCACCTTCCACTTCGGCACGGACGAGGCGACCGAGCTCACCGAGGCTCAGGTGCTCAGCCAACTGCGGATGTACATCGCCGCCGTGCGCATCTCCGACACGTACGGGGTGGATGCCGTGGGAATCCAGTACCAGCAGGGACTCAAGGACACGGTGCCCGCCAGCGACCTCGCCGAGGGTCTCCTCAACAATGTCGAGCGGCCCCCCGTGTTCTCGAAGGACGGGCGCGAGCTCTTCGCGGGCCTCGCCATCCCGCACTTCAACGAAGTCGACGAGGGTGTCGCGGTCGACGCCCTCGCGACGAACCGCATCTGGACGGCGATGGGGCTCGACCCGGCGACCACCCTTCACGACATCCGGTGGGGTGAGGAATACGACGGCGACTTCGTGTGGGTTTTCGAGATCTCCGGCTCCGTGCCCGCGAGCCACAACGGTGGCTACGACAAGAGCTACAGCATGCGGCAGCCGCCCATGTTCTTCCCGCTCGGCGGCGGCACCCTGAGTGGTGTCTCCAAGCCCGGCGAGATCGTCTGGTCTCGGGTGTTCATCATGGACGATCACCTGCACCTGGACATCGGCCGCGGGCACGTCGTTGACCTCCCGGCCGCGGAGACCCAGCGTCGCCTCGACGCCACCGACCCGCAGTGGCCGATCATGAACGCCGTGCTGCACGGTGTCGATCGCGACCAGCTCATGGGACGCCACAAGGCCAACCACGTGCAGGTTGTGTACGCACCGGATGCCGAGACCGCCGATCGCGCGATGCTCGCCAAAGCGGCCTTCTTCGCCGAGTTGGGGCTCGAAGTTCACGTGTGCGGCGAGACGGCCCTCACCCCGGCGTAACGAATCACGCTCACCGCGAGATGCCACGTCGGATGGTCGTTGCCAGGTAACTGCCAGCATCCGCCGACTGCCGCTTCCCGCTGCGGATCGAGGGCAATCAGAGATCCGCATACCCCCCGAATGCGGCACACGAGACCAAACCGAAATCCGACCCGCGCCGGACCCTTCACATCCTCGGACAACCCGAGGGAACGATCGAGAAGGAGTTCCACAATGAACACGTTCACGAAGAAGACGGCATTCGGTGCGGCAGCGGCTGCGGCCGGACTTGTACTGGTGGGAGTCGCCGGACCGGCCATGGCCGACGATGACACCACCACCCGCAACAGCGCGACACAGACCGAGGTGCCCGTCGTTGTGGCCCCCCAGGTCGGCGACATCGGCATTCTTGGTGGGGACATTCTCGGCGGCAGCGTACTCGGCGGAACCCTTCTGGACGGCGGCGTGCTGAACGGCGACAACTCCGTCGGCAACGGGAACGAGGTCACTGCACCCATCGGCTCCGGTAACGACACCGCGATCGGCAGTGGTAACTCGACCGACATTTCGGATGTCGCTGACGTCACGGACGTCGTCGACAGCTCCGTGAGCGACGTGGTCGACGGATCGGTTTCCGACATCGTCGATGGAGTGGTCGATGTGCCCATCGACGATCTCGTCGACGTCGACGTCGACGGCATCATCGACGACATCACAGGCTCCATTGGTATCCAGGGCCTGTTCGACTAAAACCTCCCAGGTGAAGGGCCTCGCGACCACGAGTCGCGGGGCCCTTCGTCGTCCCCTGCACTGGCGTCGCTGCCGTTAGCCTGAATACTTCATGCTCGCGACCGTTGCCTCACCCCGCACGCGCATCCGCTGGCAGCGACTCGTCGCCGCCGCGCGTTTCGCCCTGGCAATCGGGTGCGCGGTGGCGCTCGTCTTCCGCTACCTGTGGGGCATCGGGTGGGTCGAACCACTGAACTTCGTCGCCTACCTCACGATCCAAAGCAATATCGCCTTTGTGCTCGTGAGCGCGGTGAGCGCGGTCTTTGCGCTGCGCGGATGGCCCACGAAGCACCTCGACAGGGTGCGAGCGGGAGTGCTCACATGCACCGTGACCGCGGGAATCGTGTTCGCCGCCATCCTTCAGCAGTCCCTCGCCCGCGGGGTCACCGTCTACCTCCCGCCGTCCGATGTCGTGCTGCACTTCGTGCTGCCGGTGATCGCCATCGCGGACTGGGTGCTCACTCCCCGAACGCGACCATCCGTCCGCGTGCTCGTGTTTGTCCTCGGTTACGTTGGCACGTGGGGTGTGATCACCCTGTTCCGCGGTGCGGCAACGGGGTGGTACCCGTACTACTTCCTCGACCCCGGACAGACGGATGGCCCGGGCGAACTCATCCTCCTGTCGGCGATCGCCGTGGCGGTGTTCGTGGTGGTTGGGCTCGCCGTGATCCTGGCGCCGCGTCCGGTCAGGTGGTGGGCTGCACTGCGAAGGGGGCGAGGCTTCGGAGGGCGGCCTCGCGAAGAGCGGCGTCGCTCAGGTCGGCGAGAGCCGCGGCATCCGCACCGGCCACAACACCCAGCAGCACCGGACGCCCGGTAGCCGGCAGCAGATTCACCCACATACGAACGACCGCGTCGTCGTCACGAACCCACCACACGGCCTCGGTATCCCAGAACGGGGCGTCGAATTCGAGTCGGATGAGCTCGATGTCGCCGACGGAGAGGGCGCTCAGGGCACCCCGGTAGCGCACCGGCAGCAGCGGGTCGAACTGGAGCACGTCGCTGCGGAGCACGCCGACAGGCGCGGTCACGATGACGCGGTCCACGGAGAGGGACTCCCCCGTCGCCAGGCGCAGACTCACGCCGGAGTCGCTCCGGGAGATGACCGTCACCGCCGTTGACAGTGCAGTGTCGATCCCATCGAGGGCCGTATCGATGAAACCCGAGAGCGGACCGACCGGAACAACGGACTGTCCACCGGCCGGCACGTCGAACCACGAACTCAACACACCAGGGTCGGCTCCCGTCAGAGCGGCGATCGACAGGAGCGTCTGGTCAGCAAGCTCGCTCGAGGTCGGACCACCCTCGGTCACCCAGCTCTCCAGATCGACACCCTCGCGCACCGCGTCGGCGACCGGTACGTCCTCCCCCTGGGCGAGCGCCCACGCGGATGCCTCGGCAAGGGCTTCGGCCAGGATTACGGCGTCGTCCGTCGACTGCTCGAGAGGGGCATCCGCGCCGTCCGCGCCGAAAGCGGACCCACCCTGGACGGGCACAAACTCGACACCCTCCTGACGGGCGGCGTCGATAACCCCACCGTCGACGGTCTCATCGAGACGCCACGCGCCCAACTCGAAGAACTCGTCCCCGACAACGTTGCTGTCAATGCGACCACCCGTGCGATCACGGGCCTCCACAACAACAACATCAGCGCCACCGGCAACGAGAACCCGGGCCGCACTGCTGCCAGCCGCCCCGGCGCCGACCACGGCAATACGCTCACCGGGGGCCATCGCGGCGAGCGCCAGGTAGGCCGCCGAACGGCCGGAGGTCACGGCACCCCGCACCGTTCCCGGGTCGTCGGAGAGCGCCTCCCCGGCGAGGAAGATGCGATCGTCGATCGGCTCCCGAAGTGTCTCCCGGCTCTGGGGCAGGCTACCGACGGCCGTGTAGGTGGTCGCGCCACGGGCATACGCATCGCCCGACCAGTTGGAGCGGTAGAAGGAACGCGGAGACGGAACGACCTCTGGCTCCCTCGTCGGCGAGGGAGTGGGCGCTGGAGACGGGTCGGTGCATGCTGCGAGAACCAGCACCGACATGCCGGATGCAGCACCAACGATGAAGCTTCGGCGTGTGAACGACATCTCCAAACCACTGTACCCGTGGACGGTGTCGGCGTGATCAGGCGGCGATCCGGAATGTCTCCGCAAATCGGTGGATCAACGATCGATCCCCCTCAATCACCCGCACGATCCCCGCGCGAAGGGCAGCATCGGCCGAAACATCCCCGGTAATGAGCCTTCTGATGCCGGCATCCGCCTCGAATCGGATATCGGCGGGACCTGAACCTGCGTCGACGGCGAGGGCAGGACCGTCAACGCGTAGTACCAGATCGGCCGAACCAACATGCGCTGAATATGAGGTGGGCGGCAGGAGTGCGGCGGCAGATGACTGGAAAGCCGAGCGCAGGTCGATCGTCATGGATTCCGGGGTGATGACCTGGTCATCTCTGGGTTCGCCGAGGGCTCGAAAACCCCAGGCGCCGAGGGCGAGCACGATGGGCTCGAGCTCGCGCCCGTACTCGGTGAGCTCGTAGATGATCACGCGAGACCTCGGCGCGCGTCGAATGACCCCCGCGGCTTGCAGTTCCTTGAGCCGCGTTGCGAGAACGTTCGTAGGTATGCGGGGCAGCCCGGCCGAGAGTTCGCCGTAGCGTCGCGGACCGACGAGGAGATCTCGAACGATCAGTAGGGCCCAGCGCTCACCCACTAGTTCGAGAGCGCGCGCGGTGCCCCCGTACTGTCCATAGTCGCGAGCGGCCACCCCTTCTCAGCTCTCCGGCGCGGCGTAGGCCTCAGGACCTTGGGCTGCAGCGACCGGGTCCATCCACCCGAACTCGATGAGGTTGCCATCGGGGTCGGTGAGCTGTCGCTGATACATGAAGCCGTAATCCGCCGCGGCACGAGGCTCAGCGCCGCCCGCCGAGACGCCGGCCGCGACCGCGGCGTCGACGGCCTCTCGGGTGTCGAGAAAGATGGCGGTGGACACGGAGGGCGCGACTGCGGGGTCGCCGATCGGAAGGTCCGTGAAGGTTTGGAAGAACTCTCGCACCAGGATCATGAAGTAGTTGTGACCCTCCTCGACCACGACGCACGCCGCGTTGTGGTCAGTGAAGAGCGGATTGATGGTGAAGCCGAGAGCCGTGTAGAAGCCCTTGGCTCGTTCGAGATCGGTGACGGGGAGGTTGACGAACATGGAGGGCATTTTCAGGCCTTTCAGGAGTGATACCTCCACACTTGCAAAAAACAAGTGACTCGTCAAGAGTGCCGCGCCTCATCGTGAGTGCCCGGGTTCGCTTAGTCCGGCCCGGCGAGCGCCATCGTGCCGGATGCGGGAAAGCGGACGGTCACCGTCGTCTTGCCCGGTACCGACTCAACGTGCACCTCGCCGTTGTGACTTTCGACGATCGTGGCGACGATCGCGAGCCCGAGTCCCGTGCTCCCCGCCGAACGCGATCGCGACTCGTCCGCGCGCGAAAAACGTTGGAACAACTCGGGAACGAGCGCCGGATCGATGCCCGGCCCGCTGTCCGTGACAGTCAACTCGGTGAACGAATCCGAGTACCCGAGCGAAACCGCGATGTGAGTGCCCTCCGGGGTGTGGACACGCGCATTCGACAGCAGGTTGGCGAGGACCTGATGCAACCGTTCGTGATCGCCGCGCACCATGACCGGCTCGTGCGGTACCGAAATCGACCACTCGTAGCCGGGAGCGGATGCTCGCGCATCGCTCACCGCGTTCACCACAAGATCCGCGAGGTCGACATCATCGATGCGAAGGTCCTGCCCTTCGTCGAGGCGAGCCAAGAGCAGAAGCTCGGCCACGAGTGAACTCATCCGTGTCGCCTCCGACTCGATGCGTGCCAGGGAGTACTCGGTCAGTTCGGGAAGATCCGCGGCCTCCTGCCGCGTCAGTTCCGCGTAACCCAGAATCGCCGCGAGCGGAGTGCGCAGCTCGTGGCTCGCATCCGTGACAAAACGACGCATGCGACGGTCGGTGCTTTCGCGCACTGCGAGCGCGGTATCGACGTGGTCGATCATCCGCTGCATCGCCTCGCCGACGCGACCGGCCTCCGTACGCGGATCGGTGTCGAGCGGGCCGATCGTCTTCGAGATCGACACCTCACCCTTCTCGAGGGGGAGGGTCGAGACCTCGTCGGCGGTCGCCGCCAACCGGTCAAGCGGACGCAGGGCGACACGCGTCACCACGATCACCGTGATCGCCGTCACCAGGATCGCCAGGAGCGCCACGATGAGAAGGACAGTGGTGTGTTGGGCCACAGCCTGGTCGGCGATCGCGAGAGAGACACCAACGATCGCGCTGTCGCCGTTGGAGAGCACACGCGACGTCACGTGGAACTCTCCGAGCCCATCGAGTGAGACGGTCGCCGGCGTGGACGGTTCCGGGACGGCTGCAGCGAGCAGTTCAGTGGCCGCGGCATCCGACAGTGGAACCGCCTCGTCCGAGGTGAAGTTCGCCGAATCGACCACGCGGCCGCCTTGCGCGAGAGCGATGATCGTTCCGGAACCGTGCCCCACAAAATCGACGAGCGGCTTCTCGAAGCCCCTGCCGCCACCCTCCGTCGGGCCGTGGTTGGCGCGCATCTTCTCGATGGAGGCGCTCATCGCCGTGGTGGACGCAAAAAGCTGACGGTCGACAACGGACGTCACGGATGATTCGACGATGGCGATCGAGATCGCTCCCGTCGCCACGAGCGCCACCGACACCACCGCCGCCGCACCCACCATGATGCGACGACGCAGCGACCACGGGGACCGGCCGCGCGGCATCACGCCGGCCTCAAAATGTAGCCAGCGCCGCGAACGGTGTGGATCATGGGCGCACGGTCGGCGTCGATCTTCTTGCGCAAGTAGGAGACGTAAAGATCGACGATGCTCGCGCGACCGGCGAAATCGTAGTTCCACACCCGGTCAAGGATCTGCGCGCGGGAAAGCACAATGCGCGGGTTACGCATGAAATAGCGGAGCATCTCGAACTCGGTCGTCGTGAGAGAGACCGGTTGTCCACCGCGCGTCACCTCGTAGCTCGCCTCATCGAGGGTGAGGTCGCCGACCGTCAGCAGCGAAGACTCGTGGGTGACGGCATCCGCCGCCCGCCGGAGCAGGCCGCGTAGGCGCGCAACGAGCTCTTCGAGGCTGAACGGCTTCGTCATGTAGTCGTCGCCGCCCGCCGTGAGCCCGATGATGCGGTCGTCGATCGAATCCTTCGCCGTCAGAAGCAGCGTGGGTGTGATCCGATCCGTGTTGCGCAGTTCACGCAAAACGGAGAGCCCGTCAATGTCGGGGAGCATGATGTCGAGAACCACGAGGTCCGGCGGCGACTGACGGAACAGCGCAAGACCATCGCCACCCGTCGCCGCAGTCTCCACGTGCCAACCCTCGTACTCGAGAGCGAGCCGCACCAGACTCGTCAGCGTCGACTCGTCGTCGATGAGGAGAACCCTGATCGGGCTGCCATCCGCTCGGCGGATGCGCGGGAGCTGAGCGAGCACGGCGCGCCGACGACCCGACACGTGGGCGTCGACGGGCATGGCGGACTCAGACATCACCACATTATCGAGCGACCCCCACGCCGCCAGCAGGCTCGAGAACGGATTCATAGAAAATCCACACACATTCACACACCGCTCATGTGGCGTGCCCATACCGTGCTCGGATGGTCCAGCAGAGCATCGTCGGAACAGCCCGCGCCACGCCCGCCCGTCGCGAACCCCTCATCCGAGAAGTCGTCGCGCGGGTGCGAGCTGCCCTCGAGCACCTCGGCACGCCCACGGTGCGCAGGCCGCGATTCATGCGTGGGGCAACACTCGAAAGACGCGTGGAGGCGCGCCACCTCGACACGGACCGGCTTCGCCTGCGCCCCCACGACATGCGGGACGCGGATGCCTGGCACGCGCTCGCCTCGGATGCCCGCGTCATCCGGTACCTCTCGTGGCCGCACCGTGACGCCGCCGCTGCCCGTCGCCACCTGCGCGACCGCACCCGGCACACCACCCTGTGGCAGACCGACGACTTTCTCGCCCTCGCCGTAACCCACCGCGGGCAACTCGTCGGCGACGTGTCGTTGCAATTGCGCACCGTCGCCTCCGACGCCCGTGCGGTCGAGGTCGGCTGGTTGCTCAGCCCAGAGCACCAGGGCAAAGGCTTCGCGACTGAGGCAGTGCGGGGCATCCTGCACGTCGCATTCAAAGATGTCGGGGCGCGCATGGTGCTCGCCGTCGTGGAAGACGGAAACGAGCGATCGCTCGCGCTCGCCGACCGACTCGGGTTCACTTTGCTGCACCGCAACGGTCGGTCGCACCTGCTCGTGCTGACGCCGGACGCGTTTCGGCGGGGTTGAGCGAGGTGCGGGATGAGCGGGTGCGCCCCGAGGGACTCGCGCCGGGTGCGCCCGGAGGGACTCGACTCCCCTACTGAGCCGCCGACAGATCGCTGCGCGCTCCGCCGGACTGCTCAGCGGGGGCCCACGAGGGGTTCTCGCCCTCGCAACGCCAGAAAACGAGAAGACCCCGCCACTTCGTGACGGGGTCTTCTCGTTTTGTGCGCCCGGAGGGACTCGAACCCCCAACCTTCTGATCCGTAGTCAGATGCTCTATCCATTGAGCTACGGGCGCGCAGTCGGCGAAAGCCAACCCCGAAACTATACCAGCGTTACGGAGTGGGCTCGTCCGTCTCCACGTGATCGGTTCGCGCCGCCGCACGAACGGCGCCCATCGACGCCACAACAACGAGAGCAATACCCGCGGCATCCGCCCACGACAAGGCCTGCCCGAGGATCACAAAACCGGCAACGGCCGCGAGCGCCGGCGCGAGAGACAACAGAATCGAGAACGCGGATGCCGGCAGCCGACGCAACGCGATAAGTTCCAGTGCGTACGGCACCGTGGACGAGAGCACGGCAATCGCGACACCGAGCAGCAGCACCCAAGGCTGAAGGAGAGCGAGGCCCGCACTCCCGATACCGAAGGGGAGGATCGCGATGGCCCCGATGGCCATGGCGAAAGCGAGACCATCGAGCCGACCGAACGCGGCACCCGTGCGCGCCGACAGCAGGATGTAGCCAGCCCACGCCGCGCCAGCGCCCGCCGCGAACACCACACCCAACGGGTCCAACTCGCTGGCACCACCCCAGCCGACGACGGCAACCCCGGCGAACGCCAGCAGCGCCCACAACCAGCTCGACGCGCGGCGACTGACCACAACGGAGAGCACAAGCGGGCCAAGAATCTCGATGGTCAGTGTCACACCGAGGTGCAGTCGCTCGAGAGCCAGATAGAAGAGCGCGTTCATACCCGCGAGCACAAGACCGAAGAGGAGGACGGTCATCCAGTCGGACCGACTACGTCTGCGCACCGACGGGCGGAAGATCACCAGAAGGATGAGCGCCGAGAACACCAGACGCAGGGTGACCATACCGATCGGGCCGACCTCGGGGAACACCGTCACCGCGACCGCCGCGCCGATCTCCTGACAGACGAGACCCAACACCACGATCGCGGCGGAACCGATCACCGCACCGTTTGTTGCCCTCACTGGATCAGCGTACGGCGTGCCGACGACGGTCAGTGCGCGGGGATCTCCAGAGGGAACGGGGCGCTATCGCCCGCGGCGGCCGCCGACGCGTAGCTGACCGTCAACTCGTATCGTCCGGCGAGGAGCGGCTGGATGTGCTCCTCCACGTCGCCGCACTCGGTTCGCCCGTCGATCACGGAGGCCTCCGATGTGAGGCGGGTGGCTGCGCCGTTGTCGGCCCAGAAGGTGAACCGGCACCGGCCGCCGTCCTCGACGATGCCCTCCACGTAGGCGCTCGCGCGGAGGTACTCGTCGGAGTCCACCCCGGCGGTGATGACAACCGGGGTCACGTCTCGTGGGGCCGCGTCATCCGCCGTCGGCGCACAGCCTGCGAGCACGACGGCCGCGGCGAGAGCGACCGCGAGCTTCTTCACCACGCCTCCGGTGGCGCCTGAACAACCGGCACCGGGTTGTACGCCCAATGGGCTCCGTTGTTGTACATGCCACTCGCCCAGCCCGAGTACCAGATCGCGTTCTCCGTGACCTGGGTCGGCGAATCGGCGCGGAACGCCTCGACGATGCCCGAGTACTTCGGCAGAGTATTGAGCGCTTCGGCCGCGTTCTCGGCCGCGATCACGAGGTTGTCGTAGCTGCCGAGTCCCCCGCCCCCGCCGGAACCCCACCCGTTATTGAGGGGGTTGTTGCGGTTCCACCAACTGTCGACGTAGTTCTCTTGACGCATCCATCGGGTGAAGACCGTCACGTTGTTCTCGGTGATGGGAAACCCACCGAGCAGCAGCACGAGCTTCGCCCAGTCGTAGTTGGTGCCGCCCGCGACGAGGGTGTCGACGCCCGGTGTTGCGGCGTACGAATCCCGCGTGATGGTGGTGGATGCGACGTTCGAGCCCACCGCGAGGGACTGCGCGTTCTCGTCGATGTACCAACTGAGCTCCTGCACGTCGCTCGGTTGGGGCGGCGGAGCGACTGCTGTGACCGCAGCGAACGCGAAGGCGATGATCGCCGCGCCGAGGGCGAGGGCCGCGCGCGCAGGGCGACGGGCCCCGGGGGGTTCGGGGCTGGGATCGGGAAGATCGCGAGAGAAAAGTCATCGTGAAGCGAGCCTGGTCGCGGACTAGGAGTCGTCACCGCTGGAGCCAGCGTATCCGCACATCGCGCACGCCAGTGTGCGCCGCGAGCCTGAGAATCGCCTCAGTCGGCGATTGACTCGCCCCCGCAACGAGGAGCACGCTGGAGGCTACGGAGTGAGGAGCCTTCATGAGCCCGGATGCCCCCCTGCACGTCACCAACGTTGTACTCGTTCACGGCGCCTACGCCGACGGGTCATCGTGGGCCGATGTGATCGCAATCCTGCAGGCCAACGGTCTGCGCGTTACGGCGGTGCAGAACCCCCTGACCTCTCTCGCAGACGATGCGGCGGCGACGAGACGGGCGCTCGACCTTCAGGACGGACCCGCCGTGCTGGCCGGACACTCCTGGGGTGGCACCGTCATCTCCGAGGCGGGGGATCATCCGGCCGTGTCCGCGCTCGTCTACGTCGCGGCGCGAGCGCCAGAAGCGGGCGAAGACTATGGTGCCCTCGCTGCGCGGTTCCCAGCTGCACCCGCATCCGCTGGACTCCAACACCACGGCGGGTTCGCGCAGCTTTCGGAGGACGCGTTTCTCGAGAGCTTCGCCAACGGCGTTGACGCTGGGCGCGCGCGTGTGCTCTACGCAGCGCAGGGGCCGATCGCGGACACCCTCTTCGGTGAGCGCACGACCGTCGCCGCGTGGCGCGACAAACCGACGTACTACTCGGTGTCGCGCGAGGACCGCACGACGTCGCCCGAGCTCGAGCGGTTCCTCGCTAAGAGGATGGGCGCAACCACCATCGAAGTGGACGCCGGGCACCTCGCGATGATCACGCACGCACCCGAAATCGCGGAGCTCATCATGACCGCGGCCGGTCGCGTGACCTCTTAGCCGAAGCGACCGTTCACCTAGGTACTGCTATCGAGCCCACCCTCGGCCGCCCGGCGTCTAGGCAGCGGAGTGTCTCGTTCGCGTTCGATTCGGTGGGCGACACGTCCACTCGGGGATGCCAGGCCCTCGCACCTGGGGAACGCCTTTGCTGATCCGGTACTTCCACGGGCCGGTATCGACGATTCGATGGTGCCAATAGCAGAGGAGGATCGCGTTGTCGGCGTGGGTGGCACCACCCGCGCGGTAGGGAACGACGTGGTGCATCTGAAGCGCCGTGCGGGGCGCCGTGCATCCGGGGACAAAGCACCGGTACCCGTCGCGGGCGGCGACCGCGAGGCGGTGGGAGAACGGGAAGCAGCGCTGCTGCGAGCTGACGCTCACGATCCGCCCATGATCGAGGGTCACGACGCGGTACCCGGCGGAATCCATATAGCGGAGCACCTCCGCGCGCGACACGGGCAGATCGGGTCCGGCCATCGTGCCGATGGGGTCACCGTCTCGAGTTTCGATCTCAGGGGCATTCAGATCTTTCGCGTCCACCGTCACGATGACTGTGACGGGGCTGCCATTCAGTGTCGGAGCGTCTTGGGCCTCGGATCCGGCGATAACGAGCGCAGCGAGCGAGTCGTGCATCCGCTGACCGGGAGTGCGGTCGTCGATTGCGGTGCCGACTGTGCTCGCGTCGATCTCCTCGTCGCTCGTGAAGCGGGGCGAGCGACGGGATGCCTCGTCGAAGGCACGGATCTGCTCCGCGATCTCGGGCATCAGGTAGCCGCCCACCGGGCAGCCTCCGTCGGAGGTGACCCGACCTATGTGCAGCTTGCGCATCCGCAGGGCTCTCTCCTCGCGCGGCCGAGCGCCGTCAGGGTCGATTGCGGAGATGATCTGGCGGAGTTCGATGGTGAGATAGTCGACCGAAACCGGCGGCAGGAGCGTTGCGGTCTCCACATCGACACCCGTGGCAAGCGCGACCATGACCTCTTCGGCGGCGGCCTGCTGGGCCTTGTCGACGCGACGAGCGACGTCGTCGAGTTCTCGAACGATGACCATCGCCGCGTCGACTCCAACCTGGCCCAACGTGATCGCCTGTGCGAGGACGGGACGCTTCGCCTCCAGCTCGGCGCCGACCATACTGCGATCGCGCCGGATCGCGGCCGCGACCCTCACCCGGGAGCGTGCTGCGCTCGTGGAGATGCGTGCTGTCGTGGCCACCGCATCCGTCGGTGAGGCGAAACCGAGGTCACCAGCCAGATCGGAGTTCTCGGCGACGGAGGCAATCGCCGAGATACGCGCGGCGTCGACGAGGCGACCGACGGACTCGACCTCGGCGATCGCCGCGAGCACGTCATCCGGATGGCTTGCCGCAGCGGCAGCCATCAGTTCGGAGGCCACAGCACGCGCACGCTCGGCCACGTCCGTGAGAGCGGCGAGAGCGGTGGTGGTCATAGCCAATTCTACCGCACATTAGAACTGATGTTCGATTAAGCCGAGAGTCTTCACCCCGCATTTCACCCCGACGCGCAGTCAGATTGCGACACGATCGACGCATAGGCTCTTGTCTATGGGTGACTCAAGGCTCCTCCTCGACCGCGCCTCTGCCGAGGCGTCGGCGCGCACGCTCCGGGCGATCGCCGATCCGACCCGCCTCCAACTATTGCGCCTCATCCTCGACACCGAAGGGGGCCGTCGCCCGGTCACCGAGCTCGCCAACACGCTCGGTCTCACCCAGCCCACGGTCAGCCATCACCTCAGCACCATGGCCGAGAGCGGGGTGGTCGAGCGCCACCAGCAGGGAAGAGTTGCCTGGTATTCGATCGTGCCGGAGCGCCTTGCGGAGGTGTTCGAAGCGACACGGGCGAACCGACCGGGACCGGCCGTCGACACATCCGTGCTCGACAAAATCGCTCGCGATCTGGGCGAGAGATTCCGCGGAACGTTCTCGCCCGAGACGATCAGACGCTACGTCGATGAGAGCCATACGCTGCTGGCCGAGCGCCTCGGGGGCGCACGACTCCTGCCGTCGCTGACCGCAGACTTCGCGGGCGACCGCCTCCGCGCACTTGCCGAAGCGGACGGCATCACCACGGATGCCACGCCCGACATCTTGTTCGTGTGTGTGCAGAACGCCGGCCGATCCCAACTGGCCTCCGCGATCCTCCGTTCCCTGGCCGGAGACCGCGTGCGGGTGCTCACGGCGGGGTCGCAACCGGCCGGGAGCATCAACCCGCTCATCGTGGCGGCTCTCGACGAGATCGGTGTCCCGGTCGGCGGCGAGTACCCAAAACCGCTCACCGACGAGGTGGTGCGCGCCGCCGACTACGTGATCACGATGGGCTGCGGCGATGCGTGCCCCATTTACCCGGGCCGCACCTACCTCGATTGGAACCTGCCGGACCCTGCAGCCATGACCATGGACGGCGTGCGCGAGGTGCGCGATGAGATCGACCGCAGGGTGCGTGGGCTTCTCGCCGAGTTGAACTCGGAGTGAATTCATCCGTCGCACGCGCCAATGCATAGATACTCGTCTATGCTTTTGATGTGACCGAATCGACCGACAAACCCGTTGTCCTCTTCGTCTGCATCCACAACGCTGGCCGCTCGCAGATGGCCGCTGGCTACCTGCGCGAACTCTCTGGCGGGGCCGTCGAGGTGCGCTCCGGCGGGTCCGAGCCCGGCGATCAGATCAACCCCATCGCCGTGCAGGCCATGGCGGAAGAGGGCATCGACATCTCGCAGGCCGTACCGCAGCTCATGACGACCGAGCAGGTACGGGCATCCGACGTCGTCATCACCATGGGATGCGGAGACGTCTGCCCCATCTTCCCCGGCAAGCGGTACGAGGACTGGGATCTCGTCGACCCCGCGGGCAAAGGCATCGAGGACGTGCGCCCCATCCGCGACGACATCAAGCGGCGAGTGCAAGCCCTGCTGGGAGAACTCACACCCCGGTAGAATGGATGCTCGGTGCGCCGGGAAGTCTGGTCGGCGGGTTGGTCTCCACGACGACTCCTACCGTCAACGCACCCCGAAAGCACTCATGACCGCTGAGCAGGACTTCACCCCACCGCAGCAGGCCCCGCACTCCATCTGGCGTGGTGTACATCAGACCCTCCAGAGCGACACCATCGGTGGCGCACTTCTTCTCGGCGCGACCGTGCTCGCGCTCATCCTCGCCAACACGCCCCTCGCACCCTTCTACGACTCGGTTCGCGACTTCCGTTTCGGCCCTGAGGCGCTCCACCTGAACCTCACGGTGGGTCAATGGGCGGCGGACGGTCTGCTCGCGATCTTCTTCTTCGTCGTGGGTCTCGAACTCAAGGAGGAGTTTGTCGTCGGCAAACTCCGCAACCCGCGAACTGCACTTCTGCCCATCGCGGCGGCGGTCGGCGGTGTCATCGTTCCGGCGATCATCTACATGATCGTGAACCTCAACGCCGGCCCCGCTGCTCTCCAAGGGTGGGCGATTCCCGCCGCCACGGACATCGCCTTCGCCGTCGCCGTTATCGCCGTCGTCGGGCGGTTCCTTCCCACGGCGCTCCGCACGTTCCTGCTCACCCTCGCGGTGGTTGACGACCTGCTCGCGATTTCGATCATCGCGATCTTCTACACCAACGACCTCGAGGTTGTGCCCCTGCTGCTCGCGATCGTGCCGCTCGCACTCTTCGCGGTGGCCGTGCGCTTCGGCATCCGTCACATCTGGGTGCTTCTCCCCCTCGCCTTCGCGACGTGGGCACTCGTTCATGCGGCAGGTATCCACGCGACCGTCGCGGGAGTGCTCCTCGGGTTTGTCGTGCCGGTTGTCGCCACGAAGAGAGCACGTGTGCAGGTCGGCACCGACTCGGAGGGCAAGCCCATCTACGACGGACTCGCCGCCCACTTCGCCGACCGCTGGGGTTCCATCTCGACCGGTTTCGCCGTCCCCGTGTTCGCGTTTTTTGCTGCCGGCGTCACCGTCGGTGGCCTGTCGGGTCTCGCCGAGTCGTTCCAGGACACGATCGCGCTCGGGATCATCGCGGGTCTCGTACTCGGCAAGGCGATCGGCATCACGGGCACCACCTTCCTGGTGACGAGACTGCCGGGACTGCGGCTGGACCCCACGGTGAAATGGCCGGACATCATCGGCATGTCCTTCGTCGCCGGAATCGGGTTCACCGTCTCCCTCCTCATCGGCGAGCTCTCGTTCGGCGTCGGCAGCGAGTCCGACAACCACGTGAAGGTCGGTGTGCTCACGGGCTCCTTCCTCGCGGCGCTCATCGGCGCGGCGATCCTCGGTGTACGCAACCGGCGCTACAAAAACATCGCGCTCCCCGTGCACGTGCCGGATGTCGGCGCGAAATAGTCTCACGCACGATCACCTAGAGGCGTAGACTCTCCGTCGGAGAGCCGGGAAGCCTGGTCGGCCCGCGAAACGCGGAGCGCCCCGGCGACCGCCGTGGGTGCTGTTGTGCGACCACGGAAGGACCGTGCAATGTCCCCTGCACACACACCCGTCATCGATGTGACGGACCTCACCAAAACGTTCGGACGGGCATCCGCCCTCGACGGGCTGAATCTCAAGCTTGACGAGGGCGAGATCCACGGATTCCTCGGCCCCAACGGCGCCGGAAAGTCCACCACGATCCGCATCATCCTCGGGCTCATCAAAGCCACGAGCGGCACGGCGCGAGTGCTCGGGCGCGACCCCTGGGCCGAACCCGTCGCGACCCACCGTGACATCGCCTATGTGCCGGGCGACGTGAGCCTGTGGCCGAACCTCACCGGAGGCGAGGCGATTGACCTGCTCACGAGCCTGCGCGGCGGCGCGGACCCTGACCGTCGCGAACGTCTCATTCGCGAGTTCGAGTTCGACCCACGCAAGCGCGCACGCACGTACTCGAAGGGCAACCGTCAGAAGGTCGCCCTCATCGCGGCATTCGCCCGGCCGGCGAAGCTCTACATCCTCGACGAACCCAGCTCCGGCCTCGACCCGGTCATGGAGTCGGTGTTTCAGCAGCAAGTGCGACGGGCTCGCGACGAAGGCTCGACGGTTCTCCTCTCGAGCCACATCCTGAGCGAGGTCGAGCAGTTGTGCGACCGCGTCACGATCATCCGTTCCGGCGTTGCGGTGGAGAGCGGCACCCTCGCCGAACTGCGGCACCTCAGCCGCACGACGTTCCGGGTGCCGGGGCTCGCCGCCGACGCGCTCACGGGGGTAGCGGGCATCCACGACCTCCGCGCTACCGGTGACACCCTCGAATTCGAGACGGATGACGCGGCCATCCCCGCAGTGCTCGCTGCACTCTCAGCCCTTGGCGCCGCCGCACTCACGGTCGAGCCGGCGTCCCTCGAGTCCCTTTTCCTCCGCCACTACAGCGACGGGGTGGCCCGATGAGCGCGTTCCTCCGGATCCTGGCGGCTCAGGCCCGGCGAGACCGCTGGGTTCTCACAATCTGGATCCTCGGCATTGCCGCGCTCGGGCTCGCTGCCGCGAACGCGATTTCGAGCGAATTCGCCGAAGAGGCCGAGCGCGCCGCGATCGTGGCGGTGGCCGCGGCAAACCCCGCGTTTCTTTTTCTGCGCGGACTCCCGGACGGGACATCGGTCGGCGTTGTCGCGTTTTTCCAAGCGTTCTCGTTCACCGCGGTACTCGCGGGACTCATGAGCACGTTCCTCGTGGCACGTCATACTCGTGCCGACGAGGAGCAGGGTCGCGGCGAGTTAGTCCAATCGACCCCGGTCAGGAGAGCGAGCCCACTACTGGCCACGGTGGCGCTCGGCGTGATCGCGAACGTGGTGCTCGCCGCACTCGTGGCCGCAGGTTACGCGGCATCCGGTCTGCCCATCGAGGGGTCGGTCATGACGGGTCTCGCCACGGGCTCCACCGGCCTGGTGTTTGTGGGGGTCGGCGCTCTCGTGGCGCAGGCCGCGCCCACGGGTCGCGCCACAAACGGGATCGCCGCCGCGGCTGTCGGTGTTGCTTACCTCGTTCGGGGTGTCGGTGACGCGCTGGGAACCCCGAGCGACGACCTCACACGTGTGGTGCCGAGCGCGCTGTCGTGGGCGTCGCCCATCGGGTGGGCGCAGGCCACCCGACCGTTCGCCGAGCCCACGCCCCTCCCCTTGGCCCTGTCGTTGGCGACCTTTGCGCTCCTCACCCTCGCGGCGGTGCTCGTGCGCGCCCGAAGGGACCTCGGTTCGAGCATCCTGCCCGAAAGTGCGGGCCGCGCGTCCGCGGGATTCGGTGGACGCAGCGTTCTCGGGCTGGCGTGGCGACTGCAGCACGGGACGCTCCTCGGTTGGAGCATCGGCGCGGCCGTCCTGGGCGCGATCGCGGGGGCCCTCGCACCCGTCGTGGCCGATGCGGTGGCGGGCAACGACTCCCTCGCGCAGCTCATCGCGAGCCTCTCGCCCGGCACGGAGGCCGATACGGCCGCGGTATTCACGACCGCGATCCTCGGGATGACGGGGGTGCTCGCGGCGGCGTCCGGTGTTCAGGCCGTGCTGCGTCTGAGGTCGGAAGAGCAGGAGGGTCGCGCCGAGCTGCTGCTGAGCACGCCGACATCACGGTGGGTGTGGGCGGGGAGCACGATGTTCATCGCCGCGATCTCCGTGTTTGCGGTCTGCCTGGTCGGCGGTGTTGCCACGGGTGCCCTGCTCGTGGCGAGTGGTAACCCTGAGGCTCTCGGCGAGTACGCGGCCGCAGGGCTGGCGCACGCCCCGGCGGCGCTCGTGTTTGTTGCGCTCACCGGACTCGTGTTTGCCGCCCTGCCCCGGCTCACCGTCGCCGTCGGCTGGTCGATTCTTGTGGTCGGGCTTGTGCTCGGTCAGTTCGGTGAGCTGCTCGACCTGCCGGAGTGGGCACAGGACATCAGCCCGTTCCGGCACAGCTCGGCGGTGCCCGTGGAGGCGTTCGATGCAGGGGCCGCCGCAGCGCTCGTCGCGATCGCGGTGGGCGGGGTCATCCTGGCCCTCGCGGTGTTGCGCCGTCGCAGTCTCGTGACCTGAGTGGGGCGCCCCGTCGTCCGCCCAAGTCACTCTTTTCCGGAGCATCCGAAATCACACCCGCGAGAACCCGCGGAAGTTGGTGTGGCTGGAGTGACTCAACCCCGAAAGCTCCGGAAAAGTGCGCGATGAAAGTGCGCGATAGCAGGGCGGGCGGGGTGCCCTAACGCGCGCGTGACTACGGGCGCGGGGTGCGCGCGACTACGGGCGCGGGGTGCGCGTGATCACCGCGGCCGAGCGGGGCGCGAGGGCGAGGGATGCTCCGGCGGAGACGTTCCCGGTGGCGAGCAGCACCTCGGCCGCAACCAGCGGGAGTTCCCGCTCCTCGCTGGCGACGTTCACCGCCACCGCCAACTGGCCGCGCTCGAACCACAGCCAACCGGCGTCCTCGTCTACCTCGACACGCGACAGGAACGCCGGATCGGAGAGCTCGGTGTGCGCGTGCCGCAGGCGCGCGAGGTCGCGGTACAGGTCCAGCAGGCGCGCGTGAGCGGGGGCATCCCGCTCGCTCCAGTTGAGCTTCGACCGGGTGAACGTTTCCGGATCCTGCGGGTCGGGCACCGTGGCCGGGTC
Source organism: Antiquaquibacter oligotrophicus (assembly GCF_020535405.1). Lineage (NCBI taxonomy): Bacteria > Bacillati > Actinomycetota > Actinomycetes > Micrococcales > Microbacteriaceae > Antiquaquibacter > Antiquaquibacter oligotrophicus. The sequence continues at coordinate 1,722,080 of NZ_CP085036.1, read as the reverse complement.
CCACCCCATTTTCGAGAACTCGGCGAGGCGCCCCTCTGCGGTGGCGCGGCCAAGCTCCGGTTCCGGATGCGACGTGAAGAACTGCCACGGCGTCGACGCTCCCCACTCTTGACCCATAAACAGCATGGGGGTGAATGGGGTCATGAGCGCGAGCACCGCCTCCAGCCGGAGGGATGCTTCGTCGAGGTACTGCGACGGGCGGTCGCCCGCCGCGCGGTTGCCGATCTGGTCGTGGTCCTGGGTGAAGGTCACGAGTCGCCAGCTCGGCACCGCGGCCGTGTCGATGGGCGCTCCGTGTTCGCGCTCGCGGAAGGACGAGTACGTGCCGTCGTGGAAGAACCCGCCGCGCAGCACTTTGGCGAGCGCGCCGAGCGATGCGAAGTCCTCGTAGTAGCCGAAGGTCTCGCCCGTGACGGCGACGTGGGCCGCGTGGTGGTAGTCGTCGTCCCATTGCGCCGTGATGCCGTAGCCGCCGAGCCCCCGCGGGGTGACCATGATGGGGTCGTTGAGGTCGGATTCGGCAATGAGGGTGATGGGGCGACCGAGTTCGAGGGCGAGGGCATCCGTCGCAGCGGACAGGTCGGCGAGCAGGTGCGGTTCGCCCGTGTCGACGAAGGCGTGGACGGCGTCGAGGCGGAGGGCGTCGACGTGGAAGTCGCGCAGCCACTGCAGTGCGTTGTCGAGGATGTACTTGCGCACCTCGGCCGAACCTTCGCCGTCGAGGTTGACGGTGTCCCCCCACGTGTTGGCGCCCGAGCCCAAGTATGGGCCGAAGTTCGGCAGGTAGTTGCCGCTCGGCCCCAAGTGGTTGTAGACAACGTCTTGCACCACGGCGAGTCCGCGCGCGTGGCACGCGTCGACGAACCGCTGGTAGGCGGCGGGGCCGCCATAGGTTTCTTGCACGGCGAACCAGAGCACACCGTCGTAGCCCCAGTTGTGTGTTCCGTTGAAGCTGTTGACCGGCAGCACCTCGACGAAGGTCACACCGAGGTCGACGAGGTGGTCGAGGCGTTCGATCGCCGAGTCGAGCGTGCCCTCCGGCGTGAACGTGCCGATGTGGAGCTCGTAGATGATGCCGCCGCGCAACTCGCGGCCAGCCCACGCGGCATCCTGCCACGAGTAATCCGCGAGATCGACGGTGCGGGAGAGCCCGTGCACGCCGTTCGGTTGGCGCAGCGAGCGCGGATCGGGCAGTGGGGTTTCAGCACCGTCCACGATGTACCCGTAGTCGAGGCCCGCTTGCCACGCGGTTTCGCGCTCCGGCTCCCACCAGGAGTCGTCGCGTCGACGCATCGGCACGCGCTCGCCACCGAGCACAAGTTGCATGCTCTCGGCGTTCGGCGCCCACACCGTGAAGTCGCGCTCGCTCATGTCACCGCCAGCAGGGCGACGGGGTAGCGCTCGAGCACGGATGCCACGGCCAGCTCCCCTCCGAGGTGCACCTCACCCGTCAGCACGTCGACCATCTCCCTCTGAGGTAGCAGCACGGTGGTGTCCCCCCAGCCACCCGCAGCGTTCAACCCCACGGGGAGTCGCGTTGCGAGGGTCACCGCGCCCCCTCGGTCGAACGCGACGAGGTGTTCGGCACGGTCGCCAACGACGGCGAGCGGCGCGTACCGCGTGAACAGCTCCGGCCGGTCGCGCCGCAGCCGGAGCGCGCGGGAGGTGACGAGGAGTTTGGCGTGCCCGTTCTCGTCGATGGGCGGAAGCGCGCCCGCATCGAGGTCGGCGAGCGCGGCCCGACGGAGGTCGAAGTCGACGGGCCGACGGTTGTCGGGGTCGACGAGGGAGGTCTCCCAGAACTCGCTGCCCTGGTACACGTCGGGCACTCCGGGTGCCGTCAGTTGGATGAGTTTGGCGGAGAGCGAGTTGCTCCAGCCGGGCGCCGAGATCTCGCGCACGAGGCCTTCGACGATGGGCCGGGCATCCCCGTCCACCGCCGCGTCGACGAGGGCTGCGAGTTTCGCCTCGAACTCCTCGTTGGGTGCCGTCCACGTGGTCGACACCCCGGCCTCGCGTGAGGCCTTCACGGCGTAGTCGAGCAGGCGGTCGCGCGAGGCCGGCCAGGCGCCGACGATCGACTCCCAGAGGAGGTTCTCGAGGGGTCCGTCGCCGAGCGGGGCGATCTCGCGCAACGAGTCGAGTGTCTCGCGCCACCGGCCCGGCATCTCGGAGAGCACGTCAATTCGCGCGCGGACGTCCTCGCCACGTTTGGTGTCGTGTGTTGTGAGGGTGGTCAGCGACGCCGGGAACACCGCCTGCCGGCGCTCTTGGCGAGAGTGGAACTCGTCGAGGTCGATGGAGAACTCGGCGGGGTCACCGCCCACCTCGGTGAGGGAGGCGAGTCTCGAGTAGCGGTAGAACGCGGTGTCCTCGACACCCTTGGCCATCACCATGCCGGTCGTCTGCTGGAGACGCTGGGCGGCGGGGTGGGACGGATCGCGCAGCACGGCCGCGAGCTCGCCGAGTGTCTCGCGCAGGTCTGGCCTGCGCACGTCCGCTTCGATGAAGGCCGCGTCGAGGTGCTCGAGGCCATACGGCAGGTAGCTGCGATAGACGGGGAAGCACGCTGCGAGTTCGGCGATCGCGTCATCCGCTCGCTCGATGCCGGGAACAAGTCGCGCGATCCGCAGGATCTCGGAGCGCAGGATGCCGTCCGCGATGCCGCGACGCGTGTCATGGATCAGGTCGTGCCACGAGGGTGGCGCTGGCTCGTCGTGAAGTGCGGCCTCCAGCCGATCGAGGCGCACGCGGCCGCGCGGGTCGACGAGCACCCGGTCGATGTCGGAGAGCGCGTCGTAGCCCGTTGTTCCTGCGGCCTGCCAGTGCGGCGGGAGCTGCTCATCGCCCTCGAGAATCTTTTCGACGAGCACGTACGGCGACCCGGCTGCGCGAGCGAGGTCGTCGAGGTAGGCACCGGGGTCGAGGAGGCCATCGGGGTGGTCGACGCGGAGTCCGTCAACAAGTCCCTCGCGCAACCACCGCACGATCTCGGCGTGCGATTCCTCGAACACCCACGGGATCTCGACGCGGATCGCGGCCAGCGAGTTGACGGCGAAAAAGCGCCGGTAGTTGAGTTCGCTGTCCGCTCGGCGCCAGTCCACGAGCTCGTAGTGCTGGCGTTCGTGAACGGCGACGGGGTCGTCGCCCGCCGTACCCGGCGCGAGGGGAAACCGCGTGCCGAAGTAGTCGAGTTCCCCGTCGATGATGCGGAGATCTTCGAGAGGCGTCCGGGCCTCGGATGACGCATCCCCGAGGATCGGAATCCGGATGCGGCCCCGACCAAAGTCCCAGTCCACGTCGAAGGCTTCGGCGTAGCGCGAGCGCCGCCCGTAGGTCAGTAGGTCCCACCACCAGGAGTTCTCGTGGGGCACCGCGACCCCGACGTGATTGGGAACGATGTCGACGAGCACACCCATACCGTGCTCGTGCGCGGTCGCGCCGAGTGCGGCAAGGCCGTCGGCACCACCCCGCGACGGGTCGACGCGCGAATGGTCGACGACGTCGTAGCCGTGATCCGACCCGGCGCTCGCCTCGAGCAGCGGGGACAGATAGATCCAGTCGGCGCCGAGCTCGCGAAGGTAGTCGGCGAGCGCCGCCGCGTCGTAGAGGTCGAAGCCAGCACGAATCTGCAGACGATAGGTGGAGTACGGGATGCTCATGCCGCCACCAGAACGAGAAGCGATCGGGACATCACACTGAGCGTCTCGCCAGCACGGAGTTCCGCAGGTGCGGCACCCGACGTGTCGACGGCGACCGACCAGCGCCCTCCATACTCCTCGCCGGGCAGCGTGAAGTCGACGTCGACCTCGGCCGCGTTGAACAGGAGGAGAACGTTGTCATCCGTGATGCGGCGACCACGGGCATCCCGGCCTCGAATGCCCTGACCGTTGAGGAACGCGGTCGCCGCCTTGACGAAGTCGGCGTCCCAGTCCTCCTCCGACATCGCGTTGCCGTCGGGAGCGAGCCACTCGATGTCGGGAAGGGGCTCCCCGACACCACGCGTGACCGGGCGCCCGTTGAAGAAACGGATCCGCCGGAACGTGGGGTGCTCGTCGCGTAGTGCCGCGACGGCCGCCGTGAACTCGATGAGCCCCTGGTCGGCGTCGTCCCAGTGGATCCACGTGAGCTCGGAGTCCTGCGCGTAGGTGTTGTTGTTGCCGAGCTGGGTGCGACCCAGTTCGTCGCCGTGCGCGATCATCGGAACGCCCTGCGACAGGAGCAGCGTCGCGAGGAAGTTGCGCTGCTGGCGGGCACGGATGGCGAGTACGGTCGCGTCATCCGTCTCACCCTCGACGCCGCCATTCCATGAACGGTTGTGCGATTCGCCGTCCTGAGAGTCCTCGCCGTTGGCCTCGTTGTGCTTCTCGTTGTACGACACGAGGTCGCGCAGGGTGAAACCGTCGTGAGCGGTGACGAAGTTGATGGATGCCACGGGCCGGCGCCCCTCACCCTCGTAGAGGTCCGCCGAACCGCTCAGGCGCTCCGCGAACTCGCCGATCGTGGACGGCTCGCCGCGCCAGAAGTCGCGGACGGTGTCGCGGTACTTGCCGTTCCACTCCGTCCATTGCGGCGGAAAGTTGCCGACCTGGTACCCGCCCGGCCCGACATCCCACGGTTCGGCGATGAGCTTGACCTGGGAGACGATCGGATCCTGCTGCACCAGCTCGAAGAAGGTCGCGAGCCGGTCGACCTCGTAGAACTCGCGTGCGAGGGTGGCCGCGAGGTCGAAGCGGAAACCGTCGACGTGCATCTCGGTCACCCAGTAGCGCAGCGAATCCATGATGAGCTGCAGCGAATGCGGGTGGCGCACGTTCAACGAGTTGCCGGTGCCCGTGTAGTCCATGTAGAACTGCGGGTCATCCTCGACGAGTCGGTAGTAGGCGGCATTGTCGATGCCGCGGAACGACAGCGTCGGCCCGAGGTGGTTGCCCTCCGCTGTGTGGTTGTAGACGACGTCGAGGATGACCTCGATACCCGCCTCGTGGAGTGCACGCACCATCGACTTGAACTCGTCGACCTGCTCGCCGCGGTCGCCGCCCGACGCGTAGCCGGCGTGCGGGGCGAAGAACCCGATGGTGTTGTAGCCCCAGTAGTTGGAGAGTCCCTTGTCTTGAAGCGTCGAGTCGTTGACGAACTGGTGCACGGGCATGAGTTCGATCGCCGTGACGCCGATCCTTTTAAGGTGGTTGATCACCGACGGATGCGCGACGGCACTGTAGGTGCCGCGCTGATGCTCGGGCACGTCCGGGTGGAGTTGGGTGAGCCCCTTGACGTGAGCTTCGTAGATGACCGTGCGGTTGTAGGGGATGCGCGGCCGCTCGTCGCCCGACCAGTCGAAGTCGCTGTCCACCACGACACCCAGCATCATGTGCGACGCGGAGTCCTCGTCGTTGCGGGAGTCCGGGTCGCCGAACGTATAGCCGAAGAGGGACTGGTCCCAGTCGATGTCACCGCTCGTCGCCTTCGCGTACGGGTCGAGTAGGAGTTTGTTGGGGTTAGCCCGCTGACCCTGCGCGGGGTCGTAGGGGCCGTGGACGCGGTATCCGTAGCGCTGACCCGCCCCGATGCCGGGGACAAAGGCGTGCCAGATGTACGCGTCGACCTCGACGAGCGGAACCCGCGTCTCGGTGCCGTCCTCGTCGAAGAGGCAGAGTTCGATCTTCTCGGCGACTTCGCTGAAGATCGCGAAGTTGGTGCCGTCGTGACGAAGGGTCGCGCCCAGCGGAAAGGGTGATCCGGGCCAGGTTTCCACACTTCTCCTTGCTCGTGGTGTGATCCAGAGCATAGGTGCGCGCGGCGGCCCGCCGGGGGGCTTGTCAGCGGTCGCGCCAGAGGCTAGGCGACAGTGTCGGGCAGGAGCACGGCGACAAGCCGCTCGGCGAATCCCTCGTCGAAGGTGCCGCGCCGAAGGGAACGGACGATGATGGCCCCGAGCACCGCTTCGACGAGTTCCATCGGCAGGGCGCCGTCGTCGTCGTTGGTCGGAAGGATGCCGAGGCGCTCGTTCATGGTCGTCGCCACGTCGGGGTCCTCCGCCGCGGCGATGATGAGCGATCGCATGAGGGACTCGTTGCCGGGGATGAAATCGACGATGCTGCGAACCCACGCCTCCACGTCGGCCCTGAGGTCGCCTGACCCCTGGGGGCGCAGTGGCACGGGGATGAGCATCCCCTCGACCAGGCACTCCGCAACGAGGGCGGTTTTGGTGCCCCACCAGCGATAGATGGTCTGCTTGCCGACGCCGGCCTCTGCCGCGATGCCCTCGATGGTGAGGTGGTCGTAGCCCTTCTCGGCGAACTGCCGCGACGCCGCCGAGAGGATCGCGAGCCGCGACTTCTCGCTGCGCACAGCTCCGGGGCGACGCTCCATCGACATTCGTTCATGGTACTGGCAGTTTCTGAGACGCAACGTCTCGTATTATGAACCGACTCGAGAGGACACCATGGCAGAACTGCTGCACCGAATCGGAACGTTCGCCGCACGCCGCGCGTGGATCGTCATCGGAGCGTGGCTGGGCGTCATTGCGCTCGCGGGCGGTGGCTTCGCCATCGGCTTCGGCGGGATCGTCACCAACTTCGACATCCCGAACACCGAGTCATCCGCTGTCATCCAGGAGCTCGAGCAGGAACTGCCCGACTACGCGGGGGCATCGGGCACGGTCGTCTTCCACTCGGAGAGCGGGGAGTTCAGCGCAGAGCAGCGAGAGGCGATCAGCGCCCTCGCAGCCGACGCCGACGGCCTACCCAACGTGTCACAGGTGATCGACCCCTTCGCCACGACGGCCGAACGCGAGGCACAGCTCGCCGAACTCGCCGATGGTCAGGCGCAGGTCGATGCCGCCCTCGCCCAGGTCGAACAGTTCGGCCTACCGGTCCCTGCCGAGCTCGAGGCCCAGGCCGAGCAGCTCGCGTTGGGGGCGGAGCTCGCGGAACTTTCGGCACCCATTCGACTTGTGTCGGAAGATGGCGCGACTGCAGTAGTCAACGTGGGGTTCGATGTGACACGACTCGAACTGCCGGACGAGTCCAAGCGCGCGGTCGTCGAACACTTCGAGTCGGAGGCGATCCCCGGAGTCGAGGTGGCGTTCTCCACCGAAATCGCTCAGGGCATCCCGCAGATCTTCGGCATCGGCGAGGCGATCGGACTCCTCATCGCCGGCATCGTGCTCCTGGTCATGCTCGGCTCGATCATCGCTGCGGCGTTCCCGATCATCACCGCCATCGTGGGAGTCGCGGTCGGAGTCCTCGCCTCGCTATCGTTCTCCGGCATCGTCGAGATGGCCTCGGTGACGCCCGTGCTCGGAGTCATGCTCGGACTCGCGGTCGGCATCGACTACTCGCTCTTCATCATCAATCGCCACCGCAAACAACTACGCCAGGGCGCCGACGTGGTGGAGTCGATCGGTCTCGCCAACGGCACCGCGGGTAACGCGGTCGTTTTCGCCGGTTCGACCGTGATCGTGGCACTCCTCGCGCTCATGGTCACGGGCATCCCGTTCCTCTCGGTCATGGGTGTTGTCGGTGCGGTGTGTGTTGCGGTCGCCGTGCTGCTTGCCGTGACCCTCACCCCGGCACTGCTCGGTCTGCTCGGCGAGCGACTGCTGAGCAAGCGCGCACGCGCCGCCCTCGCGGATGCCCCCGCCACTGCCGCGGTGAAACCCCAGTCGCTCGCGCGCTCCCTCGTCACGATCCTTGTGACTGTCGCCGCGCTCGTGACGGTTGCGCTACCCGCGGCGTCGATGCGCCTCGGCTTGCCGGACGGATCGTCGGAACCCGTGGAGTCGGCGTCCTACATCGCGCACACGCTCACGGCGGAGGCGTTCGGCGAGGGTGCGAACAGCACGCTGCTCGTTACCGCGCAACTGCCGGACGGCACCGAAGACGACGCCGTGTTGGGCCTTCAGGCCGAGGTCGCGGGTGCCATCGCAGACGAACCGGATGTTGTCGCCGTCGCGCCCATCGATGTGTCATCCGACAACCGCCTCGCGGCATTCCAGATCATTCCCGTCGATGGCCCCAATAGCTCCTCCACGGAAGAGCTCGTACGCGAGTTGCGCTCGCTCGATCCCCTCGGCGAGGGTGTACTCGGTGTCGCGGGTCAGGCGGCCATCAACATCGACATCTCCGAAAGTCTTGCCGCCGTTCTGCCGATCTACTTGACCGTGGTTGTCGGGCTCTCGCTCGTGATCATGATCATCGTGTTCCGATCGCTTCTGGTACCGCTCATCGCGACGGGCGGCTTCATCCTGTCGCTGTTCGCCACCTACGGTGCGCTCGTCGCCGTCTTCCAGTGGGGATGGTTGGCGCCCGTGTTCGGCATCCACTCGACCGGCCCCATCCTGAGCTTCTTGCCGATCCTGCTCGTCGGAATCCTCTTCGGCCTTGCGATGGATTACCAACTCTTCCTCGCGACGGGAATGAGAGAGGCCTTCGTCCACGGAGCGCCAGCACGACTGGCCGTCGCGCAAGGCTTCCGTGCGGGTCGCGCCGTCGTCATCGCGGCCGGCGCGATCATGGTCTCGGTGTTCGGTGGCTTCGTCTTCTCCGAGTCGGTGATCGTGCGAGCCCTCGGTTTCGGCCTCGCGTTCGGTGTGCTCGTCGACGCGTTCATCGTTCGGATGCTCCTCATGCCCGCCATCATGAACTTGCTCGGACGCGCCGCGTGGTGGCTGCCCGGCTGGCTGGATCGCATCATCCCGAACGTCGACGTCGAGGGCTCCGCCCTCGAGCGCCAGCATCCGCTCCACTAGCTCGCTCACTCGCACCGTGAGGTGCCCAGTTCGGTGGGTGCTGTTGCGAAAACACCAGCCGAAGTGGGCACCTCACGGGTGGGGTCGATAGCGGACGCGGCGCTTCAGGGCAAGCCCTGGTCCGGCATCCGCGCTCCTCGTACCGTGATGGCATGCCGAGACTCACCGCCGTTCGCGTCACCTACGACGCGCGTGTCGCGGAGGTCCACTTCTCCACCACACGCGCACTCATGACCGCGGCCGACACGGCCGTGCTCATCGTGAGCGACCCCTCCGGATCCGAGTTCGGAATCCGACTCGAACGCGGCGCCGTCGCCGATGCCCATCTGTGGGATGCCCGCCGACTGCTACGTCAGGGCCTTCCGGTGAGCGCGGTGACGATCGCGGAAGGCGTCGTGTCGTGTCCGATCCCCGTCGAAGTGCTGCCGCACCTCGGATGGCCGGTGCGCCTCAGCGCCGCACTCATCGTCAACGGTGCACTCGTGCAGTCGGGTTTCGCCGTGGAGGTGGCACCGGCACGTGAGTCTCGCGCCGAACTGGACCATGCAACGGGAGGAAACGGCCATGGCTGACACCACGACATCGACGACACGCAAGGGTTCGCGCCAGACGCGACAGCAGAACGCGGAGAAAGGTTTCGTCGCATCGAAGCAGCTCCTCGACAACCTGCAGCGCGTACTCGTGGATCTGCTCGAGCTGCAGATGCAGGGCAAACAGGCCCACTGGAATGTCGTGGGCAAAAACTTCCGTGACACCCACCGCGTGCTCGACGAGATCATCGAGGATGCCCGCACCTTCAGCGACACGATCGCCGAGCGTATGCGCGCCCTCCACGGCCTGCCCGACGGTCGCAGCGACACCGTCGCGGACACCACGACCCTGCCCGAGTACCCCGCGGGCGAAGTCGACACCGCGACAACCGTCGACCTCATCACCGAGCGACTGGAGGCGACCGTCATCTCGTGCCGCGACGTGCACGACGACGTCGACGATGAGGACCCCACGAGCGCCGACCTGCTGCACGCCATCATCGAGCGACTCGAGCAGTTCGCGTGGATGGTCTCCGCCGAGAATCGCACTCCCTCCGCGAAGAAGTAACACGCGTGATCGAGGAAGTCTGCATCGTTGTGCCCGCGCGCGACGAAGCGGAGCGGCTGCCGTCGTGCCTCATCGCCCTGTCGACGGCGATGGCCCATCTTCGACGTTCACACCCGGGCGTGCGGGTTCGTGTGACGCTCGTGCTCGACTCCTGCCAGGATGACTCGGTCGAGGTTGTGCGGTTCGCGCTTCGCGGTCTTCTTTCCGTGGCCGAGACACTCACTGTCGACGTCGCCAGTGTGGGATCGGCACGATCCATTGGCGTCCTCCGAGCACTCGAGCGCACGCGGTCGGCAGCAGACCGGGTGTGGATCGCCAACACGGACGCGGACTCTCGCGTGCCCGCGGAGTGGCTGAGCAACCAGCTCGCCCTCGCGGATGCCGGAGCCGATGTCACCCTCGGAACAGTGCTGCCCGAGCTGCACGACCTCTCCCCCGCCCGACGTGCCGCGTGGGGCTCGCGCGAGGACGCCTCGCCGCCCGGCGCCGTGCACGGCGCGAGCCTGGGGATACGGGCATCCGTGTATCGCGACGTGGGCGGCTTCGAGCCGGTGCGGGAGCACGAGGACTCGCGCCTCGTTGCCGCCGCACGCGACGCGGGCGCGCGTGTGGTGAACCTCGACGGGTCACCCGTGACGACGTCGGCCCGTCTGGTCGGACGAACACCGGGTGGCTTCGCCGGTTATCTCGCGGCCCTCGGTGACGCACCCCTGGAGGCGGTCGGGTGACGGCGGTAGTGCTCGGCGAGACGGATGCCGCGTGGCTCTCGCACCTCGACGACGTCGCCGCCCGTGCATCCGCCGCCGGCGACAACATTGACGCGTGCCTCCACTTCGCGCGCGAAGTCGGATCGTCTGCGCCGCTGCCCGGCTCGGGTAGGACACGCGAGCTGTGGGAGTTGTTGGCGACCGCGGGTGCCGCGGATCTCACGTGTGCGCGCGTGCTGGAACCGCACCTCGACGCGCTCGCGATCCTCGATCAGGCCGGGCTGCACGGCGAAGAGTCGTCGACGTGGGGTGTGTACGCCGCGGAGGGGCCAGGGGTCGCGGTGACCGCGCGGGCCTCCGGCGACGCGTCGCTTCTCGACGGCACGAAACCGTGGTGCTCGCTCGCGGGGGTCCTCGATCGCGCGCTCATCACCGCTCACACGGGCAAACGTTCTCGACGCCTTTTCTCCGTCGACCTCCGCAACCCCGGCATCGCCGTCGATTCCGGCGGGTGGTTCGCGCGCGGCCTCACGAATGTGCAGAGCGAGAGTGTCACTCTCGCCGCGGTGCCAGCCACCCCTGTCGGCGACGACGAGTGGTATTTGCGTCGTCCCGGTTTCGCCTGGGGCGGCATGGGTGTCGCCGCGGTGTGGTTCGGCGGTGCGGTCGCACTCGCCAGATCGGTGGCGGAGAAGCTCTCCCGTCGCGAGCTCGATCAGATCGGCGCGCTCCAGCTGGGTCGTCTCGACCTTCTCCTCCACGCCGGCCGCACGGTGCTTTCCGCGGCGGCAGCCCACGTCGACAGCGGCGGCGGCGATATCGAGATCGAAGCGCAACGAGTGCGCAGCACCGTCGCGCACATCGCCGAGGAGGTGCTCACCATCGCGGGGCACACACTGGGGCCCGCCCCGCTCGCACTCGATGATGTTCACGCGCGGCGCGTGGCCGACCTCACCCTCTATGTGAGGCAGGACCACGCGGAGCGCGACGTCGCGCGACTCGGCACGCTCATCGGATCGGGGGAGGCACCGTGGTGAGCTTCGATCACCGGGATCCCGGCACCTCAGAAGAAGAATGGACCTCCAGTCAGCACTGGGCGTCGGTTCCGTGGGCGGATGCTCGTGACATCGACCACGTCATCGTGCTGGCCGCGCATCCCGACGACGAGACCCTCGGCGCTGGTGCACTCACATCCCGACTGCACCGGGCCGGAACACGCGTGACGGTGGTGCTCGCCACACGCGGGGAGGCGGCGGAGCGAGGCGGGGACGCGATCGTTCGCACCGCCGAGTTCTACGAGGCAGCGAGCATCCTCGCGCCCGGCTGCGACATCGTTGACCTTGGCCTCCCCGATGGCCGCCTCGGTGAACACGAACTCGATCTCGAGGCCGCCCTCATCGGGCTAGCGAGGGCGGACCTCATCGTCGCGCCGTGGCGCGGCGACGGGCATAGCGACCACACCGCGTGCGGCGCGGTCGCCGCCCTCGCGGCCGCGTCGTCGGCGGCGATCCTGCTGGAATACCCGGTGTGGATGTGGCACTGGGCCTCACCGGATGACGCCGATGTGCCCTGGGACGATCTCATCCGAGTCCCGGTTTCACCTATCGACCGGGCCGCAAAGCGCGCGGCTCTTGCCTCGTACCCAAGCCAAACCGACGCGGGGGACGGCGTCGAACCCATACTGCACCGGGGGATGCTGTCTCACTTCGAACGCGAGTGGGAGACGTTCGTGAGGAGCCCCGAGTGAGTTTGGACCAGAAGTACTTCGACAACCTGTACGAGGAGTTCGACGACCCGTGGCGGCTCGCCTCCGGGTGGTACGAGTCGCGCAAACGTGCGCTCACGATGGGCATCCTGCCGCACGAGCGTTATACGAACGCGCTGGAGATCGGATGCTCGATCGGCCTGCTCACCGAGCTGCTCGCGCCGCGCTGCGACCGTCTGCTCGCCACCGACATCTCGGCGCGCCCGCTCGAGGTGGCGCAGCACCGTCTCGCTAGCGCCCAGGGGGTGGAGTTCGAGACGAGGCAGGCGCCGCACGATTGGCCGGGCGGACGCTTCGACCTCATCGTCATCTCGGAGGTCGGTTACTACCTCGACGAAGACTCCGTTCGTCTGCTTGCCGAGCGCAGTGCCAGCAGCCTCACCGACGGAGGCGTCATCGTTGCCTGTCACTGGCGACACCCCGTCGCCGACTACCCGCTCGGCGGCGATCGTGTGCACGACCTGCTCGCTGCGGCGAGCGGACTCATTCCCGTCGCGACATATGTCGATGACGACTTCGCCCTGGAGGTGCTCAGCATCGGCGGCATGCCGTCGGTCGCGTCCCTCGAGGGGCTGACACCGTAGAACCGGCTCCGCGAGAAGTCAACCTCTGTCTGGCACTCCGGGCCGAGCGTAGACAGGAGCGCATGAGAGCACTCACGTGGCAGGGCACAGGATCCGTAACCGTCGACGAAGTACCGGAGCCGGCCATCACGGCCCCGACGGACGTGATCATCAAAGTCACGTCGACTGCGATCTGCGGCTCCGATCTGCACTTGCTCAACGTGCTCGGGCCGTTCATGCACAAAGGCGATGTGATGGGCCACGAACCCATGGGTGTTGTCGTCGAGGTGGGCTCCGCCGTGGAGAAACTCGTGCCGGGCGACAGGATCGTGGTGCCGTTCGTGATCGCGTGCGGCTATTGCTACATGTGCACTCGGGGGCTCACGACCCAGTGCGAGACCACCCAGAACCGTGAGCACGGAACGGGTGCCGACCTCTACGGCTACACCGAGCTCTACGGCCACATCCCGGGGGGTCAGGCCGAGTACCTCACCGTTCACAACGCCGACTTCAACGCCATCAAGGTCACGAGCGGGCTACCGGATGAGCGTTACCTCTTCTTGAGCGACATCCTCCCCACCGCGTGGCAGGGGGTGAAGTACGCGAACGTACCGGACGGAGGCACTCTGCTGGTTCTCGGGCTCGGACCGGTCGGCCAGTTCGCCTCGCGTATCGGGCGCCACCTCGGCTACCGAACCCTCGCGGTCGACCTCGTGCCGGAGCGCCGCGCGATGGCCGAGCGCCACGGCGTCGAGACCCTGGATCTGACGGATGACCTTCTCGAGCAGATCCTCGATCGCACGGACGGTCGTGGACCGCACTCGGTGGTGGACGCGGTCGGCATGGAGGCGCACGGTAACCCCGTTGCATCCTTCGCCCAGTCCGCCGTCGGTGTGCTGCCGAGCGCGGCGGCGAAAAAGCTCGCGCAGACCGTCGGAGTCGATCGACTCGCGGGACTCATGATGGCCATCGAGTCCGTGCAGCGCGGTGGAACCGTCTCACTCAGCGGTGTCTACGGTGGCGTCGCCGATCCCATGCCGCTCATGACGATGTTCGACAAGCAGCTCACGCTCGCGATGGGCCAGTGCAACGTGCAGCGCTGGACAGCCGACCTGTGGCCGCTCGTCGAGGACCCGAGCGATCCGCTCGGCGTCATGGATCTCGTCACGCACCGCGTGCCGCTCGAACAGGCGCCCGAGATGTACGAGCTCTTCGGCGCAAAGAAGGACGGGTGCGTCAAGGTCGTGCTTCAACCGTAGGAGGGGCGATGAAAGTCGTCTTTGCGGGCTGGCTGTCCGCAGTGATCGTCGGGCTTACGCTCATGCTGGTCGTGGCCTTGTCGGGGCGGTGACGTCATGCGTGTCATCCGTAATCACGGGCTGAGTATCGCCCTCGCGGTGCTCTTCCTCGGGTCACTCGTCGGGCAGTCGATCGCGGGCCTCGCAGCGTTCAACGAAGGCCAGCTCGCGCACGGCGGCGACCCCGTCTCCTACCTCGCGTTCATCACGTCATCGGACTTCGTGGTTGATGTCGCAGAGAACTGGCAATCCGAATTTCTCCAGTTCTTCGTCTTCATCCTCGCCACGATCTGGCTCATTCAGACAGGCTCGGCGGAGTCCAAGCGGCCGGGCGACGAGGGCATCGGCAGCGACAAAGATCAGTTGGTCAGACGCCACGCGCGCGCCGACTCCCCGCGCTGGGCAAAGGCGGGTGGTTGGCGCACCGTGCTCTACTCCAACTCGCTCCTCATCGTGATGGGCCTCATCTTTCTGCTCTCCTGGTGGACGCAGTCTGTGGCCGGCACCGTCGTGTTCAACGAGGAGCAACTCGATCACGGGCTGCCCACGGTGAGCTGGGGCGAGTACATCGCCTCGGCGGACTTCTGGAACCGCACATTGCAGAACTGGCAGTCCGAGTTTCTCGCCGTCGGATGCATGGTGGCGTTCTCGATCTACCTGCGGCAGCGGGGCTCCTCGGAATCCAAACCCGTCGGTACCCCGCACCACACCGCGGCCGTCGAGGGCGAGTGAACCCCATTCGGGGTGCGGATGCTCGCCCTTGTCAAGCCCTCGGCTGTGGAGTGACCCCGTGCCTATCGTGAGAGGGCACAACCCGAAACCGTGCAGCGGACCAACCCCACAAGGACACGCCATGACACTCACAACACCACCGGCACTGGATCCGTCGGGAGGGCTGAACCGTTCGGGAGAGATCGACTGGTCGCTCATCGAGAGCGTCGCGAACATCGTTTTCGTCGGCAAGGAGAACGACGTTCCCGTCGCCATCATCCAGTTGAACCAGCAGCGCCTCTACGCGCTCACCACGGTGACCGGCATCGCCGTCGGCACGTTCACGAGTGTGGAGGATGCCCAGCTCGCGTTCGAGGAACTGCGCGCCGAGCACTGAACCCATCCCGCCAGACCACACAACGATCAGAGGAGAGCCCCATGGCCCAGGTAGTCGAAACCATCGACGTGGATGTGCCCGTCACCATCGCGTACAACCAGTGGACCCAGTTCGAGAGCTTCCCCGAGTTCTTGAGTGTCGTCGACACGATCGTCCAGGTCGACGACGTGACGAATCACTGGACAGTTACGGTCGGCGGCGCGACGCGCGAGTTCGACACCGTCATTACGGAGCAGCTCCCCGACGACCGCATCGCCTGGACGAGTACCGGCGGCGAGGTCGATCACGCGGGAGTCGTCACGTTCCACAAGCTCAGCGACACTTCGTCGCGGGTAGCGGTGCAGATTGACTGGGACCCCGAGGGTTTTGTGGAGACCGCGGGTGCAGCCCTTCACATCCCGAACCACGCTGTGAAGAAGGAACTCGAGAACTTCAAGAAGTACATCGAGGCCAAGGGCATCGCCGACGGAGCATGGCGAGGAAGCGTCGACAACTGACGCGCTTCCGCTGCGACGAGGGCGCTCTGGGCCATACTGATGCCAGGCGCGGCGTCGCGCCCCAAGGAATGGGGACTCCATGAAGACTCGCTGGTTCGCGGCGGCTGCGCTCGCACTTCCACTTCTTCTCGCCGGATGTGTCGGCGGAGCCGTCACCAACTATCAGGGCGAGCCGGAACAATTCGCGGGTGAGCCGGGCGGCGACGCGGACTCCGGTCTCCAGGCGTTCTGGCTTCAGGAGGGTGCGCAACTGGCGATCACCCTCTCGGGAAGTTCAGGATGCCCCTACATCGTGACGAGCATCACCGTTCTCGAGAAGGCGGGCGAGGGCAACCGCATCTCAGCGGAGGTGCCTCCCATCCCCGAAGACAAGGCGTGCACGATGGACTTCGTTCCCCACACCACTGTCTTCTCCACTCCGGGTGAGGTGACCACCACCGAGCCCCTCACGATCGAGGTCATGGACAGCGAAATCGTCCTACCGATCAAGTAAGGAATCATGAGCGACAACAGCCGGGACTTCCACAGCAAGGACTTCGAGTTCCCCGACGCCGCGGGTTACCCCGACGGTAAGGGCACCCTCGACGAGGGAACGGCACACAGTGCCGACGCGAACGAGCTCGACGAACCGAGCACGGACCGCGACGCGGACATCGTGGTCAGCCGAGACGACTCGGGTTCGCTCTATCGCGCGACCCTCGGGGACGACGAGGTGGCGGTCATGCACGTCTCCGGGAGTCCCGACAGCGAGCTTGTCATCGAGTCCACTGTGGTGGATGCCGCGGTACGGGATCGTGGCATTGGCACCGCGTTCATCGCTCATGTGCTCGACCAGGTTCGCGAGGCCGGTGGGCGCATTGTGCCCGAATGCTCCATGGTGCGCAGTTTCCTCGACGAGAACCCGGAGTACGCGGACCTGCGGGCGTAGAATCACCGAGCGTGAACCCGACTTTGTACGATGTCGCTCGCGAGGCAGGGGTCTCGCTCGCCACTGCGTCGCGGGCGATCAACGGCAGTAGCCGAGTGGTCAAGGACGAGTACCGCGAACGGGTACTCGTCGCCGCTCGCAAACTCGGATACACGGCGAACGTCTCGGCCCAGGCGGTAGCGCGAGGCTCTTCGTCGTCCGTGGCGCTCATCGTCAGCGATATCGCCGACCCATATTTTTCGGCCATCGCCGCTGGTGTCTTGCGCGCGGCAGACGCGGTCGGCCTCGTGGTGACCATTGCGGTCACTAATCGCGATGCTGGCCGGGAACTCGAGCTCGTGAAACTTCTCGGGCGCCAGCGCCCCCGCGTCATGGTGTTGGCGGGAAGTCGTTTCACCGATGAGGACGACCCTCGGCTCCTCATCGCGGAACTGGACGATTACCAGTCCGGGGGAGGACGGGTCGCCTTCATCAGCCAGACCGGACTTCCGTTCGCGACCGTCGAGATCGACAACACGAGCGGCGCTCGCGCCCTGGGGGCCGCGGCGGTGAGCCTGGGGTATCGCCGATTTGTTGTCCTCGCTGGACCGGAACATCTCGCGACGGCTCGTGACCGGAGCGCGGGGTTTGCTTCGGCTCTGCCCGTCCCACCCGTGGCAATCGCACACGGTGACTTCACCCGTGACGGCGGCTACAGCGCGATGTCCTCGCTTCTCGACGACGGCCTGGACGGCGCGGACTTCGTTTTCGCCGTCAACGACGTCATGGCGGTGGGCGCGCTCGCCGCCTTGCGCGACCGCGGGGTACCGGTACCCGAACAGATCGCGGTGGCGGGCTTCGATGATGTTCCCATCGCGTCCGATGTCACGCCGCCGCTGACAACGGTTCGAGTGGCGCTCGAGGAGGTCGGTGAGGCCTCCGTCGCCATCGCGCTCGGTGCCGACGTCCCCGCGCCGATCACGCCCGAGGTGATCCTCCGGAGCAGCACACCCGCACGCTGATGGCGCTCAGAGCGGGGCGAACACGGTATTGCTCCCCGAACGGGAAAGCGCTTACCATTGGGTAAGCGCTTTCCGAGCAAGAATCGAGTACCCCCTATGACCCAGCAGAGCATCGGCATCATCATGAACGGCGTCTCCGGGCGCATGGGCTATCGCCAGCATCTCCTTCGCTCCATCCTCGCGATCCGGGAGCAGGGCGGTGTGCTGCTCTCCGACGGCAGTCGGGTGCAGGTGGAACCGATGCTCGTGGGCCGCAGCATCCCCAAGCTCGCTGCACTCGCCGAAAAACACGGAATCGACCACTACACGGACAATCTCGACGAGGCTCTCGCCAACCCCGACTTTCCGATCTATGCCGACTTCCTTGTGACCACAGCACGTGTCGAGGCGATCCGCAGGGCAATCGCCGCTGGCAAGCACATCTACACGGAGAAGCCCACCGCGGAGTCCTTCGACGATGCGCTCGAGCTCGCCCGACTCGCGGAGGCGGCGGGCGTGAGGCACGGCGTGGTACACGACAAGCTCTACCTCCCGGGTTTCCAGAAACTCCGACGCCTGATCGACTCCGGGTTCTTCGGCGAGATCCTCTCCGTGCGCGGGGAGTTCGGCTATTGGGTCTTCGAGGGCGACTGGCAACCCGCGCAGCGCCCCAGCTGGAACTACCGCAGCGACGACGGCGGGGGCATCGTGAGCGACATGTTCGCGCACTGGAACTACGTGATCGAGAACCTCTTCGGTCGCATCGAGAGCGTCTACGCGCGAGCCGTCACGCATATCCCGAAACGCGTCGATGAGAACGAGCGCGAGTATGCCGCGACGGCGGATGACGCGGCCTACGCCATCTTCGAGCTCGAGAACGGCGTCATCGTGCAACTCAACTCGAGCTGGGCGGTGCGAGTGAACCGCAAGGAGCTCGTCGAGTTCCAGGTGGACGGCACACTCGGCTCGGCCGTCGTGGGACTCTTCGGATGCCGCATCCAACCCCGCAACGCCACACCGAAGCCCGTCTGGAACCCCGACCTGCCAGAGACCCACAACTACTTCGCGGACTGGATTGAGGTTCCGGACAACGACGTCTTCGAGAACGGCTTCAAAGTGCAGTGGGAGCAGTTCCTGCGCAGCGTGGTCGAGGGCACGCCCTACGACTTCGACCTGCTCGCCGGGGCGCGGGGCGTCCGTCTCAGCGTCGAGGGTCTGCGCAGCAGCGCGGAGGGCCGCCGAATCGACCTTCCGGCGGTCACCCTGTGACGCTGCGCCTGCTCGAGGGCACCGTTGAGCTGAACCCGGCGCCGCTGTTCTCCCGCACTCCAGCCCTGCGCAGTCGAGTCGCGTACGCGGCGGCTCATGTCGTGCCCCGGCAGACCGCAGACAACACTCCGTCGCGCGCCGCCGACATCGACTGGGATTCGACCCTCGCCTTCCGCCATCATGTGTGGTCGTGGGGGCTCGGGGTTGCCGACGCGATGGACACCGCCCAGCGCAACATGGGTCTGGACTGGGCCGCATGCACCGAGCTCATCCGGCGCAGTGCTGCAGAGGCCCACTCCGTTGGCGGGGCCCTCGTCGTCGGGGTCAACACAGACCACATCGACGAGCAGTCGATCTCGCTCGATGACGTCATCGCCGGCTACCTCACCCAACTCGAGGTCGCCGAGGACGCCGGGGCCGGCGTCGTGCTCATGGCGTCCCGGCACCTCGCGAGAGCAGCCGAGTCCGGCGCCGATTACGAGCGCGTCTACAGCGAAGTGCTCGCTCGCGCCGGGGCCCCTGTTGTACTCCACTGGCTGGGCGAGGCGTTCGACGCGCAGCTCGCGGGCTACTTCGGCGAGTCCCCGAGCGACACGGTCATCCGCATCATCGAGAGCAGCATCGACAGGGTCGCCGGAATCAAGATGTCACTGCTCGACGCTGATGCCGAGGTCGCTCTCCGCGTGCGGCTGCCCGAAAAGGTGCGCATGTTCACGGGCGATGACTTCTCGTTCGTCGAGCTCATCGAGAGCGGGTCGGATGCCCTCCTCGGCGCCTTCGCGGCCGTTGCCCCCAACGCGGCCGCAGCGATCCGGGCGCTCGACGTCGGGGACGCGGAGAGTTTCCGCGCAATACTCGAGCCAACGCAGACTCTCTCCCGCCAGGTCTTCGCGGCCCCCACTCAGTACTACAAGACCGGGGTGGCGTTCCTGTCGTGGCTGAACGGCCACCAGCCGTCGTTCCAGATGGTGGGCGGATTGCACTCTGCACGCAGCATCCCGCACCTCAACGAGATCGTGCGGCTGGCCAACGAGGCGCGAGCTCTCGAACGACCCGAACTCGCCGCCGCGCGGTGGAACGCCTACCTGGCGGTGAACGGACTGTGAGCGACGTCTCGGGTTTTTCGCTCAACGGATTTTCGCTCAACCAGGCAACGATCAAGTACGCCACGCTCGACCAGGCCGTCGCCGCGACTGTCGATGCCGGCATCCCCTCGATCGGCCTGTGGCGCGAGCCGGTCGCCGAGTTCGGGCTCGCCGCGAGCGCCGCGCTCGTTGGCAGCGCTGGCCTTCGCGTGAGCAGCCTGTGCCGCGGCGGCTTCCTCACGACTCCGGACCGCCGCGCGGCCCTCGACGACAACCGCCGCGCGATCGATGAGGCCGCCACGCTCGGCGCACCGACCCTCGTGCTCGTTGTGGGTGGCCTACCGGAAGGTTCTCGCGATCTCATCGGGGCGCGCGAGCGAGTGCGCGACGCCATCGGCGAGCTGGCAGCGGATGCCACGGCTGCGGGAATCTCACTGGCCATCGAGGCCCTCCATCCGATGTACGTCACCGATCGCGCCGTCATTTCGACGCTCGGGCAGGCCATCGATATCGCCGAGCAGTTCGACGCGCGCGCAGTCGGCGTCGTCGTCGATACGTTCCACGTCTTCTGGGATCCAGGCGTACTCGAGAGCATCGCTAGGGCGGGCGCCCAGGGCCGCATCGCGAGCTACCAGGTGTGCGACTGGATCACACCCATCGCGGCCGACCCGCTTCTCAGTCGCGGCTATCCGGGTGACGGGCTCATCGACTTCGGGCCGATCACGCGAGCCGTCGTCGCCGCGGGCTACCGTGGAGACATCGAGTGCGAGATCTTCAACCAGACCGTCTGGGACGCCCCGTTCGACGAGGTGGCCCGTCAGTCGCGAGCCCGCTTCGAGTCGGTCATCGAGCCGCACCTCTGATGAAGGTCGTCATCGCCCCCGACTCGTTCAAGGGCACCCTCAGCGCTGGCGAGGCGGCAGCGGCGATCGCGGAAGGCTGGCGGAGCATCCGTGCCCACGACGATCTCGAGCTGCTGCCCCAGGCCGACGGTGGCGAGGGAACTCTCGACGCGATTGCGGCGTCGGTGCCGGGGTCACGGCTGCGGGATGCCGGAGTGGTGCACGGGCCGGACGGACGCGCCGTCGACGGTCTCTGGCTCGAACTGCCTGGCGGCACGGCGGTCGTCGAGCTCGCCCAGTGCAGTGGGATCTCGCTCATGCGTGACCTCGACGCGCGGGGCGCGACCACTCGTGGCCTCGGCGAGGTGATCGCGCGCGCGATCTCGCAGTCGCCGACCTCGTTGCTCATAGCGCTCGGCGGCTCCGCATCGACCGATGGTGGCTCCGGAGCACTGGCCGCCCTCGGGCTCGTGCTCACCGACGGGAACGGTCGGATACTCCGCGACGGGGGCGGCTTTCTCCGCGACGTTGCCGCGATCGACCGCTCCGGCCTGGTCACTCTGCCTCCGGTGACTCTCCTCACCGATGTGCGCTCGCCCCTGCTCGGTCCGGGCGGCGCCGCGCGCGTGTTCGGCCCGCAGAAGGGGGCATCGGCCCAGGATGTCGCGACTCTCGAACAGGCACTCGCTCGCTTCGCCGACCTCCTCGGCGGCGCACCAGAGTCACCGGGCATGGGGGCTGCAGGCGGGACCGCATACGGATTCGCGGCAGCATACGGTGCCCGGATCGTGCCCGGCGCAGACTACATTTCCGCGATCACCGGCTTGGATCGCGCCATCGTCAGCAGTGACCTGGTGATCACGGGTGAGGGACGCTTCGACGACCAGTCGATGGCTGGCAAGGTGACGGGATCGATCATTGCGGCCGCGCGATCCGCTGGCGTTCCCGCGGCGGTTATCGCTGGCGCGGTGGAGGTGGAGGGCCCGCTGTGGACCGCGTCACTCTCGTCATTCGCGGGATCGCCGAAGGAGGCCATGAGCGCCCCGGCCCGGTGGCTCGCGCATGCGGGAGCGCGTGCCGCAGAATCCCTCGCCCCCACGGTCAGCCGCAGAAGACGGCCATGACGAGCAGCCCGGCACCCGTTATGGCTGCTGACGCGGCATCCGCGACCCAGCCTCGGGCGCGCGCAGCGAGGGCGACCCTGGCCAGACCCCACGCTGCGATGACGATCACGAAGCTCGCCACGCTCGGGAGCACCATCGAGTGGTGACCGGCGACCGTGTCGCGCGGCACGGCGGCGATCATCACGAGCGCCATCGCCCACAGGTCGAGCATGTGCGCCCGAAGAAAGCGGTGCGTTCGCGAGTAGCTGGCGCACACTATCGACACGACAATCAGCAGGATCGCCCCAGCCATGCTGGCAGGCGCCGAGCGCGACACCATCGACACCGCCATGACACAAATCATGAGGGCGTGGATGGGCACCTCGCGGCGGAGGTGCGCGACTAGGCCGTCCACACCGTCTTCGCGTTGACGAACTCACGAATGCCGAACCTGCCGAGTTCGCGCCCGTACCCGGAGTCCTTGATTCCTCCGAAGGGCAGGCCGAAGAACGATGCGGTATTGCCGTTGGTGAACACCGCACCGAACTCGAGGGAGCCCTGCAGGAGCGCGATCTCGTCGGCGTCGGTGGTCCAGACAGATGCCGCGAGTCCGAACTCGGAGTCGTTCGCGAGCGCGATCGCCTCCTCGACCGATCCCACCCTGTAGACGCACGCGACGGGCCCGAAGCACTCCTCACGGTAGATCCGCATCTCTGTCGTGACCCCGGTGAGCACCGTCGCCGGGTAGAACCAGCCCGGGCCCCCGGGCAACTCGCCGCCGGTGTGGACGGTAACGCCCTTCGACACGGCGTCCGCGACGAGCGCGTGCGCCTCGGCACGCACTGACTCCGTGGCCATGGGGCCGAACGACGTGGCAGGGTCGAACGGGTCGCCCGGCGTCGTCGAGCGCATGCGCGTGAGGAACGCCTCGAACCACTCGTCGTAGATGTCCTCGTGGATGTAGAAGCGCTTGGCGCAAATGCAACTCTGGCCGCTGTTCTGGGTCCGGGAGTTCGCGCCGAACTCCGCGCTTCGCTGCACGTCGGCCGACGGCATGACAATAAACGCATCGGTGCCGCCGAGTTCGAGAACACTCTTTTTGATGTTGCGGCCGGCGGCCTCGGCGACCGCCGATCCAGCGCCGACGGAACCGGTGAGGGTCACCGCGGCGATGCGGCGGTCATCCAGCAGTGCGGAAGCGGCAGCCCCCTCCACGAGAAGGGTCTGGAACGCTCCGGCGGGGAATCCGGCGCGCTCGAAGAGCTCGCCGAGGTAGAGCGCAACCTGAGGCACGGATGACGCGTGCTTGAGCAACCCGGTGTTGCCAGCCATCAGCGCGGGAGCCGCAAAACGGATCACCTGCCAGAACGGGTAGTTCCAGGGCATGACGGCCAACACCGTGCCGATGGGCTGGAAAACTACGTGCGCCGCGGAGGCCCCGACCTCCACCGGCGCGACGGGTCGCTCGGGGGCGAGGTACCGCTCCGCGTTGTCGGCGTAGTGGCGCATTCCGTTCGCCGACTTCGTCACCTCGTACCGCGCGGTACCGATGGTTTTGCCCATCTCGGTTGCCGCGAGGGCCGCGAGTACATCGACGTCGGCGTCCATGAGGTCAGCCGCACGATGCATCCATGCCGATCGTTCGGCGAAGGTCGTGTCGCGTAGGAGCGCATTCGCGGCGGCGGCCCGTTCGAGGATCTCCTCGACCTGGGCGGCCGTGTGCGGTTCGAAGGTGCGCTCGACGACGCCGGTCGTGGGGTTGAGAGTTGCGATGGCCATGATGATCTCCTGTGATCGATGGTTAGGTGAGTGCCCGGCGAGCGAGCGCGACGGCTCCCGTCACGGGCGGCACGGTGAGCAGGTGCACGGTGAATTCCGGATGCTGCGCCGCGACGTCTCTGACGACACCGTCGAACAGGCGCGTCTGGTTGCTGATGACACTTCCCGCCACAACCACGTCGCGCCCGACGGCCCCGCGCCGCACCAGCTGGTCGACGAGCACCGCGAGGTGGTTCGCTGCGCGCTCGATCACGGATGCAGCGAGCGCCGACCCGCGGTCGGCTGCAACAAACACGGCAGGCGCCCTCGGCCCCCAGTTGGCCATGGTGGGCTCATCGTTTACCGCGCGCGCAAGCCGCTCGGCATCGCTCACCCCAAAGGCCTCGAGGAGATGGGAGAGCAGGCCGTCGTCCGGCTCGAGGTTGTCGTGCGCGAGCAGGGCTGCCTTGGTCGCCTCGCGTACGATGCCGGCAGCGCCGGCCTCATCGCCGATGACCCAACCCCACCCGCCCGTGATGACGTAGTCGCCCGCCGCATCCTGGCCGACGCCGATCGCGCCAGTGCCCGCGATGACGCCGAGGCCGACCGCGAGACCCGCCGCCGGCGGCAGCAGCGCTGCGTCGTTGACCGCGAGTGCCGGCCACGGCAGCGCCGCGGAGAAGGCCTGCGAGAGCTCCGAACTGTCGAGCCCCTGGGCGCCGATTCCGACGGAGACGATCTCGAGCTCCGCGGGCACGGTTGCAGCGAGGCGGTCGATGACCCAGCGCACTCCGTCCTCGAGCGGTTCGGCATCCCAGCCGTCAGAGGGCACGCTCGTCTCGACGAGGCGATCGCCCCCGACGGACTCCACGACGATGTCGGTCTTCGTGCCGCCCACATCGAGCCCCACGACGACCTGTGTCACGCCGTGCCCTCGACCTTCGTGTCGTTGTGGTGAAACACGAACTCCTCAACGTCGATACCGTGCTGGATCGCAACTTCACCGACGAGGATCTGCATGACGAGCGCCTCGAGGATTGCGTGCTGCGCTGGCCCGACGAGGGGTAGCTGCACGGTCTGGAGGTTGGTCTCCTCCGGCACGGCAGCAGTGGAGATCAAGATGACGCGGTGCCCGGCACCCGCGAGCATGCGGGCAAGATCGAGCTCCCGTTCCTCCCCGAAGAGCACGTGGACTCCGTCGCCTGCCGATTCCATCGAGCCGTGCAGGTACTGGCGGGTGCTCATGCCCGCG
This sequence comes from Antiquaquibacter oligotrophicus, assembly GCF_020535405.1. NCBI lineage: Bacteria > Bacillati > Actinomycetota > Actinomycetes > Micrococcales > Microbacteriaceae > Antiquaquibacter > Antiquaquibacter oligotrophicus. The sequence continues at coordinate 1,697,075 of NZ_CP085036.1, read as the reverse complement.
GCGTGCACTCGAGCGACCTCACGGAACAGGAGGGCGCCAGCCTCGGCCGACCCCACCGACGGCCCTGCTCCGACGAAGTCTGCGGTGGCTGCCCCGGCGAACGTCGCGGCCAGTTCCCCCGCGCGTGCGCCGACGGTCTGCTCCGTCCAGCGGAAGAGGTCGGGCAGCTCCACCCAGCGGGAGTCGATTTCGCCGCCGTCCCAAGCATCCGCGATCATGCCGAGGCCGGTGATCGTCGCCGTGTAACCGATCGTCGATGCATAGCTGTCTGGAATGTTCCCAAGGGACAGGGTGCGGGTCGAGATCGTCGAGACCGGTGAGGGTTGGGCATTGACAACCGCGTACCGCAGGGTCGGGTCGACGGACTCCAGCACCGCGAGGGTCTCCGTGCTCTTGCCGCTCTGCGAGATGCCGATGATGGGATGCACGCTCGCGGGGAACGGCAGCGGGTGGTCTCCCGCTCCGAGACGCCACGAGTGCACGCCGCGCTGTCGCAACTCCCAGACCGGTGCGCATGCTGCGGCGAGGCTCGCGCCGATCCCGACGAAGATCGGACCGGGGCCCGTGAGCCCACCGGATTCGCGCAGCGCGAGCACTTCCCCGGAGATGCGGGGGATCGCCGCCTCGAGGGCGTCAGCCTGGGTCGCGCGCGCGCTGGCGTACGCGATGTATCCATCGACCATCAGTGTTCTCCGTGGTTCTCGTGCTGGGTGTTGGCGGTGTGGTCGTGTGCGGAGTGGTCGTGGCCGGGCGAGCAGTGGTCCGACGTGGTCTCCGGGATATCCATGGCAGGGTTCCTGCCAAAAAAGCCGTGCGGGCGCAGCACGAATCCACACGTGTCGACGGGCATGATCGGCCAGTCTTCGATGCGGGGGAAGTGTGTGAGACCAAACGTGTGCCACAGCACAATGTCGGTGTTGTCGACACTCCGGTCGGCCGCCACCCACGCGGGCAGTCCGGCTCCACCCGGATGCAGGTTCACGAAGTCACCGGCCGGGTACAGCTCGTTCGGCTCGTACTCCGTCACCCACAGGTGCTTAGTGGAGTAGGTCGCGCGCTTGTGGATGTCGGACTGCTCGTCGGCGAGGAGCACGGGCTTGCCCTCCGGCAGCAACACCCAACCAACGGAACCACCGAGACGGTTCTTCACTCCCGGATTCGTGACGAGCCAGGCCCGGCCCTTCGAGTTGTCAGCCAGTCTCTGGGCATCCGACTCGCGCTGGAGGCGCGTGACCGTCTGGGTGAATCCGGTGCCGGTGGGATTCTCCGGGCCGCGGGGCACCAGAACTGCCTCGAGCTCGTCGACGGAGTTGGAGAGGCCATCGACCATCATGTCGAGCCGAGCGCTGAAGAGATGTTGGTGGTACGGAGCACCGAGCCCTGGGGCCAGTTCCGAGGCGAACGGGTACCCCTCTCCCGGGTACGCGGAGGTGAAAACCACACCCGTCGCCTTGACCTCGAACTCGATCTGGCCGTCGAGGCCGAAGTACCAGTAGAAGCCGTAGTCGTAATTGCCGACGGTGACAAAAAAGCTCACTACGAGGCGACGGTTGCGCCGGGAGATGCTCGATCCGTTCCAGTTGTCGAAGTGCTTCCAGAGGATCCCGGTGTCCTCCTCGTGAATGCAAATCGCCTGCGGGATGACGCGGGCCTGCCCAGAGTTGTCGGCGACGACGGCGTCCAGGTACGTGATGTCTCCCACGCAGTCGCATCCGAGCTCGAGCGAGTTTGCGAAGCCCCCCAGCAGGTACTCTCCGCAGTCGAAGAAGTTCTGAAACCAGCGCTGCGGGCTGGGGTCGCCGTACGGAACCATCATCTCCGCGATGGATGCCCGATAGATGACCGGGCGGGCGACTCCCTCGTCGTCGATCGTGATGTTGTGGAACACCAGCCCCTCCCGCTGGTCGAACCCGACCTGCAGGTTCCAGCCGGCCCACGAGAGGGTGCCGTCGTCGGCGAGGGTGAAGCTCGGACCCTCCGGCTGCGTGATCTCGATGGGTTTGAGTCCCTGTCGGTCCGGTCCGCGCCAGGAGGACAGGTGGAAGTTGCCGTCCTCCTGGGGCACGGGCAGGTCGACGTAGTCAATGACGTCAAGTACTTCCCGTGTGACCACGTCGATCATCACGGTCACGCCATCGACGGGGTGCGCCCATCCCAGGTCGTCCGGCGTCTTCTGCACGAACGTGAAGCAGCGCTGGATACGACGACCGGTCTCTGCTTCGCTCAACACCCCACCGGACAGCGGATTCACGCGCAGCGTCGACAGGTCGGTGAGCCCGCGTTTGTGCATCGCGGCGAGCCACTTCTCGTTCCTGTGGATGACCTCCTCCACGAGGTGGAACTCCTCGATCACAACCGGCACCTGTCCGTCGACGGCGTGATCGAGCACGCGCTCGGAGACCACACGATCCTCGGCAATCGACACCACGACGTCGCGGGAGACATTGGTCGCCATGTCGATGAGCATCGACCGCACTCGTCGATCGGCGGAACCCGCCGAGAGCAGTTCCCGCTTGTCCGGCTCGACAAGACCGACATAGGAGTAGTGCACGGTGCTCCCCGCGAGACCCGCGCGCGTGAGGATCGCCGTGTTGGCGGCGATCTCCTCGGCCGTCAGGGTGGCCAGGGACTTGCTGATGCTGGTCATTGATGGTCTGCTTTCTGTGAGCGGGCGAAGGAAGTGCGCAGCCGGTAACGCTCCCCGGCGTAACGAATGTCGGACGTGAAGATGGGCCGCTCGTCGGAGTTCTTGACTATCTGGTGCATAACGAGCACGGGTTTGCCGATGTCGATAGCGAGGTGGGAGGCGAGGTGCCCATCCGCACTCAACGCCTCGATCGACGAGTCAGCCCGGTGCAGGTCGAGACCCGCGGCCGTCAGCTGTTCGTAGAGGGAGGCGTGTGTGAAGTCGGCGTCGCGGAGTCGCGGAGCGAGTTCGGCAGGTACGCGGGAGTCGTCGATCGCGATCGGCACGCTGCCGAGCATCCGGACCCTGCTGAGATGGAAGAGGTCGGTACCGGGCGCGATGAGGAGTTCCTCGGCCTCGTCGAGGGTCGCGGGCGCGACCTCGCAGCGCAGGATGCGCGAGGACGCCACGAGACCCATCCGTCGCGCCGTCTCACTGAACGACTCCAGGCTGTTGGACCAGTCGGTGTTGGCGCGGGAGGGTGCTCCCGGTGCGGATGCCACGTACCATCCGCGACCGTGCGACGCAGTGAGCACTCCATCGTCGACGAGTGCAAGCAGGGCCTTGCGCAGTGTCACTCGACTGATCGCCAACCGAGCGCACAACTCACGCTCGGGGGGTAGACGCATTCCCTCGACGAGAGTTCCGTCGACGATATCCCCACGGATGTAGTCGGCAGCCTGCAGCCACAGTGGATCAGGGTGGTCTGCGCGAACGGTCGATGGTTCGACGATGGTCACAGCACCACCGGTTCCCACACGCCGGTCTTCATCGAGCGGTAGCAGGCATCGAGGATGCAGTTGACGATGTAGCCATCCTCGAACGTCTCATCGGGTTCGACACCCTGCTCGAACGCCGTGACGAAATGCCGGAACTGCTGGGAGAAACCGTAGGCACGCGCCTCCTCGGGCACGGGGTAGACCCAGCCCGTCTCGGCATCTGACTTCTCGACCAGGTAGCCGACCGGGTTCTGCACGAAACCCCAGACCGGTGTGGCGGAGCTATCCGTGTAGAGGCGCCCCTCGGTGCCCACGAACTCGTGGCGCAGCTGCATGCCGCCCTTTTCGATCCAGGATGACTCCACCGTCGCTACCTGTCCGCCCGCGAACTTGAGGATCGCGGTCGCGACATCCTCGGCGGTGGTCTTGTCCCCGTGCACCATGGTCGCGCCCCACGCCCACACCTCGGTGACCGGGTTGTCCTTGCCGAAGAAGTGGCGCGCGGACTCGACGGTATGGCACCCCATGTCGAGGAGAGCACCGCCCCCTGCGGTCTCGGCATCCCAGAAGTGGGGGGCGTGTGGGCCGGAGTGACCCTCACGGGCGCGCATGGTGAGAAGCTCCCCGATCCCGCCGGCCTTCACCATGTCGTATGCCTTGACGATGTTGGGTGAAAAGACGGAGCATTCGGCGTACGCCGCCCAGACTCCCGTCTCATCGACGATGTCGAGGATTTGCTTGGCTTCGGGGCCCGTCCGCGCGAGCGGCTTGGTGCAGATAATCCCCTTGCCGTGCCGGGCAGCAAGCCGAACTGCTTCAACGTGGATCTCATTGGGCAAAGCGATGATCACGAGATCAACGGCTGGATCCGCGCAGAGCGCCTCGATGTCGTCGTACTGCCGAGGAATCGGACCCCACGGCCCCTTCCATCTCTCGGCGAAGTCGATGGCGCGCTCCATCGAGCGTGAGTAGTTCGCCACGAGTTGCGCGTTGCGCACGTCCTGTAAACCGTCGACGTACTGGTCACTGATGAAACCAGAGCCCAGAATCCCGATCCCGACCACGGGTCCTCCCTCATCGAGCCAGGGGCGGCCCGTTCACCACATAGTACTGAGTGGATCATGATTGGTCTACTTCACTACGAGTTTGTTAATACCTCTTGCTACCTCTTCATCACATCTATATGCTGACCCAAACGCGTGGTCGAAGGTGAAACGGCGCGCGAGCTTCACCCGAAGCACGAAGTGTAGAGAGGACACAATGCGTTCACGACTTGCACCAATCGCAGCGATCGCCGTCACAGCAATGGGCCTAGCGCTGGCCGGATGTGCCGGAGGCGGAGCCGACAGCGGAGATACCACCAAGCTGGTTCTGGGTAGCTGGCGCACCGAGGACATCGCCATGTGGGAGGACGAGATCCTCCCCGCGTTCCACGAGGCAAACCCCGACATCGAAGTGGAGTTCGCCGCGACAGATACCAACGACTACAACGCGGCCATCCAGTCCCAGGTCGCTGGCGGAAACGCCCCAGACCTCATCACCTGCCGTCCCTTCGACGTCAACAGGGCCTGGATCGAGGACGGCTACTTCGACGACCTCACCGGTCTCGAGGCGCTCGATTCCTTTACGCCGACGGCCCTCGCAGCGTGGACGGGTGCGGATGACGCGCCCTACTGCGTGCCCGTGGCATCCGTGCTCGCCGGCTTCTACTACAACAAGGCGATCTTCGATGAGCTCGGCCTCGAGGTACCGACCACGCAGGCGGAGTTCGTCGACGTGCTGCAGGCCGTCAAGGACAACGGTAAGTACACCCCGCTCGCGCTCGGCTCGGCCGACGGCTGGCAGCTGGCCTACAACGTGCTCTACAGCATGGGCCCGAACTACTGGAAGGGCGAAGAAGGTCGTCTCGGCCTCATCGACGGCACCCAGAAGCTCACCGATCCCGACTTCGTTGCGGCCTTCCAGGCAGTCGACGACCTCAAGCCCTATCTTCCGAGCGGATTCGAGGCCATCACCTACGACGACATGGGCCAGCTCTTCAACCTCGGTCAGGCGGCGATCATCCCCGATGGCTCCTGGAACATCAACCAGCTGACCTCCACCGGGCTCGACGTCGGTGTCTTCGGCGCCCCGGTGCCCGAGGCTGGTGACCAGCGGTACCAGCAGGAAATGCCGGACATGGCCATCGGCCTGAGCGCTGACAGCAAGAACAAGGAGGCCGCGAAAGTGTTCCTCAACTGGCTGACGTCCGACGACTTCCTGTCGATCTTCGTGAACAAGCTCCCCGGCTTCTTCGCGATGACCACGGATGCCCCGAGCTACGACAACCCGCTCGCGCAGGAGTTCTCCGATCTCAAGACGGATGCCGAACTCACGCCGCGACTGGCTCTCGACCGATTGAGCGCAGGAACCCCGCCGCTCGATGACGAGATCTGGGTCGCCCTGCAGGAGATGTACGCAGGAACCCTGACCCCGGACACCGCCACGGCGCAACTCCAGGCGGATCTCGAGTCCTGGTACGTACCCGCGGGCTGATCAGTACCCGTAACACCGGTGGGCCGCGTCAGGCGCGCAATCGCCTCGCGCGGCCCACCGCCGTATCATCCGAACCGTATTCGACCACCGTCAGGAGCCGGCATGAAACGCACAGCGACCAGCTACCGATACCTCGCCCTGTTCGTCCTGCCCGCGCTCGCGGTCTACGTATTGTTCTCGGTGTATCCGCTTATCAGCTCGGTGTTCCTGAGCTTCTTCGACTCCGACGACAAGGCAGCGGGTCAGCAGTTCATCGGCTTCGACAATTACGTCTACCTCTTCACCAACCCGACCACGAGCGAGCGCTTCTGGAACGCGCTCGGCAACAACGTCGAGTTCTTCCTCATCCACCTCCTCGTCGAGCTGCCCATCGGCCTGCTCATGGCGGCACTTCTCACGTCGGGGGTTCTGCGTAAGTCGACGGGCGCGTACCGCACGCTGCTCTTCATCCCCGCCACCCTGTCGGTGGTCATCGTCGGGTTCATCTGGCGGCTGCTCATCAGCCCGCTCTGGGGTGTCGTCGACTTCCCCCTCCTCGGCAACGAGCTCACGGCGCTGCCGACCATCTCCCTGATGTCCGTCTGGCAGTACATCGGGATTCCGATGATCTTCCTCTACACAGCGCTGCTCGCCATCCCCCACGACATCCTGGAGGCGGCGAAGATCGACGGTGCGCGCGGCTGGACGACGTTCTGGAAGATCAAGTTTCCGCTCATTGCGCCGCAGTTCGGCCTCATCGTGATCCTGACGTACATCTGGACGTTCAACGGCTTCGACATCATCTACGCCCTCAACGGCTCAGCGCCAGGCCCCAACTACTCGACCGACATCCTCGGCACGCTGTTCTATCGCACGTTCTTCGGCTCGAGCGGTCAGGTCGCGAACCTCGACCTCGGCGCGACGGTGGCGACCGTGATCTTTTTCATCATCCTCGTCGTGACGGCTGTGTATTTCTTCGTACTGCAGCGTCGACTCAAGACCTACGAGCTCTAGGAGGCCTTCATCATGTCGACACAGACCAACAGGCTCCACAGCACTGTCACCCACGCGCTTCTTCTTGTGTTCGTTGTGCTCGCCATCGGACCGATCCTCGTCGTGATCATGAACTCGTTCAAGACGACGGAGGGAATCTTCTCCGGGCCGTTCCTGCCGCCGAATGCAGACACGTTCAACCTCGCCGGGTACGAGAACGTGTTCAAGCGAGGCGAGTTCTTCCTCAACTACCAGAACAGTCTCATCGTGACCCTCGCGACCGTGGTCGTAACGATCGTGTTCGCGACGCTCGCGGCCTACGCTCTGACCGAATACAAGGTGCGCATCACGCCCCTGTTGTCGGGCTTCTTCATCATCGGCATCATGCTGCCCATCCGACTCGGCACGGTCCCGATCCTGCAGACAATGATCTCCTGGGGCATCATCGACACCCTCCTGGCGCTTGTGCTCGTCTACACGGCGATGAGTCTGCCGCTCGCCGTGGCCCTCATGATGACGTACTTTCGGTCGGTGCCGAACGAGCTCAAAGAAGCGGCTCGCGTGGACGGAGCCGGGGAGTTCCGCACCCTCGGGATCACGCTGCCGCTGGTTCGCCCCGGGCTTGCTGCCGTGGCATCCATCACCATGCTGCCGGTCTGGAATGACCTCTGGTTCCCTCTGATCCTCGCTCCGTCACGCGAGAACCAAACCGTCACCCTCGGTGTGCAGCAATTCGTAGGGCAGTTCCAGAGCGACTACCCCGCGCTTCTCGCCGCACTCACACTCGGAGCTGTGCCCCTCATCGTGCTGTTCACCGTGTTCTCGCGCCAGTTCATCCAGGGCCTCAGTGCGGGCTACGGGAAGTAGCTAACGGCGGCGCGCGAAGAAGGTACGTAGGCGATACCGCTCGCCGGAGTACTGGATCTTGGAAGCGAACACGGGTTTATCCGTCGCGTCCACGACACGTTGGTGCATGACGAGGAGCGGTTTTCCGACCCCGATGTCGAGGTGCTTCGCGGCGTACTCGTCGGCCTCACGAGCTTCAATAGTCGAGTCGGCTCGAACGGGTGTGATTCCCGCGAGCTGAAGTTGTTCGTAGAGGGACGTCGTCGTGAAGTCGATCGACTCGAAACCCGGTACGAGATGTAGCGGGATTGTGGCGTAGTCGATGGCGGTGGGGACACCGTCGAGCAGCCGAACGCGATCGAGCGAGAACATCCGCGTGCCCGGTGCGATGAGGAACTCCTCCGCCTCATCGATAGTGGCGGGGTAGGTCGTGGAGGTCAGCACCCGCGATGTAGCGGACAGTCCCATCCGCCGCGCCGTCTCCGAGAAGGACTCGAGGCTGTTCGGCCACTCCTTGCTCATCGCCGTAGTCGCGACATACCAACCGCGACCGTGGGATGCCTCGAGCAGACCATCCTCGACGAGTTTGTTGAGCGCCTTGCGCAGGGTGACCCTGCTGATGTCGAGCTGGATGCAGAGCTCTCGTTCCGGGGGGAGCCGTGAACCCGGCTTGAGCGCGCCGCTGGTGATCTCCTTGGTGATGAGCTCCGCGGCTTGAACCCACAGCGGCTCCGGATAGTCCGCGCGGATTCCGGTCGGCGTGGTGGCGAGCATGTCACATGTATACCACCGAGACCAGCGGCTGGGGTCGCCCTGACGAACCGTGAGGGAGAACCGCACGCAGTCCGTAAGGATTACGCCGCAGCACGTGAGGATTTCGTTAGGAACGACATATGTCCCCTCCGGTGCGCATTGACTGAGGTCCGTGACTGAGCGGCTCTGTTGCCGCCCGTCATGCCCGGGGCGCCACCGCGCGCCGGGCATCCGTCGGATGGAGTTCCCTGTGCTCGATGTCGTATTCGTTGCGGGCATCCTCGCGTTGATTGCGCTTGTTGCCCTCGTTGCGAAGGGGGTCGAGCGGCTGTGATCGTCTTCGAGATCGTCGCCGCCCTGCTCGCCCTCGGTGCGATCGCCTACCTGCTTGTCGCCCTTCTGAAGCCGGAGCGCTTCTGATGGCCGCGTGGATGCTCGTCGCCCAGCTCGCGACGATCGCGCTCGTCCTCGCGGTGCTCTACCGACCCCTCGGCGACTACCTCGCCGCGGTCTATCAGTCGCCGCGTCACCTTGCGGTCGAGCGCGGCTTCTACCGCGTGATTGGCGTACGAGCGGACGCGGAGCAGAGCCAGCCCGCCTACGTGCGCTCCGTGCTCGCGTTCTCCCTCGTCGGCATCCTCGCCGTCTACGCGCTTCAGCGTGTGCAGCAGGTTCTGCCGTACTCGCTTGGGCTGCCACCCACGAGTGAGCACCTCGCCTTCAACACCGCTATCTCCTTCGTCACGAACACCAACTGGCAGTCCTACTCGCCGGATGTCACCCTCGGTTACGCCGTGCAACTGACAGGTCTCGCGGTACAGAACTTTCTCTCCGCGGCCGTCGGTCTCGCCGTGGCGATCGCCCTCTTCCGGGGTTTCGCCTACCGGAACTCCGGCACGATCGGAAACTTCTGGGTCGACCTCACACGCGGCACCCTCCGAGTGCTTCTTCCGTTCTCGGCGCTCGTCGCCATCGTGCTCGTCGCGGGCGGTGTCATCCAGAACTTCGCCGGATTCCAGGACGTCACGACCATCACCGGCGCCACTCAGACTCTGCCCGGCGGACCGGTGGCCTCGCAGGAGGCCATCAAGATCCTCGGCACCAACGGTGGTGGGTTCTTCAACGCGAACTCGGCGCACCCCTTCGAGAACCCCACCCCGTGGACCTCGATGGTGCAGATCATCCTCATGCTCGCGATCCCGTTCGCGCTGCCCCGCACCTTCGGTCGCATCGTGGGTGATAACCGCCAGGGTTACGCGGTTGCCGCGGTCATGGGCATCCTCTACGTCGTCTCGGTCAGCCTCATGACGTGGGCGGAGTCGGTCGGCGCTGGCACCGCACCGCAGTTGGCTGGCGGAGCCATGGAGGGCAAGGAAACACGCTTCGGCATCGTCGGATCAACCATCTTCGGCACGACCTCGACGATCACCTCGACGGGTGCCGTCAATTCGATGCACGACAGCTACACCTCTCTCGGCGGGGGAATGGCGCTCGTCAACATGATGCTCGGCGAAGTGGCACCCGGCGGGGTCGGCGCTGGCATGTACGGCCTGCTCGTTGTCGCGGTCATCGCGGTCTTTATCGCGGGTCTCATGGTGGGTCGCACTCCCGAGTACCTCGGCAAAAAGATCGGCGCGCGCGAAATCAAACTCGCGAGCCTGTACATCCTTACGACGCCGACACTGGTGCTCGTGGGGACCGCCCTGAGCTTCGCCATCCCGGGGGTGCGGGAGGACGTCGAGTCGACGTCGATCTGGAACCCCGGCATCCACGGCTTCAGCGAGGTCCTCTACGCGTTTACGTCGGCCGCCAACAACAACGGCTCGGCCTTCGCGGGTCTCACGGCGAACACTCCGTGGCTCAACACCGCTCTGGGTGTCGCGATGCTCCTCGGCCGCTTCCTGCCGATCGTGTTTGTTCTCGCCCTCGCCGGCTCACTCGCCGCCCAGGATGCACTGCCCTCCACATCGGGCACGCTCCCGACGCACAGGCCGCAGTTCGTCGGCCTCCTCATCGGCACGATCGTCATCGTGTCGGCGCTCACCTACTTCCCCGTACTCGCGCTAGGACCCCTAGCGGAAGGACTGAACTGACCATGAACACGTTCATCGCCGCCATCCCTGGCGCGCTCCGCAAACTCGACCCCCGCGTCATGTGGCGCAATCCGGTGATGTTCATCGTCGAGGTCGGAGCGGTACTCACCACCGTGATCGCCATCGCCGAGCCGTTCCTCGGCGACTCCGGGAGCCCGGCGCCCGGGTTCACCGCGGGCATCGCGGGTTGGCTCTGGGCCACCGTGCTTTTTGCCAACCTCGCAGAGTCGGTCGCCGAGGGCCGGGGCAAAGCGCAAGCGGCAACCCTGCGTCAGACCCGCACGTCGACGCTCGCGCACCGAGTGGTCGGGTACGACGACGCGCGGGATGCCGCGGCCGAAGGTTCGGCATCCATCGACGTCTCATCGGCCGACCTCACCATCGGCGATCACGTCGTCGTCACGGCGGGCGAGATCATCCCCGGCGACGGTGACATCGTCTGGGGTATTGCCTCGGTGGACGAGTCCGCGATCACGGGCGAGTCCGCCCCCGTCATCCGGGAACACGGTGGCGACCGCAGCGCGGTGACTGGCGGCACACGTGTGCTCTCCGATCGCATCGTCGTGCGCATCACCTCGAAGCCCGGCGAGACCTTCGTCGATCGCATGATCCGTCTCGTGGAGGGCGCGTCACGACAGAAGACTCCGAACGAGATCGCGCTGAACATTCTGCTCGCTGCACTCTCGATCGTGTTCCTGGTGGTTGTGCTGACCCTCAACCCGCTGGCTTCGTACGCGGGTGGCGCCGTCGCGGTTCCGGTGCTCATCGCCCTTCTCGTCACCCTCATCCCCACAACCATCGGTGCCCTGCTGAGCGCGATCGGCATCGCCGGAATGGACCGCCTCGTGCAGCACAACGTGCTCGCGATGTCGGGTCGCGCGGTCGAAGCAGCGGGCGACGTCACGACGCTCCTCCTCGACAAGACGGGCACGATCACCTACGGCAATCGGCGTGCGTCGGCGTTCCTTCCGGTGGGCAGCGCGTCGGAGAGCGACTTGGTGGCCGCCGCCCGACTCGCGTCCCTCAGCGACCCGACCCCCGAGGGCAGTTCAGTCGTCGAGCTTGCTGATCAGCTCGGTGCCAGCGGCGCGGCCCCGACGGACGCCGAGATCGTGCCGTTCACCGCGCAGACGCGCATGAGCGGCCTCGACCTCGCCGACGGTTCGCAGGTGCGAAAAGGAGCCGCGTCCATGGTCGCCGCGTGGGTGGGTGACGTTCCGTCTGCGACTCGTCGCGACCTCGACGAGATCGTCACCCGCGTCTCCGAGTCCGGCGGCACCCCGCTGGTTGTCGCCACCAGAACACCATCGGGCGAGGCCACGGTGCTCGGCATCATCCACTTGAAGGATGTCGTGAAGGACGGGCTGCGCGAACGCTTCGCCGAACTCCGGTCCATGGGCATCCGGACCGTCATGATCACGGGCGACAACCCGCTTACGGCCAAGGCGATCGCTGCGGAAGCGGGGGTCGACGACTTCCTCGCGGAGGCCACACCCGAGGACAAGCTCGAGCTCATCAAGAAGGAACAGGCGGGAGGCAACCTCGTGGCGATGACCGGCGACGGCACAAACGACGCCCCGGCGCTCGCCCAGGCCGACGTCGGTGTCGCGATGAACACAGGGACCTCCGCTGCCAAGGAGGCGGGCAACATGGTCGACCTCGACTCCGACCCGACAAAACTCATCGACATCGTGCGCATCGGCAAACAACTGCTCATCACGCGCGGCTCGCTGACGACGTTTTCGATCGCCAACGATGTCGCGAAGTACTTCGCGATCATCCCCGCGATGTTCGCCGCGGTCTTCCCCGGTCTCGCCGTGCTCAACATCATGGGCCTGCACTCGCCTGCCTCGGCGATCCTGAGCGCGATCATCTTCAACGCGCTCGTCATCGTCGCCCTCATCCCGCTCGCCCTGCGCGGTGTCACCTATCGCCCGCGCTCGGCCTCGAGCCTGCTGAGCCGCAACCTCGGAATCTACGGTCTCGGCGGCATCATCGCCCCGTTCATCGGTATCAAGCTCATCGACCTCGTTGTCTCGCTCATCCCCGGCTTCTAGTCGGCGAGCACAGAAAGAAGAACATCATGAAGACACTGCGTCAGTCTTGGACCGCACTGCGTGCCCTGCTCATCCTCACGCTTGTGCTCGGCCTCGTGTATCCGCTCGCGATCACCGCGATCGCTCAGCTCGGGTTCGGTGACCGGGCGAACGGGCAGCTCGTGCGCGTCGACGGCGAGGTCGTCGGTTCGGCGATCATCGGACAGTCGTTTACGGATGCCGAGGGCGCTGCACTCCCGGAGTGGTTCCAGTCGCGGCCCTCCGCCGCAGGCTCCGGCTACGACGGCGGCGCCTCGAGCGGCTCCAACTACGGACCGGAAAACGAGGACCTCATCGCGGCCATCGCCGAGCGTCGGGACGCGATCGGCGAGCTCGATGGCGCAGCCGCCGCCGAGATCCCCGCGGATGCGGTGACCGCGTCCGCGTCGGGTCTCGACCCGCACATCAGCCCCGAGTACGCGAGGTTGCAAGTGCCTCGCGTGGCCGAGGCTCGCGGCCTCGACGAGCCCGCCGTCGCCAAACTCGTGGAGTCTATGATTCAGGGACGTGACCTCGGTTACCTGGGCGAGCCGACCGTCAACGTGCTGCAGTTGAACATCGCACTCGCGGAAATGGACAAGTAGCGCATGAGCAGGGGACGGCTTCGGGTCATGCTCGGTGCCGCCCCCGGCGTCGGCAAAACCTTCGCGATGCTCGAGGAGGGCAAACGGCTAGCTAACGCTGGCGAGGACGTCGTCATCGCGATCGTCGAGACTCACGGACGAGCGGCAACCGCCGCGCTCGTCGAGGGGCTCGAGGTCGTCCCGCGCAGCTCGGTGCTGCACCGCGGAGTCGCGCTCGAGGAACTCGATCTCGAGGCGGTGCTCGCGCGCGCACCGGCGGTTGCTCTCGTCGACGAACTCGCCCACACCAACGCACCGGGTTCCGCTCACGCCAAACGTTGGCAGGACGTCGACACCCTCCTCGAGGCGGGTATCGACGTCATCTCGACCGTCAACATCCAGCACATCGAGTCGCTCGTCGACGTCGTGCGTCAGATCACCGGGGTGACCCAACGCGAGACGATCCCCGACGCGGTGCTGCGTGGTGCCGATCAGATCGAACTCGTCGACCTCGCTCCCCAGGCCCTACGGGACCGTCTCGCGCAAGGAGTCGTCTACCCCTCGACACGGGTGGATGCCGCTCTCTCCAACTACTTCCGGCTCGGCAACCTGACCGCGCTACGCGAACTCGCACTTCTGTGGCTCGCTGGCGAAGTGGACTCTGCGCTCAAGCGCTACCGGGCAGAGAAGGGAATCGCCGCGACGTGGAGCGCGCGCGAGCGGGTTGTCGTCGCTCTCACGGGCGGACGGGAAGGCGAGACGCTCCTGCGCCGGGGCGCGCGCATCGCGTCACGGGCCAGCGGCGGCGAGCTCATCGCCGTACACGTCACGGACTCGGACGGCCTCGAACCCGAGAATCCGCAGATCCTCGAGGAGCAGCGCCGACTCACCGAAACCCTCGGCGGAACGTTCCATCAGGTGGTGGGCGAGCACATCCCCAAAACACTCGTCGACTTTGCGCGATCGATGGATGCAACGCAGCTCGTGATCGGTGTGAGCAGGCGGCGGTGGCTCACACGACTCTTCACCGGGCCCGGCACGGCAGCCACGGTCATCCGGGAGGCCGGCGACATCGACGTGCACATCGTGTCGCACTCCGAGGCGGGATCACGGAGACTGCCCCGCACGGGCGGTGCGCTCTCCGTGCGGCGTCGCATCGCGGGATTTGTGCTCGGCGCGTTGGGTCTCCCCCTGCTCACGTGGCTTCTCTCGGAACGACGCGGGGAGGACGCCGTGGCCAGCGACGTGCTCATCTTCCAGCTATTTGTCGTGATCGTCGCCCTCGTCGGCGGCGTGTGGCCGGCCGTCGCCACTGCCCTCGGTGCGGGCATCCTGCTCAATTACTTTTTTGTCGAACCGCTGTACTCGATCGTTATCGGCGACGCGGGTGGGGTTCTCACCCTCGTGATCTTTGTTGTTGTCGCCGTTCTCGTCTCGATCGTCGTCGACCAGGCCGCGCGTCGCTCGCGCATCGCCTCCCGGGCCAGCGCCGAGGCGGAGACCCTCTCGAGCATCGCGGGCAGCGTGCTCGGCGGAGGGGACGCTCTCGAAGCACTCGTCTCCCGTCTCCGAGAGTCGTTCGGTATGGCCAGCGTCATCCTCCGGTCGCGCGGGGTCGCGCTCTACACGGCGACGGATGCCGCGTCCATTCGCCCCGACGATGTGGAAACAACACTCGCCGTCGGCCCGCACGCGACCCTCTACCTGCGAGGTCGCGAGTTGCCGGCATCCGACCGCCGCATCCTCGGGGCGTTCCTCTCGCAGATCGAGACGGCGCTCTCACAGCGCGAACTCACCTCCGAGGCCGAACGCATGAAGCCGGTGGCCGAGGCGGATCGGCTTCGAACGGCCCTGCTCGCCGCGGTCGGTCACGATTTACGCAGACCCCTCGCGTCTGCGACAGCGGCCGTCACGAGCCTGCGATCGCCCGACATCGACCTCACACCCTCCGACCAACGCGAGCTCCTCGCGACGGCGGAGGAGAGCCTCGAGTCGCTCTCCGCGCTCGTGACGAAACTCCTGGACGCCAGCCGCCTCCAGGCGGGGGTCCTGGGGGTGAGCATCGAACCCGTCGCCGTCGACGCGGTTGTGACGGGGGCACTCGACGAACTCGACCTCGCTCCGGGTAGCGTGCTTCTGGAGATCGAGTCCGTCGCTCCCGTACTTGCCGACGAAGTGCTCCTCCAACGTGCCGTCGTGAACCTTCTCGCCAACGCCGTCCGATTCTCCCCCGCAGGCTCACCGCCGGTGCTCGCGGCGAGCGAATTCGGTGGTCACGTGCACTTACGGGTGATTGACACGGGACCGGGCATCCCTCCGGAGCGGCGGGATGATGTGTTTATGCCCTTCCAGCGTCTCGGCGACACCGACAACACGGCCGGGGTCGGCCTCGGTCTCGCCCTGGCCAAGGGATTTGTCGAGGCGATGGACGGCACCCTGGCGGCCGAGGAGACCCCGGGTGGTGGGCTGACGATGGTCATCGAGTTGCCCGCCGCGGAGGGAGGCGATCACACATGAAGGTCCTGATCGCCGACGATGACCCGCAGATGGTGCGAGCGGTGCGAATCACGCTGGCCGCTCGGGGCTACGACGTCGTCACGGCATCCAACGGCACCGAAGCGTTGGACGCCGCAATCGCATCACATCCCGATCTTGTGATCCTCGACCTCGGGATGCCCGGGCTCACGGGAATCGACGTCATCCAGGCACTCCGCGGCTGGACGCAGGTTCCCGTGCTCGTCGTCTCGGGTCGCAGCGAATCGTGGGACAAGGTCGAGGCCCTCGACGCGGGCGCCGACGACTACGTAACGAAGCCGTTCTCCGCGGACGAGCTGCTTGCCCGCATCAGAGCTCTCACTCGGCGCACCACCTCAAGCGTCGACGAGCCCACCGTTGCCTTCGGCGATGTCACGGTCGATCTCTCGGCGCGTGTCGTCACGAGGGCGGGTGAGACCGTGCGTCTCACCCCCACCGAATGGCGCTTGCTCGAGGTGCTGCTGCGCAATCACGACCGTCTCGTCACACGGGAAACACTCCTGAGCGAGGTGTGGGGCCCCCAGTACACCACCGACACGGGTTATCTTCGGCTGTACATGGCACAGCTACGCAAGAAACTCGAAGCGGAACCCTCGCGTCCGCGCCACCTCGTGACCGAGGCCGGAATGGGTTATCGCTTCGTGACCGCGGGGACGACGTGAAAGAGGCCGGCACGATCGCGGAGGTGCTCTCGCTCGTCGGTACTGTCGGAGCACTCCTCCTCGGCGCAATCTGGCTGATCCTGCGTCTCGGTCGTGGGAGCTGGGTCTCGACCGCCGCCGAGGTGGTCGACGGCGAGCTTCGATGGATGCTGCCCGACGGCACCGTCCACCGCAGCACACTGCCGACGGATGCACCGGCACCGAGTGGCGACGAACTCGAGATCCACTACCGAACGCTCCGCCCCGACGTGCCGCACCGCGAACCGGTCGCCCACGACGAGCGCGGGTTATTGCTCGTAACCCTCATCCTGTTCGGGGTGGGAGTGGTGTCGTTCGTGGCGTCGACGATCCTCGGGGCGCTCGGCTAGAGCTCAGTCCTTAACGAGCCGAATCGCCGACCACGAAACGGGGTCGAGGGTTACGACGAGCGACCTACCGATGATGCGCGCCGACGTGAGAGTTCGAGGTACCACGCGGTTCGGGTCGGCGAGCGTGTTCCGGGCGTACGGGTCAGCGTCCGACAGGGTGACAGCCTCCCCGAGTGCGACAACCCCCAGAGCGGAGAGGTCGACAGTTACCTCGGCGGGGGCATCCGTCGATCGGTTCACGAGGAAGAGACTCACGCCGCCAGCATCCGCCGTCGCCACCGCGTCGACGAGAGAGACCGAGCCGTGCTCGGGATGCTCGTAGGTGGGAGCATCCGCGTAGACCTCGATCGTCTCGCCTCGGGCCAGGCGTGCGGTGATCGCAAACGGGTAGAAGCTCGTCTGACGCCACGCGATGCCACCGGGTTCGGTCATGATCGGGGCGATCACGTTGACCAGTTGCGCGAGACTTGCTGCTTTCACCCGATCGGCGTGCCGCAGTAACGACATGAGGAGACTCCCCACGACGACCGCGTCGGAGACGGAGTAGGAGTCCTCGAGGATGCGCGGAGCGACCGGCCAGTCGTCGATCGCGGTGCGCTTCTCTAGCGCATCGAACCGTTCGACATCCCACACGTTCCATTCATCGAACGAGATCGAGACCTCGCGCTCGATGCCACCGCGCCGCGCGGCCACATCGTCGATTGCCTCCGCCACCGCCTCGATGAACCGGTCCATGTCGACGGACGAAGCGAGGAACGACGCGAGGTCGCCGTCCTTCTCCTGGTAATAGGCGTGGCAGGAAATGTAGTCGACCTCTCCCCACGTGCGGTCGAGCACGGTACGCTCCCACTCGCCGAACGTCGGCATACCGCGCCCGGAACTTCCGCACGCGACGAGGAGCACACGATTGTCCACCTGGCGCATGGCGCGAGCGGTCTGCGCGGCGAGGGTGCCGTACTCCTCGGCACTGCGATGACCGATCTGCCATGGCCCGTCCATCTCGTTGCCGAGACACCACAAGCGAACGTCGTGCGGCTCGACAGAACCATGGGACGCCCGGGCGTCGGAGAGCGCCGTGCCACCGGGGATGTTGCAGTACTCGAGCACATCGAGCGCCTCCGCGACTCCCCGCGTTCCGAGATTCACCGCGAGCATGAGTTCCGCGCCCGCCTTCGCCGTCCAGCGGGCGAACTCATCGATACCGATCTGGTTGGTCTCAATCGAATGCCACGCGGGATCCAGTCGGCGCGGCCTGCTCGCCCGGGGGCCGACCCCGTCCTCCCACCGGTATGACGAAACGAAGTTGCCACCGGGGTAGCGCACGGTCGTGACACCCAGCTCGCGTACCAGCTCGAGCACGTCGCGGCGGAAGCCGTCCTCGTCGGCCGCCGGATGCCCGGGCTCGAACAGTCCGTCGTAGACCGCTCGCCCGAGGTGCTCGACGAAGGAGCCGAAGAGCCGACGGTCGATCGCACCGACGGGGTGACCAGGGCGCACCGTCATCCGCGCCTCGATCATGGGGCTCCGCCGACCGCGTCCGTGCGGACGGTGGCGATCCGCGTGTCCGCCGGTGTTACCCGGTGCGTGCCACCGACCAAGTCGACCCTTCGCTCGAGGATCCTGTCCACGCACGACCGGCCGAACCACAGATCAACGGCTCCCGGTTCGACCACACGATCGAGGTCGCGATCGGAGAACGCGAGCCTCGCGGTCGGCACCGTGAGACGCACCACGGTGGACTCACCGGCGCCGAGTTCAACTCTCGCGTATGCGAGGAGTT
This sequence comes from Antiquaquibacter oligotrophicus, assembly GCF_020535405.1. NCBI lineage: Bacteria > Bacillati > Actinomycetota > Actinomycetes > Micrococcales > Microbacteriaceae > Antiquaquibacter > Antiquaquibacter oligotrophicus. The sequence continues at coordinate 1,678,467 of NZ_CP085036.1, read as the reverse complement.
GCGCGACGGGCCTCGTGACGGACGCGACGAGGTCGCGTGCGTAGAGCTGCACGACCTCGGCTCCCGCTCGTGCTCCCACGTTCGTGAGACGCACCGCGACGTCAAACTCTCCCGCGGTGTCGATGTTCGACGCGACCTCGAGCGCGGCGTACTCGAAACGTGTGTAGCTGAGGCCGTGGCCAAAAGGAAGAACGGGTGTCGAGTCGGCACTCGTGATCTCCGAAGGGCCGCCGAGCATCGGGTGCAGGTAGGTGAACGGTTGCGCTCCCGCTGAGCGGGGAAGGCTCACGGGAAGCCTGCCCGACGGGTTCGTCTCTCCGGTGAGCACGGCCGCGATGGCACGCCCACCTTCCTCGCCAGGGAAAAACGACTGCACCACCGCCGCAGGAACGACATCACCGTCGAACGCCCACCCGATCGCATACGGGCGCCCGGTGATGAGAACCAAAACGACGGGGGTACCCGTCGCGGCGACCGCTTCCACGAGTTCGCGCTGCACTCCCGGCAGCTCGAGCGATTCGACGTCGTTCCCTTCACCCACAGTCCCGCGGCCGAAAAGACCAGCTTGGTCGCCAACGACAACGACGGCGACATCGGACTTCGCCGCCGTGCGCACCGCGTCGGCGAATCCGGATCGATCGTCACTGTCGACCTCACACCCCTGCGCGAAGAGGAGGTCGGCCGTGGGCAGGGCCCCGAGAAGCGAGGTGAATACGGAGGGAATGTCGATGCCGAGAGCAGCGTCCGGATGATGGACGAGAACGTGGTTGATGAACGAGTAGCACCCCATGAGCGCCTCAGATCGGTCCGCGTTCGGGCCGATCACCGCGACGCGCGGTCGGGAACCCGTGCTCGAATCCGAGCCGGAGAACAGGGGGAGTATTCCATTGTTGGAGAGCAGCACAACAGACTCGTCGGCCAGACGACGAGCGAGCTCGCGGTGACGCGGACTGTCGAGATCCACCGCCGTGGGTGGCTCGTCAAACGTCGCATCAAGGAGGCCGAGTTCCTCCTTCTGGGAGAGCACACGCAGCACAGACCTGTCGACGATCGCCTCATCGACGAGCCCAGACCGAATCCGCTCGGCGAGCGGCTCCACGTACGCGTCTCCCGTAGGGAGCTCGACATCGATACCGGCGGCGAGCGCGAGAGCTGCCGCCTCCCCCTGATCCGCGGCGACACCGTGCATGAGCCGGAGGAAGGCGACCGCGAAGTAGTCGGCCACCACCACTCCGTCGAATCCCCAGTCGCCTCGCAACAGGTCGCCGAGAAGTTCTGGGGAGCTCGCAACGGGCACCCCATCGATCTCGGCGTAGGAGTTCATCACCGATCGGGCGCCCCCGTCGCGGATGGCCATCTCGAACGGTGGAAGAAGCACGTCGGCGAGTTCTCGACGACCGGCGTGCACCGGGGCGTGATTGCGTCCAGCCTGCGAAGCGGAGTAACCGACGAAATGTTTGAGCGTGGCGTGGATCCCGGCATCCTGCAACCCGCGCACGTAGGCGGTACCGATCGTGCCGACAACGTAAGGATCTTCGGAGATGCACTCGTCCACTCGGCCCCAGCGGGGATCGCGCACGACATCGAGTACGGGAGCGAGCCCCTGATGGATGCCGAGCTCACGCATCGACTGACCGATAGCGACACCCATCTTCTCGACAAGCTCCGGGTCGAATGCCGCACCCCATGCGAGCGGGGTCGGGAACGTCGCCGCCTTCCACGCGGCGAGCCCGGTCAGTGTCTCCTCATGGACGATCGCGGGGATGCCGAGGCCGGAGCGTTCGCTCAACCGACGCTGCTCCGCCCACAGCCACGCGGCGCGCTCGACGGGGTCGACCGGCCGCGTGCCGTACACGCGTGTCAAATGGCCTAGGCCGTGTCGGGTCACTTCGTCGTAGCGGGCCGAACCGCCAAGCTCTCCCGCCATCGGGGCGACAACTTCGCCGCCGTGATCGACCCAGAATCCCACGAGTTGCGCAAGCTTCTGGTCGAGACTCATGTGATCGAGGAGCCGCTGGACACGTTCGGAGACGACGGGCATGTGCGGGGGCGCGGGTGAACTCGCACTCCCGGCGCGTGTGGAATCGAGATCGAGTGTCATCAGCCCTTCACCGCCCCTGCCAGGCCGCCAACGATTCGCCTCTCGAACAGGCTGAAGAAGATGAGAGCGGGAATCATCGCGAGCGATGTGTACGCGAGCACTTTGGCCGTGTCGACTGAGTACTGCGACGAGAAGGCTTGCACTCCGAGTGGCAGCGTGAAACTCGCTTCGTTGTTGAGGATGAACAGCGGGAGAAGGTAGCTGTTCCAGCTTTGAACGAAGGCGAGGATGCCCACGGTGATCACTCCGAGGAGCGAGAGGGGCAGCACCATCCGCCAGAAGAATGCGAGTCTTCCCGCACCGTCGATTGCGGCAGCCTCCTCGATGTCCTTGGGTATGGCTCGCAGGAACGGAACGAGAATGATGACGGTCATCGGGAGGGCGAAGGCAATCTGCGGAAGGATGACCCCGCCCAACGAGTTCATGAGTCCGATGTCGCGCACCACGATGTACAGGGGCGTGATCGCCACCGTAAGCGGGAACATGAGACCTGCGGCGAAGAGCGCGTAGAGCACACCCTGGCCACGGAACCTGTACCGGGCGATCACGTAGCTGGCCGCGAGTCCGAGGATCACGACTCCGGCCGTCGTGGCAACTCCGACGATGAGGGAGTTGCCGACCTGCTGCCAGAACCGTTGCCCGGTGAGCACGTCCAGGTAGTTGCCGACGTTCCACGGGTCTGGCCATCCCGCGGGGTCGACGGTGATCTGCGAGTTCGTACGGAACCCGCCGAGGATGATGTAGGCGATCGGCGCGAGCATGATCGCGATCACGAGGAGCGCCACGAAGTAGACAGCGGGGTTGCCCCACGGCAGTTTCTCTCGTGAGGGTCGCGCCTCGTCAATGGGCGTCGTTGTCGACGTGAGTGCGGTCACGATCGCCGCCGTCCTTTCCCGGTGAGAGCTCCGGCCGTGTCACGGCTGAGCACAAATCGTTGGTACGCGAGAGCCACGATGAGGGATATGACGAACATCACCACGGCCACGGCGATGCCGTAGCCGAAGCTCCCGGCGTTACGGCCGTTGGCCACCATGTAGGTCGCCATCGTGGAAGTGCCGGCCACCGGCGCGATGTACTGCCCCCAGATGATGTACACGAGATCGAAGAGCTGCAGGGCGCCGATGATCGACAGGAACGCCCAGATACGAATCGTCGGCCCGAGAAGCGGGAACGTGATCCTGCGTTGGATCTGCCAGTAGGAGGCACCGTCGATCGCGGCCGCTTCGTAGAGCTCCTGCGGAATTCCTTGTAGGCCCGCGAGCAGGATGATGACTGCAAACCCCACGTACTTCCACACGAGGATCGCCATGAGGGTGCCCATCGCGATCGACGGGTCTGACAGCCAGTCTTGTCGAACTGCGCCGAGCCCGATCTGATCGAGGAAGTTGTTGAGCGCACCATCCGATTGGAGGATCAGGCTCCACCCGGTACCGACGACGACTTCCGCGATCACGTACGGAACAAAGATCAGCACACGGATGATCGACTGCCCCTTCATTCGTCGGTTCAGGAGCAGCGCGAGCAGAATCGCGATCGGCGCTTGCAAGACGAGCGAGAGCACGACGATCACGCCGTTGTGGAGGAGCGCGTCGTGGAAGCCCGGGTCTTGCAGGATGGTGATGTAGTTACGCAGGCCGACGAAGTCCGTCGGCTGCCCGTAACCCTGCCAGCTGAAGAACCCGTAGTACGCAGCTGCCGCGATCGGCACGATGACGAAGCCGACGAAGATCAGAAGTGCTGGCCCCGTGAGAAGCGCGATCTCCGCTCGGATGCCCCATCTGCCGCCGCCCCGTCGCCGCGAGGGCGGGGGCGGCGTGGCGCCACCCTCGCCCTCGGCGACGAGCTCCGGCGGACGATTCACCCTGACGGCAGTCTGTCCTCCAACACTCATCGGTGTTATCCCTATCCCTTCGCGGCCGCGTCGTTGACCGCGGCCACAAGTCCCTCCGGATCGAGGTTGCCCGCAAGGAGTTCCACGACCGCGACGTTGAGTGCGTTACCGACGTTCTGGCCGTAGACGGTGTCGAGCCACGGCGACACGAACGGCGCCGCGTTGTAGGCCTCGAGGATCTGCTGGAGATAGGGCTCGGTGATGACCTCCTGCGCGACCGTGTTCACGACGGGCGCGTTGTACGCGGCGTAGTAGGCCTCTTGAACATCGGAGGTGGCGATGTAGTTGAGGAAGTCGACGCACGCATCCGGAGCATCCACCGAGCACGAGTACCCGTCGACTCCGGCGAGGATCGAACCGGGCTCGCCCGCTCCGCCCTCGATCTCCGGGAACGGGAACCACGCTAGATCGGGGAGGGGCTCCTGGTCTGGGGTGAGCGAGGCGATGACGCCGGGGTTCCACGCCCCCATGAGTTCCATCCCCGCCTGGTGGTTGGCGATGAGTCCCGCCGAGCTGCCAGCCCCCTGCTGAGCGGTCGTCGTGAGGAAGCCCTCATTGAAAGGATCGGTCGCCGCGAACGCTTCAACGTTCTCCGCCGCCGCGAGCCAGCACGGGTCGTCGAAGACGAGCGACTCTGCGGTGGCGGCGAGAGTGTCGGGGCTGCACTCGCGCAGCGCCGAGAAGTAGTAGTAGAACGCGGCTGGCCAGGCATCCTTGGCTCCGACCGCGACAGGGGCCACCCCTGTCGCTTTGAGTGATTCGACGGCCTCCTCGAGTTCTGGCATGGTCGTCGGGTTCTGCGAGATACCCGCAGCGTCGAACAGGTCCTGGCTGTAGAAGAAACCACCGGGGAGCACTGCTATGGGCATCGCCCAAATCTTGTCGTCGAGTGAGTTCGCGGAGAACGAGCCTTCGGTGATCTCCTCACGCGCCGTGTCCGAAATGGAGCCCGTGAGGTCTTTGAGTTGGCCGGCAGCGACCATCGCTGCCATCTTGCCGCCACCGCGCTGGAGGAAGATGTCCGGGGCGTCGCCGGCGTTGAGCGCTGTCTGAAGTTTGCCGTCGAGGTCTTCGTTCTGGATCGCTTGGATCTCGATGGTGATACCCGGGTTGTCTGCCTCGAAGTCGGCGACGGTGGCCTCCCAGAACTCCTGTCCTGGACCTGTCGTCGAGTTGTGCCACAGGGTCATCGATACCGACCCGTCGTCGCTGGGCGCCGCGCAACCGCTCAGAGCCAGTGCCCCGGCGAGCAGGGCGGTGGTGCCCGCAAAAATCCTGCCTGTCTTCATCTGCCTTCTTCTCCTCATTGAGTGGCGTGCCGACGACGCCATTGGTTGCGGCGAGTATTGCTCGGCCTCGCGCGACCGTCAAACGTTTTCGAAAACATTTTCCTTGGCCTAGTATCAGGGGCATGAAGCGGCGGACGACAATTGGCGATGTCGCGAAGGCGGCAGGAGTGTCCGTCTCAACGGTCTCGAAAGCGCTCAACGGTCGCTACGGGATCTCGACGGAGACCGCGGAACGGATCTCCCAGATCGCGGGCGAACTCGGATACGAATCGAGTCTCGTCGCGAGCAGTATGCGCGCGAGACGCACCGGGGTCATCGGCATCCTCGTTCCCGACTTCGAGCCGTTCAGCGCGGAGGTACTCAAGGGCGTCGCGAGTGGACTTCGAGGTACTCGATACGAGGTCCTCGCCTATAGCGGCACACGTCAGCACGGCAGTTCCGGCTGGGAACGGCGGTCACTTTCCCGCCTGTCGGGGACGCTCATCGACGGCGCCATCCTTGTCACGCCGAGCGTGCTGGATGTCGCAACCGATGTACCGATCGTCGCGATCGACCCCCACACCGGCCCAGCCGACATCCCCACCGTCGAATCCGACAGCTTCGCGGGGGCCCTTCAAGCGACCACTCACCTGATCGAGCTGGGTCACCGACGAATCGGATACGTCGCCGGTCGCCCCGATCTTCGGTCCTCGCGTCTCCGCGAGGCCGGCTACCGGCAGGCCCTCTCCGACGCTGGGCTCGACTTCGACCCATCTCTCGTGCGCGTCGGCCTCTACGAAACGGATATCTCGCGCGAGACGGCGACTGACATGTTGACGAGATCCGACCGACCGACGGCAATCTTCGCCGCCAACGACCTCTCGGCTATCGCCGTCATCCAAGCGGCTGGCGAGCTGGGGATCGAGGTACCAACCGAGCTCTCTGTTGTGGGCTTCGATGACATACCGGAGGCAGCGCGCATCAGTCCGCCTCTCACCACGGTGCGCCAGGGAATGCAATCGCTCGGCGCGATCGCCGCCGAAATCCTCATGACGCTCCTCGAAGGCGGCACACCGGATTCGCGCCACGTTCGACTGGAAACGCGTCTTCTCGTACGTGACTCGACGGCGGCGCCGCGCCTAGGCTGAATCGGTGGTCGAGATTGCACGCCCCAGGAGCCGGAGGGACGAGTACGCGCAGCAGACTCGTCGCGACGTAGTCTCGGCAGCCCGACGATTGTTTGCTGCGCAAGGTTACGCGGCAACTACGGTCGACACGATCGCGGCCGAGGCTGGCGTCTCACCCGCAACGGTTTATGCGCAATGTGGCGGCAAGGAGGGCTTGCTGTCCTCCCTCATGGATCTCTGGACTGCGGGCAGCCTCGTGCAGGAGATCATCGAGAAGTGCGCGGCCGTGGAGGATGCGCGCGCCAAGCTCGACGTGCTTGCCCAGGGTTACATCGACATCTACCGAGAGTCGGGCGACATCATCAACATCGTGATCGCCGCCGCGAGCTCGACCGCGAGTGCTCGGGAGTTTCTGGAGACCGCAAATTCCCGTCACCTCGATGCGCTCAGCCTCATCCTCGCGCCCCTCGAAAGTCAGGGCGCGCTTCGCGCGGGCTTGGAACTCATCGACGCGGCTCGCATCGTGTACTTCCACTTTCACCACGGCCAGTTCGTTCTTGCGTCTGATGGCTTCGGGTGGGGCGTCGACACTGCCACGGCGTGGCTGACCGATCGTGTAGCCGCAGCGATTTTATAGTTTTGCTCTAGTCAGTAGAGTGTCACTCCAGCTAGGCTTTCTCCACACATCATCCTGAGCAGCTTTCGTGATCGGGGAAGCCATGACTCATATCGCGTTCATTCATGGCCTGTGGCTCTCCCACGCCTCGTGGGCCCCGTGGGAGAAGTTCTTCGTCGACGAGGGTTTCGAGACTTCGGCCCACACGTGGCCCGGCGAAGCATCCGCCCCCGCGACCGCGCGGACGAACGCTGACAGCCAGGCGGGCCGGGGCATCGACGACCTCGTCAATCACTTCGGCGGACTCCTTCCGCCGCGAGAGACGCGACCGATCGTGATCGGCCACTCGTTCGGCGGGCTCATCGCACAACGGCTCCTCGCAGAGGATCGTGTCGATGCAGCCGTTGCGATTAGCCCGGCACCCATCAAGGGCGTTCGGTCCCTGCCGTTCGCACAATTGAGGTCTGCCCTCCCCGTGCTCTCACGACGGAGTAATCGCGAACGCGCCGTTGCCCTGTCGCGCCGGCAGTTTCGCTACGGGTTCGGGAACGCAATCGACCGAGAGCAGTCGGACCGCCTGTGGGAGCTTTGGTCGATTCCCTCCCCGGGGCGGCCACTCTTCGAGGTCGCGAGCGCCAATCGGGACGCGGCATCCCCCGCCTTTGTCGACACCTCTCGACCCGATCGCGGACCGCTTCTCATGATCTCGGCCGGCTCGGATCACACGGTTCCCGCCGCAACAACCAAGGCCGCATTCGCCCTATACGGGGACTCGAGCGCGTCGACCGAGCTCCATGAATTCAAGGGCAAGGGTCACTCCCTCACGATCGACAACGGCTGGCGCGACGTTGCCGACGACGTACTTGGATGGCTTTCGGCGAAGGGATACATGGGCTGACGTCAAAGCCTCCAGGCGCCGCCGAAGCAGCCTCGCTTCGAGCGGTTACCGCTATGAGGAAGAAGGTCAGTCATGCCAATCACCATCGTGCTTGTGCACGGAGCGTTCGCGGACGCATCAAGTTGGGCTCCCGTCACACGGGGCCTCCTCGACAAGGGGTACGCCGTGCGCGTCCCCGCCGGTTACAACCGGAGTCTGATCGGAGACTCCGACTCAATTAGGCAGTTCATCGAGCAGATCGACGGCCCCGTAGTCGTCGCAGGGCATTCGTACGGCGGAGCCGTAGCTGGCATCGCCGGAATGGCCGAGAACGTCGTTGGCTTGGTGTGCGTTTCCGGCTACGTCCCGGCCGAGGGAGAGACGATTGGGCAACTTCAGGGGCGGTTCCCGGATTCTCCGTTAGCCCCGAACCTCGTTTTCACGCCCGTCATGACGCAAGAAGGTCAGATCACCGACGTGTCGGTGAAGATCGACGAGTTTCCTGATCTGTTCGCTCGCGGCCTCGACCCGGCGCTAGCGGAGGTGCTCGCCGTATCGCAACGACCTCTCGCGTCTGTGGTCTTCGAGGAGCCTGCTCCTGTCTCGGCGTGGACATCGAAGCCGAGCTGGGGAATAGTGTCCGCCGCGGACCGCACGATCAACCCAGACGTCGAACGATTCGGATACGAGCGTGCCCAGTTCAGAGACGTGGTGGAGCTGGACGCCCCCCATCTGGCCATGCAGACCCACGCATCGGACGTCATCGGGGTGATCGGCTCAGCGGCAACCGCGGTGGGGTAATGCTCCAGGGGTTCGCTCCGGTTAACGCTCACATAAATGGCCGCTCTTCGGCGAGTGAGTTATGGGATGCCGGCGATTCGCGCACTCGCCGTAAGCGCTTTCACCCCCGTTCGCGGGGCGAACCCCCTTGTCTGCCGGTAAATGTGCACGCTAACATGGCGGCGCCGACAGCGTTCGTCGGCGTTTTCATCGCCCCACGACGTCGTGGGTCGATGCTGCGACATCTCACAAGGGAGTGCACATGTCTCAACCGTCTCGCGGCGCGCTCGCCGCCGCGTCGATCGTCACCACGGGGGCCCTTCTGGGTGCCGGTCTCTTCGCGGTGGGTTCCGCGGCGAGCGCCGCTGAACCCTGGGATCCCAAGCCGTCGTACACGACGACGGATGCCGGCGACGGCACCTACACCGTCCCCCACATGAACTCCGACGTTCCCGATGTCTCCGTGGACATGGTCCCGGCCGCCGAGAACGACGAGGGTCGCGACATCTACTACAAGGTCAGCACGACCATGCAGTTGAGCCCCGGTGCTCCGATCATGAAGTCCTACGATCTCGTCAACTGGGAGATCGTCAACTACGCGTTCGACCGCTTCACCATCAACGACGCCTACTCGCTGCGCAACGGCGCGAGCTCCTACGGCCAAGGCCAGTGGGCGTCATCCCTCCGCTACCACGACGGCACCTTCTACGTGCTCGTGAATTCGCTGAACCTCGGCGGCGCGGTGATCTACAGCACGGACGACATCGAGAACGGTTCCTGGTCCAAGGCACCCCTCGGTCGCAGCCTCCACGACCCGTCCCTGTTCTTCGATACCCCCAACGGCGGAACCCCGTACATCGTGTACGGCGGCGTCAACATCGTTCGCCTGAACTCGACGCTCACGGCCATCGAGCAGGACTACGGCACGCTCATCCCCCGCTCCGACTACTCCCAGTTCCCGTACGTCGGCACAAGCGGACTCTTCGAGGGCGCTCAAGCCTTCTACATCGACGGCTACTACTACATCGTCATGATCACGTGGCCGAGTTCCGGCCGACAGGTCGCGCTTTTCCGCTCGACGGACCTGCTCGGACGCCTCGACCCCACCCCTGCACCGTACGAGTCGCGCGGTGTGCTCAACTCCAACGGTTTCGCCCAGGGCAGCCTCGTCCCCGTCACCGGCGAGGACGGCGAGCTCGACTGGCACGGCTACTTCTTCCGTGACACCTTCCCCATCGGACGTGTGCCCGCGCTCATCCCCGCGACCTGGAGCGACGGATGGCCGACCTTCGGTAACAACGGAGTGGTTCCCGTGAACGGCTCCTTCGACAAGCCCATCAGGCTCAGCGACGCCGAGGAGCAGCTCGAGCAGCAGAAGTCGATCGTGCGCTCCGACGACTTCGCGAACGATGCGCCCTACCGCTCCTATCAGGACGAGACGTGGACGATTCCGACGGCGCCGACCTTCGACCCGTCGCTGCTGGGTGTGAACCTCGTGCAGAACCCCGGCTTCGAGGATGAGACCGTTGCACCCTGGGCGGCGCAGTTCAGTGCCACGATCGCGAAGGACACGACAGGCCCCGCGACGGGTTCTGCCGCCCTCCTCGTGAGCAACCGCACCCTCAACGGTTCGACCGCGAACCAGGTGTTCGCGAACAAGCTGCAGGTGGGTGCGACCTACACGATCACGGCGAAGGTCAAGCACCAGCACACGGCGGCGATGACCTACAACCTGTGCCTCGACTTCGGCACACCCGTCGGTCTCACGTGCACCTCGACGAACAACGTTCAGCCGGGCGACTGGCGCACGCTCACGCGCACCTACACGGTGCCGTCGAACGCCAACGTGTCGAACGTGAAGTTCGCGATCGAGACGCCGTGGGGCAACCCGCAGCCCGCGACATCCTCCGTCTCGTTCCTCATGGACGACGTGTCGATCGTCGGATCGGCACCCACCGTGGAGCAGCCGACCGCCGACGAGATCGAACCGAACGGTTCCAACCTCGACATGGTGTGGCAGTGGAACCACGCGCCCGACAACCGCTACTGGTCGCTCACCGACCGGGAGGGATGGTTGCGCCTCACGACAGGCAAGGTCGTCACGGGTAACTACACTCACCGCAACAACCTCGGTCAGATGACCTGGCTCGAGGAGGCGCGCAACTCGCTCTCCCAGCGCACGTTCGGCCCCACCCAGTCGGCGGAGATCAAGCTCGACATCTCGGGAATGAACAACGGAGACGTCAGCGGACTCGCGGCCTACAACCGTGACTTCTCCTACGTCGCAGTGAAGCGCGTGGACGGCGTCAACACCGTGGGTGTTGTGCATCGCGGTCAGCCGTTCCAGGCGACCATCAACCGCTCCACGATCGAGAACTTCGTGTCCGGAACAACGGCGGATCTCGGCTCCGCGACCGAGGTCTACCTCAAGGCCGACCTCGACTTCGCCCGCACCGGCGGTCAGCTGTGGACGACGTTCTACTACAGCACCGACGGCAGCACGTGGACTCAGCTCGGTAACGCGCAGGGCCCGCTCTCGCTCGACGGCAACCTCACGCACTTCATGGGGCACCGGGTTGCGATCTTCAACTACGCGACCCAGACCACGGGCGGACACGTCGACGTCGACTACTTCGCCCTGAGCGACGTGCTGACGGCGGAGAACCTCCCACTCGACGAGACCGACCTCGAGGCCGCCGTTGCCCACGCAGCGACGCTCGACGAGGGCGACTACCCGACCGAGGCCTGGGCGGCGATGCAGGATGCCCTCGCCAAGGCCACTGCCGCGCTCGCGGGCACACCGGGTTCGCAGAACCAGATCGACGCACCCGAGCGTGAGCTGAGCCTGGAACTCGCGAAGCTCGCGGTCATCGCCGAAGGTTCGGTTGACCCAGGGGATGTGACCGTAGACCGCATCGCGGGAGCCAACCGCTATGAGGTCGCGGCAAACATCTCGCAGGAGGCCTACCCGGACACCGCGCCCGTCGTTTACGTTGCGAGCGGAGCCAACTACCCGGACGCGCTGTCCGCGGGGCCCGCGGCCGCGCACGAAGGTGGCCCGCTGCTTCTCGTTCAGCCGAACGCGATCCCGCAGGTTATCGCCGACGAGATCGAACGCCTCGACCCCGACAAGATCGTCGTCGTCGGCGGAACGGCCTCGGTGACGGAGGGAGTGTTCAATGACCTCTCGGCCCTCACCGACGAGACGTTGCGCATCGCCGGTGCCAACCGTTACGAGGTGTCGCGGTCGATCGCGGAGTACGCGTTCGGCGAGGATGTGCCGCTCGTGTACCTCGCGACGGGTGAGACGTTCCCGGATGCCCTCGCCGCTGGCGGCGCGGCCGGTTCGCGTAACGCCCCCGTGGTGCTCGTGCGAGGCTCCGCCACCGCACTGGACGACGAGACGGCCGACCTGCTCGAGGCGCTCGGCGCTGAAAAGACGCGAGTGCTCGGTGGCGAGGCATCCGTGAGCCCCGGTGTCTTCGCCGGTGTCAACGCCGTCGCTCCCGCCACGCGTCTCGGCGGTGCCAACCGCTACGAGGCGGCGCGCACGATCAACTCGGACGCGTTCGAATCCGCAGAGCGGGCCTTCATTGCCACGGGACTGAACTTCCCCGACGCACTCGCTGGCTCGGCGTGGGCAGCCTTCGTCGGTGCTCCGCTCTACGTGGCACCGCAGAGCTGCGTCACCACGGGAGTTCTCGCCGACCTCGAGTCGCTCGGTGTCACCCACGTGACGCTGCTCGGCGGCGAGGCATCCCTCACGCCCGAGGTCGCAGACCTCACACCGTGCGCATGACCCACACATCCATCACAACGATCAAGGAGGATCAGGTGAGAGTAAGGAAAACGAGGGTGTCCACCCGGGCACTCGTGACCGCAGCACTCGTAGCGCTGATGTCGACGACCTTCGCGGCGACAGCATCGCAGGCCGCCGACGAAGAACTCATCGTCAACGGCGGCTTCGAGAGCGGACTGACCGGCTGGTTCGTCAACAACGGAAACGCTTCGGATGGTGCGGCCCTGTCGCTCACAACGGACGCGTTCTCCGGCAGCAATGCCGTGCTGACGACCGGTCGCCAGACGACCGGCTCTGGGCCGATGCAGGATTTGAGCGGGAAGGTGACCGCGGGTGGCACCTACACGATCAAGGCGCGCATCAAGTACACCAACCCCAATAGCCCGGCGACGAAGCAGTTCTTCGCGACCATGCACTACGGGGGCAGCACGTACACCAACCTCGGTACCGTGACGCCGGCCCGTGGGCAGTGGGGTTACATCAACACGACGTTCACGATCCCCGCGAACCAAAGTGTTGCGACTGCGCGGCTCTTCCTGGAGACCCCGTGGACGCAAACGCCGAGCACGGCACCCGACACACACCTCATGGACTTCATCGTCGATGATGTGTCGCTCGTCGGCACGGCGCCGCCTCCGCCACCCACTCCCGGCTCCAAGACGATCGAGGTCGTCGGAAAGCTCCCGGGTGACCACAACCCACTCATCGGACACAAGTTCGGTGCCGACGGTTTCGGTTACGCCGAGAACGGCCGCGTGTACATGTTCATGACAAACGACACGCAGGGTTACGCGCCGGACGCCAACACCGGCATCTCTCCCGGAATCAACTACGGCAACATCAACCAGATCACTCTGATCTCCTCGGAGGACATGGTGAACTGGGTCGACCACGGTGAGATTCAGGTCGCGGGCCCGCAAGGTATCGCCCCGTACACGAACAACTCGTGGGCACCGGGCTTCGCCAAGAAGACCATCAACGGCGTGGACAAGTACTTCCTCTACTACGCCAACGGCGGTGGCTCGAGCAACGTCATCGTCGGCGACTCGCCTCTCGGGCCGTGGACGAACGTACGCTCCAGCACACTCATCAACGGAAGCACCCCCGGTGCCGCCGGTGTGAGCTGGTTGTTCGACCCTGCACCGTTCGTGGATGACGACGGCGAGGAGTACCTCTACTTCGGTGGCGGCCCCGCGTCGACGAGCTTCCCGGCATCCGAACGCTTCAACAACCCGAAGAACATCCGCGGCATCGGTCTCGCCAGCGACATGGTGAACACCGAGGGAACCGCCTTCGTGGTGGACGCTCCCGTCGCCTTCGAGGCAGCGCACGTGTTCAAGCGCGAGGACAAGTACTACCTCTCGTACTCGTCGCACTTCGGTGGCAACGACTTCGGTGGCAACCAGACGCCGCTCCCCGGCTACCCGGGAGGCGGACAGATTGGCTACATGATGTCGGATGACCCGACCGTGTGGACGGCGGCAGAGTACGCGGGTGTCATGTTCCCGAACCAGTCCCAGTTCTTCGGAGCGGGCACGGGCGGCAACAACCACCAGTCGGTGTTCGAGTTCGAGGGCAAGTACTACTTCACGTACCACGCGCCCACGCTCAACAAGCGCATCACCGGAGACACCACTCAGGGATACCGCAGCCCGCACATCCAGGAGCTGAACTTCAACGAGGACGGCACCGTGCAGCAGGTTGTCGGCACCTACGCTGGTGCCGACCAGGTGCGCAACTTCGACCCGTTCCGCGTCTTCGAGGCGGAGACCTTCGGATGGTCGAAGGGAATCGCGACGGAGAAGGTCAGCGGCGTCTCGACGCAGTTCGGCAACGGAACACCCAACCTCATCGTCAAGGACATCGACAACGGTGACTGGACGGCGCTCTCCGCTGTCGACTTCGGCACCGAGGGTGCCGCGTCGGTGACGGTCAAGGTGAAGCCGCTGCAGGCTGGCGGACAGATCCAGGTTCGTGCGGGAAGCAACACGGGCACCGTGCTCGCCACGCTCCCCGTGAGCGGAACGACCGGCGAGTGGACGGAGCTCACCGCAAGCCTCACCGGGGCAGTCGGAGTGCACGACGTGTACTTCACCTACTCGGGCCCCGCGGGCGACCTCTTCGAGCTCGACACGTGGGAATTCTCGGCCGACGAGCCTCAGCCGGGTGACATCGTGGTCGACCGTATCGCCGGTGCCAACCGGTACGAGGTCGCGGTGAACATCTCGCAGGAGGCCTACCCGGACGGCGCCCCCGTCGTCTACGTCGCGAGCGGCGAGAACTACCCGGACGCCCTGTCGGCGGGTCCGGCAGCCGCGAACGAGGGCGGTCCGCTCCTGCTGGTGCGTCCCAACGAGGTGCCCGCCGTGGTTGCGGCCGAGCTCGACAGGCTCGACCCCGAGCGGATCGTTGTGGTGGGAGGTACCGCATCGGTGAATGCCGACGTGTACTTCACCCTCACCGCGAAGGCCGACGAGATCGACCGGGTCGCCGGAGCAAACCGCTTCGAAGTCTCGCGAAACCTCGCGGAGTACGCGTTCGGTGACGATGTCCCGTTCGCCTACATCGCGACGGGGGAGAAGTTCCCCGACGCGTTGGCCGCCGGTGGTGCCGCAGGAACGAAGGATGCACCTGTGATCCTCGTTGGTGGTTCGGCCAGCACTCTGGATGACGCGACCGCAGACCTCCTCGAGGGGCTCGGCACGACCGACATCCGAGTGCTCGGTGGTGAGGCATCCGTCACGGCGGGCATCCTCACCGACCTCGAAGCGATCGGTGAGACCGTGCGCCTCGGCGGCGCCAACCGCTACGAGGCTGCACGAGCCATCAACAGTGACGCATTCGACAGCGCAGAGCACGCGCTCATCGCGACGGGGCTGAACTTCCCCGACGCGCTGGCAGGCTCCGCGTGGGCCGCCGCCGCGGGAGCTCCGCTCTACGTGGTGCCTGGCACATGCGTCACCGCGGGCGTGCTCGACGACCTCGACACCCTCGGCGTCACACACGTGACACTCCTGGGAGGAGAGGCATCGCTCACTCCGGAGGTGTTCGCACTCACCTCGTGCTAACGCTGTAATAACACGGCAGCGGCCGTCGCGATCCCCCATCGCGGCGGCCGTTGTTGTGTTAGCGGGAGACCATTGACGTCCGCGTACGATGTCGGATTTTTGGACAGCTCAGGATGTTCTATTTAGCTACCATCTAGGATAAGGTAGATTTATATAACACACGACCGGTGTGCGAATTTTTGAACATCAGATGGAGGTGTCAACGTGAAGGTGCAGACGCCCTCAGACCTTGCCCGCCTGATCAAAAATGCCCGCGTCCGGCGTAACCTCACACAGCAGGACATCGCGGACGCAGTGGGCATCACCCGCCAGTCCCTCGCGCGCGTCGAACGCGGCAACGGTGGCACGTCCTTCGACACGGTACTGCTTATCCTCGACCACCTCGGCGTCCATCTGAACGCCACTACGGATCGCGACACCACCGCTCCCGCAGCAGTCGCCCCGTGGGATGCCGCTCAGGCCGCGGTCGACGCGCTCAACAGACGCATCACACCGCGGATCGACTCGCGTGCGCTTGCCATCCCCGGCTCCGTTCTGAGTGGCCAATCGCGGGCGGAAGGCGACTTCCGGGCCACCGCCGAGCCGCAGGAAGGTGGCCCGGACAGTACAGAGGGTCTCTCGTGATCCGCGCCCTCGACGTTTACCTCTACGACGCACACGTCGCCAGGGTCACCCGGCGAGGCGACAACCTGCAACTGCGCTACCTGCCCGAGTACATCGAGTCGGACGACCCCGTCCCCATCTCCGTGACACTCCCCGTCGTCAATACTCCGTTCGGTAACGACGACACGAAGCGGTTCCTCGACAATCTCCTACCCGACCGCGCTGATGTCCGTTCCCGCTGGGCGCAGGGAGCACAGCTCACCAGCGACAGCACCTTCGACTTGCTCTCCGTCTACGGCGCGGATGTCGCTGGCGCGCTTGAGTTCTACGCCGCGGGCACATCACCGAGGCAGGAGGAGAACCTGACGCCACTGACCGACAAGGAGATCGGCGACCGGATCAGGCAAATCCGCCAAGACGACTCCGACTGGCTACAGAATCGCGCCGTCGAAGAGGGGTTTTCGCTCGGCGGCGCTCAGGGCAAGTTCGCGCTCACCCTCCGCGACGAACAGTGGTTCGAGCCCTCCGGGCGCCAGCCATCGACACACATCTTCAAGCCGGGCATCCAAGCGCTGCACGGCTCCGACGTCACGGAGCACATCACGCTTCAGGTCGCGCGGCTGCTCGGGATAGACGCGGCCGCATCCGCAATCGCCGAATTCGACGGCGAGCACGTCCTCGTCGTTGAGCGCTTTGACCGCTTCGACGACCGCGGCACAATTCGCCGACTCCACCAGGAAGACCTCGCGCAAGCCACTGGGACGCCGCGCGTCCAGAAGTATGAAGCCGATGGCGGCCCTGGCTACCGCGACATTTTCACCGTCTTCGACCGCAACCTCAGCGCCAGCGACGCCAAGACTGCCAAAGAGCGGTTCGCGAAGCTGCACGTTTTCTCGTGGATCATCGGACACAACGATGGGCACTCCAAGAACTACTCTCTGAGCCATGTACGGGGACGCAGCGTGCTCGCCCCCTTTTACGACCTCAACAGTTCGCTACCGTTCAAACAGCGAGAGCAAGTCCTCGCTCACGACCCTTCCGTCTTCGACAATGTCGAGCTCGCCTTCGCCGTTGGCGGTGCGAACACTCTGGGCACCTTTAACGGCGATAGCATTCGACACCTCGAAGCCGACGCGGGAGTCGCCGAAGGCCACCTGCGGGACTTCGCTCTCCAGATCGCCAGCCTGCTCCAGTTCGTTGTCGCCGACGCCATCGAACCGCTCCCTGAGCGCCTGAAGGAGCTTTCTGCCGTCACGCTCTACCCGCACGCTACCTACACGCAGACCCTCAGAGTTCTCAGCGCCCTCGCCTGACCAACCTCGCTGAGTGACCCGTCAGCGAGAGAGAAGCGGGTCGGTCACCCCGTCGTCGCACGCGTACCGCGCAATGTCCCAACCTGCCAGCTCGGCACCCGCCAGGTAGGCGCTCTGGAAGAAGGCGAGCACAGCCCGGCGGACGTCACCCGTCGCGATGGCGGCCTCGAGCGGATACACGGCGAGATGGCTCGCGCCTCTGTCGAGCCACTCCGCTCCCGTCGGCAACGCGCGCTCGGCAATACCGGCGGGCTCTGGCGATGTGTAGGAGTAGAACGCCGGCGCCGGGTAGCTTTCGTCGCCGAACCAGAAACCGAAGCTCACCACCTCACGCGAGTACGCCTCGCGCGTGACCGAGTCGGAGCTCGCATCGTGCGGGACAACGACATCGGAGAACCGAGTCGCGGCAATGTCGAAGGTGTGCCAGAAATGATGCACGGGGCTTGTTTTGCCCGAGAAGCGTCCGCTGAACTCCTCGAGGATGAGGTTGACCGCGGAGAGAGTGCGCCAGTACGCGGACACCGCCGCCGGGTCGTACGTCGCATGCTCGGTGTCCTCCGCGAAGGGGCGTTCGGTGTCGGGGAGATCGAAGGGTGTCGCGTGGGCGACGGCCGTGGCATCCGCGCCCACCTCGTTGAGGGCACGCGAGAACTCCCGGTGGAAGTCGGCGACGCTCAGTCCGATGAGGCTGAAAGAAGCGCGGCGGCCTTCGTCAGTGGCGACAACCAGCCGGTGGTCGATGAAGTCGAAATCGACCGCGAAGATGGGCCCACGCCCCATCGGTCGTGTCGTGATGCCAGACCCCGTGACGTGGAAGGGCACGTTCCACCAGTGGTTGCGGCGGGGGCTCTCCGCGAGCCTCAGCTTGCCGACCACCTGCGCGAAGCGGTGCAGTGTCTCCTTCGTGGGTCGCCAGTCGTCATAGGGAAGCATGCGGATCTGCGTCACACACCGACCCTAACCGCACGGTGTGAGCGCGGCCACGGCCGGAGACAGCGACGCCTCGCCGCCGAGGAGTGTGACGTGCGACGCTCCCAGTTCGTCGATGTCGGCGAGCACTCCGGGCGTCACACACGACCCCGGCACAACGAAGAGCGGCGCACCCGCCGCGGCAGCCCACGCCGACCCGGCGAGCGCATCGGGAAAATTGATGCCCGTCGCGATGAGCACACGCTCGGCCGTGTCGAAGGCGTCCGCGTTGATCGTCCTGGCGGCCTCGTACCGGTCGGCCCCACCCAGACGAACGGCCTCACCTCGCGCCGCGAGATCCGCGAAGACTCCGGCGCTCACGGATGCCTCGCCCCCCAGCACTCGCACCCGCTCCGCGCTCAGGCTCCCGAGCACTCCTGCCGTCGCCGCGTCGAGCGAGGGGGACGACCCGCGCACGAGGATCACGGGCGCCTCCCGCACCCCGGCGGCCCCTCCCGCCGAGAGCGCATCGGGAAACTTCTCACCCGTCGCCACGTAGGCGTACTCGACGTCACCGAAGGCGTACTCCGCGACGGCACGCGACACCTCGAATCGATCGGCACCAGCCACCCGGTCGATCTCCTCGGCGAGCCCGGCGAGCTGAGTGAAGACACTCTCCCCCACGGATGCCGGGCCCCCGACCACCACGATCCGCGCGGGGTCGAGGCGCGTGATCTCGGCCGCGATCGCGGCAGGCACCTCGTTCGGTCGCACCAACAGCAGCGGACCGCCTTCGAGGGCCGCCGCGGGACCAGCGGAGAGGGCATCCGGGTATGCCTCACCGTTGACCACGTACACAACGGGCGCCGTTGTCGGGTAGGCGGCTTGGGATATGCCGACCGCCACGTCGTACCGTGTCGCTCCCCCAATGCGATCGACGATGCGCTCCGGCTCGGGTTCGACGTACGCGGCCTCGAGGGCGTCGATAACACCGCGGTAGGCAGGTTTCGCGTTGTAGGAGTCGTCGAGGAGAAGCGGCGCCCCATCAGCCGACCGCCAACTGCGGCCATCGCGAAGGCCCCAGAAGGTGACCGAGTAGAGGTCGTCGGCTTTTTCGGTGAAAAGCTCAAAAGCGCTGCGGTAGAAGTTCTCCTGGGTGGTGAGCCTGGCTGGCGTGACCGGCGTGCCCGTCACCGCGTCGAGCTCCGTCACCGCTTGGGTCACGGGCAGGCCGGAGAACGCGTCGAGGGCGCTGCGCAGCTGCCCGACATTGATCGACGCCGTCACATGGAACTGATGCCCAACCCCATCGACGGGCACGCCGCGCGCGAGGAGTCGCGTGACGAGTGCCTGGTAGCGGTCGCGTTTGCCCGCCCACTCGGTGCTGTACTCGTTGATGAACAAGGTGACCGGTCGATCCGCGCCGGCCGCCGCGTACGTTTCGTTGAACGCCTCGTCGGCGTAGTGGAACGCGAGATCCACGAACTCCTCGCCGAGGATGCGGTACCACTCGCTGCGGCGCATGCCGTCCTGGTACGAGGCGCTGTCGTCAATGACCTCGTTGACGACGTCGAACGCGACAACGGGGTTTCCGCCCCCGAACTCCCCGTAGCGGGTTGCGAGCAGGTCAGCGACCCCGAAGATGTGCGCACGCAGTCGGTCGCGCAGTATCTGACGGTCGGTCTCCGACGTCGTGAGCGCCTGACCGCTGCTGTTCTGGAAGAGCCATGACGGGGTCTGGGAGTGCCAGGCGAGCACGTGGCCGTAGACCGAGAGGTCGTTTGCCTGTGCGAAGTCCATGATCGCGATGGCCTGCGGATGCAGCCGCCTGTTGCGCTGGCCGTCGTAGAACGAGTCCGGCTTCATGTGGTTCTCGGCTGTGAGCTGCGAGTAGTCCTCGAGCACGGCGGCCGCAGCGGTTCCCGTCGTCTCGCGCTGGTCGATCGCGACGCCAATCGGGAAGGGCGCGATCGCCGCCATCGAGGTGTCCCGCGTGATTCGGATGTCGTCGACGTCGTAGGTGTACGGCCCGGTGAGGTTGCCGGTGCCCAGGTAGACGCTGAGAGTGTCGGATGCGGCATCCGTCGGCACCTCGTATGTTCCGGTGACCGTCGTCCACTGCCCGGCCACCACGGGTGTGTTGCCGACCCACGTGTAGCCGGGTTGCACAACGAACCGTGCCTCGGTGTTCGCGGTACCCGCAGCCAGCCGCACCCGCATGCTCATCGTGTAGGTCTTGCCCGCCACCAGCAGGCCGGTGGGGCTCGCGATTCCCGAGTAGTCGCTCGCGCGAGAACTCACCCGCAGAAAACTCTCACCGCCCTCGGTTACGACCGCCAGATTCGAGCCATCGATTCCGAAGGCACTCCAGCCGCCGAGGGTTCCGTCATTAAAATCGACGGCCGTCGCGGGGTAGTTGGCCGACACCGCGGGGGTGGCTACCACCACCGATCCGGCCAGTGCGAGTACGGCGATAACCGTGGCGATTCGTCTTGTGCGCATGCGGACGCCCCCGTGATCTGCTTCCGCCTCGTTGCGGTCGCCCTTCGACACTATGCGGAATGTGATCGCTAACACAACGATTCGAATGCGCTAACGGGATCCTGTCGCGCCGCTGGACGGTCGCGCGCGGGCCCGTCGCGTCGAGCAACGAAGCGCGCCGATAGCAAACTATTGACGGCTTCGCCAGCCCGCGCCGTGGTGAGGTTTTCTCGATAGCGTTCACTCAGGACGTCTACGCGAGGAAGGGGATACTGTGCCCGCCGACTCCCTCATTCAGCAACGCATCGCGATCGACCGGATGCGCATCTTCGGCGCCGTTGGCACTATCGCGGGCGCCGCACTCCTCATAGGAGGGCTTGCCTCCGCGTTCAGTTCAGAGACCCCCTCATGGTGGTTGCTCCCCGTGCCGCTTTTTCTGCTCGCGGCAGGGGTGACCCGGTTGGTCATCGCCCGACGAACGCGCATCGAGTTCGAAGCCGAGCACGGTCGCGACGCAGGTCGACAGGAGCCCGTGCGATAGGCCGCCCCGTCGGTCGTGGACGGTACCGTGATGCTGCGCGGCCGGGCGCTTTCGAACACGAGGGGCACGGTGGGCAGCAACACACGACACGGGGCGTCGCCTCAACCCTCCCCACATCGTCCCGAGGTTGTCCGCGACTGGACACCACCGTGGCCACCCATCTCCGTCGGTGAGGCGGAGTGGGTCATCATGCGCGACTCGAAATCCGAGCCCGCCGCCGTCGTGCGCGCCCTGAAGCTGGGCCCACGCAACGAGACCTTCTACCGCGTGGTGACGTGGGCGCCAACCTCGAAGGATCGCCAGCTGGTCGGATATTTCCCCACGCTGGCAGTCGCGGACCGTGCCGTTCTCTTCACACCGCCGCGACCGCGGATGCCCGACCCACGCACATCGTCAGGTCACGGTAAGTCAGACCGCTAGATGCCACTCGGCATAGTTGAGCCCGTTCCGCAACCCCTGGGCCAGCTGAGGGTCCCTCGCTAACGTGGCGGGATGGGAAACAACGGCACGTGGTGGCGCCGCTTCACCTGGCCGAGCGTGGTCTTCGTCGTTGCATCCGCAACTCTGGTGGGCCTGTCGATCTACAGGTTGACGGACCCGCCGGAGGGACCCGTCACCACAGTTCTGGTGTGGGCCCAACTGATCCTTCAGGCCGTCGTGCTTGTCGGGTTATTCGTGTGGCTGCTGAAGCCCGTCCTCTTCTGGCGCTCCGGCACGATAGGCGAGAACCCACCTAAGGCCGGCGAGTAGTGACTGCTCGATTTCTGTTCTGGTCAGGTGTGATCTGGGCTGTGGCCGCGACCTTCTACTTCGCCGGGTGGGCCGTGCGTCTCATTCGATCCGCCATCGGATCCCACCGAGGGGTTCACGTGGTGGACCAGCCTCGCCGGCGCGGTCATCTTCGGGTTGTGTTCAGCCATATTTCTCTGGGATTCGCGGAGGAAGCGCAAGCAAGAGGCGACAGAGGATGCCTCGGCGTCAGCGTCGCCCAACCCCCAGATAGTCAACGGCCGCGAGTCCGTCCGATACATGCTTATTGGATTCACGGGCACACTGTCGGTGGGGAGCTTCGTGTTGGGCCTTGTACTCGGTGAACCCCTGATCATCACGGGAGCCGCTCTTCTTCTCCTCGCGGCCATGTCCCTCGCGAACAACCCGTGGCGGCGATCGCGGTGAGGTGGTGGAACGAAAAAACCCGCCACGAGGGCGGGTCTTTTCATTCTGCGGAGACGGAGGGATTTGACTCCCCACCGAGCCGCCGGCCCGACCTACGGTCGGTCCGGACTGCGCGGCGTGGGCCCACGAGAGAATTCGCGTCCACCCATCCCTCCAGAACGAAAAAACCCGCCACGAGGGCGGGTCTTTTCGTTCTGCGGAGACGGAGGGATTTGAACCCTCGGTCCCCAATAAGGGGACTCCACCTTAGCAGGGTGGTGCACTCGGCCGGACTATGCGACGTCTCCAGTACCTGAGCCATCATAGCCGCATCTCACGGCATCCCGAGCCGCTCACCGTGAGGTGCCCAGTTCGGTGGGTCTCAGCCGCGAAACACCCACCGAAGTGGGCACCTCACGGGAGGGAAAAGAGCGGGCGGCTACTCGTTCGCGATCGAGCAGGTGTAGGCGTCGGCGGTCTGACCCGTGACACCCGAGACGACCGGCTTCTCCACGGGGGGAGCGGCCTCCTCGGTCGCGGTCGGGTCCGGGGTCGAGGGCTGCTCGGGGGCCGGCGCGTTCGGGTCGACAGTCGAACCGCGGTTGTCACCCTCGGCCTCCAGCGCAAACGGCTGGTCCGCGATGATGTACTGCATCAGCTGGTCGCCCGCGTAGGTGTCCGGCTGCACCTTGCCCTCGTAGAGACCGGAGCCTCCCGTGGTGCCCGGGTACTGCACAAACGTGACGTTCGACGGCGGGATGTCCTTGAGAGCAAGAGCGATCGACACCATCGTGTCGAGGCTTCCGAGGCTCGAGGAGAGCTGCATGTTCGTAAGCGCCGCGGATGCCAGGTCGTAGACCTTCTTCGGATCCGCGAGCGTCTCCTCCCCCTGCAGCTTGCGCACGAGGGACGAGAGGTACACCTGCTGCGAGGCGATACGCGTGAGGTCACTTCCGTCGCCCACACCGTGACGCGAACGGAGGAAGGCTAGGGCATCCACACCCTTCAGGTCGTAGGTTCCGGCTGCGTCGATCGTGAGACCCGTGTACGGGTCATTGATGGGGCCCGTCACACACACGGGAACACCGCCGATCGCGTCCCCCATGGCGATCACGCCGTTGAACGTGATGATGCCGGCGAACTGGATGGGCAGGCCGGTGAGCTCGGTGACCGTCTGTGCGACGCAGTCGAGGCCGCCGTAGTAGAGGGCAACGTTGATGGGCTCCGTCGAGTACCCCTTCGTGTCGCCGTCGCTGTCGGTGCACTCCGGGATGCCCACCACCATGTCACGCGGGAACGAGATCGCCACCGCGTTCGTCTGGTCCTGCGAAACGTGCAGCAGCATGTTGACGTCGTTGAGCTGACCGGTCTCCTCGGTCTCGTCACCGCCGATGCCGTTCTGGCCAGCGCGCGTGTCGCTACCGACGATGAGGATGTTGAAGCCACCCTCGATGGCGCCGATCTGGGGCAGCGGACCCTCGGTCGGCTGCGTCAGCTCGATCGTCGGTGCGATCTTCGACGTGAGGGAGTTGACGACAACGGCACTCACCGACACCGTGCTGACCAGCACGACGGCGAGGGAGATACCCAGGATCTGCAGCACGAGAGGCCACGCGCGATTGCGCTTGAGCTGTCCGTGACGGGCGATTCCTGGGGTCGCTGTACGCAGCTCAGACCTCGGTCGCAGTTCGCTCATTACTCGTCCCTTCATGCCCGCGGCGGGCACTCACACGAAGCGGAGGGCGTGGGATTCGAACCCACGAGACATTGCTGCCCACCAGTTTTCAAGACTGGCTCCATCGGCCACTCGGACAGCCCTCCCCGGCATGACCAGAGCACGAGTTTAGCCGACAGGCGCTCAGCGACCCTGACAAATTGGCTAGAGAGCCGCCAAAACGCTGGCAACGCCGTCCTCGAGGTCGGTCCCGGTGACCTCGCTTGCCACCGCGACAACCTCATCGGGAGCCTGACCCATCGCCACTCCACGACCCTCGGCGGCCGCCCACGAGAGCATGTCGATGTCGTTGCGGCCGTCCCCCACGGCAAGCACACGGGAGCGCGGGATGCCCAGCAGCTCGCGAACTCGCTCGAGCGCCGTTGCCTTGTTCACCCCGTCAGGTGCGATGTCCAACCATGCGGTCCAGCCGACGTTGTAGCTGACCTTGTGGAGACCCATCCGCTCCACCACGGAGAGGAAGTCCTCGATGGCGTGACCGGGGGAGATGACAACCACGCGAGTGGCGGGACCCTCCAGGAGCCGGTCGAACTCGACGGCTTCGGAGACGGCACCGAGCGTGCCATCCGGGAACCACCCCGTGTACCGGTAGTGGCCCTCCTCGTCCTCGACGGCGTAGTTGGCGAGCGGAAGGTTGTCGCGAATCGTGGTGAGCACCTCGGCGGGGTTGAACGACTCGACGTGGAAACGCGAGTACCCCAGCACGGCATCCGGGTCACGGCGCAGTGTGATCGCACCGTTCGAGCACACCACGTACTCCGGCCGGATTTCGAGTCGCTCCAGAATGGGGAGCGTCATTGCGACCGAGCGTCCCGTCGCGAGAGTCACCTCATGGCCGGCATCCCGCGCCGCACGCACGGCAGCGGTGACGGCGTCGCTCAGGTGGCCGCTCTCGTGGAGAACGGTTCCATCGATGTCGAGGGCGACCAGCCACCGCGCGGAGGTCACGGGGCGATGACCTCGACACCACCGAGGTAGGGGCGCAGGGCATCCGGAACCACCACGGAGCCGTCCTCCTGCTGGTGCGTCTCGAGGATGGCGACCAGCCAGCGGGTTGTCGCGAGCGTTCCGTTGAGTGTTGCCACCGGCGCGGTCTTGCCGGACTCGGTGCGGTAGCGCGTGTCCAGACGGCGGGCCTGGTAGGTCGTGCAATTGCTCGTGCTCGTGAGCTCGCGATACGTGCCCTGGGTCGGAACCCAGGCCTCGACGTCGAACTTGCGTGCCGCGCTCGACCCGAGGTCACCGGCCGCAACGTCGATCACCCGGTACGACAGGCCGCACGCCTGCAGCATCGACTCCTGATACGAGAGCAGCCGCTCGTGCTCCGCTTCCGCATCCTCCGGCAGCACGTAGCTGAACATCTCCAGCTTGTTGAACTGGTGCACGCGCAGGATGCCACGGTTGTCCTTACCCGCAGACCCCGCCTCGCGGCGGTAACAGGTCGACCAGCCGGCGTAACGCAGGGCGCCGCTCGAGAGGTCAAGGATCTCGTCCGAGTGGTACCCGGCGAGCGCCACCTCGCTCGTGCCGGTGAGGTACAGGTCGTCGCCCTTGTCCAGACGGTAGACCTCGTCGGCGTGCTCGCCAAGGAATCCCGTACCCGCCATGATCTCCGGGCGCACGAGGGTCGGAGTGATGAGCGGAGTGAAGCCGTGCTCGACTGCCTTCTCGAGGCCCAGGTTCATGAGCGCCAACTCGAGGCGAGCGCCGAGACCCTTCAGAAAGTAGAAACGACTACCCGAAACCTTCACGCCGCGTGCGATGTCGATGACATCGAGCAGCTCCCCGAGCTCGGCGTGGTCGCGGGGTTCGAAATCGAAGGATGCCGGCTGCCCGTGCTCACGGATGAGCCGCCAGTCGTCCTCGCCACCCGAAGGAACCCCCTCCAGCACGACGTTGGCGATGGCACCCGCAGCCTGCGTGAACTCGAGCTCGGCATCCGTCGCCGACTGCTGGGCGGCCTTCACACGTGCGGCGAGCTCCTGCGCTTGCGCGACGAGCTCCTTCTTCTGCTCTTTGGGGGCGGATGCGACGGTCTTACCGAACGCGTTCTGCTCCGCTCGCAGCGACTCGAACTCGGTGATCGCGGCGCGACGGGCAGCGTCCGCTTCGACCGCGCGGTCCACGGAATCCACGGATGCACCCCGCGCGATCTGCGAACGCTTGACGATGTCGGGGTTCTCGCGCAATAACTGGGGGTCGATCACGCCACCAGCCTACCCAGCGAGGAGGTAGCGTTAGCACGTGGCGAACCCCAAGGCCCAGGAGCGCAAGCCCGTCGCGGCCGTCGTCTTCAACCCCATCAAGGTGGATACCGAAAAGCTGCGCGCGGCGGTGACGAAAGCCGCAGAAGACGCCGAATGGGGCGAGACGATCTGGCTCGAGACCACCGAGGAAGACCCGGGGCAGGGCATCGTCGGCACGGCGATCCGTCGCAAAGCCGACGTGGTGCTTGCTGCGGGCGGCGATGGGACGGTGCGAGCCGTCGCCGAGGGTTTGCGTGATTCGGGCATCCCGCTCGTTATCGTCGCCGCCGGAACGGGCAATCTGCTCGCCCGCAACCTGGAGCTTCCGCTCACCGACCTCGACTCGGCTGTTGCGGCCGCGTTCACGGGTGAAGACCGCATCATCGACCTGGGCATCTCCGAGATCACGCGTGCCGACGGCGCAACTGAGGAGCACGCGTTCCTCGTCATGGCGGGGCTCGGGCTCGACGCGAAGATGATCAAGAACACGTCGACGAAACTCAAAAAGGCCGTCGGATGGCTCGCCTACATCGACGGCATCGCGCGCTCCCTCCCCGAGCTCAAACCCGTTCGCCTCAAGTACTCCCTCGACGGCGGGGTCGAGCGCGCCATGAGCGTGCACACGATCATCATCGGCAACTGCGGGGTGCTGCCCGGTGGGCTGCTGCTCATGCCGGAGGCGGAACCCGACGACGGTGTGCTCGACATCGCGGCGCTGCGCCCGCGCGGACCGTTCGGTTGGGCGCAGGTGTGGCGCAAGGTTGCGTGGGAGAACGGTGTGCTCCGCAAGTCCGCGATGGGGCGGAAGATCATCGATCTGTCGAAAGACGTGCGGGATGTCACGTACCTGAAGACTCGCGACATCCGGTTGCGCGTCGAGCACCCGCAGGAGTTCCAGCTCGACGGCGACGAGTTCGGCGAGGCCGTCTCCGTGCACACGTGGGTCGATCCTGGCGCCCTCACGGTGCGAGTTCCCGCGGGCTCGTAGGGGTTGCGCCCTCGGCTACCCCCACCGAGTGATGCCAAATGGCTGCTCTGCGCGGCTTCATAGCTGCCATTTGGCATCACTCGGCATCGCTGTGGAGAGCAAGAGTGACGTGATGAAGCGCTGGGGCAGGGTGCTGGGGTGCGGCGACCAGAACAACTCCCCGAGGAGACCCCGGTCGTCTTCACCACCACGGAGGGTCGCGCGCTCGGTGCGACGCGAGGTCGACTGCGCTCAAGCGACCTCGACCGTACCGTTCACGGCGTTCGACGCAGCGGCGGTGCGGATGCGACGCTGCTCGAGCGGTGCAGAATGCTGCTGCACCGCGCACCGGAGCATACGTTCCTGACGCACTCCACCGCTGCCCTGGTGTGGGGAGCGCCCCTGCCACTCCGCCTCGAGAGCAGTTCCCGCATCCATCTCGGAACGTATGCCGGCGCTGCCCCGCTGGTTTCCCGACACGTGATTGGTCATCGACTCGATGTGGCGCCCAGCGACGTCACGACGTGGGGTGGGCTGCGGGTTACCTCGCCAGCGCGCACGTGGTTCGACCTCGCGTCCGTGCTCAGGCTCGACGATCTCGTCGCGGTGGGCGACTACCTCATTCATCACAAGGCGCCGCTGACCGACCGCGTCGAGTTCGCGAAGGTTATCGGTCGCTCAGTGGGCAAGCGCGGAGTGCGACTCGCGCGGCAGGCACTCGAACTGCTCAGCGATCGGGCTGAGTCGCGGCCGGAGTCTCGGCTACGAGTGCTGCTCGTCACCTCGGGGCTGCCGACGCCCGACATCAATCATCCGCTCGTCGACACTCAGACCGGGCGGCAGGTTCGCCCGGACTTCACGTTTCCATCACACCGTTTGATTCTCGAGTATCAGGGTGACTACCACCGCACCCGCACCCAGTGGCGCCGCGACATGACGCGTCGAGCCCGCCTGGAGTCCCAGGGCTGGACGGTCATGGAGCTCAACGCGGACGACCTCAACGATCCGCGCGAACTCGTCACCCGCATCCAGCGCTCTCTAAGTCGCTGACTGTTGCCAAATGGCTGCTATTTGCTGCGTCAGAGCAGCCATTTGGCAACACTCGGCGAGGTGGGGGTGGGTGAGGTGCAGGTGCAGGTGAGGTGCAGGTGCAGGGCGCGCTACGCGGGCTCGCCCGAGATGAGGGCGCGAAGCCAGTCGCGGGCGTCCACGAAGGACTCGTTGCTGTAGCGAGGGGACACCGAGATGGTCTGCTTGTCAGCGCGCGGGTAGCTGCCCAAAAACACCACCTTGGGGGAGAAACGCTTGAGACCGAGGAGCGCATCCGCCACCCGCTCGTCGAGGATGTGGCCATCCAGGTCGATCACGAACCGATAGCGACCCAGCGCGTCCCCGATGGGGCGCGACTCGAGGAGGCTCATGTTGACCCCTCGGGTGGCGAACTGCTCGAGCATTTCGAGGAGGCGGCCGGCCGTGTCATCCGGAAGCTCCGCGATGATCGAGGTCTTGTCGGAGCCGGTGGGTTCCGGCAGGGTGCGTGTGCGGGAGACGAGCACAAAACGAGTCACCGCGTTCGGGTTGTCGCCGATACCTTCGGCGAGCACGGTGAGGTCGTGGTACTCGGTGATTCCGGGTGGTGCGACCGCGGCATCCGCGAGTGAGCCATCGAGCAAGGATGCCGCGGCAGCCACGTTCGACGTCGCCGGAATGTGCCCGTGCCCTGGCAGGCTGGCCTCCAGCCACTTGTGGGTCTGCGCGTAGGCGACCGGATGCGCGTTGACCACCTTCACGTCGGCGAGGGTGGTTCCGTGCCGGGCGACGAGCACAAAGTTCACGGGCACCAGGTATTCGCCGATGATGCGCAGCCCCGGGATGGTGGCGAGGGCATCCTGCGTCGCACTCACGCCGCCCTCGATGGAGTTCTCGATCGCGATCATCGCGCCGACGCTGCGACCCTCGATGACGTCGGAGAGCGCTTCGCCCACGTTGTTGACGGGGCGCCAGGCCTTGCCCGCGGCTTCGGGAACCTGCTTGAGCGCAGCCTCCGTAAAGGTGCCAGCGGGGCCGAGGTAGGAGTAGGTATCGCTCGCTTCGGTCGTCTCTGGCATGACCCAGAGTTTAGGCGGTGCTCTGCGCGCACACCTGCCAGACTTGCTGCATGAACGATCGCGCAGGGCAGCCGGCCGAAGCATCCGACCTCATCGATGTGCACGAACTCGTGCAGGCCTATTTCGACAGGGTTCCGGATGTCACGAACCCGGCGCAGCGCGTCGCGTTCGGCACGAGCGGCCACCGTGGCTCCTCCCTCGACACCGCTTTCAATGAAACCCACATCGCGGCCATCACGCAGGCGATCGTGGAGTATCGGGCGAGCCAGGGCATCACGGGCCCGCTTTTCATCGGCAAGGACACCCACGGGCTCTCCCGGCCCGCCGAGACGACGGCGCTCGGGGTGCTCGTCGCGAACGGCGTCGAGGCTCTCGTCGACGAATTCGACGACTGGGTGCCGACGCCGGCGCTCAGCCACGCGATCATCGCGTATAACGCCGCGGGGCACGACGAACAGAGTGACGGCATCGTCATCACCCCGAGCCACAACCCGCCGCGCGACGGGGGCTTCAAGTACAACCCGCCGCACGGTGGCCCGGCCGACAGTGACGCGACGGGGTGGATCGCCAACCGCGCAAACGAGATCATCGAGGCGGGCAGCGGCGACGTGAAGTGGGCCGAGCCGTCCGCGGTGGCCACCTACGACTACCGCGGAGCCTACGTCGATGACCTCGTGAACATCATCGACATGGACGCGATCGCGGGAGCGGGCATCCGGATCGGCGCTGACCCGCTCGGCGGCGCGAGCGTCAACTACTGGCAACTCATCGCTGAGCGGTACCACCTCGACGGGGCGGACGGCCGCAGCAGTCTCACGGTTGTGAACCCGTTGGTCGACCCCGCGTGGGGTTTCATGACGCTCGACTGGGACGGCAAGATCCGCATGGATCCGTCCTCCCCCAACGCGATGGCGTCGGTTGTCGCGAAGGCGGGCGACTTCGACATCCTCACGGGAAATGACGCCGACGCCGACCGCCACGGCATCGTGACCCCGGATGCTGGGCTCATGAACCCCAACCACTTCCTGGCTGTCGCCATCCAGTACCTCTATACGCACCGCCCGCAGTGGAGCCAGGATGCCGCGATCGGCAAGACCCTCGTGTCGAGCTCGATGATCGACCGGGTCGCGGCATCCCTCGGGCGCAGGTTGTGGGAGGTGCCTGTCGGCTTCAAGTGGTTTGTGCCCGGCCTCGTTGATGGCAGTGTCGCCTTCGGCGGTGAGGAGAGTGCGGGTGCGAGCTTCCTGCGCCTCGACGGCACGGCCTGGACGACGGACAAGGACGGCATCCTGCTCGCGCTCCTCGCGAGCGAGATTCGTGCCGTAACCGGAAAGTCCCCGTCTCAGCTGTACGCGGAGCTCGTGGCACAGTTCGGCGATCCCGCGTACGAGCGCATCGATGCCGCCGCGACCAAGGAGCAGAAGGCACGCCTTGGCAAGCTCAGTGGCGACGACATCGCCGCGACGGAACTGGCGGGCGAGCAGATCACGGCGAAGCTTTCGCACGCTCCCGGTAACGGTGCCGCGATCGGCGGCGTCAAGGTGACCACCGAGAACGCGTGGTTCGCGGCGCGCCCCAGCGGCACGGAGGACGTCTACAAGATCTACGCGGAGTCGTTCCTCGGGCCGGATCACCTGAAGCAGGTACAGGCCGAGGCGAAGTCGATCGTGGACGCCGCCCTGCAGGGCTGACGACGGTCATCCCAAATGCAGGACAATCGAAGTCGATTGGCCACAGCATCCGGATTCCGGCACCGGATGTGGCGAGTCTCCTGTATTTGGGATAGCGCTGGGGTCAGTTGAGGCTTAGTACGTGGGGGCCGGCGGTAGCCCGAAGAACTCCTCGAGGGTCTTCACACCGGTCGTGTGCATCTCGGTCGCGAGCTCCACTCCCACGTAGCGCAGGTGATACGGCTCGTACTCATAGCCCGTGATCGGGGTCATGCCGTCCTGGTAGCGCACGATGAATCCGAACCGATACGCGTTCTCCGCGATCCACTGCGCGTGTGGCGTAGCGCCCCAGCACGGCTCGAGGGCGCAGCCCTGATCGGGGAGCGCATTCACGTCGATGGCGAGGCCGGTCTGGTGCTCGCTGTGGCCCGGCCGTGCGCTCGTGAGGTCGGCGGCCTCCTGACCGAGACTCGACACCCATCCGGCGTACACACTCTCCTGCACCGAGTAGCTCCGGTAGGCGCTCTGTGCCTGAAGTTCGAGTCCCGTCTCGGCGGTGATCGCGTCGAACATCTGCACCGCGGCGTCAGAGGCGGCCTGTCGGAGGTAGGGCTCGTTGATGAAGGGGACTGGCACCGCAACGATGTCGGTCGCCTCGTAGCCGAGCACGGTGATGGGGCGCTGTTTATTCACGACGACCCAGTAGCTCGACGGGTCGTCGATGGACTGTGCGGTGCGATCGAACGTCGGCGTGGGAGTGGGAGTCGGGGTCGCACTCGGCGTCGGGCTCGGGGTGCGGCTCGGGGTGGTCGTGGGCACCGGGGCCGGAGGCGACGGACGCAGCAGCAGGATGCCCGCGACGATCGCCGCGACGGCGACGACGCCGATCGCACTCGCGATCACGATGGTCCGCCTACGACGCACGGCCTTGGAGGGCCGGCGGCGGGGACGCAACGCCTCGGTCATCCGTCGATACTACGGCCCGGGCATCCCGTGGACATCAGCGGTGCGCAGGGTGTAAGTTTGCACTCTACGCAATCTTTTGGAGATCACACCACCCATGTCCAGCTCTCCCTCCTCGAGTAAACCCACCTCACGCGGCAAGCAGCAGGCGCAGGCCATCGCCGACGCCGGCGGTGTCATGACCCACCGCCAGATCCTCCTTGTCATCGCCGGCCTCATGGCTGGCATGTTCCTGTCCTCGCTAGACCAGACGATCGTCGGCACGTCGATGCGCACCATCGCCGATGACCTCGACGGCCTCAGCCTGCAAGCGTGGGTGACAACCGCCTACCTCATCACCTCCACCATCGCGACACCCATCTACGGCAAGCTCAGCGACATCTTCGGCAGGCGCCCGCTGTTCATCATCGCGATCGTGATCTTCCTCGCCGGTTCGCTTGCCGCAGGCTTCGCGGGGTCGATGTACCAGCTCGCGATCTTCCGCGCGATCCAGGGCCTCGGTGCCGGCGGTCTGCTCGCGCTGCCCCTCGCGATCATGGGCGACATCCTTGCCCCGCGGGAGCGCGCCAAGTACCAGGGCTACTTCCTCGCCGTGTTCGGCATCTCGAGCGTCGTCGGCCCGCTCGTCGGCGGACTGTTCTCCGGCACCCCCGAGATCCTTTTTGTCGCCGGGTGGCGCTGGGTGTTCCTCGTCAACCTGCCCATCGGCGTCATCGCCCTCGCGATCGTGACCCGCTTCCTCCACATTCCTCACCACAAGCGTCCCGTTCGCATCGACTGGTGGGGTGCTGCCACGGTGGTGCTCGCCCTCGTTCCCCTTCTGCTCGTTGCCGAGCAGGGGCGTGAGTGGGGTTGGGACTCGATCGGCGCGTTCGTGTGTTACGGACTCGGCGCGATCGGTATCGCCGCCTTCATCCTGAGCGAGAAGCTCATGGGGGATGACGCGCTCATCCCGTTGAAGCTCTTCCGCAACCGCACCTTCTCGACCGTCACGGTGCTCGGCATCCTCGTCGGCTTCGGAATGTTCGGCGCCATGATGACCATCCCGCTCTACTACCAGCTCGTGAACGGCGCGACGCCGACGGAGAGCGGATTCCTCATGCTCCCCATGATCTTGGGGCTCATGATCTCCTCGATCGTGAGCGGTCAGGTGATCTCGCGCACGGGTAAGTACACGGTGTTCCCGCGGACCGGAACAGCGCTCATGCTCGTCGGCTTCACGTGGCTGACCTTCCTCACTGCCGACAAGCCCGTGTGGTTCATGATGATCGGCACGTTCTTCATCGGCCTCGGACTCGGTCAGCTCATGCAGACACTCACGATCGCGTCGCAGAACTCCGTCGGCCCCCGCGATATCGGCGTCGCCACGAGCTCGTCGACCTTCTTCCGCCAGATCGGTGGAACGCTCGGTGTGGCTGTGCTGTTCTCGGTGCTGTTCTCCCGCATCCCGGAGACCATCGCGACGGCGTTCGCCAGCCAGCAGGCGAAGGATGATCTCGCCGCCGCGCTCGCAGACCGCTCCGTTCTCGCGGATCCCGCCAACGCTGGTGTACTCAAGGTGCTCCAGGAAGGCCAGGACGGTGGGTCGCTCGGCAACGCGCTCAACGGGGACACGTCGTTCCTCAACGGTGCCGACCCGCGTCTAACGGCGCCCTTCCTCGAGGGCTTCAACAACGCGACGGTCACGGTGTACTGGGTCGCACTCGCGGTGGTGGCGGTCGCCTTCATCCTGAGCTTCTTCCTTCGCCCGGCCCCGCTGCGGCAGAAGTCGGCCCTCCAGGAGGCAGCGGATGCCGAGGCCGCCGTTCAGGCGGATCTCGCGGCCGCGCAGACCGGCGCGCTCGTCGCGCCCGTCGCCGCGGAGACCGGAGAGGACGACTCAGCGACACAGCGGTAACTCGATGTACCGTGGCACGACAACGACGTACCCAGGAGCCCGGCCATGTCCAAGAGTTCTCAGCGCAAAAAGCGCGCGCTGCGACGAGAAGATGTCACGCAGTCGCTGACGGCGTCGACCGTCATGACGCGTCGGCAGCTGATTCTCGTCTTCGTTGGACTCATGGCCGGGCTGTTCCTGTCGTCGCTCGATCAGACGATCGTGAGCACGTCGATGCGCACCATCGCCGACGACCTCGACGGGCTCACCCTGCAATCGTGGGTCGCGACGGCCTACCTGATCACGTCGACGATCGGCACCCCGATTTACGGCAAGCTCAGCGACATTTTCGGCAGGCGTCCACTCTTCATCGCGGCGATCGTCATCTTCCTCATCGGGTCGGCGGCGGCCGGTTTCGCCGACTCGATGTACCAGCTCGCGGGGTTCCGCGCCATCCAGGGCCTCGGCGCCGGTGGTCTCATGGCGCTGCCGCTCGCGATCATGGGAGACGTGCTCGCCCCGCGCGAGCGCGCACGCGCCCAAGGCATCTTCCTCGGAGTGTTCGGCCTGTCGAGTGTCGCCGGGCCTCTCTTGGGTGGGGTGTTCTCGAGCCAACAGGAACTCTTCGGCCTGGACGGCTGGCGGTGGGTCTTCCTCCTCAACGTGCCCATCGGGCTCGCCGCACTCGCCATCGTTCTGCGCTTCCTCCGCCTCCCCCACACCAAGCGTGAGGTCAAGATCGACTGGTGGGGCGCCGCCGCCGTTGTGGTCGCCCTCGTCCCCCTCCTCGTGGTGGCCGAGCAGGGTCGCGACTGGGGATGGGCCTCCCCGGGCGCCCTGCTGTGCTACGTCGTGGGGGTCGCCGGCATCGTGGCGTTCATCCTCATCGAAATGCGCATGGGGGACGACGCGCTCATCCCGCTCGCGCTGTTCCGCAACCAGACGTTCGCGATGGCGACGATCCTCGGTGTGTTTGTCGGTTTCGGGATGTTCGGCTCGATGCTCACCGCACCCCTCTACCTCCAACTGGTCAACAACTCTTCCCCGATGGTGAGCGGCCTGCAGATGCTCCCGATGCTTCTGGGGCTCATGATCGCGTCGATCGTGACCGGTCAGATCATCGGGCGTACGGGTCGCTACGGGGTGTTCTTCCGCACCGGCATGGTCGCCCTCACGCTCGGTTTCCTTTGGCTCACGTTCCTCACGGCAGACAAGGGTCCGCTGTGGGTCATGACGGGCACGTTCATCATCGGACTCGGCTTGGGTCAGCTGCTGCAGACGCTCACGATCGCCTCCCAGAACTCGGTTACGGCTCGCGATCTCGGAGTCGCGACGACCGCATCGACGTTCTTCCGCTCCCTCGGCGGAACACTGGGTGTCTCGATCCTGTTCTCGATCATCTTTACGCGGCTTCCGGATGCCATCGAAGCCGCCGCGGACAGGCCGATCATCAAACGAGCTCTCATCGACGCGCTCGCCTTCGACCCTCAGGTGCGCACCAACCAGGCGAACCAGGCGATCATCGACCTGTTCGATGACGGAGTCGGTGGCACCGCGGCGGAGGACGCGTTCGACAGCAACTCGAACTTCCTGCTGTTCGCCGACCACCGCCTCACCGCACCGTTCCGCGAGGGTTTCAACGATGCGGCGGTGAGCGCGTATTGGGTTGGCTTCGCGGTGATGGTCATCGGCCTCGCGATCAGCTTCTTCATCACGACCGCGCCACTCCGCGACAAATCGGCCATCGATGAGGCTGCGGATGATGCTGCAGCGGCCGACGCTCCCGCCAAGGTTCCCGCCGCTCGATAGACCATATTCCGCATCACGCATACAAGGGAGTGACGTGTTCCATCACCGCCGAATCGCCGTAGCGGCCGCAGCATCCGCGCTCATTCTTCTCGTCGTCGGTTGCGCTCCGGCGGCCGAGGACGAGACGACCGGGGATCCGCTCACGATCACCACCTTCGGTGACATCGGCTACAGCGACGCGCTCTTCGCACAGTTCACGAAGGAGACGGGCATCGAGGTCGTTCACACGATCACAACTCCCGACAAGGCACGCTCTGGGATCTTCCAGAACATCGGAGAGGGTGGGCTCGCCGACGTCGAGGCCATCGACCTGACCTGGATTCCCGATCTGTTGCCCTACACGAGCGACCTCGCGCCCGTGTCATCCGACCTCATCGATCGTTGGCTCCCCTGGAAGGTCGCGAGTGCGACGGCGGCTGATGGCACCCTGTTCGCCTACGGTGCGACGATCGACCCGCAAGCGATCTGCTACCGCAGCGACCTCTTCGAACAAGCCGGACTCCCCACCGATCCGGCGGCTGTTGCCGCGCTCTTCCCGAGCTGGGACGCGTTTTTCACCGTCGGAGCGCAGTACACCGCGACCACGGGTGAGCCCTTCGTGGACTCGATCACACCGATCGTCGACGGCATGATCAACCAGCTCCCGGTGTCCTACGAAGAACGCGACGGAACCGTGGTTGCAACCACCAATCCCGCTGTGCGCGAGGTCTACGACTCGGTTGTCGAACGAGCTTTCCCCATCGCGGCATTCTCCAAGCCGGACGGGTGGGAGTGGGCGTTGGAGATGGATGAGGGCGGGTACGCGGCCATGTTGTGCGGTGCCGAGATGCGGGCATCCATCCCCCAGATCGCGCCCGATATCGACACGTGGAGTGTCGCGAACACCTATCCCGGCGGCGGCATGAATACCGCAGGAACCTTCCTCGTGGTTCCCGCGACGGGCGACCGAGTGGAGGATGCCCAGGCCCTTGCCGCGTGGTTGACGCTGCCCGAGAACCAGCTCGCCGCCTACCGCAATGCCAAGGTGTTCCCCAGTACACCCTCGGTGTTCGCCGAGCCGGTGATCACAAACACCAAGGACCTCGACTTGAGCGACGCGCCCATCGGACAGATCTCCGCCGATCGCGCTCTCGCGATCACGGAACTCACCGTGCGCGGCCCGGGGTTCTTGCGTTACCACGATGCCCTCGTCAACATCGCGGCGCGTGTGTTCGACGGCCACGAGTCGGCACCCAGCGGTTGGGACAGTTGGGTGGCCGAGGCATCCGTTCTGCGGTAGTCCTCAAGATTTTTTTCCGGGCGGCACTTCCGCGAGTTTCCGCGGGATTCTCATGAAGCAAGCGCTTGCGTTCGTGGGAGCGCTCCCATCCGCGTGTTGACAGGGATCGCGCCTCGTGTTTACTCTGAGCCGCGTCGCTGTGGGAGCGCTCCCACGGCGGAGCAGGACAGCACGACTTCCCATCCACGCACACAAAGGAGTGACCGTGAGAACCTCACGACGCACCGTGGCCGCAGCAATCGCTGGAGCCGCAACCATCGCAATCATCGCCACCGGATGCGCGCCCTCGGGCGACTCTGACGCTGGCGGCACCACACAGCTGACCCTCGCGACGTTCAACGATTTCGGATACACCGACGAGCTCCTCGCCGAGTTCACCGAAGAGACCGGCATCGAGGTCATCCACAACAAGGCGGCGACCTCGAACGACGCTCGCGCCAACTACTTCCAGAAGCTCGGCAAGTCCGGGCTCGCCGACGTCGAGGCAGTCGAGATCGACTGGTTCACCGAGGCCATGCAGTACTCCGACCTCCTCGCCCCCGTGCCCGACGACCTCAAGGGCCGCTGGCTCGACTGGAAGGAAGCGGCCGCGACGGATGCCGCCGGCAACCTCATCGCGTACGGCACCGACATCGGCCCGCAGGGAATCTGCTTCCGCAGCGACCTCTTCGCCGCGGCGGGACTGCCGAGCGACCGCGAGGCCGTCGCCGAGCTCTTCCCGACCTGGGATGCCTTCTTCGAGGTGGGCGCCCAGTACACGCAGGCCACCGGCAAGCCGTTCATCGACTCCGCGAACTCTGTGCTGCAGGGCATCGTCAACCAGCTCGAGTTCGCCTACGAGGAGCCGGACGGCACGATCATCGCGACCGAGAACCCCGACATTCAGGATGCCTACAACACGGTCGTCGAGAAGGCCATCCCGATCTCGGCCTTCCCCGCTCAGTGGAGCGAGGACTGGAACGCCTCGATGGCTAACGGTGAGTTCGCGGCCATGCTGTGCCCCGGATGGATGCACGGCATCATCTCCGGCAACGCTCCCGACATCACGGGCTGGGACATCGCCGACGCGTTCCCCGGTGGCGGCGGAAACTGGGGCGGCTCGTACCTGACGGTCCCCGCCAACGGCGCCAACGTCGAGGCGGCCCAGCAGCTCGCTGACTGGCTCACCTCGCCGGAGACCCAGATCAAGGCCTTCCTCAACGCGGGAACCTTCCCGAGCCAGCCCGACGCCTACACGGACGAGGCGCTCACGGGCTACACCAACGAGTACTTCAACGACGCCCCGACGGGTGAGATCGGAATCGACCGCGCGGAGGCCGTGACCGTCTCAACCTTCAAGGGCCCGAAGTACTTCCAGTTCCACGACGCGCTCCAGAACGCGGTGACCCGAGTCTTCGACGGACTCGAGACGCCGGAGCAGTCCTGGGACACCTGGGTGACCGAGGTCTCGGCCTTCTAGTCCCCACCACGACGGGGGTGCGCGCCGTTCCCTTGCGGCTCGCACCCCCGCTCGCTCCCCCCATCGACAGGAATCGCCCGTGACCACCACCCAGCCCCGAGTCATCTCGTTCTCGCAGCGCCTCAGCAAGTGGGACGTGAAGTTCTCCCCGTATCTCTACATCTCGCCGTTCTTCATCCTCTTCGCCATCGTCGGCGTCTTCCCGATCGTCTTCACCGCGGTGATTTCGTTCATGGACTGGGATCTGGTGCGCGGCTCCGGCACGTTCGTTGGCATCGACCAGTACACCTGGATCCTTCAGCAGCCGCACTTCTGGACAGCGCTGCGCAATACCTTCAGCATCTTCCTGCTCTCGACGGTTCCCCAGCTCGTGCTCGCGATTTTCATCGCCACGATGCTCGACCGCAATATCCGCGCCAAGACGTTCTGGCGCATGAGCACCCTTCTGCCATACGTCGTGGCCCCGGTCGCGGTCGGCCTCATCTTCACGGTGATCTTCGCGGACAAATTCGGCATCGTGAACACCAACCTCCAGGCCATCGGCCTCGACCCAATCCCGTGGCACTCCGACCCGTTCTGGAGTCACGTCGCGATCGCCACTATGGTCAACTACCGCTGGACGGGCTACAACGCCCTCATCCTCCTCGCGGCGATGCAGGCCATCAACCGCGACTACTACGAGGCCGCCACCGTCGACGGCGCTGGCGCGTTCCGTCAGTTCTGGAGCATCACGCTTCCCTCGCTGCGCCCGACCCTCATCTTTGTCGTCATCACCTCCACCATCGGTGGCTTGCAGATCTTCGACGAACCTCGTGTCTTCGACCAGTTCGGTCGAGGTGGCGCCGGCCAGCAATGGTTGACGATCTCGCTGTACCTCTACGACATCGGTTGGGGCCAGTGGAACTTCGGCCGGGCTGCCGCCATGGCCTGGATCCTGTTCCTCATCATCGTGGCCATCGGCCTCATCAACCTGCTCGTCACGCGCACCCTCCTGCGCACGGAGGGCACCCGATCCCCGGTCGAGAAGTCTCGCCGCAAGCGCACACAGAAGGCGGTAGCCCGATGAGTATCGGCACCAATCCTCCCCTCGCAATCGTCGAGGAGGGCATCCCGAACGCGCGGCAACGCAAACGCGGCGCCCGCACCATCCGGATCCGCGGAATGCGACCGAGCCTGTGGGTCTACGTCGGGCTGGGCGTCGTTTTTGTGGCCTCGGCGTTCCCCTTCTACTTCTCGTTTCTCATCGGATCGGGGGATGCCTCGACCCTCCGCGACCCCGGATTCTTCCCGGCCGGCAACTTCATTGCCAACGCACTCAAGGTCATGAGCGATCCCGCGGTCAACTTCTGGGCCGCGTTGTGGAACAGCATCTACAGCTCCGTTCTCATTGCCGTCTCGGTTGTGATCTCCTCGACCCTCGCGGGTTGGGCATTCGCGAAGCTGCGGTTCGCCGGCGGTAGTGGGCTCCTGGTGTTTGTCGTCGCGACGATGGCCGTGCCGCTGCAGCTCGGTGTCGTTCCGCTCTACATCCTCTTCGCGGAGCTCGGTTGGACCGGTCAGATCGGCGCGATCATCATCCCCGCGCTCACGAGTGCTTTCGGGGTGTTCTGGATGACCCAGTACCTTCGTCAGGCCGTACCGGACGAGCTCATCGAGGCTGCGCGCATGGACGGCGCATCCATGATCCGCACGTTCTGGACGGTGGGCGCCGTCGCCGCACGCCCCGCGGCGGCGATGCTCTTCCTCTTCACCTTCGTGACCGCGTGGAACAACTTCTTCTGGCCGTTCATCGTGCTCGACCGACAGAACCCGACCCTCCCCGTCGCGCTCTCGCTCCTCCAGTCCAACTACTTCGTCGACTACTCGATCGTGCTCGCGGGTGTCATCCTCGCGACCATCCCCCTGCTGCTGCTCTTCGTGTTCGCCGGCCGGCAACTCGTCAGTGGCATCATGGCCGGGGCAGTGAAAGGCTGAGATGACCTCCGTAACAGAAGGGCGTCAGATGCCGACCACCGCTTCGCGCCGTCAATTCCCCACCGACTTCCTCTTTGGTGCGGCCGCCTCCGCCTATCAGATCGAGGGCGCGGCACACGAGGACGGCCGCACCGATTCCATCTGGGATGCGTTCTCACGCGTCCCAGGCGCGGTGGTCGGCATGGAGAACGGCGATGTCGCGTGCGATCACTACCACCGGTACCGCGACGACGTGAAGCTCATGGCGGACCTCGGGCTCGACTCGTACCGCTTTTCGACGTCGTGGGCGCGGGTGTGCCCGGACGGCGGGCCGGTCAACCCTGCGGGCATCGACTTCTATTCGCGACTTGTCGACGAGTTGCTCGAGCACGGGATCCTGCCGTGGCTCACGCTCTACCACTGGGACCTCCCGCAGGCGCTCGAGGATCAGGGCGGATGGCCGGCTCGCGATACCGCGTACCGTTTCGTCGACTATGCCCTCGCCGTCCATGACGCCTTGGGTGATCGCGTGAGCAACTGGACCACCCTCAACGAGCCGTGGTGCGCATCGTTCTTGAGCTACATCGGAGGCGAGCACGCGCCGGGACGACAGGATCCGGCGGCAGGCCTCGCGGCCGGTCACCACCTCCTTCTCGGGCACGGTCTCGTCATCGAGGAACTGCGACGCCGCGACCCGGAGCTCTCCCTCGGCATCACCCTCAACCTGACGGTCGCCGATCCCGTCAACCCCGAGGACCCCGCCGACGTCGATGCGGCTCGACGCATCGACGGCCAGTTCAACAGGTTCTTCCTGGACCCGATCTTCCGCGGTTCCTACCCGGCCGATCTGCTCGCGGATGTCGCGCACCTCGGTTTCGACGAGGTGGTGCACCCCGGCGACCTCGCGACCATCGCAGCGCCCATCGACCTTCTGGGCGTGAACTACTACCACGGTGAACTCGTGGGAGGGCATCCGCCGACGGGCGCCACCATGACCACTCAGGCCCCGAGCGAGCGCCCGAAGCGTTCCCCGTTCCCGGCCGCGGAAAACGTGCACTGGCATTTGCGCGACCTGCCGCTCACGGCGATGCAGTGGGAGGTGCAACCGGAGGGACTCACGCGACTGCTGCGCCGTGTTCACGACGAGTACACGGGGCCGGCCGGCACCGTGCTCGCCGTGACCGAGAACGGCGCAGCCTACGACGACGTTGTGGCGGAGGATGGCGCGATCCCCGATGACGATCGCGTGGCCTTCCTCGAGGATCACCTCGAGGCGATCCTTGACGCCATCGACGAGGGTGTCCCCGTGCGGGGCTACTTCTACTGGTCGCTCATGGACAACTTCGAGTGGGCGTGGGGCTACGACAAGCGGTTCGGTATCGTGCGGGTCGATTACGCCACTCAGGAGCGCACGCTCAAGGACAGCGCTCTCGCGTACCGCGCGATCATCG
Organism: Antiquaquibacter oligotrophicus; assembly: GCF_020535405.1. Lineage (NCBI taxonomy): Bacteria > Bacillati > Actinomycetota > Actinomycetes > Micrococcales > Microbacteriaceae > Antiquaquibacter > Antiquaquibacter oligotrophicus. The sequence goes on along the minus strand of NZ_CP085036.1, from coordinate 1,636,422 downwards.
CCGACCGTGCGCTCTGATCGCGTCGCACCCACTAGCTAGACTCGACGCTCATGACGACTGAGGTGCCGACGCGACGGGAAGCGCCGACGCTCGAAGCTGTCGCCGCCGAGGCCGGGGTCTCCCGATCGACGGTCTCGCGCGTCGTCAACGGGTCCGTGCATGTGAGCCCCGATGTGGTGCTCGCCGTCAATGCAGCAATCGAACGGCTCAACTACATCCCGAATCGGGCGGCCCGGTCGCTCGCGAACCGTCGAACGATGGCGATCGCGCTCGTTGTTCCGGAAGACGCGCAGCGGTTCTTCGGCGACCCGTTCTTCTCCGAGATCATGCAGGGCATCACCAACGTCATCGAGGACAGCGACTACGTGTTGAACCTGCAGCTGGCACGCCCCACCGCGCCGTCGGCCAAGACGATCCGCTACCTCCTCGGCGGCAATGTCGACGGAGCGATCGTCGTGTCCCACCACTCGGGAGACGAGTTCTTCACAACGCTCGACTCGACCATCCCGGTGGTCTTCGGTGGTCGGCCCTTCCACCCGGATGCTCACGGCAACAGCTTCGTCGACGTCGACAACGAGGCGGCCGGCGCACTCGGCACGCAGCACCTCATCGACCTCGGCCGGCGGCGCATCGCGACGATCTCCGGCCCATCGAACATGCAGGCAGCCCTCGACCGGCACACGGGGTGGCGCCGAGCCCTCGAGGATGCCGGGCTCGACGCATCCCTCGTCGCCACGGGTGACTTCACCATGGCGGGCGGCGCCGCTGCCATGCGCGAGCTCCTGGATCGGGAGCCCGCGCTCGACGGTGTGTTCGTCGCGAGCGACCTCATGGCCACCGGGGCGATCTCGGTGCTGCGCTCGCGCGGTAGGCGCGTGCCCGAGGATGTTGCGGTGGTCGGCTTCGACGACAGCCCAGCCGCCACGAGCGGGGAAGTCGGCATCACGACGGTCCACCAGCCGTCGCGGCAGATGGGCACGGAGATGGCGCGGATGCTGCTCGATCTGCTCGACGGTGTGCCGACCGAGCGCGAGCGTGTGCTCCCCACCCGATTGGTGATTCGCGACAGCGCGTAGGCTTAACGTATGGCTACCGAAGTTGTGCAGGACGTTCCGATGAGCCGCTTCGAACTGCTCGTCGACGGTGTACAGGCCGGCATCTCCGACTATGTCGCCGACGACGAGAAGATCGTCTTCCTCCATACCGAGATCGATCCGGCTTTTCGCGGCCAGGGTTTGGGTGACGAACTCGCACGCGGCGCCCTCAATCTTGTTCGGGGCGAAACCGATCTGCGGGTTGTCGCGCGGTGCCCGTTCATCAAGAAGTGGATCGGCGAGAACCCCGACTACGCGGACCTGCTGACCCGCTAGTCGCGCGTCGGCACCACTACGGGGCGACCCGCAACGAGGTGCAGGTCGACGGGCAACCCGTACACACGCTCCACCCGCTCCTCGGTGAGCACCTCGACGGGAGTCCCTGCAGCCTCGAGTCGACCATTCGCGATGAGGGCAATGCGATCGGCGTAGGCGCCGGCGAGGCTCAAGTCGTGGAGTACAACAACCACGGCGCATCCGGATTCGGCGAGTCCCCGCGCCTGACGCATGACGTCCTCCTGGTGGCGAAGGTCGAGGGCGGCGGTCGGCTCGTCGAGGAAGACGGTTGTGGCCCGCTGCGCGAGCACGCGCGCGAGGGAGACCCGTGCGCGTTCGCCACCCGAGAGCTGGGTGTAGCGACGTTCGGCGAGGTGGTGGATGTCGGCGGCATCCATCGCCTCGTGCACTGCGGCGATGTCGTCGCGGCTTTCTACGGACCTCGCCCACGGGCTGCGGCCCATCGACACGACCTCGATCACCCGGAACGGAAAGCTCACCTGGTTGTCCTGCGTGAGGACACTCCGCAGGCGGGCGAGTTCGGCACTGCGGATGCTCGACAGCTCGCGACCGTCGAGGGTGACGTTTCCGCGGCTCGGCCTACGCTCACCGCTCAGCACCCCGAGCAGTGTGGATTTTCCCGCACCGTTCGGGCCAACGAGCGCGAGAACCTCGCCGGCCCGCACATCGAGCGAGACCGAATCGAGCACCCGTGCGCCGTCGAGTTCGACGGTCACGTCGGTCGCGGCGATGCGTGGCGTCTGGTTTTCCACCATCAGGCCCACCCCCCGCTGCGCTTGCGCTGCCGCAGCAGCAGGAAAAAGAAGAACGGTCCACCGACGAGCGAGGTCACGAGACCGATGGGAAGGTCGGCCCCCGCGACAACCGAACGCGCGATGAGGTCGGAGAAGACCATGAGCACACCACCGCCGAATGCCGTCGCGATGAGCAGCGGTCGGTGTGCTGGGCCGATGGCCATGCGGATGACGTGGGGCACCACCAGTCCGACAAAAGCGATAATGCCGCAGAACGCCACGGCGACACCGGTGAGGAGTGCCACGAGCACGATCGAGCCGATGCGCAGGGCCTCGACGTTGACACCGAGGTGGCGCGCATTACGTTCGCCGAGAGCGAGGAGGTCGTAGCGGCGGCCGAGCATGACCGCGATGATCGTGCCGATGACCGCGACCGGCGCGACGAGAGCAACCTCATTCCAGAGGGAGCCGTTGAGCGAGCCGAGCTGCCAGAACACGATCTGCTCGCGGCTGCCGGAATCCGCGAGGAAGATGAGGAAGGCGAGCCCTGCCCCGGCGAAGGCGTTGACGGCGATGCCCGTAAGGAGGAGCGTCACAACCTCCGTACGGCCGTTGGCACGCGACATCCCGTAGACGAGGAGGGTCGCCCCGAGTCCCCCGAGGAAGGCGAAGAGGGCGATACCGCCGCTTCCGAGTGCCGCGGCACCGATGACGATCGCGAGCGCTGCACCGAGCGCACCACCGGCCGAAACACCCACGACACCCGGCTCGGCGAGCGGGTTGCCGAAGATCGCCTGCATGATTGCGCCAGCTACGGCGAGCGCGGCGCCCACCACGAGCGCCATGACGATCCGCGGAAAACGCACGACCCACAGGGTGGACTCGATGATGGGGTCGGTGGGTGCCCAGGAGTTCGGGATGCCCGCCGCCCGAGCGAGGGACCCGACAACCTCCGTGGCGCTGATCGGGAGTTGCCCGAGCACCGCGGAGAGCACGACACCACCCACCAACAGCACAACGAGGCTGGCGGTGAGGATCGTGTAGCGGGCTCCGTGGCTCACGGCACCCGGTAGAGCCAGTCCGGGGTGGCGAACTTCTCGTCGACGAGAATCTGCGCACGGGAGAGCTCAGCCGGGGTGATCTCGCTGGGCGTCAGGCCGTAGAGACCGCGGAAAGTGCCGACCATACGATCGATGATCTCGGCGCGCGCGAGGCCGGTCTGACTGCGCAGGGGGTCGACGCGCTTGTTGGCGCTCACGACACCCTTGTCGCTGATCTTCTCGCGACCGATGCGCAGCACCTCCACCATGCGTTCGCCGTTCATGTCGTAGCTCATGGTCACGTGGTGCAGCACCGCGCCAACACCGAGCCGCTTCTGGGCTGCGCCGCCAATCTTGCCGGTCGGAGACGTGATGTCGTTGAGCGGAACGTAGCTCGCCTCGATTCCGAGGGACTTGAGGGCGATGATGACCCACTCGTCGAGGAAGGCGTAGGAATCGGCGAAGCTCATGCCCTGCACGAGATCGCTCGGCGCGTAGATCGAATAGGTGATCACGGTGCCGGCTTCCATGAACATGGCACCGCCACCCGAGATGCGACGCACGACGTCGAGCCCGTACTTGGCCGCATTGTCGAGGTCGACCTCGTTCTTCACGGATTGGAAGCTGCCGAGCACGACGGCAGGTTTCTCCCACTCCCAGATGCGCAGCGTCGGCTTGCGGTTACCGGCGCCCACCTCCTCGGCGAGCACCTGGTCGAGCGCCATCTGCAGCACGGGGTCGAATGCCGGGCCCTGGATGAGCTGCCACTCGTAGTCGCGCCAGCCGGTCGCCTTGTGGAGGGCGCGACGCACCGTGGTCGCGACCGCCTCGGGGGAGAAGCCCAGCAGGAGCGCGTCGGCAGGGAGGGCACCACGCACGGCCGCGGCGATGGTCGCGGCATCCGCGTCCGCCGACAGGCCGGTAATCGCTCGGTTGATGTCGTCGAGCGCGTCATCGGGCTCGAGGAAGAAGTCCCCCGCCAACCGGACGTTCGCGAGCGCTCCGTCGACGACGTCGAGGTCGACGACAACGAGCTTTCCGCCTGGGACCTTGAACTCGCCGTGCATTAGGCAAGCCTAACTCGTGGGGACGTGCTCCCCGTAGCCGCGGCTGATGAGACGGGCGCGGAGGCGATCGGCAGCCTCGTCAAGGTCGGCCGGATGCGCGTTCCTGTCGATCCCGGTGTGGCTGTACTCGTACACGGTCCACGACGGCCACACGTGCAGGTGCGAGTGCGGAACCATGTAGCCCTCGTACATGACGCCGACGCGGGGCGAGTCCCATTCCTGCTGTTGGGCGAGACCGATAATGCGGCCCACCCGGAAGATGTGCATCGCGACAGCCTCCGGCAGGTCGGTCCAGCTATCGACCTCGTCGTTCGGGATGACGAGGGCGTGACCGGGCTTTCGCGGCTCGATCGTGAGAATCGCGAAGCACACGTCGTCGCGCCAAACGAAGCGACCCGGCGACGTGCCCTGGAGGATGTGGGTGAAGACCGAACTCATGAGGCGACGTGGGCGTCCATCCAGGCGATCAGATCGGAGACGACCTCGTCGCGGTTGGTCTCGCGAAAGACCTCGTGCCGGGCATCCGGGTAGACGATCGCCGTGACATCCGTGAGTCCGGACCGCTGCACGTAAGCGCGAGCGAGCTTGGCGATGCTTTTCTCGCCGCCGAGCGAGTCCTCGCTACCGGTGAGGATGAGCACGGGGACATCGCGCTCCAGGTTTTTGGCAGGTCGCCCGAGGAGCCTCAGCCCGTCAACGAGGCCGAAGAGTTTGGCGGCCGCCGCATAGAAGGTGAGGGGGTCAGCCACAAACGCTTCGGCGACGGCGGGGTCGCGACTGAGCCACTCGTAGCCCGTCGTGCCGAGGTGCTTGTGGTGCTTGTTGAGGTCGCCGGAGTTCATGTCCGTGAGGGTGCGGTAGGCGGTACCCGTGAGCACAACGGCGTCGTAGTCACGCGGATGCTCGTCGAGCATCTTCTGCAGCATGAGCGAGCCCCACGACTGACCGAGAGCGATGAGCGGGATGTCGGGGTTTTCGGCGCGCGCGATGCCGGTGAGCTGCTCGATCGCGGCGATAGTGGCGCGCATGCCCCCGACGCCGAGCCTGCCGAGCTTGGTCGCGTCGTTGCGCCACTGCTCCATGCCCGTGCGGCCGTGGCCGCGGTGGTCATCGGCGTAGACGGAGTAGCCAGCATTGACAAGCTCGCCCGCGAGCTGTTCGTAGCGGAGCGCATGCTCACCGAGACCGTGCAGGAGTTGGACGACGGCCTTGGGCTTCGCGGCCTTCCACACGTAGTAATGGATCGTGACGCCGTGGGCGTCAACGTAGGTCGCATCATGCCGGACCGGGACGAATGTGGGCATGGCCGCCTCCTCGCTGAACCCCATCGTAGGGCTCTCGGGAATAGTTAGCGCAACTAATTTGCTATGCTAACTAATGATGACTCTTGACCACCCCGACGCGGCTCGGGACACAGCGCTCGACACGGCGGACGATCTGCGTATCGCCGTCATGCGCCTCGCGCGGCGAATGCGCATCGAGCGAGTGGACGGCGACGTCACCGACGGGCAACTCGCCGTACTCTTCGTGCTTGCCAAGCACGGCCCCCAGACGGCCGGCGCATTGAGCGAACACGATCGCGTGAGCGCGCCGTCGATGACGAGAACCGTGACTGCTCTGGTCGACGCGGGCCTCGTCGTGCGAGCCCCCGCCCCCGACGACGGCCGCAAAGTGCTCGTCTCGCTCACCAACGAGGGGGAGCGCATCGTTGCGGAAACCCGCGAACGACGCATCGCGTGGTTCAGTCGGCAGTTTGACACCCTGAGCGCAGAAGACCAGCGCGCACTCCTGGCCAGCACCCCGATCATCCGCGCGCTCGCCGACTCGTGAGCGCGATGTTCCGCAGTCTGCGGGTCGCCAACTATCGCCTCTGGTTCGCCGGGGCCCTCGTGTCCAACACGGGTGCGTGGATGCAGCGCACCGCGCAGGACTGGATCGTTCTCACCGAACTCACCGACGGGGATGCCGCCGCGCTCGGTATCACGATGGCACTGCAGTTCGGGCCGCTTCTACTCCTCATGCCGGTCGCCGGCCTCATGGCCGATCGCTTCGACCGCAAGCGACTACTCGTGTGGACGCAGACGGCGCAGCTCGTTTTGGCTCTCGGACTCGGCATCCTGGTTGTCACCGGGCTCGCCACACTCGGCATCGTGTACGCCTTCGCGCTCGGGTTGGGTATCGCCACCGCGATCGACTCCCCCGTGCGGCAAGCGTTCGTCTCCGAACTCGTGGGCGACGCCGACCTGCCGAACGCCGTCGCCCTCAACTCCATGTCCTTCCAGGGGGCGCGACTGATCGGGCCCGCCGTCGCGGGTGTTCTCGTCGCCCTCATTGGAGCAGGACCGGTGTTTCTGCTCAACGCCGTCTCCTTCGCCGGCGTCCTGACCTCGCTCGCGTTCATCCGGCGCGCGAGACTCATCGCCGCCCCCCGACTCGAGCGAGGCCGAGGGCAGATCCGCGAAGGCCTCGCCTACGTGCGCTCGCGGCCCGACCTCGTTGTCGTGCTCACGATCGTGTTCATCATCGGAACCTTCGGTTTCAACTTCCCGATCCTCGTCTCGACCATGTCGACGGTCGAGTTCGGCGGCGGCTCGGAACAGTTCGGCATCCTCTCCTCGGTCATCGCGATCGGGTCACTCGTAGGGTCACTGCTCGCCGCCCGCCGCGAGAAGGCGCGGCTGTCCATCGTGATCGCCGGAGCGGCGGCATTCGGAGTGACGTGCGCCGTCGGTGCCTTCGCCCCATCGCTCTGGGTATTCGGTCTGCTCCTCCTGCTCGTCGGCGCCGCGGGACTCACCACCATGAACACGGCAAACGCCTACGTGCAGACGACAACCGACCCCGCGGTGCGCGGACGAGTGATGGCGCTCTACCTCGCGCTCTTCGCCGGCGGCACGCCCATCGGCGCACCCATCGTGGGGTGGGCGGCCAACGCCCTCGGCCCGCGGTGGGCCGTGGGTATCGCGGCGCTCTCCGGGGTACTAGCGGCCAGTGTGGGTGTTGCGTGGTTGGTGCTCGGACGCGGGATGCGACTGTCGCGGCATCCCGGATCGCGCTTCGGCCTCGCGGTGAGCTTCGCCCCCACCCTCGCCGACGAACGCGAACTCGCCACCGAAGACATCGCGATCGTCGAGACCACCGAGCGGCGGACGAGCTAGCCCGCGGCGGCGATGGGCCGCACCGGTCGGCACGGGTTGCCCACAGCGACAACGCCAGCGGGGATATCCCTCGTGACGACGGAACCCGCCCCGATGATGCTGTTGTCGCCGATCGTCACACCGGGGGTGATGGTCACCGACCCGCCGAGCCACACGTTGTTGCCGATCGTCACCGCCTCGGGAAGCTCCCACCCGTCGAGCCGTCGCTCGAGGTCCTCGGCGTGGTTCGGCGTGTAGATCGCGCAACGCGGTCCGATGAGGCAATCGCTGCCGATCGTCACGAGTCCGCCGCCGATGACAAGGAAGTCCGCGTTGATGAAGGTGCGATCGCCGATCCGGATCCGCATGCCGTAATCGATGCTGATCGGAGGGCGGAAGTCGATGCCGGTGCCAGCTCCGGGGATGAGCTCTTCGAAGAGCCGCTGCGCCTCGACCGGATCGTCGTAGTAGGTGCGGTTGATGCGAGCGCACGTCGCGTGGGCGTCCCACGTCAACTCCTGCAGGGCAGGGGACGTGCGATAGCGAATCCACCCGCCATCGACGAGTCGCCGGAGGTCCTCGTCCTCCGCGAGTAGGGCTTCGAATCGTTCGGCGCGCTGGACGCTCACGGTACCTCCCGGTATTTGTTGGCTGTTCCAACTTACCCGGAATCACGCGCACCGCTAGCTCTCGCGCGTGATCTCCACCGTCACGAAGAGAGTGCTCCCGAACGGCCCCGCGTAAACGCCACGCAAGGGAGGCACGTCGTTGTAGTCGCGACCCCGACCCACAAGAACGTGCCGATCGCCGATGTCGATCTGGTTGGTCGGGTCGTAGCCGCGCCATCCATCACCACAGAACCACTCGACCCACGCGTGCGACTCGCCGGCGACCGTCTCACCGATCGCGGCGTCCGGCTTGGGGTGCAGGTAACCCGAGACGTACCGAGCGGGGATGCCAACGTGTCGCAGAGCACCCAGGGCGATGTGCGTGATGTCCTGGCACACACCCTTGCGTTCGGCCCACGCCTCCGCTGCCGTCGAGGTCACCGCCGTGACACCCTGCATGTACTCCATGGCTTCGCCGACCGTGCGCGAAATCTCGAGGGCCGCCGCGCACGGGTCGTCGTACGAGGACGCGATCTCACGAGCGATGTCCTGCACCTCGACGGGCGGCGCGGTGCGACTCGTCTGCCCGAGTTGTTCCACGGTCGAGGTCAACAATTCGGATGCCTCGGCCAGGCCATCCCAGTCCAGCGTCGACTCATCGTGCCGAGCCTCACGGACCTCCACGAGACTCGTCGCCGTGAGCGCGAGCTCCTTGTGCGGGGTGAGGATCTCGAACGACGACACCCGGGAACCCCAGTAGTCGACGTAGTTGTGGTGGCTCGAGATGGGCAGGATTTCGAGGTTCGAGAACAACACGAGCTGACCGTCGGAGCTCACGGGAAGCATGCGCGCCTCGTTGTACGAGGCCGTCACGTCACCACCGTAGTGGAAGCCCGTCATGTGTTTGATGCGCAACCGGTTCATGACGTCTCACCCACCCAGCTCGGGGCCACCTGTGTCGGGAAGTACCGCTGACGGATGGCCTCCGAGGCCGCGCTCGTCGTCGACTGCACGTTGTCCATGTGCATGGTCAGGTCTTCGAGGATCTCCGAGATCGGCCGGTACTCGAGCTCACTGCGGATCTGACCGAGCATGCGCTGCGCGTGGTCGGAGACACCGACACGATCGCTGCGCGGCTCGATCTCCTTGAGGCAGTTCACCGCGCGCGTGACCGAGAACAGGATGCTGCGGGGGAAGAGCCGATCGAGGAGCAGGAACTCCGCCGCATTGCGCGCGCTCGGGACGCCGCGGTAGGTGCGCAGGTACGCCTCGTAGGCACCGCACGAGCGGAGGATCGTTGTCCACGATGGGCCGCTCGCCTCGGTGAGCGAACGTGTGGCGAGCAGTCGCGCGGTCATGTCGGCACGTTCGATGCTGCGACCGAGGGTGAAGAACTGCCACGCCTCGTCGCGACTCGTGGCCGACTCGATGATGCCAACGGCGAGTGCCGAACGCTCGCGCACCCAGCCGAAGAACTCGTGCACCTTGTCCGCGGCGACCCGGCGGGGCATCCGCGCGCGTGTTGTGTTGAGGCACTCCCAGAGCTCGGTGCTCACGATCTCGCGCGCACGGCGTGCGTTCTCTCGCGCGGCGCCGAGTGAGAACGCGATGGATGCTGGCTCATTGCGGTCGACCGCGAGGATCGTGAGGATGTCCTGACGCGAGAGCTGGGCATCCTGCGGAGCCTCGCTTCCCATGACGCTGAGGAGCGAGCGACACGCGAGATCCTCCTCGATCCACGGATCCTCGAGGAGGAGCTGCAGGTGGACGTCGAGGATTCGGGCGGTGCCGTCCGCACGCTCGACGTAGCGTCCGATCCAGAACAGTGATTCGGCGATGCGGGAGAGCATTAGTTGGCCTCCCCGTCGCGGTCGATTGAGCGAGTGTGTTGCTGCTGTTGTTGCTCTTGCTGGCCGTGACCGAGAGGTCGATCGGCCGGGGCGTGGTCCTGCAGGTGCGATGCCAGCATCTCGGGCGTGATGATCGTGATGCTCTCGGTGGCGGCGGCCTGGCCTGCGACCAGTCCCTGGATGCTGTGGCGCGCGATCTGCAGAGGGTCCTGGCCGACCACCCACGTGTCCTTCGAGCCGCCACCCTGCGACGAGTTCACGACGAGCTCACCCTCCGGCAGCGCGACACGCGTGAGGCCGCCGGGCAGTACCCACATGTCCTCACCGTCGTTGACCGCGAACGGCCTCAGGTCCGCGTGACGTGGTCGCATGCCGTCATCGACGAGGGTCGGGATAGTAGACAACTGCACAACGGGCTGCGCGATCCACCCCCGCGGGTCTCGGAGGAGACGACCTCGCAGTTCGTCGAGCTCCTGCTTCGAGGCATCCGGCCCGATCACGAGGCCCTTGCCACCGGACCCGTCGACGGGCTTGATCACCAGTTCGTCCAGGCGATCGAGCACCTCCTCGAGAGCACCCTTGTCTTCGAGTCGCCACGTCTGCACGTTGGGCAGGATCGGGTCCTGGTCGAGGTAGTACTTGATGAGGTCTGGCAGGTACGTGTACACGAGTTTGTCGTCGGCGACACCGTTGCCGACCGCGTTGGCGATCGTGACATTGCCGAGACGGGCCGCGAGCATGAGACCGGGGCTACCGAGCATGGAGTCCGCGCGGAACTGCAGCGGGTCGAGGAATTCATCGTCGACGCGACGGTAGATCACATCGACGCGTGTGGGGCCGGCCGTCGTGCGCATCCACACCCGACCGCCGGAGCAGAAGAGGTCGCGTCCCTCGACGAGTTCGACACCCATGAGTCGCGCGAGCAACGTGTGCTCGAAGTACGCCGAGTTGTAGACGCCGGGGGTCAGCACAACAACGGTCGGGTCCTCGACTCCGGGAGGAGCGGATGCCCGCAGTGCGCTCAGGAGCTTGTGCGGGTAGTCGCCAACCGGACGCACTCGCATCGACACGAACAGCTCGGGAAGGGTCTGGGCCATGACCCGGCGGTTCGAGATGACGTACGAGACACCGGAGGGCACCCGCACGTTGTCCTCGAGAACACGCCAGGCGCCGTTCTCGTCGCGGATGAGGTCGATTCCCGAAACCTGGATGCGCACACCGTTGGCCGGCTCGATCCCCGCGGCCTCGCGGTGGAAGTGCGCCGAACTCGTGATGAGTCGCGCGGGTATGACCCCGTCCCGCACGGCGCGCTGCGGACCGTAGACGTCGGCGAGGAACGCCTCGAGCGCCCGAACTCGCTGCTTGATGCCAGCTTCGACCTCGAGCCACTCGGCCTGATCGATCACACGCGGCACGGCGTCGAGCGGGAAGGGCCGCTCCTCCCCGGCGAAGTCGAACGTGACACCCTGCGCGAGATAGCTGGCGCCGAGCGCCTCCGTTCTCCCGCGCAACTCGTCCTGCGTCATTTGCGCGAGGGCGGCCTGGATCTCCCGATAGGACTCGCGGGGCGAGCCGGGGGAATCGAACATTTCATCCCAGGCGCGCGCACCGGGCCTCTTCGTGGCCGTGGTGCCATAGCCGTCGAACAGGTCAGCCATGCACCGAGCATAGGCGCGGAGTGTTGCGGCGGTGTTTCGATCTAGGCGGGTCGCACAACGACGGTGCCGCGCTTACGCCCGGTGTCGACGCGCGCGTGGGCGGCGCGGATGTCGTCGAGCGCATACACGCTGTCGATGGTGGGGGTAAGGATGCCGGCAGCGGCGAGTTGCGCGAGCTCGGCGAGATCGGGGCGCTTGGCAGCATCCGGGCGCAATCCCGTGAAGGCGATACGTGCACGCCGTCCCAGAAGCCGGTCGATGAGCACCGAACCGGGGACGGTCGTGAGGTACACGCCGCGCGTCGTGAGCACACGCTTCGCTCGACCGTAGGAGCTGGCGCCGACAGCATCGAACACGATGTCGTACCGAACGCTGCCATCCGTGAAGTCGGTCTCGCGGTAGTCAATCGTCTCGTCGGCCCCGAGACCGCGCGCGAGTTCGGTGTTGGTTGTCACGGCGGTCACGTGCGCGCCCCGGTGTTGTGCAAGCTGCACCGCCGCGGCACCCACCGCGCCGCTCGCGCCAACAACGACCACACGCATGCCGGCGCTGATGTGCCCGACATCGCGGAGGAACGGGAGGGCGGTCATCGCGCCATCGACGAGGGCGACGGCCTGCTCCACCGAAACCTCCTCCGGCAGCGTCGTGATCGCGCCACGTTCTTTGACAACCAGGTACTCGGCGTGTCCGCCCCACGAGGCTCCCGTCGCTCCGAAGACGCGGTCTCCGGGCATCCACTCGGTCACCCCGTCGCCGACGGAGACCACGGTTCCGGCGAAGTCGCTGCCGAGCACAGTGTCGCGGGGACCGAAGCCGAACATGAGGCGTGCGAATCGCGGTCGCCCGCTGCGCCCGGCGGAGTCGGCCGCCCCGACGGATGCCGCCTCCACCCGCACGAGGATCTCCCCCGCACCCGCGACCGGGGTCGGTAGCTCTCGCACCTCGACAACGTCGGGAGCCCCGAACCGACTGAAGACCGCTGCCCTCATCGCTGCTCCTCCGGGTACTGGAACACACGATCCAGGGGCACCTCAAACACGCGCGCGATCTGGAAGGCGAGTTCGAGCGACGGCGAGTACTTGCCCTGTTCGATCGCGATGACGGTCTGGCGTGTGACGCCGATCCGTTCGGCGAGCTGCGCCTGGGTCATCTCGTCGGCCGCGAAACGCAATGCTCGAATGTCGTTGGTGATGCGGGTCGGCTTCACCATCAGAGTCCCCGACGATAGAGCACGATCGTGATGACCGAGGAGAGCACCGCGGATGCCGCAAACCCGAGGTAGATCGAGTTGGCAATCCAGAAGTATTCGGCCTGCACGATGGCGAGCACAAGCGCGCCGAGGGCCCCGGCGATGATCGGCCAGCCGCCGAGTCGGTCGCCCGTACGTTTGAGGTCTCGGTCGCGAGCATCCGCCTTCTGGCTCTCGCTGGGACCGAACATCTCGACGACGATGCGTAGGACGATGGCGGCGGCGATGGATGCGCCGATCGTCCACAGGAGCGCCGGCACGTAGTCGATCTCCGCGACGGGGGTCGCCGCGAGCTGACCGAGAACGATAGCGAGATAGGTGCCGTAGGCGCCGAGGGTCACGACGAGGTAGACCCACACTCCCTTTTCTTCGTACGTCATGGTCGTCCTCCGTGTGTATAGAAACTTTGACATGTGAACTGTAAAGAATCTCAGACTGCATGTCAACTATTCTTGACACTCAGAATTCTCGGAGGCGAGGGAAGGTGGTCAGGTAGTACCCTCTCCACACCAGAACTGGAGGGTTCGATGAGCTGGGTGTACCCGACATCCGAAGCTGCTGTCACCACTCGCCTGGGCATCGAGAGTGCCTTCTTCGCCGTGGCGACGGTGTTCCTCGGCGGCGCGCTCGCCGCGCTCGCGCTCGGCGGCACAACATCGTGGCAGGCGTTCGCGGTGATCGTCGCCCTGTGGGTCCTGCTCGCGATCGCCCACAGGGCGCGGACGACTCACCCGACCCTCATCGCCGTGATGGTTCTCGGTGGCGGAGTACTCGCGTGGTGTCTCGGACAGGTCGCGCCACACTCGGGTCTCGCGCTCGTCTCCAGCGTCATCGCCGTGACGGCTCTCGGCAGCAACCTCGACCGCTGGACTGGCGCCATCGGCACGCTCGTCGGCTACGCCCTCGCCCAGGGCGCCCTCCTCCTGGCACCGGACGGTCCGATCTTCGAACCATCGACGCTCATCGTGGCCGCCGGTGTCGCCGCGTACTACACGATGCTCGCGGTGGTGCGACGATCCTCGCGCGCGGTGAGCGCTCGCATCGATCACGCGGTGCTCACCGACATTGCCGCCGACGAGCGACGCACGCTCGAGCTGCAAACCCGGACCCTCGTGCACGACACGATCCTGAGCGAGCTCGCCGCGATCGCCACCATGCCACCCGGCCCCCTCTCGGACAAGGCAAGAACGAGCATCCGCCGCAGTCTCGATTCCGTTCGGGAGGCCCGCGGCGCGGTCGTGATCGACTCGACACCGAGCGAGGACGTCGTCGCGCTCGTCGAGCGGGCGGCGAGCGCGGGTGTCACCGTTGTGGTCAGCGGTGAACCGTCGGCACTCGAACTCCTTCCCGCAGCGGGACGTGAAGCACTGCTGCTCGCGGCGCAACAGGCTCTCGTCAATGTGTCGGCGCACGCGCAGACGGATGCCGCGGAACTCTCCATCATTCCCAGCGGCGAGTCCGTGGTGCTCACCGTGGTCGACAACGGCGTCGGTTTCGACGAAAGCGCCGTGCCTCCCGATCGCTTCGGGTTCCGCGAATCGATCCTCGGACGGGTCGAGGCCGCCGGGGGTTCCGCGCGCATTCTCAGTAGCCCCGGATTCGGCACATCCGTCATCCTCGCCTTCCCCATCACCCGGGAGGAAGGATGACCGCCCGCCACACACCGCAAACCCTCGACCCGCTCGGCGGGCTGACCGCGCGCTACTTCGCGGTGGTGAGCACCGTCGTCTCCGTCGGTATCGTCATCCTGCTCCTCGCCTCGAACGGCGACCAGATCCGCTCGCTTCCCCTTCAGGCGGCAGCGATCGCGCTTTTTGTCGGAGCGGCCGGCATCAACCTGCTCGGCGTCGACCCGCGCAACTTCCCTTTCGGTGCGTGGCGGCACGCTGCACTGCACGTGCTCATGATCGCGGCCTTCGCCGCGGACTGCGCCAGCCGGTTCCCGGGAGCCGTCGGGGTGTGGGCCGCGGTCGCGCTCACCGTGCTGTTGCTGCTCATCGGCTCGTTCCGGCCGGCGATCGAAATTGCCGGGTTCACCGTCGTCTCCTCGGTCGCCGTCGGCGCCATCGCGCTCCTGTTCTCGGCTACGGCGGAGCTCGCGCTCGGCTATGCGATACCCCTGCTCGCGGTGGGTTGCGGTGCAGCGGCCTTCTCGCACGTGCTCGTCTCGAGGGTGCTCGAGTGGCGGGGAGCGAGCATCCTCACCTTCGAGCGGGAGCGCGACACGATCAGGGCGACCGAAGAGGCCGAAGCCACCGAACGTCGGCGCCAGATCGTCGACTACCGCGTCGGCCCTTACCTCGAAAACATCCTCGACACCGACGCGATAACGCCAGCCGACATTGCCCGCGCACGTGGGCTCGCCACGACACTACGCACGATGCTCGTACGCAGCGCCCAGGCATCCTGGCTCGCGGAACTCGTCGACGAACTCGACGACCCCGATGGCCTGCTCGAAACCCTCAACGCCGACCAACGCCGAGCCATCGGCGCCGGCATCAGCGAAGTGCGTCAGGCGGCCCCCGTTGTGCCCGGAAGCATTCGAGCCCAACTCCGCGCCGGGCCCCCCGCTACCCTCCGCGTCACGGCCGTGCTCACCGACGGCACCGGCAAGGGTCTCCGGCCCGCCGCCTACCGGGCGGTGCTCCGGCAGGCGTTCCGAAAGGTCAGTCTTTCGGCAGACGACAGGCACGTGGAGGTGCTCGTCGAACTGAGCTGACGACGGCAGATTACTGGCGCGTTAAACCCCTGTAAATGATCGTCGCTCAGCGCCATTGCGCTGCGGGCCTGCTGCCACCATCGGGTGGTGACCATCGCACCCGAACCCGAACAGCGCGACGAGATCGCGCCCCACGTCGTAGTCCTCTTCGGAGCTGCGGGCGACCTCGCACGCCGCAAGCTCCTGCCGGGCCTCGCCCACCTCGTGCTCTCCGCCCTGGCCCCCGACATCCGTGTCGTCGGGACGTCACTCGAAGATCACACGGACGAATCGTTCCGCGACATGGCCCTCGATGCCGTCGCCCAGTTCAGCACGCGACCACTCACGGACCAGCAGAAGTCCGTATTCGCCGGTCGCCTCACCTACGTACCGACCGGTGAGGGTCCGGATGCCCTCGCCGACGCCGTGCGCGCGGCCGAGGCGCTCTTGGGCCCCGGCACGAAGCGGCTCCACTACCTGAGCGTTCCACCCAAGGCCGCACTCGCCGTCATCCGGACCCTCTCGAGCGCCGACCTCGTCGAGGACTCCCGCGTGATCATGGAGAAGCCGTTCGGCACCGACCTTGCGAGCGCCATCGACCTCAACCGTCAGGTGCACGAGGTCTTCGACGAGAGCCAGATCTTCAGGATCGACCACTTCCTCGGCAAAGAGCCCGCGCAGAACATCCTCGCGTTCCGCTTCGCGAACGGCCTGTTCGAACCGATCTGGAATCGTAACTTCATCGACCACGTGCAGATCGACGTGCCCGAGAAACTCAACCTCGACGGGCGCGCCGGCTTCTACGAGGCGACGGGCGCCTATCGGGACATGGTGGTCACCCACCTCTTCCAGGTGCTCGCGTTTATGGCGATGGAGCCCCCGACCGCCCTCGAACCGCGAGCGATCAGCGACGAGAAGAACAAGGTGTTCCGTTCGATGCAGCCGCTCGAGCCGGAGAACGTCGTGCGGGGCCAATACGGCGGCTACCGTGACGAGGCCGGCGTCGCTCCGGAGTCGGAGACCGAGACCTTCATCGCGCTCAAGTGCTACATCGACAACTGGCGTTGGGCGGGGGTGCCCTTCTACCTGCGCACAGGTAAACGGATGGCAGAAGGACAGCGCATCATCTCGATCGCGTTCCACGAACCGCCGAAGAGTATGTTCCCGGCGGGCTCCGGCATCGGAGAACACGGACCCGATCACCTCACCTTCGACCTCGCCGATGCCTCCAAGGTGTCGCTCTCGTTCTACGGCAAGCGCCCGGGACCGGGTATGAAGCTCGACAAGTTGAGCATGCAGTTCTCACTCGCCGAGGTCGAGCAGGCTGGCGACGTGCTCGAAGCGTACGAGCGCCTCATTCTCGACGCCATGCGCGGTGACCACACCCTCTTCACGACGGCTGCCGACATTGAGCGGCTCTGGGAAGTCTCGGCACCGCTGCTCGAGAATCCGGGACCGGTACGTCCGTACTTCCCGGGTAGTTGGGGGCCCGACGCCATCCACCAGCTCATCGCGCCGCACTCGTGGCGGCTACCGTTCGAGAGGGCCTGGCGCGAGAAGAAGTAGGCCCCACGCGCTACTACGCGTACGAAAATCAGTAGCGTTGGGCCATGAGCGGCAGCATCCTTGTATTTCCCGGCGGCTCCTACGCGCACCACGCGAATCATGAGGGCGAACCCGTGGCCGAGTGGTTGCGGGGCCTCGGGTGGGATGCCCGGGTCGTGAAGTATCCCGTCGGCACGCGGCATCCCGGTCCGCTGCTGGCTGCGCAGCGTGAACTCGCGGTGGAGCGCGCCGCGGGACACGAGGTCGTTGGTGTGCTCGGCTTTTCGGCCGGCGGACATCTGGCCGCGCACGCGGCGGTGAGCACTCCTCGGCCGGACTTCGCCGTACTCGGCTACCCGGTGATCGCGATGGACCAGCGCACGCATCGAGGCTCGCGCGACAACCTTCTGGGTCCCCGGCCATCGTGGTGGCGCAAGCGGGCGCTCTCGATCGATCGGCTCGTCACCGCAGAGACCCCACCCATGTTCATCTGGTCGACGGGGGCGGATGCCGCGGTGCCCCCTCGTGAGCACAGCTACCGGCTTGCGGCATCCCTCGCCCGCCACGGTGTACCGCACGACCTGCACGTCTTCGCGGAGGGCCGCCACGGTCTGGGCTTCGCCGAAGGCTATCCGGCGGAAGCCTGGCGCCCGCTCTGCGAGCGCTGGTTGCAGCAGTTCCAGCCGTAGCCGGCGCTATTCCTCGAACGGCTCCAGCACGAAGACAGGGATCTCGCGGTCGGTCTTCTGCTGGTAGTCGGCGTAGGGCGGGTAGGCCGCGACGGCGCGCTCCCACCAGATCGCCTTCTCGTCGCCCGTGACCTCACGCGCGAGGTAGTCGCTCTTGACCTCGCCGTCCTGCAGTTCGACGTGCGGCTGCTTCACGATGTTGTAGTACCAGACGGGGTTCTTGGGCGCGCCACCGAGTGAGGCGACGACGGCGTAGACCCCGTCGTGCTCGACACGCATGAGCGCCGTCTTGCGGAGCATCCCGGACTTCGCGCCCACCGTGGTCAGCACGATGACGGGCATCCCGCGAAGGTCCCCCGCCTCCTTGCCGCCCGTGGCCTCGTATTTCTCGGCCTGCTCGCGAGCCCAGTCCGACGTGCTTGGTGCGTACTCTCCCTGAAGTGGCATGGGACTAGTTAAACACGCTGCGAGTTGTCACCAACCCACCCCCCGCCCCGCGGATGGGTGGGAACGTGCCAACTCACGCAACCGGCGGCTCGCCCGGCGGCAGGATGCGCACCGTGGGGTCCGCGTCGATGGCGCGCTCGGCACCCGCCGGGTTGTAGGTCACGAGGATGTGCAGCGGCGCCCAGCCCGTGTTCATGGTGGAGTGCATCTCGCCGAGCGGCACGTACACGGCGTCCCCCGGCGCGATGTCGAAGGGGCCAGCGCCTCCCACCGTCTGGGAACCCGTGCCGGAGATGACGTAGATCGTCTCCTCGGCATCCGGATGATTGTGCTCGGCGTGACCCTTGCCCGGGTACACGATCACCTCGCACATGGTCATGCCGGTACCCGGATCGGTTTCGGGCGACACGAGCCACTTGATGGTGCCCCAGTCGAGCACGCGGGTGGCTACGTCATCGGGCTTCGTCATGACTACCCCTTCTCGAACGTGATCGCTTTGAACTCCTCGATCTGCTCACGGATGCCACGTTCCGTCGGCAACCGCTCCGCCGAGGATGCCCCGTAGAAACCGTGCACCCCCGTGGTGTTCTGCAGCACGTAGGCGGCGTCGGACGGCTCCGCGATGGGGCCGCCGTGGCAGATGACGAGCACATCCGGGTTGACGGCGGTGGCGGCATCCGCGATCTCCTGCACTTTCTCGACGGAGCCCTCCAGGGTCACGGCTGTCGTCTTCGCGCCGATTGTTCCCATCGTCGTGAGCCCCATGTGCGCGACAACGATGTCGGCTCCCGCCTCGGTCATCGCGACCGCCGACTCGACGTCGAACACGTACGGCGTGGTGAGCAGGTCACGCTCGGCCGCGAGTCGAACCATGTCGACCTCGAGCGAGTAGCTCATGCCGGTCTCCTCGAGGTTCTGACGGAAGAGCCCGTCGATGAGGCCGACCGTGGGGAAGTTCTGGATTCCGGTGAAACCGAGACGCTTCAGATCGTCGAGGAAGTGCCCCATAACGCGGAACGGGTCGGTGCCGTTCACGCCCGCGATGACCGGGGTGTTCTGCACGATGGGCAGCACTTCGCGCGCCATGTCGACCACGATCTGGTTGGCATCCCCATAGGCGAGCAGCCCGCTGAGCGAACCACGGCCTGCCATCCGGTACCTCCCGGAGTTGTAGATGATGATCATGTCGACGCCGCCGGCCTCCTCCGACTTCGCCGAGATACCGGTGCCCGCCCCCGCCCCGATGATGGGACGGCCGGCGGCCACCTGCGCGCGCAGACGTTCGAGGGCTGTAGTTCTGTCGATCATTGCCGTCCTTCGATGAGGGAGTGGAGTGTGTCTGCCGCCTGACGGGCGAGCTCGGGGTCGTTGATGTGGGAGTCGCTCACGACGAGAGGGATGCCGCTCGCCGCTTCGATGACGGCGTCGAAGAGCGCGTCATCCGCCGCCGCATCGTGGAAGGGCATCCCCTCGGCGTCGAGGGCGGACACTCCGCCGCGCGGCACAATGAGCACGGTGCGCTGCTGACCGGCGAGTTTGCCGCCGAGCCGACGCCCGAGTTCCGCGTTCTCTTCGACGGTCGTGCGCATGAGGGTGATCGTCGGGTTGTGCACGTAGAGGAGGCGATCGTCGAACTCGCTCGGCACGGTCTCGCGCGGGCCGAAATTGACCATGTCGAGGGCACCGAGGCTCACCACCTGAGGGACCCCGGATGCCGCGGCGGCGGTCACGCGGTCGGGACCTGCGCTCAGTATCCCGCCCACGAGGTCGTCGGCGAGTTCGGTTGTCGTGAGATCGAGGACCCCTGCGAGCATCCCGGACCGCGCGAGCGCCTCGAGCGCGCGCCCGCCCGACCCGGTCGCGTGGAAAACGAGCACCTCATAACCGAGATGCTCGAGCCTCTCGCGCGCGGCATCGACGGCGGGTGTTGTCACACCGAACATCGAAGCGGCAACGAGCGGGCGCTCGTCGACGGGCTCCTCGTGTTGCCGGCTCGCGTAGTCCTTCGCCATCCCCGCGATGGCGGCGGCAGCGTTTCCGAGCACGGCGCGGGAGACCTGGTTGATGCCGGCGATATCGACGACCGAGTACATGAGGGTGACGTCACTCGATCCGACGTACGAGGAGACATCACCGGAGGCCATCGTCGAGACGATGAGCTTCGGCACCCCGATGGGCAAATCGCGCACCGCTCGCGCGGCGATCGACGATCCGCCGCTGCCGCCGAGAGCCAGCACCCCGTGCACGCGGCCCTCGTCGAACTCACGCGCGAGAACGACGGCAGCACCCTCGCCCATCGCCGTGACGGCGGCGCCGCGATCCTGGTCGGCGCGGAGTTCATCGAGGTCGGCACCGCCGGCGGACGCGACGGATGCTGCGTCCGCATGCACCTCGGAGACGAACCCGCGCGGCGCTTCGGTGCCCGCGTCGACCACGAGAACGGACACACCGTGCCGAACGAGCCGGTCGTGCATCCACTGGTATTCGGCACCCTTGGTATCGAGTGTGCCGACTAGTGCCACCGTGACGTCGATTGTGGTGCCGTCAGCCCCGTCGCTCATTCCTTCACCCTACGCTCGCTCAGCGGAGCTGGCTGAACGCTTCGGCCTTAGCCGTACTGCCGGCAACAAGCAGGGTGTCGCCCTCGGCGATGACGGTCTCGGCGGTCGCGTACGTCCACCGGCCCCCGACGCTGCGAACCGCGACAACGGTGACGCCGAACTTGGTGCGCACCCCTGCCTCCGTGAGGTTTTTGCCGATGGTGCTCGGCGGGGGAGCCATCTTGATGAGGGAGAAGTCGTCCCCGATCTCCAGGTAGTCCTGCATCGAGCCGCGGACCAGATGCGCAACGCGCCTGCCCATGTCGCCCTCGGGGAACACTACGTGTTTGACCCCGAGTTGCTCGAGGATGCGGCCGTGCTGCTCGCTCACCGCCTTCACCCAGAGGTGCTCGATGTTGAAGCCGAGAAGGATCGACGTGGTGAGGATGCTCGCCTCGACGTCGTGCCCGATGGCGACCACCACGCGGTCGAACTCCGGAACGGCCAGTTGGCGCAGCGCGGCCTCCTTCGTCGAGTCCGCCTGTACGACGTGGGTGAGCTGGCCGTTGAGCTCTTGCACGATCTCCTCGCGGAAGTCGATTCCGAGCACTTCGGTTCCGCTGTCCATGAGCTCGAGCGCGAGAGCCTGACCAAAGCGCCCGAGCCCGATGACGGCTACGGAATCCGCGCGGGCGACGCGTCCCGCGTCCGACTGAGAGTGTGACCTAGCCAATGATCGGCCTTTCCTTGGGGAGTTGGTACAGCACCTCGCGCTCGCGGAGGGCGAGGGCGGCGGCGAACGTGATCGGTCCGAGTCGGCCCAACACCATAAGCAGACACAACACGAGCTGCGCGGGCACTGGGAGTGACGCGGTGATGCCAGTGGAGAGCCCGACCGTGCCGAAGGCGGAGACCGTCTCGAAGAGCACCGGGCTGAGGGGCAGGTCGGAGAGGAGCATGATGACGACCGTGCTCGCCGTGACCACCGCCGTCGAAAGCAACACCACGGCGATGGCCTGGCGGTGCACCGCGCGGGAGAGCCGCTTACCGAGCACGTTGACCACGCCGTCACCCCGGATCTCGGCCACGAGGATGAAGAGCAGCACGGCGAATGTCGTCACCTTGATGCCGCCAGCGGTTCCGGCTGGGCCTCCGCCGATGAACATGAGGGCGGTCATTCCGAAAAGGGTCGAGTCATCCGCATCACCGATAGCTATCGAGTTGAATCCCGCGGTGCGGGTCTGCACCGACTGGAAGAAGCCAGCAAGGATGCGCGCCGGCCAGTCGAGGGCGCCGAGGGTATCGGGGTTGTTCCACTCGATCGCGGTGATGTAGATAGCGCCGCCGATGAGGAGGATCGGCGTCATGAGGATCACGATGCGGGTGTTCATGTTCCAGCGCAGGGGTTTGCCCCAGAACTTGCGCAATTGCATGAGGACCGGAAAACCGAGCCCACCGAGGATGATCGACGCACACAACGCGAGTGAGACGACAGGGTCGGCCACATAACTCATGAAGTTGTCGCTGAAGAGTGCGAAGCCCGCGTTGTTGAACGACGAGACGGCGTGGAAGACCCCGAGCCACGCCGACTCGAGCGGGTCACGACCGTAGTGAAGCCAGAACCAGAGGGAGAGTACGAGGGCGACGGCGCCCTCGATGATGAGCGAGAGGCGAAGAACACCGACGATGAGCGATCGCACGTCGGCGATGTCGAGGGCGCGCGATTCCGCGGCCGCGTTGAGCCGCGAGGTGAGGGAGAGCCGTCGCATGATCGTCACGCCGACGATCGAGGCGAACGTCATGACACCGATACCTCCGAGCTGAATGGGCAGGAGAATGACGACGTGGCCGAAGGGTGTCCAAAACGTTGGCGTGTCGACGATGACGTGCCCGGTTACGCAGATGGCGGAGACGGCGGTGAAGAAGGCCTCGATCGGCGACGCCCCGCCTTCACCGGTGCGGGCGACGGGAAGCAGGAGCAGCAGGGTGCCGATGAGGATGCCTGCTGCAAACCCGCCAACGGTCCATTGCGCGGGGCGCAGGCGAGGTCGCGCCCTGCGGCGCAACCCGGGTTCACTCACGAGGGGTCACGCTACTGGATGCGGGACGGCGCCACCAGAGCCGACTAGCCGAGCAGGTTCGTCGCGACCGTCGAGTGCACCGACTCGGTGTCACTCGGGTGGTAAATGCCCGCGAGCACGTCACGCTGGAGGCGCGCAAGTTCCGAGGAGGAGCGATACCCGCCGCCGCCCGCGGAACGCATTGCCTGATCGACGACGTAGCGTGCCGTCTCGGTCGACCGGTGTTTGGCGCCCGTGAGGAGCCGGAACCAGCGCGAGCCGTGGTCGGCGAGGGTGTCGACATCCGCTGCCAGGGTCTCGAGCTGCGGCGCGAGTGCGTCGAGCGCGAGGGCCGCGTCGGCGAGGCGCCAGCGGAAGTCGGGGTCACGGTCGTAGGTTTCGCCCGTCTTGAGACTCGTGCGCCTCTTCACTGCCTCCACCCCGAGCTCGAGGGCGCGATCGGCGATGCCCGCGTAGACACTCCCGATGAGGAGCAGGAAGTTCGCGAAGATACCGAAAACGAAAGGGTCGGCGTTTGGTCCGACCGGCAGGATGCGCGCGACCCTCTCCTCGGGAACGACGGCGCCCTCGAGCACCGTCGTGTGGCTTTGGGTCGCGCGCATGCCGAGCGTGTCCCAATCGTCGAGCGCGCGCCAACCCGGGGTGTCGCGAGTGATGAACCCGTGAATGAGGGTGTCGCCGTGCTTGCCGAACACGCCGAGCCTCGTCCACGCGGGGGATAGTGACGTGAAGATCTTGGTGCCTGTGAAGGCGTAACCACCCTCGACGGTGTCGACCGTGGTGAGCGAGTCCCACAGCACGAGATCGTTGCCGGGCTCGCTGTTGCCGAACGCGAAGAGTTCGCCGGCGGCCGCGTCATCCAGCACCCACTGCAACGACGAGTCACCGCGGTCCTTCAGCACGCGGGCCACACCGACCCACACGAGGTGCATGTTCACGGCGAGCGCCGTCGCCGGTGCGTAGGCGGCGAGCATCCGCTGGTCGCGTGCCGTCTCGAGGAGACTGCGCGGGGCGAGGTATCCGGCCGCCCTCAACGCGTCCAGGTCTTCGAACGGAAAAGTGTTGTCGCGGTCGTAGTCTGCGGCACGTTCGCGGATGCCCAGCAGGAGGTCCTCGGTCAGCACGGTCATGTGCCCAACGCTACGCCGTGCGAGCTAGATCGTGGCCGCCGCGGTGAACTCGCTCGTCACCTCTGCGACCGCGACCTCACGACCGTCTTCCGCGACGAACGCGAGCCGCACGGGCTGCCCTGTCGCCGTCTCGATGAACCGCGCGGTGGGACCCTGCGGCAGCCCCCGGTGCGCGTCACCCCATTCGGTCAGCGCCGCGAGTACGGGGCGGAGATCGCGCCCGGCATCGGTGAGCACGTACTCCTCTCGCTCGCGCGCGTTCTCGTCGCGGTACGCGCGCTTACTGAGGACCCCGTGCTCGACGAGCACCGCGAGACGTGCGGAGAGGATGTCTCTGGCCACACCGAGCGCTTCGCGAAACTCGCTGAACCGGGTCCTTCCTCGAAACGCCTCGCGGAGGATCAGGAGCGTCCACTTCTCGCCGACAACCTCGAGGCTTCTCGCTATCGAGCAGTGAGCGTTGAACTCCGCGGCATCCATGTCAGGCATCCTACCTGAGTTGGACTTGCCTACTTAGGGTGCTAGGTTGTTGTTTCCAACTCAGCTAGGAGACGTCATGATCGACAACGCGGTAGTACTCGTCACAGGAGCGAACGGCGGCCTCGGCGCCGAATTTGTGCAGCAGGCACTCGATCTCGGCGCGGCCAAGGTCTACGCCACCGCGCGGACTCCGCGTTCGTGGGACGACGAACGCGTGGTGTCCCTCGCCCTCGACGTCACCGACGAGGCATCCGTCGCGGCTGCCGCCGAGCAAGCGAGCGACACCACGATCGTCATCAACAATGCGGGCGTCGGCGGCACCGTGCCCATCGCGACGGGCGGAACCTCGGGCATCCGGGCCATGTTCGAGACCAACGTGTTCGGCGCGATCAACGTCGCCCAGGCGTTTGCGCCCGTGCTCGCACGCAATGGCGGCGGCGCGCTCGTCGACGTGCACTCCGTGCTCAGCTGGCTCGGCGTCGCCGGTGCCTACAGCGCATCCAAGGCCGCGCTGTGGTCGGCGACCAACTCCCTGCGCCTCGAACTCGCGCCTGCCGGAACCCATGTCATGGGCTTCCACCTCGGCTACACGGACACCCCGATGGTGACGGATGTCACCTCCCCCAAGAACGACCCCGCCGACGTCGTGCGCGCCGCCTATGCGGGCCTCGAGGCTCTGGAGTACGAAGTTCTAGCGGATGACGTGTCGGTGAGCGTCAAGCAGGGGCTCGCCGCCCCCATCAGCGCGCTGTACCCGCAGCTCGCTCGCTAACCGAGCTCCGCAGCGATCGCGCGCACCCCGGCCTCGATCTCCGCAAAACTCGTCGAGAGCGGCGAAAGACCGAGACGAATACCGTCGGGCCTGCGGAAGTCGGGGATGACCCCCGACCCCCACAGATGCGGCATGATCTGCGCGAAGCGGGGGTGGTCGATCGTGATGTGGCCGCCGCGACGCGTCGCCTCGCGCGGGCTCGCGAGCGTGGCATCCGGAATCACCTCGTCGACAAGCTCGATCGCAAACTCCGTGAGCGCGACCGACTTCGCTCGCACCGCCTCGATACCCACCTCGTCGATGAGCGCGATCATGTCGCGCATCGGCTGCATGGCAACAATCGACGGGGTGCCGCTGAGGAAGCCCCGGATGCCCGCCGCAGCCTCATACCCCTGCCCCATCTCGAACGGTGCGCTGGAGCCCATCCAGCCCTGGATCGGCTGGGTCAGCTCCGACTGCAACTCGGAACGCACGTACAAGAACGCCGGGGCTCCCGGCCCGCCGTTCAGATACTTGTAACCGCAGCCCACCGCAAGGTCCACCCCCCACTCGTCGAGGGGCGTCGGAACGACCCCGGCGGAGTGACACAGATCCCAGATGACGAGGGCGCCAGCGTCGTGAATGACCTCGGTGATCGCAGGGATATCGGCGAGCCACGCCGAACGGTAGGCGACGGAGCTGAAGAGGGCGACCGCCGTGTCCGGCCCGACGGCCTCCGCCACGAGGTCGGGTGTCACACCACCGTCGTGCGGGGTGTCCACCCAGCGCACCGTGAGTCCCCGCTCGCGCGCGACACCCTCCACGAGGTAGCGGTCGGTGGGGAAGTTGTCGCGATCGATGACGATCTCGGTGCGACCGGGACGGGCATCCGTCGCGGCGCGGAGCAGTTTGTAGAGCACAACGGTCGTCGAGTCCGCGATCGCGGTCTGCCCCGGTGCGGCGGCGAGCGCCACACGACCGAGTTCGTCGCCGAGTGTGGTGGGCAGGTGCATCCAGCCCTCGTCCCAGCCACGGATGAGGCGACCACCCCACTCCTCGCGCGCAAACGTACCGAGCCGCTCCACGGACGCGACGAGCGGTCGCCCGAGCGAATTACCGTCGAGGTAGGCGACGAGCCCGTCACTCTCGACGAAACGCTCCCGGTACTCCGCCAACGGATCCGCAGCATCCAGCACAGAGGTAAGCCGATCGGCCCCTGAGGGATGGTCGAAAGGGGCGGAATGGCTTACCTCAGGAGACACGATCAGCCGATCTGGGCGCGGGCCGCGTCGAGCACGTCGAGCACGGCGATCGTGTCGTCGAGCGAATGAAGCGGCGACTCGGTGAGCCCATCGGCGATGTGCTGGGCGACGGCGACCGCCTGGTAACAGAGACCGTCCCGCCAGCGGAACCCGTTCGGGTCGGCGAACTCGGCGACCACCCTCTCCTCGACGAGCACCCGGAAAGAGCTCGGCCCCATGAACTCGTGCGGGTAGTCGACTCGCGCCGCGGTCCCGCTGATCGTCGCGGCCAGCGGGGTCGCCACGAGCATGCTCGTCGTGAGCACCGCCTGGGCATGCGAGTTGTAGTCCAGGATGACGGCCGCCTGAGCATCGACGCCCGTGCTCGTGAGCGAACCGCTCGCCGTCACACGCGTCGGGGCGCCGAGCACGAAGTGCGCGAACCACGCCGGGTACACACCAACATCGAGGAGCGCCCCACCACCGAGCGCAGGGTTGTAGGCCCGGCCGTTCGGGTCGGTGTCGAACACGGCCCCGAAGTCGGCCGTGACCGTGAGCACGTCGCCCAGCACGCCATCACGTACGAGCGCATCCACAACCGTCGTCTGGGGGAGGAACCGCGACCACATGGCCTCCATCGCGAACACACCGGCCGCACGAGCCGCCGCGGCCAGTTCACGTGCCTCGGCAGCGCTAATACCGATGGGCTTCTCGACGAGCACGTGTTTGCCCGCGGCAATCGCGAGGAGCGCGAGCCGTAGGTGCTCGGTGTGGGGCGGGGCGATGTAGACGACGTCCACCTCGGGGTCGGCGACGAGCTGCTCGTAAGTACCGAAGGCCCGCGGGATTCCGTGCCGATCGGCGAAGGCCTGGGCCCGCTCCTGTGACCTCGAGGCGACGGCGACCACCCGCTGGTCGGTGTGGGCGTGGAGTGCTTCGGCCCAGGCATCCGCGATGCCGCCGGGCGCGAGGATGCCCCACCGCTGCACCGCGCCGCCGCGGAGGGGGGTGTGGGTTGCGGGAGGGAGGATCATGCACCGACCCTAACTTGTAGCCTGTGGCCATGGACTTCGCCGTCGACCTGACCCCGGATCTCATTGTCGCCTTCCTCACACTTCTCGTGCTCGAGATCGTGCTGGGGGTCGACAACGTCATCTTCATCTCGATCCTCGCGAGCAAACTGCCCGTCGAGCAGCAGGCGAAGGCCCGCAACCTCGGCCTCACCCTCGCGATGTTCATGCGTATCGGCCTGCTGTTCGCAGCGTCGTGGCTCATCAGCCTCAAAGACGACCTCTTCACGATCGGCGATCTCGGCTTCTCCGGGCGTGACCTCGTGCTCATCGCGGGAGGTGGGTTCCTCATCTACAAGGCGGTGCACGAGATCCACGAAAAGCTCGAGGGCGCGGCATCCCACCACGGTGAGGGCAAACCGAAGTCGGTGACGTTTGTGGGCGTCATCATCCAGATCATCCTCATCGACATCGTGTTCTCGTTCGACTCGGTCATCACCGCGGTTGGCATGATCGACAGCCTGCTCGTCATCATCGTCGCCGTGGTGCTGTCGTTCGGGGTGATGCTGTTCTCGGCGAAGTTCATCTTCGCCTTCGTCAACAAGCACCCGAGTGTGAAGATGCTCGCACTCGCCTTCCTCGTGCTCATCGGCGTCTTCCTCATCGCCGACGGCTTCGGTGTGAAGATCGACAAGGCACTCATTTACGTGCCGATGGCGTTCGCGATCGTCGTCGAAGCCCTCAACCTGGCCTACAAGCGCCGCATCGAGAAAAAGCAGGGCGCCCCGATCGAGCCCGTGCACCTGCGGCACGCCTACACAAAGGCCGATGACCGCCCCGCCGTCGCGGCCGCGACCTCGCACAACCCCGAGGCGGGGGCCGTGACCCTGTCCCGCAAACCGGTTTCCGGAGCCGTCACTGCGGACGACGATCACCAAGAGCCGACAGGGCTCGGGTAGCGAGATGGCGATCGAGGTGCGACCGGCGACCGAGTTCGCGGATGTCGCGACCATGGTCGGGCCGAAGAAGCCCACCTCGAACGTGTGCTGGTGCCTGAGTTACCGCATCCCGTCGAAGGAGAACCTCGCACTGAGCGGCCCCGCTCGCGGCGAGAAAGTGGCGGAGCTCATGAAGCAGGGCCCTCCCGGCGTGCTGGCGTACGACGGCGACGTCGTGGTGGGGTGGGCTGCCGTGCATCCGCGGTCCGACACGTCCTTTGCCACCAACCGCAAGATCCCCCACGTCGACGACGCGGACGTGTGGTCGGTCTGGTGCATCCGCGTGCGTCCCGGCCACCGCGGTGCGGGCATCTCGCACGCCCTCCTCGCGGGAGCCGTCGACTTCGCACGCGCTGAAGGAGCGCCCGCGGTCGAGGGCTACCCGCTCGACAACCAGGGCGCGAAGATCGACCTCACGATGGCTTACGTCGGCACGAAGTCACTCTTCGAGAAGGCGGGGTTCACCCAAGCGGCGGAGACGAAGTCGGTGTTGAACGGGTTCCCGCGCGTACTCATGCGGCTCGACCTGCGGTAGCGCGGCGCTCCGTCGGCGGCTGCACACGGGACATGCGACACGCCGCACCGAGAGGTGTCAGGTACGGCGTGTCGGTCTGGGGGTGTGCATGCGGCGATGGATGCACGCGGTCAGCGGGAGGCGAGTTCCTCCAGTTCGGCGGCGAGCTGGGCGACGGCCCAATCGATCTCGTCCTCGGTGACAACGATGGGTGGAGCGAAACGGATGGTCGAACCGTGGGTG
Organism: Antiquaquibacter oligotrophicus; assembly: GCF_020535405.1. Lineage (NCBI taxonomy): Bacteria > Bacillati > Actinomycetota > Actinomycetes > Micrococcales > Microbacteriaceae > Antiquaquibacter > Antiquaquibacter oligotrophicus. The sequence goes on along the minus strand of NZ_CP085036.1, from coordinate 1,607,321 downwards.
TCCTTGACGAGCACACCCCGATCCATGAGCAGTTCGCACACCTCGCGGCCGGTCGCGAGCTCGGGGTCGATGTCAACACCCGCCCACAGTCCGACACCGCGGACGGCGGTCACCCCGTGGCCGATGAGACCGCGAAGTCCCGCGTGCAGTCTCTCCCCGAGAACGGTGGCGCGGTGCTGCATGTCTCCCGTCGCGAGCAGTTCAACAACCGCTAGGCCCACAGCGGCGGCGAGCGGGTTGCCGCCGAAGGTGGAGCCGTGTTCGCCCGGCTGCAGAACACCCAGCACCGCCGTATCGCCGACAACGGCGCTCACGGGCACGATGCCGCCGCCGAGTGCCTTGCCGAGGAGGTACAGGTCGGGCTCGACACACGACAGGTCACTCGCGAAAGTCCGGCCGGTGCGTCCGAGACCTGACTGGATCTCGTCGGCGATCATGAGCACGTTCTCGCGTGTTGTGATCTCGCGCACGGCACGCAGGTAGCCCTTGGGCGGCACGATGATGCCGGCCTCGCCCTGGATCGGTTCGAGCAGCACGGCGACGGTGTTCTCGTCGATCGCCGCCTCGAGTGCTTCGGCGTCTCCGTAGGGGACGACCACAAAACCCGGGGTGAACGGACCGAAGTCGGCACGCGCCTGCTCATCGGTGGAGAAGCTCACGATCGTCGTGGTGCGTCCATGGAAGTTGCCATCCATCACGATGATCGTCGCGCGGTCCGCCTCGACACCCTTCACGCGGTAGCCCCACGCTCGGGCGATCTTGATGGCCGACTCGACCGCCTCAGCGCCCGTGTTCATCGGAAGCACCATGTCTTTGCCCGCGAGCTCGGCAAGGGCCCGCGCAAACGGCTCGAGCCGATCGCTGCCGAAGGCGCGGCTCGTGAGGGTGATGCGGTCGAGCTGGTCCTTGGCTGCGGCGATGAGCGCCGGATGCCCGTGCCCAAAGTTCACCGCGGAGTAGGCCGCGAGGCAATCGAGGTAACGACGACCCGAGACATCCGTCACCCACGCGCCGTCACCCGACGCGATCTCGACCGGAAGCGGGTGGTAGTTGTGCGCTACATGGGACTTGACCTCGGTGATCATGAGCGGAGCTCCAGGGTGCAGCACTTGACGCCGCCGCCGCCGAGGAGGAGCTCGGAGAGGTCGACACCGATCGGGTTGTAGCCGCGTTCGCGCAGTTGACGTTCGAAGTCTTTCGCGCGGGAGGCGATGACGACGTTGTAGCCGTCGCTGAAGGAGTTGAGCCCCAGGACCGCGGCGTCCTCCTCGGTGACGATAATGGCGTCCGGGTACCGCTCGCGGAGGATCTGCAACGACGCCTCGTCGAAGGCGCTCGGCAGGTACGCGATGTTCGCCGGAGCGCTGCCACGACCGTCGTCGAGTACCGCGATGGCGGTGTCGAGGTGGTAGAAGCTCGGGTTGATGAGGTTCAGGGAGATGACCTCGCGCCCCATGATGCGCGCGAGTTCATCGTGGCTGTGGCTCGCACTGCGGAAGCCGGTGCCGGCGAGAATGACGTCGCCGACGAGAAGGAAGTCGCCCTCGCCCTCGTTGACCTCGAGCGGCTCGCGCACGTCGAAGCCGTTCGCCTGGAACCAGCTCATGTAGGCGGGCCCCTCGGGCTGACGCTCCGGGTAGGTGAAGCTCGCGCCGTACGCGATGCCGTCGAGAACAAATCCGCCGTTGGCGGCGTAGACCATGTCGGGGAGGCCGGGGATGGGGTCGATGAGGCGCACGTCGAAGCCGAGGTCGAGGTACGTGCGGTAGAGGGTCTCCCACTGCGCGACGGCGGTCGCGGTGCTCGTGGGGTCCTCGGGGTGCATCCAGGGGTTGATGCGGTAGCTGACCGTGAAATACTCGGGGCGGCACATCAGCACGGCCTTGCGGGTGGGGGTGCGCTCTGTCACGCTCGTGGCGGTGTCGGTCATCGTCATGGCCCCAGTGTTTCACGCACCTATCCGCAATGTCAGAGCTTGTGGCGCATAAAACCTGCGCGTAGACGGTGCGCAACGCATGATTTGAGCGTAGGATGCCCGCATGGACAACCTCGATCACGGCATCATCGACCTGCTCCGCCAGAACGCGCGTGCGGGGTACGCCGACATCGGCAGTGTCGTGGGGTTGTCGGCATCCGCCGTCAAACGCAGGGTCGACCGCCTCGTCGCCGACGGCGTCATCCGCGCCTTCACGATCCAGGTGGACCCGGCCGTCGACGGGATGGCGACCGAAGCCTACGTGGAGTTGTTCTGCCGGGGCACCGTGGCGCCCGACGAGCTCAAGCGCATACTCGTGGCCGTCCCCGAGGTCGTGGACGCAGGGACCGTCACCGGATCCGCCGACGCCATCGTGCACATGCGCTCTCGCGACATCGCCTCACTCGAACTCGCGCTCGAGCGCGTACGTAACGCGCCCAACGTCGATCACACCCGCAGCGCGATCGTGCTCTCGCGCCTCATCCACCGACAGCAGGACTGATGACCGAATCCTGGCGCAGACCGCCCACCTCCAGCCCCATCGAGTTCACCATCGACCCGAAAGGTGAGCACGCGCCCTTCGAGCAGCTCAAGGCACAGATCGTCGAACGGGTCTCGTCCGGCGAACTCATCGCCGGAACCAAACTGCCCGCCGTACGCCAGCTCGCGAGTGGCCTCGGGGTCGCCCCCAATACCGTTGCCCGCGCCTACCGCGAACTCGAGGCAGATGGCTTCCTCGAAACGCGCGGTCGCAACGGCACCGTGGTGAAAGCCAAATCAGGTGACGCGGATGCCCTCCTCCAGGTCGCCGCGACCGAGTATGCCGCGCGTGCCGCAACCCTGGGAGTCCCCGCCGACCGTGCCCTCGAGTACGTGCGGTCAGCCCTCGGCTAGGGTCACACCTCGAGCGAGAGCATGCCCCGGTCGGGGTTGCCGAACCGGTGACCGGTGATCGTGACCGACTGTTCGCGGAGGAACGGCAACAGCTCGATGCGACCGGCGGTCGTGACCGGGCCCGAGTAGATCGCCACGTCCGGCGAGCCGCCAACCGCCGCCGCGAGCGCGGCCGGATCTCCGCCGACGAGCCGAACGCGACCGGAGAGCTGTGACGCGTGCGCGAGCCACGCGGCATCCGATTCGATCACGACATCGTCGACGATCGCGGGAGGCACAAACGCCGAGAACGCCTGAACGAGCGCGGATGGCAACGGCAGGGCGCTGCTGATCGTCATGGGTGATCCCGCCCGGGTGCCCGCCGCGATGAGCCGCACGAGGTGGCCGAGCGGGGCACCCTCCGAGAGGCGGAGGGTGATCGGCACCGGCCGGTAGCGCAGGAGGTTCCGTTCAACGTCGAGGGAAGCGGCATCCTTCGAGACACCGAATTCCGCCTGCCACGCGCGCTCGTCGCTGCGGGCTGCTCGGCGGACACGATCGAACTCGGGAAAGTCGAGGCCCGCCTGACCGAGCGAGATCACGGTCGCGACGGGCGCAGACACACCGTCGAGCTTGATGTTGTTGACGGGCTCCCGTTCAACCGGAGACCACTCACCGAGCGTGAGCACGTAGTTCGGGCCTCCCGCTTTGGTGCCGGTACCGACGGTGGATCTTTTCCACCCACCAAACGGCTGGCGCTGCACGATCGCTCCCGTGATTCCGCGATTGACGTAGAGATTGCCGGCCTCGACACCGTCGATCCACTGGGCAACCTCGGCGGGGTCGAGGGAATGGATGCCCGCAGTGAGCCCGTACTCTGTTCCGTTCTGCAGCGCGATCGCCTCGTCGAGGTCGCGGGCGGTCATGACGCCGAGGATGGGACCGAAGTACTCCGTGCGGTGGAACTCGCTGCCGGGTCGCACTCCCGTGCGCACTCCCGGCGACCAGAGCCGCCCCGTCTCGTCGAGTCGCTGAGGTTCGACGAGCCACTCCTCGCCGTCGCCCAGTTCGGTGAGACCGCGCAGGAGTTTGCCGCGCGGTGGCTCGATGAGCGGCCCCATGATCGATGTCGCGTCCTGCGGGTAGCCGACCCGGAGAGTGCGCACGCTGTCGACGAGTTGGCGGCGGAAGCGCTCGCTCCGACCGACGGACCCCACGAGGATCACGAGCGACGCCGCCGAACACTTCTGGCCGGCGTGACCGAATGCACTGCGCACGACGTCGGCTGCGGCGAGATCGAGGTCGGCACTCGGGGTGACGATGATCGCGTTTTTGCCGCTCGTCTCCGCGTGAAGGTCGAGGTCGGGTCGCCAGGAGCGGAACAACTCCGCCGTTTCCCAGCCACCGGTGAGAATGACACGATCCACGTCGGGGTGGGTGACGAGCCGACGACCGAGGTCACCCTCCTCGATGTCCACGAGGGTGACGAGGTCGCGTGGCACACCCGCCTCCCACAGCGCCTCGACCATGACCGCGCCGCTGCGTTTGGCCTGGGGGGCCGGCTTGATGATGACGGCGGAACCGGCGGCGAGCGCCGCGAGCACAGAACCCGCGGGGATAGCGACCGGGAAGTTCCACGGCGGGGTCACGACCGTCACGCGGGATGGCACAAAAACCGCCTCATCGATCGCGTCCAGTTCGGCGGCGCGTTCCGCGTAGTAGTGGGCGAAATCGACGGCCTCGCTCACCTCGACGTCGGCCTCGGCGATCGTTTTGCCCGCCTCGCTGGCCATCACCTCGACGAGCCGGCCGCGGAACGCCGCGAGCACGTCGCCCGCGTCGTGCAGCAGGCGGGCGCGCTCGGCGCCCGGGGTGGAGCCCCACTCCGCGCCCCGGTGAGCTGCCAGAGCGATGCGCTGGTCGAGGGTCTCGGCATCCGTCACGAGCGCGGAGGCGATGGAGCCGGCGCCCAACCGTGAGTCCGCACTGCGCTCGAGCACGCGGCGACCCCAGTCGCGGTTCGCCGCGAGGGACGGATCGGTGTCGGCTTCGTTGTCGAATCCGACGTCGGCGGCGATCTCGAGCACGGATGCCCGGTCCTGCGTTCGACGCGGTGACAGGTCGAGCGTCGGCATGAGCGCGAGCGACTCCCGGAACCGGCGTTCCTCTCGCTCGAAGACCGTGCTGTCGGTCGCGAGCTCGAAGAGGCCGGACATGATGTTCTCGGGGGAGGAGTTCTCCTCGAGACGCCGCACGAGGTAGCTGATGGCGGAGTCGAATTCGGCGGGATGCACGAGCGGTGTGTAGAGGCGCAGTCCTCCGACATCGCGGCGCACCGCCTCCGACTGGCCGCTGGCCATTCCGAGGAGCATCTCGAACTCGACACGGTCAGCGACCCCGCGCAGTCGAGACAGGTGCCACGACCACGCGACATCGAAGAGGTTGTGGCTCGCTATTCCCAGGCGCACGGCATCCGTGCGTTCGGGATTCAGCCCGCGATCGATCACGCGTTTGAAACTCGCGTCGCTCTCGGCCTTCGAGCTCCAGGTCGCGAGCGGCCAGCCGTGCATCCGCGCGTCGACACGCTCCATGGCGAGGTTGGCGCCCTTGACGATGCGCACCTTGATTCCGGCGCCGCCCGCGGCCCGGCGAGCCTGTGCCCACTCGGTGAGCTCGTCGAGGGCACCGAGTGCGTCGGGCAGGTAGGCCTGGAGCACGATTCCCGCTTCGAGGTGCTTCAGCTGCGGTTGATCGAGGATGCGACGGAACACGGCGATCGTGAGCGCCAGATCGCGATACTCCTCCATGTCCAGATTGATGAAGGTCGGTTTGCGGCCGCTGGTCGCCCCGCGTGCAGCGAGTTCATAGAGCGGTGTGAGGAGATCGACGACACGATCGACCGTCTCCTCGAATGCCCAGGGACTCAGTTGCGCGGCGATCGAGGAGACCTTGATCGAGACGTAGTCGACGTCGGATCGCTCCAAGAGTGTGCGGGTGCCCTCGAGGCGCCGCGCCGCCTCAGCGTCTCCGAGCACGGCCTCGCCGAGAAGATTGAGGTTGAGCTGTACTCCATCGGAGCGCAGGGCCGCGAGCGATTTGTCGAGGCGCTGAGGTGTCGCGTCGATGACGAGGTGGGCGACCATTCCGCGTAGTGCCCGCCGCGCGATGGGCACAACGATCCACGGCAGGAGCGGGGCGAACGTGCCGCCAAGCACCACCGCCGATCGCAAATACCACGGAAGGAAGGACGGTACCGCGCGGCTCAGCCGGCGGAGGTTACGGGCGGCGACACCGAGATCCTCCGGTCGGACGACCGTGTCCACAAATCCGAGGGCGAAATCGAGGCCGAGTGGGTCGCGCAGGAGGTGCGCGAGGCGTTCGGCGCGGGCATCCTTCGGCGCGCGCTTCGACTCTTCGAGCCAGCGGCGGACCGTGGCGACGGACTCCTCGGTCAGGGCGGGCGACTCGGACTTCGGGGTCAGCTCGGTCGACATGGGGAGAGCTTAATCGCGCAACCTGCGACAAAGACCGCCGTATGGCGCAGCTCTTGCGCGCCCTACGGCGGTCTTTCGCGTGTTTTGTGCGACCGGCTACGCCGCGATGGCCGCCGATCCGACACGAACCTCGCGCAATGCACCGGACCACGCCTCGAGCTGGTCGAGCATGGTGGCGAGGGGCGCCTCGTGGTGCGGGATGGCCTTCATGGTCGTGTAGGCCTCGAAGTCGGTGAGGAGCGAGATGCCAACCTGCTGGCGAACGTCGGCGAGCTGGAGTTCACCGGCGATCAGACGGAGGTGCTCGACCGCGCGCGCACCGCTGGCCGCCGCGCCGTAGCTGACGAATCCAACGGCCTTGTTGTTCCACTCGGCGTAGATGAAGTCGATGGCGTTTTTGAGCGCGCCCGACGTCGAGTGGTTGTACTCGGGGGTCACCATGACGAAGCCGTCATACGAGGCGATCGTGTTCGCCCAGGCCTTGGTGTGCCCGTTCGCATAGAGACCCTGGGATGCCGGAACCTCTTCGTCAAGGTGCGGAAGGTTGAAGTCCGCGATGTCGATGAGCTCGTAGGTCACGTCGTCGCGCTTGCTGGCCTGTTCGAGAACCCAGTTCGCCACCTGCTCTCCGCGCCGCCCCGGTCGCGTGCTGCCGAGGATGATACCGATCTTGAGCTCAGACATTGCCGTCCCTTCGTGTAGTTGACACGTCACCATAACTCTAGATAGATGACGTGTCAACTACGATAGAATGTCAGGATGACGACGGCGCTGGACTCCTCAGAGCTTGACGTCTGGCGAGCGTTCACCGTCATGCGACGGCAGCTCGACCTCACCCTCGAGCGCAGGCTCCAGGCCGACGCGGGGATCTCGTCCGCCGACTTCGCCATCCTCGTCTCACTGCACGAACAACCCGAGAGACGACTGCGTGCGGGGCGGATCGGCGACATCATCGGGTGGGAAAAGAGCCGCGTCTCCCATCAGCTCAAGCGCATGGAACAGCGCGGGCTCGTCTCGCGCGCCGAATGCGACGACGATGCCCGCGGAGTGTGGATCGAACTCACCCCCGACGGCAGGCGCGCCGTACTCGCCGCCATGCGCGACCACGCCGAGGCCATCCGTCAGTACTTCTTCGATCAGGTGACCGAAGACGAGCGCGCGCTCCTGCTCTCCGTCTCGCAGCGGGTGCTCGACACGATCAATCCACCCGTCTGTAGCGACGACGACAGTGACCTCAGCGAAGACTGACGATCGTCGCGACGTCGTTATCGTCGGTGGCGGACATAACGGCCTTGCGGCGGCCGCGTACCTCGCCCTCGCCGGCAAGCGCGTCACCGTTCTGGAGCGCCTCGACGTGCTCGGCGGTGCCGCCATCTCCGCGGATGCGTTCGCGGGCATCGATGCGCGGCTCTCGCGCTACTCCTACCTCGTGTCGTTGTTGCCCCGGCGCATCATCGATGACCTCGGCCTCAGCATCCGGCTCGCGCGACGCCGCTACTCGAGCTACACACCGGACCCGCACAACCCCGGATCCGGTCTGCTCGTCGATACGGAAGACGCGGATGCCGCGGCGCTCGGCCCCGATGCCGCTGCGTGGCGCGAGTTCTATTCCGACACCTCGCGCGCCGCACGAGCGCTCTTCCCCACCGTGACCGAACCCCTCCTCACCCGCCGCGAGGCGAAACGGGCACTCGGTGACGATGCACTGTGGTCGTGGCTCATCGACAACCCTGTCGGTGAAGCCGTTGAGGCTCGGTTCACGAGCAACCTCGTGCGGGGTGTCGCCATGACGGATGCCCTCATCGGCACGTTTGCCCCCAACCTCGACGAATCGCTCGCCGCGAATCGGTGTTTCCTGTACCACGTCATCGGCGGCGGCACTGGCGACTGGGACGTACCGGTGGGCGGCATGGGAGCCGTCACCGGCGAACTCGCTCGCGCCGCTCGCCTCGCTGGAGCCGAGTTCATCACGGGAGCCGAGGTCACGAGCATCACACCCGACGGAGAGGTGCGGTTCCGTCACGCCGACGAGGAGCGATCCCTCCACGGTTCGTGGGTACTCGCCAATACCGCACCGGCGGTACTCGATCGCCTGCTCGGCATCACCCCAACCGCGAAGCCCGAAGGCGCGCAGGTCAAGGTCAACCTCCTCGTGCGGCGCTTACCGCGACTGCTCGACCCCGCCATCGACCCCGCCGCAGCATTCGGTGGTACCTTCCACATCAACGAGACGTGGAGCCAGTTGGACGAGGCGTACCGTCAGGCCGACGCCGGAGGTGTGCCCGATGTGTTGCCGTGCGAGATCTACTGCCACTCGCTCACCGACCCGAGCATCCTCTCGCCCGACCTTCAGGCGTCGGGGGCGCAGACACTCACCGTGTTCGGCCTGCACACTCCCCACCGCCTGGTGACGGATGCAACGAACGACGACCAGCGCGCCCTGCTCCAGCGCCGCGTGCTCGCGTCGCTCGACTTCGTGCTCGCCGAACCCATCGAGGACCTCCTGCTCACCGATGAGAACGGGTCGCCCACGATCGAAACGAAAACCACGCTCGACCTCGAACGTGCACTCGCTATGCCCGGCGGCAACATCTTCCACGGCCCCCTGTCGTGGCCCTTCGCCGAAGACGACGCGGTGCTCGAAACACCCGCACAGCGCTGGGGTGTTGCCACCGAGCATCCGCGCATTCTTCTCTGCGGCTCCGGCGCCCGGCGCGGTGGTGCCGTCAGCGCCATCGGCGGTCACAACGCCGCCATGGCCGTGCTCGAATCCGAGTAGGTAACGCCAACGGAAGGCGGCCGGGTGAGTGCCGGCCGCCTTCGCCTCATGCCGCTCGCAAGGCGATCGTTGGCGAGAGCCGGGATGCGCTCACCGCGGGATACAGTCCTGCGACGATGCCGACGAGAAGCGCGATGACGGGCCCACCCACGACCACCTCAACGGGGATGACCGGAGAATGACCACCGAGGAGAGCCGGGACGGCAACGACTGCCGCTCCCGCCGCGGCACCCGCGACTCCTCCGATTCCTGCGATCGTGATCGCCTCCCCGACGAACTGTGCGGCGATCTGACCAGACCGGGCGCCGAGCGCTCGTCGCAACCCGATCTCACCGCGGCGCTCGAGCACCGCGACGACCATGGTGTTGGCGATACCGATGCCGCCGACGAAGAGCGCGATGGCGGCGAGCCCCACGGCGAGGCCGGAGAGCGAGTCGCTCGTCGCCTCCCGCGCTCCCGCGAGATCCGAGAGCTTCGAGACCTGAACGTAGGGCGAGAGGGGGTTCGCCGCGCGGCCTGCGACATCCCGAACGGAGGACGCGGCATCCGGAGCCGATCGAACGTAGAGGGAGTCGATGCGGTCCGTCTCGTCCGCTGGCACCACATGCTCGTTCGCCCACCGATCGCCGAGAAAGGCGGCAGAATCGATCTGCTCGGCAAGGCCCGCGGAATCCAGGATGCCCACAACCGAGTACCACGCGCCTCCGATCCACACGCGCACGCCGACCTCCGAGACCCCCAGCCGCGATGCGGCCCCGGAGCCGAGGACCGTGACGGGCAGACCGCGCGTCGCCTCGTCAAACCACTCACCCGCCGCAATCGAGCCCTCGATCGCCGACAACAGGCCGGGGTCCGCCGAGTACACGGTGAGGCCGTTCGTTTGGCCGGGCGGTACGAGGTCGGTGCGGTACACGTGCACATCATCGGGGAGCTTGCCGAGCACGCCCACCTCCTCGACGTCATCCAGTCGCTCGAGCATTCCCGGCGCGGTCTCGGGGAGGGGAACGAGCTGGTTGTCGGGCCCGTACCCCGGTGAGACGACGAGCAGATTGGCACCGAGACCATCCAGCTCCGCGAGCAATTGCGCACGGTTCGTTGCGGCGATGCCGCTGATCGCGGTGAGAGCGGCGATCCCGACGGCCACCCCGAGCGCGGAGAGAACCGTCCGCAGCGGACGACTTCGCGGACCGATGAGTGCGGTGCGCACCTGATCGGCGAAGCTCAAACGCACCGCGCTCATGCGGCTTCCTCCACAAGATGACCGTCGTGGATGCGAACCTGACGCTCCATTCGCGCAGCGATGCCGGAGTCGTGCGTGATGATCGCGACGGCGGTACCACTCGCCGCGACACCCGTGAGGAGTTCGAGAATGCTCTCGCCCGTGGCCGAGTCGAGGGCGCCCGTCGGCTCATCGGCGAACAGCACGGCAGGGTCGCGAACGAGGGCGCGCGCAATCGCGACGCGCTGTTGCTCCCCACCCGACAATTGGCCGGGCCGGTGATCAAGCCGGTGACCGAGGCCCACTCGGTGCAGGGCTTCAACGGCTCGCTCGCCGCGCTCGCGGGCGGGCGTTCCCGAGTAGAGGAGACCGAGCGCCACGTTGTCGACGGCTCCGAGCGACGGGAGCAGAAAGAACTGCTGGAACACGAAGCCGATACGCCGGGCTCGAAGTGCGGCGCGCTCGCGCTCACCGAGGTTCGCGACATCCGTGCCATCGATGAGCACACTCCCCGACGTCGGCTCGTCGAGGGTGCCCATGATGGAGAGCATCGTCGTTTTGCCAGACCCGGATGCACCGACCACGGCTACGAGTTCGCCCGCCGCTATCGACAGACTCACGCCGTGGAGCACACGCAACGGCGGCGAACCCGGGTAGTCCTTCGTCACGTCCACGAGTTCGACAACGCTCACGATGCCACCACCACGAGATCCCCCTCGACGAGTTCGTCACTCAGCACCTGCACACGAGTGTCGGCGATAAGCCCGAGCTCAACGGGAATGCGGACCGTCTCGCCGTCGCGCAGCACATCGACTGCGTAGCCGTCGTCGGCGGTCGCGAGCAACGCGGTCACCGGCACGACGAGCGCGTCAGGCGCCTCGGATGCCGCGAGTGTTACCTTCACGGCGCGCAAGCCGATCCCGACCGCAGCCGTCGGGTCCTCCAGATCGACATCGGCACTGGGGGACGTGGTTTTACCCTCCTCGCCCGTCGGCGCACCGCCGGGGTCGATGGCACTGATGCTGCCGGCGAGCTGCGTGCCGTCCGGCAGGGTAACCGTCACGGCGGTTGCCGGTTGGAGCTCCCGCGCCTGAGCGTCGGTGAGTTTCGCCACCACACGAAGGCGAGTGCTGGAGTAACTCAAAGGGCTGACGCCCGCCGAGTCTCCGAGTGTTGCCGTGACCTTGTCGATACGGATCGAATCTGACGCGACAGCGACGAGGTCGCCAAATGCGATCACACCCGTCTCTTCCACCCCGATGCTCTCCTGCCAATCCTTGACCCGTTCCTCGGTCACCCTCGTGAACTCCTCGTCAACGGTGAGGTCCTCACCGAAACCTGCCGCGGCGAGGAACTCTTCGAGCTGTCGCACATCGGCGCCGTCGGGGATGCCCTGCGCCAAGGTTCGCCAGAACGGCCGGTCGCCGCGCACTGCGATGACGGGAAGGCCATCGACCTCGTACACACGGTGCCCAACAGCGATCTCGTCACCCGCGCGCGGCAGCGCCGTGACGACGCCGGAACGACCGGGCAACTCGACGGCGGTGCCGTAGCTCAGGGTGCCGTTGAGGATGAGGTTCGACGTGAGGGTCGTGCGCTCGACCGCGGCCGTGATGGCGTCGGTCGGGGCATCCGGATCACCGGCCACCGTGCGCCACGGTTGCCAGACGATGGCCGTCGCGGCAACCGCGATCACCGCGGCACCGCCAATCACAGCGACCAGCCGCCCGCGTCTCACTCGCTCACCTCCGACGTCGTGCCCATCGTGATCATGCCGCCGTTGCCGAACTCCTCGAGCACGCTCATCCAGTCGAAGTCGAACGCCTCGACGGACTCCTGGGAAATGCCCGGCATAAAACCGTCCTCGGGCACACACGCCTCGAGCAATGTGCGGAACTCGTCTTCGGTGATGCCGATCGGGAAGGTCACCATTCCGTTCTCATCCGGATCGGCGAAGTCGACGTAACCCTCGTCCCGCGCGCACGCGGCGAAGTCGAGACCGGCCTGGATGATCTGCTCACCGGTCACCATCTCCATCTCCTCACCACCGAGGTCTGGTGCCCCCTGCTCGAAGTCCGGCACCTGGGCCTCGCAGTCGGCCCACGCGGCTCGCATGCCGCCGTCCTCGGGATAGGCGTCAGCGGAATCCGCCGCCATCCACGCTCCATCGTCATCCATGAACACGGCGGCCGAGGGAGCGACGGAACCGTCGCCCGACGGAACGGGAGCTTCAATGGTCCCCGACTCCTGCGAGCCCATCTCCGGCATGAGCAAGCCGACCTGCCCTCCCTCGAAGATCTTCGCCGTCTGGCCCGACGCGGTAAGGCACGCAACGAACTTGCCTGCCGCGTCGGGACTGGAGACCGCACCCGGGTCTGTTGTGCATCCGGCGAGCAGGCCCGCCGTGATGGCGACCACACCGATAGCGGGAATCGTGAGCTTCATGGGAGTTCCTTCCGTCACGTCGCGGAACGTCCGCGACTCAGACAGTTCTACGAATCGGCTGGTTTGCTGCCGGTGTGACTGCGCCTAACCGCGACCTAACCGCCGCTTCTGACAATGGGTCCATGAGACTTCTGCTGGTGGAGGACGAAACCGAACTCGCCGACTCGTTGGCCACCGGGTTGCGACGCGAGGGCTACCTCGTCGATGTCGCCACCGACGGTGCTCGCGCACTTTCCCTCGCCGCCCAGAACGAGGTCGATGTCATCGTCCTCGACCGCGACCTCCCGCAGCTGAGCGGGGATGCCGTGTGTCGAACACTCGTGGCCCAGCAGTACCCGGCCCGCATTCTTATGCTCACGGCCGCGGGCACCCTCGATGATCGTGTCGCTGGGCTCGACCTCGGCGCCGACGACTATCTCGCCAAGCCGTTCGCGTATCTCGAACTCCTGGCGCGTATCCGCGCGCTCGGTCGACGCTCGCCCTCGACCGCTGTTGTGCTGGAGCACTCCGGCGTTCGCATCGATGGATCGCGCCGGATCGCCGAACGCGACGGGCATCCCGTGCAGCTCACAATCAAGGAGTTCGGCGTGCTCGAAATCCTTCTGAGCGCAGGCGGCGGGTGGGTGAGCGCCGACGAGTTACTGGACGCGGTGTGGGATGAGCCGCTCGAGCGCACGCGGGGAGTGGTCAAGATCGTCGTCCACACCCTGCGACGAAAGCTCGGCCCGCCCGGGGTTATCCAGTCCGCGCCAGGGTACGGCTACCGAATGGGGGAATCGTGAGACGCCGGTTGGCCTTCCGCACACGACTGGCCATCATCATCACGACAACCTTCGTGGCGGCGGGAGCCGCGCTCCTCGCCGTGCAGTACGTCGTCGTGCAAGGGTTGTTCGCGTCCGCGGTCAGTGTGACGATGGTCAGCTGCGCCGCCGTGCCGCCGGGGGATGTGCTCGACATCGAGATCTCGATAGACGACACCGGATGCTCGAGCCCCTCAGTCGCGGGCGTGTCCCCCACGACCCCCGTCGACGCCGGCACGACCGACGTCGTCGGTGCCGTCCTCCAGCAGTCCCAGTTTCTGTCCGACGAGATCGTCGGCGGCCTGCTCGTCTCCTCCATCGTGAGTCTCATCGTCTTCGCGGGTATCGCCGCCTGGATCGCGTCGTGGCTCGCACGACGATCGCTCGACCGCATCGGCGAGGTCACCTCCGCGACGCGCGACATCACCGAGCACGATCTCGATCGCAGGCTCCAGCTGCCCGGTCCCCATGACGAGATCAAGGAACTCGGTGACACCATCGACGAGATGCTCGATCGCCTACAACTGGCTTTCGCTGCCCGCGATCGTTTTGTTGCCAACGCCTCCCACGAACTGCGGACACCCCTGACGACTACACGCACGGCGCTCGAAGTTCCGCTCGAGCATGGCGATGTGCCGGAAACTCTCGAGCCGGCGGTGCGCCGCGCCATCCGTGCCACCGAGCACAGCGAGCGACTTATTGCCGCCCTGCTCTCGCTCTCTCGCGCACGGCACGGTTCGGACGACGTCGAGCCTGTCAGCCTCGGTGCTGTCGTGCTCGCCGAACTCGAGGAACTGGACGATACCGGCGACCTCACCGTGGACGTCGACGTCTCGGATACGACGGTGCTCGGGGACACCACACTCATCGCCCGAGCGGTGCGCAACCTCCTCGACAATGCCATTCGACACAACGTGTCGGGAGGGTGGGTGCGTGTCCGGGTCGCCGAGGGAACGCTGCTCGTGGAGAATTCGGGTGCCACGATCGACGAGGAGAGCGTCGCGCTCCTCACCGAGCCGTTCTACCGCGGAGCGGACAGCCGGCTCTCCGGTCGGGGCCACGGCCTCGGTCTCGCGATAGTCGACGGAATCGCCCAGCGGCACGGCGGCTCACTCACGCTCGACGCCCGTCCGACCGGCGGACTCTCGGCGAGCCTCCGATTGCCCCTTATCGACGCCTGATCCGCCGTTACTTCTCGCCGCGGAGCGCTCGCGCGAGGGTGGGGGCGTCCCACGGACCGGTGTGACGCCGGCCGTTGACGAAGAACGTGGGCACCGACGTGATGTCCATGGCTTCGGCATCGAGCACGTCGTCCTGCACGCGGTTGGCGATCTCGGGGGAGCGCAGGTCGTTGGCGAACTTCTCCACATCGAGCCCGAGTTCCTCCGCCCGGCGCATCATGTCGCGCGGAAGCTGGTGGTCTTGGTCGGAGAAGAGGCTCCGTGAGAACTGCGGGAAGGCACCCTGAAGGCCCGCGGCCTCGGCGGCCTCGGCCGCGGCGAGCGCGTTCGGGTGGCTTTCGATGAGCGGCGCATGACGCCAGACGTAGAGGAGATCGTCTCCGAGGTTCGCGCGGAGCTCCTCGATGGAACCGGAGGCCTTCGAGCAGAACGGGCACTGGAAGTCGCCGTACTCCACGAGCGTGAGCGGGGCATCCGGTCGGCCGTAGGTGTGATCCTTCGCCGGATCGATGGGCCGCGCGAGCACGGCGCCGATCTCCTCGTCGCTTCGGCGACCGTCGGTGATCCGGAAGACGATCGTGGCGAGGATCAGGGCGATCACCGAGGCGGCAAGCACACCCACCCTCGCTTCGTTCTGTGCGGCGGGGTCGTCAATGGCGAGGTCGACGATGAAGAGGGAGATGGTGAATCCGATACCGCACAGGGCTGCACCGCCAGCGATGCGACCGAGGGTCAGACCCGGCCCGAAGTCCCCCAGCTTGAAGTACTTGAGGACGGCCGACGCCCCGTAGACACCGACGAACTTTCCGGCCACGAGACCGGCGACGATGCCCCAGGTGATGGGGGACATCGCCGCGGCCGCGAGGATCTCCGGCGAGATCTCCACCCCCGCGTTGGCGAGGGCGAACAGCGGAAGGATGACGAACGCGATGTACGGCGCATACGCCGACTGCAGTCGCTCATTGATCGAAATCGACTCGCGCAGACTGTTGGCGGCCTGTCGCGCGTACTCAGAGTTGGGCGACTGACGGAACATGTGGGCAAGGTCCAGGGCCTGCTCAACGTCGCGACGGTCTGGCCGGTAGACGGGGATGAGGAGCGCGATAGCGACACCCGCGAGGGTGGGATGCACACCGGAAGCGAGGAACGACATCCACACGATGATTGCGAGCGTCACGTAGATGGGGCCGCGGCCGCGCTGCAGGTAGCGCACGAGGTAGATACCGGCGAGACCGACAGCGCCGACCACGAGCGGGAGTGGCGCGAAGTTCTCCGTGTAGACGAAGGCGATGATGCTGAGGGCGCCGATGTCGTCGACCACGGCGAGGGTGAGAAGGAAGAGGCGCAAACGACCGGGCGCGCGCGGACCGATGAGGGCGAGCGCCCCGACGAGGAACGCCGTGTCCGTCGAGATGACGATTCCCCAGGCGTGCGCCTGGCCGGAGTCGAGGTTGAAGAGAACAAAGATGATCGCGGGCACCGCAAGGCCCGCGATCGCTGCCGTCACGGGGATGATCGCACGCGACCATTTGGTGAGCTCGCCGATCGCGAACTCACGTCGCACCTCGAGCCCGACGGAGAAGAAGAAGATCGCCATGAGGGCATCGTTGACGAGAGCGTGCAGCGTGAACTCGAAACGCAGATCCTCGAGACCGATGACGAGGTGGGTCTCCCAGAAGTGGTGGTAACTGCTCTCGGGGAGATTGGCCCACACGATCGCGACAATCGTGGCAATCACGAGGAGAAGCGCACCGATGCGTACCTCACCGAGCGCGCGTACCTTCTCCGCGATCGTGGGGTGCCGTCGGTGCGAACGCCCGCGCTCGGGGTCGGCTGCCGATGACGTATCGGTGATCGTGAGACTCAACTGATCTCCCCTCGCGCGCGGCACATTCTGAGAGCCAGTATGGTGCACCCTCGCGCCAGCATGTGCGCCGCGCCTTAATCCCAGATGTTGGGGGCTTCTGCGCGGGTACTCGGGAGGGCGACATCGGATGCCCACCGCTGAACCCACTCGGGCGGCGTGAGAGACGCGGCATCCACACCGAGAAGCGCAGCAACCTCGTCGGATTTCACCACCCCGCGCCCTCGCCGGAGGAACCGCCCGCGTGTCATCGCCGACGCGTAGATCTCGCCGTCGACCACAAAACGCTGCTCGCAGTAGACGGCGAGGGCATCCATACCGACGAGTCGTGTCTCGAGATCGAATCGCTGCCATGGCTCGAGCGACTTGCGGAAGCTGATGGTCTCCGATGCCATCACCGGATAGACGCCCTCGGCGCGCAGCTTCGACCAGGCGCCGGCGCGCACCATGAGGTCCATCCGTCCGAGGTCCATCATCGAGAGGTACACGCCGTTGTTGAGGTGACCGAGCACGTCGAGGTCGGTGGGGAGCACACGCAACGTGATGCTTGCGACATCGGTTGCGGCGATGCGGGGTGCTCGTCTGCTGAGAAAGAGATGCAGGAGGGTGCGGAAGAAGAGGTGCACGGCGGCAGGCTAACGCACGAATGCGCCCCGCGAGAGTTCGCGAGGCGCATTCGTGAAGGAGGGGATTAGCTGCAGGTGATGGTTCCGCCACCCTCGAGTTCGTAGATGCCGGGCTCGAGGCCTTCGCACAGGCCGGCAATGGCGCCAGCACCGAGAACCACCGCGAGGATGACTCCGATGATCGTGAGGACAAAAAGCACGAGGCCGACGATGATCGCCGCGGTGGCGGGGCCGTTCGACACCCCTGCCCTCTTGGACTGGCTTTTGGCGACGAAGCCGAGGATCGCGCCGATGAGGTTGAAGGGGAAAGCCACGATGAGAGCGATGATTCCGAGGGTCTTACCGTCGGATGCCGGTGGTGCTGCGGGTGCTGGGGCCGGTGCGGGCGGCGGAGTGCTCGCCGCGGGGGTGGGCTCGGGGGCTGCCGGAGGTGTCACGTCGGTCATTGCTGTTCTCCTCGTATCTCAGGGGGATGACTCACGTGAGTCGATGTGCCCCCGACCTTAGTGGTGAAGAGGCCTCGTGCACTACGGGTTCCGCAACACGGCATGATGGAGGTATGAGCATTGGCATCCTCACGAGTGGTGGAGACTGCCCCGGCCTCAACGCGGTCATCCGCGGTGCGGTCCTCAAGGGCATCCAGATCTACGACAAAGAGTTCGTCGGCTTCAAGGACGGCTGGCGTGGTGTCGTCGAGGGTGACGTCGTCCCGCTCGAACGCAAAGACATTCAGGGCATCGCCAAGCAGGGCGGCACGATCCTCGGTACGAGCCGCACGAACCCGTTCGAGGGCGACGGCGGACCGGATCGCATCAAAGAGAACATGGATCGACTCGGCGTCGAGTCGCTCATCGCGATCGGTGGAGAGGGCACTCTCGCTGCTGCCAAGCGCCTGACGGATGCCGGTATCAAGATCGTCGGTGTGCCGAAGACCGTCGACAACGACCTCTCCGCGACGGACTACACGTTCGGCTTCGACACGGCGGTGCAGATCGCGACGGACGCCATGGACCGCCTTCGCACAACGGGCGACTCGCACGGTCGGTGCATGGTCGCCGAAGTCATGGGTCGTCACGTCGGCTGGATCGCACTTCACTCGGGTATGGCATCGGGCGCGCACGCGATCCTCATCCCCGAGCAGAAGACCAGCATGGATCAGATCATCCGCTGGGTGGAATCCGCTCGTGCCCGCGGACGCGCGCCGCTGGTTGTTGTCGCCGAGGGGTTCAAGCTCGACACGATGGATGACGCGCACTCCGAGCGCGGACTCGACGCCTTCGGCCGCCCCCGTCTCGGAGGCATTGGCGACGTGCTCGCACCCGAGATCGAGGCCCGCACGGGAATCGAGACGCGTGCGACCACCCTCGGGCACATCCAGCGCGGCGGCACCCCCACCGCGTACGACCGCGTGCTCGCCACCCGCTACGGAATGGCCGCGGTCGACTCGGTTGTGC
Organism: Antiquaquibacter oligotrophicus; assembly: GCF_020535405.1. Lineage (NCBI taxonomy): Bacteria > Bacillati > Actinomycetota > Actinomycetes > Micrococcales > Microbacteriaceae > Antiquaquibacter > Antiquaquibacter oligotrophicus. Next base: position 1,588,611 of record NZ_CP085036.1, on the reverse strand, counting down.
ACAACCACTGGGGCCGCATGGTCTCGCTGCGCGGCACGTCGATCACCCACGTCGCGTTCGAGGATGCGCTCGGCACCCTCAACGTTGTGCCGCAATCCCGGTACGACGAGGCGGCCATCCTCTTCGGTTAAGTCCCCGTCCACACGCGGCCGCGGGTATACGCTCACCCCATGAACGTGGGATTCGCCGTAGCGGCAAGCGTGCTGGTGGGGCTTGGCGCCATCATCCATCTGTACATCTTTGTGCTCGAGAGCATCCGGTGGTCGCGCCCCTCAACGTGGCGCACCTTCGGTGTCGGCAGCCAGGCGGACGCCGACACGGTGAAGCCGATGGCCTTCAACCAGGGGTTCTACAACCTCTTCCTCGCGATCGGTGTGGCGGTGGGCATCGTGCTTTTCTGGGCGGGGATGCCCGAGGCCGGCGCCGCGCTCATCTTCCTCGCCGCGGGAAGTATGGTCGGAGCGGCTCTCGTGCTCATCGCGAGTTCACCGAAGCTCGCGCGACCGGCACTCATTCAGGGTCTCGCTCCGCTGCTGGGAATCGTGTCGCTCGTCATCGCGTTGACTACGGCGTGACAGATTTCAACTCCGCGATCATCGCCGACTTCCGTGCCAATGGTGGTTACGTCGGTGCGCCGTTCCACAGCGACAAGCTCGTACTCCTGCATCACGTGGGCGCCAAGTCGGGCGTGGAACGAGTCAGCCCGCTCATGAGCTTCCCCGGTGACGACAACTGGATCGTCGTCGCCTCCAAGGGTGGGGCACCCGAGAATCCCGGGTGGTACTACAACCTCCTCGCCCACCCCGACACCGTCATCGAGTACGGCAACGAAACCGTGCCAGTTCACGCAACGGTGGTCGAGGGTGCCGAACGCGACGACCTGTGGAGGTACATCACCTCGGTTAACGCAGGATTCGCGAGCTACGAAAAGAAGACATCTCGCACGATCCCCCTCGTGAGGCTCACCCGTCGCTGACGGCCTACCTCGCCGCGCGCTCCACGAGAGCGTCAATGAGCGAGTCGGCCGATCGGTCCTCGGCGATGAGGTCTACGCGCAGACCAGCAGCGCGCGCGTCGAAGGCGGTGCGCGGACCGATACACGCGACGATGATGCCGTCGGGCAGGGGAGCCAACTGCTCGGCGATCTGGCGCGCGACGGAGCCGGAACTCACGAGAATTGCCGACATACGACCGGAAGCGACATCCGTTCGCACCGAGTCCGACACGGCAACACCCACGGTTCGATACGCCGCGACAAAGGTGGGGTCGAGTCCGAGCTTGCGAAGCCCGGATACGAGAGTGGGCTCGGCAATGTCGGACTGAGGGACGAGCACACGCCCGCCGCCGGAGGCCGGCCACTCCTTCACGAGACCTCGAGCAGAGTTGTCGCGCTGCGGCACAAAATCGACGCGATACCCGGCGAGTTGGAGAGCGGCAGCCGTTGTCTCTCCGACGGCGGCAACACGCGTCGACTCGGGGAGAGTGACGCCGTGCCCTGCCAGAACGTCGACGGTTGTCGCACTCGTCACGACGAGCCACTCGAACTGTCCATCGGCGAGTTCGTGCAGCGCGTTGGCCAGCGCCGCTCCGTCATCCGCGCTCGCAAAGTTGATCATGGGCGCGATGACGGGGGTCGCGCCGAGTTGACGCAGGGTCGCCGCGACGCCGTCGCCCCACTTACCGCCTCGAGGCACTAGCACGCGCCATCCGGCGAGCGGTTTGGGTGCCATGCGTCTATCCTCCCCCCGTAGGGGAGTGGGACGCGAATCGAGGCGCCCCGCCGGTCAGTCGTCGCTCAGAACTGCCCACGCCACGAGGCCAGCCACCACAACCGCCGCACCGACGGCGCCAACGATCCACGGAATCGGGTTCGCCTCGTACGAGGCTTTGGCCTTGGCGGTGAGTTCCTCGACACGCTTGGGCACGTTGAGCTTGTCTTCGATCGCGTCCAGGGTGTCGCCGAGTCCGGCTCGTGCGGCAGCTACGCGCTCTTCAACGGGTAGGTCGGTCATGATCAGTCTCGCCTTCCTGTTCCTTGGATAACGCTGACATCCTTTTTGATGCTCTCGACAGTGTTCTTAGGGCCCTGTGCGCCCTTCTTGAGTGACGCGATACCGATAGCCACGAGGATGCCCGCGATCACGAGAAGCGCCCCCGCGACGATGAGAGCTGCCGCCCATGCGGGCAGGACCTCCCCTAGCCCGAGGATGGCCGCCGTGATGAAGGCTGCGAGCGCGAAAAAAAGGAACAGTCCGGCACCGACGAGGAAACCGATGCCGATTCCTGCCTGTGCCGCGCGCTGCGCGAGCTCCTTCTTGAGCTGGTCGAGTTCGGCCCTCAGGAGGTCAACGAGATACCCCGGCAGGTCTGCGATGAGTGCGAAAAGCGAACGCTTGGGGCGGGGAGGGACGCCGGACATAACCGACTACTTCGCCGTGGACGACTTCGCAGACGTCGACTTCGACGCCGTCGAACGCGAGCCACTCGACTTGGCGGGCGCCTTCGTCGATGACCCCGATGCCTTCGAGACAACCTTCTTCGCGCCGTCGGCGAGGAATTCTGCGACCTCCGGGGCCTTGTCCTTCACGAAGTCCTGCGCGTCGTCGACACGCTTCTGAACCCGCGGATCGTTCCACAGCTTCGAGGCTGCCGACTTGATTTGCTCGTACTTCTCGCGACCGGCGCGGGTTCCGAGAACATAGCCGACCCCCAGGCCGACTACGAAGAGGATCTTGCCTCGCATGGTGTCTCCCTCATTCGGTAGTCGTGGTGCTGACGCCTCCACCTTAGACCTCGCGTGTCTATGCCACGAAGGGAATGCAGAGGGGTTGACAGCGGCGGGGGATCCGTCGCAGGGTCACACCGCGCTTGCGGCCGCAGCGGCAGCTGCCGGCAACGCATCCAGGATGCGGTCGAGTGCCGCAGCGTCGTGGGCCGCCGAGACGAACCACGCTTCGTAGACACTCGGCGGCAACGACACCCCCGCGCTCAGCATGGAGTGGAAGAAGGGCGCGTAGCGGAACGCGTCTTGTTGCTTCACCTCGGCGTAGTTGGTGGGTGCCGTCGAACGGAACGCGATGGAGAAGAGATTGCCCGCGCGTTGGATGCTGTGGTCCACCCCCTCCGCGGAGAGTGCAGCCGAGACGGCGGAGGAGAGGGTTGCCGCCGTCGCATCGAGGTGGGAGTAGACCGCGGCATCCGCGTTCTTGAGGGTGGTGAGCCCCGCGGCGACGGCGACGGGATTACCGCTGAGTGTTCCCGCCTGGTACACCGGGCCGAGCGGGGCGAGCAAGTCCATCACGGCGGCACGACCACCGAGGGCGGCGAGCGGCAGGCCGCCTCCGATGACCTTGCCGTAGGTGACAAGGTCGGGCGAGTAGTCGCCGTCGAGCCCGAGCCAGCCGGAGGGCGAGACACGGAAGCCCGTGAGCACCTCGTCGAGGATGACGAGGGCGCCGTGGTTGTGGGCGATCTCGGTGAGGTCTCGGTTGAAGCCGGGGGCCGGCGCAACCACTCCCATGTTCGCCGGCGCCGCCTCGACGATGACGGCCGCGATCTCGTGACCACGCTCGGCGAAGAGCTCACGCACCGCATCGAGATCGTTGTAGCCGATGACGATCGTCTGCGCGGCGATGGGTGCCGGCACGCCAGCCGAACCGGGGATCGCGAGAGTCGCGAGGCCCGAGCCGCCCTCAGCGAGGAGGCCGTCGGAGTGACCGTGGTAGTGCCCGGCGAACTTCACGAGCAGGTCGCGACCGGTCGCCCCGCGCGCGAGGCGGATCGCCGTCATGGTCGCCTCGGTGCCCGTCGAGACGAGCCGGAGCTTTTCGAGATAACGGGTTCCCACACGGTCGATCACGAGCTCGGCGAGCTCGGTCTCGCCCGGTGTGGATGCCCCGAAGCCGAGTCCGCGTGCGGCGGCATCCTGCACCGCGGCGATCACGGCGGGGTGCGCGTGACCGAGGATGGCCGGACCCCACGATCCGACGAGATCGACGTACTCGCGACCCTCGACGTCGGTGACGTACGGACCGCGCGCCGAGACGAAGGAGCGGGGCGCGCCGCCGACGGAACCGAACGCGCGCACTGGCGAGTTGACACCACCCGGCAGCACGGCTCTGGCTCGCTCGAAGGCCTGCTCATTGGTGATCGACTCGGTCATCGAAGACTCCTTGCGAGCTCGAGGGCGAAGTAGGTGAGTACGGCATCCGCGCCGGCACGCTTGATCGACAGGACCGATTCGGCGATCGCTCGCTCACGATCGATCCAGCCGTGCGCCGCAGCCGCCTCGATCATCGCGTACTCGCCCGAGACCTGGTACGCCCACACGGGAACGGGGCTGATCGCGGCCGCCTGAGCGAGCACGTCGAGGTAACTCATCGCGGGCTTGACCATCACGATGTCGGCGCCCTCCTCGACGTCGAGTAGCACCTCGCGCTCGCCCTCCCGCGCGTTGGCGGGATTCAGCTGATAACTGCGCCGGTCCCCCTCGAGCGAAGACTGGACCGCTTCGCGGAACGGCCCGTAGAAGGCGGACGCGTACTTTGCCGCGTACCCGAGGAGTGGAACATCCGGATGCCCGGCCGCATCGAGTGCGTCGCGCACGGCCGCGACCTGACCGTCCATCATGCCGCTGAGACCCAGCAGCTGCGACCCGGACTCTGCCTGTGCGATCGCCATGTCGCGGTAGCGCAGCAGGGAGGCGTCGTTGTCGACACGGCCCTCGGCATCGAGAACGCCGCAGTGCCCGTGGTCGGTGAACTCGTCGAGGCACAGGTCCGTCTGCACCACGAGCGCATCCCCCGCCTCGGCGACGACTGCGCGAGTGGCGACATTGAGGATGCCGTCAGGGTCGGTTGCCCCGGAACCCACGGCGTCTTTGTGCTCTGGCACACCGAAGAGCATGACGCCGCCGACGCCCGCCTCCGCAGCCTCGGCGATCGCGCGGCGAAGCGAATCGAGGGAATGCTGCACGACACCGGGCATGGAGGTTACGGGCATCGGCTCGCTTGTACCTTCGCGCACAAACATCGGGAGGACGAGCTCGGCCGGGTGCAGTCGAGTCTCCGCGACCAGTCGGCGCATGGCCGGTGTCGCGCGCAATCGGCGAGGGCGGACGATCATGCCGTCGCCCCGATCAGGTCGGCAGCGCCCTGGTCGAAGAGCTCCGCCGAAACACGCTCGGCGAGTTCGGTCGCCGGATCCTTCGAGTCCGAGACGTAGAGGGCGTGGGAACTCGTGATGTGACCGTCAGGTCCGTAGACACGGGCACTGAGGAAGAGGAGCCCGTCGTCGATGACCGCGTGCGCGCCGACGGGGGCCGAGCATCCCGCTTCGAGAAGTGCGAGCGTGCGGCGCTCCGCCTCGGCGGTCACTCGAGACGTCTTGTGGTCGAGGGCAGCGACGAGTTTCTCCTCGCCCGCACGAACCTCTACAGCCAGCGCACCCTGACCGGGTGCGGTCGGCCAGGGGTTGATATCGAGGAAGTCGGTGACGACTTCGAGGCGACCGAGGCGATCGAGACCGGCGACGGCGAGCACCACCGCGTCGAGTTCGCCCGACGCCACAGTGCCGAGCCGCGTGTCGACGTTTCCGCGCAGGTCGACGATCTCGAGATCCGGACGGCGAGCGCGCAACTGGGCAACGCGGCGGGGCGACCCCGTGCCGACACGAGCGCCCTCGGGGAGAGTCTCGAGGGTCAGTCCGTCGCGAGCGCAGAGTGCATCACGGGCATCCACGCGCTTGGGTACAGCTCCGATCGCGAGGCCGGGGGCCGGCGCCGTCGGCAGATCCTTGAGCGAGTGCACCGCCACGTCGACTCGTCCGTCGAGGAGAGCCTCACGCAGGGCTGCGACAAAAACACCAGCGCCGCCGAGGGAGGCGAGCGGCGCCGTCGAGCGGTCGCCCTCGGTCGCGATGATGACGAGCTCGGTCTGCGCGCCGCGTTTCTCGAGCTCCCGCGCGATCATCCCGGTCTGGGCCCGCGCGAGTTCGCTGCCTCGCGTGCCGATGCGCACGACGGTCACGGCGCGATCCCCGCGAGAGCCGGCTTAAATCCGAGACGGATGTTCTCGCAGCAGCCGGGGCGACACACGTCGTACCAGGGGCCAAGATCGGTGAGTGCCGGTCGTTCGGCGGTCGGTACTCCGTCGCGGCGTTCGAGCACGAGATCGACAAGCCCGCTCACAAAGGCAGCGTGCACACCGGGGGTGGGAACCCGCACCGCGGTGATGCCGTTCTCCTCAGACGTCTCGAGCGCCTCGGTATCGAGGTCCCACTTGACCTCCATGTGATCGGAGATGAACCCGAGCGGAACGATCACGAGACCCTTCACGCCCTGCCCCGCGAGCTCGACGATGCGGTCGTTGATGTCCGGTTCGAGCCACGGCTGCGTCGGCGGCCCGGAGCGGGACTGGTAGACGAGGTCCCACCCGATTCCGTCGGCGACCTCGCGCACCACCACCTCGGCGACCGCGAGATGTTGGGCGGCGTAGGCGCCACCCTCCCCGAAGTCGCGGTCGCGGGGGCCGCTGCGGATCGCGTCATCCGTCGGCACGGAGTGTGTCGCGAACAGTACGTGGATGTGATCGCGCGGGATGCCCTGCGCCTCGAGCGCGGCGATGCCGTCACGCGTGCCCTCGATGAAGGGCTCCACAAAACCGGGGTGGTCGAAGAACTGGCGCACCTTGTCGATCTGGATGACCCCGCCGAGGCCGGTCTCCTCGAGAGCCATCGCGTAATCCTCGCGGTACTGGCGGCAACTCGAATAGGAGCTGTAGGCACTCGTGCCGACGGCGATGAGTTTCGTGAACCCGCGCTCGTGCGCTTCGGTGAGGGCATCCCGAAGGTACGGGTCCCAGTTGCGGTTGCCCCACAGCACCGGCAGGTCGATGCCGCGCTTCGCGAGCTCCGCCTCGAGGGCTGCCTTGAGTTCACGGTTCTGGTCGTTGATGGGGCTCACGCCGCCGAACGCACGGTAGTGGTGCGCGACCTCCTCGAGGCGCTCCTCGGGGATTCCGCGGCCGCGCGTCACGTTGCGGAGGAAGGGGATCACGTCGTCCTGCCCCTCGGGGCCGCCGAAGCTCGCGAGCAGGATCGCGTCGTAGGCGACGGGCTCCTCCACGTGCTCGGGGCCGGATGATGCGGCAGGGGTTGCGCCGGGCACGAGTCGCCCAACCTCACCGTTTGTCAGCGTCACGACAGCACCTCCGCGATCTCGTCGACGCGGATGCGGCGACCGGTGTAGAACGGGATCTCCTCGCGCACGTGCAGCCGGGCATCCGTCTGCCGTAGATGGCGCATGAGGTCGACGAGGTCGACGAGTTCCGGTGCCTCGAGCGGCAGGATCCACTCGTAGTCGCCGAGCGCGAAGGCCGCGACGGTGTTGGCCAGCACCTGCGGGTACTCGGAACCCTTGCGTCCGTGGTCGGCGAGCATCGCCTTGCGCTCATCGTCGGGCAGCAGGTACCACTCGTAGGAGCGCACGAAGGGGTAAACGGTGAGCCAGGCCTCCGGCTCCTTGCCGCGGAGGAACGCGGGCACGTGGCTGCGCGTGAACTCGGCCTCGCGGTGCACTCCCATCGCGTTCCACGTGGGGAGCAGGCTCTTCAGGGGCTCGCTGCGACGCAGTTCGCGGAGTGCCCACTGCAGCGTCTCGGGCTTCTCGCCGTGCATCCAGATCATGAGGTCGGCATCCGCCCGCATGGATGACACGTCGTAGAACCCGCGGATTGTGACCCCCGCAGCCTCGACCGCCGCGATCGCGGGGGCTAGATCACCCGTACCTGCCGGGGTGGCGCCATCCCTGCGCAAAACTGCCCACAACGTGTAGCCGAGCGCTTCGTCTGTCATCGTTCCATCCTCGCACTCTCTACACGCTGTAGAAAATACGCGCCGTAGAAAACTAGACGGTTCGGGCCGCTTCGACCAGCTTTCGCGCCGCGCGTTCGGCGGCCTTCAGTTTCTGCGCGGACAGCGCGACCGATCCGTATCCAGCATCGGTCTTTATGCCCAACAGCGTCGTGAGAGAGGTTTCGAGCGAGGGCTCAGCTTGTCTTAGCAACTTTCGAGCTTCGTCGTGACTCTGGCCCGATGCGTGTCCGTCGCTTTGCGCATCCGGCCCTCCCGCGTGTTGGCGGTGCACTCGATGGTCCTCATCGTGACCCACCCACAACACGTCTCAGCCAGAGGGGATCTCCCGTGATGCGGACGCCGTCACGGAGGATATCCCTCAGTACGGTCTCGCGCACACGCTCCGAAACCTCTGACCCATCCATCCAGAGCGTTCGCACATCGTTTCCCGTCCACCTCGAAGCCTTGTGTTCCAAGACCGTCACGTTCTCGAACCAGCTGTCGTCGGTGAGTCCTTCTGGGCGAACGAGGAAGAGGTCGATGTCGCTTGTCGCCTTCATGTCCTGGCGCGCTGCCGAGCCGAACACGGCTCCGTACAGGGGCGGTCGATTCCAACTCTCCACCTCGAGTGTGAGACGCGAGAGGAAGGTCTCCCACTGCCGGGCGATGGCTATGACGGCGTCGGAGGCGAGATGGTCCAGGTTCAGACGGAATCGATGCCCCTGGGTGTCTGCCTCACGCTCGACGATGCCCTGTTCGACAAGTCGATTCAGGACGAGTCGTACCCCCTCCTGGGATCGGGTGCCGGCGATCCGCGCCACCGCAGCCGAGGTGTGCCAGGCCTGGGGGGCGCGCGCGACGACCTGAAGCACGTCCCCATCGGCGCTGGGAGTGATCACAGCGAATGGGTTCTGAAACTGCATGGTGCCTCCCAGAATAGTTGGTGGTCACCAAATTTAGTTGGTGACCACCAAAAAAACTAGTGGCCGTGCCCCTGCTTCCAGTAGCCGCAGAAGGTGACGTGCGACTTCGGGACGCCGCGTTCGGAGACCGCCCAGCGTCGCAGTCCCGTCGCGAGGGCGGACTCGCCGACCACAAAAACGTAGGGGGTGCCTGCGGGCAGCGAGAGCGCCTTCGCAGTGTCAAGCGCGAGAGTCCCGGGCTTCGCGTCGCCCTCTCGCGCGACCCAGCGCACCGTGACACCGTCGGGCGCGTCGGTCGGTTGCTGGTCGGCGAGGTCGGGCACCTCGATGACGGCATGGCCCGTGGCCTCCCTCGGCAGGTCGCGCAGCACACTCGCAACGGCGGGCAGTCCGGTCTCGTCGGCGACGAGCAGCACGTAGTCGGATGCCACGCCCTTCCACCCGCACCCCTGGTCGATGAACGCCACCCTCTCGCCGGGTTCCACTGCGGCCGACCACGGGCCAGCGACACCCTCCGTGCCGTGCACCACGAAGTCGATGTCGAGCTCGGGGCCCTCCGGCCGGAACGCTCGCACGGTGTAGTTACGGATGACCGGACGGGTGGTCTTCGGCAGCATGAGGAACTTGAGATACCCGCGGGTGTCGACGCGGCTCGGCAGGTTGTCGAACCGGGTCGAGTCGTCGACGGGGAGCGCGAGCCGGAACCACTGGTCGAATCCGCGGTACTCGAACCGCCGCAGATCGTCGCCCGTCAAGGTGACGCGTACGAAGTTCGGCGAGATGCGCTGGCTTCGCAGCACTTCGGCGTGGATGACTCCCGTCTCTGCGTGGGTGATCGTGATGTTCGTCATGAGTTCTCCAGTAGCGTTCGCGCGGTTCGCTCCGCGTGCGCGACGATGCCCGCGATGCCGGAGCCACCGACGGTCTCGCCGACCACGATGTGGTCCGTCGGGGTCGTGAGGGCCGCTGGCCGGGTCCACGTCACGCGGGCGAAGTCGAGGATCGACGCGGGTGGAAGCTCCGCTGCGAGGAGAGCCTCGGCATCCGTGCGCGCCGACTCGGCAAGGTTGTCGGGTTCATCGTCATACGACAGGCGCAGCACGTGTTTGCCCTCCGCACGATCGCGCAGCCATGGCCACTTCGCCGTCGAATGCGTGAGTGCGCGTGCACGGATGCCTCGTGCCCCTCGAGCGACGAGCACCCCCGTACCTCGGGGTGCTGCATCCAACCACGGCGCATCGACGACGAGGGTGGCGACGGTCACGTCCCGCCCATCGACGGGCGCCACCACGCCGGGAGCAGCAACGATGACCGTGCCGGAGAGGCCAGCGAGTGAGGTCACCTCGTGCCCCAACTCGACCGCGACACCGAGCCTGTCGAGGTCGGAGGCGAGCGCCGACACGAGCCGGTGCACCCCGCCCTCGATCCCTTCCACGGCCGAGCCGGCGGGCGCGGCATCACGCAGTGAGCGCACGGCTGCCGCGAGCGAGCCCTGCAGACCATAAGCCTGACGAAGTCCGGCTACTCGGTCGATGGGGAGGTCGTCCGGATGAATCGAGTACACGCCGTGGACGACGGGCGCGACGAGTCGCTCGAGCACACCGGCCCCCATCCGACGCCGCACGAGCTGGCCGACGGTGAGCGATTTCCGCGCCCACAGCGCGGGGATGAGCGAATCGAGCTGGGCGCGGAACGCGGCCGCTCCACCGACGGCGGTGATGACGTCGGCCGCGAGCGGCGTCCCCGGGATGCCGAGGAGCGCGGCATCGGGTAGGGGCACGGCCTCGCCGGAGACTGGCTGCAACCACGCGCTGAGAGCCGCGGGGGCAACAACACGATCGCCGAGCCCGAGCTCAGCCGCGAGCGTTCGAACCGTGCCGCCTCGGGTGGCGAAACTCTCGGCACCGGCATCGAGTTGAAGGCCGCCTACGGTGTGGCTCGCCACGGTGCCGCCCAGCCGGTCGGACGCTTCGAGCAGTGTCACCGTACGCCCGGCAAGCGCGAGTAGGCGTGCGACAACAAGCCCACCGATGCCGCCGCCGACAACGGTGACGTCAGTCACGGGAACTCATCGTGAGTGCACCAGTTCCACGATGCGCGTGAGCACGTCGGGGTCGGTCTCGGGCGGCACGCCGTGCCCGAGGTTGACGACGTGCGACGGTGCGAGCATCCCGCGGTCGAGCACGTCGAGCACGTGCGCCTCCAGCACGGGCAAGGGAGCACCGAGGAGTGCCGGGTCGAGGTTGCCCTGGAGGGGAACACCCCCGCCGAGCCGCCGCTCGGCTTCGTCGAGGGGGATGCGCCAATCGACCCCCATGACGTCAACGCCGATCGCGTGCATGGCGTGCAGGAGTTCCCCGCTGCCGACACCGAAGTGCACACGCGGCACGTCGAGGCCGCGGAGATGGGACAGGGCACGCTTCGAGTGCGGCGCGACCCTGCGCACGTACTGCTGCTCGCTCAGCGACCCCACCCACGAGTCGAAGAGTTGGACGGCGGATGCACCGGCGAGCACCTGGGCTCGCAGAAACTGCCCTGTCACATCGGCGCACCAGTTCAGCAGCGCCGCCCACGTGTGGGGGTCCGAGTACATGAGGGTGCGCGTGCGCAGCTGATCCTTGGACGGCCCGCCCTCGACGAGGTACGACGCGAGTGTGTATGGCGCCCCCGCGAATCCGATGAGGGGGGTCGAGCCAAGCTGGGCGACGGTGAGTTCCACGGCGCGGGTGATGGGTTCCAGCGCGGCCGGATCGAGCGGTCGCAGCGCGAGAACGTCGGCTGCGGTGCGGATCGGATGCTCGACCACGGGTCCACGACCCGGAACGATCTCGACCCCGACGCCGGCGAGCTTCACGGGGATGACGATGTCGCTGAAGAAGATGCCGGCATCCACTCCGTGCCTGCGTACGGGCTGGAGTGTGATCTCGCTCGCGAGTTCTGGCGTCAGGCACGCATCGAGCATCGCGGTGCCGACCCGCAGCTCGCGGTACTCGGGTAGCGAGCGCCCGGCTTGACGCATGAACCACACGGGTGTGACCTCGGGGCGCTCCCCGCGATAGGCCCGGACGAGCCGTGATTCGGCGGTTCGGCCGTCGTTGAGGGGGTGCTGGGCTGGGAGGTTCACGGTTCCAGAGTAACGCTAGACCGCTCTGCTTAATTAGGTTAGGCTCCCCTAACATGCCCACCGAAAGGACCCTTGTGACCCGCCTCCGCCCCACCGCGATCGTCGCCATCAGCGCCGTTGCGCTCACTCTCGCCGCGTGCTCCACGACCGACAACGAGCAGCAACAGGCCGCCTCCGACGGAGTCTTCCCCGTCACAATCGAGCACGTCTACGGCACGACGACGATCGACGCGAAACCGGAGCGTGTTGCCTCCGTCGCCTGGGCCAACCACGAGGTTCCGCTCGCCCTCGGTATCGTGCCGGTCGGCATGAGCAAGGCAACGTGGGGGGATGACGACAACGACGGTGTGCTGCCGTGGGTCGAGGACAAGCTCGAGGAGCTGGGCGCCGAGACACCGGTGCTCTTCGACGAGACCGACGGCATCGACTTCGAAGCTGTCGCCGACACCGACCCGGACGTCATCCTCGCCTCCTACTCCGGCATCACTCAGGAGGAGTACGACACCCTGTCGAAGATCGCGCCCGTCGTCGCCTACCCCGACGTGGCCTGGGGCACGTCCATGGACGACATGATCCGCATGAACTCGACAGCTCTCGGGCTCGAAAGCGAGGGCGAGGCGCTCATCGAGGAGCTCGACACGCAGATCGACGACGCGCTCGCCGGGCATCCGGAACTCGCCGACGCCAAGGTGCTGTTCTCCTACCTCGACCCCTCCGACCTCAGTCAGATCGGGTTCTACACGAGCCACGACACGCGCCCGGGATTCCTCGAGGAAATCGGACTCCCCGCGCCCGAGATCGTGACCGAGGAGTCCGCCGGCACCGACGAGTTCTACGTGACCGTCAGCTCCGAGGCCGCCGACCGATTCGCCGACGTCGACGTGTTCGTGACCTACGGGGATGCGGATGGCGCGATCATCACGCAGCTCCAGGCCGACCCGCTTCTGCGCACCATCCCCGCCATCGCGGAAGGACGCATTGCGGTGCTCGAGAACTCCGCACCGCTCGCCGCTTCGGCCAACCCGTCACCGCTGTCGATCGGGTGGGGCATCGACGAGTACTTCGCGACGCTCTCGGAGCCCCTCACCGCGTCGTGACCACCGCCACCATCACCCCGGGCTCACCGGCCCACACGCTCCAGCGAACTCGGCTGGTGCGCCTGGGGTGGCTCGCTGTCGCGCTCGGCGTGCTCGCGGTGCTGTGTGTTGCATCCCTCGCCTTTGGCGCGCGGGATGTCTCGTGGGATGAGATCGTGGGCGGCCTCTCCGGCAGCACGTCGGGAATTGGAGAGTCCGCGGTGGTCAAGCGTGTCCCGCGCACGGTGCTCGCGATCATCGTCGGTGCTGCCCTCGCGCTTGCTGGTGCGAGCATCCAGGCCGTGACGCGGAATCCTCTCGCCGACCCGGGCATCCTCGGAGTGTCGTCGGGAGCAGCCCTCGCCGTGGTCATCGGTATCGCCTTCGCCGGGCTCAGCGAGCCCTACACGATGGTCGCCGTCGCGATCCTCGGCGCCGCCGTGGCCTCCGCGGGTGTGTACACGGTCGGCTCGTTGGGCCGGGGAGGGGCTACACCGCTCAAACTCACCCTCGCAGGGGCCGCGACATCCGCAGCGCTCAGTTCGCTCGTCACCGCGATCCTCCTACCGCGCGTCGACGTGCTCACGCTCTATCAGTTCTGGCAGATCGGGGGCGTCGGCGGAGCGGACTGGGGGCGCATCGGAGTTGTCGCGCCGATCCTCGCACTCGGAGCGGTGCTGTGCCTGATCAGTTCGCGCGGCATGACCGTGCTCGCGCTCGGCGACGACCTCGCGGCGGGACTCGGCGAGCGCGTCGGGCGCACCCGCCTCGTCGGAGCGATCGGGGCGATCCTGCTGTGCGGCACCGCGACCGCCGTCGCTGGCCCCATCGGATTTGTCGGTCTCGTTGTTCCTCACGTGTGCCGTCTCATCGTCGGCACCGACTACCGCTGGCTGCTGCCGTTTTCGGCAATCGGTGGAGCAGCACTCCTCGTGGCAGCGGACGTTCTCGGTCGTGTCATTGCGCGGCCGGAAGAGATCCAGGTCGGCATCATCACGGCCGTCATCGGGGCACCCTTCTTCATCTGGATCGTCCGCCGGCAGCGGGTGCGCGAACTATGACCGCCGTGAGCATCCTCCGTGAGGGTCGCACCCGGCGACTCCGTCGGCAGCGCATCCTTCTCGCGATCGCTGCCCTTGCCGTAGTCGTGGTGTTCGCCACGACCCTCATGGTCGGGGACACCGTGTATCCGCTCTCCGACGTGATCGCCGTCCTGGTGGGAGTCGATGCGCCCGGCGCCTTCACGATCGGTGAACTACGCCTCCCCCGCGCGACCCTCGGCCTCCTGGCTGGCGTGAGCTTCGGGATGGCCGGCGTGAGCTTCCAGACGCTTCTGCGCAACCCGCTCGCCTCGCCCGACGTGATCGGCATCACGGCGGGAGCCAGCGCCGCCGGTGTAGTGGGGATCGTGGTCCTCGGTTTCAGCGAAACCCAAGTGTCGTTGCTCGCGCTCGCAGCGGCGCTCCTCACGGCGGGCGCCATCTACCTGCTCTCCCACCGCGGCGAGTTCTCGGGCATCCGTCTCATCCTCATCGGTATTGGCATTGCCGCCATGCTCGACAGCCTCGTTGCCTACGTGCTCTCGCGGGCCGCGCAGTGGAACCTCCAGGTGGCCATGCAGTGGCTCACGGGAAGCCTCAACGGAGCCGGCTGGTCGCGTGTGCTGCCCGTGGCGATCGCTTGTGTTCTCGCGGTTCCCGTGCTCATCGCGCTGCAGCGACCGCTCGGAGCCCTGAGGCTCGGCGACGACTCCGCGGCATCCCTCGGCGTGGGTGTTCAGCGCACGCGGCTGGCGCTCATCGTCACCGCGGTCTGCCTGCTCGCCGTGGCGACAGCCTCAACGGGCCCTATAGCGTTCGTCGCGTTTATGTCCGGGCCGATCGCGGCACGAATCTGGGGTGCAGGGGCGAACCTGCTGCTCCCCGCGGGTGCCATCGGCGCACTGCTCGTGCTGTGCGCCGACCTCATCGGCCAGTTCGCCCTCGACAACCGATACCCCGTCGGCGTCATCACGGGCGCGCTCGGTGCGCCGTACCTCATCTACCTGCTCATCAGAATGAATCGCAAGGGAAGCACGATATGACGACCCACCGCACCCTCACCGCCGAGGGACTCACCCTCGCCTACGGGGACCGCACGGTCATCGACGCGCTCGACTACGACGTCGCGAGCGGGCGCATCACCGCAATCGTGGGGGCCAACGGATGCGGCAAGTCCACACTGCTGCGTTCGCTCGCGCGACTCCTCGCGCCCGCCAGCGGCCGGGTGCTCCTCGACGGAAAGGACCCGCGCTCCCTCCCCACGCGCGAGGTTGCCCGCATCGTGGGGCTCCTGCCGCAGAACCCCACGGCTCCCGAAGGCATCGTGGTGTCCGACCTCGTCGGCCGCGGCCGCCACCCGCACCAGGGCGCCCTCGCCCGCTGGAGCGCCGACGACTACGCCGCCGTTGCCGACGCCCTCGAGGCAACGGACATCCTCGACCTCGCCGAACGCCCCGTCGACGAGCTCTCCGGTGGGCAGCGGCAGCGAGCGTGGATCGCTATGGCGCTCGCCCAGCACACCGACATCCTGTTGCTCGACGAGCCGACGACGTTCCTCGATGTCGCCCACCAGGTCGAGGTGCTCGATCTGCTCATCGACCTCAATCGCGATCGCGGGACCACCATCGTGATGGTGCTGCACGACCTCAACCTCGCCGCGCGATACGCGGACGAACTCGTTGTGCTGAAGGACGGCAGCATCCTCGCGACCGGCGCGCCACGCGACATCATCTCCGCCGAGCTCGTGCGCGAAGCGTTCGGTCTCGAATGCTCGATCATCACCGACCCCGTATCGGGCGACCCGCTCGTGATCCCCGCTGGAAGGCACCATGCCCGTTGACACCGTCTCCCCGTTCCTTCTCGCGCGCGCGGTTGTTCGCGCGGTCGACCGTGTCTCGCCGAGCTTCGTGCGCATCACGTTCGGAGGCGACGAGATCGCCGAGCTGGGCACCCCCGGTTTCGTCTTCGATCAGCGCATCAAACTGATCTTCCCCAGCCCGGGCGCCCCGTTGCCGACCCTCGAGGCGGCAGGCGACGAGTGGTACCAACGCTGGCTTGAGCTGCCAGAGCACACCCGCGGTGCCATGCGCACCTACTCGATCCGCCACCTCCGCGCGGATGCCACGGCCACCGAACTCGTCGTCGATTTTGTACTCCACCTCGACCCGAACGGAACCGGGCCTGCCTCGTTGTGGGCGAGCTCGGCCAGACCCGGAGACGATGTGCTCGTCCTGGGTCCCCGCCGCGGACGCACGGATGGCGGAGGCATCGAGTTCGATCCGGGTGAGGCGGGCAGCATCCTGCTCGCGGGCGACGAAACGGCGGCGCCGGCTATCGCGCGCATCCTCGAGGACTCCCCTGCCGAGACCACGGGTCACGCGTTCATCGAGGTTCCCGAGGCGGGCGACATCCTGCCGATCGTGTTGCCGCGGGGCGTGGAGGTGACCTGGTTGCCGCGTTTCGGGCGTGAGCACGGGTCTGCGCTCATTCCCGCCGTGCTCGGGCATCTCGGTGCAGCCTCCGTCGCGGCCATCGACGAAGCCCCGCCCGTCGGCGACGAGCTCCTGTGGGAGACCCCCACCTTCTCCGGGCTCGGCGAGGAGACCGTGTCGGTTGCCATTCATGCGGACCGCTACTTCTGGATCGCGGGCGAGAGCGGTGTCGTCACGACGCTGCGACGGCACCTCGTGAAGGGTCTGGGAATCGACCGCGGCCAGGTCGCCTTCATGGGGTACTGGCGCCGCGGGGTCGCCATGCGCGCCTGAGAGCACCCCGGAAGCGGGGTTACCATGGGTCAGTGCTTCTGTGTCTGAGCTCCCACCACCAGAACGCATCCTTCGACCTCCTCGACCGCCTCTCGACGGTGGCAGAGCAGACGACGATTGATCTCGTCGCGGCCACAGACTTCGTGAGCGGCGCTGTGGTGCTCGCCACGTGCAACCGGTTCGAGGCCTACCTCGACATCGATGAGCCACTCACGGCGGCGACCGCCGTCGCGAGCATGTCGCTCCTCGAGGCACTGAGCGATGCGAGTGGGATTCCGCTGCCCGAGTTGCGGGCATCCGTGCAGGTCCACGAGGGAACGGATGTCGCGGCTCACCTCTTCGCGGTGACCTCGGGCCTCGAATCCGTCGTCGTCGGCGAAGACGAGATCGCGGGCCAGGTTGCCGGAGCCCTCTCGCGTGCCCGGCGGGACCGCACAACCAGTCGTGACCTGGAGCGACTGTTCCAGCGCGCGACCCACACCAGTCGCGGCGTCAAAAACCGCACCGCGGTCGGGGGTGCCGGGCGCTCGCTCGTGCGCCTCGCGCTCGAACTCGCGTCCAGCCGCATCGACGACTGGTCGCGTATGCGGGTGCTCCTCGTGGGCACGGGACAGTACGCGGCGACCACGGTCGCGGCCCTCCGGCAGCACGGTGCGGAGGACATCCGCGTGCACTCGCCGAGTGGCCGTGGGGCTCCGTTCGCCGCGAAGTACGGCCTCACCGTGAGCGACGACTTCGAGGTGGACGTCATCATCACGTGCACCGCCGACATCGTGCTCGGCGTCGATCGCTTCCCGGGTCGTGGCCAGCGCCTCGTGATCGACCTGGGCCTGCCACGCAATATCGACCCCGCCGTCGCCTTCCTGCCGGGGGTCGAGATGCTCGACCTCGAGACCATCAGCCTCCACGCCCCCCTCGAACAACTCACCGCGCACGACGACGCGCGGGCGATGGTGCGGGATGCCGCACACCAGTTCGCCGCCGACACGGCCGCCGAACCCGCCGTTGTTGCCTTGCGCACCCACATCTTCGACGTGCTCGAGGACGAGGTAGCTCGCGCCGCGTCACCTGAAGTGGAGCGGGCGCTCAAACACTTCGCGAGTGTGCTCGTGCACGGTCCGTCCGTACGAGCACGAGAACTCGCCGCGGAGGGAAGGCTCGACGAGTTCGAGGCCGGACTCGCAGCGGTCTTCGACGTGCGGCCCGCCGTGACATCCGTCATCGATACGCAAGAGCACTCCGCCTAACCCTCACCCCTCCGTGAGGTGCCCACTTCGGTGGGTCTCAGGCGATTTGCACCCACCGAACTGGGCACCTCACGGGCGTCTGCGCTTGCCGAACCAGCTCGCTACCGCGCGAATGACGGGGTTGTTCGCGAGCGACAGCAGCAGGGGCAACTGACGCATCTGCTCGCCAACACCGGGGAACCGCAGCAGTCGACGCACCGGCACGGTCGCGACCATGTCGAAGAGGTTGCCGCCGAGTTCGTTCGCGTTCTCCGCTCGGCGCATGGCGAAGGACAGCACGGGCCCCGTCACCGGATGCTCGATCAACTCGCTCACACGCGAATCCAGTGACAACCGCCGAGGAGGGGGCGCTGGCAACCGAACGTCGGCGCGCAGGGCAATGTCGCGAGCGTTGTGCCCGATCTCCACCGAGTACTGGCCACCGGGCACGAGCCAACCACCCGTGAGGGTGTCCCAGTAGGCGAAGCTTCGCGAATCCAACACGAAGTCGACGACGGCCGACTCCCCGGGCCCGAGCGTCACCTTCTCGAAGCCCTTGAGTTCACGGCGCGGGCGAGAGACGTGCGATGGCGCCGGAGCTACGTACAGCTGGACGACATGGCTGCCCGCGCGATCACCCGTGTTGGTGACACGAACCGACGCCGAACTGCGTGTCGCGACGAGGTCGCTGAACTCGAAATCGGTGTAGCCGAGCCCGAACCCGAACGGGTAGCGCACGGCGACCTCGGCGCTCTCGTAGTAGCGGTAGCCGACGAAGACCCCCTCGCCGTAGCGCACGACGTCGTTCTCGCCCGGGAAGTTGAGGTAACTCGGGTTGTCCTGAAGGCGGAACGGGATGCTCTCCGCGAGGCGACCCGAGGGTGCGGCCACCCCGAACAGCACGTCGGCTACCGCCGGGCCTCCGGCCTGCCCGAGGAGCCAGCCCTCCACGATGGACGCTACCGAGTCGTGCCACGGCTCCACCGTGACGACGCCGCCGTTGCTCAACACGACCACCGTGTTGGCGGTGGCTGCCGCGACAGCAGCGATGAGCGCGAGTTGGTCGGCCGGCAGATCGAGGTGGTCGCGATCGAACCCTTCTGACTCCTCCATGGGCGGGAGCCCGATGAAGAGCACAGCGACGTCGGCGTCCCGGGCGGAACGGACGGCATCCTCGATGAGACTGGTGTTGTCACGCTCGTCGAGGTAGTAACCGGGTGAGAAGGTGACGTCCGCGAGTTGCTCCATGGCGGGCAGCGCAGCCTCGACATTTGTGGGGTTCACCTGGGAGCTTCCCGCGCCCTGAAACCGGGGAGTGCGTGCGAATTCGCCGATGACGGCAACGCGTGTGCCGGGGCGAAGCGGCAGCAGTCCTCGCTCGTTGCGCAGCAGCACGATCGATTCGATCGCGGCATCCCGTGCCAGCCTCTGCCGTTCGGCGAGCGAGAGGTGGTCGCCGCGGTGGCCGCGGGAGTGCACGTGCTCGACGAGTGAGCTCAGCCGGGCGACGGCACGGTCGAGTACCGACTCATCGAGCTCGCCCGACCGCACGGCGGCCAGGATCGCGTCACGCGAATCGCGTTGGGGGCCGGGCATCTCGAGGTCGAGTCCAGCCTCGAGAGCGGGCACCGCGTTGTCGACGGCACCCCAATCGGAGAGCACGAGCCCGTCGAAACCCCACTCCTCGCGGAGGAGTTCGGTGAGCAGCCAGTAATTCTCCGCCGCGGCGACACCGTTGACGCGGTTGTACGAGCACATCACCGTCGCGGGCTTCTCCGTTCGCACGATGTGCTCGAAGGCCGGCAGGTAGATCTCGCGCAGGGTTCGGTCGTCGACCTCCGCGCTCACCGTCATGCGCGCGGTCTCCTGGTTGTTGGCCGCGAAGTGTTTGACGGATGCGCCAACGCCGAGGGACTGCGCGCCCCTCACCCACGCGGCGCCGAGCTGGCCGCTGACGTAGGGGTCCTCGGAGAAGTACTCGAAGTTGCGGCCGCACAGTGGCGAACGTTTGATGTTGACACCCGGCCCCAGCACAAGATCGACACCCTGCTCGATCGCCTCGTCGGCGATGGCCCGGGCGACCCGCTCGGTGAGCGACCTGTTCCAACTGGACCCGAGTCCCACCGCTGGTGGGTAGCAGGTCGCAGGGAGGCTCGCGCCGATGCCCAGGTTGTCCGCGGTCTCGCGTTGAGTCCGAAGCCCGTGCGGCCCGTCACCCATGACGATGGGAGGGATGCCCGGAGCCGACGCCGTCGTCCAGTAGCCGTTGCCCACGACGAGGGCAGCTTTCTGCTCGAGCGTGAGCCGCGTCATCCCGCTACTGTACGACGCCCCAACACCACACGAGCCGCGGGGACCGGTCTCCCGATCACCGCGGCTCGTGTGCGCTGTGTTGCGTGCGTTAGTTGGCGGATGCCTTGCGACGCAGGATGACCAGGCCGAGGCCGGTCAGGACGACGAGCGCTCCGGCCCAACCGATACCCACCGAGGCGGCAGCACCGGTGAAGGCAAGCTGCTCGGGGGTCTTCGGAATGAGCGGGAAGCCACAACCGCTGGCAGGCTCCTCGAAGGTCAACACGATCGGCTCGTCGATCCACGCCTCATTGAGGGTGTCCTCCGGGTTCGTCGGGTAGGCCTCGAGCGTGACCGTGGATGCCTCGGTCACCGGGTAGGTGCCCTGCGGGTACTCGGTTCCGTTGACCGTCCACGACACGTCACCGAACTCGGCACCGATCGTGAAGCTGCCGTCCGTGTCACACGTGAGCGGCTCGTAGTCGAACGACGGAAGCACATCGGCGAGGGTCGGAACACAGTCGACCGCAGCATCCACCGCAGTAAACGTCCACGCGTGCGAGGTTCCGGTCCAGTAGTCAGGCTCCGGGTTGACCGACTCGAGCGTGTAGCCGTTCAGGGCCGTCGCCGTTACCTCGTGCTCGCCGGCGGTCACCGAGGTGAACTCGGCCGTGACGATTTCACCGTCGATACGGAACTCCACGTTCGGGTTCAGCTCGACACGGATCCAGCTCGTGAGGTCGGTCGCACCGTTCGGGGTGCAGGTCGAGGCCGACGGGTCGGTCACGACAATGGCACAACCCTCCTCGGAGATCTCCTCGGGCAGCGGGGCGCGGTACGTCGTCACCGACTCACCCTCGACCCACTCACCCCAACCCCACTCGAGCGTCTCAGTGTTGAACACCGGCTCGGCGGTGAACGTCGTCGTGACGATCGTCACCTGGGTGTCGCCACACTCGAAGGATGCCACCGGACGCTGCTCGACCTTGGGCTCCGGCTTCTCGAACGTCGGGCACGGCTCGATCACCAGATTGAACGTCTCACCAGCAGCAGTCACGGTGTACGTCCCACCGGCCGGGAGCACGTTGGGAGCCTCAACCGTGACGCTCTCACCAGCGGGGACGGTGCGGTCGTAGACGCCCGCGAAGCCCTGGAGAGAGAACGTGACGGGCACGTTGCTGTCGGTGTTGTCGTAGGTGATCGAGACGGTGCGGTTACCCGCGGTGCCGTCCTCGAAGTAGGCGCACTGTCCGACGACCTTGGTCACATCGGGAGCCGTGTAGCACTCCTCGTCCTCACCGGTGAGGTCGGCGCCGGGTGTTCCGACAACACTTCCCGGCTTGATGCCCGACTCATCGGCACCCCACGTGAGGGTGATGGGGTCCATCGAGCGCGGCGTGGTGATCGTCGAGTAACCGGGAGTCGCCGAGTGCGTGAGGCCGTTGTAGGTCACGACGATGGTCTCGTCCGACGGGTTGAAGACACGCCACGTGTTGTCAGGGTCGACCGCACACTCGGGTACGTACGTGATGGTGATGGCCACCGAGACGTCGTCGCAGACGCCCCCGGTCTTCGGCCCTTGCAGTGTTCCCGAGAAGGTCTTCGTCGAGTTGCCGTCGGCGAACAGGTGTCCGGGGTTGGCGGTCGCGACGATCGAGTAGCTGTTGCCGTTGATGACCGGCGTGCCCCACGTCGCGTTGACGATGGCGCCCGGAACCAGGCTCGAACCCTGCTCACACGTCGGGGTGGTGGTGCTCACCTCGGCGGAAGCATCCTTCGGGAGCTCGCCACACGTGACCTCACCCTGCCAGTGGTAGTTGGTGCCGCCGACCTGCACCCACACCACCTTGTATTGACCGATGTTCGCTGGCCAGTTGGGGTGCTGGGCGTAGACGAAGGACTGCGTGCCCGACCACGTTCCGGTGTTGTTGTGGAAGTTGAGGGTGACCTCGTTGGCGAAGTTCACGCCGTACTTGATGCGGACGTTCACGTCATTCGCCTGGCCCGCGGGGATGCCAGACGGGTAGGTGACGGTGAGCGACTCGCACGTCGGGGCGGGGTACTCCCAGTTCCAGTTGAAGCAGTCCGCAGGGAAGCTCGAGAACGTGACGTTCGAGGTGTGGGACACGGTGTTGCCCTGGCGGAACCACTTGACGGTGATGGTCGTGTTCACCGGCGAGTTCGAGGTCACCGTCTGAGTGAACGTGTTCTTGATCGAGTTGCTGTTGCCGTAGTTCGGGTTCGCCGCAAGTTTTGTACCTGTGGGAATCGCGGTGTTGTTGGAGGAGGTCACCTCCCCCTCGAAGTTCTCGGAGTTGATCACGGTCCACGTGATCGTCCAGCCGCCTTCGGTCTTACAGTCGGCTTTCGCGGACAGGTCGGTGTGGTGTGCAGACGCGGGAGCCGCCACCGCGACGACCGAGAGGCCGAAAGCGATGAGCAGGGTCGTCACGACGGCGAGGAACTTCTTCAGCACGGGTGAACTCCTGGGTAAGGGGAGTCGCGCCGCACCCAGCATCAAACGCCTCGGGTGAGGAAATGGCCTGATCGGGGTAAGGCTCGACCGCGACGAGTCGGGGTGTGCGTGATTTTTCGGGTTCACGCACGCGTCGCTCGGGCAAAACTAGCATGTCCGCATTTCTGCGGACAACCCGCAATCGCGTTGTTGCCCCGGACGGGGGACAGCTACCCCTACCCCAGAATGGGGGTCACTGGTGGATGTACTCCAGGAGATCGGTGCCCACCGTGCGCATCCCCTCGAGAACACGCAGTCGAGCCGCGAGTGAATCATCGTTGAATTGGATCGACACGGCGTAGGCGACCGATCGCGAGCTGCCGCGTACAGCGCCCGCCTCGGCGCGCACCCCGGCATCCGTTCCCGTCTTGTTGACGAGAAGTGTTGAATGATCTGCGCCACGATGGGCCAGCGGGTCGAGCCCGAAGGCGCTCGCCACCATGGACAGGTCGCAATTCAACGAGAGCCAACCGAGGACCCTTTGGCTCGTGAGCGCATCGACCACCTCGTTGCGAGCGAGAGCCCCGAAAAGCCACGTCAGTTCGGTGGTCGATCCGACCGAGAGTTGGGGCGCGTCATCCGGCCCTCGGCTGTCACGCACGAGATCGAGGAGCGCCGTGCGCATGAGACCGAGGGACTCGGTGCGCGACCGGACGGCCGCGAGACCAACCTCCCGCAGGAGCACATTGGTCGCGAGGTTGTCGCTTGTCGATGCCACGAGCGAAGCGAGGTCCGCAATGGGAAGAGACGGCGCCTGGAGGTGCTGCCAAATACCCGAATCGCCCACCGCATCGGGTGGGGTCTTGTCGAGAATGCCGTAGCCGGAGAACTCCCGACGGGTGATGCGCGCCGACACCTCGATGAGCAGAAGGATCTTGCCGATGCTCGCCGTGGGAAGCACGATGCGATCGTCGATGGCGAGAAGAGTCTTGCCGCTGGCGAGGTCCACGGCACTCGCCGATACTCGTGCGCCTTCGTACGCGAGCCGCCCGAGCGCGGCAAACGTGGCGGAGAAGTTCTCGTGCTCCCCGGTGCCGGCATGCTGCGGGGCGCGGGGGGTGCGAAGACGCTCCCTGCGCTCTCGGGCTCGGGTGATCTCTACCAAATGGTGACGCGGTCTTTCGGGTCGAGCCACAGTGCATCGGACTCGCTGACATCGAAGGCGTCGTAGAACTCGTCGATGTTGCGCACGATCTGATTGCAGCGGAACTCGCTCGGCGAGTGCGGGTCGATCGTCAAGAGGCGCACAACCTCTTCGTCTCGCGCCTTCAACTGCCATGCCTGAGCCCACGAGAGGAAAAACCGCTGAGCACCCGTGAAGCCGTCGATGACGGGCGGCTCCTGGCCGCCGAGCGAGAGGAGGTAGGCCTTCCATGCGATCGAGAGGCCGCCGAGATCACCGATGTTTTCGCCGATCGTGAGCGCGCCGTTGACATGGTGGTCGGGTACCTGGAGAGGGGCGAGCGCGTTGTACTGCTCGATGAGGGATGCCGTGCGCTCCTCGAACGCGGCGCGATCCTCGGGCGTCCACCAGTCGGTGAGCTTGCCGTCGCCGTCGTACTTGGACCCCTGATCGTCGAACCCGTGGCCGATCTCGTGACCGATGACGGCACCGATCGCACCGTAGTTCGCAGCGGCATCCCGTGTCTCGTCGAAGAAGGGGAACTGCAGGATGGCCGCAGGGAACACGATCTCGTTGAACCCTGGGTTGTAGTACGCGTTGATGGTCTGCGGCGTCATGAACCACTCATCGCGATCGAGCGGCTTGCCGATCTTTCCGAGCTCGCGCTGGAACTCGAACTCGTTGGTCGCGCGGATGTTGCCGATGAGGTCGGTCGCGTCGATCTCGAGGCTCGAGTAGTCGCGCCAGCGGACGGGGTAGCCAATCTTGGGTGTGAACTTGGCGAGCTTCTCGAGGGCTCGCGCTCGTGTGGCCGGCCCCATCCACTCGAGTTTCTCGATGCTCTGGCGGTAGGCCTCGACGAGGTTGGCGACGAGGCCGTCCATTGTGGTCTTCGCCGCCTCCGGGAAGTGCCGCTCGACGTAAATGCGCCCAACAGCCTCACCCAGCGCACCCTCGACGAGGCTCACGCCGCGCTTCCACCGATCGCGGATCTGCGGGGTTCCCGTGAGCGTGCGGCCGTAAAAACCAAAGTTCGTCTCGACGAACTCCTTCGAGAGATATGGAGCGTTGGAGCGCACAACCTGCCATGCGAGCCAGTCGCGCAGCGCGGCCAGGTTGTCGTCACGGAGAACCGACTCGAGACCGCTGAGGAAGCTCGGCTGACGCACGACAACCTCGTCGAACGAACGCTCCGGGACGCCGAGCGCGGTGAGCCAGACGTCGAGGTCGACGGAACCGGCGAGGTCGTTGGCCTTCTGCCACAGCATGGGGTTGTAGGTTTTCTCGCTGTCGCGAGAGGTGACGTTGTCCCAGTGATGGGTCGCGAGCTCCGTCTCGAGGGTCATGATGCGGCTGGCGCGTGCGGCGGCGGAGTCGTCACCCTCACCGTCCAGATCGACGAGGGTGAGCATCCGCTCGATGAAATGGACGTACTCGGTACGGATATCGGCGAAGCCGTCTTCGCGGTAGTACGACTCGTCGGGTAGCCCCAGACCGGACTGTTCGAGGAAAACGAGGTAGCGGTCGGGCTGACCCGGATCGTTGTCAACGAAGGCCGCGAAAAAGCCGGACGCCCCTCCGCGCTCGAGCCGCCCCAGGGTCGCGAGCACATCGGGGATGCTCGAGACTTCGGCGGCGGATGCGAGGGCCTCCGCGATCGGTTCTGCGCCCAGCGCCTGGATACGCGCCTCGTCCATGAAGCTCGCGTAGAGGTCACCGACCTTGCGAGCCTCGGTGCCGGGATCTGCCGACTGGGACTCGATGATGATGTCGCGCACCGCCTTCTCGGCCTCCTCGGCGAGGAGGTAGAAGGACCCGTACCTGGCCTTGTCGCTGGGAATCTCGGTGCGATCGATCCACCGCCCGTTCACGTGGCGGAAGAGGTCATCCTGCGGGCGGATGCCCGGCTCGAGTTCATCGGGGTCAATGCCGGAGGCTACGCTCATGCCGAAATCCTAGTTCGCCGAACCGACGCGACCGCTGTCAGTCGCTCAGGGTGTGCGGCGGCGGAGCGTGAGAGAGGCCACGGCCAGTGACACGATCGTGAATGCGCCGATCACGATGAGCGGCTTCGCGAAATCCCAGCCCCCGTCGCCTGCGGTGACCGCGGTGATCGCGTCGATGGCATAACTCAGGGGCAACCAGTCGGAGATGGCGTAGAGCACATCGGGCATGGTGTCCCGCGGCACGAGGAGGCCCCCCAGGAAGATCTGGGGGAACACGAGGACGGGCATGAACTGTACGGCCTGGAGTTCGGTGTTCGCGAACGCACTCGCGAGGAGTCCGAGCGCCGTGCCGAGGATCGCGTCGAGAACAGCGACGAGCCCGAGTTGCCACAGCGGACCCTCGACCTCGAGGCCGCACACCCCGACCGCGAATGCGACGGTGACGATGGCCTGAATCGTTGCCATGACCCCGAATGCGATGGCGTAGCCGAGGATGAAGTCGGCTTTGCCGAGCGGGGTGGAGAGCAATCGCTCGAGTGTGCCCGAGCGCCGCTCCCGGAGTGTCGTGACCGACGTGATGAGGAACATCACGATGAACGGGAAAAGCGCGAGGACGGGCCCGCCGAAGTTCTGGAACACTCCGTCGTTGTCGACGAAGAGCCACGCGAAGAGTCCGACAAGCAGGCTCGGCGCCACGAGCATGAGCGCGATCGAGCGTGGGTCGTGGGAGAGCTGACGCAGGACTCTGGCCGCGGTCGCGAGTGTGGCAGTGGGGCTCATGCCGCGCGCCCCGCACGTTCGATAAGGGTCAGGAAAGCGTCATCCGGGTTCGTCGCGCCTGTTTGTTCGAGGAGCCCCGCCGGTGTCGTGTGGGCTACGAGCGCTCCATCGCGCAGCAGGATCAGATCGTCGCAGCGCAGAGCCTCGTCCATGACGTGGCTGGAGACGATGACCGTGACGCCGGAGTCGGCGAGGGATCGAAAGATGCTCCACAGGTTTTCGCGAAGAAGCGGATCGAGTCCGACGGTCGGCTCGTCGAGCACAAGCAACCCCGGCGTACCGAGCATGGCCGTGGCGAGCGAGACCCTGCTGCGCTGCCCGCCACTCAGGGACGCGATTCGCTGGCGGGAGTAGGGCCCGAGCTCGACCTGGTCGATGACACGTTGCACGTCTCCCGTGGGTGCGCCGAGCACACGGGAGAAGTACTGCAGGTTCTGCCGCACCGTCAGGTCGTCGTAGACGGATGCCGCCTGCGTGGCATACGCGACCCTGCGACGCAGCGCGCGCGACCCCGCAGGTGCTCCGAGCACGGTGATGGTGCCGGCGGCGATGCGCTGAACTCCGACGATGGACCGCAGGAGTGTGGTCTTGCCACACCCCGATGGACCGAGGAGTCCCGTGATCGCGCCCTGTCGCACGGCCACGTCGAAACCGTCGAAGACCGCGACCCGTCCGCGCGTCACGCGTAGCCCCGCGACCTTCACCGCGTTATTCATCATGCGGTGTGAAGAGGTCGGCCTTTGTGCCGAAATAGTGATGGACGAGGGATGCATCGACTCTCGCTCGACCCGCGATACCGCGCATGGTCGCGCCGTCGTACCCGAGCTCCCCGAACTCGTGGGCCGCTGCCGCGAGAATCCGCTCGCGAGTGTCGAGACTTTCGCCTCGGCGCGGGCGGCCACGGCGACGTGGTGGCAGTGCGTACTGCATCACGTCAGCCTAGGCGGCACCTACCTGCCAGCGAAGAGGTTCACACCAACGGCGGCGAGCGTGCCGCAGACAACACCCCACAGAACTATCGAGATGGTCTGCCACAGGATGACCGCATTGCGCGATGCGCCGAAGGAGACGATCGCAGCCGAGGTGATCTGGCTCGGCAGCACCAACTGACCGAGCAGGCTCACGCCCGGAACCCCGAAACGATCGAACCGCTCTTTGAGCTTCTGCCGCCGCGGGCTGAGCACCTTCTCGCTGTCGCGTGTCACCCGCTCGCGCACGCGGTGTGCGGACAACACAAAAACGAGCATGGAGATGATGTTGCCGACAATCGCCGCAGGGATGGCGACGAAGGGCGAGAGCCCGGCGAGCACCCCGATAACGGAGCCGAGGTAGGACTCAACGAACGGGATGGCACCGAGGAGGATCACGCCGAGCCACTGGAGGGCGGCCGGGAGGCCTTCGGTGAAGTTCTGCAGGGCTTCGAGCATGGTGGGATCTCCTCGTTAGTACACTGTGCTATCGGTTCATCGAGACTAGCACACTGTGCTAGTACACTGTGCTAAAGGGAGGTGCCATGAGCGCACGCCGCGACGAGATCGTTGAAGCAGCACGACTCGTGTTCCTCGAGGGTGGGGCATCCGCCGTCACCGTGCGCTCGGTAGCCTCACGCGCGGGTATCGGCGCGAGCACCCTCCGGCACTACTTCCCCAGCCAGCGGGACCTCCACAACGCGGTGTTTACCGCCGCCTTCGACGCCAACCTCCACGACCTGCGTATTCGCGACACGACCGTTCCCCCTCGCGATCGGCTGCTGGAATGCCTGTGGCAGTTTCTTGAGGCCGCGGACTCCACGGAGGCTGCACTCGAGGCGTGGCTCGAGGGTTTCGCGTCGATGGTGCGTCAGCGCGCGACCCCGGAGATGCGAGCCGCCTGGACGGCGTTCACCCGACAAGCGCAGGTGCGCACCGTTGCGTGGCTCGAGATTCTCGACGAGGAGGGCGCGATGCTCCCGGGCACCGCAGACCGCCACGCTCGAATGCTCCTGGCGCTCATCGACGGGCTCGCCGTCGCCATGCTCGTGCCGGAGACGCGCCCGACCCGTGACCAGTTGCGCGAGACGCTCGGCGACGCCGTGGCGACGGTCGTGACGGGCTAGAGCGGCGCTCCCTGTCCCGCGGCGCTGGCGCGCTGACCCCACCGACCGAGCATCAGCACGGACACCGAGAGCAGCACGCTCCCCGTGACCGCGATGACGAAGTCCATGAAGAACTGCATGACCAGAAACGACGGTATGAACGACAGCACGGCCGCGACGACAACCACGGCGGTCGGAGGTGTCGGCATCACCTCGCGCGGTGCCTCCCAACGACCGACCACGAGCGAGAGCCCGAAGACGCCGGCCAACACCAGCACATAGAGGAGGGGTCGCGACCACCACCACGCCGCCGTTCCCGGCTCGGGCGCGGCACCCGGGATGAGCAGCGTGACTCCGGTGAGGATGAGGATGACGGGCAGGTGCCACAGGTAGATCGTCATCAAGCGGGTACCTGCGAGGAAGACGACCGCCCGTGCGGCATGGGTGTTCATGAGGGCGGCGAGCGCCGGGCGAAGCAGCCGCAGCACGCATGCCTGCGCGATGGCCAACGCGACGAGTGGGAGCGTCGGCGGGTTGAGGTTGGTGAGCATGTTGTCGGAGTACGGACCCCACGTCGTGAGTGGGACGAGGCTGGCATAGGCGATGGCCGCGATGGTGACGAGCTGCCAGGCGGGGCGCCGGCCGAACCATCCGTCGGCGTACCAGAATCCGATCTGCTGCACGAGAAGCCACACAAAAGCGAGGTTGAGAAGACCGATCTGCTGGATGCCGGTGCTGTAGCGCACGGCATCCACCACGATTGCGCCCGCCAGCAATACGACCACGGTCGCTCGTGGTGCGCGCGTATGCCAGCCGACCATGAAGGGCACGAGCGCTTGGCAGAGCGTGTACGCCGCCAGGAACCACAACGGCGATGCTGCGCCCTGCACGGCCAGGGTTACGAGCTCGGGTGCGACCGCGAGCACCATCGCCGCCCCGATCACGATCGCGTAGAAGATGTACAGAGGCAGGGCCGGCTGCGCGAGTCGCAGTACCCGGTTGCGCACGTAGTCGGCGCCCGTTCCGCCGCGCCGCGTGAGACTGCGCCAGGCCGTGATCGACGCGAACCCACCGACCACGAAAAACAGGGGCATGATCTGACCAGCCCAGGTCGCGAGCGGAAACCACGGCGCAGCACCCAGAGGGCTCTCGGTCGGGGTCTGCGCGATGAGCTCGCCATCCGCTCCGACACCCACCCCCACCATGAGCAGGTGAATCACCACAACGAGCAGCACGCAGAACACGCGGGCCAGGTCGAGGGTCAGATCGCGCTTCGACAGGTCGATGGATGCTGCGGCCGTCTGCGCCGTCGGAGTGCGTGCCATTCGACCAGCCTAGGAAAACGATGCGCACTCACGGCGATATCCACAGCCATTCCTCGCCCGCCAGAGGAATCAGTGTGAAAGCTTGATACGTTTCTACGTTCAAACGTAGTATCGATTCATGATCGACAAGGATACGGATGCCCTCCGCCTCGCCATCACGTCGCTCTCCGACCGCGTGGCAGCGCTGGAGGGTGCACGAAACGAGCGCAGCGCGCCCACCGCGGCGTCCGGTGACGCATTGTGGGCGCTCAGCGGGCTGCGCGAGCGCCTGGCCGAGCATCCGTCGACCGAAAAGGGCGCAGTAATGATCGTCGGCTCCATCACGACGCCGACGGGTGCGGTCGCCGAATGGCAGCAGGGCGCGGGCACCGAGGGACTGTTCGAGGTCGACTGGGGCGAGAGGGCTGCGGGGTTCGCGGCGCTCGCCCACCCCGTGCGGCTCGAACTCCTGCGCCACGTCATGTCGGGCACGACCTCGACCTCCGGCCTCGCCGCGATCGAGTCGCTCGGTACCACCGGCCAATTGCATCACCACCTGCGCCAGTTGCTCGCAACCGGATGGCTGAAGCAGAGCGGGCGAGGCAGCTACGAGGTGCCCGCAGCCCGCGCCGTACCGCTGCTCGCCTGCCTTGTGGCGGTGGAACGATGAAGCGCGCCGTGCTCGGCCTCTACCGGGTGCGAGGAGCCATCCTCCTTGTGGCGGTCATCGGGATTCTCGCCACGATCCCGCTGCGGATCATCGCGCCCGGCCTCGGCGACGTCGCCACGATCGTCATTCGTGTGGGCATCGGAGGGTTGGCGCTGGTCGCCATCCTCGCGTTGGTGGGGTGGCGGCTGTTGCCGCAGCATCCGCCCACGGATGTCGCGGCGCCCGTCACCGGAAGGTGGCTCGCCGTGAACAGCCCAACCACGAAGGTACCGAGCCACGGCGTGCGGGCTTACGGCCAGGCGTACGCGATCGATCTTGTGCTCGACCCGGAGTCGCCCGACACCGCACGACCGCAGTTCTCCTCGGGGCGCGCCTTCCGCGCCCCGGCGGAGTACCCCGCCTTCGGGCAACCGGTGCGCGCCATGGTCGATGGGGTTGTCGTGACGGCATCCGACGGTCTGCGGGACCACCGCGCCCGATCGAACTGGCCGGCGCTCCTCTATATGTTCGTCGAGGGCGCAGCGCGTGAACTCGGCGGGCCGCGCTTCATCGTCGGCAACCACCTTGTCATCGAGGCCGAGTCGGGGGTTTTCGCCCTCGTCGCGCACCTGCAGCGCGGGTCGATCCGCGTGAAGGTCGGCGATCGGGTGCGGGCAGGGGACGTGATCGCCCTGTGCGGCAACTCCGGCAACAGCACCGAGCCGCACGTTCATGCACAGCTCATGGATCGACGCTCACCCCTTACTGGGCAGGGATTACCGATGACGTTCGGCGGCGAACCACTCCCGCCCGACGGAGAGCATCTCAAATAGGGGCGCTAACGCGGCGGCGCCGTTGTGTTGCCGACGCGCAGCTCGCTCGTGAACGACGCCGGAGCGGCCTCGCCGTCACCGAGGAGGTCGACCGCCGCGCGACCCGCGGCTCGCCCCTTGTCCACCGAGGGCTGAGCCATCGTGGTGAGCTCGTAGTCACCGGCACCTTCGATACGCACACCGTCGAAGCCGATGACACTCAGATCACCCGGCACCGCGAGTCCCGCCTCCTCGGCAGCACGGATGACACCGAGCGCGAGCAGATCACTCTGCGCGATCACGGCACTGGGCCGCTCGTCCCCGGCCAACAGCATCCGACCGGCAACGAGGCCGTCCTCGACAGAGCTGCCACCGGCAACAACACCCGTCGCCTCCGAAAAGACGTCGCGAACACCGCGGATGCGCTCAAGGGTTGTGTGAACGCGGCTCGCCGCCTCGGCCTCCGCGGTGAGCGGACCGATCGTGTGTGTTCCCTCGAGCGGCAGGGTCACGAGCGCGACTCGACGGTGGCCGAGCTCGTGGAGGTAGCGAGCCGCTCGCGCCGAGGCATCCCGATTGTCCAGGTCGATGTGGAGCACCCCGTCCATTCGATCGGCTTCGATCGCCACGATGGGGATGCCGCGCTGACGGAACGCCGTGACTGGGTCGTCGAGCTCGCGACTACAGCCGACCATGATGACACCGTCGACGGGGGCAGCGGCGAGAGTCGCATGGTTGTCGCCGGTGTCCGTCAGGAGCAGGAGGGAGTATCCGGCAATCCCGAGTTCTTCCGAGACCCCGTCGAGCATGGCGATGTTCACGGGATCGCGGAACGCGTCACTCAGGCGATCCTCCATGACCACACCGATGATTCCCGACCGTCCGCGTCGCAGCGACTGTGCTCGGGGGTCCGGGCCGGCGTAGCCGAGTTCGCGTGCCGCGGCGAGCACTCGGTCGCGGGTCGCGCCGGAGACCGGCCCTGCCCCGCTGAAGGCGAGTGAAGCCGTCGAGGCCGAGACGCCCGCGAGCGCGGCCACGGACGCGAGGGTGGGCCGGCTTGCCTCGGTCGTCATGGGTTGGTAGCTTAGTCGAATCGATTCGCTCGAATCGATTCGATAGCGAATTCGCACGACCGACGGATGCCCATGACCAGCACTTTCGCCCGCCCCCAGCTCCTCGCGTGGCGTAATGCGACGTTCGCCGTTTTCGCCCTCGCCGGCATCGCGCTCGCGTCGTGGGTGTCGCGACTACCGTCGGTACGAGACGCCCTCGGCATCGAACTCGACCAAGTGGGCATCCTCATGTTCGGGCTCGCCTCCGGCTCAATTGTTGGCCTCCTCTTCTCGAGCCACCTGATCGCGCGCTTCGGCGCGCGCGCGAGCGTGCTGGCGGGACTCATCGTCGTCTCGACGGGCATCACCGTGGCAGGCATCGGCGCCCAGTTCGGCATCTTCGCGGTCGCCTGGATCGGACTGTTCGTCTTCGGCTCGGCTGCCGGCATCACCGACGTTGCGATGAACGTCTCGGGCGCCGCCAACGAACGTGCGCTCGGCAAAGCGATCATGCCGATCTTCCACGCGTTCTTCAGCTTTGGAACGATGATCGGAGCCGCGGTCGGCGCGCTCGCGGCCGCGGTCGCTCTTCCCGTCGCCATCCACATGGCGATCGTCGCGGCCATCATGGTCACAGTCACCCTCGTCTCCTACAGGTTCCTCCAGAACGATTCCGGCGAAGCGGAGTCCAGCGCAGAGGATGACAGCTCCCTCACGTGGCGCGGACGCCTCTCCATCTGGCGCGACCCGCGCACCATCCTCATCGGACTCGTTGTGCTCGCCGCAGCCTTCGCCGAGGGCTCGGCAAACGACTGGCTGACCATCGCCATGGTCGACGGCCACCACGTGACCGAAGCGTCCGGTGCGCTCGTTTTCGGTGTCTTCGTCACGGCGATGACCGCGGGCCGCCTCGGAGGGGTTGTGCTGCTGAACCGCTTCGGACGTGTTCCGGTGCTGCGGGCATCCTTCCTCGTCGCGGGGCTGGGCCTTCTTGTTGTGATCATCGTCCCCGACCCGATCATCGCCACGATCGGTGCCGCCGCGTGGGGCCTCGGCTCGGCGCTCGGGTTCCCGATCGGCATGTCGGCCGCGGCCGACGACCCCAAGACGGCCGCCGCACGCGTGAGTGCCGTCGCGACGATCGGCTACCTGGCCTTCCTCGCTGGCCCGCCGCTCATCGGAGTGCTCGGCCAGAACGTGGGCATCCTCAACGCGCTCCTCGTGGTGCTCGTGCTGTGTGTTGCCGGCGGCATTGTGGCGAGCGCCGCACGAGAGCGCGCGGATGCCACAACGAGCACCGACACCTTCGCCGACCCCAACCTGCCGCGCTAAGAGCGCGAGAGGGTAAATCTCAGGTCGGCGCACTTTACGGTCCGGCGCCTTTTCTGCGCCACGTCGAGGAAACCTCTTCACCAGCTCCCCACCTTCATGCGGTAGGCATTCGGTGGGCCGTCGTGCAAGGAAATGATCACGGCCAGCTCCGCTGACGTGGCTTCCACATCTGGGCTCGTCCCACCCTGCCGTCGCAGAGATAATCCAATTATGAGTACGCTTCGATAACGTGCATTGATTCGAGAAGCGGGAGCTGAAGTGATCAACCCTGAGCAAGCAAACCGAGTGCTGCTATCCAACCCAGAGTTCATGCAGCTTCGCGGCAGATTCAATTTGATCGGAGTTGTGCGCTTTTTCGTCTATGTCGCGGCGGTGATCACTGCGCTGGCTGCGGGATTCAACCAAGCGTATGGAGTGCTCGTCATCTCCCTGATCGCGTCATTCGTGCTCGTGATGGTTCTGAACTACAACCGCAGCGCTATCCTCGCGAGGCAGCAGGGAATTGCGTTGAGATTGGGTGTCATCACAGAAGAAGACCTACGACGTTAGGTTCCGCACTCTCGTCACTTCTTAGTTCACATTTGCGCTCCCTCACATCCCAAATACAGGAACTCGGGGGCCGCGGATGCGCCTAAACGGCGCTGGCCGAGCATCCCCCGCCACATCTCCTGTATTTGGGATCGCTAGTCGCGATCGGCGTCGGCGGTTGGTGCGCGTCGCGTGAGCCAGGGGCGGAAAACTCGCGTCAGGAGCGGCATGATCACGAAGCTCAGGAGTGCGACGAGGGTGACCGAGAGGACGAGGGTGACGACGGGGATCGGCAGTTCGAACAGAAACGGACCGAGCACGACCAGGAGAACGGTGATGCTCGGGTAGACGCCGATCCAGGTCAGGATCGCCAACTTCCAGCGCGGCGGCGGCGTCATTCGCTGTACGCCCCGCCCTCGATGTCGGCGATGAGACCCGAATCCCGAGGAGTCCACCCGAGGAGCGCACGTGTTGCGTCGCTCGTCGCGGTGACATCGGCGGAGAAGAACCTCCCGACGAAACCGAAATGCTCGACGGCTCGGGAAGGGTTCACCGAGACTGTCGGAACCTCAAGAGTGCGCCCGATCGCCTCCGCGATCGCCCGAGTCGATACCCGGCTCTCCGCCACGGCGTGGATTCGGGAGCCGGGCGCGGCGCCCTCGAGTGCGAGCGCGATCAGGCGCGCTGCATCCCGACGGTGAACCGCGGCCCACGCCGCAGACCCGTCACCGACGAAGCCCGACGAGTGTGCACGTCTGGCCGCTGCGACAAGCTGAGCAACGAATCCCGTGTCTCCGCGCCCGTGCACGGTCGGGGCGAACCGAAGCGCCACCGTTCCGACCCCTCGCTCGACGTATTCCAGTGCAAGATTCTC
Organism: Antiquaquibacter oligotrophicus; assembly: GCF_020535405.1. Lineage (NCBI taxonomy): Bacteria > Bacillati > Actinomycetota > Actinomycetes > Micrococcales > Microbacteriaceae > Antiquaquibacter > Antiquaquibacter oligotrophicus. The sequence continues at coordinate 1,553,325 of NZ_CP085036.1, read as the reverse complement.
GCTTCCCCCTCGCAGCGATTCGGGGCCAACGGCGGGGTTGATGTCGGATTCGCGCGCGGGGCGGTCGAGGCCGGGAAAGAGCAGGCCGGATGCGAGCACGAATGTTTTTCCGGTGTCGACTAGCGCATCGGCGAGGGCGCCTACCGCGAAACGTTCGGCTCGATTGGATTCCTCCGGATGCGCCCAGTCGTGCTTGTTTGCGAGGTGCAGCACGGCATCCGACTCCGTCGCTCCTCGACGCAACGCCTCCGCGTCGTCGAGATCCCCCCGAAGTACGGTCATGCCATTTCCCGCGAGCGCGGTCGCCGCCGATTCCGTCCTCGCGAGGGCGAGGACGTCGTGTCCTCTTGTCCGAAGTTCCTCGACGGCGGCGGACCCAATCCACCCGGTTCCGCCCGTGACAAAAACACGCATCGGCTTCTCCTCATGTCAGTGTGTGACATCACTGTACGCCGTGATGTCAGAACCTGTCATCACTCGGAACTTCGCCGGTAGCATGGAGCGCATGGGACGCTGGCCTGAGGATGCACGGGGTCGACTCAAACACGCCGCGATCGCACTCTTCACCGAGCGCGGATTCGACGCCGTAACGGTTGGCGACATCGCTGCGGCGGCGGGTGTAACGGAGCGCACCTTCTTCCGATACTTCACGGACAAGCGCGAAGCGCTTTTCAGCTCTCAAGAGGAGTACAACGCTCTCTTTGTAAACGCACTCGAGTCGTCGCCCGCGACGCAACCCATGGCACTCGTCGAGGACGCACTTCGCGGGGGCGCGACGTTTTTTCCCGACGGCAAGCGCGAGCACTCGCGCGCGCGACAGGCAATCATCACGTCGAGTCCAGCGCTCGTCGAGCGCGAGTCGCTCAAACGGATTCGCCTCACCGAGGCTCTCTCCGCCGGACTCGTGGCCCGCGGCGTTCCGCCCCGCACTGCGGCTCTCGCGGCTACGAGCGGTGACGGAGCCTTTGCCCTCGCGTTCGCCACCTGGATAGCGGAAGGCGAGGACAGGCCGTTCGACGAGTGCCTCACCGAAGCACTCGATCTTCTTCGCTCTCTACACCCCTGAGTGCGCTCCCGAGCGCGCGAGCCGCACCTGTCCTAACCCCGCCCGATCCCAAATGCAGGAGTTCGGGGCTACCGGCGCCCCAGAACCGCGCTGGCCGAGCATCCTGCGCCGAATCTCCTGCATTTGGGTCCGCTAGCGTTGAACCAATGAGACTCGTCATCGCCCGCTGCTCGGTCGACTACGCCGGGCGGCTGAGCGCACACCTCCCCCTCGCGACCCGACTCCTTCTGCTCAAAGCGGATGGCAGTGTGCTCGTGCACTCCGACTCGCTCAGCTACAAACCGCTCAACTGGATGAGCCCGCCCTGCACGGTGTCGTCTATCGAGCCGGACGAGGAGCAACTCGAGGCGGGCGTGACCGAGATCTGGAAGGTCGCGCAGGCGAAAACCGCCGACCTCCTCGTGATCTCCATCCACGAGATCCTCCACGACAGCAAACACGAGCTCGGCATCGACCCGGGGCTGCAGAAGGACGGCGTCGAAGCCCACCTCCAGAAGCTCCTCGCCGAGCAGATCGAGCTCCTCGGCGACGGGCACCGCCTGGTGCGCCGTGAGTACATGACCGCGATCGGCCCGGTCGACATCCTCGCAACGGATGCCGACGGCCGAAGTGTCGCGGTGGAGATCAAGCGTCGCGGCGACATCGACGGGGTCGAACAACTTACGCGGTATCTGGAACTCATGAACCGCGACCCGCTGCTGGCACCCGTGGCCGGGGTCTTCGCCGCGCAGGAGATCAAACCACAAGCGCGCGTGCTCGCCGAGGATCGTGGCATCCGATGCCTCGTGCTCGACTACGACGCCATGCGTGGCCTCGACGATTCGCACAGCCGACTCTTCTGAGAAACCTTCCCGTGCGGCCCCCCGCTCGATAGAATTCTCCGAGGGGGGCTCATGCTCGAGACTGACGTCGCAACCGTCACGTCGGATGCCGAACTCATCGAACGCATCCGCTCTGGTGACACACGTGCCTTTGGCGAACTCTGGCAGCGCCACTACCGCCCCGCCTACCGCGCGGCTCAGCAGTTCTCGCGCACCATCGAACCAGACGACCTCATTTCTGAGGCGTACCTGCGGGTGTACCAGCAGTTGCTCGCCGGCAAGGGGCCGACGTCGGCGTTCCGCCCCTACCTGTATTCGGTCATCCGCAATGTCGCCATGACGCGCAGTGCCGCCGCGGCGAAGCTCGCAACCGACCCGTTGTACGAAGACCCGGTGGATCCGCGTCACGAATCGGATCAGATGCTCGTTGCGCTGGAGCGTTCGATCACCACCAAGGCCTTCCGTGCGTTGCCGGAACGCTGGCAGACCGTGCTCTGGTACACGGAGATCGAGGGCATGGACCCCCACGAGGTCGCCCCGCTCATGGGCATTTCGGCCAACGGTGTCGCGGCGCTTGCCCTGCGTGCTCGCGAGGGCCTCCGCCAGACCTGGCTTCAGGCTCACGTGGGCGACGATGGCAACTCGGACGAGTGCCAGTGGGCGACGTCGAAGATGGGCGGATACGCACGGCGCAGCCTCGGGTCTCGCGACACCGCTCGCATCGAGCGCCATCTGGGCGAGTGCACGAAGTGCCTCCTGGTCTCCGCGGAGATCGAGGAGATCGGGTCGCGCCTCGCGTTTGTCATGATCCCGCTCGTCCTCGGCGGGGTTGCCGGCGTCGGCTACCTCCAGACGCTCACGCAGCCCTCCATGACGGCAATGGCCGAGTCGATCCTTCCGTCGCTTCCCGAAGCCGCAGAAACCGCCGCGCACAATGACGCGATGGCTCCCGCCCTCATCGGAACGTTCTCCCTCGCGATGGTCGTCGGTAGGCGCGCGATGCTCGTCGCGATCATCGGTTCGGTCATCCTCGTGGGCAGTCTCGCCATCGGATTCTCGCGCGCTCTCGACCCCGCGCCGGGGGCTCCGATGCCCGCCCCGGTCTCCGTCACACCTTGATCCAAAAAAAGTTTGGAAAGTCGCGTCATAGCCACGTGGGTTCCGAGTCTTGTCTGGTGAAGTGCCCCTTGCTTCAGCCCCGAGTGATCGGGACCAGGGGCCGGTGCCGCGGAGTCCCCAGCAAGGCGGCACCGGCCCCCTTAGTTTTTTCCGGGGCCGCGAATGCCGCAAGAGTCTCGCCGAGGAGCCACCCGTGCCCCGCGTGATGGTCGTCTACGGTACGCGCCCTGAGGCGATCAAGGTCGCCCCCGTCATTACCTCCCTCGAGTCGACGCCGGGTGTCGACGTCGATGTCGTGGTGACGGGACAGCATCGCGCCATGCTCGACCAGGTCAACAACCTCTTTGGCATCGAGCCGCGCGTCGACCTCTCCCTCATGGCGCACGGTCAGACACTCACGTCTCTCGCCTCCCGCGCACTCGACGGGGTCGGCCGCGTTCTCGCGGAGACGCCGACGGATGCCGTGCTCGTGCAGGGCGACACCTCCACCGCCGCGGCAGCAGCCATCGCCGGCTACTACAGCGGAGTTCCCGTGTTCCACCTCGAGGCTGGGCTGCGTTCCGGCCGCCTCGATTCCCCCTTTCCCGAGGAGGGTAACCGGCGCATCATCGGCCACATCGCCGCACTGCACTTTGCGCCCACTCGCGGTGCCGCCGAGAATCTGTTGGGCGAGGGCATCGACCCGTCGAGCATCGTCGTGACGGGCAACACGGTTATCGATGCGCTGCTGCACGCCACCGATGTTCCCGCCGATTTCGACGCCGACGTGCAGGCGGCGATCGACTCCGGCCGACGCATCCTGCTCGTGACCAGTCACCGCCGCGAGTCGTGGGAGTCGGGCCTCGCATCGACCGCTCGCGCGATCGGCACGATCGTCGCGGCCCGCAGCGACGTGCACGCGGTCATCCCGCTGCACCGCAATCCGATCGTGCGGGAGGCCTTCGACGTGTCGCTCCCCGAGCAGGAGCGTGTGACGATCGTCGAACCCCTCGACTACCACCAGTTCTCGTCGCTCCTGGCGGCCTCGCATCTGGTGATCACCGACTCGGGTGGGGTGCAGGAGGAGGGCCCGAGCCTCGGCAAACCTGTGCTCGTGACGCGCGAAACGACGGAGCGCCCCGAGGGGGTGGAGGCCGGAGCATCCGTTCTCGTCGGAACCGATGAGGCCACGATCGTCTCCACCGCCCTTCGCCTGCTCGACGACGATGACGCGTACGCGCAGATGGCTCGCGCCATCAATCCCTACGGTGACGGCGGCGCCGCGATGCGTGTGGCCGCGGCGATCCAGGAGTTCTTCGGTTCCGGTTCGAGAATCGCCGACTTCGGCGGCGCCCCCGACGCGAGCCTCAGTGCCGCGCAGGCCAAGAGCAGGGGAACCGTGAGCCACACCACCAGCGTCACCGGCAGCAACGCCTCCGACAGCCTCGTGTGAGGCGCGAGCAAGGTCGACCAGAAGATGATCGCCGAGCCGAGCAGCAGGAAAAACGTCGCCCAGCCGAGGCTACGACTGCGCACTGAGCCAGCGCCGGAGAAGGCGAGAGCAAGCGACATGAGGATTCCGGCGATCTGACCGGCGGGGATCAGCAGCGGCACAGAATAGAGGAGTCGGCTTCCCCACTGCACCGGCACCCATCGGGTGTCGTGGAGGAGTTCGCCATCGTCGTCGAGGCGCACATCGAGGAAGTTGCCCCTCCCAGCCTGCTGCGGCGACGCGATCGCCGCCATGCCGCGGTCGGCGAGCGCCACAATCCGCTCCGGATGCGTCACCGTGAAGAGGATCACGTCGGATGCCGCGATCTCCGAGAACGCCGCATCCGCGAAGACCTCGGCGGCGGCCGTTGTGGTGCTGGCCGCACCACTGGCTCCCGCGAGCCGCGCGTCGAGTCCGAACCACTCGAGGTCACTTTCGGGGGTGGAGCTCGACGGAAGGATGGTGAGGAAGATGCCGTCGTACACTTCGGCGCGCTGGTCGCGTGTCGCGTCGACGGCAACGTGGGCCCCGGTGAGGCCGACGAGCACGGCACACGCGACGAGCGCTGGCGCGCGCCGGGCGACCTTACGCGCGAACTCCCTGCGTCGATCGCCCGGGAGCGCGCGACCCACCGGTCGCGACCGAACCCGCTCGAGGTCGCGCAATCGCGGAACCCACAGCAGTCCGATGACAAACCCCGGCAGAAAGGCGCCAGCGAGAAGCGGACTGGTGAGGGTGACGAGCACCGCGAGCCCCACGGCGAGCAGGTTTGCGGCGACACCGCGCGGGGGAATGTCGAGCGTGGTGACGCGGTCCGCGTACCCACCCCACAGGATGAGGAGCGCGACAAAGGCGGCGAGCACCGCGACGAGTTCGACACCCTCGCGGTCGGCCGACACGAAGAAATCGATGAACGAGCTGTCGAGCAGGATGACGACAACCGCCGCCGCGATCACGAGTCGGAAGGGGGTCGACCCCGGCAGGTAGCGAACGAGGGCGACCACGAGCAACGCGACCGCGAGGGCCAGGAGGCCACCGAGCACACGCAGATCGAGGGCGGCGCCGAAGAGGGGGGAGATCGCCTGAGCCAGCGCAACAAAGAGGTACTGGGTGGCGAAGGGGGCGGCCGGCGAAGGAGGGCAGGCCCGTCCGAACCATTCGGCCGAGTTCCACAGGGGATACACCGCTCGCGACGGGTCTGCGGTGAACGGCCTGTCACCGGCGAGACCCAGCGCGCAGAGCATCCGGAATCCGTCGCCGTCGTCGGCCATACCGACCACACTCGGCACGAAGATGCGGACGAGGAGTGCCGTCAGTGCGACGGCGCCGGCGATGACCGCGGCGAGCCACACGCGGGGTCGGTTCTCGAGCTCACCGGGTGCGATACGCGAGAGAACCGCGCTCACCCCATCGATGAGTGTGACCCGTCGTCGCGTCGACTGCCGCCCCGAGTGCCGGGCGCGGCGCCTGCCGTCAGCCGTCGACACGTTCGTTCACCGCCGTGCATCGAAGTGTCAGCGACCCGTTGTCTTCGGTGTGCAGCACTCCGGAGACACCGTCAGCGGTTGTGCCCGTGAACGTGGACCACTCGGTGACCGACGGCACGCAGCGCTGCACGATCTCCAGCTCCGACGGGATTGCGGTCACGGGCATCCACATGTTGACGTCGCGCTCGTCGTGCTCCTCCGAGCAGCGCACGTCGCGCGCGTTCTCGCCGTCGCGCACGTAGCAGCGCAACAGTCCGTCGGCGTCACCGGATGCCGCGGCATCCCGCAACGCGAAGCTCGAGTCGATCGGCTCGAACGGGGCATCCTCGGCACGCACCATCGCGAGGTCGCACCGAACCCATCGCGCGCCGCTCTCCCACTGTTCTGGCGTGGGGAGCACCGCAACCGTCCACAGCCCGTAGAGCGCCTGCCGCGGGTTCGCGCCTACGTAGGCGCGGACGACGGCTCCGTCGCACACGAGATCGGCGATCAGCCCACGCTCCTCGAGCGCCGGATACCGTGTGGCGAATCTCGTCACACTCGTGAGATCGCCGATGAGGTAGGTCTCGGTTGTGTGCGGCTGGTCACACGCGACGGCGGGAGCGCTGTCGCTCAGCACGGCGAAGTGTTCTGGTCGATCAAGGTTGTGGCACTCCCCCACGGTGGGCTCTCCGTCGGCGACACCCACCCCGGCGCCGGGTGTGGCACACCCCGCGAGGGTAGCGAGGAGGGCCGCGCACACGAGGATCGCGGCGCGAGTGTGTGGTGCGTTCAGTCTCGACGCCCCAGCCGGTCGAGCCACGAGCGGGGAATCCGCACTCGGCCGGTCGTGGCGACCACGAGCAGCAGCACGAGCGCGAGCGCCGAGCACAGCAGAACGAGTACGGAACCGACGTAGTGGTGCATGACCTCGAAGCCCCCACGTCCCCACAGTTGTAAGGCTACGCCGACGAGCACGAAGCGAGCGGTATTCGCGCCGACGGCGAGAGGAAGCGCGATGAGAACGCCTTTGAGTACCCACGAGACGCGGTAGCGAGGAAAGAGGAGTAGTGCTCCGGCGAGCACGATGACGGGGGTTGCGAGCACAAGCGACGTGCACAGGGGCGTAATGAGGAACCCGAGGACTTCGCCGGTTCCGATGCCGATATAGATGAGGTGATCGTGGGAGGTCGCACCGCCGAAGGTGAACATCCCCATGATGAGCGAAGTGAACTTCGCCTCGAGGGTGATCACGGCGCTCGAGTTGAGCGCGAGCACGAGGGCGAACCCCCACAGGGCGAGTGCGACGAGAAGCGCCGGTCTCCGCGACGATGGCGCCGTAGCGACGCGACGCCCACGCGCCCGGGGTCGAAGTTCGGCGGTTGTCATGTTTCCCTCGCCACGAGGCCGAGGTTGTCGCGCTCGGCATTACGCCGGGTTTTGCTCCACGTGTCCTTGCCGAGCACGAGCCGGGTGAGGGCGCGCACCACGCAGATATACGCCTGGTACATGTACAGCCAGTACCCCATGGCCCAGCCGATCGCGCGACCCCAACTCGCCTCGCGGGCCACCTGCTGACGGTAGATGATGGCCCAGATGCCGAACGGCAGGATGCCCGTCAGCACGATGAGCGGAATGAGCCACCACGACTGCGCAGCGAAAGCGGCGAAGCTCCCCGCGTAGAGCGTGCCCTGGGCGGCCATCGCGATGAAGGCGGCCGGCCACAACACGATTCCGGCGAGTTGGATGAAGGGGAGGAGAAGGAAGTAGGTCGCCTCGAGGGACCCCGCGTTGGTGAAGTGTTCGGAGCGGAAGATCTTGGGGAGGTACTTGGCGCACTGCATTCCGCCCTGGCACCACCGCACGCGCTGCGTGAGCAGTCGCCGCGTCTGCGGGAGCGCCTCCTGCTCGACATGGGTGTCATGCATATAAGTGTTCTGGTAGCCCGCGAGCACCACGTGGACGCCGAGCTCGTAGTCCTCGAGGAGTGATCCGTGCCATGGGGCACCAGACATCTCGGTGACGGTGTCGAGCGCCGAGAGACGGCTGAACTGGCCATTGCCCCCGAGCCCCACCGAGAAGGTGCGCAGCCGAAGGCACTGCATGGCGGCGATCGTCGTACGGAACTCGATGTCCTGCATGCGTACGAGGTAGCGGCCCCAGGCCTGCCGCAACGACGAGTGCTCCCCCTTGAGGGGGGCGGGGTCATCCCGATTGCTCATCCACACGGCGGCCTGAGCGGCACCGATCGTCGGGTTAGCGAAGGCCTTGGCTCCCGCGGCCTGACGCAGCGCGTTGGGCGCGAGGCGTCCGTCGGCATCGACAACGGCGACGATCGTGTGGCTGCGGTCGGCGTCCCGCGGCAACCAACGGCTGAGCGCACGGTAGGCCTCGTTGAGCGCCGCACCCTTGCCCTGCCGCGCATTCGGCCGGTGCCGCCGCACGAGGTGCACAAGCGGGTCGACGGATGCCACGGCCTGAACGATGCTCGCGGTGTCGTCGTCACTGGCATCATCGATGACCCACACATGCACTTCGGGGAAGGTCGTGCGGAGCCGCTCGATTGTCGCCCCGATCACCGCCTCCTCGTCACGGCACGGAACAAAAACGTGCCAACCGAACCGGCTCGGGTCCCCCTCCGGGTCTTTCGACCGTCGGAGGAAGGGCACGAGGATCAAGAGCACGTAGGCGAGGAAGATGATGAGCAGCACGAAAGCCAGGGCCTGCGCCGATTCGCTCGCGGGCATCCGATCATCTCCTCCCCAGCGATCCCGGTCGGCCCGAACCGACCGGGATCACCCCCAGTGTTGAGTACGTGATGTCTTGAGTTGTGGGTGTGCCGAACCGCTTAGGCGTGCCGCGGGCTGCGCTTAGCGCTGCGCCGCATGGCGACCCTCACGAGTAGGAAGCCGAGCACGAGCACGGCAATCCCGATCACGAAATACCAGCCGAACGGTATGGCGAGGCCCGTGACGGCGAGGCCGCCACCGATGGGAACTCCGTTGCCACTCATCGTCGACCGCCTTTAGGCCGCGCGGGCGATCGAGCGGCGACGGCTGACGAGCACCGCGGCGGTGGCGATGGCACCGGCCCCGAGGATGCCACCCGCGATGAGCAGGCTCTCCGCGTTGGCCACCGGAATACCCTCGATGCCGGCGTTCGGCCCGACCGTGGCGTTTGCAAGGGCCACCTCGGCAATCGATCCGTCCGCTCCGAGGCCGATCGTCAGGGCGTTCTGCGTGAACGAGCCGTCCGGGTTGGTCGTCTTATTGTTCACGTCGAGCTGCGCGAGACCGTCGATCGCGGTACCGAGCGGTCCACCGAGCGCGGTCGCGAGGTTCGTGAGGATCGGCGTGAGCAAACCGTTCGCGAGGTCGATGGCGGCCTGAAGCAGCGCACCCACGAGCGGGAACGTCGCAACGAGCGCCGAGACCTCCGTGAGCAGGCCGCTCACGATGCTCGTGAGCTTCGTGACGAGAGCCTCGGGCAGGTACTGCAGGAGATTTGTTCCCTCTGGCAGTTCGTTGAGGCTTGCAACCTCCGCCGCCGCGAGCAGCTCATCGAGCGTGACCTCGATCGTGCCACCCGGCGTGACGGGGTTCTCGATCGTCACCCCCGTGAGGGTTGTGACGGTGCCGAGGAGCGTGGTGAGGATGGGCGACAGCTGCGAGAGCGTGCTATCCAGGAGCGTTCCCCCGACTCCGACCGAGAGGTCCGAGATCGTGTAGTCGCCCGTCGCGGGTACCCCACCAGGCAACTGCTGCGCGCTCGCGGCAACCGCGCCGATGCCGATGTTGAGGTTTACGAGGTCTGCGCCGCCGAGGAGTGCGGCGGTTCCGACCGTGATGCTCGCGGAGTCGCCGGCACCCGGGGTGCCGACGTTGCTTCCCTCAGGGGTGGTCTCAATATCGAGCAGGCCAGGGGCGGCGCTCACCGTTCCGGAGAATGCGACGGATGAACCGTCCGGTCTGGCCTCGGCGTACTGGCCGACGGCACCGAGGCGGATGAGCCCGGTATCACCGAAGAGGCCGATTCCCGGCGCCACCTGGATGTTGAGGGCCCCCAACGCGGTGGCGTCGAGGGGCACGTTGGCGACGACCGTCGGCTCGCCGGTGGCGTTCACCGCGGTGGCGCCGGCGAGCTCTAACAGCCCATCGATGGGTGTACCGAGGAGGCTCGCGGTGAGGAGTCGACCCTCACCCTGCGAGACGACGGGAGCCGCTGTCGCGGCGGTGGGAAGCACAATGACGGCGGCGGCGCCGAGAGCCAGAGCGGCAACGGTGCCCGAGCGGATGGAACGCGAACGAGACGTGAACGTTTTCATGGCTGGGATCTTCCTTCTTTGCACAAGAAGTTGTTATGGAACTCAGTGCCCCGCTCCCCAGCCAGGTCACCCGATTGATGCCAGCCTTGCACGGATGCGATTCGATCTCAACCCTCCCCCGAGGTTCCCTCACAGCGCGACGATGAGCACCGCCAACCAGGCCCCCACGAGCATCGCGGGCGCGAAGGGGATGCGAGAGCGGAGGGTGAGCCGCCGGATGGCCATCCCAACGAGACCCATCAGTGCACCGACGAAGAACCCAGCAATGGCGCCCCAGAACCACACCTGGAGACCAAAGATCCCGAGCACCGCGCCGACGACAGCGGCAAGTTTGACGTCCCCGAAACCGACCGAACCGGGAGCCACCACCGCCGGTACGAGGTAGATCACGAACAGCGCGGCGGATCCGGCGAGCATCCACACCGCGCGGAGCGGATGGTCGTCGAGGAGTGCTGCGGTCGCCCCGAGAACGAGCACGATTACGAGGCTCGGCAGCACGATGCGGTTCGGGATGATGCGCCGACGGAGGTCGATCGCGGCGAGCACAACGCTCACGACCGCGAAAGGCGCGAGCACGAGCAGGACGGGCGAACCCGGCATCCGCGCGACGGAAACGGCCGTCAGCGCGATCGCAACGGCGGTGCCCCCGATCCACGCGACCGCCCGGTATCGCGGGGCCGTGGGAACCGAGGTATGCTCGACCCCGCCCGAGGGGACGTCATTTTCGGTCATTTTTTGCTCGAATCGCACATCTCTTATGGGGTACACGGTGTCACCCAAATGGGGGGTACCATTTCGTTACCGTGCGTCTGGGACCTGAGCGTATCCTGACCCCGACGCACGCTCACTTTGTGAGTGCCACCTGTCCGCTCAGTGGTAGCCGAATTCCTGGGGGTTTTTATGTTCATACGCACATTCGACCGCATTCGTTCGCGGCTCGTTCGGGATGAGACCGGCGCCACAGCGGTGGAGTACGGGCTGATCGTCGGCCTGATCGCCGTTGTACTCGTGGTCGCCGTGGCGGGACTTTCCGGCGCTCTTGGCAACATGTTCGGCGGCATCGAAGACGTACTCAACAACAACGTGCCGGCCGAAGAGCCTCCGGCAACGCCATAACGGACCCGTGAAGCAACCGGGGAGCGCGCGCAAGAATCAAGGGGATTCCGAGAGCGGGGCTGCCGCGGTCGAGTTCGCCCTCGTGCTGCCGGTGCTGCTCATCGTGCTGCTCGGCATCATCGAGTTCGGCGCGGCGTACAACGCGCAATTACTGCTGACGAACGCCGCCAGGGAGGCTGCTCGGTCGTACTCGATCACGGCCGACGAAACAGCCGCGGTTGCGGCAGCGTCGACCGCCACCGAGGTCATCGGTTTGCCGCTCACAGCGAGCGACATCGACTTCGCTGTCACCCCGAACGGTGTGTGCTCCAGTCCCGCGATGCTGACTGTCACCGTCACGGTACAAAAACCGCTCCTGACCGGCTTCTTCGGCGCAACATTGCCGCTCAGCGGAAAGGCAACCCGGCAATGCGGAGGCTGATCAGCGGCGCTAAAGACGAGCGCGGCGCGAGTGCCGTGTTCATCGCCATGACGATGACGATTGTGCTCATCGTCGCGGCGCTCGTTGTCGACATGGGCGCCGCCATTTCGCGCGATGCACAGTTGCAGGATGCGGCGGATGCTGCAGCACTCTCGCTCGCTCAGCGCTGCTACGAAAGCCCGGCCACAACCGATGTCGACGGGTGCGCCGCGGACGTCCGAGCCGGGGCGAGCGCGACCGCTAATGCGATCGCCGATGCCACGGTCGGAGACGGCAACGCGAGTGTCGTGGGTGAACCGGTATTCGGCGACGGCACCGTGACGGTGAACCTCACGAGCACGCAGAACGCGTTGTTCTCCTGGAGCGTCGGCAGTAGTGGAACGGATGTCGCGGCGAGCGCCACCGCCCAATGGAACACCGCGGCCGTGGCCCTACCCCTCGCGGTGAACTCATGTGTACTCGGTGAACCGAGCGAGGAGACCACCTTCATCGGAACGGGTCTCTACGGGGGTGTTGAAACGCTGCTCTCCTCTGTCGGCGGACTGATTGCGATTTTCGGTGGCACGGTCGACCTCGCCGATTACGTGGAGAAGGTCGTCAACTGCAACACGAATCTGCTTGCGGGGGGCTGGCTCGCAAACATGCACGACGACTGCACGTTCGATCCCAACCTTGCGACGTACGTGGGGGCGAGCTTGCGCAAGATTGTCGCCTACGACTCATGTGCGGACGTGATCCGTGGACTCGAGGGCAAACGGGTACTCGTGCCGGTGTACGACAGCGCGGTGGGAACAGCCGTCGGATCCGTGTTTGGAGAGACCGACATTAAACGCTTCGCCGAGATCCGCGTCACGGGCTGGGACTTCGAGGGGATCCTGAGTTCGGGCGAGAACCTCGAGTATTACCCGCCCGGCGGGGAGGACCCCGGATGCAGTAGCGACCTCGGGGAGTTGCTAGGTCTAGGTCCGGGAGTTGTTAGCTCGCTGTTGCCCTTTGTCGAGGGCCTTCTCGCGGAGGCTCTTGCCTGCCAAGGCCTTCAGGGTCAGGTCGTTGACGACGATCTCACCGAGCAAGAAGCCGCCGAAATCTTAACCCCCTACCGCCTCGTCGCCTAAAAGAAAGTCCCGATGAGAACACGAATTATTGCCCTGGTCGTCGCCATCGCCCTCGCCATCGCCGGCGGGGTGTTGCTTGTGAACTACGTGAGGGGTGCCGATCAGCGGGCATCCGAGGGCGCGGAACTCACACCGGTGCTTGTGGTTACCGACACGGTGCCGCAGGGCACGCTCGCCAGTGAGCTCGAGCTTTTTGTGGAGCAGCGCGAGGTTCCTGCGGCCTTCCGGGCGGAGGGCGCCTTCACTAGTGTCGATGAGCTCGCCGAGGTCGCCGACCTCGTGACGACGGCGGCGCTCGTGAGCGGTGAGCAGCTCGTTCGCGAACGCTTTGCCTCACCCGAATCGCTCGTCGAGAGTGGCGGCTCCGTGCAGATTCCGGAGGGTTTGCAGGAGGTCACGGTCTCGCTGGAGGCCCCGCGCATCCTCGGTGGGCGTATCGCCGCAGGCGACTCGGTCGGCGTGTATGTGAGCGTCGAGAGTGACGGCGCCAACCCACGCCAGACGCGACCGCTGCTCGAGCAGGTTTTGGTGACCGCCGTTTCGGGTGGTCAGGCGGTGTCCGCGGATGGCACGATCAGCGCCGGCAACACGGTCACGGTCACTCTCGCGGTGTCGGAGGTCGACGCTCAGGCCATCATCTACGCGCGCGAGTACGCGCAGCTGTGGTTCACGAAACAGAACGAGGAGACGACGCCGAGCACCAACACGCCGTTCACCCTTCAGGAGCTCCTCACGTGACCCGCGTTGTTCTCATCGGGCCCGACAGCGCCCTGGAGGAGCAGTCCCGTCTGCTCCTCGAGGACCAGGTGGTCGTGTTCCCGCCCGCCGAAACCGAAGCCGTGCTGAGCCGTCTCTTCCGACTGCCCGTTCGCCCGCAATTGGTAGTTTTTGGCCCTTACGTCACCGCGGAACAGACCGCGGAACTCGCGGCGCGCCTGCGATTGACGATCCCCTCCCTCGCCGTTGCCGGTTCCGGCTCGGAGGTGACCCCCGCCGATGCGGCCGTCGGCATCTCGTTCACCCTCGCTCCGGGGGCGGAACTCGAGGATGTCGACGCGCTCTTCGTCGCGGCATCCGACCGGGCCGCTCGCGCTGCCGCGCAGCTCTCCACACCCCGAGAACTGCGCCCGCGGGGAGAAGTGGTTGTCGTGACGGCGCCGAAGGGTGGCGTCGGCAAAACGACGATCGCGACAAACGTCGCCCTTGTCCTCGCGGCGATGCGCCCGCACGAGACGGTGCTCGTCGACCTCGACCTCCAGTTCGGGGACGTCGCCGAGGCACTCGCTCTCGAGCCGACGGCGTCGATGGCGGATGCCGTGGGCCCCGCCGCCTCGCGCGACGTGCTCCTCGTCAAGCACGCACTCACTCCGCACTCGAGCGGGCTTCTCGTGCTGGCCGCGCCGCCCTCACCCGTGCACGCTGACCGGATCACCGCGCGCGATATCGCGATCGTTCTGCGGCAACTGGCCCAGGAGTACGCCTTTGTCGTCGTGGATACGGCTCCCGGTCTGTCCGAGCACACCCTCGCCGCGATCGACGAAGCAGCCCACGTCATCTCGGTGACGAGCCCCGACATCACGAGCGTCCACGGCCTCACCAAGGAGCTTTCGGTGCTGCGTGAACTGTCGATGATTCCTGAGTCGCATCAGTTGGTGCTCAACCTCATGGGCCGCGGTGCGCGGCTGGCCGAGATCGAGGGCGCACTCGGACACCGTGTCGGAGTGGTGGTGCCGCGCACGGGTGCGGTCGGGCGATCGACCAACCGCGGAGTGCCCGTGGTGATCGATAGCCCTCGGGATCGGGCATCCGGCCGATTCCGGGATCTCGCCACCCGGATTGCCGAACGCGAGCGACCGACGAGGAGTCGCCGTTCCGAACGGAAGGACAGCAGATGAGTCTCTCTGATCGCCTGGATGCCGCACGCAACCGCCGCGCGGCACCGCCGCTGGTGAACACGTCGTTCACTCCTCCCGTGCTGCCACCCCCGCCGGCCGCGCCGACTGAACCGGAAGCCGGTGTACCCGACGTCGCCGAACCGGAAACCGCCGAGTCGCAAGCCGCAATCGCACCCGAGGTCGAGCACGAGCCCGCTGTGCCTCCGCAATCCGAGCCATCGACCGCTGGCGAGTCCGAGTCGCCCCACGAGGACGTACCGCCGCCGGTGACGTCCATCCCTGCCTTCACCGCACCGCCCTCGGCACCTCCCGCACCGCCGGTTGCTGCCACCCCGGTTGCCACGCCGCCGACGGCCGAGCCCGAGGAATCACGCGAGTACGTGGAATTACGCCAGCAGATCTCCGACATCCTCACCGATCGCATCGGCACACGCATCAACGATGCGCGACTGAGCGAGTCGGAGCTGGACGCGGCCGTGCGTCGCGAACTCGCGTCGATCATCGATGAGCGCGGAGCGTGGCTCGGTGAAAGCGAGCGACTGCGCCTCATCCGGGAACTCGCCGACGAAGCGCTGGGGCTCGGACCCCTCCAGGCGCTCCTCGATGACCCCACCGTGAGCGAGATCATGGTCAACGGCCACGATCACGTCTACGTGGAACGACGCGGGCGACTCCACCGCGTTCCCGTCGCCTTCCGCAGCGAGGACCGATTACGCCGTGTCATCGAACGAATCGTGTCCCGCGTCGGCCGTCGCATTGACGAATCGTCGCCGCTCGTCGACGCCCGACTGCCCGACGGCTCGCGCGTGAACGCGATCATCCCGCCGCTCGCGGTGGGCGGACCGTCGCTGACGATCCGCAAGTTCGCCGAGGAACCGTTCACCGCCGGCGACCTCGTGAGCCTCGGCACCCTCAACACCGACATGGTCGACCTGCTCAGTGCGTGTGTGCGCGCTCGCCTCAATGTGGTCATCTCAGGTGGCACCGGAACGGGTAAGACGACACTCCTCAACGTGCTCTCGTCGTTCATCCCCAGCGATGAGCGCATCGTGACGATCGAGGATTCCGTCGAACTGCAACTGCAACAGGACCACGTCGTGCGCCTCGAGTCGCGGCCGGCCAACCTGGAGAACCGCGGCGAGGTCACGATTCGCGACCTCGTGCGCAACTCACTGCGTATGCGCCCCGACCGTATCGTCGTTGGCGAATGCCGCGGCGGCGAAGCGCTCGACATGCTCCAGGCGATGAATACCGGGCACGACGGCTCGCTCTCGACGATCCACGCCAACTCGCCGCGCGACGCCATCTCGCGACTCGAGACCCTCGCGCTCATGGCCGGCATGGAGTTGCCGCACCGCGCCATCCGCGAGCAGATCGCGTCGGCCGTCGACCTCGTCATCCACATCACGCGCCTCCGCGACGGCACCAGGAGGGTGACACACGTCACCGAGGTGCTCGGCATGGAGAACGACATCATTACCCTGCAGGATGTCTTCACCTTCGACTTCTCGGCGGGGGTGGATGCGTCGGGCCGGTTCCTCGGTGTACCGAAGAGCACGGGCATCCGACCCCGCTTCCTCTCCCGTTTCGACGAGTTGGGTGTGCCCTTCGCTTCTTCGGCGTTCCTCGGCGAGGATCGTGCGTTCGACGAACGTCGGGAGTGGTGATGACCCCACTGCTCGCAGGGCTCCTGTTGCTCTTCGTCGCCGCCGCCATCGTCATCCTGCTCGTGGCGCGGCCGCGGTCCCAGGCACCCGGATACGCGGCGGAACGCCTGCGCCAGTGGGGCCGCACGGCATCCGAGCGAACGGATGACGCGGTGCGGCGTCGCGGCCTCGGCATCGTCGAACGTGTCGAGCTGTCCGGTCTCCACGTGAGCGCGGGAGCGGTGGTGTTGCTCGCCGCGACCGCGGCTGCGGGCGCCGTCGTCCTGGGTATCGTGATCGCTCTCGCGCGGCCCTCGTTCGTGGCTTGGGTTCTTCCCGTCGTGCTCCCGGCCGTCGTGGTGGTCGGCGTTCGGTTGTTCCTCGACTACCGGATCGACCGGCGACGGGCAGCCTTCAGCGAGCAGCTCGAGGGCACACTCCAGCTGCTCGCCAGTGGTCTGCGTGCCGGCCACAGTCTGCAGCGCGCCGTCGACTCGGTGAGCACGGATTCGGCGAGCCCGACCGCCGAAGAGTTCACGCGAGTCATCAACGAGCATCGCCTCGGACGCCCCCTCAGCGATGCGTTCCTCGGTGTCGCGGAACGAATGAAAAGCGATGACCTCGCCTGGACGGCACAAGCGGTGGCCATCCACCGCGAGGTCGGCGGAAATCTCAGTGAGGTGCTCGACCACGTCGCCGACACCATTCGGGAGCGCCAGCAGATTCGCCGGCAGGTGGCAACCCTCAGCTCGGAGGGACGCGTGTCGGCGATCGTGCTCATGGTGCTGCCCGTGGGTGTCGCGCTGCTGCTCAGCGTGGTGTCACCCGGATACCTGAGCCTCTTCGTGACGACACCCCTCGGCTTCGCCCTCCTCGGGCTCTGCCTCATCCTGTTCATCGTCGGCAGCCTGTGGCTGCGGTCCATCACGAGGATCAGGTTCTGATCGTGGACGTCATCCTGCCCTTCCTCGGCCCGCTCCTCCTCGTGGCCGCCGTTCCCCTGGTGGTGCTCGCCGTGCTCCCGAGTGGCGGCCGGCCCTCGCGTCTCGCGGCCTACCGGCCGGCCAAAACGACTCCGCCGCCCTTCGCACCGCGCGCCCTCATCGAGCGCATGGAACGTAACCTCCAGCTCGCGGGGCTCGCAACGCAGTGGTCGCTGCGCACGCTCGTCATCGCGAAGCTCGTGCTGCTGGCCGTCGCGCTGGTGGTCGCGACGCTCCTCGTGCTGTGGATGCCGACCGCGACGATCATCCTCGTGGCGGTCATCGTTGTCATCGTCTCCTACTTCGTGCCCGACCTCATCGTGTGGGGGCGGGCTCGCGAGCGGCAGGACACCATTCAGCTCGAACTCGCTGACACCCTCGATCAGATCCTCATCTCGGTCGAGGCGGGTCTCGGTCTTGAAACCGCCATCGAGCGCGCCGGGCGGCACGGTCGCGGGCCGCTCGCCGCCGAGCTCGCGCGCACCGTACAAGACATGCGGGTGGGGGCATCCCGCCGCGAGGCGTACTCGGCGCTCGCCGCGCGCACCGAGGTTGTCGACCTGCAGCGCTTCGCGCGAGCGATCATGCAGGCGGACGAATACGGGGTGTCGATCGGCAACGTCGTGCGCACGCAGGCCAAGGACCTGCGTGCCAAGCGCCGTCAGCGCGCCGAGGAGAAGGCGATGCGGGTTCCCGTACAGGTGCTCTTCCCGCTTATGTTCTGCATCCTGCCGGTGCTCTTCATCGTTGTGCTCGCGCCCGCTGTCGCCAACCTGCTCTCGTCGTTCGCCGCGCTGTGATGCGCGCAGCGTAGGCTCGATAGGCCATGACAAGCCCGTACACCTGCATCCTGTTCGATCTCGATGGAACCATCGCCGATTCCGCGCCCGGCATCACCGCGTCGCTCGGTTACGTCTTCGAGAAGCTCGGACTGCCCGTTCCGAGCCAACCCGAGCTGCGCGAATGGGTCGGCCCTCCCCTGCTCGACGCGTTCCGCGATCGCGCCGGGATGACCCCAGAAGAATCCGCGGTTGCGCTCGCGATCTACCGCGAGCACTACATCTCACGCGGCACCAAGTCGAGCCCCATCTTCGATGGCATCCCCGCGGTTTTGCACGCGATCCACGACGCCGGGGTGCCGCTGGCGCTCGCAACGTCGAAGCCCGAGTTCCCGGCATCCGTCATCCTCGATCACGGCAACCTCACCCAGCTCTTCCGTGTGCTCTCGGGCGCGTCGATCGACGAAATCCGGTCCGCGAAGAAGGACGTCATCGCCGAGGCGATCACCCGGTTCCGGATGGTCGGTGTCGACGTTTCACGCCCGATCATGGTCGGCGACCGAGACTACGACGTCGAGGGTGCGGCGGTCCACGGGATCCCGACGATCTTCGTCGAGTGGGGCTACGGCTCGTCCGCCGAGAGCGAGGGTGCGATCGCGACGGTCGCCTCGCCGAGCGAACTCATCCCGTTGCTTCTGGGCTGAGGCTCAGTTCGCGGCTGGCGGGCAGTGCATCCGTGTCGCGGTGCGATCCTGTGAACGCTCGAAGGTGTGCTGCGACATGGCGTTGCCGCACAGCGGGCACGGCTTCTCCGCTACCGACGGCAGCGGTTCTTCCCCGAACGGGCCGAGTTGCGCCGGCCCCATGAACGGGAACAACGCACGGTTCAAACGCTGCCACCAGGCCAGTCGTTGCTTCTCGGGATTTACTGAGGACACAAATAGTTAGTATACTAATTAAATGACGGATGTCGACCCGCTCGCCCTCGACCGCCAAGTGTGTTTCGCCCTCGCCGCGACCTCGCGAGCGGTCATCGGGCTGTATCGCCCCGTGCTGGAACCCCTCGGGCTCACCCACCCCCAGTACCTCGTCATGCTCGCGTTGTGGGAGCGCAGCCCCCGCACCGTTCGCGACCTCGCCACCACGCTCTACCTGGAGCCCGCAACCCTCTCCCCCCTGCTCAAACGACTCGAAGAAGCCGGACTCGTCACGCGCGGCCGGAACGCCAACGACGAACGAGCGCTCGATGTATCCCTCACCGACGAAGGGCGAGCACTGCGGGCACGGGCGCAGGCCGTGCCCGGGCACGTGGTCGAACGACTCGGGGTCTCCGTGAGCGAGTTGGAGGGCATCCGGGATTCGCTCACCGCTCTGCTTGGTCGCGTCGCTCAGGTGTAGCCGCGCGGAGGTCTCTCGCGGTTGAATGGGGTCATGGGATCAGCGTTGACCACCATCGCGCTTCCGATCGCGCTCGGAATCATCATGCTGGGCCTCGGGCTAAGCCTCACCCCGCGCGACTTCACGCGAATCGCGCGGCACCCGAAAGCCGTCATCATCGCGCTCGTGTGCCAGCTCGTACTGCTGCCCCTCGTTGCCTTCGGGCTCGTGATCGTCTTCGCCCTGCCACCCGTGCTCGCTGTCGGCATGATGCTGCTCGCGGCGTCGCCCGGCGGTACAACGGCCAACCTCTACAGCCACCTCTTCCGTGGCGACATCGCGCTCAACATCTCTCTCACCGCGCTCAACTCGATCATCGCCGTCGTCACACTGCCGGTGATCGTGAACCTGTCGATCGCGTACTTCCAGCCGGGCGACGGCTCCGTCGGCTTCCAGTTCGCCAAGGCGCTCGAGGTATTCGCCATCGTGCTGCTACCGGTCGCGATCGGGATGCTCGTGCGCTGGTGGCGGCCGACATTCGCCGCGAGGATGGATCGTCCGGTGCGCGTCGCCTCCGTCGTCATCCTCGTCATCGTGATCGCGGGAGCCGTGGTCGCGAACCTGCAGCCACTGTTGGACAACATCGCGGCCCTCGCGGGAGTCACGGTGTTGTTCTGCCTGCTGAGCCTCACCCTGGGATTCCTCGTGCCACGCGCGTTTCGCGTCAGTCGCGAGCAGGCCGTCGCGAGTTCGTTCGAGATCGGCATCCACAATGCGACACTCGCGATCGTGATCGCGCAGACCGTTCTGGGTAACTTCGAGATGAGTCTCCCCGGAGCCGTCTACGGCGTGCTCATGTTCTTCATCGCGGCCGCGTTCGGGTTCGCCATCCGGGGTCGCGGCCCGCAGGGTTCCGAAAGCGCTGTTGCGCCTAGTGGGGCGCGAGACGACTAGTCACAAGTGCACTGTCACTCTCCATCGCGCTGTCACTCTCAGCGCGCGAGTCGCTCCACGATCGCCCCGAACAGTCGCGGGGCGCGCGCGGCCAGCGGCACAATTCCCGCGCGCAGGGGGCCGGATGCCGCGGTCACGAGGCCCGACGTGAGCGAACGGAAGTCCCGGCTCACGCGCCGCCACTCCCGCTCGTAGTCGACGTCACCGACGAGACTCGCGACGGCCGCGCGCGCATGGTCGAACCCCAAACGCAACCCCTCTCCCGTGATCGCGTCGACATAACCCGACGCGTCGCCGATCAGGAGCACCCGGCCATCGCGCACGCGGCGAGCGCGTTGTCGAAACGGCCCTGCACCGCGTCTCGCGGTCGCCCACGTCACACCGTCCAGTCGACGAGCGAGCTCAGGAACACTGGCGATCGCCGCGTCGAAATCGGTCCCGGCCGGGCCGAGAACCGCAACCCCGACCAGTCGCGGCGCGACGGGTGTGATGTAGACCTCGGCTCGCGGGGTCCAGTACACCTCGACGAGATCACCCCACGGCTCCATCTCGGCATGGCGACGGATGCCGTACCGTCGTAGCCGCTCGGGTGCACCCCGCGCCATCCCGGCCGCGCTTCGCACCGTCGAGTGGAGGCCATCGCAGCCGAGCAACCAGGAACCCCGGAGGTCCGCGGTCGACACGCCCGTGGCATCCTGCTCGACGGACTCGACGCGCCGCTCGAGCACCGTGACTCCTGCCTCGACCGCGCGCGCTGCGAGTGCGGAGTGCAACGCCGTGCGGCGCACCCCGCGCCCCGGGCCGGTCTCGAAGAGGTGGTCGACGCGCCTCGCGCCGTCGCGATAACTCACTCCGGCGAGCGGCATGCCGTCGGGGTCGACACCGAGCCGAGCGAGCAGCGGCAACGCCCCCGGCATGAGGCCCTCGCCACACGCCTTGTCGACGGGTCCCTCCCGCGGCTCAACGACGATGACGCTGAGCCCCGCCAATCGAGCCTCGATGGCAGCGGCGAGTCCCACGGGGCCGCCCCCCGCAACGATGACGTCAGCATCGCGGTAACTCATCCGAGTTCCCGAAGCGCTCGATTCTCGGTCGGAATACGGAAGCCGAGCAGCAGGATCGCGTTGAGCACGGTGAAGGCGATCGCCGTGATCCACGCGGTGTGGATGAGAGGCAGCGCGATGCCTTCGACGGCGACAACAACGTAGTTGGGGTGCGTGAACCAGCGGTACAGCCCGCGATCGGCGACACGACCGGCGCCGGGAACCACGATCACACGGGTGTTCCACTGCTGGCCGAGCGAACGGATGATCCAGTACCGGGCCACCTGACAGGCGACCGCGATCACGAGCATCGGCCAGCCGAGCCACGGCAGGAACGGGCGGTCGAGGAGGATTACCTCGGCGATGCACGCGAGGAGGAGCCCGGTGTGGAGGGCCACCATCCACGGAAAGTGCCGCTGACCGTATTCGACACCCCCACGCGCGAACGCCGCCGCCGCATTGCGACGCGACACGACGAGCTCGAAGATGCGCTCGGCACCCGTGGCGAGCACAAAAGCGACGTACAGCGCGACACTCACGGAAACTCCAGGAGCACAAACTCGGCGCTCACCCCGGGGCCGAGTGCAAACAGCAGGCCGGGCCCGCGCGCGCCCGCCTCGATGGTGTCGGCGAGCACGTGCAGGACGGACGAGGACGAGAGGTTTCCGACGCGGTCGAGGGAGGCCCAGCTGAGTGCGAAGTCGCCGGGCTCGAGATCCAACGAGCGAGCGAACGCCTCGAGCACGCGCGGTCCGCCCGGGTGGGCGACCCATGTTGAGATGTCGTCGACGGCGAGTCCCTTGTCGCCGAGGAAGGCGGCAACCTCCGTCGAGAAGTGCCTGTCGATCACGTCGGCGACGCCCGCCGTCAACACGATCTCGAACCCGGTGCCGCCCACGTTCCAGCCGATCACCCCCGTCGAGTCCGGGTAGAAGGAGCTCCGGGTATCGACCACACGGATGCCCGGCTCCGGTCGATCGTCGCCGACGAGAACGACGGCCGCAGCCCCGTCCCCGAACAACCCGGTCGCGACAAAATTCGCGATCGTCTCGTCGTCGCGTTGCAGGGTCAGGGAGCACAGCTCGACACTCAGGAGCACGCCGACCTCGCCGGGATGGCCCGCGAGGTAGTCGTTGACTCGGGCGATCCCTGCCGCGCCGCCGACACAACCGAGGCCGAACGACGGGAGTCGCTTGACGTCGGACCGCAGGCCCAAACGTTGAACCAGCAGCGCGTCAACGGAGGGGGCGGAGATTCCTGTCACCGACGTGAACATCACGAAGTCGACATCCGGAGGCTCGAGTCCCGCCGCAGTGAGCGCCTCCCGCAGCGCGCGTTCGGCGAGATCGGTCGCACACGCGATGAAGAGATCGTTCGACTCACGGAAGGATCCGAGGGTGCGGTACTGCTCGAGCGGCAGAGCCGTGTGGCGCGTACCGATGCCGGAGGCCGCGTGCATCCGTTCGAGCACGGCACGCTTGGACGGCACGGCCGAGATGAGCGGTGCGAGCTCCGCGGTGATCTCGGCTTGCGTCGAGACGTTATCCGGCAGGACGGGTGCGACTGCGGCGATCCGGCTCATGGCCGGGATTACTCTGCCGAATCGTCCGCGTTGACCGTGACGGAGAACTCGAGCGGCTGGATGCCCCCCTGAATGTTGCGCATGATGACATCGCTCTGCCCAACACGAACTCCCGTGAAGCCCGGGTTGAACTCAGCGGTCTCCTCGATGCGGCCCGGAGTGTAGGCGAGTACCGACTCGTCGGAGACCTCGGCGGTGTAGCTGTCGACGGGAAGATCACCCGTCGTCACGTTGATGGTCTGACCGATGACGATCGTGACGTTTTTGCCCTGCAGCTCGTTCACGTCGACCGTGACGGGAGCGATGACAGGGGTTTCGGGATTGGCGGGGGCACAGGCCGAGAGGCCGATGGCTGCGGAGACGACGACGGCTGCTGCGAGCACACGGAGAGACTTCATCGGGCAAGTATGTTGCTCCAACCTGTGGGTTTCAAGCGTGCAACACACACTTGCGGTCCCCCAAAAAGCGGTCTAGAGCGGCCCCGGGCGCGCGGGTAGCGTGGAAGTCGACACGAGTACCCGGGGTGGGGGTCGCGTCACGGGAGGGGGATCTCGGCGGTGGCACGTCTTTCTCGCGCGGCGGTCGCACTCGTTGTGGGTGCCCTGGTGACGTTCGGACTCGTGACGCCCGCGAACGCCGCGACCGGCATGGCCGGCGAAGTCTTCACGCTCGTCAACCAGCAGCGGGCCTCCCAGGGCCTGCCCGCCCTCGTCTCGGATCCCACGCTCGACCACGCGGCAGCGACGTGGGCACAGTACCTCGCATCCACGGGGCAATTCATTCACAGCTCCTCGTCGTGGCGCAGCGACATGATCTCGGGCGCGGGCTGGACGTTCTCGGGCGAGAACATCGCGGCCGGGTACCCGAGCTCATCGACCGTGATGAACGCGTGGATGAATTCATCCGGGCACCGCGCCAACATCCTGAACGGCAGCTACGTCGGCGTGGGCATCGGGTACGTGAGTGGCGGACCGTACGGCCACTACTGGGTTCAGATCTTTGCGGGCAGCGCACCGCGCGTCACACCCGGGTCGACTCCCGTGATCTCCGGGTCGGCGACGGTCGGCGGGTCGCTCACCGCGTCGACGAGCGGGTGGCCGTCGGGCACAACACTCAGCTGGAGCTGGGCATCCGGCGGCGTCACGATCCCCGGCGCAACCAGCCAGACCTACACGCCGACCATCACCGACGGAGGTCGCAAGCTGACCGTGAGCGTGACGGGATCCAAGTCCGGCTACTATCCCGCAACGACCGTGTCCGCCCCCTCCGCGACGGTGAGCAACGGCGCAAGTTCGACGCGTATTGCGGGGGCCAACCGCTATGAAGCGTCGGCCAACATGTCCAGAGCGGGTTTTGCCGGGGGTGCCCCTGTCGCGTTCGTCGCGTCCGGAATCGACTTCCCGGATGCCCTGAGTGCGGCACCGGCAGCGGTCCACTCCGGTGGACCCCTGCTCCTGACCCACCCCACGACACTCTCGCCCGCCGTTGATGCAGAACTACGACGGCTCGCCCCCGCGCGCATCGTCGTGACGGGCGGACCGGTCTCGGTGAGCGAAGCGGTCGTCACCCAATTGCAGTCCATCGCACCCGTCACCCGCCTCTCGGGGGCGACACGCTACGAGGTATCGCGAGCGGTGGTCGACGACGCCTTTGAGAGCGCACCGCTCGTCTACCTCGCGACCGGAAAAACGTATCCGGATGCCCTCACCGCGGGCGCCGCCGCCGGACACCTCGACGCCCCCGTGATCCTCGTGGACGGCACCGCGTCGAGCATCGATCCGGCAACACTCGCGCTGCTGAGGTCGCTCGGTACGTCCAGCATCAGGATCGCGGGCGGATCCCTCTCGGTGAGCGACGGCATTCGCGCGTCCCTGTCCTCCGTCGGCTTCACAGTCGACCGCCGTTCTGGCGCCAACCGCTACGAGGTCGCACAGGCGATCAACGCACAGGCCTTCGGGTCGGCATCGTCGGGGTACCTCGCGTCGGGTCAGAACTTTCCGGATGCTCTCGCCGGCGCGGCCCTGGCGGGTTACCAGAGTGTGCCGCTCTACCTCAGTGCGGCGAACTGTGTACCCGTCTCGACCTCGCGCGGAATGACGGCGGCGGGCATCCGGTCGGTCACCCTCCTCGGCGGCACGGCGACCCTCAGCCCGGCGGTCGCCTCCTTCACCCACTGCCCGTGAGTGCTTAAGGCAGCGGCCCTCCGCCGTACTTGCCGTTGATGACGGCCATCGTGGCGTTCATGATGCGGTGACGTAGCTGGCTGCCCGAGGCATCCGCGACACCGTAGCGGCTCAGCGGGTAGAAGCCGACGCTGTTGCCAACCCATACGGCGGTTGCCACGCGAGTGGTGGACGTGACGATCCAGGTCTGGATCGAGTCATCCGTGGTTCCCGTCTTGCCGAGGATCGGCACACCGTCACCCGGGTTCGATGCCGAACCGGTACCGCCGGTCATCACCGCGCGCAGGGCGACGGATGCCTGGGCCGCGATGTCCGGCGAAATCGCCTGCCGGCACTCCGGCTTCTGGCCGGGAAGGTCCTGCCCGTCCGGACCGACGATCTTGTCGAGGATGATCGGCTTGCAGTAGACACCACCCGCCGCGATCGCGGCGTACGCACCGGCCATGCTGATCGGGGTCACCTGGTTGGTACCGAGCACCGACGAGGGGTTGGTCCAGAGCTTGTCACCGTCGGCACGCTCGACACCGAGCGATTCGGCGACGTTACGAATGGCGCAGAGATCGAGCTTGAGTGCCATCGAGATGAACGCGCCGTTGACCGAGCCCGAGGTTGCCGACAGCACCGACATCGAGCCGCCGCCCCCCGAGTCGTTCTTGAACGGATACGGACCGCCCCACGGGCCGCGGCTGTCGGCGCACGTGTCGACGAACTGCGACTGCTGCACGGTTCTCGCCGTGCCGTCCACCGAGTCCGACAGCGAATGGCCTGCCTGGAGCCAGGCGATGAGAGTGAAGAGTTTGTAGGTCGATCCGGACTGGAAGCCGGAGGATCCGCCGTACTCCGCCGACGTGTTGTAGTTCACGGCCGAGGTGTCGCCACCACCACCGGTGATGCTGTCGTCGAAGCGTTTGTTCTCCGCCATCGTGAGCACACGACCGGTGCCGACCTCGACGGACACGGTCGCCGCGCCCAAGCCGAACGCTGGTTCGTTCGGCGGCGCCCAGAACGTTGTCTGGTTGTGCGCATTGCCCTGGACGTCGAGATCGAGGGTTGTGTAGAGGTCGTAGCCGCCCTGCTCCCAGTTGGCCCGCCGCTCGACCGGCGTCGCACCGAGACCCTCGAAGTTCTCGATGTTCTTGACCACGAAGTCACAGAACCAACGAGCCTCGACCATGGCATTGATGCAACCGCTGCCGCCCTCCACGGGCGCAAGCGTCGAGGCATCCACGGGGATTGCGAGGGCCTCGTTGAGCTGGTCCTTGGTGATGCTCCCGACATCCTCCATCGCGTAGAGGATCGTGTCGCGACGCTTCTGGTTCTCCGCGAAGTTGTCGGGATTGTCGAGTCCGCGCTCGCCCGGGTACTGCACGATAGCGATGAGGCTCGCCGCCTGCTCGAGGGTGAGATCTTTCGCGGCACGACCGTAGTAACGCTGCGCCGCAGCCTCGATGCCGTAGGTGTTGTCCCCGAAGAACGAGATGTTTAGGTACGCCGTGATGATCTCTTGTTTGGTGTACCGCTTCTCCAGGCCGATCGCGTACTTCATCTCCGCGAGCTTGCGGGAGAAGCTCTGCGCCGTCGCCTCCTCGTAGGCGGCGTCTCGCGCTGCCTCCGTCGGCTGCTCGAGAGCACGCTGAACGAAGAGGTTCTTGACGAGCTGCATGGTGATGGTGGACGCACCACTGTCGATGCCCTGCGAGCCGAGGTTGCCGAGCACGGCACGCATGACGGATGCGGTGTCGACACCGTTGTGCTCGTAGAAGCGGTGATCCTCGCCGTCGATAGCGGCGTTGATGGCGAACGGCGAGATCTCGTCGAAGGTGACCGCTTGGCGGTTCTGGAGGTAAACGGTCGCGACCGGGAAGTAGCCGTTCGTGTTGCCCTCGCCCGTGTACTGCGCCCAGATCGTGTTGCGCTCGTTGGGCCGATCAACGACGAGGTACTCGGGAAGCTCCTCAAAGATTCCCGTGGTGCTCGCCGCGATGACACCCGTCACACCGACAACGGGCGCGGCGCCAATGGCGAGAAGAAGACCGCCGAGAAGACTGAAGGCGAGCAGGCCCGACAGACCCTTGAGAAAACGGACGAGGCCGTTCTCCGGGGCCCGCTCGGCCGGATGGTGCCGCAGATACCAGGGACGAGTGTCTCTCGTCATGTCAGCACCCCCCTGCTCTTGGTCGTGGATGTGGTGTCCCGCGCGATCGCGAGCGCTGCCGAGAATTCGGCGGCCCTCTCCCGAGCCGCCGCGATGGGTTCGATCACGCGAGCGGTAGCCACGCGGTCGACCTCAGCGATGACGGACCGTCGAGCGAGCCTTCTCCGAAATCGCCCGACCACGGCTCCGAGAGCAGCACCCGCGACTCCGAGCAGAATGCCCAGCAGGATGCCTCCCAGTATAAGGAGCGTTGTGACGGGCCATCCTGTGACTTCTGGCACAGCGGGAACGATCATCGGCAAAGCCGATCGAGCGAAAATCCAGCCGACCCCGACGAGCGCCGAGGCGATCGCGAGCCACTGGAGAACTGCGAACGGAACCCACCACCACGACGCCCCGGAGGGAAGCGGTGCTCTCGCCACGGCGAGGTCCAGCTCGGGCGGGAGGGTGTCGAGTGACTGCTGCGCGGTGAGCCGGATGCCCGCCCGCCAGCTCTCCGTGAACGGTTCGGCCGCGGCATCCGCGTAACTGCGCACCGCGAGAGACACCCTGGCGGCCGACCCCGCGCTCATGGCAGGGAGGCTTGTGCGGTGCAGCTCGGGGTCAGACCCTCGGTTCGGACGCAACCCGAGGCGGCGCAGCGGGTCGGGCCTGAACCGAAGCAACCACGACACGATGGGCCACCCGGTGACCTGGCCGGTTCGCTTGCGGTACGACGCGGCGACCG
The DNA here is from genome assembly GCF_020535405.1 of Antiquaquibacter oligotrophicus. Classification (NCBI taxonomy): domain Bacteria; kingdom Bacillati; phylum Actinomycetota; class Actinomycetes; order Micrococcales; family Microbacteriaceae; genus Antiquaquibacter; species Antiquaquibacter oligotrophicus. Next base: position 1,525,082 of record NZ_CP085036.1, on the reverse strand, counting down.
CGGAGGCCACCACATCGACACCCGCCGCGATCGCGAGCTGGTCCACGAGGTCGCCGGAGGCCACGGGGCGCGGGGTTGTCGTCTGCGGAGCGGGAATGGTGTCGGCGAGGGACGACACATCCGCCTCGAGCCGTGCGGTGATGGCGGCGCGATCGGCCGCGAGGGCCGCGATCGCGTTTCGGAGTTCCGGGATGCCGTCGCCCGTGACGGCACTCGTCGTGAGGACTTTCGCCCGCACACCGTCGTGGTCGAGGAGAGTGGTGAGGGACGCGACCACCGCGGGCACGTCACGCTCGGCGAGCCTGTCGATCTGATTGAGAACAACCAGCGTGACCGCGCCGTGCCGAGCGTGGGGGGCGAGGAAGTCAACATGGACGACCGCGTCGGCGTACTTCTGCGGGTCGACGACCCAGACGAGCACATCGACCTGGGCCGCCAACCGTTCGGCGATTGCGCGATGGTGTGATTCGATCGAGTCGAAATCGGGCAGATCGAGCAGGATCAGGTGCTCGGCACCTCCAAAGATCCCCGACGCGGGATGACGAGTGCGCACGTCGAGCCAGTCGAGGAGCGCGGCCGATCCCTCGACACCCCAGATGACCGCGAGCGGCTCGGACGTCGTCGGGCGACGCATGTGCGTGGTTGCCACCTCCTCACCCACAAGGGCGTTGATGAGGCTCGACTTGCCGGACCCGGTGGCACCGAAGAGCCCGACCACCGTGTGGTCGCCCGAGAGCGATCGGCGGCTCTCGGCACGATCGAGGAGCGCATCGAGGCTCTTCATCAACTCCGGCTGGAGCCTGCCATCACCGAGGGCGCGAAGCTCGCGCAGTGCCGCCAGCCGCGCATCGAGAGTGCGACCGCTCATGCGCGCTCCTCCTCGACGGCCGCCACGAGATCGGCGGCCGCGGTGCGAAGTCCGTCAGGTGTTGAGCCGCGACGTACAGCGGCGAGCAGATCCTCAAAACGTCGCGCCTCCGCGGCGAGCAGGTCGTCGACACGGTGACCGAGATCGTCGCGTGCCGACTTCGCGAGTCGGCGCACGGCATCCTCGCCGAAGATCGTCTCCAGGAGTTTCTGCCCGACAACCGCCGACCCACCCGCGATCACCAGTTCTCCGCCGGTGAGACCACCGGTGGACGCGAAGACAACCACCATGAGTGCCACCGTCACGGCGTTGAGACCCAGGGAGAGCACTCGAGCTCTCGTACGTTTCGACCCGACGTTGTCGCTCACGAGTTGCAGAACAGCACCCTGCCACTCCCGGATCATCGCGGACGCCGCCCGCTCGAACCCCGCACTCGGCGCGGAAAGCGACGGATGCCCGGCAACAAGTTCGCGGCCGGCAGCGCTGCGCTGCAACTCCCGCCAGGCTCCCGCGGCCGCCCGTGCCGCCTGGTCGACGATGACGGCGTGTAAACCGTGCTCGATCGTGGTTTCGACCTCCGTGACGGGGGCTGGAACCCCGCGGAACCATGCCGTCACCGAATCGCGGGTGCGCGAGAACCACGACTCGACCGTGCGGAACACATCGGAGGTGCCGACAAAATCCTGCCACCGCGAGAGGACCTCGCCGCGCAGGAGCGCGCCGTCCTGGGTCGCCGCATCAATGCCAGCATCGGCACTCGAGTACTCGAGCCGAACGGCGGCCTCGGCCTCGTCGACCCACGCGAGCTGCGCGGCACGCGCCGTCGCGATGCGGTCGACGCGGTGCGCGAGATCGGTGACCGCACCGGCGAGGGTCGCGGCGGCGATACGGGAGCGCTCCGCGTGATCCCCGGAGATCGCCTCGAGCCACTCGCGCACCTCCGCCACCGCGGCCTGCGGGAGCATGCCCTCGGCCGTGAGCGCCTGCTCGGTGAGAGTAAAAACGCGAGCGCCAGAGAGACCGCGCGACTCGAGCATCCTGCCGAGGTCCTCGCGCACGTCGGCCTCCGCGCCGGGAGGCACCCGGTTGAGCACAACACCGACCGTGATGGAGCGGCTGGCCGCGTCATCCAGCAGTCTCCACGGCACGGCATCCGCGTAGCGACTAGCCGTCGTCACGAAGAGCCACAGGTCCGCGGCGGCGAGCAACTGTGCGGCGAGCGCGCGATTCTCGTCGGCGATCGAATCGATGTCCGGTGCGTCCAAGATCGCGAGGGATGCCGGAACGCGCTCGTGCGGGAGCAGCACGAGTTCGCCGATGCGCGAAGCATCCGGGGTCTCCCCGGCGGTCTCGGCGGTCTCCCCGGGTTCAGCGAGCCGCCCGCGAACCCTCGCGAGGCCGGGCAGGATGCGGTCGGTCGCGAACCAACCGGCATCGCTCGGCGCGTGCACGAGGATCGGTTGACGTGTGGTGGGCCGGATGACACCCGCCCGTGTCACGGGCGACCCGACGAGTGCGTTCACGATCGTCGACTTCCCGGCGCCCGTCGAGCCACCGACAACCGCCAGGAGCGGCGCGTCCAGGTCGGTGAGGCGAGGTCGGATGTAGTCGTCGATCTGCCTCACGGCGGCAGCAGCCGCTGCCCGTCCCTCGAGTGCGCCCTCCAGGGGAAGGGGGAGCGAAACACCCTCCAGCGTCGTCCGTACGGCATCAAGCCGCGCGAGAGCGCCGGAGGCCGAGGTCATCCCCTAAGAATGCCTCACCAATGCTGGGGGCGGGGTGCGAATTTTCGCTAGGGTAAATGCCGTCCAGTCACCATTTCGGGGGGTACACAGCATGCACACCATTCGACTCGTCACCACGGCCGCCGCGCTCGCGCTCGTGGCGACAACGGCCCTCAGCGGATGCTCGCTCATCAACAACCTCGTCGGGCCATCCGACGCCGTCCGCGACGACCAGGGCGAGGTTACAGAGTCCGGCGACGTGGACGTCTTCTCCGTCACTGTCGGCGACTGCTTCAACGACGAGTCCGACTCCGCAGAAGAGATCCAGTCGGTTCCGATCGTTCCGTGCTCCGAGCCGCACGACAACGAAATCTTCTACGAGTTCGAGTTGCCGGAGGGCGACTTCCCGGGCGACGAGGCGATCAGTGCAGAAGGCGAGGAGGGCTGCCTGCAACCGTTCAACGACTTCGTGGGCATCAACTACGAGGACTCCACCCTCGCGTACTTCGCGCTACGGCCGACCGAGGGTAGCTGGGCGGAAGGCGACCGCCTCATCCAGTGCACTGTGTGGGACCCCGCAGGCCAGGTGACCGGCACCCTCGAAGGCGCCGCCTACTAGATCGCGCGATCAGCTCATGCGGCGGGGGGCGGTGCCGTGCCGCTCCCCGGCTGCTGACCGCGATTACCGGTCAGAATCTTCCAGATCGCGAACCCGGCCCCGGCAAACACTGCGAGGTCGTCGGCGAAACCGAGTGGCCCCGTGAGCAACTCCGGAATCACGTCGATGGGTGAGATGCCGTATACGAGTGCGGCCGCAGCGACCAGCACGGCTGCGACGATCTGACGGCCCCGAGACATGACCCGAGCCTACGCTCCGACCCTGGGGGCGGCTACGGTCGATCGCATCGGGCACGAAAGATCGGGTGCCGCTCTCACTGACGGGCGAGGCTCGTGAGCGAAGGGAGCCATCGTGATCGCAGCGCTCAACACCCTCGTCGACGTCGTCGAAGCGAACCTGCACGACGACATCGACGTTGCGTCCGTCGCCCGTCAGGTCGGCAGCACCGAGTACCACCTGAGGAGGATGTTCGCCTCACTCGCCGGCATGTCACTGAGCGACTACATCCGTCGACGCAGGATGACACTCGCGGCCGCGGAACTCGTCGCGGGCGGGCGGATGCTCGACGTCGCGGTAGCACACGGCTACGGGTCCACCGAGGCCTTTGCCCGGGCGTTCCACCAGGTGCACGGCGTCAGCCCCGCTCACGTGCGCGACCACGGCGGCCCCCTTCGATCACAATCCGTCATCAGGTTTCGCCTGACCGTCGAAGGGACCACCACCATGCACACCCGAATCGTTGACCACCCGGCTTTGCGCCTCGTGGGGCACAGCACCCGCGTACCCCTCATCCACGAGGGACCCAACCCGCACATCCAGGAGTTCATCGCCTCCCTCCCCGCATCCGAGCACGAGCGCCTGAAGTCACTCTCCGCCGCCGAACCGGGCGGGCTACTGCAGGTGAGCGACTCCGTCGACCCCGACTACGTCGAAGGCACGGAGCTCACCTACCTTCACGGGGTGGCCGTGCCCGCCGATGCGCGGGTAGCGGACGATCTCGACGTGATCGAGGTACCCGCGGGCGCGTGGGCGGTGTTCCGGGCATCCGGGGCCTACCCCGCGGCGTTGCAGTCGACGTGGGCGGCCACCGCCTCGGAGTGGTTCCCATCGAATCCGTGGCGACTGCGCCCTGGCCCCTCCCTCGTGGCGGTGCTCGATCGCGCCGACGACTTCAGCACGGCCACCACGGAGCTGTGGCTCCCGGTCGAGCCAGCCTGAGCACGGATGCCGCGGCGACGAGTACGCACGTGTGACTCGTCGCCGCGGCATCCACTGGCCCGAACTGCACTCTCGGCAGCCGGGCCGGACCTCACGCCCGTCGCCTCGCGCGGACGGTGAGCAACACCGCGCCCAGGAGAGCAAACAGAGCGGCAGCCGAACCGAGTGCTGTCGCGGGCGAATGTCCGGTGAAGGCAAGCGAGTCACGCTGTGCGACGCCCAGCGCGGGAGACGATGGACTCACTGGCTGCCCGGGCTCCGTGGGTTGCGGTTCCGTCGGTGCGGGGTCGGTGGGTGCGGGGTCGGTCGGCGTTGGCTCCGTCGGCGCAGGCTCCGTGGGTCCCGGCGCCACGACCCGCACCCGCTGATGTAGCTCCGAAGAGTTGCCGGCGCGGTCGAGCGCGCTCACAAAGAACTCGAACTCAGAGGCCTCCGTCGTGTCGACCGCATAGTCCGGCCAGTGTGACGAGCCGCTCTGATGCAAACCAGCCCGGTCGTCGGCCGCGGTGTAGCGGAAGATTGCCACCTCGCCCACCTCGAGCTCCCAGGCGCCGTCGGCCGCGACGCGTCCGACCGGCTCGATTGTCAGCGTGGGCGCAACGCGGTCGATGTTGACCTGGATGGTGAGGGGTGCGCTTGCGTTCCCTTGGGCATCTACGGCCCAGGCCGAAACGCTGTAGCTGCCCTCCTCGAGCCGGTACGTGAAGGATTCACCGGCAGTACGGGCGATCTCCCCGTCGTCCACGTAGAGCTCGGCGATACCGCTGTCTGCATCAGTGGCACGGAACGTGACACTCTCGCGATTGCTCCACTCGTCCCACCTGGGCATCCAGTCGGCGGTGATCGTGGGGGGCGTTACATCGGCTGATGGCTCTGTGGGAGTCTCCGGCGACTCGATCGGCCCCGGTTCGGGCTGCGGCACCGTTGTAGCAGGCACCGTTGCAGAAGGGATCGGCTCCTGGTGGGGCGCAGGCTCCTCGGAGGGCACATCCCCTTCGGCGTCAGCGGGCGGAGTCGGCTCCTCCACGAGTGCCTCCGCGGGTGCGGTGGGATCGACGGGCAGCTCCTCGGCGAGCGCGGCGCTCGACACCGCGAGCGTCGCGGCAAGCGCGCCAGCGGTTACGAGCATCGTCACGCGACGGATGCCGCGGGTGGAAGTAAGTGCAGTGGACATGGTCTCCTCGTTCTCGAATGGATCGAAGCGAGACTAGAAATCCGACAGCACCGCCATACGTGTTCACGAGCGACGCAATCACGGTGCAACGTTCCCCGCAGCAATATTGCAGCGCCGCGCTTGACCCTGCCGCAGCGTCATAGTTTCGACTGGATGCATGAAGCTCATTCCCGTCGCCTACCTCACGTCGTACGTGCTGTCGCTCCTCGGAAACTCGATCGCAGCGATCGCGTTCCCCCTGATCGTTCTCCAGACAACGGGCAGCGCTCTGGGCGCGGGTGTCGTGGCCGCGGCAACCGCCATCCCCGCCGTGATCGCCGGGCTGCTCATGGGGGTGGTGATCGACCGCATCAACCGACGCACGTCGTCCTTTGTCACCGACCTCGTGTCCGCGGCATCCGTGGCGGCGTTGCCGCTCATCGACCTGCTCTCAGGGCTCAACCTTGGCTGGTTCATCCTCTTCGGGATCATCGGCTCGCTTGGCGACGTGCCGGGGATGACCGCACGCGAGGCACTGCTCCCGGCGATTGTTCGTCACGGCGACATCACATCGGAGCGCCTGGTCGGCATTCGGGAGGCCCTCGGAGCGGTAGCGATGCTCGTGGGGCCGGCGGCGGCAGGCACGCTCATGGTCCTCTTCGACGGATCCACCGTGCTGTGGATCACCGCAGCCACCTCGTTCGCGGCGGCGCTCACCACCCTGCTCATCCCAGGCAGGGTGGGTCAGATCGTGACCTCCGACGGCGCAGCGGCGATCACCACAGGCAACGGCTGGTCGCAGCTTCGTGACGGCTGGCGCGCCCTGTTCACGAGCCGCTTCCTTGTCGTCACAACCGCGCTCAGCCTGATCTCCGTGGTTGTCCTCGCTGCGCTTCAAGGCCTGCTCTTGCCCGTGTACTTCACGCTTGAGGAGCAGCCCGGGATGCTCGGATTTGTGCTCACCGCGCTAGCGGGTGGCACCCTCGTCGGCGGTCTCGTCTACGCCATCGCGGGGGCACGAGGTCGGCGGCGTGCGTGGTTCCTGACAGGTCTCGTCGGCACGACTGTCGGCTTCGGCGTCATCGCCGCGCTTCCCTCGGTGTGGGTCGTGTTCGCGGGAGCGTTCGTTGTTGGGTTGTCCAGTGGACTGTTCGGCAGCCTCATCGGGGTGCTCATGATCGAACGCATCCCCGAACAGATGAGAGGAAGGATCATGGGGACACAAAACGCGATCATGACCGCGGCACCCGCGATCGGGATCGTCGCGGCGGCCGTACTCACCGAATACGCCGGAGTCGGCGTCGCAGCTCTCACCGTTACGAGCCTGTGGCTCATCGCGCTCGCGCTCGGGCTCGCGTCCCGGTCGCTGCGTAACCTGGAACCAGACCCGACCCGGGCCACTGACGACGATGCGGCGGTGATCAGCCATGCATAGCGGAGAGCTAGCGCGCCTCGCGGGAGTGAGCGTCCGCGCGCTGCGCCACTACCACCACGTGGGTGTGCTCGCCGAGCCAGAACGTCGCAGCAACGGCTACCGCGACTACGACGTCCACGACCTGATCCGGGTTTTGCGCATCAAACGACTCGCCGCTCTCGGCATTTCGCTTGAACGGATGCCCGAACTCCTCGACAACCCGGATACGGCCCACGACCTCCTCGACGAATTGGATGCGGAACTCGCCGCCCAGATCGATCGACTCACCGCGCAGCGGAACCTCATCGCACGCCTGCGCGCCATGGATGCTGCACCAGACCTGCCGCCGGAACTGGCCCCGTATCTCGCCGCCTTCGGAGCATCTGGGGTCTCGCCGGAGCTCATCAGAATGGACCGAGAGCAATCGGTACTCCTCGCCCACCTCGCAGGGGAAGAAGGGATGCCCCACCTCGCGCGCTTCTACGAACGCGTGAGCGACCCGGAGTTGGTTCCCGCGGTTGTGGATGTTGCCGAGCGGTTCGAGCGCCTGGGACCGGAAAGCCGTCAGGAGGACGTCGACGATTTCATCGAAACCTTCATGGCCACCTTCTCAACGGTCATAGACGAGTTCGCCGACGTTGAGGCGGCCATGAACCTCTCCTCCGTCAGCCTCGTCACCGACTACGCGACGGGGATGCTCAACGAACAGCAACGCGGTGCCCTTGATGAGCTCGATCGACGGATGAGCAGCGCGCGGGAGGAGTGAGGTGCGCCGGGGGCGCGAGGGGGTGAGGTGCGCCGGGTGTGAGTAGCGCGCGGTGCGCGAGGGGGGACTTGACTCCCCTACTGAGCCGCCACGACGTTGCTACGCAACGCCGCGGACTGCTCAGCGGGGGCCCACGAGAGGTTCGCGCAGCCCCCTCACCAGCAAAAGAAAAAGGCCGCCCCTGACGGGACGACCTTTTTCTTTTGGTGCGCGAGGGGGGACTTGAACCCCCATGCCCTCACGGGCACACGGACCTGAACCGTGCGCGTCTGCCAATTTCGCCACTCGCGCGCGCAAACACCGACTGTACCAGAGCACACACCCTCCCCACACGGGCCACACTTTTCGCGCAACTCGGGGGATTTCGAGGGGCAGAGAGGGCTCACAGCCTGACTGGCGGGGCAACGGCTAACATCTAGTGACCGGTACCGGCGATCACGGGGAGAGCCTTGGGACTTCTGGACAGCTTCGAGAGGGGTCTCGAACGCGCCGTTAATGGTGCGTTCGCGAAGACCTTCAAAAGCGGTCTGCAGCCGGTCGAGATCACTGCGGCCCTGCGCCGCGAACTCGACACGAAAGCGGCCGTCGTCGCACGCGACCGCATCCTCGTGCCCAACAAGTTCACGGTGCGCCTGAGCCCCGTCGACTTCGAGCGGATGTCCGGGCTCGGCCCCGCACTCATCGACGAACTCGTCGACCTCGTGCAGCGCCACGCCACAGCGCAGCGTTACTCCTTCGTCGGCGGCATCTCGGTTCGGCTCGCACAAGAAACGCGACTCGGGCAGGGCATGATCGAGATCCAGTCAGAGGGCACCACGAGCGGTGTGAGCTGGAAGCCCGTTCTCGAGATCAACGGCGTACGGCATCCGATCACCCGATCGCGAACCATCATCGGTCGAGGCAGCGACGCCGACATCACCGTCGACGACACCGGAATCTCCCGCAAACACGTCGAAATCCTGTGGGACGGCGCCCGCGCCCAAGCCAACGACCTCGGCTCGACCAACGGTTCGAAGCTCAACGGCGCACCGCTCAGTCAGTCGCTCCTCTCGCCCGACTCGGTCATCGACATCGGTCGAACGCGTATCGTGTTCCGGGTGCTCGCACAGTCCTCCGACGCCGAACCGGCCCGCCGCCCGCCCGTGAGCGACGAGACCAGCTGGCTGGGCGGACTCCAGTGACGGAGATCAGCGAGCTGACGCTCCTCGTTCTGCGCATCGCGTTCCTCGCGATCCTCTGGGGTTTCGTTTTCGCGATCGTCTACGCGCTGCGAAGCGACCTCTTCGGTCAGAAGGCGCGCCGGATGCCCGCCTCAGCGACCCCCGCAGCTTCCCCGGCGCCGGCCCCCGCCCCGAGGCCCTCCGCACCGCAAGGTCCCGTCTTCGCGTCACGTCTGGTCATCACCTCGGGCGCCAAGGAGGGTCTCGAGATTCCGCTCCCGGAGGAGCAACTCACGATCGGCCGCTCCAACGAGTCGGGCCTCGTCATCCGCGACGACTACACCTCGACCCACCACGCGCGACTGCTGCGGTGGCCCGACGGCTGGGTCATCCAGGATCTGGACTCCACCAACGGCACGTTCCTCGACGGCACGCGTGTGCTCGTTCCGACCCTCATCCCGCTCGGCGCCACGGTGCGCATCGGCACAACGAGCTTCGAGCTTCGGCGGTAACGGATGTCGCGCACCGCAGCGGTCTCCCACGTCGGAAAGGTCCGCTCCAACAACCAGGACAGCGCCTACGCTGGCCGCTACCTGTTTGTTGTGGCCGATGGCATGGGTGGTCACGCCGGTGGCGACGTTGCCTCGGCCATCGCTGTCAAGCGCATTGCCGAAACCGACCAGGCGTACACGTCGCCGCACGACGCAGAGTACGCGCTCAAGTCGGCCCTGCTCTCGGCGAACTCGCTCCTCGCCGAGACCGTGTTCGAGCACAGCGAGCTCACGGGCATGGGCACAACGGTGAGCGGCATGCTCCGCGTCGGCGACAAGGTCGCGATCGCCCACATCGGCGACTCTCGTGTGTACCGTTTCCGCGATGGCGACCTCGAGCAGGTAACGACAGACCACACGTTTGTGCAGCGGCTCGTCGATAGCGGACGCATCACGCCAGACGAGGCGGCCGTGCATCCTCGCCGCTCCGTGCTCATGCGTGTTCTCGGCGACGTGGATGCCTCACCCGAGATCGACACCTCCGTACTCGACACTCGTCCCGGCGATCGTTGGCTCCTGTGCTCCGACGGGCTCTCGAGCTTCGTCGGTGAGGAGAAGATCGCGGCGATTCTGCGCACGGTGCCGTCCGCACGTGAGGCCGCCGACCGTCTCGTCAAGGAGAGCCTCGATCAGGGCGCCCCCGACAACGTCACGATCGTTGTCGTCGATGTCGACGATTCCGGTGACGACTCCTTCGAGCCGCCGACGACCGTCGGTTCGGCCGCCCTCCCCCTGTCGTTCGGCGGGGAGATCGAGCGTCGCGCCATGCGCCTGCCGAGCCTGCTCCTTCACCCGCTCAAGGCGACACCGCCCGACGACAGCCACTTCGAACCGGAGTCAGACGACTACCTCCAGGCCCTCATTCAGGAGGATCGCAAGCGCGCGCGTCGACGCCGCGTGACGTGGTTGGTGTTCTTGGTGGTAGCGATCGCCGCGATCGTGTTCTCGGCGCTCGCGGGTTACCAGTTCACTCAGCGCCACTTCTTCGTCGGCGAGTCCGACGGTCGCGTCGCGATCTACCAGGGGGTGCAGCAGGACATCGGTCCGATCCAGCTCTCCCACATCTACGAGCAGACCACCATCGAACTCGACACCCTTCCCCCTTACCTGCGCAGCCAGGTCGAGTCGACCATGAACGCCTCCGACCTGTTGGACGCCAAGCGCATCGTCGAGGAGCTTGCGGATGCCCGCACAGAGCCCTGACACGGAGCGCACGCCGTTCACGACCTCGATCCGCCTGAAGCTCCGCGAGCCGGCGCGATTGAGGAACATCGAGCTACTCATCCTCGTGGTGGCTCTCGCCATCGTGTTCGGCGCGGTCGTTCTCGTGCAGCTCGGGGCCCTCGGCACCATCGATCCGAGCATCCTGAGCCTCGTCGCCGTGCTCGCGGTGCTCATCCTGGGTGTGCACGTGACGTTGCGGATCGTCGCGCGTGACGCTGATCCGCTCATCCTCCCGATCATCACCGTGCTCAACGGTCTCGGTATCGCGATGATCTACCGGCTCGACATCGCGGAGGGCTATTCGGGGTGGGATAGCGCGGGCATCCGTCAGATCGTGTGGACGGCGATTGCGATCGTTGTTGCGGGAGCCGCCCTCGTGATCATCCGCAACCACCGCGTGCTGCAGCGCTACCGCTTCATCGCCATGTTCAGCGGCATCGTGCTGCTGCTTCTGCCGATGCTTCCGGTCATCGGCGACGAGCGCAATGGAGCGCGACTGTGGATCGAGATCGGTCCGTTCTCCTTCCAGCCGGGTGAGCTTGGCAAGGTGGCGCTGGCGATCTTCTTCGCGGGCTACCTGGTGACGGCGCGGGATTCGCTGTCGATGGTGGGCCGCAAGTTCCTCGGTATGCAGCTCCCGCGGCCGCGCGACCTCGGGCCGATCCTTGTGGTTTTCGCGGCGTCGATGGTTGTGCTCGTGGTCCAGCGCGACCTCGGAACGGCCCTCCTGTATTTCGGTCTCTTCCTCGTCATGCTCTACGTGGCAACGGGCCGCTCGAGTTGGATCGTGTTGGGCCTCTCGCTCTTCGCGCTCGGCGCTTTCGTCGCCAGTCGCACGCTGAGTTACGTCGGCGGTCGCGTTGACGCGTGGCTCGACCCCTTCAACCCCGAGAACTTCGATGCAATCGGCGGCAGCTATCAGCTCGTTCAGGGCCTCTTCGGGCTCGCCAACGGCGGACTCCTCGGCACGGGTCTCGGTCGCGGCCGACCCGACATCACACCCCTCGCGGAGAGCGACTACATCATTGCCGCCCTCGGCGAGGAGTTGGGTCTCATCGGTCTCTTCGCGATCCTCGCGCTGTACCTGCTGTTCGTTGCACGCGGCTTCCGGATCGGGTTCGCCGGGCAGGATGACTTCGGCCGTCTCCTGGGTGTCGGGCTCGCCTTCGTCATCGCGCTTCAGGTTTTTGTTGTCATCGGTGGCGTCACTCGTGTCATCCCCCTCACGGGACTCACGACGCCCTTCCTCGCGGCGGGTGGGTCCTCGCTCGTGGCCAACTGGCTGATCGCAGCCCTCCTGCTGCGACTGTCGGATTCCGTGCGTAATCAGCCCCTCCTCGTGATCGACCAGCCGGCCGAGAACAGTGTGGTGGTGGCACGATGAACAAAGAACTCAAGCGCGTCAGCATTGTTGTCCTCGCGATGTTCCTCGCCCTGTTCACGTCGACGATGCTCATTCAGGTCATCACGTCGGATTCCCTGCGGGCGGATGACCGCAACAGCCGCACTCTCTACGACAGTTATTCGGCCGAGCGTGGTCCGATCCTGGTCGACGGCCAACCCATCGCGGTTTCGGTGCCAACCGATGACGAGTACAAGTTCCAGCGCACGTACACGAACCCGTTGCTGTACGCGCCCGTCACCGGGTACTTCACCCTCAACCAGGGCAACACCGGAATCGAGGGCGCGCTCAACGACTACCTCTCCGGCACGTCGAACTCGCAGTTCCTCGACCAGATCAACGCCATCCTCACCGGTCAGAACCCCAAGGGTGCCTCTGTCGAGCTCACGATCGATGGCGCCGTCCAGCAGGCCGCGTGGGATGCCCTCGGCGACCAAACGGGCGCCGTGATCGCCATGCGCCCGAAGACCGGTGAGATCATCGCGATGGTCTCCAAGCCAACGTATGACCCGAACCTGCTCGCGGTTCATAACAGTGAGGGCGTGATCGCCACCTACGAGGCCCTCCTCGCTGACCCGGCCGGCCCCCTCTTCAACCGCACGATCTCGGGCGACCTGAACCCACCGGGATCGACCTTCAAGCTCGTGGTTGCCGCTGCCGCCCTCGAATCCGGCCGCTTCACGCCGGAGTCGGAGTTCCCCAACCCGGCACAGCTGCAGCTCCCGCAGAGTTCGAACGTCATCACCAACTCGGGGGGTGATGTGTGCGGTGGCACTGCAACCGTTTCGCTGGCCCGTGCGCTGAGCCTCTCCTGCAACATCCCGTTCGCCGAACTCGGCCTGGAGCTCGACGGGCAGGTCATCCGCGACCAGGCCAACAAGTTCGGATTCAACGAGGAGATCGCGACCCCGCTGGTCGCGGCGGCGAGCACCTACCCTCGCGCCCTGGACGATCCGCAGACGATGCTGTCGGCGTTCGGACAGTCGGATGTCCGCGCCTCTCCGCTCCAGATGGCGATGGTCTCCTCGGCGATCGCCAACGGCGGATCGCTCATGCGGCCGAACCTCGTCGAGCGAATCGTCGCGCCGGACCTTCGGGTGATCGAGCAGTTCGAGCCCGAGGAGTTCCGTCGTTCGACGAGCGAGCAGACGGCGGCGTCCGTTACGCAAATGATGGTCGACTCTGTCGCGAACGGCGCGGCCAGTAATGCCAGAATAGATGGAGTCGACGTCGCGGGTAAGACGGGTACAGCGGAGAACGGTTCTGACGAACCGTACACACTCTGGTTCACCGGTTTCGCTCCGGCGAACGACCCACAGGTTGCCGTTGCGGTGGTCGTGGAGAACGGTGGCGGACTGGGTCAGTCCGGCTCCGGAAACCAGATCGCCGCACCAATCGCACAAAGAGTACTTGAGGCGGTGCTATTCAGATGAGACCCAGCAGCGGGCTCACCTTTGGGGGCCGATACCAGCTCTCCAGTCGCGTCGCCATCGGCGGCATGGGCGAGGTCTGGCAGGCAACCGACCTCGTGATCGGGCGCACTGTCGCCATCAAGATCCTCAAGGACGAATACCTGGGCGACCCGGGCTTCCTCGAGCGCTTCCGCGCCGAAGCCCGTCACGCGGCTCTCGTCAACCACGAGGGCATCGCCAACGTCTTCGATTACGGCGAGGAGGACGGCAGCGCCTTCCTCGTTATGGAGCTCGTGCCGGGTGAGGCTCTAAGCTCGATCCTCGAGCGCGAGCGTGTGCTCCCGACCGACCGCGTGCTCGATATCGTCGCGCAGACGGCACTCGCACTTCAGGCCGCGCACGCCGCTGGTCTCGTGCACCGCGACATCAAGCCGGGCAACCTGCTCATCACGCCCGACGGCCGGGTCAAGATCACCGACTTCGGCATCGCGCGTATCGCGGACCAGGTTCCGCTGACGGCCACCGGTCAGGTCATGGGCACGGTGCAGTATCTCTCGCCAGAGCAGGCGAGCGGGCATCCGGCATCCCCGTCGACCGACATCTACTCGCTCGGCATCGTCGCGTACGAAGCCCTCGCGGGTAAGCGTCCGTTCACGGGTGAATCGCAAGTGGCGATCGCGATGGCGCAGATCAACGAGACGCCGCCGGAGCTCCCGGCGACGGTTCCCGAGCCGGTGCGCAATCTCGTTTACGCGTGCATCGCCAAGAACCCTGCAGACCGCCCGGCATCGGCAGCGCACCTCGCGCGCGCCGCGCAGGCCCTGCGGCGGGGGGATGTCGCGGCAGCAGCCGCGGCAGTGCCCGGTGTGCTCGGCGGCACTATGCGTACCGCCCCCGCGACGCAGGTGCTCGGTCAGGCGACCGAGGCAACTCGAGTGCTCGCGACGGCCCCGGGTGCCGACCCGGCGGAAACAGACGAAGAGCCGAAGAAGCGCAACCCGTGGACGTGGGTGCTCATCGCGTTGGTCTCCCTGCTGGCGGTCGTGCTCGTTGGCATTCTGATCGCCATCCTGGCTCCAGCGGGTGGCGGCGGGAGCCCCACGAACACTCCGAGCAACTCGAACACTCCGTCACGCACTCCGACACCCACCCCGACGCAGACTCAGAGCGATCGCGTCTTCCTCGACGAGGCAGAGATCCTCGGCAAGAACGAAGACGAAGTGCGCGGCATCCTCGAGGCCAAGGGGCTTACTCTCGAGGCTCGCGACGGCACTCAGGCTCCGAGCGAGGACCAGGTGGGGCTGGCGGCCACCGTCAATCCGCGCGGAAACGTGCGTATCGGCGAGGTCATCGTCGTGACGTTCTACACACCCATTCCGCCGCCCGAGGCCACCAAGCCGGGTGCGCCTACCTTCCCGGCGGACACATATGAGACCGGTGACGCCCTGACGGTCTCGTGGCCTGCGTACTCCGGATGCCCGAGCGGCCACGCGTTGAGTGGTTTCAACTTCCAGGTCACGGGAGCCGACTTTGCCGGCTCCGGCAACCCGCTCTCGCCCTCGGCAACCGCTGTGGACCTCGTTATCACGGCTGCCTCGGGCGGGTCGGTCACGGTGGCCTACACCGCGATGTGCACCGACTTCGAGTCGCCCGTTTCCGACCAGATAACGATCCCGGTCTCCTAGCAGGTCCGCCGTAAGGGGGACGGCTACACTGACTGAAGATATCGGGTTGCCACGAGGAGTTATCACGTGACTGAGGGCGTTGCACAGGGCGTACGTCTGCTCGCCGGGCGTTACGAACTGGGCGACCTGATCGGGCGCGGCGGCATGTCTGACGTCCACGTCGGAATGGACACCCGCCTCGGCCGCCGTGTGGCGGTCAAGCTCCTCAAGCCCACCCTCGCCACCGATCCCGCCTTTCGCACGCGGTTCCGTCGTGAGGCGCAGGATGCTGCGAAGATGGCGCACCCCACGATCGTGCGCATCTTCGACGCGGGCGAGGAGGTCGTGCGCGAAAGCAACGGCCACGAAAGCCTGCTCCCCTTCATCGTCATGGAGTACGTCGACGGCATTCTCCTGCGCGATGTCATCGCCGACGGGCCGGTCGACCCCGCGGAGGCCGCGCGCATCGTCGAGCAGGTCCTGACCGCCCTCGAGTACTCACATCGGGCCGGCGTTGTGCACCGCGACATCAAGCCGGGCAACATCATGGTCACCTCGAGCGGTCAGGTGAAGGTCATGGACTTCGGTATCGCGCGTGCGATCTCCGATTCCTCCGCGACGATCGCCGAGACGAGCGCGATCGTGGGCACCGCCCAGTACTTCTCCCCCGAGCAGGCCCGCGGTGAGACGGTGGATGCCCGATCCGACCTGTACTCGACGGGCATCGTGCTCTTCGAGCTCCTCACCGGGCGTGCTCCGTTCCGCGGCGAGAACCCCGTTTCGGTCGCCTACCAGCACGTGAACTCGGCCGCCGTGCCTCCGAGTTCCCTCAACCCCAAGGTTTCTCCCGCGGTCGACGCCGTTGTTCTGCGAGCCCTCGCGAAAGATCGCTTCGAGCGTTACCAGAGCGCTGCGGAGTTCCGTGAGGACCTCGAGCGAGCCGCCGCAGGCCAGGTCCCCGCCCGCAAGCAGCTCGCGCCGACGGACTTCAACTCCACGCTGTTCGGTGTGAACCCGACATCCGTCGCAGGCTCCGAGGCGACGATGCGCCAGCTGACCGTGGACAACGACAGCCGGTTGCGCAACACGCAGAACCGGCCGCCCGTGGCGTGGATCTGGGCGGGAATCGTCGCGATCGTTGTGATCATCGCGGCCGTGATCTTCTGGACGCTCAACCTCGCGCCCACGCAGCTCGCCCCGAATCTCTCGACCACGGTGCCGGAGATCATCGGTCAGTCCTACGAGGACGGCGCGACCGCCCTCGAGGAGGCCAACCTCGTACCGCAGAAGTTCACGGAGACGAGCTCGACGGTGCCGGAGGGTGCCATCATCCGCACGGATCCCGAGCCCGGCATCACGGTGAACCCCGGCTTCCAGATCAAGGTGTACGTCTCGCTCGGTGAGACGCCCGTACGTATGCCGAATCTGAACAACGTGCCAGAGGCCGATGCGATCGCCGCGATCGAAGCGGCGGGTCTCGTGTACGGGACCACAACACAGGAGTTCTCGGCCGATGTCGCCGCGGGCATCGTGATTCGCACCGACCCCGAGGGCGACGCCGAGCGTCGACCGGACGGTTCGATCATTCGCAAGGGTGATGTCGTCAACATCTTCGTCTCGAACGGGGTGGTGCAGATTCCGGATGTCACGGGTCAGCCCACCGCGGAGGCGAACGCAACCCTCACCGCCCTCAAGCTCTCGATCACCGTGCAAGTGGATCTGAGCTGCAGCGGCAACACGGTGGCAGCGCAATCGATTGTGGGCGAGAACCCGCAACGATCCGAAATCACTCTCCGCGTCTGCGGCGGCTCCTAGCCACGCGTTCGCGAGCACCGAGCGGCGCTAGCGCGCGCCGCGGGACGAGCGGCTAGGCCTTGACGAGAGGGGTGAGGCCGCGTGCGGTCTCGGCAGCCTCGGGCAGTCCCGCTGTCGCGAGCCAGTTGCCGAGCATCCGGTAGCCACCCTCGGTGAGCACCGATTCTGGGTGGAACTGCACACCGTAGATGGGCAGTTGCTCGTGCTGCAAACCCATGATGATGCCGCCCTCGGTGCGGGATGTCACAACGAGATCGCTTGGCACGGTGTCATCGACAACGGCGAGCGAGTGATAACGCGTCGCTGTGAAGGGCTGCGGTACACCGTCGTAGAACGCGCTGTCATTGTGGGTGATGAGCGAGGTCTTGCCGTGCATGAGTTCTTCGGCGTGGGTGACCGTTGCGCCCATGGCCTCGGCGATGGCCTGATGGCCGAGGCACACCCCGAGGAGGGGTTGCCCCGACTCGAGGGCCGCCTTGACGATCGGGATGCTCACGCCGGCGTCGGCCGGAGTGCCGGGGCCGGGCGATAGCAGCACGGCGTCGTAGTCGGCGATCACTGCCGGGGCATCGGATGCCGTGAAGTCGTCGTTGCGCACGACCGTCGTCTCGGCGCCCAACTGCAGCAGGTAGCCGCCGAGCGTGTAAACGAAGCTGTCGTAGTTGTCCACGACGAGCACACGCGTCATCCTTGGCCCTCCACGGTCACATCGGATGTCGGGATCAGGCTATTGACCCACGGGAACACCCAGAAGATGAGAGCGTACACGACGGCCGCGGCGAGAACGAGGACGATGATGAGCTTGACCCACCACGGGCCGGGTAGCACTCTCCAGAGCGCGGCGTACATCAGCCGGCCGCCACGGTCTGCGCGATTGCGGCGATCTCCGGCGGTGGTCCGCCAGCACGCGGGTACCACGTGTCGTAGACGCCGTAGGCGATGACGCGCTCGGCGGCCGTGAGGGGCGGGTTGCAGCTCGTGAGCGTGATGAGTCGGTCGGTCGGGTCCTGGCCGATGATCTGCGGAACGGGCTCGAGGACTTCGACTCCGGTCGGCATGACGTACTCAGACGAACGGAAGATGTAGCGGTACCAGCCGGCCTCGGTCTCAATGTAGATGCTGTCACCGACCTGCAGGTTGACGATGTCGGCGAGCGGTGCGCCCCACCCGGTGCGGTGGCCGGCGACCGCGAAGTTGCCGACATCACCGGGCATGGCGGTGTCGGGGTAATGCCCGATTCCATAGGCGAGGACATCGTCGACGCCGATACCTTCGGCGATCGGTCGCGTGTAGTCCGCGCCGAAACGGGGAACGATGAGGTTCGCGAACCGCTCAGCGTTGCCGGGGGCCACATCGACCTGCGGAGGCCCCGGGTCGGGGCGATCGGCAGGGGCGGCAACGGTGGCCTCACCCTTGTCCCAGCTCGCGCTGAGTTCGGTGGCCTGGTGGGTCTGGTGGTCGCCCTCGATGATGTCGTTGATCCAGATCTGCCAACCGAGGAACCCGAGGACGAGCACACCGCCCGTGATGAGTACCTCGCCGAGGACACCAACGACGGTCACGCGATTTCGGGCTGCGCGCTCGGCTTTGCGGCGCGCAACACGACCGTCAACGAGAACCATGGCTCGATTGTAAGGTCATCGGGCTGGATGGACTCCGTGAGAACCGCTCGGGGTGGGCTTCTCGCCGTCATCGGCTAGAATCTCCCGCATGGCCCGTACGAATGCGCGAACCAAGCCCGAGAGCCCCGCAACCTCCGGCGAGCCGGCACCGAACCCCGTCTGGTTCAAGCCGGTGATGTTCGGCTTCATGCTGCTCGGCCTTCTCTGGATCATCACGTTCTACGTGAGTGACTCGACCCTCCCGATCCCCTCGATCGGTGGATTCAACCTCGTCATCGGCTTCGGAATTGCCTTCATCGGCTTCCTGATGACGACGCGCTGGCGCTGACGCCGCGACACTCTTCCGAATTACACCGCTGTAGTTATACCCACTGTGGAAACAGCTGTGGATAACCGCGCAGCCGCCTGCCCATTCAACTAACGGGTAGCACCAACCGGGCAATCGTGATCGCCACGAGCGCGACCGCGATGAGCGATACGAACAGGATCTGCGTGGTGCGCTGATCCGCGCGCCGCGTGCGAACAAAAACGAGTGCAACCGCGGCACCCGCGACGAGGCCACCAATATGTGCCTGCCACGCAATGTTCAAGCCGGGCACAAACCCGATCACGAGGTTCAATCCCACGATCACGAGCAACTGGACGTTGGTGCCGCCCAGCCGCCGCTGAATCACGAAGAAGGCTCCGAGGAGACCGAAGATGGCTCCGGATGCACCGACGACGAGGGACGCGGGCGCGAGAAGGAGAACGGCAACCGAGCCGCCCAGGGCACTCAGTAGGTAGAGGGCGAGGAAGCGACCCCTGCCGAGCATCCGCTCCAGTACCGGCCCGATGATGAAGAGCGAGTACATATTGAGCAGGATGTGGAAGATCGACCCGTGCAGGAACGCCGAGGTGATCAACGTCCACGGCAAAATCGCCGTAAAGACCGGGCGGTAGGCGCCGAAGGACACAACGTAGTTGCCGATGACGGGAATGTTCTGCAGTACAAAAAGCACAACGCAGATCGCGATGATCGACCACGTGACGACGGGTTTGGTGCTGCCCCGACTGAACGCCGCGCGGAGCGGGGACTTGGTGCGGGGAACACTCGCGCGACCCTCGCGAACACACTCTGGGCACTGCACCCCGACCGCAGCCTGGGTCTGGCACTCCGGGCAGATGGTGCGGCCGCAGCGCTGGCAGAGCACGTAGCTCTGACGGTTCGGATGCCGGTAGCAGACGTTGCTCGACGTGCCCGCTGAGTCGCTCACCGCGCTACGACCTGATGCCCGACGGACAACTCGGATGTAGTCGACCGGGTCGTTGTCGAGCTAGACCTTGTCGACACTGACGCTCTCGATGACGACGTCCTTGAGTGGCTTGTCGCGGGCATCCGTCTCAACGGCCTCGATGGCGTCGACGACACGCTTGGACTCCTCGTCGGCCACAAAACCGAAGATCGTGTGCTTGCCCTGAAGCCACGGGGTGGGGACGGTGGTGATGAAGAACTGCGATCCGTTGGTTCCCTTGCCGAAACGGATGCCCGCATTGGCCATCGCGAGAACGTAGGGCTCACCGAACGAAAGCTCGGGGTGGATCTCGTCGTCGAACTCGTAACCCGGGCCACCAATGCCCTGGCCGAGCGGGTCGCCAGCCTGGAGCATGAAGTCCTTGATGATGCGGTGGAAGATCACACCGTTGTACAGCGGCTCGGTCGAGGTGACACCGGTCGCGGGGTGCGTCCACTCCTTGGTGCCCGTTGCGAGCCCGACGAAGTTGTCCACGGTCTTGGGAGCGTGGTTGCCGAGAAGATTCACGCGGATCGTGCCGTAGTTGGTGACGATCGTGGCTACTGCGGTGGGAGAAGACATAGGGCCAATTCTTACATGACGTGACAGGATGGTTACTGACGACTGGAAACGACCACGGAGGTTCGCCATGGCACTGTCACGCAAGCGTCGCAAGGAACTCAAGCGTCTCAAGGGGGATGCCGAAACGCTCTGGGAAGACCAGAAGGAGATCCTCGACCACGCCTCCAGAGTCGTTCGCGAGGCGAGCCGCCAGGCCGCCAACTACACCCGCGAAGAGGTAGCACCGCGAGTGCGCGACACCTACCAGGACAAGGTGCGCCCCGCCGTGGGTGCGGTCGGTGCCAGCGCCAAGAGCGCCGCACAGACCACGCGCGACCGGCTCGTCGATGACGTGCTGCCCGCGATGTCCTCCGCTCTCGGTACCGCTCTCGCGGCCATCGAGGTCGCCAAGAACAAGCAGGTGCGTGAGGCAATCAGCCGGGCATCCCGCTTCGGCACCGAGGTCGGCCAGAAGGTCGGGTTCATCGAGCCGCCCAAGAAGTCTGGCCCCGGCAAGTACATCCTCATCGGCTTCGGCGTCGTGACCGTGGCCGCTGTCGCCTACGTCGCCTGGCAGACCCTCCGCGCAGACGACGACCTGTGGATCGACGACGAGCCGGAGAGCACCGAGCCCGAACCCGCATAACCCTTCGTTGGCCGAGCAACCCGAAGACCTGGCCGCCCACCCCGATCCACCGGCAGGCTCGACACAAGACACTCCCGCGCGCCGAGTCGCGTGGATCGTCGTGCTCGCGACCGTTGCCGCAGGTGTCGGTCTCGTTGCCGCCGTGGACGTTCCACCGGATGACGGAGCCCGCTCGGCCGCGGAGGCACTCTTGCCGCCCGACGGCAGCGCGAGTGTGCTCACCTACGCCGACGGGTCGGAGTGGACCATCGAGTCCGCGTATTCGACGGGTCTGCCCTTTCTCCTGCAGCAGCCGAACGGTGCTGGCGGTCACCAGAGTTCTCGCCTCGACGCCGCTGGCCAGGACGCCGGTCAGACGAGGTTCTGGCGCCAGACGTGGACGGACCACGCCCGACAGCGCGGCCAACTGGTCGAGCTCTACGAGCTGGCCGACGACGGCGTGCGTCAGTTGACCATCACGGGCGGACAGAACGGCTTCAGCTTTTCGCCCGGCGTGCTCGTGCTGCCATCCGACATTCAACCGGGGTCGACCTGGTCGAGCGAAGGCGACTCGTTGCCCGGCGGGCTCATCACCTACACCTCGACCGGAAGCGCCGAAGCCGCCGACGATGGATGCCTGCTCGTGACGCTCACGATGGATCACCGTGACCCCGCCCAGGCCGATGCGACCGTGCTCGAGACTGTCGATCGCACGACGTGGTGCCCAGGTCGGGGAGGCGTCGACTCCGAGTACACGTCTGTGAGCGGCGGCGAGACGACTGACGGTGGCGCGGTCTCGGTCCCGCTCACCGAGCCGGAGCCTCTCGACGCGGCGACGGAAACACCGAACCTCGACATCGCGGACGCCGAGGACTGGACCGTGAGCGAGATGCCCCTCGTCATTCGTGATCCCCTCTTCGGTGAGTCGACCATTCACGGCGCGACGGATTCCCGCAGTGTTATGACCGCATCGGGCGTCGCAGTCATCAACACCGGGCCGGAGATCGTCGCGTACCGCCAGGGCGAGGGGGAGAGCGTCCGCGAATGGATCGCCCATCCGGGCGGCGAGATTGTGCGGCTCGGCGCTTTCGGCGATGTTGTGCTCGTGTCGACGACCGACCGCATCGTCCAGGCGTACGACGACCGCGGTCGGAGGGGTTGGCGCGCCACCTTCGCGGATATCGTTCAGGCGCCACCCGTCGCGGATGGCGAGGGCGGTGTTCTGCTCGTCGGTCTCGACGGCGAGGTTCGCCGCGTGGACCTCGAGGATGGTGACGAGCGTTGGTCGGTGAAGCTTTCCGGCGATGCCGACGCCGCTCCGGCGGTAGCCGACGGGCGGGTGTTCACGGCCGACCGCTCCGGGGTTCTGCGGGCGTTCGCTCTCGACGACGGCTCGCCGCTGTGGGAGACCGAGCTGGAACGTGGCGCCCTGATCACGGCGGACGAGGAACGTGTGTTCGTCACCACCGACGACGGCAACACGCTCGCGTGGGATGCCGAGACGGGAGAGCCGCGGTGGACGTCGGCGTTCGACGGCTCACCGGTGTCCTCGGCGATCATCGGTTCGACGCTCGTTGTGCAAGGTGCCGACGGCACCACCGCGTACAGCCTGCAGGGCGACATCGAGTGGAGCATCCCGGCATCCGCGGGACTGATTCCCACGGCGGATGCCGTGCTGCTGCTCGATTCCGACGAAGTGCTCCTCGTGGACGAGGCGGGTACCGTACGGGAGCGATGGAACGTCGGAGAGGCAGACGCGGGTCGCGCGAGAACTCTGCTGCCGTCGAATGACGGTGTGTGGTTGCTCTCGAATGACTTCAGCGTCACGGAAGTGGGTGCGCCATGACCGTCACCTCAGAGCAGTCCCCTCCCGCAGAGGAGACGTCGACCGGCCCTCGGCCGAACGGTGGGCGTCGCGCGCTCATCGCGGCGCGCGACACCGTCGTGCTCTTCATCCGGCACGTGATCGTCGAACCCGTGCGGGAGGGTCGCCTCCGTGACGTCGGGTGGCCGCGTGGGTTGAGACCGATCGTGTTTGTCGCGCTCGTGGGCTACGCCGTGGCGGTGGCTCTCGTGCTCGGTTCCTCCCTCATCCGCGCGGGCAGCGATCTCTTCCTTCAGTCGGGCGACGCAACACCCCTCCCGCGCTCGGTGATGTGGGTCACGATGTCGCTCACGGCTCTCGCTCTTGCCCTCGGCCGGGCCGGCGCCCTCCACGCTCGAGCGTGGGCGCGCTGGCTCGTGACGGCCTTCACAGTTCTTGTGCTGTTGCTGGCCAGCGTTCCCGATCTCGCCGCGATTCCCGTCGGTCGGATCGTCGCCGTCGCCGCATCGATCGCGATCGTTGTCCTCGTAGCCGTGCGGGGACGACGAGCATTCGCCTGGTGGGAGTTCGTTGTCATCTCGGGAGTCGTCTTCGGCAGCATCGTGACGAGCATCGCGGTCATCTCCGCCGCAAGCCGCCCCCTCGGGTTCGACTTCGTGCCCATCATGGTGTCCCTCGTTCTCATTACGATCGGGCAATTGGCGATCCCCGCAGCGATCGCCTCGGGTGCGGCCGTGGCCGAGCTCGCCGTGTCCTCCGCCGTCTGGGCGGCGGGGGTGACCCGCGACCGCCTCGGCCGGACCGCCGTCATCGTGCTCCTCGTCGCGATCGTCATCTGGCGGATCGTTGACCTCGCCCCCACCGCCCGAAACCTCATCACCGACCCCGCGTTCGAGGCGGTCACCCTCGTTGGTGCACTCGTGTTCCTTGTCGTCCTGGCGGCGGTGTGGGTGCTCATCGCGCGACTGCGGGGGAGGGCATCCGAGGAGACCACAACGTCGGGCATGATCACGCTGCTCGCGGGAGTATCGCTCCTCGTCGCCGCATTCCTCACGCTCACGATTCCCGCGTCGTTTGTTCAGCTCGCGGGCCTCGTGGTGCGCTCCTTCGGTGCCGGGTCGTGGGTCGAGCCATTCATCGGGGTCGCCTCCGCGCTCTCGGTGAACCCACTGGTCATCGGCGGCACACGTTTCGCCGCGGGTGTCGCCCTCATCGTGATCGCCATCGTGATCGCCCGTCGTGGTCGAGCCGTGCTTCCCGAACTGCTCGTCTCCCTCGGTCTCGCCAACGCCGCCGCCGGTGTGTGCGGGATGCTCGGCATCGCGCTTGTGTGGTCGGCCGATTCCCTGGCATCCGTTGCGACTCTGGGTGCCCTGGGCCTTCTCGTATGGATGCTCGTGGCGAGGCGTGTGACGACCCCGGGTCTCGCGGCCATTGCCGCGGCCCTCCTCATCGCAGCCCTGTTCACGCATCGCGATGTGCTTGCCGACCCGCTCGCCGCACTCATCGGATCCACGGCGACCGCGGCAGTGCTCCTCGGTTTCGTGTGGGCACTACTCACGGGAACGGGTGTCGCCAACGAGACGAGTGCTGCCTACCCTCGCCCCGCTCGCGTCATGCTGGTGCTCGGCAACGCGCTGTTCGGCGCGACCGTTCTCGCCTACACGTCGCTCGCGCGTGACCCCGACTCGACGGTGAACCTCGCGCGCTTCGCCGAATACGGTGCGCAGGGCTTCGGAGATGCGCTCATTGCGGCCTCGCTACTCGTCGCATTCAGAGCGAGCATCCGCGGAGCTGAACTTTCTTAGACATATGCGGGGATTTCTCTGCTTTGTGGCCTTATGCTTGCGTCACCGCGAGCCAGCACCGCCCGATGTCGCTGTCCTCGTAGCAGGAAGAAGGTCCCACCATGGTCCGCAAGCTCGACGAAGCACCCGCGGCACCCGCGACAGTGCTCCTCCCTTACGAGTCGGAAGCCCTCGCCGATCTCGTGCGGATCTCTGGACTCTTGAATTCGCTGGAGTTTCAGCGCAAAATCGTCGGCGACTCGGTGATCCCCGACGACCCGAATGCGTTTTCGGCGATCTACGCGCTCGCCACGGCGGGGTCGCTCCGCCCCGGTGTGTTGGCCACCAAGCTCCACGTTTCGGCCCCCACCGCGAGCCGGCTCGTCGAAAAACTCTCCTGCGCCGGGCTCGTGCGTCGTATCGCCGACCCCGATGACTCGAGGGCGAGTCTCGTCGCCCTCACCGCCGAAGGTGCCAAGGCGGGAGCCGACATCTTCAGCAAGGGAGACATCATGATGGATGCCCTCCTCGCCGACTGGCAGCCCCACGATCGCATCGCGCTGACAAGTCTTCTCTCGCGTCTCGCCGACGCGATGCTCTCCGACCGCCGCTAACGGGCAACGAGCGTGAGAGCGGCTCTCGCGACCGCCGCGCTCGACTCCTCGTCGCGCAGCCATAGCGGCACCGCCTCGGCTCGAATTCCCGCGTCGCGGAGAGCGGAGACCGATGCGGCGTCGACCTCGTCGACGAGCCACGCGTCGAGGATCCCGCCATTCGAACGCGCACCCAAGTAGCGGGCGACCGCGAGCGCACTCGTCTCCACCCCCACCGCTGTGAGGCATTGGTCCGCCATGCCGCGCACGACCGCGCCGCCGATGATCGGTGAGACTCCGACGACGGGCGCGGATGCCCGCTCCAGCGCGGCACGGATACCGGGGATGGCGAGCACCGGGTCGAGGGAGACGATGGGGTTCGACGGTGCCAGGATCACGACATCCGCCGACTCGATCGCGTCAAGCACTCCCGGGGCGGGCGTCGCGTCCTGTGCTCCCCTGAAGTCGAAGCCCTCCGCACTCACGGCGGCGCGGTGGCGCGTCCACCACTCCTGGAAGTGCAGGTCGCCCTGCGACGTGCGCACGTAAGTTTCGACCTCGTGATCGGTGGACGGCAGAAGGCGAACACCGAGCGGCCACCTCGCGGTCATCCGCTCGACGACCGCGGAAAGTGGTAGGCCGTCACGCAGGAGGGAGGTGCGGGTCACGTGGGCGCCGACATCGAGATCCCCGAGGGTGAACCACGGCCATCCGACACCCCACGCGGCGAGTTCGGCCGACACCCGTTCCGTGTCGCCGGCCCTACCCCAACCGCGTTCCACGTCGTTGACGCCGGCGAGCGCGTACATGACCGTGTCGAGGTCTGGAGTGATGCGCAGGCCCGCGAGCCACATGTCGTCGCCGACGTTCACAACGGCGGTGAGGTCCGGTGGCTCCGGCAGTGTCGCGGCGTGCGCACGGAGTCCGAGCAGAAAGCGGGCGTTGCCAACCCCGCCGCCGATAACGGTGATCCTTGGTGAGGCCATCTGCCGATTCTCACACGGTCGCGCGTGGGGACTTACTCACACCACCGCGGCCCAGCACTATGGGAGGCATGCATCGACGCATCCTTACTGTTGCCATGGTCACCCTCGCTCTCACCGGATGCTCGGCCGGGTCACTGCCGTCGCCGACACCCACTCCGACTCCTGCTGTCACCGAGGCTCCCGTCGCGGTGGAGGAGCTCGGCGCTGGCAGCCAGACCGACTCACTCGACGTTGACGTCGATGGCCCAACCGACGTCGCATTCCGTCGCATCACGATCGCTCCCGGGGCGGGAACCGGAGAGCACTGTCACGCCGGCCAACTCATCGCCGTCGTCGAGCAGGGTGCGCTCACCCACTACGCGCCCGTGCATCCGGGCGGGGTGCGGGTCTACGAGACGGGCGAGTCGATCGTCGAAGGTGCCGACTACATCCACCAAGGGGTCAACGAGGGCGACGTTGACGTTGTTCTTCTGGTGACCTACCTCATCGAGAAGGGTCAGCCCCTCGCCCAAACCGACCTGAGCCTGTGCGAGGTAGACGACTAGGACGAACGGCAACGGCCGCCGCGATGGCGGGGATGCTGGGCATCCACCGACCACCGCGACGGCCGTCGCGATCAGGCTGACTTACGCACAGGGCGTGAGCGCGAACACCTCCGGTGTGAGCGAGGCCTCTCCACCGAGGAGTGTGACGGAGGTCACACCCAGGGCCTGGAGGTCTGCCAGAACACCCGCCGTCACACACGTTCCCGGTGCGACGTAGAGCGGTGCACCAGCGGAAGCGGCCCACGCGGAGCCCGCCAGCGCGTCGGGGAAGTTCAGGCCGGTGGCCAGGAACGCCCGCTCCGCGGTGACGAATGCGTCAGCGTTGATGGTGCGAGCAGCCTCGTACCGGTCCGCTCCGCCGAGGCGGGTCGCCGTGGCGATCGCATCGACGTCGTCGAAGACACCCGGCGTCACGGATGCTTCGCCACCGAGAACACGTGTCTGCGTCGTTCCGAGGCTCTCCAGGAGCGCCGCCGAGGCGTCGTCGAGGTCGGTAGCCGATCCCCTGACGAGAAGCACCGGGGCATCCTTCGAACCTGCGGCGCCACCAGCGGCGAGTGCGTCCGGGAACTTCTCGCCGGTGGCGATGTAGACCAACGGAACCTCGTCGGGGAAGGCGTACTCCGCGATGCTGCGCGAGACCTCGTAGCGGTTCGCGCCCGCGATGCGGACCGTCTCGTCAGCGAGGGCCGACAGCGTGTTGAACGCTCCCTCGGTGACCGAGGCGGTGCCACCCACGACCACGATCTTCGCCGGATCCAGTCGTGCGATCTCGGCGCTCACCGCGGCAGGGACCTCGTCGGGCCCCACGAGCAGCAGCGGACCACCCTCGTATGCGGCGGCGGGACCGGCCGACAGGGCGTCGGGGTAGTTCGCGCCACTGGCCACGTACACGACGGGTGCCGTGCTCGGGTAGGCCTGCTGCGAGATTCCGACAGCCACGTCGTAACGGGTGGCGCCAGCGATGCGGTCGACGGTGATGTCTGGCACGGTGATCGTGATCGGGCTCGACTCGGTCTGCTGACCGGCCGAGTCGGTCACGATCGTCGTGAGGGTGACATCGGTTCCGCGGAGCTCAGCTCCGGGCGCCCACGTGAACGTGAACGGCGAGACCGTTCCCGTCGCGAACGGGGTGCCGTTGACCACGAGGGTCGCCGAGCTCACGGCGAAGTCGTCCAGCGCCTTCGCGATGGGCGTGATCGTCTGGCCGACGTTCACGATCTCACCGTCGGCCGGGTCGACGAGTTTCGCCGTCGGCGCGGCATCCTCGAAGGAACCGACACCCGTCGGAACACCCTCGATGTCACCGGCCGCGGGGCTCTCGACAATCACCGTGGGGTTCGACTGCGTGTCGACGGGCGACACGGGGTCCGAAGCCAGGTAGCTGCCGGTGACCGTGACCGGGGCACCCTCGCGCACCGCGGTGGTCGCCGCGTTCGCGTTGTACACCGAGTAGGTGTTGCCCGTGATTACGCTGCCCGAAATGGCGACGTCGTCCGTCTCCGTCTTGGCATCGCTCAACAGCACGCCGTACTCGTTACCCGTGATGCGGCTGTTCTTGATGAACCCGTCGACACCGTTGGTGTACCTGACTCCGAGCGATCCCGCACCCGTGACGACAGTGTCGCTCACGTAACCGTGCTGGATGATGCCGGAGCGCTCCAGGTTGCCTGCGGCACCGTCGGCGCCGAGGCCGCCGTCGAACAGGATGCCGCCGAAGCGGAAGCCGGTGACGACCGAACCGTGGACGGTCACCTCACTCTCGACGGTTCCAGGACCCGCACCGCGGATGGAACCCGTCTTGACGATGCCCCAGCCCATCGGGTTGGAGCCGACACCGATGACCGAGTCGGAGACACGACCCGCCGCGTTGAAGAAGGCGATGCCCGCTTCGGCTTCGACCGTTCCCGACGTCACCGTCACACCGGAGAGGTCGAGGAACAGCTCGTTCGTGTCGGTCGAGCCGAGCGACTGGCGCGTGACCGAGATCACGTTGCCGCCGCCGTCACGCAGGTACGGAGCCGTACCGGCGAGAGTGGTGAGGCTCTGGTCGGGCATGATCGTCACCTTGTCAGCACCGGCACCCTTGATGCGCAGCGGCTTGGTGATGTGGAGACCGTTCTTCGAACCGGACTGCGCGGGGCTGCCGCCGTTGGTGGTCGGAGTGGTGCTCTCGACGTAGGTTCCCTCGCAGACCACGATCGTGTCCCACGGAGCGGCGAAGTTCACCGCTGCCTGGATCGACGTGAAGTTCGCGCTGGGGCACTGCGCCATGTCGTCGTCGACCACCCAGGTGGAGTTCGACGCGGGGTTACCCGTCGTGTCCTCGAGGATGAGTTCACCGGGGGTGGCGTCGTAGGCGAAGAGGTAGTCGGCCGGGTCCGGACCGGTGGCCGGAGCCCCGTATCCAGCGCCCTGGTCGGGCTCGGTGCCGTCCGAGAGGATGAGGGGGGCATCCGTCACAGCCTCCTGGAAACGCACATCGGCCAGCTGGATCGAGCCGGACGACGGGGTTCCCTCGACACCGAAGCGCAGCTCGAGGCGGTCGAGGGACGTCAGGTCGACACCCTCGAATGCGGCGAGCGGCACGCGGATCTGGTCGAGCACGATGTGCGTGCGCGCCGTCGTGGTACCCGTCGACATGTGCAGGGCGTTGCCCCAGCGCTCGTCGCCGGCGTTGACCGTCGCCTCGTTGCCCTCGCTGTCGATGAGCGCGATGACGAAGTCCTGCGTCGTCGCCTCCGGGTTGTACGTGACGGGGAGGTTGACTCCGTTCTCCGTGCGCGTCGTGCCGGGGTTGCGCGTGTCGAAGAAGTTCACGTCGGCGCCCATGGCCAGTGCCTTGAGTCCGCTCATGTCACTCGACGCGGCGGGGATGTCCGCCGTGAGGGTCGCCGCGGTTCCGGCCTCCCACGCGAGCGCCAGCTGGCGACCGTAGGAGTGGTTGACCGGCGAGTTTTCGCGTGTGCCGTTCTGGCCACCGAGCTCGGCCTTGCCCGGGAGCGGGCACGCCTTGGCGCCGGTCGGCTGGGTTGAGATGCCGAGCTGCGACGGAGCGAAGTGGTCGGGCTCCGGGTTGCACCAGTCGAATCCCTGTGCCGTCGGCGCCGGCAGCGTGACGCCGCCGTTGTCGAGGTACGGGTACGCGAAGCCGGTGCCACTCAGGGTGCCACCCAGGGCGTTGAGCGTGAGCGGGTTCTCGATCTCCGGGCGGATGAGGTCAACACGCTCGGACGCCGGCGGGAAGTAGCTCGTCGACACACGCTCGGCGCAGTCGATGCGGATGCCGGACTCACTCGTGGGACAGGCCGACTCGGGGATTTGGTAGTGGTTCTCCGTGGTCGACAGCTCACCGGTCATGTACGGCTCGAACGCGCCTTCACCACCGACGTAGCGACGGAAGAAGGCCGCCATGGTCGCGAGACCGATCTTCTCCTGGTCGCCCATCTTCTCGGGGTCACCCGAGATCTTGGTGTTGACGAGGGGGTTGTACGTGTCGGTGTTGTTGATCACGTACGGCCACGGGGTGTCGTAGCTCGAAGCCCCGCTCAAGCGCAGGTTGTTGGGCTGCACGTTGGTCGAGTTCGTCGGCTGCGAGTTTCCACACGCGGCATCCGCCACGTTGCCGCCGTCCTGACCGTCGGCGAACCACACGGTGTTGTACCAGTTGTGGTTGGCACCGAGCTGCGAGGACTGGATCACCGGGAACGCATTGTCGCCGTTGACGTACTGCGCGCGCTCGAAGAACCGGGCGCCCTGGAGGTTGGAGACGTCGCCGTCACACCAGGGGAGGATCGACATGTACGGCACACCGTACGGCGCCTTGCGCTCGTAGTCGACGGGCGCGAGCGAGATAACACCGCGCAGCGGGTAGCGCGGGCCGTCCGTGCGCATGCGGTTGTAGTCGATGAAGCTCGTGACGCCGTCGCCACCGCGCGAGTGGCCCATGAGACCGATACGGGTCATGTCGAGCTTGCCGACGAGGGTCGTGCCGATGGTGGTGTTGGCGTCGACGGGCAGACCACCCTCGGCGTTCGCGGCGCTGAGCGCGTCGAGAGCAGCTGCGATGAGCAGGCGACGCTGGTGCATGCCCTTACCCTTCGCGTTGTCCTGGCGCATCATCATCTGGTCCTGGGAGACCGAGAAGGTCGTGTATCCCCACGTTGCAAGGTTCTCGGCGAGGTAGGCGTAGCCGGCCTCGTTGCGCTTGAACTCGTTGCAGCTGAGGACGGCGGTGTTGCCGTTGACGTCACACGAGCCGTGGTTTCCGTGTACGAGGATGAGCACGGGGGAGGGCTCGGTGCGGTCGGCCGGGTAGTAGAGCTGTCCGCGGATCTGCATCTGCTCGGCGGACTGGACCTGGCCGGTGCCCGGCGCGGTGCCGCTCGAGTTGGGCTCCTGCAGGTCGACGAGACCGAGCTTGGTCTCCTGGATGACGGCGGGAGTGTAGTCACCCCGATCCATGGGATCGGGTAGGGATGTCAGGTCGGGTTCGACATCGAGCGGTGCTGCGGTTGCCGTGGTCGCTGCGACGGGTAGTAGCAGGGATGCGGCAACCAGGGGGACGAGGGCGAGCACGCGGGCGCGTGCTAAGCCAGTTGCGGTCACGAGGACTCCTGGGTTCGCTGACGGATAGAGAGGGGACGTATCCGGGGTCGACGAAGGTACTTCCACCACGGAAAGAGATACTTCGTGGCTGAAATTAGGGGTCAGACGTTTCGAGTTCGTTTCGCCATGTTTCGCGCGTGTGATTTTCTCGACCGAGCCTCCGCGAGGCGCAGAAGCTCTTTCAGGCGGCCACAGGGCACGGGGCACCTTAGTGATCGTTGCTCACCGATAACGAGTTGATAACGGGGGCCGGGAACGACGATGGCCGCCGCGGGCCGAGGGGATGCCGGGCATCCGCTCGACGGCCGCGGCGGCCATCGTTATTTCAGGGGATCACGCACACGGCGTGAGCGACGCCACCTCCGGGGTGAGGGACATCTCGCCACCGAGAAGGGTCAGGTGAGTGACCCCCAGGTCGGCGAGATCGGCGAGCACTCCCGACGGGATGCACGAACCCGGCGCCACAAAGAGCGGAGCGCCGGCGGCGGCAGCCCACGCGGAACCCGCAAGCGCGTCGGGGAAGTTCATTCCCGTCGCGATGAGGGCATGCTCGGCTGAGTCGAACGCGTCCGCGTTGATGGTGCGCGCCGCCTGGTAGCGGTCGGCGCCACCGAGTCGAACCGCCGTGGTGAGCGCGTCGACACCCGCGAACACTCCCGCGGTCACGGAAGCCTCGCCACCGAGCACTCGCGTGTCCGTGGTGCCGAGCTCCGTGAGCAGTGCCGACGTCGCGGCGTCGAGGGTCGCGGCCGAGCCGGGCACGAGCACCACGGGAGCGTTGCGTGTACCGGCGGCGCCACCAGCGGCGAGCGCGTCGGGGAACTTCTCCCCGGTCGCGATGTACACGAACGGCACCTCGTCGTCGAAGGCGTACTCCGCGAGGTTGCGCGACACTTCGTAGCGGTTGGCACCGGCGACACGCACCGTCTCGTCGGTCAGAGCCGCGAGCTCGTTGAACGACCCCTCCGTGACCGACAGGATGCCGCCGACCACAACGATCTTCGACGGGTTCAGCCGCTCGATCTCGGCCTTGACCGAGTCGGGCACAACATCCGGCTGGACGAGCAGCAGCGGACCACCCTCGAATGCCGCGGCGGGTCCCGCCGACAGCGCGTCCGGGTAGTTCTGCCCGTTGGCGATGTACACGACGGGGGCCGTGTCAGGGTACGCGGCCTGCGAGATGTTGACGGCAACCTCGTAGCGGTTGGCTCCCGCGATGCGGTCGACCTCGGCGTCCGGAGCGGGGATCACGTCAATCGTCGCGACCTCGCTCACATTGCCGTCGTTGTCCGTCGCGCGGTACGACACCGTGACGGTGTCCGTTCCGGGCACAACGAACGGCTCGGTGTAAGCCGTCCACTCGCCGCCGGGCAACTGGTACTCGATCGAGGCGACGCCGCTTCCGGCATCCTCAGCGTCGAGCGTCACGGTGCGACCCGAGACGGATGCCGACACGGTCGGTGCGGTCTCGTCCACCGCATCGGCGATCGTCAGATCGCTGAACACGTTGATCGCGGACTGCGACACGTGGTGCGACGTGCTGAAGATTCCGCCGTCCTGCACCGCGGCTGCGCCCGGAAGCGTCACCGCCGCACCGATCTGCGCGTAGTTCACACCGTCGTACGAGTAGTGAGCCGTGTACTGACCGTTCGCACGCTGGATCTTGAGCCAGATCGCGCGATACAGGTCCGCGCTCGCACTCGACGCCTGGTCGACACGACCGTCACCGTTCGAGTCCCACTGGAACACGACACCGTTGCTGCGCGTGACAGCGAGAATCGCGTAACCCGGCGAGGTGTCGGGCTGGGTGATGTCGTTGCGGATCATCACACCGGACTTTGCCCACGCGTTGGTGTCGTTGAGCGAGTCGACACGTGCCGACACGAACGAGTTCGCACCGACCGAGTCGGCCTTGAAGATCGCACCGAAGTCGTCGTCGGTCTGACCACCGGCACCCCACACGTCAGCACCTGCGGCACGGATGCCGAAGCTGTCGCCGTCCTGGGCGAAGAACGAGCTCGTCGCAGACACACCACTGGTCTGGTACGGCGCCTGGACGGGACCACCCTGACCACCACATGCCGAGTTCTCCGTGAAGAGGTTGGCGTTGAAGTGGGTGCGGTACTCGCCGGCGACACCGGCTTCACAGATGACCTGCTGTGCGCCAGCCGGCCAGTTCGTGCCGCTCACCTGGACGTTGCCGGTCAGCGTGATGCTGTTCGATCCCTGGTTGGGGATCGAGACACCACCCTGGTTGTACCAGTTGCCGGTGATCGTGTTGTTGCTCGTGTTGGTCGCGCCGTACGAGTTGTTGAAGTACCACGGGCTGTTGTTCTGCAGCACGTTCTGGCGGTACGTCGCGTATCGCGTTCCCTCATCGGCGTACAGGCCGACACCCGGGTTGTTGTAGACGTAGTTGCGCTCGATGAACGATCCCGGGGTCGCCGAGAGGTTGTAGATCGAACCACCGTCACTGAAGCGACCCTTGGCGTGATGCACGATGTTGGCCGCGACGCGGTTGTCCTTGAGTGTGGTGGGCGTCGTGTACCGCGTGTTCCAGTTGTAGTAACCGCGGTTGGTGTACTCGCCCGAGCCACCCTCGTCGTTCATGCCCCAGCCGTACCCGGTGTCGATGCCGTCGTAGGAGACGTTGGAGACCTCGTTGTTCACGATCTGCGCGTTGGTCACGTAGGTCGAGAGGATTCCCGAGTTGTCCTTGAAGTCCACCGCGACACGGTTGACCGTGTTGTTGGTGATGTAGATGTCCTTATTCGTCATCCGAACGTCGCTCGGGTGGTGGGCATCCGGTCGGTTTCCACCGACGAAGATGCCTTGGCCGCTGACCTCGTTGAAGAGGTTGCCGTTGACGGTGATGTCACTCGCGCCGAGCCCAACGCCCGAGTACGCGGCGTTGGTGTCGTTACCGACTCCGAGCGCTGCGGAACCCAGGTTGACGAACGTGTTGGAGTCGAAGACGACTCCCTGCGCTGCCGAGACCTGGACGGCGGCCGGCTGCTGGTACCACCCGGTGCGTGCGCGCTCGAAGAGCTCGCAGCCTCGGCGGCAACTCGTGAACGCGTCAGCGGGACGGTACTCGTAGACACCCTTGATGTAGGAGCCGTTCTGCTGGGTCGCGTAACCCTCGGAGGTCGGCTCGAGCCACGATGATCCCGTAAAGGTGATTCCGCTGAACTCGAGGTTCTGCACGGGCTCGTCATAGGTTCCACCCACGCTCGCGATGAGCTCGATGCGGGGGAGCTGGATGTCGAGGTTGTTGGGGTCGACGTCAGCGGCGGGCTTGTAGTAGAGCTTGCCGTCATCGGGCTGCAGGTACCACTCGCCGACCTCGTTGATGAACTCGTACGCGTTGTTGAACCAGTAGTGCGACGGTGCCAGAAGCGAATACTGAACGGTGTCCCAACCCCACGTGTTGTTGTTCCACGCGGGCTGCTTCATCGTCGCGACGTTGCCCGAGATGCTGACGACCGGTGAGAAGCGGTTGGTGAAGTCACCCTTGCTCTCGAACTCGATGCGGTCCTGGTCGGGAAGGTTGTTGAGGAACGCCAGAGACGGGTCATTGAGTTGGACACCCGTCTCGGTGATCGTGATGTGCGCGTTGTTGGTGATGGCGTAGGTCGCCTTCTGCGCCGTCACGCCGTTGACGTAGAGGTTGCGGCTGTCGAGGCCTACGGGAGTGTCGGCGACGTAGATGTTCTTTTCGGCGTCGTGGAGCGTCCACCCGGTGACGGGGGATGCACCGCTGATGACGGGGTTGGCGCCGCTTGCGGCCGTCCAGCGAACCGTACTGCCGTCGCGGCCGCCGTCCTCCGCGCGGAACTCGAGCGGCTCGGCGATCTCGTAGCGGCCGTCGGCAAGCTCGACGGTGATGTCGCCCGTCGGGGCTTCTTGGAAGTCCCGCACGAACTCTTGTGCACCCTCGATGGAGCACGGTGCGGAAACGGTGCACGCCTCGCCCGACCCTCCCGGCGCGGCGTAGATGGTGGTGGTGTCGGCGTATGCCGGCGCCGCCACCATGGCGGTGGTCGCGACTACTGCTGCGGCGGTGAGCAGCGCGACTCTCTGTGAACCTAGCTTCATTGGTGGTCCCTTGTGTTGACGAGAGGGATCGCCCCCTCACACGACCGTCATTGGTCTCGTGCCCACAACATCGTGGAGCGGGGTCCCGCGGGCCCCTGGCAGGCCCTTGTCAGACATCATACGAGTGACGAATAGTCGCCGCAAGGGTTCTATCCCCCGACCGGGGGTGGCACACATGCCTGAGGCCGTCGCGATCACCCCCGAAGGAGCGACCGCGACGGCCTCAGTACGTTAGACGGCTACCTCACGCGCACGGAGTGAGCGAGAACACCGCCGGAGTCAGCGACGCCTCCCCGCCCAACAGCGTCACGTGAGTGACACCGAGCGAATCGAGATCCGACAGAACACCCGCCGTGACACACGTTCCCGGCGCGACGTAGAGCGGAGCGCCGAGGGAGGCGGCCCACGCCGAGCCGGCGAGTGCGTCGGGGAAGTTCAGCCCCGTGGCAATGAAGGCCCGCTCCGCCGTGTCGAACGCGTCGGCGTTGATGTTTCGCGCCGCCTCGTACCGGTCGGATCCACCCAGACGTGTCGCCGTCGTGATGGCCGCGATGTCGTCGAACACCCCGGCGGACACGGATGCCTCGCCTCCGAGAACACGCGTTTCCGTCGTTCCGAGAGCCTCCAGCAGAGCACCGGTGGCCGCGTCGAGGTCGGTAGCCGATCCCTGAACGAGGATCACCGGGGCATCCTTGACACCCGCTGCGCCACCGGCGCTCAGGGCGTCGGGGAACTTCTCACCCGTCGCGAGGTAGGCGAACTCGGCCGAGCCGAACGCGTACTCGGCGACATTGCGAGACGCCTCGTAGCGGTTGGCCCCTGCGATGCGCACCGACTCGTCCGCCAGGAGCGAGAGCGAGTAGAACGCATCAGCGGTTACCGACGCAGTACCACCGACCACCACGATCTTGTCGGGGCTGAGTCGCTGGATCTCCGCGCTCACGACCGCCGGAATGGCGTTCGGCTGCACCAGCAGGAGCGGGCCACCCTCGTGCGCGGCGGCAGGGCCTGCCGAGAGCGCATCCGGGTAATTCGCGCCGCTGGCGACGTAGACGACGGGTGCCGTCTCCGGGTAGGCGTTCTGCGAGATGTTCACCGCGACCTCGTACCGGTTGGCTCCGGCGATACGGTCGACCGTGACATCCGGGTTCGGATTCTCGGTCGCCGCGACCGTGACCGTTCCGACCGTGCTCACGTTGCCCGCAACATCCGTCGCGCGAATCGAGACGATCACCTCGGCCGTACCCGGCACCGCGAACGGCGCGGAGTAGGTCGTCCATGCGGACTCGCCCGGCAACTGGTATTCGATCGACGCGACACCGCTTCCGGCGTCCTGCGCCGTGAGCGTCACCGTGCGACCGCTCGCCGAACCGGATACGGTCGGCGCCGTCTCATCGACCGGCTCCTGCCCAACGAGGCGGAAGTAGTCGAAGTACGCCGTCGCCGAAACCTGGCCCTGCGTCGCGTTGCCGAGGGCGTACAGGCCGACGCGAGCGTTCGCGACTGCCGTGTTGCTCACCTGCTGCGTGAACGGAGTCCACGTCACACCATCGGGGCTCGAGTACGCGGTGAAGGTCGTACCGGCCTTCTCCAACCGCAGGTACACGATTCCGTTGGACGGTGCCGACGCCGACGGCTGCGGCTCCTGGACCACACCACCGATCTCGCTCCGCATCTCCAGGTTGCGCGCGACAGGCGAGCCACCCTGGTTGGTGGAGACGAGGTCGAGCTTCACGTAGTTGTCATCATCGGTGTAGAGGATGATTCCGCCCTGGTGGTACTGGCGATCGAAGTCCGACCCATCGAGCCTCGTCTCTACCACCCAGTCATCACCCGGTTGCGGCTGCAGGATGAAGTTCGGCACACCCTGCTCACCCCCGTAGATGTCGTTCGCGGTGGTATCGATCTGCAACGCACCGTTCTGCACTCGGTAACCAGCCGGGTCCTCCCTCACTACCGACCAGCGGCAGGAGTTGAGGGCCGTGCCGTCGAACTCGTCGTTCGGGTCGGCCGCCGGGATGGTGTCATCCGGAGTGATGTAGAACCAGTCGTACTTCGCATCGATGATCGGCAGCGACTCCGTCTGGGACGAGGTCGACCCGAGCGTCAGCAGACCGATCCGCGGGTTCTCGATGCCCGAGAGCGCGAATCCATTGCCAACCTGCGTGTAGTTCTCCCCATCGGTGGAGTACCACGCCGTCATGGTCGTTCCGTCGCTCACCAGACGAACGAAGTAGTCGTCCGGGAACTCGGCGCCCAGGTTCGGCGAGTTCTGCTCGACCGGTGTCGCGTCGTCCTCCTTGAGGAACTGGAAGACACGGTTGGCCGCGTTGCCATCGGCGCTCATGGAGATCATGACGAGCTTCATGTAGTTGTCGTCGTTCTCGTAGAGCACGATGCCCGACTGCTGCCACTGCGTGCGCGCGGGGAAGTTGATCTTCGCCGTTGCACTCCAACTGCCATCCGGAGCGTCCTGCAACACGATGTTCGGCGTGTTGCCGCCACCACCGTGGATGTCCGAACGGGCTGCCGGGATGGTCAGAACGCCGTCATCGACTACGAGGTTCTGGTTCGGTCGCACGATGGAGTTCCACCGGGCCGTGTCCAGAGTGGTGCCGTCGAAGCCGTCGGAGCGTCCCGCAAAGCACATGCCGGAGAGTGCGTCAGTGACCGTGATCACCCTCGACTCCTCGGTGTACGCGCCCCGGGCATCCGTCGCCCGCACCGTGAGCTGGTACTGCCCAGCGGTGTCGTAGACGAAGGACTCGGATGCGTCGCCCGGAACGAATCCGGAGCCCGTGCCCGAGTTCCACTGGAACGTCACCGGCCCGTCACCCTCCTGCGCGTCGGGGTCGGTCGCCGATACGGTCGCGTTGACCGTGAGCGGTGCTTCACCCGACGTGGTGTCAACCTCGAAGTCGATGACGGGTCGCTCGTTGCTCGGCAGACCGTCGCCGATGTACTCGATCCAGTTCACGTTCGCCCCGCCCTCGGTGAGGACGAAGTAAATCGTGCCGGTGCCCTGTGGCAAATCCTCGATGAAGTCGGCCTCAAAGTCGGAGTAGACCTGCCATTGGCTGCCATCAC
Source organism: Antiquaquibacter oligotrophicus (assembly GCF_020535405.1). Taxonomy (NCBI): domain Bacteria; kingdom Bacillati; phylum Actinomycetota; class Actinomycetes; order Micrococcales; family Microbacteriaceae; genus Antiquaquibacter; species Antiquaquibacter oligotrophicus. The sequence goes on along the minus strand of NZ_CP085036.1, from coordinate 1,486,484 downwards.
CACTCGGCCCGAATGGCACACTCGCGATCGTCGGCCCCGTTGGCGAGTTCCACCGGACGTCGAAGTTGCCTGCTCCGGGGAATCCCTTGGCCAGACGCATCGACACCGAGTCGAGACCCTGGAGGTTGAACGGCTCGAACGAGAACCAGTCACCGACCTCGATGAATCCGAGGTTCTGGCCACCTCCCGCGGAGTCGCTCGTTGTCTCGACACGAACGCCGTCGTCGGCGCCACCCGTGCCGTTCACTCGGCCGGTCTCGTCGAAGTACTCGGCCTGCATGAGCGAGGGGTTGAGCACCGTCTGAGCGAAGCCCGTGAGCGGGGTTCCCGCGAGACCGCCGTCGTCCACGTAACTCACGTTGACCACCCAGAAGAGGTTGGCCTCGAGACCGTGACCGGCGTCACGTGCGGTCTGGAAGCTGCCCTGGCATCCGAATTGCTCACCGAAATCGTGGTTGTGCGAATCGTGTCCGAGTGCGGGAAGCACACGAACGCGAGAGCAATCGATCGGACCGCTGGCGTCAGGGTCGTTGACCGTCACCTCGTAGGCGATCTGGTCGCCCCACTCGAACACGCCGCCGCTCTGCGGGAAGGTGATGGTCACCTCGGGCATGGCGTTTCCGACGATGATCGGCACCGTCGCGACGGCGACCTTGCCCTCCTCGTCCGTGACCGTGAGGGTCGCCTGGAAGGTACCGATCGACATGTAGGTGTGGATCGGATCCTCGACGGTCGAGGTCGGCGAACCGTCTCCGAAGTCCCACTCGATGGTGAAGTCTTTGGCCAGCGGATGACGCGTGCCATCGCTGTTGAACTGCACCGTCAGCGGAGCGGTCGGTCCGTTGGAGATGTCGGACCCAGCACGCGCGATCGGCGACGGGCTGCCCTGGATGTAGTCGATCCGGTACACACCAGAGTCACCGGTCGACCCGCCGAACTCCGAACCCCAGTCAATGATGTACAGCGCACCGTCAGGGCCGAACTCGAAGTCCATCGAACGGTTCCACCGCTGGTCCACCGGCAGGCTCGGGTCAAAGATGCCCGGCATCGTGCGGTCGATGTCGACCACGCGGCTGCCAACGTCGCCCGGTGCGTCCCGGTTGAGCTGGAACGAGTACATCTTGCCCTGGTTCCACTCGCCGAACAGTGCGCGTCCGTCCCAGTATTCCGGCCACTTGATGTCGGACTCGAGGTCGGGGTCGAAATCGTAGGCGGGTCCGCCCATGGGCGCACCGCTTCCACCGATCTCGGGCACGTTCGTCGGGTTGAGGCCGTTCTCCATCCACAGCTCCGGTGCTATGACGGGCGGCAGAGTGGTGAGACCGGTGTTGTTCGGGCTGTTGTTGGTGGGGCCCGTGAGACTGAACGCCGGTCCGGACGCCGAGGTCGCGAAGTTGTAGTCCCGGTAGGGCTTCACGCCGACGACGTAAGGCCAGCCGTAGTTGCCAGGCTCATCGACGATGTTCCACTCGACAGTTCCTGCCGGCCCGCGAGTGGCGCTCGGCGCGCCAGCGTCCGGTCCGTACTCGCCAACGAGGTAGTTGTTCGTCTTCGGGTCGACACCGATGCGGAACGGGTTGCGGAAGCCCATCGCGTAAATCTCGGGACGGGTCTTGCCCTCGGTGTCCGCGTTCTCATCGAACAGGTTGCCCGAGGGGATCGTGTATCCACCTTCATCGGTGGGGGTGATGCGGATGATCTTTCCGCGCAGGTCGTTTGTGTTGCCCGACGTGCGCTGAGCGTCGTAGTCCTGGCGTCCAGCACGCTCGTCGATCGGCGCGTAACCGTCGGACTCGAACGGGTTCGTGTTGTCTCCGGTCGCGAGGATGAGGTTGCCGTCGTTGTCGAAGAGCATGTCGCCACCCGCGTGGCAGCACGTGTTTCGCTGTGTCGGAACCTTGAGGACCGCGACTTCGGATGCCGGATCGAAGACCTTGGTCGCGAAGTTGTAGGTGAAACGCGAGATGCGGTTGTGGGGGCCATCCTGCTGCGACACCGTGTTCGGCGAGTAGTAGAAGTAACCCCACCCGTTCTCGTCGAAGTCGGGGTCGAGCACGATGCCGAGAAGGCCGTCCTCGTTGCCCTGCGTCACGCTCAGGGTAAGCGCGGTCGACTTCGCGTGGGAGCCGGCCTCGAGCCGCTGAACGCGACCGTTGCGCTCGATGAAGAAGACCGTTCCGCTTTCGTCGCCGGCCTGCACGATGTCGAGCGCCATGGGGTTGTCGGTGTTCTCGTCGAGCACGACCTTTTCGTAGTTCTCGCTCTGCGAAGCGGAGCATCCCGACGGCACAACACCCGCCGCGATCTTGATGCCGCCGAGGATGTGCTGCAGGAAGTTCTGCTCACTGAACGATGCGTTCGTGTGGCCCATGCCCGTGTACCACGAGCGCCCTCCCTCGATCTCCTGGCACCAGGAGATCGGGTGCTCGACGCCGTTGGTGCCTCCCGTGTAGCTGGACTCCACGAGCGACAGGAGCACGTGCACCTTGTCCGTCTGGAAGTTGCGGAAGTTGTACCACTCGTCGAGTCGCTGCCACGAGTCGCCGGTGAGGTGCTCGGTCGACGGGTTCACTCGATCGTTGATCTTGATGGTCGCCGTCTGATCGACCGGATGCCCGTTGAAGTACGCTCCGACGAGCTGGTTCCACCACGGCCAGTCGTACTCCGCGTCGGAGGCCGCGTGGATGCCGGCGAAGCCGCCACCGTTACGGATGTAGTTCTCGAAGGTCTCCTGCTGCTCCGGTGTGAAGAAGTCACCCGTGGTGGAGTTGAAGACGATTGCGTCGTAGGTGGCAAGGCCGTCGGCGTTGACGGCGTCGAAGAGGGTCGCGTCCTCGCTGACCTCGACCTCAAAATTGTTGGCCTCGCCGAGGGCCTCGATGGCTGCGTTGCCGGTTTCGATGGATCCGTGGCGGAACCCCGCGGTCTTGGAGAAGACGAGAACGCGGAAATCGACGGCAGCTTCTGCCGGAGCCGCCGACGCGGAAAGGGAGAGGGGTACTGCAAGGCTCAATGCCATCATCGCGCCCGTGGCGAGAGCGAGAGCTCTCCGCCGTGGCGAATGCGCCCCCCGGGGGGAAGCGAGCGCTGTGCGGGTCATGGAACGGGACCTCCGTGGTTGGGAAGGGTGGTGGTCACTGGCGCTCCGGTGCATGCGCATTCGATCGCCAATGATCGGATGATTTCGGCAGATAGTACGTCCGCCTCATGTTGTTGTCAACGACAAATAGCGGTTTCAGACCGCCGAGCGAACCTCCATTCCGCGAAAAGTCGGGCGCGACTCCTCGCAATGATCGGGCCAATCCTTCTGGGCAATCACACTGCGAGCTCGGACTCCTCGTGCCGGCGCAGACGGACCACCTCGCTGACCGCTGCACCCCGGCGCTCGGCCGTGCCGATCATCGTCGGGTCGTCGAGCAGCGGCCGGAACACCAGTTCCGCCGCACCGAGAAGCGCCCCGGAGTGACCCAGTTGTGCTTCGACGATCTCGATCCCCATCTGGGCACCGAGGAGGTGGGTACCGGACCGCAGAGATTCGAAGGGCTCCGGGTCGAGGGCAAACAGATCGCCGAGGAAACCGCCGAGCACAACCCTGCGCGTATTGAACGCGTTGACGGCGTTACGCAGGGCGATCGCGAGCATGGTCGCCTGTTCGCGGACGAGAGCCGCGAACATCCGGCCTGGTACCGGCGTCAAGCGCCGCCTGCAGGGCCGGTCGCAGCGAATCGGCGTGAGCACCGTCGAGACCGACCGCCGTGAGGAGAGGCTCTCGGCGCACCTCGGCCTCGAGGCATCCGGTCGCCCCGCAGTGACAGAGAGCACCGAGGCTGTTCACGAGGGTGTGGCCGAGCTCACCCGCGTAGCCGTGGGCACCGGACACGAGCGAACCGTCCACGACGATCCCTCCCCCGATTCCGCTCGGCCCGCCGTGGAGGTACACCATGTCGGTCGCGCCCTGCCCGGCCCCGAAGGTGAACTCGGCGATGGCCCCGCACAGGGCGTCGTTGGCGGCACTGACCTCGAAGCCGGTCTGTTCGGCGAGCTTTCGCGCGAGCGGTTCATCTCGCCAACCGAGGTGGGGTGCGAAGACGACAAGTCCGTCGGATGCGCGAACGAGGCCCGGGATCGCCAGGCCAACCCCGTGGATGTCGTAGCTCATCGACTCTGTGATGGCCATTCCTTCGACGATGGCCCGCACGATCGTGGCCACCTCGCGAGCGCTCGGCACCCCCGACGTGTCGTAACGCACCTCTCGTACGACGCGACCACCCAATCCGACGAGCGCTATCGTGACGGCATCGACCTCGGGTCGCACGGCGATGGCGGCGATGGACTGGCTGGGTGTGATGGTGAGGCTTGGTCTGCCCACGTGCCCGGTGGCGGTCGGCATACTCTCGACCGCGAGGCCCCTCGCGACGAGTTCGGTGACGAGCGCCGCGATCGTGGAGCGGTTCAGCCCAAGCTCTCGCGTGAGCTCCGACCGCGCGAGACGACCGCGCCGATGAATCAGGCCGAGGGCGAGAGAGAGATTGCTACGGCGAAGTTCGTCGAGATTTTTCCCGCGCGCAGGGGCAAGGCCGACTCTGGCGCTTGTCTGCTCGGGCATGGCGAGGATGCTAACCCAGAAGTCGGATGTTTACAATGAAACCGGGAACATGGCGGCCCGTCTAGCCCCCAGACGGCCCAATGGATCTGATGTCTTACGAAGAACGCGGCCTCAGGCGCAGGTCCTGCATCCCACCGTCGACCGCGAGGGCCGTGCCGTTCGTGGAACCCGAGCGAGGGCTCGCGAGGTACGCAACCGCGTCGGCGATCTCGGTCGGCGCCACCAGCCGCCCGTGCGGCTGACGGGCCTCGAGCGCTGTGCGTTCCGCCACGGGGTCCTCCGCCGCCGCAACGAGACGGGCCACCCAGGGGGTGTCTGCCGTGCCGGGATTCACGCAGTTCACGCGAACACCATCCTGAATGTGGTCAGCCGCCATGGCGCGCGTGAGTGCGAGCACCGCTCCCTTGGCAGCCGTATAAAGCGCGCGCTGGGGCAGCCCCGCAGTCGCGACGATCGAACCGAGGTTGACGATTGCCGCGGACGGAGACTGGCGGAGGTGGGGGAGGGCGGCTCTGGCCGTCCGGGCAATCCCCGTCACGTTGACGCTCAACACGCGCGCCCAGGTCTCATCGTCGTTGTCTTCGATGGTGCCGGCCGCGCTGATCGCCGCGTTGTTGACAACGATGTCCAGACGACCGAGGGTTTCGACGACCGTCGACACCGCGGAGGAGACCGACTCTTCGTTGCCGAGATCCGCCTCGACCCAGACATGATCGGCGCTGCCGGGATTCAGGTCGAGGATCGCGACCCGGGCGCCGCCAGCGGCGAGTCGATCGGCGATGGCCGCGCCGATGCCCTGGGCTCCTCCCGTGACAATGGCGACAAGCCCCTCGAATTCGGTGGCGTCAGGCATCGATGAACTCCTGTCGTTGGCGACCGAGTCCGTCGATCTCGATCTCGCACACATCCCCGGCCTTCAGGTAGGGGAAACGGCCAGAGAGGGCGACACCCTCGGGGGTTCCCGTGAGGATGACGTCTCCCGGGTCGAGCACCATGTACTGGCTGAGGTGCCAAACGAGGAAGTCGACATCGAAGATGAGGTCGGCCGCCGTGGAATCCTGTCGGGGCTCCCCGTTGACCCATGACCGCAGTCGCGCCGAGCGGTAGTCGAACTCGTCGGGCGTGACGAGCCAGGGCCCGAGGGGACTGAAGCCTGCAGCGCTCTTGCCCTTCGACCACTGACCACCCGACTCCTCGAGCTGGAAGGTGCGCTCGGAGAGATCATTCGCCGTGACAAAGCCCGCGATGTGGTCGATGCTCTGTGTCGGGTCATCGAGGTACGACGCGCGCTTTCCGATCACGACGCCGAGCTCCACCTCCCAGTCGGTCTTCACGCTGCGACGCGGGATGGCGACCGTGTCGTTCGGTCCCGCCACGGTGTTCGCCGTCTTGAGGAAGATGATGGGCACGGAGGGAGGGGCGGACCCCGATTCGGCGGCATGGGCCGCGTAGTTCATCCCGATACAGACGATGGAACCCGGCCGCGAGATCGGCGACCCGATGCGCAATTGCGCCGCGTCAGCGATGACGGGGAGTGTGCCAGCGGCGTGGGCCTCGGCGGCGCGCTGGACCCCGTCCGCCGCGAGGAACGCCCCGTCGATAGCGGACGTGAGTTCCGAGAGGTCGAAGTACGTGTTGTCCACGGCGAGCGCGGGCTTCTCCTGACCGACGGGACCGAGGTGGACGAGCTTCATGTGGTTTCCTTCGAGAGTGACGGCGGCCGTGAGATAACATCCGACTATATAGCGGATGACCGCGAGCGATCTGGGCAAAATACGAGAACGATCGCGACGTTGACACTCGATACATCCGATGTCTATGCTGACCGTGCGCCAAAGGAGGCACCCGTGAGCACAATCATCGCGATCGATACCAGTGATGTCAGGTTTCCCACCTCGACCATGCTGGACGGCTCGGACGCGATGAACCCGGATCCAGACTATTCAGCGGCGTACGTGCGGATCCGCACCGACTCCCCCGACGGCCTCAGCGGTCACGGCTTCGTCTTCACCATCGGTCGCGGCAACGACGTGCAGGAAGCAGCGATTCGCGCCCTCGAGCCCTACCTGCTCGGGCGCAACGTCGAAGACCTGCTCGGCTCCATGGGAGAGACCTGGCGCTGGCTCGTCTACGACTCGCAGTTGCGATGGCTCGGACCCGAAAAGGGCGTCATGCACATGGCGATCGGAGCCGTGATCAACGCGCTGTGGGATCTCAAAGCCAAGCGCGCGGGGCTACCTCTGTGGCAGCTCCTGTCCGGAATGTCACCGGAAGAGATCGTCGACCTCGTCGACTTCCGATATCTGACGGATGCCCTCACTCGCGAAGACGCGCTCGACATACTTCGCCGTGCCGAAGCAGGGCGCGCCGAACGCCAGGCGGAGCTCCTCGGCACGGGGTACCCCGCCTACACGACAACCCCCGGTTGGCTCGGTTACGACGACGACAAGCTCGTGCGTCTCGCGCGTGAGGCCGTCGCGGACGGGTTTCAGCAAATCAAGCTCAAGGTCGGCGCTAGTCTCGATGACGATGTTCGGCGACTCGCACTGGCGCGAGAGACCGTAGGCCCCGACATAGGAATCGCCGTGGATGCCAACCAGCGCTGGGAGGTCAGCGAGGCGATCGGATGGATCTCTCAGCTGGCGGCCTACGACCTGGCCTGGGTCGAGGAACCCACCAATCCCGATGACGTTGTGGCGCATGCCGCGATCTCACGCGCGATCTCGCCGATTCGTGTCGCGACCGGAGAACACATGGCCAATCGCGTCATGTTCAAGCAGTTCCTGCAGTCGCAGGCGCTTCAGGTTGCACAGATCGACGCAACCCGAGTCGCAGGTGTCAACGAAAACATCGCCATCCTCCTTCTCGCGGCGCGATTCGGTGTTCCGGTGTGCCCCCACGCTGGCGGTGTCGGTCTGTGCGAAATGGTGCAGCACCTCTCCTACTTCGACTTCGTCGCCGTGTCCGGCTCGACTGAGGGACGCATGATCGAGTTCGTCGATCACCTGCACGAGCACTTCGTGACACCCGTCGATGTCCGGGCGGGCCGCTACTGGGCGCCGACGGTCGCCGGCTCTGGAGCCGAGATGCTCGACGCGAGCCGTCTCGAGTTTGCGTTGAGTCATGGTTGAGGTCTCGATCGATTCGCTCGGCTACGGCGCAGCGAACCTGGGGAACCTGCGCCGCCCCCTGAGCGACGAGGAAGCATGGGCGATCCTCGACGCGGCGTGGGATGCGGGCATCCGGTACTTCGACACCGCCCCGCACTACGGGCTCGGCCTGTCGGAACGCCGTCTCGGCGCCTTCCTGGCCACTCGCCCCCGAGACGAGTACATCGTGTCGACCAAGGTGGGCCGGCTGTTGCGGCCCTCACCCCATTTCTCCGGCGAACTCGACCTCGACAACGACTTCCACGTGCCGGCCGACGTGCATCGAGTGTGGGATCTGACGGCCGACGGCGTGCGCGTGAGCCTCGAGGAGTCCCTCGAGAGGCTCGGCCTGGATCGCGTGGACATTCTGTACGTGCACGATCCCGAGCGCCACGACCTCGGGCAGGGCATCCGCGAGGCTCTGCCGGCAGCGGCGCGGCTGCGTGACGAAGGAATGGTGGATGCCGTCGGCTTCGGGTCGATGGTCACCGAATCGCTCATCGCCGCGACCGAGACGGGGCTTGCCGACGTCCACATGGTCGCCGGACGTTACACGATCGCCGACGACGCCTCCGCGGAGGACCTCCTCCCCGCGTGCGAGCAGAACGGGGTCGGCATCGTCGCGGCTGCCATCTTTAACGGCGGGCTCACCGCACGCGACAACCCGTCGACGGAGTCCTTTTTCGACTATGAGCCGGTCTCCCCCGAGCGACTGGACCGGGTGCAGAGGATTGCCGCGACGTGCCGCGACTTCGGCGTGAGCCTTCCCACCGCCGCCCTGCACTTCCCGCTCCGCTCCGCCTCGGTCCGCTCGGTTGTGGTGGGCGGAAGCACACCCGAACAGCTTCTCCAGAGTGTCGCGCGGCTCCACGAACCGGTGCCCGATGACCTGTGGGCGGCCCTCAAATCTGAGGAGCTCGTGGCAGCATGAGCCTCACCACCCCGCGCATCGACGCGCACCTGCACCTCTGGGATCTCGATCCCGAGGTGTACACGTGGCTTCGTCCAGAGTCGGGCGACCTTTACTCGAGCTTCCCGCCCGAGCGGATCGAAGGCGCGCTAGTCGATCAGCACATCGACGGGGTGATCCTCGTACAAGCCGCCGACTCCCCGGCGGACACCGCATATCTCCTCGAGGTGGCCGCCGCACACGACTGGGTCGCGGGTGTTGTCGGGTGGGTTCAGCTCGACGACGAGTCCGTCGCGGTGGGGCAACTGGATGCCCTCGCCGACGCGCACGTGCTGCGGGGCATCCGTCACCTCGTCCACGACGACCCCCGAGCCGATTTCCTTCGACTCCCCGCCGTGCGGGCGAGCCTTCGCTCGGTCGCCGCCCGCGGCCTCACCTTCGATGTGCCGGATGCCTGGCCCCATCACCTCGACGCCGCTGCGGAACTCGCGAGCGACATCGACGACCTCACCGTCGTTATCGACCATCTCGCGAAACCGCCAACGGATTGGGCCGCGCGGCAGTCGTGGCGTCGGAGCCTCGCCGCCGTCGCCGCTCGCCCCAACACCGTGGCGAAGTTCTCGGGCCTGAGATCGGCGGTCGCCGCTGGCTACAGCGCGGCCACCCTCCTACCCCTGTGGAACGACGCGCTCGAGCTCTTCGGCCCGTCGCGACTGATGTGGGGGAGCGATTGGCCCGTGAGTGGCCGCACCTATGCCGAGATCATCGAGCCGATCCTCACCCTTGTGGTCACCCTGTCGGACTCGGAGCGCGCGGCCGTGCTCGGCGGAACCGCGGCGAACGTCTACGGCACCTTGGAGGTCGCACGATGACCGCGAACGGCACTGGCAGGCCACCACTTCTGCAGGTTGTGGGAGCGACCAAAACCTTCCCGGGTGTGAAGGCGCTCAGCGGTGTCGACTTCGACCTGCGTCACGGTGAAGTGCTCGCCCTCGTCGGCGAGAACGGCGCGGGCAAATCCACGCTCATGAAGCTGCTGTCCGGAATCTACACACCGGATGCCGGCGAGTTTTTCCTCGACGGCGAGCGTGTGGAGTTCAGCGCGCCCAAGCAGGCGCAGGAGCTCGGCATCAGCATCATCCATCAAGAGTTCAACCTCATGCCGGATCTCACGATCGCACAGAACCTCTTCATTGGTCGCGAACCGCGCAGCGGCGGGGTGTTCCTGCGCGGACGTGCACTCGAACGCACGGCGAAGGAACTGCTCGACCGACTGGGTCTCGCGCTCGATCCGAACGAACGTGTAAGCGAACTCACCGTGGCCAAACAACAGATGGTCGAGATTGCCAAGGCCCTGAGCTACGACGCACGAGTGCTCATCATGGATGAACCGACCGCCGCGCTCAACGATGCCGAGGTAGATGCACTCTTCGCCCTCATCCGCCGGTTCACGACCCCTGAGACGGGCGTCATCTACATCTCCCACCGCATGCACGAGCTCAAGGAGATCAGCGACCGCATCACCGTGTTGCGGGATGGAGAGTACGTCGCGACGGTGGACACGGAGAGCACACCTCCCGCCGAGGTGATCTCCCTCATGGTCGGACGCACCATCGTCGGTGAAGATCGACCAGCCGCCGACCCGGATGCGTCCACCGAGGCGATCCTCTCGGTTCGGGGTCTCGGCACCAAACACCTGCTCCGGGACGTCACGTTCGACCTGCGACGCGGCGAGATCCTCGGATTCGCCGGCCTCATGGGCGCGGGACGAACCGAGGTCGCACGTGCGATCGTCGGAGCGGATCGCATCACGGCGGGCACCATCACCCTGAACGGTCGCGACGTATCGATCTCCAGCCCCGCCGACGCGGCCGCGCGCGGGATCGGTTACCTCTCGGAGGATCGCAAGAAGCTCGGCGTGCTGCTCGAACGCAACGTACGGGAGAACGTCGTTCTGTCATCGCTCGCCGACTACGTGCGAGCCCTCGGATGGATCGACAGCAAGCGCATCGAACAGACCGGCCGAGAGTACGTGTCGAAGCTCCGAATCAAGACGCCGTCGACGACGGCCATGGTCAAGAACCTCTCGGGCGGCAACCAACAGAAAGTTGTCATCGCCAAGTGGCTCGCCAAGGATTGCGACGTCCTCATCTTCGATGAGCCGACGCGAGGCATCGACGTCGGGGCGAAGGACGAGATCTACGCGCTTCTGCGAGAGCTCGCCGCCCAGGGCAAGTCGATCATCATGATCTCCTCCGAGCTACCAGAAGTGCTCAGGATGTCCCATCGCATCGCCGTGATGTGCGAGGGGCGATTGACGGCCGTCCTCGACAACGCCGAGGCCACGCAAGAAAACATCATGGACTACGCCACGCGCTTCAGCGCCGACGAAACGGTACAGCAATGAGCACGCCCGCCCCCGCCCGCACCTCGAGTCTGTTCTCGCTGGCTCGTAACTCGCTCCAACAGCTGCTCGCCTTCGCGAGTCTCATCGCGATCGTGATCGTCTTCTCGATCCTGAGCCCGCACTTCTTCACCGCCAACAACATCGTGAGTGTGCTCACCGCGGCGACAGTGACGGGCATCCTCGCTCTCGGCACGACGTTTGTGATCATCACGGGTGGCATCGACCTCTCGATCGGCACCGGGATGATTCTGTGCGGCGTTATGACGGGCGTCTTCCTCACCTACTGGGGTTGGCCGTTGTGGGCGGGTGTTCTCGGAGCCGTCATCTTCGGCGGCATCATCGGGTTCATCAACGGATTCAATGTGTCGATCCTCGGCATCCCACCGTTTATCGCGACCCTCGGCATGATGCTGATCGCTTCGGGTCTCTCGCTCGTCATCTCCGGCACGAAGCCCATCTACTTTCCGAACCACCCCGACTTCCAGTCGATCATGAACCTCTCGATCCTGCCCGGAACACGGTTCCCGCTCGGTGTCGCGGTGTTTATCGCGGTGATCATCGTCTCGGCGATCATTCTGTCGAAGACGATCGTCGGCCGGTACGCGTTCTCCATCGGGAGCAACGAGGCCGCAACCGAGTTGTCCGGCGTCAACGTTCGCAAGTGGAAGATCATCATCTACACGTTGTCGGGACTCTTCGTCGGGCTCGCTGGCGTCCTGTCGGCATCGCGGCTGAGCTCCGCACAGCCCACGGGCGGCATGGGACTCGAGCTCGAGGCCATCGCGGCCGTCGTCATCGGCGGTACTTCGCTGCAGGGCGGCAAGGGTTCCATCGTCGGAACCGTCATCGGTGCCCTCATTATGGCCGTGCTCACCAACGGCCTTCGCATCATCTCGGTGCCGCAGGAATGGCAGTCCGTCGCGGTGGGCTGCGTCATCCTCATCGCCGTCTACCTCGACATGCTGCGCAGGAGGTCCGCCTAGGCGAACCAGCGCGGTACCCCAGACGTGCGGGCCGCCCGTCGGCCCCGTACCCCCAGAAAAGCACCACACCAATCACAGGGAGTTATCAATGAAGAAACGACTGTTTGGCGCGGCGATCGCAATGGCCGCGACCGCTGCATTGATCACGGGTTGCGCTGGAGGCGCGACCCCCGAAGCCGGTGGCGGCGACGGCGAGAAGCCGTACATCGCCATCATCTCGAAGGGCTTCCAGCACCAGTTCTGGCAGGCCGTACGCGCCGGGGCCGAGCAGGCTGCGGAGGAGTTCGATGTTGAGATCACCTTCGAGGGCCCCGACACCGAGGCCGACGTCGACCAGCAGATCCAGATGCTGCAGACGGCGCTCGACAAGAACCCCGCCGCCATCGGCTTCGCGGCTCTCGACAGCCAGGCCGCAGGTCCCCTCCTGCAGCAGGCCTCCGATTCCGGCATCCCGGTCGTCGCCTTCGACTCGGGTGTCGACAGTGACATCCCGGTGACCACTGCATCGACCGACAACCTTGCCGCTGCCGCTGAGGCCGCCAAGCACATGGTCGAGGCCATCGGCGAGGAGGGCAAGATCGCCGTCGTCGCACACGACCAGACCTCGCTCACCGGTCAGCAGCGTCGCGACGGCTTCGTCGAGTACATCGAGGAGAACGCCCCGAACGTCGAGATCGTCGACGTGCAGTACGGCGGTGGCGACCAGGCGAAGTCGGCCGACCTCGCCAAGGCGATCATCTCGGCCAACCCCGACCTCAAGGGCATCTACGGCACCAACGAGGGTTCGGCGATCGGTGTTGTCCAGGCCGTCAAGGAGCTGGGTCTTTCGCCCGATGCTCTCGCGGTCGTCGGCTTCGACTCCGGCAAGGCGCAGCTCGACGCGATTCGTGACGGCCTCATGCTCGGTGCGATCACGCAGAACCCCGTCGGCATCGGGTACGAGACCGTGAAGGCGGCCGTCGAGGCGATCAACGGCGAGACGCTGCCCGCGACGATCGACACGGGCTTCTACTGGTACGACTCGACCAACATCGACGACCCGACCATCGCGGCCGTGCTCTACGAGTAAGGCTCGTCAGCTCGACACAGGGCGGACATTCCCTCTACACGGAGGGGATGTCCGCCTTTTCGTCGCTCCATGCGCGAAGCCAGTTCTCCACACCGGAGACGTGCACGATGCTGAGCGACTCCGCGAGTCGGGCATCCCCGATCGCCAGCGCCTCGACGATCGAACGGTGCTCGGCGAGGGTTCTCTCGATGGCGTTTTCCTGGGTGAGGCCTCGCCACACTCGAGCCCGAATGGTTCCACCGGAAAGCGATTCGATGAGGGTGGCGAGATAGCCGTTGCCGGAGAGTGCCGCGATGGCGGCGTGAAACTCGATGTCGTGGGCGACAAGCCCCTCGACGTCGGTGTGACTGTCCACGGATCCGATCTGTTCACGCAGACCCTCGACGGCCTCCGGAGACATTCGGGTCGCGGCGAGCGCCGCAGCGGCAGGCTCGAGGATTCGACGCACGGCAAAAAGTTCAAGGATCGAGTTGTCATCGTGGAGATCCACAACGAACGAGATCGCTTCGAGGAGGAGGCGCGGGTCGAGGCTCGTAACGTAGGTACCGTCGCCACGCCGCACGTCCAGCACCTTGATGACCTCGAGTGCTTTGACGGCTTCGCGCAGCGAACTTCGGGAGAGGCCGAGGTGCTCGCTGAGCTCCTTCTCTGGCGGGAGACGGTCGCCCGGACCGAGCTCGCCGCGGATGATCATCCCCTTGATCTTGAGGATCGCCTCGTCGGTAACCGCCATAAGAACATCATATCTTTAGCGCTAACACGCGGTTCAGCGCGCCTCGCGGGGGATCAATCTCTGCAGCTGGGTGACGTGACGAGGCTCGAGCTCTTCGACGGAGCGAACACCGAGGAGCTTCATCGTGCGCGCGACCTCGACGGCGAGGATCTGGATGGCACGATCCACCCCCGGTCGTCCACCGGCCATGAGCCCGTAGAGGTAAGCGCGCCCGATAAGGGTGAATTTCGCGCCGAGCGCGATGGATGCCACAACATCCGCGCCGTTCATGATGCCCGTGTCCACCATGACCTCGACGTCGCTCCCGACCTCGCGAACTACCTCGGGCAGCAGGTGGAACGGAATCGGAGCCCTGTCCAGCTGTCGACCGCCGTGGTTGGACAGGAGGATGCCGTCCACACCGCGGCGAGCGAGCTCGACGGAATCGGCGACGTTCTGTACTCCCTTGACCACAATCTTGCCCGGCCACATGTCGCGGATGATCTCGAGGTCGGTGAAGTTGATCGACGGGTCCATCGCGGAGTCGAGTAGTTCCCCGACGGTTCCCCCCGTCGAGGAGAGCGAGGCGAACTCGAGTGGCGGGGTGGTGAGGAAGTCGAACCACCACCAGGGGCGGGGGATCGCATTGACGATCGTGCCCATCGTCAAGGCCGGGGGGATCGAGAATCCGTTGCGTTTGTCTCGCAGTCGAGCCCCGGCAACGGGGGTGTCGACCGTGAACATGAGGGTGTCGAAGCCCGCGGCGGCCGCGCGCTCGACGAGACCGTACGAGATTTCCCGCTGGCGCATGACGTAGAGCTGAAACCAGTTGCGCCCGTGCGGATTGGCCGCCCTGACGGCCTCGATCGATGTCGTGCCGAGCGTGGAGAGTGTGAAGGGGATGCCCGCCGCTGCCGCCGCGCCTGCGCCGGCGATCTCCCCCTCCGTCTGCATGAGTCGTGTGAATCCGGTCGGCGCGATACCGAACGGCAGCGTCGACGTGCCGCCCAGCACGGTGGTCGTGGTGTCGAGTTCGCTCACGTCGCGAAGGATGTCCGGGTGAAACTCGATGTCCTCGAACGCCTGGCGCGCCCGCGCCAGCGAGAGTTCCCCCTCCGCGGCGCCATCGGTGTAGTCGAACGCCGCGCGCGGGGTTCGACGGGCGGCGATAGCCCGAAGGTCGTAGATGGTCAGCGCCGCGTCGAGCCTGCGCTTCCGGGCGTCGAGCGTCGGTTTCTTGAACTGCATGAGTTCCAAAAGCGCCTTCGGCTGGGGGAACTGTCTGGTGACCATCTACCTATCCTGTGTCAATCTCGGTTGTTGCGGTGGCGCGAACACCGGCGACCGCCGCGGTCGTCGTGGTGTGCGACGGCCGCGGCGGCCTGATGGTGCGATGTGCTCCTACGGGCAGGGCGTGAGCGCGAACACGTTCGGGCTCAGAGATGCCTCCCCTCCGAGCAGGGTGACCTGCGAGACCCCGAGCGAGTCGAGATCCGAGAGGATGCCCTGCGTGATGCACGTGCCGGGCACAACGTACATCGGCGCTCCGGCCGCAGCCGCCCACGCCGAGCCCGCCAGCGCGTCGGGGAAGTTCAGCCCCGTCGCGATGAAGGCGCGGTCGGCGCTGTCGAACGCGTCGGCGTTGATCGCCCGTGCCGCCTCGTACCGGTCGGGTCCACCCAACCGCACGGCTGTCGTCATCGAGTTGATGTCGGCGAACAGC
Organism: Antiquaquibacter oligotrophicus; assembly: GCF_020535405.1. Taxonomy (NCBI): domain Bacteria; kingdom Bacillati; phylum Actinomycetota; class Actinomycetes; order Micrococcales; family Microbacteriaceae; genus Antiquaquibacter; species Antiquaquibacter oligotrophicus. Next base: position 1,470,925 of record NZ_CP085036.1, on the reverse strand, counting down.
GCGGGCGTCACCGACGCCTCACCACCCAGCACTCGCGTGTCGGTTGTTCCGAACGACTCGAGCAGTGCCTCGGTAGCGCCATCGAGTTGTGTATCCGATCCGCGCACGAGCACAACTGGGGCATCCTTCGATCCAGCGGCACCGCCTGCGGCCAACGCGTCCGGGAACTTCTCGCCGGTCGCGACGTAGACGAGCGGCACGTCCGCATCTCCGAACGCATATTCGGCGACATTACGGGATGCCTCGTACCGGTTCGCACCCGCGATTCGAACCGTTTCGTCCGCCATCGCCGAGAGGGAGTTGAACACACCCTCCGACACCGATGCGGTTCCACCGACGATCACGATCTTCGCCGGATCCAGTCGTGCGATCTCGCTGGCGATCACGCCGGGGACCTCATCCTGACGCACGAGCAGCAGCGGGCCGCCCTCGTGGGCTGCGGCCGGACCGGCCGATAGAGCATCCGGGTAGTTGAGTCCGCTGGCGACGTACACCACAGGAGCGGTCTCGGGGTAGGCGCCCTGCGAGATGTTCACGGCGACCTCGTAGCGGTCGGCACCGGCAACCCGATCGACCTCAACTCCCGGCTCCACCGGCTCGAACACGAGGTCCTGCCAGCTCGTGACCTCCTCCGGTGTGAGAGAGAAGGGGAAGACCGCGATGCGATCGATGGCGCCGACAAGACGCTCACCACCACCGAGGTTCGCGCCGACGATGATCGTCTGCGGGTCGCAGAAGTCGAGCGCTGCGGGCACGGAGAGCGTCGAAACCACGGCGCCGTTGACACTCACCGATACGGTGCCGCCCGCGCCGAAGACAACAACCAAATCGAACCATTCGCCTGACGGCATGGTCGCAGAGGTTGTGTGTCCGGCTCCGGCGCCCAGAACTCGCAGGTTGCCCGACGGGTTCAGGTCGACCACGAGACCGAGCGAGTCGGATTCCGTTGTCGGCCGCACCTGGAGGATGCGACGGTACGACGACTGACCCGGCTCGATGTAGACCTCGGCCGCGACCGAGAACTCGTCGCCGGTACCCCACTGCACTGTCGTTGGCATCCGCACTTGCGTGTTGCCGTCGAAGCGCTGAGCGTCGCCGCTTACTCCAGGAGTCGTTCCCCCCGGTCCCGACAGGGTCGGTACGAGGCCGTTGCCAGACGCATCTGCGATGGGGTTCGTGCCGAGGTCCCACGCGAAGAGCGCGGAGTCGCCCTCAAGGGCGGGACAGGTCGGCGGTTCATCCGACACGAGTCCCGCAACCGTCTGCCAGTCGGCGATTTCGGCCGGGGTCAGCGCGTACGGGAACACCGCAACGCGGTCCACCCAGCCGAGCAGTCTTTCGCCCCCGGCGTTATTGGCGCCGACACGGACCCTGGTCTCGCCACATCCGTTGATGCCGGAATCCGAGAACGACAGTGTCGCCCGCAGTTGACCGTTGAGGTACACCGTCACCACACCGTTCTCCGCGTAGCTCACAACGAGGTTGTGCCACGTGTTCGCGGGGAGCTGGATGTCGGTGCCGGAGTTCTGACCGGCCGTGATGATGCGCAACGTATTGTTCGCCGCGATGTCGATGACGAGGCCATCGGCGTCACCGCCGCCTCCCGGGGGTCGTGCGTCGAACAGTCGGCTGTAACCCGTGCGCGCAGTATCGGACTTGAACTCGATGGCCCACGTCGACTCGTAGAGCCAACCAACCTCGACATTCTGCGCGGTACGCACGAACGCGGTGTTTTCGAGACGCTGGGACGAGCCGCTGGGTCCGTCGGCTGCGACACTTCCGCCCGTGCCGGTGACCTCATAGGGCCAGCCCGAATCGTTGTCGGTTGTGTTGCCGAGGTCCCACGCGAGCAGCGGCGCGGTGCCCGAAGCCGGTGTGCACAGGCTCGGTGGGCGCACGTTCACGATCGTGGACTTCGACAGAACTGTCTCACCGGAGGTGAGTGTCGCCGAAATCTCCGACTGGCGTGACTCGCCACCCGGACCGACATGTACGGCGATCGTCTCGGTGTGCGACTGCCCGACGGCGAGCGCGGGTACCGCGAACGTCGCGGGTGACGCCGACCAGTTGTCCAGCCCGTCCACCTGGAGCGTGGGAACAGCGATCGAAACGGATGCCCCCTCCACGGGTGCTCCGATGGCACGCACGGTCACGTCCACCTCGATGTCGTCACCCGTTGCAGCCTGAGCCGGAGCGCTGACTTCGAGGAAAACATCCGCCGCCGCCGTGTACGTCTCTCCGCCAATCGCGTCGAAGACCACAGCGCCGTCGGCGTCGATCTCGAACTCCACCGGGGTGCCGTCGCCGTCGACCAGTCCGAACAGCCCGGGCGCGAGGCTGGCGCTGCGAACACGCAGCTCGCCACTCTCCGCCGGCGTCACCTGGATCGACTGGGCGCTTCCCGCCTCCCATGTCGCCGAAACTTCGACGTTGCCGCGAGCCTTCAGGCCCGTGTACGAACCGTTCGGCCACGCCGTCGGAAGCGCGGGGAGCACGTCGACAATTCCGTCCTGGCTCTGGAGCAGCATCTCGGCGATACCGGAGGTCGCACCGAAGTTGCCGTCGATCTGGAACGGAGGGTGGTCGTCCCACAGGTTGTCGAGTGTGCTGCCGCGCAGCAACTCCTCGAGCAGCTTGTGCGAGCGGTCGCCGTCGAGGAGGCGAGCCCAGAAGTTGATCTTCCACGCCTTGCTCCACCCGGTGCCGCCGTCGCCGCGAGCGTTGAGGCTCGTCTCAGCGGCCGCCGCAAGCTCCGGTGAACTCGTGGCGCTGATGTCATCGGCGGGGAACAGCGCGAACAACTGACTCACGTGACGGTGGGTGTTGTTCGGGTTGTCGAGCGGCTGTTCAGGGGTCCACTCCATGATCTGGCCCCAACTACCCACGTTGAGCCCCGGCTCGAGGTTCGCGAGAACCGAGTCCACCTGGGCGACAAACGCCTGGTCCTCGTCACCGAGGATCGTGCTCGCCTCCTTCGTCATCTGGAAGAGCTGCGTCACGATCTGCTGCGACATGGCCGTGCCTGCCGTGAACGGTCCCTGCTCGGGCGAGAAGCTCGGCGATACGACGAGTTCGTCCGTGCCGGGGCGCTCCACGAGCTCGTCGAACCAGAACTCGGCGATCGACTGGAACATCGGGTACGCACGCTCGCGCAAGAACTCCTCGTCACCCGTGAACAGGTAATGCTCCCAGTAGTGGAGCGCCAGCCACGCTGCCGCGTCGGGCATCCAGAAGGACTCCGCGTAGTTGTGCAGACCGTTGAAGCCGTACGGGTTGGTCTCGTTACCGACGACCCATCCGTCGTTGCCGAAGATCTCGGTCGCCGCGAGCTCGCCAGCGGGAACCATCGAGTCGACGTAGTCGAAGAGCGGCTCGGTAGTCTCGGAGAGGTTCGTGCTCTCGGCCGGCCAGTAGTTCATCTGCAGGTTGATGTTCACGTGGTAGTCGGCATCCCACGGCGGGTTGTTGCTCCGGTTCCACACACCCTGCAGGTTGGCCGGGAGCGATCCGCCGCGCGACGAGGAGATGAGCAGGTAGCGGCCGTACTCGAAGTACAGCTGCTCGAGCCCGCGCTCCTCGGCCGCGCTCAAGGAGCGGGCCTTGTAGCCGTCGAGAAGGACATCGGTCGGAACCGACGGGAGAGTCGCGTCGAGGTCCAGGTCGACGCGGTCGAAGAGCGCCGAGTAGTCGGCGAGGTGGTTCTCGTACAACTCGTCGAAGCTCTTAGCCGCGGCATCCGTCACCGTCGGGGTGACGATCGTGGCGGGGTTGACGCCGCTGCGATAGTCGTTCGCGAAGTCGCCCGCGTAATCCGTCGCCGCACCCAACACGAAGACGACGGAATCTGCATCTTGCACCTGAACGCGACCGTTCGAGATGTCGGAGCGAGAGCCGCCCTCGTTGAGCACCTGCACCTGGGTCTCCCAGCGCAGTCCGTTGTTGCTGAGCGTTCCGCTCGTGGTCATGCGTCCGTTCGAGGAGGTCTGCACGACATTGCTCCGACCGCCGGGAACCTGGACACGCGCGGTCACATCGATCGCACCGGCCTGGTCGGCGGTGAGGCGCACGACGAGGGTGTTGTCCGCTGCACTCACGAAGTACTCGCGAACATAGTGGACACCACCCAGCGTGTAGCTCGTGGTCACCTTGGCGGTGTCGAGATCGAGAACCCGCCGGTAGTCGGTGGGGGTTCCGGATGCGCCGGTCTCCAGCATCAGGTCACCGAAGGTCTGGTACGAACCAAAGTTCTGCTTGGGGGCACCCAGTGCGGCCGCGGCAGCGGAGGGAGTCACGGCACCGGTCTGCCAGATCTGCTCCTGCAGATCCGCGATCGCCTGCTCCTTGTTGCCGTTGATGCCGTAGTTGTACCCGCCCTGGGCGCCGGGGCCGCCGGTCCACAGGGTCTTCTCGTTGAACTGGATCTGCTCGGTCGCGACCGTGCCGAAGACCGTCGCGCCGAGCGCCCCGTTACCGATCGGTAGGGCTCGGTCCTCCCATTCGCGCTGGAGATCACCGGCGCTCGTGTTGAGGGGTTCATCGAACCAGATGGTCGAGGTGTCACCTCCGATCTCAGGAATTGCAGCGGCATCGAGTGCGACCGCGGCAGGCGCGGCCGTTGCAGAAATCGCCCCTGTGGAGACGAGAGCGGCAGAAACGGTGAGCGCGACCGCTAGTCGCGCCAGTGAGCGGGGTGACGTCATTGTCGAGGGACCTCCACGGTGAGGGCATGCGGGGACGGAGGCTAAACCTCCGATGATTTCTAGCCAGAAAACTAGGTATTCACCGGTTTGTCAAGAAAAGAGGCCTCAGACACCGCAATTCATCCGATGTGAGCGGTTACATGCCCCGAAAGTGGTGTTACGGGGCGGGCGTCTCCTCGAGCGCGGGCTCCTCGACATCGGAGTCGACGGTGGCAGGATCATCCTCGGGTGCCTCGAACCCACACTGTCTAATCTCCTGATCGACCTGCAGCGTCAAGCGGTCCTTGCCCGCCGCGTGCGCGTCCGCCACCGTGCCGGAATAGATCGTGTTGTCCGCGGACTCGAGGTTCACGGCCGATGCGTCCTCGCACAGGTGGAACACCTTGCCGGATTTCGTCCAGAACACGAGATTCTCGCCCGTGATCTCGATCACCTGGTTCGTCTCCGCGTCATACTGCTCCGTCGACGGGGGATTGATGGACGTGCCGAGGAAGCCGGCGACCAGCAGGAGTGCGATCGCGATACCGCCGGCGATTCCCTTCTGCGACCCACTCATGTCCTTGTTCAGGAAAATCAGAATGATGAGGGGAAGGAACGCAACAACGGTGATGATCGCCCCGAGCTGGTTCTGAATGAAGAACCGCACGGAGTCCTGACGGGATGCCGGGTCCAAACGATTGGCCTGCTTCCACAACAGCGACCCACCGATCGCGAGGCCCGCAATCACCACGAGCCCACCGATGAGGATCCACATGTTCGGCGGCGACTGCCGAAGCACCCAGAAAATCTCGAAAGCTTCACCGCCGATAGCGAGTACCCAGAGCACGATCGCGATGATGCGGTAGGTGAGAGCCTTGCTCTTCGCTTCCGGTGTCGGCTTCCAGCCGGATGCCGGCTCCGAAGCATCCGAACCACCGGAACCCCCACGGCTCGTCGTCGGTTCGACACGAACGACCCTCTTTGTGGTCTTCTTACGCTCGGCCATTCTCGGGCTCCCTTCCGGCGTTGGCATCAGAATAGCGGCGCACGCGAGAGCGGGTCACCTCTGTTCTCGCTCGAATGCCCCGCGCACCGACCACTTCCATCGAGCTCTTTTCCGGAGCTTTTGGGTTCGAGTCACTTCCGCCACACCAACATCCGCGGAGTCACGCGGGTGCGATTCGGGATGCTCCGGAGAAGAGGTCGAGTGACGGGCTACTCGGAGGTACCACTCGATTCGCAGTTCACGATTAAATGCAATGAACCCCACCTGCGGCGGGGTTCATTGCATTTGTGGAGCCTAGGAGAATCGAACTCCTGACCTCCTGCTTGCAAAGCAGGCGCTCTACCAATTGAGCTAAGGCCCCGCGCTAGCTGGTGCGCCGCCGCCTCTGCGGCGCACGGGGGTTGGTCCGGCCGCGCGCGAGCGCCCGGCCCAACCTTTCGGCCCGAAGCGATTGGAGTGGGAAAGCCCGCCCCTGTCGCGTCATCCAGCATGTGTACTTATGAGTGAAGGAATCCCTTGTGGAGATTCCAGTGGGGGTACCAGGACTTGAACCTGGGACCTCTTCATTATCAGTGAAGCGCTCTAACCGCCTGAGCTATACCCCCGAAAGGCAGATACGAGAGTATCGCACCAACCCCGTTTCCTCTAATCGCGAGGGAGCGACTCAGCTGTTCGTGAAGCCCACGAGCAAACCGCCCGTGAGTCGAACGCTGAAGTTGTACAGCACCGCGGCGACCGCTCCGAGCGCGGTACCCACCACCGTGTTGAGCAAAGCAACCACAAAAGCAAACAGCGCGACCTGCGGCAGCGAGAAGTCCGACGCGATGTTGAACTCGGGGTCACCGAGCACGTCGACAAAAATGTCGTTGAGCGAGCTGAAGATGCCGGTCGAGTTCAGCACGATCCACAGCAGCACCGTCGCGACAACAAAGATGATGCCGAGGCAGACCGCCACGAGGAACGAGAACTTCACTGCCGACCAGAAGTCGATGTACACGAGTTTGAGACGCACCTGCTTGGTGGCCACCGTGCGCTGCGACTTGCGTTGCAGCTTCTCCGCGACACTACTCATCTACTGATTCGTCCTTCCCAGTGGCTTCGGCTGCCTGACCGGTGTCGGCCGGGTCATCCGCGTCCTGATTGTCCAGATTCCGCTCGCTGTTGCGAGCAATCGCGATGATTCTGTCTTCGTCGGCGAATCGAGCGAATACGACGCCCATAGTGTCACGGCCCTTGGCCGGAACCTCAGCGACAGACGAGCGTACCACCTTGCCGCTGGCAAGAACCACAAGCACCTCGTCCTCTTCGCTCACGATGAGAGCCCCCGCGAGGTCTCCCCGATCGTCACTCAGCTTGGCGACCTTGATGCCGAGACCGCCTCGACCCTGCACTCGGTACTGGTCGGCCGACGTGCGCTTGGCGTACCCGCCCTCCGTGACGACGAACACGAACCCTTCGTCGGAGACGACGGATGCCGCGAGCAACGAGTCGCCGGCCCGGAAGTCCATCCCCTTCACGCCGGAGGTGTTGCGGCCCATCGGACGCATCGCAGAATCAGTCGCCTTGAATCGGATCGACATGCCCTTGCGCGAGACGAGCAGCACATCCTGGTCTTCGTCGACGAGCATCGCCGAGATGAGCTCGTCCTCCTCGCGGAGGTTCAGGGCGATGATGCCGCCGGAGCGGTTGGTGTCGTACTCGGTGAGCGCCGTCTTCTTCACGAGACCGCCGCGCGTGGCGAGCACAAGGTATTTCGCAGCCGCATAGTCGCGGATGTCGAGAATCTGCGCGATCTCCTCACCAGGCTGCATCGCGAGCAGGTTGGCGACGTGCTGACCCTTCGCGTCGCGACCCGCTTCCTGGATCTCGTACGCCTTCGCACGGTAGACGCGACCGGTGTTGGTGAAGAAGAGGAGCCAGTGGTGCGTGGTCGTCACGAAGAAGTGATCGACGACATCATCCGCCCGCAACTGCGCGCCCTTGACTCCCTTGCCACCGCGGTGCTGCGAACGGTAGTTGTCGCTGCGGGTGCGCTTGATGTACCCACCGCGCGTGACGGTGACGACCATCTCTTCCTCGGGGATGAGGTCTTCGACACTCATGTCGCCGTCGTAACCCATGAGAATCTCGGTGCGGCGGTCGTCCCCGAAGCGGTCGGTGATCTCCGTGAGTTCCTCCGTCACGAGACGACGCTGTTCGGCGGGTGTCGCGATAATTCTTTCGTACTCTGCGATGAGTCGCTCGAGTTCGTCGTGCTCTTCGATGATCTTCTGGCGCTCGAGAGCGGCGAGACGACGCAGCTGCATGTCGAGGATCGCGCGAGCCTGCAGATCGTCGACATCGAGCAGCGTCATGATGCCCTCGCGAGCGTCGTCGACGGTGGAGGATGCCCGGATCAACGCGATCACCTCGTCGAGAGCATCCAGCGCCTTGAGGTATCCGCGCAGAATGTGGGCGCGCTCCTCCGCCTTGCGCAGGCGGAAGGTCGTGCGCCGCACGATGACCTCGATCTGGTGCTCGATCCAGTACGAGATGAACCCGTCGAGAGCGAGCGTGCGCGGCACGCCGTCGACGATCGCGAGCATGTTGGCACCGAAGTTGTCCTGCAGTTGGGTGTGCTTGTACAGGTTGTTGAGCACGACCTTCGCGACCGCATCGCGCTTGAGCACGATGACAAGTCGCTGACCGGTGCGACCCGAGGTCTCGTCACGGATGTCGGCGATACCGCCGACCTTGCCCTCCTTGACGAGCTCGGCGATCTTCAGCGCGAGGTTGTCGGGGTTCACCTGGTACGGCAGCTCGGTGACCACGAGGCACGTGCGACCCTGCAGCTCCTCGACGCTGACGACGGCGCGCATCGTGATCGAGCCGCGACCCGTGCGGTAGGCGTCCTGGATGCCCTTGATTCCGAGAATCTGCGCACCGGTCGGGAAGTCGGGGCCCTTGATGCGCTGGATGAGAGCCTCGAGCAGCTCCTCGCGCGAGGCATCCGGATTCTCGAGCGCCCACAGGGCGCCGGCCGCAACCTCGCGCAGGTTGTGCGGAGGGATGTTGGTCGCCATGCCGACCGCGATACCGACGGAACCGTTGACGAGGAGGTTCGGGAAACGCGCGGGCAGAACCTTCGGCTCCTGCGTTTTTCCGTCGTAGTTGTCCTGGAAGTCGACGGTCTCCTCGTCGATGTCGCGGACCATCTCCATGGCCAGCGGCGCCATCTTGGTCTCGGTGTATCGGGGCGCGGCCGCACCGTCGTTGCCTGGCGAACCGAAGTTGCCCTGACCGAGCGCGAGCGGGTAACGCAGGCTCCACGGCTGCACCAGTCGAACGAGCGCGTCGTAGATGGGGGCGTCACCGTGCGGGTGGAACTGACCCATGACCTCGCCGACAACGCGAGTGCACTTGTTGAATCCCTTGTCGGGACGGTACCCGCCGTCGTACATCGCGTAGATGACACGACGGTGGACGGGCTTGAGTCCGTCGCGCACCTCGGGGAGGGCGCGACCGACGATCACACTCATCGCGTAGTCGAGGTATGACCGCTGCATCTCCAGCTGGAGATCGACCTGGTCGATGCGATCGGTCTGCACGATCGCGGGGTCTACGGTGAACTCTTCGGGAGTCTCGTCGTCAGCCATGGTGACTCCTTAGATGTCGAGGAAGCGAATGTCTTTGGCGTTCTTCTGGATGAAGCTGCGTCGCGACTCGACGTCCTCACCCATGAGGGTGGAGAAGGTCTCGTCGGCGGCGGCCGCGTCATCCAGCGTCACCTGGAGAAGGGTGCGCGTTGCCGGGTCCATGGTGGTCTCCCACAACTCGGAGTAGTCCATCTCGCCGAGACCCTTGTAGCGCTGGATGCCGTTCTCTTTCGGGATGCGCTTTCCTGCCGCGATCCCGTCGGCGAGTAGGGCATCCCGCTCACGGTCGCTGAAGACGTACTCGTGATCCGCGTTTGTCCACTTCAACCGGTAGAGCGGAGGCTGTGCGAGGTAGACGTATCCGCGCTCGATGAGCGGACGCATGTAACGGAACAGGAGGGTCAGGAGCAGCGTCGTGATGTGCTGGCCGTCGACGTCGGCATCGGCCATGAGCACGATCTTGTGATACCTGGCCTTGTCGGGGTCGAAGTCCTCACCGATGCCCGCACCGAATGCGGTGATCATCGCCTGCACCTCGTTGTTGGCGAGGGCCCGATCCAGTCGCGCCTTTTCGACGTTGAGGATCTTGCCGCGCAGCGGCAGGATCGCCTGGAACTCAGGATTTCGTCCCTGCACGGCCGAACCGCCTGCGGAGTCACCCTCGACGAGGAAGATCTCGGAGAGCGACGGATCCTTGCTCGAGCAGTCGCGAAGCTTGCCGGGCATCCCGCCAGACTCGAGAAGACCCTTACGTCGGGTCTGCTCGCGCGCCTTGCGAGCAGCGATTCGCGCGGCGGCCGCCTGCATCGCCTTGCGGATCACATCGCGCGCCTGGGTGGGATTGCGATCGAACCAGTCGGCGAGCTGTTGACCGGCGACCCTTTGCACAAAGGCTTTCGCCTCGGTGTTGCCGAGCTTCGTTTTTGTCTGACCTTCGAACTGCGGCTCACCGAGTTTGACGGAGATGACCGCGGTGAGACCCTCGCGCACGTCGTCGCCGGAGAGGTTCTCGTCCTTCTCCTTGATGATGTTCTTCTCGCGCGCGTAACGATTGACGAGTGTGGTGAGGGCGGCGCGGAAGCCTTCCTCGTGTGTTCCACCCTCGTGGGTGTTGATCGTGTTCGCGTAGGTGTGGACACTCTCGGTGTAGCCGCTCGTCCACTGCATCGCGACCTCGAGCGAGATGTGGCGCTCGGTGTCCTCGGCCTCGAAGGCGATGACATCCGGATGAATGAGGTCGTTCTTCTTCGACTTGTTGAGGTACTCGACGTAGTCGACGAGGCCCTGCTCGTACATGTAGCTGACCGAGGTTTCCTCCTCGCCGCGCTCATCCGTGAGGGTGATGCGCAGTCCCTTGTTGAGGAAGGCCATTTGCTGGAATCGCGCGCGGAGGGTCTCGAAGTCGAACTCGACGGTTTCGAAGATGTCGGGGTTTGCCCAGAACGTCTGGGTAGTTCCGGTTTCGGTGGATGCTTCGCCCTGAGCGAGGGGAGCGCGGGGCACTCCGTTCTCGAAGCTCATGCGCCAGACGTATCCCTCGCGGCGGACTTCGGTGTCCACGTGTCGCGAGAGTGCATTCACGACCGAGATGCCGACGCCGTGGAGCCCACCGGAGACGGCGTATCCGCCGCCGCCGAATTTTCCACCGGCGTGGAGGATCGTCATGACGACCTCGACGGTCGACTTGTTCTCCTGCTTGTTGAGACCGACGGGGATGCCGCGGCCGTTGTCTTGGACCCGAACCCCGCCGTCGCGCAACAGTGTGACGGCGATCGTGTCGCAGTACCCGGCGAGTGCCTCGTCGACCGAGTTGTCCACAACTTCGTACACAAGGTGGTGAAGGCCGCGCGGTCCTGTGGAACCGATGTACATGCCGGGGCGCTTCCGGACTGCCTCGAGTCCTTCGAGAATCTGGATCTGATCGGCGCCGTAATCACTGTCGACGTGGCTGCTGGAGATGCCCGACTCAGGCAGGTTCTCAGGGGAAATGTCGGTCATAGGTAGAAGGCTCCTGCCCGTGTTGAACTACGTGTCATCCGGGGCGGATAGCTCCACGTGGAGGGAGACCCGACGACGTGACAATTCTATCAAATTCACGGTGCCGGATCGGCGCGTGGCGCCCCGCTGAGGACATTTCGACGCCGGGTTGACCAGATTTGACCACTCAGCCGTAAGTATCGCGAGGACCACGGCCTGGAATTGATCTAGGGCCGCGTTTCCAGGAAGGAACACCCGGCCCCTCGAACCGCACCGATTCGACGCCCGCGTCCGGGTAACGCGAGGCGATCGTCGTGGTCACCGTCGACCGCATGAGCCTCAATTGTGTGGCCCACGCCGTGGAGTCGCACGACACGGTCAGTACCCCATTCTCGATCGAGGTCGGCGAGGTGTGGGCCGCAATCTCGTCACCGACGATCTCCGACCACGACGCGAGTAACTCAGAACGCGCGAGCGGCGAGGTCCACCCCATCTTCGTCGTGAGGCCGTCGAGCACATCGGAGATGCCGTGGGGGTCTCGGTCGTCCCCGAACGGAACGCTCGACCCCTCGACACGCTGACGCCTCTTGCGTGCCGTGGCAGATCGCACGGCGGGGTCACCGAATATCCGTCGAAATCGCAAATAGACCGCGACATGCTCTGGCTCATTGGGTTCGGTCACTCCACCACCGCCCCTGCCTTGATTCGCACTACGTGGGAGGCGAGTTCCGCGGGTACGTCGTCGAAAACCGCAGCTGTGATGAGCACCTGTTCGAAGGACGACACCGCGGCACCCAACCGATCTCGGCGAGACTCGTCGAGCTCGGCGAAGACGTCGTCGAGAATCAATACGGGGTCGCCAGTCGAGGATTCGCGCCTCAACACCTCGGCGGAGGCGAGTTTCAGGGCGAGCGCGAACGACCAGGACTCGCCGTGACTGGCATACCCTCGTGCGGGCATCCCGTTGAGACCGAGAAGGAGATCGTCGCGATGGGGGCCGACAAGGCTCACCCCACGATCGAGTTCTGCGCGCCGAAGGCGCGCGAGCGCGCGCGAGAATTCAGCGGAAATCTCGTCAAACGTCGGCACGTCGTGAAGGGTTGCCGTTGCATCCGTATCGGAATCGGAATCCGGGTCGGTGGAACGGATGCTCAACCGCCCGTCGATCGTCGCCGCATGATCGGCGCCCGCAATCGTCTCGTACGCCCTGGTCACCTCGGGTCGCAACTCAGCCGTGAGGTTCGCGCGGGCCAGAATCAGTTCACTGCCGAGGGCGACGAGTCTCTCGTCCCAAATGTCGAGCGTGCCGAGTTGGTCGGGTTTCACGCCAGAAGCCCTCGCGGATTTCAGGAGCGTGTTGCGCTGTCGCAGGACACGCTCGTAGTCACCGATGACGCCGCTCATTCGTGGTGCGCGAAGAACGAGAAGCTCGTCGAGGAATCGGCGGCGCCCCGATGGCTCACCTCGCACGAGAGCGAGATCTTCCGGCGCGAACAACACACTCGAGAAGTACCTCGGAAGCTCTCGAGTCTTGATCGCGGACCGGTTTACCTGTGCCCGATTGGGGGAGGAGCGATTCAACTCGACCTCGGCAAGCAGCTCGCGTTCGCCGTGAGCAAGTCGAGCCCGGATGATCGCCGTGTCACGACCCTGTCGAATCATTGCTTGATCACTCGACACTCGATGCGACCCGAGTGTGCTCAGGTAACCCAACGACTCGACGAGGTTCGTCTTTCCCTGACCGTTACTGCCGACAAAGAGGTTCGCGCCGGGCGCGAGATCGACGTCGAGAGATTCGTAATTACGAAAATCCGAGAGGGTCAGGTGCGTGACGATCACGCGCGTCAGTTCTTGCGGACCGCGTGCCCACCGAACTGATTGCGGAGAGCTGCCACGGCCTTCATCGCGGGGGAGTCCTTCTGGCGTGAGACGAAGCGCGCGAAGATCGCGGCGCTGATCGTCGGAACCGGAACCGCCCGGTCGAGCGCATCGTGCACCGTCCAGCGACCCTCGCCGGAATCCTCGACGTAGCCGGCGATCTGCTCGAAGTCTGGGTCCTCCTCGAGCGCGTTCACCAGGAGGTCGAGCAGCCAGGAACGAACGACCGTTCCACGCTTCCACGCCTTGAACGTTCCGGTCACATCGTGGACGAGATCGTCGCGGCTTTCCAGGAGTTCATAACCCTCGGCCCACGCCTGCATGAGCGCGTACTCGATACCGTTGTGCACCATCTTCACGTAGTGCCCAGCACCCACCTTGCCGGCGTGCACAAAACCCTCGTCGCGCGGACCGTCCGGGCGCAGCGCATCGAAGACCGGCATCGCGAACTCGATGTCGGCCGCATCGCCGCCGGCCATGAGTCCGTAGCCGTTCTCGAGTCCCCAGATTCCGCCCGAGACGCCGACATCGACGAACCGGATGCCCTTTGCCGCCAGAAACTCGGAGTGCACAGCGTCGTCGGTGAACCGCGAGTTGCCACCGTCGATCACGAGGTCGCCGGGGCTCAGTACCTCCGAGACCTGAGTGATCACGTCATCCGTGATCTTTCCCGACGGCACCATCACCCAGACGAGTCGGGGAGCGGGCAGGGCTTCGGCGAGCGCGGCGAGGTCCGCGACATCCGACACCTCGGCGTTCGGGTCGTAGCCCGTTACCTCGACGCCGTTTTTGCGCAAGCGGGCACGCATGTTGTTGCCCATCTTGCCGAGCCCAATGATTCCAATGTGCATCAGCGAGTCCTTGATCGTGGTCAGCGCAGCAGAAGGTTTGGCTGCAGGAGGTACTTGTAGTTATCGGCGCCCGGCTGGTCTTTCGAGGACTGGCTTGTGATGAGAACCGGTCCCGGCTTGTTCGGATTCTCCGTCTTCGTGAACGAGATCCGCACGAACTCCGAATGCACGGATGCGAGGCCGTCGAGGAGGAACTGCGGCTTGAGGGAGACGACCGTCTCGTCCCCGGTGAGGAAGGCGTCGACCGTCTCCGACGCTTGAGCTTGCTCGGATCCGATCGCCTCGAGCGTCAGCCCATCAACCGTGAAGGTAAATCGAAGGGCAGCTTCGCGCTCGAGAACAAGCGCGACACGTCGAACGGACTCGATGAGCTCCGCCGTATTGAGCACCGCGTAGTTGTCGACCTCGTCCGGGAACAGACGCCTGACAGGCGGGAAGTTTCCCTTGATCAGCAACGAGGTGACGATCTTGTTGTCGGCACGGAAGGCGATGAGCTCGCGATCATCGGTGCTCGTGATGGCAACCGAGATCGTCGCGCTGTGACCGAAGGTCTTGCCGATCTCCGTCAAGGTCCGCGCCGGCACGAGAGCGGTCGCCTGGTCGATCCCGGATGCGCCGGAATCCCACTCGATCTCTCTCACCGCGACGCGGTAGCGGTCGGTCGCTACGAGGGAGACGCTGTTGTCTGAGACCTCGAGCTGAACTCCGGTGATCACCGGTGTTACATCGTCTCGCGATGCCGCGACCGCAACTTGGGAGATGGCTGCGGCGAAATCCTCGCCCTTGAGGAGGCCTGCCTTGTCCGAAACTTCGGGCAACGTGGGGTACTCCTCGACGGGCATGCTCAGCAGCGTGAAGGATGCCGAACCACAGGTAACGAGAATCCGACCGTCTTCCGTGGTGAAGGTGACGGGCGCTGCGGGAAGCCTGCTGGCAATTTCCGCGAGGAGTCGCCCTGAGACGAGGGCCGTGCCGGGTTCGTCGACGTTCGCTGTGACCTGCGTGCGCGCCGAGACTTCGTAGTCGAATGACGACAGTGTGATGCCATCACCCTCAGCCTCGATGAGCACACCGCTCAGGATCGGCAGAGTTGTGCGTTGCGGCAGGAGTTTGACAGCGAAGGAGACGGCCTCACTGAACACGTCGCGATTGACCTGGAACTTCACGAAACACCCCTCACCCGATCGACGCTCTGGGCGTTAATACTGGCACAGCCGGTTAGCGGCGGACCCCTCAGGGTTATCCCCCAAAAATCCTTGAAGAACAAAGGACAAGATTCTTAACCGTTGTGGATGGTGTGGATAACGGCGGTTAATGCGCGCCAGGTCTGGAAACTACAACCGCGTAAGTTGTTGACGAGCCGTGAGTGACGGTGGGGACAGATTCAGTCAAAAGAATGAACCCAACTCGTTTTCCACAGATAGTCAGATTCCCATCAACAGGGCGTCCCGCGTGTCTCCACAGTTATTCACACGTTTTCCACAGTGTGAAGAATTAGGCGCGATTGTTCTGCTTGATCCGACTGGTCAGTTCGGTGACCTGGTTGTAGATCGAGCGCCGCTCCTTCATGAGCTCCGTGATCTTCTTGTTGGCGTACATCACAGTGGTGTGATCGCGGTTGCCGAAGAGCTGTCCGATCTTGGGAAGCGACAGATTCGTCATCTCCCGGCACAGATACATGGCGATCTGCCGGGCAGTCGCGACCGCCTGCGAACGGGATGATCCGTAAAGGTCGTCCACGGTGAGTTTGAAGTAGTCAGCCGTGTGGTTGATGATGTCGACCGGCGCGATGACGTTGTCTTCGTCGAGCGTGATGAGGTCCTTGAGCACTGTCTGCACGAGTGCCATATCGACCGGTTGACGATTGAGGTTGGCGAACGCGGTTACGCGGATGAGTGTTCCCTCGAGTTCCCGGATGTTCGACGACACCTTCGATGCCATGTATTCGAGGATGTCGGGGGAGACCTGGAGTTTCTCGCTCTGCGCCTTCTTACGAAGGATCGCGATACGTGTCTCGAGATCGGGCGCCTGAACGTCGGTGATGAGACCCCACTCGAAGCGTGACCGCATCCGGTCCTCGAACCCCGTGAGGTGTTTGGGAGGAAGGTCACTCGTAATGACGACTTGCTTGTTGTGGTCGTGGAGTGTGTTGAACGTGTGGAAGAAGGCCTCCTGCGTGGAGTCCTTTCCCTGAAGGAACTGGATGTCGTCGATCAAGAGAATGTCGATCTCGCGATAACGCGACTGGAACATCGACGCTCGGTTGTTGGCGATCGAGTTGATGAAGTCGTTGGTGAACTCTTCGGAGCTGACGTAGCGAACCCGGATGCCCGGATACAGACTCTCCGCGTAGTGCCCGATCGCGTGGAGAAGGTGTGTCTTACCCAGGCCGGACTCCCCGTAGATGAAGAGAGGGTTATAGGCCTTGGCCGGCGCCTCGGCCACGGCGACTGCGGCGGCGTGGGCGAAACGGTTGGACCCGCCGATGACGAAGTTGTCGAAGCTGTACTTCGGGTTGAGTCGTGAATCGGTTCGACGAGTCTGAGGTGTATCGATCACCGTTGTCGGTTCGATGTACGCGGCAGGTTCCGGTGAATCGTGGGTTTGGTCGAGGGCGTCGAGTTGGATCTCGGGGTTCACGACGATCGCGAAGTTGGACACCTCGTAGGTGTCGTCCAACTCGGCGATCGAGTTCAAGAGCGGGATGCGGATGCGCTGCTCGAGCATCCCGCGTGTGAGCTCGTTCGGTACCTCGAGATAGAGGGTGCCGGCCATCACACCCTTGGGTTCGACGAGGTTGACGAAACCGAGTAGTTGAGGGGTGATGCGCTCGTCTGAGGTCAGGCGAGAGAGGACCGTTGCCCAGATCTCTCGAGTCGGGTCAGTGCTGTCCGACATTCTTATGCCCACATCCTCGCGAATTTACTCACACCTTTATCCACCGCCAGCGCCGCTGAAACTCCCGGCAATTGGCCGAGATAAGTACGCGTCGAGGGCTGGCTTTACCTTAGTTCTCCACAGGCCCAACTATCTAACCCGAGTTATCCCGATGTGGATAGCCTGTGGCCGTTTGACCGGTGTGGTTTAACCCCGTACCTTTAATCAGTTGACTTCGGGCCTAATCGGCCACAATTCTCGCGGGCTTCGGCGCGCATTGGAGACATGACTTATGAGCAAGAGAACTTTCCAGCCGAACAACCGGCGCCGCGCCAAGGTGCACGGCTTCCGACTTCGTATGCGCACCCGCGCCGGCCGCGCCATCCTGGCTGCCCGTCGTCGCAAGGGTCGCTCCGAACTCTCCGCCTGATCCTCTCCGGTGCTTGCTAGATCGAACAGGGTGACGGATGCCCGTGACTTTCGAGCGATCTCACGCAAGGGCCGGCGGGTGTCGAACGAGCACACCATTCTGCACGTCGTGAGCACAGGCTCCGCTCCATCTCGCTTCGGTTTTATCGTGACCAAGGCTGTGGGCGGGGCCGTTGTGCGTAACAGGGTACGTCGTCGTCTGCGAGCCGCCTGCTATTCGCTCCTCCCCGCACTCGGTGTGGGGAACGATGTCGTGATCAGAGCACTGCCAGCTTCTGCCGAGGCTGAGTGGTCTACCCTTCAATCCGAGATCGCCCGGGGTCTCGGTTCGATCGCGAGGAGATCATGAAGAACGTCATCACGTTCCTTCTCCTCGTACCCAGAAACATCTGCGTAGCGATTCTCACTGCCTATCGCGCGGTCATCTCTCCGCTCTATGGCGACGTCTGTCGTTATTACCCGTCGTGCTCGCACTACACGCTCGGCGCCATCCAACATCATGGCGTCGTGCGAGGAGTGTGGCTCGGTACTCGTCGTATCGCTCGATGCCACCCGTGGGCGGAAGGCGGGATCGATGACGTTCCCGAGCGTCGCCACGAACGGTTCCGGGTAACCCGTTCCGGGTTCGTCGTCGCGTCAAGCCACGGAAGGGGCTAACACCGCAATGGACATTCTGAGTTTCTTCGGCAGCTTGTTGTGGCCGATCAAGTGGGTCATCGAGGCAATCCTCGTTGCGTTCCACACCGGTCTCACGGCAATCGGTCTCGACTACAACGCCGGTGTGACGTGGGTGCTGTCCATCGTCGGTCTGGTGCTCGTGGTTCGTGCGGCGCTCATTCCGATCTTCGTTCGCCAGATCAAGAGCCAGCGACGGATGCTCGAGGTTGCACCGCAGCTCAAGAAAATCCAGGACAAGTACAAGGGCAAGAAGGATCAGTTCTCCCGCGAGGCCATGTCTCGCGAGACGATGGAGCTCTACAAGCGCACCGGAACGAATCCGCTGAGTTCGTGCCTTCCTCTTCTACTTCAGATGCCGATCTTCTTCGGCCTGTTCTCCGTCCTCAATGATGCGCAGCACAACAAGTCTGGTGTGGGCCTTCTCGACGCCGATCTCTCGGCATCCTTCGCGAACGCCGAGATCTTCGGCGCCCCTCTACGCCTCGCGATCAGCACGGCAGACGGCAACGTGGCCGTCATCGTTATCGCGGCGGTGATGGTCGTTCTCATGACGGCGTCGCAGTTCATCACTCAACTCCAGATCATGTCGAAGAACCAGTCGGAGGAAATGAAGGCGAGCCCGATGTATCGCCAGCAGAGAATCCTCCTCTACTTGCTTCCGCTCGTCTTCGCTTTCTCCGGCTTCACGTTCCCGCTTGGTGTTATGACCTACTGGCTCGTGTCGAACTTCTGGACGATGGGCCAGCAATTCCTCGTCATCCGCAACATGCCGACTCCTGGTAGCGAGGCAGCCCTCGCTCGTGAGGCACGCCTCGCCAAGCGCAACCAGCGCAAGGGGATCGTCGATGAATCCGCGGAGGGAACCGTGGTGGTCGAGGAGCCGAAGAAGCCGCAACGACAGCAGCCGGTGAGTAAGAACCGCGCTAAAAAGAAGAAGAAATAGAGATGAGTGACGTGACCGACATCCAGGCCCACGACGAAGTTCTGAAAGATCAGGACGCGCCGAGCGTTGATGAACTCGAAGAAGAGGGCGACATCGCGGCGGACTACATTGAGGAACTCCTCGACATCGCCGACCTTGATGGGGACATCGAGATCGAAGCGCGGGGAGGTCGCTCCTACCTTTCGGTAACTGCATCCGAGTCGGAGAGTCTCCGTGTGCTGTCGAAGCCGGAGACGGTGGGCGCCTTGCAGGAGCTCACGCGTATTGCGGTGCAGGCCCGGACTGGACGGTTCTCCCGACTCATTCTTGACGTTGGTGGCTCGCGGGATGCTCGGGCAGCTGAACTCTCGGCGCTGGTGGACCGTGCGGTCGAGCGTCTCGAAGAGGGAGCAGAGTCGGCAGCACTGCCCCCTATGTCGTCCTATGAACGCAAGCTTGTGCACGACATCGTGGCCGAGCGCGGCTTCACCTCCGAGTCTGAGGGCGAGGGGCGAGACCGCCACACGGTCATCAAGCGCTAGTTGATGTTTCACGTGAAACATACGCTCCGTTGTTTCACGTGAAACATCCGTCCACAGGGAGACCCATGTCGATGCTCGAGTCCGAACCAGACGTAGCTAAGGAACTCTTCGGCACCCGGATCGATCGGGCACGGCAGTACGCCGCAGATCTCGAGCGGTGGGGCGAGGAGCTCGGGCTCATCGGCCCGCTGGAGCTTCCGCGTTTATGGACCCGTCACCTCGTGAACTGCGTCCTACCCGCCCCGCTTCTCTCTCCTGGCTTCGTGGGGGATGTCGGCAGCGGCGCAGGGTTACCCGGTCTCGTCCTCGCTATTGCCCGCCCCGATGTTCACATGGTGTTGATCGAGCCGATGGAACGCCGAACCGAATGGTTGTTGGCGGAGTCCGAGCGTCTCGAACTCGACAATGTCACTGTCGTCCGGGCGCGCGCGGAGGAAGCTCGGCTCGCTCAGCCCCTAGATCAGGTCACCGCGCGCGCGGTGACCGCGCTCTCGAAACTCATCCCCATCACCGTCCCGCTCGTTCGATCGGGTGGCGAGCTCGTTTTTATGAAGGGCGAGCGAGTGAACCAGGAGGTGGATGCGGCGACAAAGGTCATCCGTAAATTCCGCCTGCGGGACGTCTCGGTGGTAACCCTTGGCGAGGGGATAACACCGGAAGCCACTCGGGTCTTTCGGGCTACAGTGGACTGACTCCAGACCATACTCTCCGGGGCTTTCGCCCCTCGTTTCGAAGGTTTCACGTGAAACAATCCGATGGACTGAGCGCCGAAGCACCGGCATTCGACGACTCCACCCCGCTCGCGCGGGAAGTCGCTGACCTCACTCGACGCCGTCTGGCGATAGCCGCCGACCAGCTTCCCCTGCCACCCGCACCGCGAATCTTCACCGTTGCTAACCAGAAGGGCGGAGTCGGAAAAACGACTACCGCCGTGAACCTCGCCGCAGCGCTCGCTCGAGCCGGGGCGAACGTTCTGGTCATCGACTTGGATCCACAGGGCAACGCATCGACGGCACTCGGCGTGGAGCACCGTGCCGAAACCGCGAGTGTGTACGACGTTCTCGTGGGGGATGCCTCAATGAGCGATGTGGTGCAGAAGAGCCCGGAGTTCGACCACCTGTACTGCGTACCCGCCACCATTCACCTCGCCGGCGCAGAGATCGAGTTGGTCTCGCTCGTCGCTCGCGAGCAGCGCCTGCGCACGCCCCTCGACGCCTACCTGGCAGAGAACACCTTCCACTACGTCTTCATCGACTGCCCACCGTCGCTCGGACTGCTGACGATCAACGCATTTGTTGCAGCCCAGGAAGTGCTCATCCCCATCCAGTGTGAGTACTACGCACTCGAGGGTCTGAGCCAGCTCCTCAGCAACATCCAGCTCATCGAGCGTCACTTGAACCCAGCGTTGAC
This sequence comes from Antiquaquibacter oligotrophicus, assembly GCF_020535405.1. Classification (NCBI taxonomy): domain Bacteria; kingdom Bacillati; phylum Actinomycetota; class Actinomycetes; order Micrococcales; family Microbacteriaceae; genus Antiquaquibacter; species Antiquaquibacter oligotrophicus. Next base: position 1,450,041 of record NZ_CP085036.1, on the reverse strand, counting down.
CGTCTCCACAATCCTCCTGACGATGTACGACTCGCGCACCAATCTCGCCAACCAGGTGGTGCAGGACGTACGGGATCACTTCCCCGATCAGGTTCTCGATACGGTCATCCCGCGCTCGGTACGCATCTCCGAGGCGCCGAGCTACGGTCAAAGCGTCGTGAGCTACGACGCCAATTCGCCCGGGTCGCTCTCGTACCTCGAGGCGGCGGCCGAGATCGCACGACGAGGAGCACCCCAGTAATGGCAGCACCAAAGAGAACCGGGCTGGGTCGAGGGATAGGCGCGCTGATCCCGAGCGGTGATGACTCGGCCCGACCGGTTGACGTCTTCTTCCCTGGCGCCGAGGGTCTGGCTGCGGTGCCGGGGCTGCGGCTCGCGAACATCGCGCTGAATGAGATCGTGCCGAACCCGCAGCAGCCGCGCAAGGAGTTCCGGGAGGAGGAACTTGCAGAGCTCGTTGTGTCGATCCGTGAATTCGGGGTGCTCCAGCCCATCGTTGTTCGTCCACTCGCGGACGCCCAACCGGGCGGACCCCAGTATGAGCTCATCATGGGGGAGCGCCGCCTCCGCGCCAGTAAACAGGTCGGAACCAGAACGATCCCCGCGGTCATCAAGAACACCGCAGACGAGGACATGTTGCGGGATGCCCTCCTCGAGAACATCCACCGCGCGAACCTCAACGCCATCGACGAGGCATCCGCCTATCAGCAGCTTCTCGCAGACTTCGGGGTGACGCAGGACGAGCTCGCGCAGCGCATCGGCCGGTCTCGCCCGCAGATCACCAACACCCTGCGACTTCTGAAGCTGCCGGAGCCCATCCGCAATCGCGTCGCCGCTGGTGTGCTGAGCGCGGGACATGCTCGCGCCATCCTGGCTGCCGGGGACCCCGCGGCCATGGAGCGTCTCGCCGACAAGATCGTCAACGAAGAGCTCTCCGTTCGCGCAGCCGAGGCGATCGTCGCGACGGCCTCGCCGAAACCTGCCAAAACAAAACCCACGGCCGGCGGACGTCAAGGTCAGCTCGATGAGATTGCTCAGGGGCTCGAGGACCGGCTCAACACCCGTGTGAAGGTCACCCTCGGTTCGAGCAAAGGGCAGATCGTTATCGACTTCGCGACCGTCGCTGACCTCAACCGGATCCTGGGGGAGCTCGGTCAACCCGGCTTCACCCGATAGATCGTGGAGATCGTTGTCGACAGCCCCACCTCGCCGGCGGTGCGTCAGCTACTCGAGGACCACCTTCGGGACATGTTTGCCACGTCGCCACCCGAGAGTGTGCATGCTCTGCCTCCCGAAAAGCTCGCTGACCCTCACGTGACCTTCTTTTCGGTGCGGGACGAGGGTGTTGTGGTGGGGTGCGGTGCCATGAGCGAGCTGAGTCCCGCCCACGGAGAACTCAAGTCAATGCGACTCATCGAAAGCGCGAGGGGTAAAGGATATGCGTCGGCGCTGCTCACACACCTCATTACCGTCGCCCGAGAACGGGGATACGAGCGCGTGAGCCTGGAGACGGGCGCTGAGGACTTCTTCGCACCCGCTCGTCGCCTCTACGAGCGGCACGGGTTCACCGTGACTGGCCCTTTTGCGGAGTACACCGACGACCCGAACTCGGTCTACTACACTCTCGCGCTCTAACCCTTCGACTCGGCGATCGCCGCTTCTGCGAGTGCGTGATACACCCAACCGAGATCGTGTCCCGCCGCCTCGAGAGCTTGGGGGAGGATCGACGTTTCGGTAAGGCCGGGAAGAACGTTGGCTTCGAGAAACCACGGGGTTCCAGCGCCGTCGATGATGAGATCAACACGAGAGATGTGCCGTAGGCCAAGTGCCCCGTGAGCGGCGAGGGCGGCCTCGATGGCTCGGGCCGCGACATCCTCGGAGATGCGCGCCGGAACATAGAAGCGCGTCTCACCGGCGTTGTACCGCGCCTCGAAGCTGTACACACCGGAGAGCGGTTCGATCTCGACCGCGGGAAGAGCGACGGGGCCCGCTCCGTTATCGATGACTCCGACAGCGATCTCGGTGCCCGAAATCTTCTGTTCGATGAGCGCAACGTCGCAATAGGTGTAGGCGTCGACCATCGCGCGGGGGAGTAGCGATCGGTCCTCCACCATCGTCACACCCTGCGCCGAACCGCCCTGAGCGGGCTTGACGACGAGCGGTCCCGAGAACTCGTCGGAGATCTCTTCGAGGATGCTGTGCGCTCCCAGTTCACGGAAAGCATCCCGCGACAACGCGATCGAGGCGGGTGTGCGCACTCCGGCG